>CAYVTM010000023.1:0-2526 GCA_964454645.1 uncultured Sphingobacteriaceae bacterium | reverse complement strand
GCTTAAACGAAGTGTAGCGTAGCGGAACTTCGATTTAAGCCTTTGTTGACTGAAGCGAAGGGAGCCGGTTATTTATTATGGGGTTTCGAAAATTGAGTTTTATATCAAGACCTTGTTTAACTCAATAAAATGGGTTGACTTTATATGATTGTGCGGCTTTCGTGCGCAACCATAAGGGTGATTAGTTGTTTTGTGAGTGTTTATATTCATATTTTCCCGTCAATTCATATTGCTTTTACAGGTGCAGGTAATAGGTCGCCCTTTCGATGGCTGGCATCAAAAAATAAGATTAGCGTTTTTGTATTTGTGATCGTAATTTGTTTATCAACCATTGTGGTGGTCCGTTGTTATCAAAGCTGAGTACTTCTTCCATCTTTCCCTTCTTGCAATTGGGACATTGATGGATATCATACTGCAACTTTGTTTGAGCGATTATTTGCCAGCTGGCTTCCTGTTTTGTTGGCGGCACCACACCCATCTGCATTTGCTGTTGTTTAAAAGTTGGTCCGCAACGGTTACTTAAAAAGCCATAATGGCGTATTTTTCTAAATCCCTTAGGTAATATGTGCAAGCAAAAGCGACGTAAAAATTCTGTCGCCTCAAGGGACATTGTTTTTTGTTTGCAGCCATCTGCATAATCTTTATAGCGGAAGCTTACCTTACCTTCTGTTATTGCGGTTATCCGGTGATTACTGATGGCTACTTTATGACTGTAACGAGCCAGGTATTCAATAACCTGCTCAGGTCCGCCGAAAGGTTGTTTGGCATATACCACCCAGGATTTGCTGTATAGTTTGTTTCGGTCATCAACACTTAATAAAGGCATATGGTGTTCCCTGATCAAGGATGGAAGTTCCTGCATAAACTTGTTTTTAAATACAACACTCATCGCTTTGACCGGGAACAGATAGTGCCCTTTATTTTTTGTATGCTTCCAGTTGCCACATAGCGTAAATCCACCGGCAGGAACTATCATATGTATGTGGGGATGCAGCATCAGGTTTTGACCCCAGGTATGCAGTATGCTTACCATGCCAGCCTTGGCACCCAGGTGTTTGTCATCGATGGCAAATGTTTCAATGGTGGCTTTACTGGCTTTAAACAACAGGTTATATAACGATGCCGGATAAGCCATACAATAAACATTCAATTCCGGGGGCAGGGTAAAGACTACATGAAAATAGGGTACGGGCAGCAGTTGCTTCTGCCGGGCAGCGATCCAGCGTTCCCGGTTTAATGCCTGGCATTTGGGACAATGCCGGTTGCGACAGGAATTATAACTAATGCGTACATGCCCACAACTATTGCAGGCATCTGCATGACCGCCCAGGGCGGCCGTGCGACATACGGCAATATCATTGAGCACACGCCAATGAAAGGGCCGCGGTTGATGCTTTTCCATATAGGCATGACCGTATTGCTGCACAATTTGTGCAAGCTCAAAGGTAGCAGCAGACATTTACAGCAGGTTGTAAAGACTATCTAAAGGGCTGTGAACCTGTTTTATTTTAACCTGCGCTACGTGCAGGTACACCATCGTAGTGATCAGGTCCGAATGTCCCAGCAAATGCTGTATGCTGTGAATGTCTATACCATCTTCCAGCAGATGTGTTGCAAAACTATGGCGCAGTGTATGCATGCTTACCTGCTTGTTAATACCCGTTTTTGGCAATGCCTCGTTAATGATATATTGTATGGAACGCTCTCCCATTGGCTGTCCGGGGGTATTACCTTCAAATAAGTATAATTGCGGTTTTACCGTTTCAAGGTATAGCGGTAATTTTTGAGCAATCAGTTTGGAGAGTGGGGCATAACGGTCTTTACGACCTTTGCCTTGACGTACCAGCACTTGCAGCCGTTGCAAGTCAAGGTCACTAAGCTTTAACATGCGCAGCTCATTCATCCGAAGACCACTTCCATAGGCAAACGACAATAAAAATTTATGCTTCAAACTGCGGGGCGCTTTAAAAAGTTCCTTGCATTCAGGTTTAGACAACACAACAGGTAACTTTTTTTGCTTTTTAACGGGAGGCATCTGTATAGCCTTATCTTCCATATCAAAGAGACGAAACCAGTACCTGAGGGCAAAAACAGCATGTTTAAAATAGGTAAGAGAGCACTGCTCTTGTGTCATCATGCGATACAGATAAGCATTGATCTCATCCACAGACACCTGGTGAGGGCTCCGGTTAAAATGAAGGGCCACATAAGCCAGGCTGCGACTGTAGTTTACAATAAGACTTTTACTGCTTTGGTTAATGGTTACCTTTTCAATAAATTTGGAGTATGCATTTGCAAAACCCGGTACGCCTTTCTTTGCCTGTGATACAACTGTGTTGTACTGTTTTTTGATGGAGTTCATAATTAAAAGTTTATGATGAACTTCTAAGTTCCATCTTTAAATAAAAGGCAGGAAAGGCTACCGTAGGTTTAGTTCAACAGGCGGTTTGCCAAAATGGGGGCAGACGGAAGCCGTGTTTCAACTTTTTGTTTTTCAATTTAGCTTCATATCCAGCTTGACGTTAT
>CAYVTM010000022.1:0-3738 GCA_964454645.1 uncultured Sphingobacteriaceae bacterium | reverse complement strand
GAAAGTATAGACGGATTATGGCGTTACGATGGAAAAACATTTGAAAATTTCACAACCAAAGACGGTCTGGGCAAAAATTCGGTTTGGAATATACTTGAAGACAGAAATGGAAACATCTGGATTGGAACACGAAACTGCGGACTGTATCGCTATAATGAACAAACGTTTGAAACTTTTTCGGAATAACCAAAGACGAATGAAAATATGGCAGCAGGTAACAGCGGTTTGGCAAAAGGCGGGCTAATTTCCCCGCCCATCGCCAATACGCGGCCCATTAGCGGTAATTTTACAAAAAACCTCGAAATTGGAAACAGGAAATTATATAAAAAAGCGACTGGAAGAAAGCCAATTAATTAGCTTACTTATTGAAAAGACAAAATGTGATCATGGAAACCTTGATTTCTTTTATGATGTTACTAATGTGCCTAGGAAAAATGACTTCAATTTTGATAGATATTATATAACTAAAGAAATTCTTAGAAGCGAAATAGGACTTGATCCAACACAAAAGCCAGGTGATATAGATATTTTAATTATTCCTGCATTTGAAGATAAAATTTTCTTTGAATTTTCAAGCGCATTTGAATTGAAAGTTGTTAGACCAACCAACGATAATTATAAGAAAAATTCAAATTCTTTAGGTACTACTCAAACATTTGGACTAATACAAAATGGATTTCCTTTAATCGGATTAATTCATGTTTGTATGAACGAACCAATAAACCTAAATTATCTTCAACAACTTCCCGATCTTGATAATGTTAATTCAATAATTACTTTTGATCCTTTTCCTATTTATAGTGTAGAAACACAATATCAAAGAGTTTTAAAAACCGAATTGCCAAAGTATGTTGGAATAAATATATTTGGTCTTAGCTTTACTCAAGATAATGAAGTTGTAACTCAACACACAGCAAAATTTACAGCATTTCAGCGAGGCTATTTTAATCCTAATACTAGTAAGACATTAATTGTAAATATCGAAAATCATTTTAAAAAATATCGAGACAAATACGTTGAAAAACTGAATAACAAATAAAAACTACCGCTAACAACCTGTAACCGCAATCGCGGAGTGTTTAGTTGACTTGGCGTTTTTTCTTCACGAAAAAGCTATATCTTCGGCAGAGAGAACTCGGTCCGCTTTGATCCGCGACTGACAGTTACAGGCGAAACGTTAGCGGTCAGCTTAGGACGACACAGCACAAATAACAATGAGAAAAAAACTGATACTATTGACAACTATTTTGACTGTTTTGACTTCTTGTAACCAAACGGTAAAAGAAGCCAACAATAAGCCTGTTGACACTATATCAGTAAACAACAAATCTACTGACACTATAACGACTGAAATTAAGGACAGCTTAGACAAACAATCCAAAGCAATTAAACTTGCCTTGTCGCAAACAGAACTTGGAATTGGAACAGTTTCAATCAACTTTGACGAAAAAACGACTTTACATTTTTATACTTCGCCTAACGACAAGGAACCAAAAAGAACAGTTCAATTTTTCAACGACACGACAATTAACAGTTGGAATATTCGTGACCTTGACAAACAAAAATGGTTAGCACCAGAAGTTTTATGGCTTGACTATTCTTCTTTTGTGTTTCGCTGTTTGACAGTAAAAGACAATTGGCTAAAAGTTATAGTAAACAATCTAACAGCAGAGACACTTTGGTTGAAAAGAAGCGACTTGACGACCTTTGAAAATTGGGAAACTTATTTAAAAGGAATGTTTGGAGTTACACGATTGCCTGACGAAGAACAAAAAATTAGAAGTTTACCAACTGACAACTCAGAAGAAATAAAATATCAAGGACAAGACTGTTTTCAAGTAAAATCAATGAAAGGAGATTGGATTGAAATATTTACAGCAGAATATTGTGATGACAGTTACACAGACAGCAAAACGAAAATAAAATCAGGTTGGATAAAGTGGCGACAAGGAAACACATTATTAATTGACTATTTTATAACAAGCTGACAGAAAAATGAAAAGCACTACACATAACACGGGTTTTGCGTTAGGCTGGCTGACGTGCAAACTTGGAGCTTTGTGCTTCTATTCAAGTTCAGTGCTTATTGATAGTTTTGTGCTCCGAACCCCGCCCGAACGCAAAGCCGCGGCCCGTTGGCAGTAATAGTAAAACTCAGAATTAGCATGATGATATGAATGCAACAAAAGAAAAATATATAGAATTACTTAATTATAAATGTGAAAGTGATGAATGGGACTATAAGAAAGAGTTACATACAGCTACGAAGGAAGATAAAATATAATATAATAAAGGATTTCTTGGCATTTTCAAATTATGGTGGAGGTTATATTCTAATTGGTATTGACGAGAATAATGAATTTTCATTAGTAAATACGGAAACTCGAATAGACCCATCTTCTTTAGGTGATATTGTAGAGTTCAATCTTGGTTTCAATATAAAATTTGAGATTAATTATTTTAACATTGAAAATGAAGTAGAATCTTATATTGTTGGCATTATATACATTTATCCATCATCAAGAATATTGACTTGTCCAAGGATTTTGCAAAGTAAAGATAAAGTTATTGTAGGAGTAAATGAGATTCTAATTCGAAGAAACACCAAAAGTACGAAAGCAAATTCAGAAGATATTGAAAAAATTACAAATAGACTTTTCGCTAAAGAGCATGAAATAGACATTAGTGATAATAAATTACCAATTTTCAAAGACAATCATCAAGAAGTTAATAATCTTTGGGAGGCATTAAATAATAAATTTTCTCTTAGTTCAGAGAGTATTTCTATTACTTTGAGAGGCATACTACGGTTTAGTAGGCATAGTAAAATTGATTTTGCAAATCTAGTTGGGATAGAGAATATAAGGTTTGAAAAAATATTAAATGGTGAAATTCTGCCTAGTTTAGAAGAATTAGTAAGAATTTCTAATCTAGTTGACCTTGATATGAAATTCTTTTTTCAGCCAAATGTTGCGGGAACCGTGCCGTTTTGGAAATTTGATTTAGTAAGGTATTCAATATTAAAGCTAATTCAACCTGTTTCAAATCTATCGCTTGTAAAGGATTTGGATAAGATATTAGGTTCAATAGTTTACGAAACCGCAAAAAATATTTATTATCTACATTCCTTGATATTCGATAAAGACAATATGACAAACTGGGAATCAATGCTTGATGATTCTGTTGTAAAAGCATATAAAAGCATTCCAAAATTAAAGAGGAAAGAATTTTTTGGAGAGTTAAGTCATCAACATTACAAATTACTAGAGCAAATAAGAGAAAGAGAACTTAATAGAGGGTTTACAAAACAAGAGGAAATAATTCTTATGTGGCGGTTTTGTAATTCAGAATACTTAGCAAGGATATTTACTGAATCTATAAAAAGAATAGAAATTTTAGATAAAGAAAACTATAAAATAACATTTCACTTTTGGGATGAGATAATTACAAAAAAAATAAGAGGAAGAACATACGATGACAAGAATATTAAGATAATTTTCTCAAAAGTAAGAATGGAAATATAAACTACTACTGTCAACAGCCGGTATATGCTATTGCTAGCTATGAGTTTGCTAATGTTTATACTCTTGGCTAGGCTCTGCTAACTCAACTAACATGCGCTTTGAAAACGCAACAGCACATACCGGCGAGCGTTAGCACCAATTTTAGGACGACCCTGCCAACCGACAATTCCGACCGACCTTTCAACAATCTGACAGAAATTTGAAAATAAATTTG
>CAYVTM010000021.1:0-8642 GCA_964454645.1 uncultured Sphingobacteriaceae bacterium | reverse complement strand
TTTTAAGAGATACATTTGTAATATGCGCTTGGCGAACTCTGCGAAAACCTTTGCGTGCTTTGCGGTTTTTTTATATAAAAAAGCCCGTGTAAATTTTACACGGGCTTTTACATATATACTTTTAATAGCTTATTTCTGGCTGCCTAAACCGGAGGCTATATAATCCCTGTTCATTCTTGCGATATTCGAGATCGAGATTCCTTTCGGGCATTCCGCTTCACAGGCTCCGGTATTGGTACAATTTCCAAATCCTTCCGCATCCATTTGTGTAACCATATCCTGTACACGGCTGTATCTTTCAGGTTGTCCCTGAGGAAGCAAAGCCAACTGAGATACTTTCGCCGAAACGAACAACATCGCCGAAGCGTTTTTACATGCCGCTACACAAGCTCCGCAGCCGATACATGCTGCAGCGTCGAAAGCCGTATCCGCATCTGTTTTAGAAACCGGAATACTGTTAGCATCACGAGCGTTTCCTGTATTTACGGAAACAAATCCGCCGCTTGCTACAATTCGATCGAAAGCTGTACGATCTACAACCAGATCTTTTATAACCGGGAAAGCCTGTGCTCTCCAGGGTTCTACAACTATGGTATCACCATCTTTAAACGATCGCATGTGCAGCTGGCAGGTTGTTACTCCACGTTTAGGGCCATGAGGCTGGCCATTGATAAACATGCTGCACATTCCGCAAATACCTTCGCGGCAATCATGATCAAAAGCGATCGGGTCTTCTCCCTTGCTTATTAATTGCTCGTTCAATACATCGAACATTTCCAGGAACGACATATCCGGTGAAATATCTTTGACATGATATGTCATTATATCCCCTTTTGCTTCCTGATTTTTTTGTCTCCACACTTTCAGTGTGAGGTTCATATTTCCACTCATACTTTTTGTATTTATAGGATAAAATATTTTTTGCGCTTTATAATTCCTTACAAATTATTTGTAAGAACGCTGCGCAATTTTAATATTCTCGTATTTCAATTCTTCTTTATGCATTTCGAAACTGCTGTCGCCTTTGTATTCCCAGGCCGCTACATACGCGTAATGCTCATCGTCGCGTAATGCTTCACCTTCTTCCGTTTGGTATTCTTCACGGAAATGCCCTCCGCAGGATTCATTTCTGTGCAATGCATCCATGCACATCAATTCGCCTAATTCCAGAAAATCGGCAACACGGCCGGCTTTTTCCAGTTCCGGATTAAACTCATCAGCAGAACCTAACACACGCAGATCTTTCCAGAACTCTGCACGTAAAGCTTTGATCTCTTCGACAGCTTCTTTTAATCCTTGCGCATTACGAGCCATGCCGCATTTATTCCACATGATATGGCCTAATTTTTTATGGAAATAATCTACCGATTGGGTTCCTTTAATATTCAGGAAAGTATGAATGCGATCCTGAACATTTTTCTCTGCTTCTGCAAATGCTTCATGGTCGGTAGGGATCGCTTTGGTACGGATCTCTTCCGACAAGTAATCTCCGATCGTATAAGGAATAACAAAATATCCGTCGGCAAGGCCCTGCATTAATGCAGAAGCTCCTAAGCGGTTAGCTCCATGATCGGAGAAGTTCGCTTCTCCCAACGCATATAAACCGGGAACCGTTGTCATCAGATTATAATCCACCCATAAACCGCCCATAGTATAATGTACGGCCGGGTAAATACGCATCGGTGTTTCGTAGGGATTTTCTCCGGTAATTTGTTCGTACATATCGAACAGGTTACCGTATTTTTCTTTAACAACTTCTTTTCCTAAGCGAATGATTTCTTCTTCACCCGGATTGTGGATATTTCTTTTATTTGCTTCCACCTGGCCGTAGCGCTTGGTGTTAAAAGCGAAGTCGAGGTACACAGCCATTTTCGAAGCGCCTACTCCATAGCCGGCATCGCATCTTTCTTTCGCCGCACGGGATGCAACGTCCCGCGGAACAAGGTTTCCGAAAGCGGGGTATCTTCTTTCCAAATAATAATCCCTTTCTTCTTCGGGAATATCGTTGGGCTTGCGCGGATCGTCTTTTTGTTTAGGAACCCAAATTCTACCGTCGTTACGTAAAGATTCCGACATCAGGGTTAATTTACTCTGATGATCCCCAGAAACGGGAATACAGGTCGGATGAATTTGCGTAAAGCAAGGGTTACCAAAGAAGGCACCTTTTTTATGTGCTTTCCAGGCAGCGGTAACATTTGATCCCATTGCGTTTGTAGAAAGATAAAATACGTTGCCGTATCCTCCCGAACAGATCAATACGGCATGGCCGAAATGACGTTCCAATTTTCCGCTTATCAAATCGCGTGCAATAATTCCTCTGCATTTTCCATCGATGTTAACGATGTCGAGCATTTCATGGCGTGAATACATTTTTACGGTACCCATACCTACCTGGCGTTGCAAAGCACTGTAAGCGCCTAACAAGAGTTGCTGACCGGTTTGGCCTGCAGCGTAAAAGGTACGTTGCACCTGTACACCACCGAAAGAACGGTTGGATAATAATCCGCCGTATTCGCGTGCAAAAGGAACACCCTGAGCAACACATTGATCTATAATATTTCCACTCACTTCGGCTAAACGATGAACATTCGCTTCGCGTGAACGATAGTCGCCACCTTTAACCGTATCGTAAAATAAACGGTAAACGGAATCGCCATCATTTTGATAATTTTTTGCGGCATTGATTCCACCCTGAGCGGCAATTGAATGTGCACGACGCGGTGAATCCTGAAAACAAAAAACTTTCACTTTATATCCCATTTCCGCTAAAGAAGCGGCTGCAGATGCGCCGGCTAACCCGGAACCTACTACAATTACCTCGAGGTTTCTTTTATTCGCCGGATTAATTAAATGTACGCTGGAACGATACTTCGTCCATTTATTTTCCAAGGATCCTTCCGGAATTTTAGCATCTAATTTTGACATATCTGGTACTGTTTATTTCAAAAATTATTTAATAAAAAAGAAATACAATGGCATTAATGCAAATACAACCGGTATGAGGATTGCAAAAACAAATGTGCCTGTAAATTTTATCGCAGCATTGTATTTAGAATGGTTTAATCCCAATGATTGAAAACCGCTTTTAAATCCGTGCAGCAGATGGAAAGCGATAGCTGCCATAGAGCAGATGTAAAGGATAACCAACAGGGGCTGCTTGAACTGCGATTGTACTTCTTTGTATAAATCTTTAAGTATGGTAACTTTTTCATCGCCATTCACATATACAACTTGTTTCGAAGCGATACTCAAAGGAGCGCCTGTTGAATCAACATAAGGCTGAGCAGAGATTTCTCCGCTGATCATATTTTCAGTGTATTGTACATAAGGAATATGTCCGAAATGATACTTCCCCCAAAAATCGCTCATGTGCACAACGATAAAAATTAAAATGATGGTTCCTAAAAGTCCCATATTCCGGGAACTCCACATAGAATTTGCGGCACCATTCACTTTCACGTAAGGTGCCGGACGAGCCTTACGGTTCTGATAAACTAAATGCAAACCCTTAAATGCATGAAATAAAATGGATGCATATAAAATATAAGAAACCGTTTTAATCAGAGGATTGCTTGTCATAAATACCGTATAGGAATTAAAGGCCAATCCCTGATCGTTATAAAAAAGCTGAATGTTTCCGATAACATGTATTACCAAAAAGGTACATAAGAATAATCCTGTTAATGCGACGGTAAGCTTTTTCCCGATTGATGATGAGAACATTTTAGCGAAACTGCTCATAATTAATTGTGATTTTAATTGAACGCAAATGTATTTAATCTGTAATATTTGTTTGAAAGTTATCCGAATTTAGATTGATTCTAATTTGATTTTTTCGGCCGATCTCTGATAAGCTTATTTTGAATAAAGGGTTATCGATACTATTTATTCAAAAAAATGATATGCAAAAAGGGTTGAACAATCAACCCTTTCTTAAATATTCTGTACGGAGCACTACACTCATTCCATCCACTTTACAATCTACTTCGTCTTCATTGTCTGTCAAACGGATACGTTTAATAACCTGTCCTTTTTTAACCTGTAAGGATGAACCTTTTACTTTCAGCGTTTTAATAACGACAACGGTATCTCCATCATTTAAAATATTACCGTTTGAATCTTTTACTTCCATGGATAAATTCAGTTTAGTGGCACTAAGGTAGCAATAATTTTGGAATCTGACTTTGGATTTTGACTATTTACCTTCGGCAAAACTTCTCAACATGCGGTACATATCGATATAGCTTTGAGTGGAATCTTGCCCGTCGGACCACACAACTATATGTATCTTATCTCCTTGTTGCATTTGAATACTATAACTCATATTGCCTGGTTCGTTATGAAAACTCTGCATCATATTACTTTGTTCCAGGCGATAGAACAGATGAAGCACCGAGTCGGTATTTGCCTGCCGGTAGAACTTCTGATCGTAGGGCCGGTTGGGATAGTGGAACTGCACATACACTTCTCCGTTTTGTTGAATAACATATCCTTTCCCGGAACCCGTAACACCTCCATTTGCCATAACCGTTACCGAATCAAAAGCATTGCTTTGAAATTTTTTATAGGCGGGGGAACAAGAAAATAGTCCAGGCAGCAGGAAGAGGAAAATATATTTATACATATACGAATATAAATAAAAAAAGGCTTCGAATTGAAGCTCTTTTTTTATTGTTGAAATATTTAATTCATAGCTAACAAAACACGCGGGATATTAATATTACATCTTTTTAAAGATTTTTGCATCTGCATAAAAGGTTCCGAAAGGTATAATGGATGCTAAGAGAGAAACGAACAGCTCTTTCACATTCATCTTTTTTTGAAAATATGCCTGAAATACATACAAAATATAAAGTACGAATAATGCACCGTGTGCAGATCCTGTATAGCGTACTGCTTCGGGCATATCTGCCCAGTATTTCAAAGGCATTGCTATCAACAATAAAATTAAATAGGATAATCCTTCGATAAATCCCGTTACCCGTAATCGTTGTTTCAATGAGTTAAAAATGTTTTCTTTCATATATTAATAATTTATTTTTATAGTCATATGGAATGGTCAACTAATCATTCCTGCTCTTATGAAGTAAAACATTTGTATCGCTGTTTCATACGTTTTACCTGTATAGAGGTCTTGCTATTTGTTCCCCAAAAGGCCAAGGTATAAAAAGAATTATTACAATTATTATAACTGACAATAGGATGACAGTTGATCTGTGTTTCCTCCGCGCATCTGTTAATTGTGAAATTTTTATGGGCGACATGCTGAGTATAAATACACAGACTAGCATAACAAGCGGATGAATAACAGCAAAAAATAAAAAATCAAACTCTGTAGAGAAGTGATAGTCTTTCCTGTTTAAAAAGCTTACCAGCGGACTGAATGTATAAACCAGGGTTCCCAGAACAAGCTGCCACTGAGCAACGATAACAAGGGTTTTTAATAAATAAAGATCAAGCCGGTTATAAGGCAAACTCTTATACCATGCAAAAGCCGATCTGAAAATCGTTATGAGAACAGCGATCAGTAGAACCCATCTCCCATACGTATGCAAAAAAATAAAATCCGGGTAATTCATCTTATCCAAATAATTAAACAAAGATTCTGTATTTTTTTTGATTGATACAATATTAATTATTGATTATATACAATCCGATTCTTAGCTTGCATACAAATGAAACTCCTCAAATACGCCATGCTCATCCTATTAATAATTATATCCCTCTTCAGTATTATTATTTTTTTATTTATGCAGCAAGCTTCATTCGGTAAAAAACCGCATGGGGATATACTTGAGCATATAAAAGCTTCCGGTCAATACGCCGAAAATGCTTTCATAAATCAGGAAGCTACGCCACAATTAAGTCACGACGCATCCTATTGGAAAATGATTCTACGTATGTTTGAAAAAAATCCCGGTAGAGCTCCTACGGATACATTACCGGTAGAGAAAACAGATTATACGATCAACGAATCCGGGGAAACAAGATTCACCTGGTTCGGGCATTCGGGTATTTTGATTCAAACCCTAGGAAAGAATATTCTAATCGATCCGGTTTTTTCTGAACGTGCTTCTCCCGTACAATATATAGGAGCTAAGAATTTTCCGGGTACGGAAGTTTTTTCCATCGATCAATTTCCGGCTATCGATTTCGTTTTTATTTCACATGATCATTATGATCATCTCGATTATGGAAGCATCCAAAAGTTAAAAGCGCGTTCTTCAGAAACTAAGTATTATGTGCCTCTTGGAATAAGCTCACATTTAGCGTACTGGGGTATCGATCCCTCGAAAATTACAGAGATGGATTGGTGGGAAGAACAGGTATTAAGCGATTCGCTCAAACTGATTGCAACACCTGCCCGGCATTTTTCGGGAAGAGCTTTATTCGACCGTAATAAAACCCTTTGGACCTCTTATGTTTTACTGAGTAAAAATGAAAAAATATATTTCAGCGGCGATTCGGGCTATGGAAAACATTTTAAACAAATTGGCGAAGTATATGGGCCTTTTGATATTGCATTTTTAGAATGCGGACAATACAACAGCTGGTGGCCTTATATACACATGATGCCGGAAGAGGTTGTACAGGCTGCTATCGATTTGCAAACAAAACGTCTTGTTCCTATTCACTGGGGCAAATTTACATTGGGATTTCATACCTGGAAAGAGCCGGTGGAACGTTTGCAAAAAAGAGCGGCTGAAGAAGATGTAAATATGTTGTATCCCATAATCGGACAAGGTTTCGGGCTGCACAGCTCTTCTGAAAATGTATGGTGGGAAAAATTAAATTAATTCGAAACCGGGAATAGCTACGAGAAATTTTTTTACGGCACAGGCATAATATATGCTTTGCGCACTTAGCGGTTTTTTTAACCGCGGAGACTTAATCTGTTATATTGTATCCAACATGAACCACGCGGAAGGAGTGGAGAGGCGTTCGCCGGACAGGTATTTTTTTTAAAAATTCGAGATACGCGCTTTTTGTTCGTATCCAAAACCGGTTAATTTGCTTCAAACTGTATGGGGAGGGTGAACAATACATCCACTTTTTCTCCGTTTTTCTCCCCGGGTGTCCATTGAGGCATGCTTCTTACAACACGCAAAGCTTCTTCATCGCAATCAGCATGAAGGCTCTTCACAATTTTAGGATCTTTTACAGCCCCGCTTTTATCAACAACAAAGGAAACCAACACTCTGCCGCTGATAGAATCCGCTTTTGCACGGGCCGGGTATTTAATGTTTTTGCTTAAATACTTTACCAAAGCAACTTGTCCTCCGGGAAACTCGGGCATTCTTTCGACTTTTTGATAAAGCTCGCCCTCCTGCGCTTTAATGCCTGTCATCCCTAAAAAGAAGCAGAAAAGAAAATAGATACATAGACGTGTTTTCATAGAACATTGGTTTTGTGAGTATTAAATATACAATTATTTCGCAAATGCTTGCTATTTATAATTGAAATCCCGATATTTAAAGGTATCGGTCTAATGTTAAATAAATGCTTCTATATCGCCCTTTTGATGCTGCTGAAAGTTATTTTCAGCCCGGTATATGCTGTAAGCCTGCCGGATGAAAACAGCTCCGGTATCATCGATGAGCTCCAGGTAGAATATGGCCGGTATAAAAACATCCCCCAAGAGTATCAGCTTGCTGTATTGATAGCCCTGAGCGGATATCCCGAACTGAAAGATGCTGCCATAGATTTCGAATACAAAGGAATAAAAACAACGATGCTGGCGCGCCCGCAACTGAAATGTCTCATTCTTCCGAAGCGAAGCTACCTGATCCGTATCAATAGCGAAGCAGGGAAAAGGGGCAGCGTAAGCTTCGACGATCTGGACCTGAATGCTAAGATCGGAATCGTTGCGCATGAATTAGCGCATATCAGCAAGTACGAAGAGCAAAGCATCGCGGGATTAATTATTTCCGGGATCTTATATAAAACGATACCTGTCTATAAGAAAAAGCTGGAACGGGAAACGGACAGAAGAACCATTGACCGGGGTTTCGGAAGTCAGCTGTATGTATTCAGCGATTATGTGCTTAATCACTCAAATGCTTCCGATTCGTACAAAGTTTTCAAACAGAAATATTATTTTAGCCCCGAAGAAATTATATTTTTCAATAATCCGGGGAAACAAAGCCGGTAAATGATTGTTTGGAAATAAATAATTTCGAGGTACTCATATTCAAAACAGACTCCATGAAAGTGAAAGAGAAATATATCACCTGGTTTAAACGAATGGGATGGGCGGCTTTCTTTTTTTTCCTGTTAAAAGGAATTGCCTGGCTGGTAGTATTCTATTTACTGGGCGATGCCATTCTCAAATAAATAAGTTTCTGCGGTTTAAAAAAGAGTAACCGCAAAGCTCATATCACGAATATATTTCTTAAAATATTTATCCGACGAACACCTCTTCGCGCCCTCCGCGTGATTCATGCCGGGTACAATGTAAGGAATCCGTCTCCGCGAACTTTGCGGTTTAAAAGAGTAACCGCAAAGAACGCAAAGGTTTTTCGCGGAGTACGCAAAGCGCATATTACAAATGTATTTCTTAAAATATTTATCTGACGAACATCTCTCTGCGCCCTCCGCGTGATTCATGCCGGGTACAATGTAAGGAATCCGTCTCCGCGAAC
>CAYVTM010000020.1:0-11728 GCA_964454645.1 uncultured Sphingobacteriaceae bacterium | reverse complement strand
ACTACCTTGACATGGTAGGGGTCACAGGTTCGATCCCTGTACCGCCCACCAGCCTTAGTGAACCGGCTCAATAACTTAGGAGCCGCGCTCATCAGACCGAAAAGCTCCGTGCTTTCTCAGGTACCAAATAGGTACCCGAGGGTCTGATTTCGGTCTTCCGGGACAGCCGGGATTAAATGTCTGATACCTACAAGAAGTCTGTGTGCTGACCACCTAACTAAGCGCCTTGAGTTCGAGCCTCGGTGCTCGACGAGCCTCGCGCTCTTTCGACATGACAACCCGCAGAGCAGTTCGGCCCTACCGTCTGCCTGCATTCGAAGGAGTGCATCTTGAACAACGACGATTCGCTCGACACGTCCGAGCTTGCCGACATCATGGGTTTGCCTCGTGACGCAGTTGATAGATGGCGCAGGCCGGCTCCGCGACTGACCTGGACTCGTGACCCTGTCACTCGACGCTGGGCTCAGGTGGAGGTGCGTCCGGCTCCGCCAATTGCTTGGTCCAAGGTTCACGGTCGTGTCCGCTATCGCTTCGCCGACGTGGAGGCCTTTCTCGACAGGGCAACATCATCACGGGCCGCCGAGCGTCTTGGGAGACTCCAGCTATTGAAGAAGACGCGCAGCGAAACCGGCAGCGTCTCACTGGAGGAGTTCTTCAAATAGCGAGCGAAATCAAACACGCTAACATGCGGATCAACGCCACGTCGTTGTGTACGAAAGGACGCGGTTGAGTTATAAGAAGTCGTGAGCGCAGGGCGAGCACGCATAGCTACGCGATGTTCGATGTCCGCGCACCGGGTTCGCCCGTTTTCATCGTGAACTAGTCCGCTTCTCGCCGGCGAGAGGCGTGTTTTCAAACCGAGGTCTCCTGGGACGGGGACCGCGAATTTTTTGTCATGATGCCGTTCTCGGGAGCCTCCTCAGAGCAGGAAAGCTCCAAAATGCAAGTTTACTTCGATGTCCGCGAATGCGCCCGGTCACTGGGTGTGTCGTGCTCGACTCTGGCCAGGTGGCGAGTCAGCGGCGAAGGCCCGACTTACTACAAGGTCGGTCGTCGAATTCTGTACAGCGTGATTGAGGTTGAGACGTGGGTCCACCGCCACGCCTATTCCTCCACTGCCCAGTACACCATGAGAGGCGAGCAATGAGCATTGTTCGTCTGGATCTGATCCGCGGGTACCTGGACTGGTTCAAACGAGCCGAGCCTCAGTTCGCCTTCACGGGTAGTGCAAGACAAGGTCTCACCTTGCTCACAGGCGCACCGCAAATGGCGACCGTGAGCGATCTTGCCAAGAACACGGCGCGTGTGATGGAGCGCGTTTCGCGAGACATCTATGGACGCAAGGCCGTACGGCACGGTGCTCGCCTTCGCTACTGCGGTTGCGTCGAAGGTAATCCTCAGGCCGGGAAGCGGCTGCATGTACACATTGCGGTCGCTGGCGCAACGCTGCCTGTCGATCCCGATGACCTGTCGTTCGCTCTTGCTGAGAGATGGAGAGAAAGCCGTTGGGGATTTCGAGAGGTATGGGGCGTGCCGATCGAGCCCGGCGAAGGGGAGGGATGGTATAAGTACATGTTGAAGGAATTCGACATGCACAACACCGAAAGGTGGTTCGCGAACTACTAGATAGCCGGAAAAAAGGTGATTGCCCGGTCCCAGCGGTAACGAGTTCCCAGGGGCCGGGCATCACTGGTCAGAGCATAGCAAGGCCAGAAACCGGACCTTGATCCAAACCTATTCCAGAACCTGATCTGGACCGAAGACTCCAAGACCGACCCTAGACAAAAAGGAGATCAAGCAGCCAAGAGCGCCAACGGCGAGCAACGCTCAATCACTGAGCCTCCAGAGTTTGCCGGATCAACGCAGCGTCGCTGGAAAACCAAGACGATCACCTAATGATCTATATTTCCAGGGTGCCAAAAGCTTCCTGCCGAAGACCCCAGAACCTCCAAATCATCTTGCTTGGCCGTTGGTAACGGCTCTATCGCCAGCTACCGTGGTCCAGCCTCGAAGCGCAGATGTCGGGCATTGGCCCATCCGTATGTCTGAGCCCAATCGGACCCAGGACTTGCCACGGTGACTTCGACTAAACACCAAGTGCCTTCGGCCTGAGATTGCTCCAAGCTTTGCCAACCGAAGCGGCTTTCTTCGCCGAAACAATCGAGCACTGCGAGCCTTCCCTGCTGATTGGGCGATACAGACACGACCAAATCAGAACCGGCATCTGGAGCGGAGCGCACGTTCAACACGTCATCGACGGCTACATCGATAAGTGCGGCGCAGCAGATCGAATTTCCCTCGTGCGCGTTGGCGTTTCCTGCGCCGATGACGGGAAACACAAAACGCTCCCCGCCGATCGTCGCTTCCACTTGCCATCTTCCCGACTTCAGAATGTCGGTCGGGCTTTGTCCTTCAACGCGAAAGACGTTGTCAGATCGAAGCACCTGATTACTGTTCCAACCAAACTCTTCGGCGTCTGCTTCATCCATACCGCCACTTGATGATATCCTTTGCCCATCCGGCGCTATCAGCATCACTGAGCCTTCCTCCGGTGACGCGCCCGTCTTGCTGTACGCGAACACAATGATGCCCAAGCCGGAACAGGCATAGGAACCACAACCTCCAGAGCTGAAATCACGACCCTGCATTCGACTGTCGATATTGACCACTTCCATCAATGCGGCGCTGATCTGACCATGGCGAGCAAAGCGCCCAATGCGGGTGTTACGTAGGGTCTGCAGCTCGCCTGTCGATGAACCGCTGTCCGGATCAGCTGCCAATGCTCCAGGCGCGCGAGGGAAGGGTGGTGAGTCGTCATGTTGTGGGATCAATGGAGCCACGTCGGGCTTGATGTTGGGTCGGGGCGCAATAGCGACTAACGCTCGCCCTGCGGAAGTGGAAACCTCAATCGTCCATGTGTCTGGATCATAGCTGGCCGCATTGACATGAAAGACCTTGGCATCCGTCACGACCACGCCGGGGTTGAGATCGGAGAACAGCTTCGCGGTGTACGATCCCTCAAACTCCAGTGCCGCTCTAGCTTGCAGATCAGTTGCCAGGCGCACGTTGTCCTGATTCAGCAGAACGAGATCGGGATCAGCCCAAGCCATCGGCGCGTTGCTGCCGTTTTTGTACTGATACTCGACGATTACATACGTCGTTCCGGTGGCGGCCGAAGCCAACGGTTCGGTCCCCATCGGCATAGAAGCGATCACGCTTCTGGCCTGAACTTTCGTAACGATGACTTCCAGATTTCCCAGTCGAAGGGTTTGGCCGACGGAAGCAATAGGATCATCACTCCGCGATCCGTTTGAACCAACACCAACCAACCCGGACTGTCCGATCAAACCACCGACAACCAAAACCAGTGCGATTGCGCCGAGCGCCGCCACCCACCTGTTTTTTTTCGCTGGCGGTTCCGGCCTCGCGCGAACCGAACTGCCACCGGTTCGGCCCCTTCCGGAATGATTTGGAACCAGCTGAAGACCTTCCGAATCTTCGAATGTGCCGTTCAGAATGCGGACGAGATCAACCACCAGCCAGACTAGAAGGCCGCCTGCGGTGATAACCTGCAGAATGGCTGTGACCGGCTTCCCTACGTAGAAGCGATGAGCGCTCAGCCCGCCGAGGAGAAGACATAACCAAGCCGCAGTGGTGCGAGATTTATCGGACGAGGTTCGGCGTCTTGTTTGACCGATGTTGGAGATGGTTGCGAACAAGGAAGGTGGGTCAGCCGTGGGATTGGCGGAGACAAGAGCCCTATTCGCGGCTCCACATTGTGGGCAGCTAGCCGCACTATCGGCGATCTGCTTCCCGCATTCCGTACAATAGACCAGCGCCATCAAATTGCCCCCGCACATCAACTCGGTTCTCGATTGCGCCCACCGTCCACTTGGGCTGACACGGCAGAGGCAATCCCCAGCTGTGCACCGAAAAAATCCCTAAACACCGAATGCTATCGGTGCGACCGCGTGAAGTCGAGCCCTGTTCGGTGGCGGACCGCGTCTCACCGAATAAGCCTCGGGTTATGGTCAAGAGCCTCAAGGAAAGAATTGGGGCGGCGGTCCGCGCAGCGCGAGCTGATGCGGAACTGACGCAAGAAGAACTTGCCGAACGAATTGGCCGGCACGCGGACAGCGTATCGCTGATCGAGAGGGGGCGGACCTTGCCCACCTTGGACATGCTTGTCGAACTGGCTACGGCTCTAAATCTCTCAATCAACGAACTGGTGCCCACAACAATTCATGAGAAGTCGAAGTCTACGCGGCGAGTGCGCCTTGAAGCGGAGATTGCCCAGCTTCTGAAATCTGTTCCTGAGAAGCGGCTTGAAGCTGTGCGAGATCAGGTCCGGATGATTGCAGAATTGGACTGACCGTGGCCTGGATCGCGCGTCGCTTGTCGATCTCATTGGTCATCTCGCGGCCAACCATTTCCGCTGCCCTCAAAGCGGGTTCGTCGCCAATGTGCGCGTAGCGTTCCGCCGTTCGCGCTTGCGCGTGACCAAGTGTCTTTGCAATCAAGTTCGTCGAGAGGCCGGCTAAGATGCCCCATGAAGCATGGGTATGTCGAAGATCATGAATTCGGAAGTCGCTGATGCCAGCGAGCGCCAGCACCTTTTTGAAAGGCTTCTTCAGGTTGTGATAGTGATCTTTTGGCTTGAGGCCGGGAAACACGAATGGGTTCCCGCTGACATGCGGAAGCTTCTTCAGGATGTCCAGGGCGGGCTGTGACAGGTACAGCTTTCGCGGTCCGGTCTTGCTGTCAGGCAGATGCACGGTCTGACTTTCGAAGTCGATATACTCCCACTTCATCGACAGGAATTCTTCGCGGCGAGCGCCTGTAAGAAGTGCAAAGCGAATGGCCGGGGCTACGATGTAGTTCATCGAACCATCGCTCTCGATCTGATCGAGCACGGCATCAAGGCGCTGGTACTCGTCGCGCGAAAGGTAGCGCTCGCGGGCCTTGCCAGGGAATTTCTTCACGCCCTTGCAAGGGTTGCTATTGGGGTCTCGCTGCTGTTGACGTTCGGCTTCGTTGAATACAGCGGAGAGCATGCTTACCGTGCGATTAGCCGCTCCCGGCGTTTTTGCTCTAGTGTTGATCCACGCTTGAACATCCGTTTGCCGAACGTCGGCCAGGGGAAGTTTTCCCAAGGTCGGTCGAACGTGCGTTTCGTAGTAAGACCGCTCCATGCTTTTGGTGCTCTGCTTCTTCTTGGCAGAGTCGACATAAGAATCCCAAAACTCGTTCAGCGTTTGCTGTGTTCGTGCAGCCTGCTTTTCTGCAGACGGATCACCACCTTGCGCGATCCTCACCTTCCATTCGGTCGCGATCTTCCGGGCTTGATCAACGGTGAGGTCGCCGTATGCGCCGATCGTCGGCTTACGCTGACGCCCATAGGCGTTTCGGTACTTCAGGAAAAACGTCTTCCGACCAGAAGTCGTGACCTTCAAGCCAAAGCCGCGAGTCTCGTTGTCGAAGACGATCTGCTCGAAAGGGGAGGGACTGATCGAATCGATCAGCTTCTTGGTGATCTTTGGCATTGCGACCTGGGGCTGGTGCCCACTCTCGCAGGCATGATCTATATATCAAACCGGGTCGTGCCGTGAATCAAAACGTTGCGACAGGCGAACGGCCTGGCCGTTAGTTGGATGCCAGCTTCTGCAACGACAGCAACACAAACAAACCAAGCGAAAGTGGTTCGATACTCGCGTTATTGCGACAGCTTTGGTTGCTCTGGGTCCGGCTTCTTGCGGAAGGCGTTGTCTCTCCATGCCCATTTCAATCGAAGAAGCCAGGGCAGGGCACCGGGATACTTGTCGAGATACTTGCTAATCTCGACCTTCATCAAGTGATGCCGCTTCTGGGCCAGGAACTCTTTTTCAGGGATTCCTATCCCAACGGCTGAAGCCGTGTCGTACTTGGACGTGAGGCGATCAAATTCTTTGTCGCCGACGGTGTCTCCATCGGCCAAAATATATCCTGCTTCTCGCTTTACATCGATGTAGATTTCGAATGCACGTTTATGTGCGTCCGAGCGTCCTTTCCAATCCACCTTCATCTGTACCAGCGTCATGGCGAAAGTGCCGACTGCCAGCAAGCCAATCCACAAAACGCTCTCTAGTCCGAATGGAGTAAGGGATTTGGCGATCTCGGGGTCAACAAATGCTAGGGAAACCGTCCAAGCCGAAATCACCAGCAGAAAAACATCGAGGACAACTGCTCGCCGTTGATACCGATCACGCAGATTCGCGTGCGCGCTGCCGAGCATATCCGCCACTCGTCGGATATTGCTGACCTGCCCAACGCGAGTCTCGGCCATTAATCGTCCCTATTCGGTTGGTTCAAAGAAGTGCTGCCATTGCGTCTCGGAAGCTGTGGCGGACGCGATTCGCATCTGCCGCGCCAAGCGCCCGAGCGCAAAACTGAGCTCTTGCCGTTCAGCGCTGTTCGCTGGCCCCAGATCCGCGTCCACGTGAACGGACTGTCCAGTGCTATCTACGATTGGGGTCAGCACTAGCGATCGCGCTCGTTCAAAGAAGGTTGGAAGCATAGTGGCCGGCGTTTTCGTGCCGTCGTAGCCACGAAATGCCTCAATCGCTAAGCTCTCAAGGTGATAGCCTGTCAGCTGGTTCGCTTCTGGCAAGTTGGAGAGCGCTGCCTTAGCGAGCTTGATCGTTGGCACAAGTTTGCCTCCGCACTCCGCGTTTCGCCTCGTCAACGCAGACATAAAGGCAATAGGATTGATGGATGACCACGCGTCTTGCTCGAAAGACGCAACATGCACACGGCCGGTTGCGTCTTTCACGACTGGGAGAAGCTGTAGCTCCATCCCGTCAGTATACTTCAACGTAACGGCCATTTGTCCGACGGAGATCTCAGCGTCTCGTACGGCCTCACCTAGCACCTGACCTATTCGCTCGAGGGCCTTGCTGGGTGCTGCGTCCGCCAAAGCGCTATCATTGATCTCAACCAGGCAGTCTATGTCACTAAGACCGTCGACGTATGTGTGCTTCGCTACGGATCCGCCGAAAAGATACTCGAAATTGCCTTCGAGTTCGGATGATAGGGCGCTCTTGATGCTTTGAAGGCGACCTAACGCCAAGCGACTGTCTCGGTCGTTGAACCTCGCCAGCAGCCCGCTCAGAATCTCCGACAGCCTGCTTTGAAAGGCACCTATTGCAGCATCTTCACGTACGCGCTGTTCCCGCGCGAGCGCCTGCTTCACTGCGTCGAAGTCGAAGGGGCCTCCCGCGCTTCCGCCCATTACTCGCCCAGCTCCACCGTCAGCACTGTATGGGCATGTTTCAAAAGACTGCCCGTGTTCTCAAACTCTTCGAAATTCCCTTCCTTGAGGAAGCACTCCATCTGCTCTTGGAGCTTCCTCATATACAAATAGTTGTTGACCCAAGTACCAGACTGGACGCTCTCGGGCGTGGCTTTAAGACCGAACTCCCAAGCGGCGTGATTTTGAAGGTACGTCGTTCTCCCTTCCTTCATGCCGTAGCGCAGCCACGACAGCCCATCAAAGATGTCAGCGCCAGCTAGGAAATAAAGTGGGGTCGTGACTGGATCTAGGCTTCCAAATACATGGATGGGTGTGTCGATGCCCTTCTCGTTGAGCGCTCGCCGCAGTCGAGCTACCGCCGCCATGCGATGCAACATGGACGGACCCAGTTCTTTGTCTGTAACTCCTATCACCGAAAAGGGCCTCAACTCTTCGATATGCGGCAGGATGTTTTCGATGTCGTGGACGCGCTCATTCGGGGGAGGCTTGAGCAATATCTCCACGAGGAATTGGGGGTTCGCTTCTGCCAACTCCCTTGCGGCTGTGATCTGTTCGCTGATTTGCTTCGGAGTGTTGGGGTGGTCATAGCTGACTGCGACAAGAGCTTTGACACCTCTAGGAAGCTTGAGGCTCCCTACGAGTGTGCGATGGAGTTGCTCCGTCCACGGGAAACGAGTGAGCCCCGAGGAATCACCATTTTCGGCAGCTTTGAAATCTCGAAGTACCTCATATCCGCCACTGTCGATGAACAAGATTTCTGGCCCAACAGGCACGGTGGCTAAGCCGTGGTGGAGGTCATACGCGCTGACCAGTGCCGCTTCGGTCAAATGTTCGGAGAGCAGTTGAATTTGGTCGACCGGTTTCCAGTCAGTGTCGCTCTTGCTGGAAAAGGAAGGCACCAGCATCGGCGTTCGCAGCGGCATCGTGGTGCCAGTTATGATGCGGCGTTTGGCTAGCATGCTGTTGCTTGGCGATCCTTGCACGAGAGGCATACGCCGCACGGTGCGTCGCCGGACTCGCAGCTATATGTGAGCGACAGGGGAAGATCGGCGGCAGAGAACGCCTCGTAGATCTTCGTCTTCGACCATGTAAGCAGCGGCGCCACGACAGTCACCCGGCCTTCCGACTGCTCTTCCGCTAATTGGGCTATGCGATTGATAAACGCTGGGCTGCAATCGTAATACGAGGTTCCTGCGTGTACGCCGATGCTCACGATGCACGATCTGCTCCCAGCACAAAAACAAGCTGCGGATATGAGAAAAGCGTTTCGAGCCGATATTTCCCCAGCGCCGACGTCAGGCCCACCGCGAATCTCTATAACACTCAAGTCTATTTCTAAGTGGCGCGCTATGGCGTTCGCGGCGGTTCTCTCGCTGTTTCGGGCGGCTTGCCCGAAGTCAACGAACAGCCCGCGAATCCGGAACCCTTGAGCACGCAACAGATGCGCGCACAGCATTGAATCAACGCCGCCGCTGAGAAGCACCACAGCTTCTTGATGAGATTTCGGCCCCCCAATCATTTCCCGAATTTAGCAGCGAGTCGCAGACTGCACGAGAGGGACGATGGCGGTTCTGCTTATTCGTTTTCTAGAATAAGTTTCATTATCCCGATCAGAGTCTGTTTGAGTGCCGGTGACTGCTCCGCCAAAGCAATCAGGCTCTCTAATTCTGATTTTGCCGCCGGAGTTGCGGACTGACCGAGGGCACGTTCAAGCTTAGCAATATAGCCAGAAACCTTGCGAATCTTGCCATTTCTTAGCCTCCATGCCGTGGGCTGAGAAACCCCAAGCTTCTCCGCCAATTCGCGGTCATTGAGTTTGGTCTTCAGGATGAGCGCCTGAAGACGTTGCATCTGGAGAAGTCCGGCCATTGCAGTTTTATGCATAATGCCGTATAAAACTGCAATGGAGTTGTGAAGATGCAAATCGTATGGGCGGGAGTCGGCGACCACGCTGAACGACTCACGCTTCCAGATCCGGACGTGGAGGTGATGCCTGGCGTATGGTGGGGCCCAGCTAGCGTCGTCAACACGCCGGCATACTGGGCAGCCCGCTGCCGTTGGGAGGACGAACTACCGAGGTTCAGTTCCTCCACTTCATCACTGGTCGAAGAAATTGGGTTCTGTTTGCTCGGCGGATTCGGCATTCGCTACGAAATGAATAAGGCTGCCTTCGATCTCCTGAAGAGTGTGGACGCATTCGACGAGGCTCGGCCTCTATCAGAGGACGACTTGCGTGCACTTCTATTACGGCCTCTCCGTATTGGGGGTGGAGAGCAGCGCTATAGATTTCCAAATCAGCGGGCGCGAAGAATTGCGGAGATGATGAGGCGCGTCGTTGATCTCCGGCTTCACGAGCTTGATGCGCATGATCTTAGGGGAGCGCTAATCGAACTCGAAGGCATAGGTCCCAAGACTGCTTCTTGGATCGTGCGTAACTTCTTAGATAGTGATGCGGTAGCGATCATAGACATTCATTTGATACGGGCCTGCAAAGGCATGCGGGTGTTCCCAGAGGTCGTTTCGTTGCCCCGCGATTATGACAGTCTTGAGCGACGATTCATCGAGTTCGCACACGCCATCGCCGTCAGGCCATCGATTCTGGATGCTGTGATCTGGACAGAGATGCGAACACATCGCGTCGGTGTTGCAGATTGAGGTTGAACCGCCATATCCTCCGTTGGGTGTCTGTAGGGAGGCGATTGTGGGGGGTTCTAATCCAGGTGGCGATCCGAAGGGGGACAATCCGCGTGATCCCCCACAGCCAAATTGTCCTGAAACGGTGACGACTATTTTGTCCGACTATAGCGGAGGTGGCAGGGTGGGTGATCCTGTTCATCTGACCGCTTCTCGTACCCGCACAGGTGTGCGCGCTGACGTGGTGCTGAGTCGAACAGGGGCAACAATCGGAGTTTTGTCAGGGACTCCTCGATTGGCGGCGCTCTTGCGATGCCTTGAAGCCGGCGTGGCTTACACAGGAGCAATCAACCGCATTGAGAACGGTGCGGTGTATGTCACCGTATCAATAACTTAGGCGGCTCACATGATCGTCGCGGGCGGCATATACATTGAACACAATGTCGATCCTAGCTCGGTGGTTATACTTGGTTCAGGAGGTCGCGCAGCGCTCGCTCTGAAAGGCGTGGTCGATGACGTTTCGCTGCATGCCTTTTATCCGGCCGCCCACTCGGATGATGTTTTCGCGTCGTTCGAGTCCTACGGGGTTGCAGTAAAATTACGTCCGTCTGAGTCTGCAATTCACTTCAGCTATTTGCACTCGTTGGCCAAGCCGCGCGTCGCGCCGATACCCTTGCCAGAATGCGGCATCGCTGAAGTCGAAGGCGACTTAGTACTTCGGTTTGGATGCTTGGAGGGATCATTCCGCGTGAAGGCGCGGCGCGCTGTATATGATCCACAGTCCGGAACGAGGCCTGATCCCTTTCATGCGAATGGTTCAGAGGCGGATCAGCTAGCGGTGCTCTTGAATGCCGAAGAGCTTAGAGCGCTCAGTGGCTGTCGTGACGTAACGAATGGAGCGGCTTCAGTTTTTGCTTCGCACAAGCCTGCTGTGGTTGTCGTGAAAGCTGGCGCCGACGGTGCTTTTGTGTTCGCCCGCGATGGCAGTTTTGTCCGGGTGCCTGCTTTTGCGGCCAAAGCAATCTATAAGGTTGGATCAGGGGATATTTTCAGCGCTGCTTTCGCGTTTTTTTGGGGACGTCAGGATATGGACCCCGCGGAAGCCGCGCGGCGCGCATCGTTGGCGACCGCCAATTACGTCGAGACCCGCGTACTACCTCTGTCGGAACAACCTTCCGCGCGTAGTCCAATTATAACGAACGCGGCACGTATCAGAAACGCAGTCATTGTAGTGGCTACGGATACTGCTTCGCAGAGATGGCTCCAGCATGAGGTGCGTGAAAGCCTGACTTCGTTGGGCTTGGTGGTCGTCGCTGCTGAGACGCCGAGCGTCAACCCATCGGTTCTGTTTGTGGTTGCGGCTGGCTTAGGAGCCTCAACCGTTGAACAAGTGCTTCGTCGACGGAGGTCAGGAAGCAGCGTGGTAGTTTACAGCGAAGGGGCGGACCCAGCCGTGCTGAAGACCTTCAGCGCATCGGGTTGCACAATTGAGCGGGATTTCGTGACGGCGCTCTATAGGACCGCCTGGGCAGCTTAGCGATATTGGCTTAGCCAGCTTCAGCGGCACTACCGACATTGCCACAGGGTTGGTACCTGCGGCAGTCTCGCCCATCAAGGTACCTCCTAGGTACCTGACGAATAGCAATAGCCAGTGCTTCTTTGTGTCTAGTGAATACGGAAAGTGTTTCCGCTGATATCCAGTTGAACGTCCTGGCAACGGTTGAAAACTGCTGAAAAGATAGGTCTCAACTTTGACATGGTAGGGGTCACAGGTTCGATCCCTGTACCGCCCACCAGCCTCGCGAT
>CAYVTM010000019.1:0-12440 GCA_964454645.1 uncultured Sphingobacteriaceae bacterium | reverse complement strand
GAGCACCGCATTCGTAATGCGGGGGTCACGTGTTCAAGTCACGTAGGCAGCACCAGAAACTCCAATAAAATCAATAGCTTATAAGCGTTTCGGGGTCGGGCCGATCAACAAGATCGCGCCGAGTCGCCACCGAGTCGCCACGCGGACTCGGCTGGAGCCCGCCACGCTCATTCGCTAGTGAAGAGGGGGTGAGGGCTGGGCCGAAGCATCGTCCCCCAACCTAGATGCCGAGGTTTGGCCCTCACGCCGGATTGTCTCGCAAGGCCGCGCGTTTCGCCCGCCTCGCCGCGTTGATGCGGTCTTTGTTCGCCACGTAATAGGCCCGACTCCTCGCCTTGAACGGTTCGGGGTTTTGCGCGTAGCGGTCCCGCGCGGCTTGGTTCGAGTAGCCGGGATTCATCGCCTCCCACCGACGCCGATACTCCCTGATCTTGTCCGGGTTCGCCTTCGCCCAGCGCACACGCTGCTTCCGCGCCATCTCGATAGCGCGCTTGCGCGCCGCCTTGCGTTTCGCCGCCGCCTGCCGCCGCTTCCTCGCCTTGGCCTTGCGACGCTCGATCTTTTTCAGCGCCTCCCGGTCCTCGCGAAGCTCCGCCCGTTTGTCCATCGCCCATTGGTTTTGATACCCTGGATTCTTCGCACGCCATCGGCGCTGGGCGGCCGCCGCCCGTTCGGGATGCCGCGCGCGATAGTTGGCTGACGCGATCCGCGCTGCTTCGCGCTTCTCCGCTTCCCGTGCTGCGATTTCCTCCGCCGTCGGCGGACGCCGCGCGACCTTCTTGCGCCGCCGCCAGTTCCGCGCATCCCGCGCGTTCAACCGATTCGTATCGAGTATCGCCCAACTCACGACTCGGCCTCCCTCAATCGCGCACGCCGCGCCGCCTGCCCCCGCCGCCAGCGTTCACGCTCAAGCGCGGCGGATTCGGGATTGTTGGCGCGGCGGGCCTTGGAACTCTTGCTGACGCGGGCCGCGATGTGGTCCCGGTTTTCCGCGTGCCATTCCCTACGCCAGCGAAGGTCATGTTCCGCCGAACACTCCGGCGAGCACGTTTTCGTGGAGCCGGGAGGGAGGCCGTCTTGAGGGCGGCCAATCTCGAATTGCGCGCCGCACACAATGCAGTCGCGATAGGTTGGAGTCTTGCGTTTCATTGCCTGCCTCCCTTTGCCATCCAGTTAGAGCGCCAGACGGTCGGAATCTTCGGCGGCTCGATCACACCTTTCAATTCATTGAACCGGCGATTCAGATCGACGTTGACCAGATTGCGGACGGCCAGGCCGTACACGACGCAATCAAGGGCTTCGGCGCGGCGGCCCATGATCCGCTCAAACACATGGACGGGCTGGCCCTTCGAGTATTTCAGAACACGCTTTTCCGAACACAACTGGTCAAACCATTCGGCGGAAAGCGTGTTGCTGAAGCGCCAGAGCCAGCCGCGCTCTTCCTCTTCACCTTCCGCTTTCCGTCTGTAGTTCAGCGACGAAAGGAGTCGCGCTTTCAGGCCATCGACTCCGACAATGAAAAGTTTGGAGCCCTTGGTGTCGCTGGCCTTGATAGCGGGACGGTTCCCGGCGGCGCCCTTGATCGCCACCACGCGGCGATTGAAGCGCGGGCCGCAGAATGCCAGCACGGAGTCCATGGTTTCGCCGTCGCCGGCGTCAACGGCTGCGGCGTCGACTCCGATCATGCGGCCCAGCGGGTGACGCCATTGCGTTTTCAATGCGTCATCGACTTCGGCCCATGTGGTCGACTCCTTCGGATCGCCCCACACTTCGGAATGCCCCAACACGAAAGTTTCGGAGTCGCTGAAGCCGAGGAAGGTTATCTCGATCCGGTCGCGCTGCACGTCACAGCCGGCGACTATGACTCTAACGGCCTCGGGGATGGCGTCAGGAAGGCCGAACGGCTCCGCCCGATCCATGAGCGCCGACTCGTCCAGTTCCTCGCCCGCAGTGCGCCAGCCTTGGCCTAGAACCGTGTTGATGAAGGCTTGCAGCGTGTCGGGGCTCCGCTTCGCTACCAGCCATTCCGCCGCCAGCTTGGGCCATGAGGCATTCGGCAGGGTTGAGCACAAGCTATTGAGGCGAAATCCAGCGTGCCCTTTCACGGCCGGCCGCGTAATCCGCCAAGCGCCGCGTGCAACCATTTCGGCTTTGTGCTTTTCATGGGTGAGTGCGTCACAGTGAGGGCAGCGAAAAGCAGCAAGCTCCGGCTCACCTTCCGGCCATTCGATGTGCTTCCACATGATTTCGGTCGGCGTCTCGCAGCATGGCGGCACAACCTCGAACACGCGACCGTCGCTTTCGGAGTAACCCCGGATCACTGGGTCGCCTTCCTCGAAAACGGGAGTCGACCCGACCACGATCTTGCGGTTTGCAAACGTCATCGTGCGACGAATGGCGAGCGAAATAGGATCGCCCTCGCTAGTCGGCTCGCAGGCTGACGCTTCATCCACGATCAAGATTCGTGCGGTGTGCGCTCGCAGGTTACGCGGCGACTTCGCTGCCACAACCTTCAAACTCCCGCCGGGGTATCTCCGATGAAGCAGTGTATTACGTCCGGACTCGTCCGCCTCGGCGCCCAGCTTGCCGCGAAGTTGCGGCGTCGCCTCAAAGACAGACTCGACCTGATCGACTACGAAGGACCGGGCATCCGACTCCACGGGCAACACGCAAAGCACTGGCGCAGGTTCGTTATCGACATGCGAGCCGATCAACCCTATCAACAACGTGCTGTAACCGACCCTTGCACTCTTCTGGACGGTGACGCGCTCAATCGTGGGGTCGGACATGGCGTCGGCAATCCCGCGTTGCCATGGGTGCAGCCTCACCCTGCCCGGCATGGCGGACGCGCCAGCCGGCAACCTCATATGAGTCTCCATCCACGTTGCGAGGTCCAGTTTCGGCGGGGGCCGGAAATTCGCGAACGCACGCCGCAGGGCGGCTTCTACAGGGTCAGCCAGCATGGCGAGCCTCCCCAGCGGCCAGACCGGCCAGTGCATCCCTCAGATCGCTATCCAGGTCCGCCAGGATGGCCGCTGAGAGGCCATGGCGAGCGCCGAAGCGGGTCGGCACTGCCAAGATGGCCGCGCGCACGTCCAGCACGGCGGAGGCCCAGCGCGCTTCAACCTCTTTCGCGTCCAGAAGCTCGCCCCGTAGTTTCGCGGCGCGCGTCTCCGCAAGTTGAGCTTGCGCCGCGTTGAGCCGGTCGCGCGTCGGCGTCGGCGCGCGGCCACCTTCACCGGGACGGCGGCCGCGCCTTGCCGGAGTCGGCTCGCCCAGAAGGTCATCGAGGGAACGCTTTGCCATTTCACTTACTCCACAAGTCAGATAGCTTCGCGGAAAAGGCGAATGCCGATTCCGAGATTCCATTTTCTTTTGAAAACTGATTTCGATTCGAAGCGGCGAAAGCCGGGGCTCAGCGACCCCCCGGCGCACCCCCACCAGTAAGAACCTACCATCGCCAAGCGTGCGTGCGTGCGATCACCCCTAGACATTTCGCACGCATCGCACGCTTCGCAGCGCCTAAAGGCGCGCTTGCGAGCGGGGATGTGCGACCGTGCGACCGTGCGATTTCGCACGCTTCGCACGCATCGCACGCTAACGGAGGTGCAAGGCGCCGCCATGTTCATCCATCTCCAGCTTGGTCCTGATTTCGCGGAACGCGCTTCGCCATGAAGCGGCATTGTCTGGCCCCCATCCTTCCTGCTTCAGCGCACGACGGAATTGGTCGACTCCGGCAGGACCGGCGCGGCCCAGCTTGGCATTCAACCCGTCGAGGATGGCCGCCGCTTCGCGCTCCCGCTTCGTCAGGCGGCGGCTGGGCGACTCGTTCTCATCCACCTCCGGCCCATGGTCTGTGAACGCTTCATGCTCGCAGACGGCGGGGCGCTTCAGCGTGTTGCCGCGTGCATCCCTGAAAGGGGTATCCCGAAGCGACAAGGTGAAATGCACATGCCTGCCGCTTTCGCCGTCACGCTGCTTCCGGACCACGGCGGAGCGCGGCGTTTCCAGCGTTACGGGATGCTCGACAACGTGCGCCCTCTTCCCCTCGTGCAAGGTCTCCCGGTTGTGAACAACTACCTCGATTGTCGTATCGACGTTGCCTAGCTGCGAGCTATGGCCGCGAATCCCGGCCTTCTCATTCTTGCCAGTGTGGGCAATCGCGACCACGCAAGCGCCCGTCTCGCGCTTGATCTGGTGAAGCGCATCGAGTCCGGCGGACATATGTTGCCCGCTGATCTCATCCAGCCCAGCCATGGCAAGTGACCATGTGTCTATAACGACGAAGCCGATGCGATGCTTGCGGATATACTCGATCAGGTCGGAAACGTCCGCCTCGCCTTCCGCTGCGATGCTGAAGCGGCCAAGCGCGTAGTGGATCGGTGACTCGTCGACTCCGTTCTGGTCGCACCAGGCCATGATACGCGCCTTCACGCCGGACTCGCCTTCCAGCGCCACATAGAGACCGCTGCGCATCTCGGGAGTGACGCCGAAGGTTGGACGGGCCAAGGCCGTGCAACAAAGAAGGTGGATCGCGAAGAACGTCTTTCCGCTTCCCGGCGGGCCATAGATCATGGCGACGGTAGAGTCGTGAAGCAGGCCCGGAAAAAAGTCATAGGCCGGCGCCAGATTATCCACGTCGCCCGGCTTCACATACATGAGGCCGGACTCGGGCAATGTATCCTTGCGGCGCGTCAAACTGCCCTCCGATGGCGCGGGGCGCCCAGCTTCAGCGAGTGCAGCGACGGCTTGCGAAGGTTGCCAAGCATCAACGGCTTCACGACGAGTCCGCGCTTCTCCGCACGTTCCATGGCATCCACGATCCGCAGATAGGCGCGGCAGGCGTCGCGGTATTCGGCGCGGCCCTTCAGCCCGGCCGCCTCCACAAGCGCCCATGCCTCAAGCTCGCGCGCTTCCATCGCTTCGGTGAAATACCGATTCACGATCTGGTCGCTTCCGTGCGGCGCGTAGGCGTCTAGCGCGGCTTCATCGGTGAAATGCCAGCCGGTCTCGGGGTCGGGTCGAGACTCCTTGAAGAGCCCGAGGGCATGGGCGGCAGTCCGCTTCCGCCATTGGGAGTCGGAGCGCCGATCATGTTCGGCTTTCCGGTGTTGCCGGGCGATGGATGATAGCTCGCGCCACTTTTCATCTTTTGTCTTACTAGGGGCTTGCGCACGGCAGGCGCTTGCCTCAGTTGCTTGGGGACGCATCGGACTAATCCTTTCCACCGCCCCGCCATTTTGGTCTGGGGCGGTTTTTCTATTCAGCGTCCGCCCTCGACACGGGCTGCAGCCCATGCGTCGAGGTCCGACGTTCGATAGCGGATGGCCCTGCCGATCCGCATGAACGGCGGTGATTTGTCCGGCGAGAACACCCGCAGTTTTTCCAGAAGGCTTTCACTCACGCCCAGCCGTCGCGCGGCCTCGCTTGTCGTCAGCGCACGCGGCGCCATCTCTTCAACACGCATCTTCGACTCCAACATTTCGACGCCGCCTCGCGCCGTATGTCGTTTCAATCGCTGGAGTTTGGGTCCGAGTCCCCGGTTGAAATGTAATTCTCAGCGCGCGTTCGAGATTACAGAAAACGATTCGACTCCGACTCGCGGTCGCCGTTTCTCGGGACTGAAGACAGGAGTCCCGAATGATCGAGCGGACTTATTCCCGCGCGGACTTGATCGACGCGATTGCCGACGAAACCCGCTCGCACGGCTTTTACGCCGGGCGCATCAGGGCCTTTGGTGACGCTGGAATCCTTCCCGTGCTGCGACGGACTGCCGGCGGCATTGCGCGATATGACAACCGCGCGCGAGTCCTCGCGACGGTCGCCAACATGCTGCTTGAATGGGGACTCGCTCACCCTCAATTGCCGGAGTCGGAACGCGCGAACCCGTCGCGCTCCGTCTTCTGGGCGATGGCTGAAGCCCTCGACCCGATGACGGTCGATTTCATCTTAAACGGCGCTCGCAACGGCCAGGATTGGGTGTTGCGCATCGACCGGATTGCCGACCCGGCCGGGCCGCGATTCCTCGCACGGGCCTATCCGATGACGGCTGACCGCGACTACGGCGAAACGCCGGAAGGCTGCACGTCGACTCTGGGCATCGGCCTTCGCCCGCTTCTGTCTCACCTTGCCGGGGAGGGCTAGGCCATGGCCCGCGCTTCCATCTTTCGCCGCGCCCGTATGTTCGTCGCTCGCGCCATCGCGCCGGAGATGCGCAAACGCGGCTATGACGGCGCGTCATGGTCGCGCTTTCCGAAGGAAGCACGTTCCTACAGGACAGCGACGGAAACCCTTCAGGCCGCGCCAGCCCTTCGCGAGCGGGCAAGGTACTATGCCAACAACAACCCGCACGCGGCGGCTGGCGTCGCCGCCATCGCCAACGCGGCGGTAGGAACGGGACCGATCCCGACGCATCCCGACGCCGACCTTTCGGCGCGCTTCATCAATGAGTTTTGGGACTCGTGCGATTTCGATGGGCGAACCGATTTCGGCGGAATCGTTCACGCCGCCGCTCGCGCCATGGTCATTGACGGCGAAGCCTTCATTGCGCTCCGCCAGACGGCGGATGGGCTGAAGCTGCAACTGCTTCCCGCCGAACAAATCGCGGAAGATGAAACGCGCGACCTTGGCGGCGGGGCGTTCATCGCGAGCGGTATCGAGTTCAACGCCAGCGGACAACGTGTCGCCTACTGGATTCGCCCAGCCTCGCCCGTGCAAACTTTCCAGACGTGGGCGCCGCCCGTCCGAGTCGACGCGGCGGACGTGCTGCACCTTATGCGCCCCGTCGGCGCGGGACAGGTTCGCGGCGTGTCATGGCTTGCGCCGATCCTTCTGAAGATTTCCGACCTCGACATTGCGACCGACGGAATCCTGAAAGGGATTCAGACTGCGGCCATGTTCGCCGGCTTCCTCGAAGATGCGAACGGCACAACGCAACTTCCATTTGAAGGTGAGAAGGACGGCGACGCGCTCGACGTGTCGCTTGAGCCCGGCGCGATGCGTCGCCTTCCGCCCGGATACAAGGTCAACTTCAGTCAGCCGCAACAGGCCCAAGGCTCGATTGAGTTCCTGACGACTCAAATCGAAGCCATTTCGGCGGGGCTGGGCGTTCCGGCGCATCTCATCTCGCACAATGTCAGCCGTGCGAACTTTTCGAGTTTGCGCGCCTCATGGGCCGCGTTCAAGTCGGCGCTGGAAACGCTGCAATACTGCACCCTGACTCCGCAGATTCTGAATCCGATCTGGCGCCGCTGGATTGTCACCGAGTCGCTGCGCAATGGCGGAGAGGCGGACGCGACATTCCCCGAATGGAGGTTTGTTCAGCTACCTCCCCCGGACCCCCTGAAGGATGCGGCGGCCGCGAAAGCCCTTCTCGAAACGAAGCTGGCGAGCCGCGCCGAATTGATCGCAGCGCGCGGCGAGTCCGTTGAGCGCGTGAACGCCGACATTGCCGCCGATCCGTTCGCCCAGACAACGGCCGATCCCGGCGACGATCCCGAAAAGGAAGACTCCAATGACTAGACGCCACCGGGTCGCAATGGAACGGCGTTCGGCATCGCTCGCACCGACCACCTTCAACGATGAAGAGAACACCGTGGAGGCGGTCATATCCACGGGCGCTGACGTGCAGCGCGGCGGATACGTTGAACGGCTTCCAGTTGAACATGCGGACCTTCGCATGATCGGCGGGGCGCCTGTCCTGGACGCGCACAATCAAAGCAGCACGCGGGCAATCGTCGGCGTGATTCAAAAGGCGTGGAAGAAGAATGGCGAAATCCACGCGCTCATCAAACTGTCGTCTCGCGACGAGGTCGCCGGGCTCGTGCGGGACATCAAGGACGGCATCGTCCGCAATCTTTCAATCGGCTACCGCATCTTGTCGTGGCGCGATTTCACAGACTCCAAAGGCAACCGAATCCGAACGGCGGTTGCGTGGACAATCCATGAGGCTTCGTTCGTTCCTATCGGCGCTGATCCCCACGCCAAAATCAGGAGCATTCCCATGCCCAAGAAAACCGGCGCCAACCCGGCGCCCGAAGCGGACGTGATCGACACGCCCGCGAACGAGTCCACCGTTGCGGAGACCCGCGCGGAGATTCGCGAGATCATCAAACGCGCTGGCGGTACGCCTGAGCAGGCGGACGAACTTATCGACGCCGACGCCACGGTCGAGCAAGCCCGCGCGGCGGCCTACGACTTGCTGACGGCTCGCAGCAACGCGGTTCCCCGTATTCGTGTCGGCGTCTCGCACGAAGACCCGGCCGCTTTGATCGAGCGGCAGATCGGCGGACTCTATGCCCGCGCTTCCGGCACGAAGCCGGAGGACTCAGCGCGTGAGTTCGTCGGCTTCTCGATCAGTGACCACGCCGACGCCATCCTTCAACGCAATGGCGTCCGCACGTTCGGCCTGTCGCGCGAGCAACGCCTTACGCGGGCGCTGGGAACGTCCGATCTGCCGAACCTGCTTCAAGGCGTCGGCAATCGCTCGCTTCTCGCCAAGTACGGCGTTGCTACTTCGCCGTTCACTGCGCTCGCGAAGAAATCCACGCTTCCGGATTTCCGCGAAGCTCACCGGCTCCGCGCCGGCGAGTTCGGCGCCCTGAAGCCTCTCGGGGAGCATGGCGAAATCGAACACGCCAGCCGCGAAGAGTCGAAGCAGTCGATTCAGGTCGAGCCGTTCGCGCGGCGTATCGACTACAGCATGAAGGCGATGTTGAACGATGACCTTTCGGCGCTCACCGATGCGTCGGAACAATTCGGCGTGGCGGCGGCTGCACGGGACGCGGAGGAACTGGTCTCCGTTCTCAACGCCAACCCTCAGATGGATGACGGGCAGAACCTCTTCAGCGCCGCGCACGACAACACCGAAGCGTGGAATCTGATCGGCGTCGAGTCGATCAGCGCCATTCGCCAGTCGATGCGCGCAACCACGGGCCTGGACGGCGTGACTTTGCTGAACATCGCGCCGAAATATCTGGTGGTCGGGCGGGGACTCGAAACGTCGGCGGAGCAATTCCTCGCCGCGTATCAGGCCCAGCACTTCAGCGAGACGAACCCCTTCCAGTCGAAACTGACTCTCATGGTCGAGCCGCGACTCGATCCGTTCGAGTGGTTCGTGTTCGCCGATCCGGCGCTCGCCCCGGTCCTCGAACTGGCGCACCTCGCCGGCCGCGAGGGTCCGCAAATCGAGACGCAACAGGCGTGGGATACGTGGGGCGTCTCGTTCCGCTGCATCCACGTTGTCGGCGCGGCTGCGATTGGCTGGCGCGGCGCCTACCGCGTCGAGAACGGCGACCCCGGCGACTCGAACACGGCGGGGAACAACTAGCCATGAGCGCGCTGCAACTCTCCGACCTTCAGGCTTTCCGTGATGCGCTCGTGCGCGCCCTCGCCACTGGCGAGAAGCGCGTGCGGGACGCGAACGGGGAAGAGATCGAATACCGATCCGTATTCGAGATGCAGCGCGCCCTTGGCCTGATCGAGGCGCGGATTGCAGCGATGCAGTCCGCCGCCCCGAACACTATCCGCTTCAAAACCTCGAAAGGACTCTGACTATGAAAAACCTTGTGCAACCCGGCCGGGTGGTCTCGATCCCCGCGCCCGCCAACGTAACCTCTGGCGAATATGTCGTGATCGGCGCCCTTGGCGGTGTCGCGTCTGGCGACGCAGAGACCGGCCAGAATCTCGACCTTGCCGTGGAAGGCGTGTTCGATCTGCCGAAGAACGCGGCTTCCGTCTTCATCGTCGGCCAGCCCGCCTATTACGACCCCGCCGGCAAGCTCTGTCATTCCAACGCCGACGAAGACTCGAACAGTGAGGGGACGATTCAAATCGGCGTCGCGGTTGCTGCGGCAGGCGCTGGCGCCGCGAGCGTCCGCGTCCGCCTGACTCAACCCGTGGTCGCGGCATGACGTTCGGGCGCGGCGATCTGGTGTTCTATGTCAACAGGCCGTGGGAGGTGGCGGGCGTTGAGCCTTCCACCTTCCAAGGTCATTCGGACATGCTCTTGTTGCGTCTCAGGGGCTTTGAAAGCGGCTTCGCGCGTGTCCCGCTGGATCGGGTTGAGGGGCGCGTGAAGCCTATCACGCTTCAACAGGCGGAAGCCCTGCACGCTCTGGGGCCGATCCCTAACCCCAAGTCGCCGACCGCTCGCAAGAGGTTTGAGGCAGGCGTGAAGGCCATCCTTTCGGAAAGGGTTTCGAGGCCCGCCGTCAAGCACGCGAAGGGCAATGACTGGTCGGCCTACTATGGCCGCATGGGCGGAAAGAAAAGCGCGAGGATGCGCGCGGGCTATGCGGCGGGCTGAAGGCGGGCCGCGCTCCATTTCAATTCGATCAACAGGCGCTCACGCCGCAGGCGCCTCACATGCTCGACGGGCAAGCCTTCTTCATGCCGATGGTAGAGCGCCAGAAGGCGCGCGTTCGGGCCATGCTTTTTCTGGTAGCTGCGATGGTTCCGGACATGCGTTCCCATCGAGCGCTCTTCCTTCGTCTGGTCCACACGGAGTCGACTCCTCTCCGACATTGCGACCACGGCAAGCTGCTTGGGGGTTAGGACTCTTGGCTTGCCGTTCTGGTCGTATTCGAGAGCCGCAAGCCCAAGTTCGCGAGAGAACGCGAATGCAGTCGGTTTCTTTTGGCAGTCGGAAACATCAACCGCGAACGCCCCCCATCCTTCCTTTCCCAGCCAACAGGCGAGGCCGACGCATTGTTCCGGCGTGCATTCCGAAAGCCGCGCCAGCGAAGCCAAGCGGGCATCGAGTCGACGCTCGAAACGGCTTCGAGGCTCGCTTGGCTTCGGCAAGCGCAACGGCGGCAAGTTCTTCAACCGCGTATCGGAGTCTCGCGTGGCGGGGCGAGATTCTTTCGGCTTGGGGTATTCGGCGAGACTCTTCGGAGAGATGCGGCGCGGCGGTTTCATGCGGCGACTCCTTCAAGCGCGGCCTTGATCGAGTTGGCAATTGCGTTCGCCGCCGCTTTCACCGGATCGTCGGCAAGGTGGGCGTAGCGTTGAGTCGTGGCGGGGCTCGCATGTCCGAGAACCTTGCCCAAAACGGGAAGGTTGAGTCCGACCCCGCCGACGCCCACGGAAGCGAAGGAATGGCGCAAGTCATGGAACCGCAAGCCTTTCAAACCGGCATGTTCGGTTATCCGCTTCCATGGGCGCTTAAGGTCGGCGCGGGGCGTTTCGTCTTCGGCCCCAGCCGACTCGCTCGCGATCACATAAACGCCGACACGCTCGACTCCCTTCAGCACGTCCAACACGGCTGTTCCAACAAGGACAGGACGGCTTCCAGTTTTCGAGTCAGGAAGGGTGATCCGACCCCGCTGGAAATCCACGTCCGCCCATCGCAAGTGCAGAATCTCGCGCAGTCGCAACCCCGTGAGCATCAAGAGGCGGATCGCCGCGACGGCGTAGGGGTCAAGCACGACTCGACGGTTCTCTTCCTTCTTCGCGTGCTTGATCTTCTTCGCCGGATCGGGAGTCCATGGAATGCCGTCAGTTTCGGCAAGCCGCAGCGCCTCGCCCAATCGGCCAAATTCTTCATCCGTCAGGAATCGTTCCATGACCTTGCCGTCGAACTTCTCGATCTTTCGGGCGGGGTTAGGATAGCTCTCGGGAATGACCTTGTTGAGCGACCCCCACGTGTAGGCGCCGGACACGAACGCAATGAGCCGGTTGGCCGCGCCGGGCTTCCCCTGCCCCTTCGGCTGCGCTTCTCCGATCTTCGTGTGAAGCCTGTCCATGTCAGCGTGGACGATGGAGAAGGCTTTGCGCGTTCCCCATGCGGGCCTGATATAGTTCTTCAAGTAGGTCTCATACGACTCGACCGTGCGCGGCTTCAGCTTTGGTCGAACGTGCCTTTCCATATAGTCGTCGAAAAGTTCGCTGACGGTCTCCGCGCGCCGAAGCGCCTGCCGCTCTGCAATAGGATCGGCGCCCAGCCTGATATTCGCGAGCATGTCCTTCGCGGCCTGCTTCGCGACTTCCAGCTTCATCGCGTCAGGTGTTCCGATGGTAATCCGTTTCTTGCCCGCTTTCTGGCCCCCGCCGACGGGGCGATATTCGAGGATGAAACTGGCCTTGCCGGTCGCATGGAAGCGCAGGCCGAAGCCCTTCACCTTCTCATCGTAATAGGTCACGCCGCAGGGCTTCTTTTTGCGAAGCGCCTCCACTTCGCGGCGTCCAAGGTTGAGGGTCGGCATGATCGTTTTCGCTTCCATTTGCCGTGGCGACTCGGAGCGCGAGTCGCCACCGAGTCGCCACCGGGCCTTGAAAGCAAGTAAGAGGCCGTCCGGCGAAATGCAACATAAAGCGTTGAAAATCAGGCCGTTAATGATACTCCGTGGGGCGGGATGAAACCCGGTGATATGCAGAAATTCGGATTCGTAATGCGGGGGTCACGTGTTCAAGTCACGTAGGCAGCACCATTCGCTTCA
>CAYVTM010000018.1:0-14062 GCA_964454645.1 uncultured Sphingobacteriaceae bacterium | reverse complement strand
GATTGTCAATGGCCAGGGAGCCATGATAAGAGTAATAGACTTATCTAAAAAATAAATTAAGGTTTAATTAATTGTTTTAGGCAAAGCAATCCTCGGTATCGCATTTTTAAGCGATACCGGGGATTTGCTTTTACAAAAGATAACCGCAAAACAGTATGAAAAGGAGAAATTAATACTATTTGTTCGTAACACTATCTTATAAAAAAGTTCAGTAATAATTACTTAAAAATTAAGAAACCTCAAATTTATTTTCTTATTTTGGGCATTATTTTTAAAAAACGGACAAAATAGTAGCAATAAAACTTTTTAATTTAACAAAAACGTCTGAACCTGATTTAAACCCCGTTTGGTAAATCTTTATCAAACAATTACAATGAGCATATTATGAAAAAACTTACACAAACACCTATTCCTAAATTCCTTTTTTTCTTATTAATCCTGGCATTACCAATTGGGCTTAATGCTCAGCCGACCGGCTATTGTAATCCCCCGCATACATCAGCCTCACCATGTATTACGGAGTTTACGCTGAATACATTGACAAATATAACTGCAGGTACTTGTCCTGTACCCTCTTACACATTGTATCCGGCTTCGGGATCAACTACAACAACGTTGATTATGGGGCTGACATATACAGTATCGGGTATTACTACAGGCTCATCGGCAAATAAATTATCAGTATGGATTGATTATGATCAGAACGGTGTTTATGATGCCAGTGAATGGGTACAGGTGTTTTCCGTAGGACAATCGGGTTCTGCATCTATAACTATACCGACAAATGCAGCTTCCGGGCTTACAGGAATGAGGGTGCGGTCCAGGCTAGCTTCTTCTCCTAATGGTGCAACAGACGCTTGTACATCTTTTGGAGGTGGCGAGACAGAAGATTATGTGGTTAATATAATTCATAATGTGCCCTGTACAGCCCCACCAACAGCGGGTGCGGCCATGATAAGCAAAGCATTTGTTTGTCCCGACGAAAATTTCATGCTGAATTTATCAGGAACATCAATCGGATCCGGTCTAACCTACCAATGGGAAATTTCTTCTGATAATACAAACTGGCTACCCATTGCAGGTGCTATTCAATCCTCTTTAACAACTTCTTCCGATACAAGCATGTATTATCGCTGCGCAGTAACCTGTAGCGGAAGTACAGCTTATTCATCAGAAGTACAAATCGGAGTACGAAGCGCTCTTGCAGGAGGTCTGTATACTGTCAATCCTTCGATACCTACTTCAGGGACTAATTTTAATTCGATTACAGATGCTGTAACAGCTATTAATTGTGGTATTACGGGGCCTATCGTCATTGATTTTGATCCCAACTCCGGACCCTATAACGAACGTATTTCTTTGGGTGCAATTTCCGGAGCCAACAGTACAAATACCGTTACCTTTAACGGTAATGGCGTTGCTCTTTTCGATACGATCACAGCAGGCGAAACGGCAATCCGTTATTTAGTACAGTTGGATGGTACACAATACGTAACCATCGATGGGTTTAAACTGGATATCGACCCTGCTTCAACACAAGGGTTCAACATACATCTTACCGGAGGTGCTTCGCATAACATCATCCGGAATAATATTCTTACAAACTCTCTTACGGCAACTACTACAAGTTATGCGGGGATTGCTCTTTCGGGAGCCATTACTTCAACTCCGACAACAACCGGAACGTTTACTCATAATATCATCGAAAACAATAGTATAACAGGAGGATATTATGGAATTGTACTAGCAGGGGCAACGGGAGGCGTAAGCAAATCTAATAGAGTTATAAACAATACGATTCTTGATAATTATAGTTATGGTATCTATATAACCGGCTGCGACAGTACTTCGATAAGTGAGAATGATATTTCCAGGCCGACACGCTCAAATTCTACTACTTTTTATGGGGTATACACAGCATCTAATGCTTACCGGACAAGCATAGAGAAAAACCGTATCCATGATGCCTTCGTATCTTTACCTACCTCTACCTCTACTTTCTATGGTGTTTATAATACAACTACAGATACCAAGTTGGGGGATTTTGTTGTAAAAAACAATTTGATTTATGATATTCACAGTAATGGCGCACAGTATGGTTTAGCAAATAACGGAAGCGACAGTGTTCAATATTTTAACAATACCATAGTGTTTGACGACCTAAACACTTCTACTACTGTTGTGAACGGCTTTATACAAACTACAACCGCTTGTTTAGGGGTTCAGCTGATGAACAACATTTTTTACATTACACGCCCCGGAACAGGTAACCGTATCGGCGAATATTGGACAACCACAACAAGTACCTTTACTTCCAATCATAATAACTTTTATATTTCAGGTGGTACTGGTACGAATGCTGTTGGTCATTTTGCGGGAACTTCGGGAACTTCTTATGCTACATTAGCAGATTGGAAACTCAGTGGAAGAGACCAGAACAGTCTGGAGGTAGATCCTCAATTTGTAAACCCTGCTACCGGAGACTTTTTATATACCAATCCGCTTCTAAACGCAGCAGGTATTCCTTTGGCAAAGGTAACCGATGATATCTTAGGCACTCCTCGTGTGGGTAATCCGGATATAGGAGCCTATGAAATTCCACCTACGCCGAACGATATGGCGGCAATTGCTTTGCTATCTCCGCAGGAGCCTGCGTTTATGGGAGTAAATGATATAAAAGTCAGGTTTAAAAATACAGGAGATAATACCATTCATTCTTTTGCTGCGAACTGGACAGTTAACGGAATTCCCGGTACACAATTCTTATATAATGACACATTACAACCTCAGGAAGAAATAGATACTGTTATTGCATCGCCTAATTTATTTGCCGGCCCTTCGGAAATACTGGTATGGACCAGCAATCCAAACGGTACAGCCGATTCGTATCTTGCAAATGATTCCGTTTCCGGAAATGTTTATATATGTAGTCCGTTCAGCGGAAACTATACCATCGATGTAAACGCTGCACGATCGGTAAGTAATTTTCACAGTGTTTCGGATTTTGTAGATAAACTGGGTAAATGCGGAATTTCGGGTACGGTGAATGTATTTCTTTCCGATGGAGTTTATGAAGAGCAGTTTGTAATAGATAGTATTCCGGGAATAAGCGCAGCAAACCGGATTAATTTTTACTCTTTATCGGGTGATAGTTCGTTGGTTACAATCACTTTCCCGAGCAGTACCGGTAGCGGCGGCAACTATATTGTAAAATTAAACAATGCACAATATATAAGCTTTAACAATCTGGGCTTTCATCGTTCCGAAACCAACACCTTTTCAACAATCGTTGAATTGTCGGGAGCAACACGGCATATTTCATTTCAGAATAATTTGTTTAAAGGGCGTGATGATATTGCTGCTGCAAATGCAAACGGTACTCAGTCTGTAATCAGTGCTTTGGACGGATCGAACACGACAGTTTGCTTATTCTTAATAACACCATGCTGGGTAATGCAAATGGTGTTTGGATGAATGGTACTGCTTATTTGGCAAGCAAAGGAAGCGGGCTTCGTATTGAAAACAATACAATCAAAACTTTTTATAATGCGATTTTAATTTCGAATCAATCGGCTCCGCTTATTACTAAAAATATAATTACACGCAGCGATTCTCTCAGCAATGTGGACTTCTTTGGTATTGCAGCGAATTTCATCAGTGGTGCCGCAGAGTATTCGCAAAACAGGATCCTTGCACACAATGGCAATTTCGGTTTGCGTCTGAGAGGAAATATAGGAACCCCATCCAACGAAATTTTAGTCGTTAATAATTTTGTACAAACCGGCGGTAGCAGTAACTCCAGAGGTATCAGCCTGGAAGATTCCGGAAAATATATTAATGTTGCCAACAACTCAGTGCTTACTTTAGGAAGCAACGCAACGCTAAGCCGTACGCTGAATATTACCATGCTGAATGCTCCTGCTGGTAATAGCATAAATCTTTACAATAATATTTTTGTGAATGATGGAAACGGCTATGCTACGTATGTTTCGAATGTAAGTACGGGTGCTGTCAGCAACTCCGATCATAACAACTATTATGCAAAAGGAACAATTCTCGGCTTCTGGGCAGTGAATACAAATACCTTGCAGGCTTATATAACTGCTTCGGAGAAAGATTCAAATTCGTATTCAACAAATCCATTCTTTGTTTCGAACGCTGAATTACGTACGAACTCTGCCGTTTTAAATAATTCGGCATTACCTTTATCTTATGTCACAGTGGATATCGATGGAGAAACAAGACATGCAGGTACTCCGGATATCGGTGCTGATGAATACACGCCGGTAGGTGCTGAGCTTATGACAGTAGAAATTTTATATCCGGGTATCGAACAGTCAGGCTGCGGTATTCCGAATGATAGTGTCGTATTTGTGATTCGTAATGTAGGTGCGGTTGAGCAATCGAACTTTGATGTGAAAGCGGAGATTACCGGAGACATTACGGCAAGTTTATCTAAAACTGTCGCTGATACACTGCAACCGGGTGACTATTATACCGTTACGATCAACGGTTATAACAGTAAAGTAACGGGCCTGACAGCTTCTATGGAGCTGAAAGTATATACCGATCTGACAGGAGATTCAAATCGTTCGAACGATACACTTCAGTTAAGTACAACATTAAACCCCTCTCCGCTTCCACCAAGTATTGTGAATGCAGGAGATGCCTGTATGGGTGGCTCAGCGGTAATTACCGCTAGTTCTCCGGCACCGGGAATATACTGGTATGATGCACCTATCGGTGGTACAGAACTGGGTGACGGACCTACATTTATTACACCTGCGTTAACAGAAAATACTACTTTTTATGTAGATGCATCCAACAGCACACTGGAACCGCATTCCGTAGGTCATGTGAATGCAGGAACTGCAAGTTTTATTGCACAAACATCGTTCTATGGTTTAGCATTTACTGTACACGAACAGGTAAATATAGATACGATGTATGTCTATCCTACGGGAACAGGCACAATCAGCATAGTGATTTATGAACCGGGTACAATGAACATAGTTCATAGTGCACCCGTTGCAAATATATCGGGGAATGCAGCTGTAAAAAATGCCGTTTATATCGGAGCAAATCTTGCCCCGGGAAATTACCGTGTTTCAATGACTTCAGTAGGCATAACTAACCTTATTCGTGAGTCGGGCGGAGCAACTTTTCCGTATGTAAGTGCTCCTATTACGATTACTCATTCGATGACATCATCTTTAACAGGTACGACTACTTCCTCGTATTACTGGTTTTACGATTGGAAAGTAACTAAGGGAGCGAAAGGCTGTGCATCGGACCGTGTTCCGGTAAGTGTAACCGTACATCCAAAAGTTAACGGTTCTTTGGTCAATCAATCTACGCCTTTTGATGGAACTTATAATGCGGGAACAATAGCTTCTCCGGATAAGGTATGTGTGAATAATACACTTGCTTATCAGATATCGGCACCAACCGGATATCAGCCGGCAGATTACGGAACAACCTGGAATGTAAGCAATGCGGAGTTAAGATATCTTTCTTCAGGAGGACTTGTTTCGGGAACATTTAATGTTTCAAACAATACCTGGTCGTACACACCGGTTACGAGCGATATGGATAGCGTGGTTCGTTTTAGGGCAAAGGTAGTGAACATTGTTACCGGTTGCGATTCTTTATTGGAACGTATTATTAAAGTTGAGAGTTTCCCTCAGATAAATTTAGGTATTGATACCGGTATATGTCAGGGTCAAACGGTTGTTTTAACAGCACCGCTTTCTTTGGGATATGTATGGTCAACGGGAGCTACTACACGCAGCATTACCGTATCCAATTCGGGTACTTATTCGGTAACCATTACCAATGCTGCAGGTTGTACCGCTTCCGATGATATTGTTATCAATGTAAACCCGCTTCCTCAGGTTAATTTGGGACCCGATACAACCTTGTGTGCAGGTTCTGCCATTGTGTTGGATGCAGGTACCCCGGGCGCTACATACCTGTGGAGTACCGGCGAGACCACTCAAACGATTGTAGTAAGTACTTCGGGAATCTATACCGTTAACGTTACTACTGCAGAAGCAAATTGTACAGGTAGCGATGATATTATGGTAATTGTGAATGTAGCACCTGTAGTAAATTTAGGTGCCGATAAATCGATCTGTCCCGGCGACAGCGTTCTTTTAGATGCGGGCAATCCGAATGCTGCTTACTTATGGAGTACCGGAGAAACAACCAGAACTATTTATGCAAAAGATTCGGGAACCTATACGGTTACCGTAACCAATACATTAAACTGTTCTTCAAGCGATGATATCTATGTTGGGCTGAATCCGACACCGCTTGTAAACATTGTACTCGACTCTGTAAATAATTCTTTGCGGCAAGCTTATTTTAACGTCGATGCAACGCTTGCGGATGTTCAATATCAATGGAATTTCGGAGATGGGTCGTCCGGCGGGGAAAGCACTCCGGATCCTTCACATATCTACCAGGCAGATGGAAATTATTTGGTAAGCCTGAAAACCACATTTACAGCCGGTCCGGGTGTAGGATGTTCTTATACTGACACGATGACTGTTTCCATTAAATTAGTCATTGCAGAAGGAACAGGAAAAGAACAGGTTAGCCGGTTCCAATTAACCGCTAAACCGAATCCGTTCATGGAACGTACTACGATTGCTTATACTTTACCGAATGCTTCCAATGTAAGTTTAGAAGTGTATGATATGCTGGGCCGCAGAGTGAGCACGATTGTATCGGATGAGCTCCAGCACGCAGGAACGCATGAGCAAGAATATATAAATGAGGATCAATTTACTGCAAATGGAATGTACATGATTCGTCTGATTGTAAATGGTCAGGGATCTATGATTCGTGTGGTTGATTTATCGAAAAAATAAAATACCTGGTAGAGTAAATTTTAGGATAATCGAAGCGGGGGCATATATATGCCCCCGCTTTTTTTGATTGCTAAATTGCTGATCCAAAGGAGTTCCACGGTGAAAAATTAACAGCAAAGCACATCCAATAAATATATCTATTTAAAACGTTTATCTGGCGAACACCTCTCCGCTTTCTCTGCGTGATTCATGTTGGGTACAATATAACGAATACTTCTCCGCGTCCTCCGCGGTTAAAAAAAGAAAACCGTAGAGTCCGCAATGGTTTTCGCAGAGTACGCTAAGCACATCCAACAAGTTTTATCCTGTAAAAAATAGTTGGATTCCAACCGAAAATACCGGCTGTCCTAAAATGAAATTAATGAAAAAATTGTTGCAAGGCAAAAACCGGACATTCAGAACACCAAGTTTTTAAGTTTCTTACTTTCAATGATAAAGGTATTACTAAGCCATATTTTGGTAAAATCATCCAAGTATTATTTAGGAAACAGTATATTTTATCTAAATATTTTTGTTTTTTAATTTTTTTGTTCGATATTCATTTTTCCAAATAAAAACCATAAAAAAATAATTGCTTTATTTACCATATAAATTTATTATGAAAAAACAAGTACTTTACTTAGTTGGTCTTTGTTTGCTTCTGTTAGGTCTGTCAGTACCTGCACTTGCGCAAACACCTGATTATTCGACATCCCCCTTAGTAGTTGGAGGTCCCGGGAATACGGTTCCTTATTACTATGGAGGAAGTGGAACGCGGGCGCAATCTTTTTATCCGGCGTCATTATTTGCATCCATACCTCCCGGTAAAAAGTATATAACTACTGTATATATGATTCCTAAGATAGCGGGACCTCATACCTATACAAACTTTGAAATTTCCTTGGGACAACCGAATATCACCGAACTTACCGCAGGTGTGTATGCGAGTCCTACAACAAGGGTTTTAACGAAAACGAATTATACCATTAACCGTGTTGTTGATGAGTGGTTTGCTTTTGAGCTGGACGATCCGTTTGTATTTGATCCCAGCTTACCCTTGGTACTTGAAATTAACCTGGCAAATGCAGCAGGATCAGGTAGCTGGACAAGCCAGTATAATGATCCTCATATACCGGGTACCTGGAGAAATTATTCTGCTTCGTATAACACCGCAACGCCGTCATCGACTGCTGCAACTTTAGTTAATAAGTTGGGTTTTGACATGGTGCCATTGATTAGAAGTAATGATAATGCAGGAGTGACCAAATTGGTTTCTCCGATTAATTTTTGTGCCGGATTACAGAATGTAGAAGTTGAAGTAATCAATGAAGGATCTAATATAATTAATAGCCTTATTCTGAATTGGGAAATAAACGGCGTAGCACAAACACCGGTTGCTTATAACACTCCCATCGATACTTTTGGAAGCCCGAGTAATAAGGCAACAGTTTTGTTAGGGTCTAATATAAATTTCCCCAATGGAGTAACTCAAACTTTGAAAATATGGACCAGTTCTCCGAATGGGGTAACAGATACAGTTAATGTCAATGATACGATAACGGTTGCTGTGAAGCCGAGCTTATCGGGGTCTTTCACCATTGGTGCAGGCATTGGTAATGATTATGCGAATCCTGTTGACTTAATCAATGAACTTCAGGCATACGGAATATGTGGTCCGGTTACGGCTACGCTTGAGCCGGGAGATTACCAGGGAGCATTAGACTTTTCGGATATAGAGGGAGTTAGCGATGTTAATACCATTACTTTTAATGGTAGAGGTTCCCGTATCTTTGATACATTAGCTACGGGGAAAAATTACATCGTTCAAATCAGAGGTATAGATTATGTAACCTTAGACAGCTTTATTTTCGAAGCCGCTCCGGGTTCGGGTCCGGGTTTTGTGGTTTCTATGGGTAATGCCAATTACAATACCATCAAAAACTCCCGCATCATTGCCGATGAGACGAATACCGCCGCTACTTACGGCGGGATTATTGTTTCGGGCTCGGCTACTTCTGCAACAACCGCAACAAATGCAAGCTATAATACCTTCGAAAATAACAATATCAGCGGAGGCTATTATGGTTTAATGATTTATGGAGGTACCAGTACACAAACGCTGGGTAATATCATAAAAAATAATACGATTAGCGATTTCTACTATTATGGTATTTATAATGTATATGGAGACAGTACACAAATTACGGGAAATAATATTCATCGTTTAAATCGTATTGTTACATCAGCTACGACTTATGGAATGTACTTAAACACAAACACATTCCAGAACTATGTTGCAAATAACCAGGTTCATCACTTAACAGAGCAAAATAAAACCTCAACAGGTACTATTACCAATATCGGATTGCTTAATTCCGATCCGGTAACAGGCAAAGAGAATATTTTTGCCAATAACGTAATTTATGGAGTTGAATCGAACGGTACAGATTACGGATTATACAACAGCAGTTCCAATAACGCTTTGTATTATTACAATACCGTAGTTATTGATAATCCGACTGCAACAGCAGGTGCTGCCTATGGATTTTACCAGACAACATTGGCTACAGGTATTGAGCTGAAAAACAACAATATATCGGTTATAAAAGGCGGTTCAGGTGCTGTACGGGCCTTGCATTTTGCTACTGCTACAACCGTCCCCGTATCGGATTATAATAATTTATATGTAAATACGGCTATTGGAACAGGTGTACGGGAAGTGGCTTATCTTACAAACGGAAAAGCAACCTTAGCCGATTGGCAGGCTACCGGTGCCGGCACTTATGATGCATCAAGTGTGAGTACAAATCCGTTTATTTCTTCTACTGCAAATGGTTTATTATACCCTAATTCGGGATTATTGAACGGCACGGCGACACCGCTTGCTCTGATTTCGGATGATTATGCAGGTGCAGTACGTGATCTCACGAATCCGGATATAGGAGCCTTAGAGTTTACCCCGGTTGCGGAAGATGCGGGTATCACTGAACTGGTAGAGCCTAAAAGTATTTGCCCTGGATTGACTAATATTGTTGTCCGTGTTCAGAACTTTGGTATTAATATACTTAGTTCCGTACAGGTTAACTGGTCGGTAAACGGTGTGCTCCAAAGTCCGGTTATGTATGTGGGTGCACTCTTTCAGGGAGAAGATACGGCCTTACTAATAGGTTCCTATACCTTTCTGGCAAACACAAACAATTCTATTAAAGTATGGACATCTTCCCCGAACAATATTGCCGATGGATTGGCTTTGAACGATACGGTTGAAATTACCGGTTTAAGAACCGGATTAACAGGAACCGTAACGGTTGGTGGTGTGGGCGCAGACTTTGCCGATCTTGCAGCTTTGTCGGATGAATTGAATACAAACGGTATTTGTGGTCCGGTACAGGTAAATGTTAATCCTGCAGCGGGTCCTTATACAAGCCGCCTCGTATTAAGGAATATTTCCGGGTTGTCGGCGACAGATACCTTAGGCATTAACGGGCAAGGTTCTGTTATTTCTTATAATGGTTCCGATGGTTATGCCAACATCTTAATGGATGATGTTCATTATGTAACTGTTGATAGCTTTGTGATTAATGTGCCTACGGGAGTAAGCGGGGCTTTTGGTATCCAAATGCTGAAAGGTTCTCATAACCGTATCCGTGCTAACGAAATTAATATTCCATATTCCACTTCATCCTTATTTTCGGGTATAGCTTTTTCGGGTAGCCTTACTTCTGCAATAGGAGCAGGTGGTCCGTATTTGAATAATAGTATTGAAAATAACAAAGTAAACGGTGGTTATTATGCCACGACTATCTATGGAAGTACAACTGATACAACAGTGTCAGTAAACAACATCTTTAGAAATAATAAAATATTGGATTATTATATGTACGGGTTTTATGCAGCAGGTAATACGGATCTGACTGTAGAATATAATGAGTATGCCCGTCCTTCAGGACTTCATACCGGTACATTCTATGGTATTTATATTACTAGTGCGGGAACCCTGGGTGCAAAAATTACCGGAAATAAGGTGCATACTCCTTTCCCATTAGGCTATATGGGAACCAGCATAAGCTACTGCTTGTATGCTGCGAGTACGGATGCTCCTGTCGGCAGAGAAAATATCTGGTCGAGCAATGCGGTGTATAACATCGAAGGAAGCGGCGCTATCTACGGAATTTATAATTCAGGTAGTGACGGGCAGTGGTATTTTAATAATACGATCAGCCTGGATGACCAGAATGCAACGCTCGGAACTACCTATGCGGTTTACCAAACAACACTAGCATCCAATATCCAGATTAAAAACAATATCCTAAGCCTTACCCGTTTTGGCGCAGGAGGTACTACACCGGCTCGTATTGTGCTTAATTTTGCTACAAATACAAGCTCGATCATTTCCGATAATAACAGCATCTTTACTGCAAACGGTTCTGTGGTCGGCGCTTGGGGTACTACCTATTATTCTTCATTAGCAAACTGGAATACCGCGGGAGCAGGACTGTTTGATGCAAACAGTATCAACCAGAACCCGATGCTGAACAATGTGAAAAACGTAATACCGCAGGCCGGTTCTCCGGTTATCGGAGCAGGAATTGCTTTGCTTGAAGTTCCTTATGATATAGATGGAACGCTTAGAGACCCATTCGCACCTTATATTGGTGCTTATGAGAAATCGGGAGATTTCAGTGGGCCGGTTATTACGCATATTCCGATTGCGAACACTCCTTCAACAGCGAATTATAATTTAACAGATTTTGCAGTGATTACAGACGCTGCCGATATAGATACTACGCTTGCAAACCGTGCACGCTTGTATTATAAATTAAGTACTGATTCAAATGCCTATACAGGTAACACCGGTGCAGATAATGGTTGGAAATATGTTACTTCGGGTAGCACTTCTTCTCCATACAGCTTCGTAATTGATTATTCGAAACTACGTGGCGGCACAGTTACCACAGCCGATGTGATTGAATACTTTGTAGTGGCACAGGATATATTGGGTAACGTATCAAGCAGTCGCGGTGCTTTCTCGCAGGAACCCGTAAGTGTGCAATTGACAGCTTCGGCATTCCCATTATTAGGAATTCCTTTGAACTATACTATCTCTACCATTATCTCTGCAGATACGGTTTACATTGGTACAGGAGGAGATTTCGCGAACTTAACTTCCGATACAGGATTGTTTAATTATTTAAACAATAATATTTTAGGAGACGATTTAACAGCTATCGTTATTTCTAACTTAAATGAAAATGGTGCGCATGCATTGAACGAATTATCTGAATTCGGAGCAGGAGGATATTCCCTGAAAATTGTTCCCGATGGAAATACCGTACGAAATATACACGGAAGTTATGTGGGGGGCTTAATCCGCCTGAACGGTGCCGACCGTATTACCATCGATGGTAGCTTTAACGATACCGGAAGATATTTCAATATCCGTAATACCTCTACATCATCGAATATTGCAGCTATCCAGCTAATCGGATTGGGTGGAGCAACTTTGGGAGCAACTCATAACACAATTAAAAACTGTGAGATTTCTACCGGAGGTACAGGCAATTCCATCGGTATTCATATCGGTGGTGTGGGTATCCCTTATGCCGATGCAGATGGAAATCATAACAATAAAGTTTTAAATAACTGGATTTATAAAGGCTCGGTAGGTATTTACAACAGTGGTAATACCGATGGTTTATCCGACAGCCTGGTTATTGCTGGAAACATTATAGGAACGGATGGTGCCGTAGCTGCGGATAACCTGCGATTATATGGTATTGCGCTAGAATACAATTCGAATGCAAGAATCGAAAACAACGTAATCCGTAACATCATTAACGCTGCTGCTCAACAAGCATGGGGAATAGCGATTTACAGTAATTTTGATAACGGTATTATTTCCAAAAATAAAATCGAAAAAGTATCGAACGGATCAGGAGCATACGGGGGTCGTGGTATCGAACTTCAGGTCGGTTCGGTAAACAGTCCGAACATTAGCATTACGAATAACTTTATAGCAGGTGTAACCGGTCATGGATCCAACCTGATTAATACGGTAGCCACAGTAGGTATGTATGTAACAGGTAATGCTTCCGGAGCAAAAATTTACAATAACTCCATTAATATGGAAGGAACTGTTTCGAGAGTAACCGGTGCTGTAGCCGATACCAGTATCGCTTTATATATCGGTACAGGTTTAAGCCAGTTGGATGTCCGTAACAATAGTTTGAAAAACGAAATTTACAACTCTGCGGATACTGCTTTAGCCTATGCTTTCTATACAAAAACACCGGCATCGGGATTTGCTAATTTCGACTATAATAATTTCTATACTGGTAGTTCAAATATTCAGGGTGCCTTTGCAAATTATTTAGGTGGCGCAGTACCGACACTTGCCGATTTGCAATTGGTAACCGGTCAGAATATGAGCTCTATCAATTTGAATCCTAACTATATTTCTTTGTACGATTTACATGCAGAAAGTGGAAACTTATTTGCAAAAGGCCAAAGCATTGCAAGTGTTACGGATGATATTGATGGCGAGCTTCGTCCTGCAAACCCATGTATCGGTGCGGATGAATATGTAGCTCCATTGAATGATTTACAGGCGATGAACATTTTATATCCTGCACCTAATACACCGGTATGTGGTATTACTGCGGATAGCGTGGTTGCCATTATCTTAAACCAAGGTATCGCAGCACAAACCACATTTACTGTGAGAGCATATATTTCCGGAGCAATCTCAGATACGGTAGATGTAATTTATAACGGTAATTTATTACCAGGCGAAAAAGATACTGTGGTTATCGGATATTATAATAATACAGGTATTTCCGGAGCAATCTCAGTACAAGTGGTAGCAATGTTGGCGGGGGATCTTAAAAATAGTAACGACACCGTTAATACAACCGCAACTTTATATGTGATTCCGAATCCGCCTTCATTGGTAAGTGTTTCTTCTGCCTGTGTGAATACAACCGCAACACTTACAGGATCTTCTCAGCCAGGTACAATCATACAATGGTATGATGCCCCTGTGGGAGGAAGCTTAATCGATACCGGTAAAACGATCACTACCCCTGTATTAACCGGACCGACGACCTATTATTTCGATGCAAGCAATTCGACAATGAAAAAACACTCGGTCGGACATACCAATGCAGGCACAGCGAGCTTTATTGCCCAAACGATGTACTATGGAGTAG
>CAYVTM010000017.1:0-16537 GCA_964454645.1 uncultured Sphingobacteriaceae bacterium | reverse complement strand
CGCGCCCGAAAGGATTCGAACCTCTGACCCCCAGATTCGTAGCGGCTGCAGCCCGTGTGCCCCTGCGTATATGCTGGTCCCCCGGTGCCTTCGGCCCCCTGCAGCCAGCGGTTTGCCTGTCTCGCCAAGTCCCTCTCAGTCCCCCGACGACAGCGACGCCGCGGTGTCCTGATCGGTACTTTCGACGTTTCCCCACCTTGGCCTGCAAAAAATCCGCTTTGACCCCTGGGCGCGGGTGTCCAGGGCCTACAATGTAATGATGTAGCGTGCTGCCCGGCTGTGTGCTGTGTGACGGCGATCCTATTTCGGTGGACAGCCTTGACCAAGGGGCCTGGACACTTGCGCCCATGGCCATGGACACCTATGTCCACCCCAACAAGGCCTCGCATGTCTTCCAAACACTGACCGCGTGGCTCATCTGTCGATCGTCACGACAAGGAGACCACTATGGCTGACGACAAGACCGTCGTCCAGCTCCGACCCAAACCGGAGCCGGCGGCGAACAAGAAGGTACTGGAAGAGCGGTGGACCAAGGGAGTGCTCGAACTTGGGTTCGTGTTTATCCCCTCAGTCCTGCTGCGGGCCCAGAAGCGACTGCATATCGATAGCGTTGAGCTTGCCGTGCTCCTCCACCTGATTGACCACTGGTGGGAGAACGACGACATGCCGTTCCCGTCCAAAAAACGTTTGGCGGAGAGGATCGGAGTTAAGAGCGACAAGACGATCCAACGGGCTATCGTTAAGCTGGAGAGCGAGAAGCTCATCCGCAGGGTAAAGCGCCTCAACAAGAGTGGAGGCCAGACGTCCAACACGTACGATCTCACGCCTCTGGTCGAGCGACTGAAGCCGATCGCAAAGGAGATGCTGGAGGCGCGTGAGGACGCGAAGGTTGCCCGGCGTTCCCCTGAGAAGCCCGGTCACGGAGTTCGTAAGGCGGCAAAGAAGCCGAAAAAGGCGACTGCGTGAAGGACGGCTCTTCCCATTTCCCCCAGCTGAAGGTCGATGGCGCAGACATCTGCCTGAAGCACCTTGAGCCCACGACGCTGTCGATGGTGACGCAAGCGTGCCCGAATGGGGTGGGGATCTACGTCGTCTTCGCGAACCATTGCTACTCTGAGAAGCACGACCCGGCGAAGCATAAGGCCAACCCGAACGTCTGGGACGGTAAGAACCCCCGCATCTATTGTCCCGTTCGTTATGAGTTGTCGAAGGGCTTGCCGAACCTCATCACGGCGTTGCCTCAGGCTAGGGTCTATCAGACCCCCGAGGCGAACTACCTGCGCGTCGATGCCCGGCCTGACGGCAACGATGGCGAATACCGGATCTATTTCAACTTGAAGCGCGCTCGTGAGATGAAGGGCACGAGCCTGAAGCTCTTCGTGGAAAGCGCTTACGCGCCGGACGCACCGAGGATGGAGTCACAGCCGGTGAACAAGCTGCAGAGGGTGAGGTTTGCAGTGCTCGTGGACAGCACGGTGAGGCGCCAAGCTTTGAAGCTCACCCCAAAACGATAGGGGCGCCCGAAGGCGCCCCTTTAGGGTAGTTGCTCGGTATTCCACTTCAGCCTTTCGGCCTTATCTCGCATCACGCGTGGACCCCTTGCGGGGCGGGAGAACGCTGTTGGCGTCGCAGAGTTTAACCTCTAGGTCGCCTCAACCGATCTGTCGTTCGTCAGGGACATATACGTCCAGGGGGGTAAACAATCAACCCGCTTAGAACATCCCAAATGGGCGCAAGTTCCACCAAAACCCCTTATTAACCGCAAAAACGGCGCAAACGCGACCGACGAAATCGTCGTTCTTTCTGCCCTTAAACTTCGACAAAGTCTCCCCATGTGCGCTGGTCTTCGGTGTCCAGTGGGGGTCTGTATGGCGGTAACCAACCTGACGGAAAAGCGGATTCGGGACTTGGCCCTCGGGTCGGGCATCCACCGGGACGAGCAGGTTAGAGGCCTGATGGTCATCTGCCACAAGTCCACCAAGACCTACGCCGTGCAGGGCGACGTCAGACGAAACGGGCGCCACATCCGCACCGTCAGGGTGAAGATCGACAGGGTGGACAGGATCGGTCTCAACGAGGCACGGCGCCGGGCCAAGGGACTGATGAGCCAGATACAGGGCGGCGTGGACCCGACCGCGAAGCCTGCCGAGACGGGCATCACGGTCGCCGCAGCGCTCGAGGAGCACCTCGGCGAGCGAAGCCTCAGCGCACGCACCGAAGAGTCGTACAGAGACCATCTAGACCGGCTGATGCCCCGCTTCAGGAAGAGGGCCGTGACCGACCTGACCCGGCAGGAAGTCCGCGACCTCTTCGACGAGTTGAAACGCAAGCACGGGATCAACTCGGCGGCGGGCGCGATGCGCACCCTTCGCGCCGTCATCAACACCGCCCGCCGGATCGACGAGACCATCGGCGGCAACCCCGTTGACGGCGTGCGCGTGCCGGCCCCGCGGAAGCGCGAGGTAGACGAGATGAGCGTCAAAGCCTTCTGGAAGAGGACCGAGGAGCTGTCGCCCATCATGCGCGACCTCCAGCGGACCTTCCTGCTTACCGGTGCGCGCCGGCTCTCCGTTCTGTCCACAGAGCGGGCGCACGTCGATCTCGACAAGAAGGTGCTCCGGTTCGCGCACATGAAGACCGGCGGCGATCTTCTTTTCCCGATGGGGACTTTCTTGGCGGACATGCTCAAGAAGCGGATGAAGGCTGACGAGCCGCTGGATAGCCCGTGGCTCTGGCCGTCGCCGCTCTCAACGAGCGGCAGGCTCGTGGAGCCGAAGCGGTCGAAGGTGCCGTCGCCGCACGCCCTCCGCCACCACGCCCGGACCCTCATGATCGCAGCGGGCATTCCCTATGCCGAGAGCGCGCTACTTCTGGGCCACTCCCTGCCCGGGGCGACGGGTGGATACGTGCACCGCCAGCATCTCGTCGAAGCGCTGAGGCCGTGGGCGCAGCGTTTTGAGGACTATGTGCTAGCGAACGCTACAGCCGAAGCTGCTCAAGATACTCATCCAGCCCGATGAACCGGGTGGACTCGTCGCAGAGTTCCCGCGCCACGTGGCGCCAGAATACCACCTCGATCTCGAAGCCTTCCTCTTTAATCGCCTTGAGCGTTGGGACGTAGTCGGCGTCTCCGGCGACCAGCACGAACAGGTCTTTCTTCGGGTCCGCCCCCTTCAGGGCGTCGCGCATCATCATTGTCGCGATGCCGGTATCGATCTTCTTTTCTTTGTTGGAATAGTTCCGATCCTCAAGCTTGAGCTCGAAACCGGCCCGCTCGGCGAACTTCCAGATGCCGTCGTTCGGCGGCGGCCGCGAGCCGAACAAGGCGGCGCGCTTAATCTGCCGTTTGTCGGTTCCGCAGAGGAATTCGTAGAGCTTGCCGAAGTCGATCGTGTAGGCGTGGTCGAACACACCATCGCGGATCGCCTCACGCACGTTGGCCGCCAGCCCTTGCGCGCCCGCGCTGACCCTGCGTCCTTCGATGTAGAGATTGGAATTGTCGACGTAGACGTAGTCCATGTTTGCGTCCCTTAAGTCCCCAGCCGCGTCGACATGGGAAAGACCGTCGAGGGTTGCAATGGATGTGATCGGACTTTTGGAGAATGCCGCTTGGTCAACCCAAAAGCGCGCAGAAGCACAGCGGCTGACCCTCGATGGGTAGTCGGCAGTACGCTTGTTTGGTGACCTTGTTTCCGAGCTGCCCCTCCGCCCGTACGCGCATACGGTACAGGTGGGCGGCAGAGTCGATCGCCTTCCGCTCGTCCTCGACAAAAGTCTTGCCGACCGGATAGTCGTGCGTGGCCTCCAGCGGCGGGATGATCGCCGCCTTGAACGCCTCGGCGTCCACCTCCACGAAGTCGTGGAATTCGGCCGTCTCCGGGTTCAGCAGCTTGGTCCGGACCTCGGCCTGGCACGCTGCCTGTGGGTCCGGCGGAGGCCGGCTCGGCATGCAGGCCTGGAGTGATCCGGCCAAGGCAAGAACCGCAAGAGCTGTGGTGCGCATCGTTGTCCCCCTCTATCGCGGGTCACGCTGTCGGGCTTCCCGCGTTTTGTCGAGTATACTCCGTGGTTGTATAGTCGACACGGCGCTGGCCTGCGAAGATGGAGATTCGCGAGACCTTCGCCACAAACCTGCGATTGAAGCGCCGGGCCGCCGGGATGTCCCAAGAGGATATGGCCGATCGGGCGGACATCGACCGCACCTACATCAGCGCTCTGGAGAGGGGCGTCTATAGCGCTACGATCGACATGGTGGACAAGCTGGCCAAGGTGCTGGGTGTGGAGGCGGCAGACTTGCTGGCCAAGCCAAAATCGGCGAACGCACGGCGCGGAAAAACCTAGGGCTGAAGGTTGCAAGCCCGACCGCGCCCACCATCTGTTGCGCTGGCGCCAAGATGCGCCGAGAGACGCCGCCGGCAAGACGTCAGCCGGGTCAACGGGCTCAGACAGTAGAGCGAATGACGATCTTGCTCCCGCCTTGATGAGGCGGAGTCTGAGGACCTATGTCCCAATGCAGAGACCGATAGAGGACGCGCCCTCGCTGGCGCGAGAGCCATTCCACTCGCCGTGGATGGATACGCCCACCGCCGCCCGCTACCTGACAACCGCATCGAAGACCCTTCGCCAGTGGCGCTGCCTCGGCAAGGGGCCGCGCTACCACGTCGTGGGCGGCAGGCTGGTCCGGTACCACGTCGAAGACCTGGACGCCTTCGCAAGAGGGAAGTCCAACAGATGAAGACCGAGAACGCAGGCTTACACCCGTTCTGCGAACGCAGCACGATCGAAGACGAAAAGGGGCGCAGGCGGGAAGCCAGCGCCCCAGAGACAGTCTCGACTCTTCTCGCCAGCAGGTCCGACCAAGACCCCTGGCGTGCAACCACGACCGATGAGGAAAAACCGACCGTGAGCGAGCATAACGCCGCCAGAGGGCGCGATAAGCCCTCGAAACCCGAGTGGATGACCAGCGCAGAAGCGGCGCTGGCGCTCGGCCTGACTCCCGACTCCCTTCGTTCCTACCGGACGCCCAGCAAGCGCCGCGGCCCGCCGTTCGTGAAGTTCGGCCACGGCGTGATGTACCGTCGCCGGGACGTCGAGGCCTACCTGTCCACCATCGGGGAGGCTTGAGCCATGCCGGAGTTCAGCAACATAACCTACGACGGCGCCGACGCAGTCGCCTTCCTGGAGCTCGCGGACCCCAACGTCCTCGGCTTGGACAACGTCGTGCGATCATTCCGTCAAGCTTCCGCAGGCGTGCCGGCCGCGCGCGTCATCGCGACGACCTGGGTCCGCCACTGGGTCAGGTTGGCGGGAGAGGACCCGACCCGAGCGGAGGAGTTCGTCGACGAACACTGGGACGACGGCAAGCCGGCCGATGATCTACGCACGCTCGCGAGGCGGCAGGCGGGCCAGCACCGGAACGACGCCTTCGATCTCGAGCTGGACGGCAACCACCCAGACCGGATCGCCGCTGTGGAGAGGTGGGCTGCGGAAGCGGAGGCCTGGGCGAGAAAGCCGAGGCACGACCTGATGGCGAAGCTTGCCGAGAAGGAAGATCTGCCGAGGTGGCCCTGGAAGCTCGTCTACGAGCAGAAACACGGCGCCCGGAACGCCAGGCTGTTCGTCGGCCAGAGGGAGAGGGCCGGCCTCAAGACGCTCTCGTCCGACGATGTCCTGTTCACCCTCAGGGACGGCGCGTGGCGGGAGACCTCAGACGGCCAGATGGCGGCCGAGGTCCGGTCCACCGACCCAGGCGACGTGCTCGACGTCCAAGACGTGAAGAAGCTGGTCGATGGCGTCCACCAGCTGCGGGCAGTCTCGGCCAAGCCATTCGAGTGGATCGACCCGCGCGACGACGACCCGAGGCCGGAAGACCTGACGGTATTCAGGAACGGCTTGCTCGACGTGAGCACGGGCCAGCTTATCCCCCACGACGGCAGGTACTTCGCGACCGGCCTTCCGGACCACGCCTACGACCCGCTGGTCGAGGCGCCGACCTGGATGCAATGGCTGGACGACACACTCGACCCGTCGTTCCAGCCGACGCTGCAGGAGTGGTTCGGCTACTGCATGACGCCCGACGTCTCGGCCCACAAGTTCATGGTGTTGCTGGGCGGGCCGAGGTCCGGAAAGTCCACGGCCCACGGAGTCCTTCACGGGCTGATCGGTGTCCAGCACTCCAGCCCGATCATGATGCCGGACCTCGGCGGCGAGTTCGGCCTGGAGTGCCTGGTCGACAAGCGCCTGGCTATCATCCCCGACGCCCACGACGCCCCTGCGCGCAACAGGGGAGCTGCGCTGGAGCGGGTGAAGAGCATCACGGGCGGCGACCCCGTGTCGGTCAACAGGAAGAACAGGCCGATCATCCAAGCCAGGCTGAAGACCAGGCTCCTGGTGACCTGCAACCGGCTGCCGAAGTTCATCGACGAGTCGGGCGCCCTGGCGAAGCGGATGCTGATCGTCAGGTTCGACAGGTCGTTCTTCGATCGCGAGGACCGCACCATGGGCGACAGGCTAGCGGCCGAGATGCCGGGAATCGCCAACTGGGCTCTGCAGGGCCTGGCGAGGCTGAGGTCCAACGGCATGCGCTTCACTGTGGGCGAAGGCGGCAGGCAGGAGGTCGAGCTGGCGGCGATGAGCCAATCACCGGCAGCCCGCTTCGCAGCCGAAAGGCTGACGGTGACGGGTGACACCGAGCACTTCACGCCGATGAAGACCGTGCACAAGGCCTACAACGATTGGGCTCTGGGCGAGGGCCTTAATGGCGGTGAGCACCGCAGCCAGGCCGACCTGTGGCAGGACCTGGTCGCCGCCCTGCCGAACGTCCGCTACCTGCAAAGGCGGGTGGACGGGAAGCAGACGTGGGGCCTGGCTGGTGTCGATGGCGCCAAGGTCTGGGATGAAGATGGCTGAGGTCGCCTGCTTGCAGCTTGCTCTCTGTGCAAGCTGCAAGCCCTTCCGGCCTTCGCCATCGATGTGACGTCACAGCGATCGAAAGTGACGCTCAAGGCTCTGGTCTGGAATCGATTTTCGTCTCTTTGGACTCGTCACGTGACGGTCGAGGGTGCTGCTCGATCGGTATGCGTGCTTGGGTGCTCACATACATATTCAAGAATCTTTTTAGGAAGAGAACAGCGTCACGTGACACTGAGGAAATGATCGGAAAGGCATGTGTACCAAGGAAAAGTGCGTCACATGACGGCCTTGGTCCTGGCACGTGACGCTCCTGGCTGAGGGGCTTGCACATGCACCAGCTGCAAGCGCTTTGAGCTCGTAGGGCTTCGATCCGGCTTGCATTCGACGGCATGCGCAAGCAGGCGAAGCATGCATCATCGTAATCCAAAACTATCCGCTTCCGCCGGGGTCTACGCGCGTGCTGCGCGCAGCGCATGCGATCAGTTTGCAGCCTTCGAGGGTGCAGGCGCCTCGAACTGGGCTGGCAGTGATCATAAGCGCAAGCGCTGACCCACAGATCCAGTGTCTGGGGGCGATCGACAGGAAGTCAAAGCCGATCAAGGGCATGACCCTAAGCTGAAAACCAGAGCACAGCGACGAGCACCGAACAGGAGCACGGGACAATGAGCACGTCACGGAAGAAGGCTGCATTCCTCGACGCCCTTCATGCAGGGGAGAGCGTGAGCGCCGCCGCCAAGGCCGCAGGCGTCAGCAGGACAAGAGCATACGAATGGAAGGGCGATCCGTCGTTCGCCGTCAAGTGGGACTCTATCGTCGAGGCCCACGCCAGGCGGCACGCTCCCCTTGGCGCCGCCAGGATAGTGGCCATGCGCGACGATAGAGGGCAACCGGTCCTCGGGCCGGACTTGGAGCAGCTATTCGCACTAGACGTCTCGGCCGTTGATCCCACCGTCGTCGCTAGGCTGATAGGCAGGCAGCAGGCCCGCTGACCATCGTTCTCGGCGCCGAGGGATCGCGCGCGTGCTGCGCGGGTGCACGATGCCGGCATGAGGACAACGCCGAAGGCAGTCATGGACGCCATCGCAGCCAGTGCGACCAAGCGCGCTGCTGCCGCCATGCTGGGCGTTACGGCCTCCCACATAAGCAGCGTCGTCCACGCCGCAGCAGATCGGTCCCTAGGGGAGGCCTGGCGGCGGCTGCCCTCCGACGGCGCCTTCGCCGGTATGTCGTCCGGGTTGCCCAAGCCGTCGTTGCGCCAGGCAGAGGCGGACCAGTTGCTGGCAGAGGTCTGCACCGACAATCCCATCAACCCCGAGGGGACGCAGCGGGACGAGGTCGTGCTCGTGCTGCTCGCGGCGGCGAACATAGTCGGCGGCCTCAACCTTCCGAGGGGCTGGGTCAGGGCGACCATCCTGGCTTTCGAGGCTGCACGCCACCCGACACCGCCGTCTTCCAACTCGCTGCGATGGTATCGGGCCAGGCTCATGGCAGAGCCCGAGATGTTCAGAGAGGTCCGCGGCGCCGATCCCGAGGTGATGACCGATCTAGTCGAACGGGCGAACCGATCATGAGCAACGAAGAAATGGAAATTCGGGAGCTGGTCAGGGAGGCGCTGGACGACTGCCCAATCGATGCGGAGCGCCCCGAAGGGGAGAGCGCAGTGCTGTTGATGCTGGCGATGTACAACATCGCGGGCACTATGGAATGGTGCGGCGACTGGGCCTCTGCCGTGACCAGCGCATTTGTTTGGGCTGGCGCCAAGCCTCCCAAGCGATCCTCTGTCCGCTGGTATCGGATGCAGCTAGTGAGCGATCCCGAGCGCTTCCTCGGCATCCATGGCGTCGACGCGGTACTCGTAAACGATCTGCTGACCCGCTGATCTCGACTCCAAAACCAGCGTTCAAGCTGACCGCCTAAACGATGGTCTGGCGGTCGGTCGCGCCAAAAGCGCTGCTGCGCATGCACGCGAGGCTAACGCGCTCGTCCAGACACCGAACCGGGCTCCGGATCGGGGGCTCGCATGTGGCCGCCCACGCGTCAGCCTGTTCCTCGACCACGCGCGATCGCGAATGCGCGACGCGCGAACGAAGAGGCAAGACCATGAAGACCGACAGGATCAGTGAGCTCACTCGCCAGGCCGAGCGCGCCCAGGCGCAGCTTGAAGGGCTGGACTCCGACATCGCTACGGGCGTCGCGGAAGGGCTCGACGATTTCACGCTGGATGAGATGCGCCAGCGCAGGCGCCAACTGGTGGAACAGTGCGACGACGTTGCAGAGGCCATTGCCCTTCTTGAGAAGCGGGCGGCTGACCCCGCCATCAAGGAGACGGAGAAGGCGCTCAAGAGGGCCCGAGCCGACGCCCGCAGGCGTGCTGACCTGCTGGTAATCGCTGCCGCCGACGTGGACTCGGCCCTGGCCAAGCTCGATCAGGCGTTCGGTGCTATGCAGCAGCGCACGAACGAGATGCAAGCGTCGCTGCGAGAAGCTGGGTTGTCTGACGCCGGCAGGATCGGTGTCCAGCTGCTACCGTCTCTGCGGTGGGCCGCCTGGGCCAAGGCGCCATCCTTTGCCGAGGCCTCGCAGGTGCCGCGGGCGCCGGCCGACAGGCGTAAGGCGCTGCGCGAGTGCATTGAGCGCCTGATCCCGCAGATACCGGATTGACCCATGCCAGAGCAAAAGCACCCGCCGCGCGGGAACATGCGCGGCATGCGTTACGAGCATCACGAGTTCATCGACGATTACCCGAAGCAGGCGGACGCCGAAGCGGAGGTCAAGGAGCTGGAGGCGCGTCGCGACGAGGTCGAGCGCGAGCTCGTGGAGATCGAAGCCGAGGACGCCGTGCGGCTGCAGGCCGAGGAGCTTGAGAGACAGATCGAGCAGCTTGAGGCTGAGCTCGAAGAGAAGAAGCGGTCACGAAAGGAATGGACAAATGGATGACTTCAATAAGTCGATCGAGGTGACGAGCGCCTTGGCGACCCTCCAGATGCTGGAGAACGCGGTGACCAAGTCCGCCGAGGGTCACGGCGAGCTGCGAAAGCGCGCAGACGCCGTATACCAGACCCGCGTCGAACAGCTGGCCAAGGCGCACAACGTAGATATGGCGACGGCCCACGGACTGGCGGCGAGCGACGAGGTTGCCCAGCGCGCCTATTCGGTGAGCCAGGAGCTGGTCGCCGAACAAGAACACGCCATCGAGTCCGGCGGCGGCATCGCGGCTTACGTCGGCTAACAGGACGGTCGGCCGCGAACCGGCCTAGAGCCCCGTGCGGTTCCTTCCTCCTGCGCGCGGGGCTCGCCCTATTCACCCTCTCCAGCGGGGTGCCCCTACCCACGCGCCAATGGCGTGCCATGCTTCGTTGCTCCTCGTAGAGCGATAGTGTGCTTTCATCCGTGCACTGAGATGTTGGGCATGCCCGATTAATCATGGCGGCAAATGAGGGTTGCGTTTCGTAAGTCGGCCTATAAATGGTTGGTCCCCTAGTCGTTCCCACACGGGCGCGATGCCGTAAAGGAGACCTTCATGACGACCCCTACCTTCCCCCTCATCAACCAGTCCTTCAATGCGCTGACGGCAGTTCAGCACGCCAACACCCATCAACGCGCGATCGTCATGATCGACGGCATCGAGCTCGCGATCATGCCGGATGCGATGGTCAAAGAACTGGTGCACTTCCTCGACAAGCGCATGTCGCACCTGACGGATGTCCAGATGGCCACGCTCATCCGCTGCAGCAAGCCGGGCGCCAAGACCAGCTACAAAACCGTTGCTAGCATCCGCTCGAAGGCCAAGAAAAAGCGCGACCTTCAGATGGTGCGCCACTAAGCGGGTCGGACCAGCCCGAAAGCTGGCCCTCCCTCGCAAACCGGGGCGGCGGTTTCCTCGGCGGGGCCGCCGCCCTTTGCGTTTGTAGCGGACTTCGGTCGCTGCGCATTCCCTCAAATCGATCGTAGCCGAACGTCGTCACGCTCGCGCCTGCTAGCCATCCGTTCCCGAATGCGGGGGAGTCCGTCCCCGGTATCGTTCCCCACATGCGACGCCATCCCGGCGCGCCTGAATGGAAGATGACATGGACTTCAGTAAGATGACCGCCGCCGAACTGGCCGGCGTGTTCAACGCGAAGTGCCCGAAGGACAAACGCATAAAGGAGTGGCGCGCGTCGAAGGCCGCTCTCATATCGCGCATCGAGGCGCTCGAAGCATCGAAGACACGCAATCGTCAGCGAACACGCGCCGAGAAAGCCAAGGACGAGCGTCGCGGTGCCATAGGCAAGTCCGTGGCGACCTTGCTGCGCGATGCGCGACTATCCTACAGCGACATTCTGCAACTGGTGATGGCGGCCCACCCGAATGCCTCCACCTCAACGCGTTCCATCGCGAGCGTCGCCGCTGCGATGCGGCGCGACGGCGTGGACGTTCCCCTTCGTCGTAGCGTTGGGGTGAGCTCAGATGACCGAGTTCTTGGGATGGGGCGTGGGGGTGAAGATCGCGGAGAAATTCCACCATCGCGTTCGTGAAGAGTTGAAAGATCATCTCCGCGAGATCGACGAGATCAACGCTCGCCAACCGGACTGCTGCGCCACACTTGTGGACCGACCCGAACGAGCTGATGGGCGACGCCTTCTTCGAGGTCGTAGGGCGCGATATCAACGTGCAGTCCGCCTACGACATGGCGGCCTTCGATATTGGGTGGGGTATTGCTCGGCGTCGCGGGTTCTCGCGTACTTGGGGTATAGGCGCATGACCGGCTTCCTTGAGCTGCCGTGCCTCACCGGACCTGCGCTCCGCGTGGATAGAGTCGTATTGGTGAGGCCCGACCCCACCGCTGCCTCGTCACGCACTCTCGTCGTCCTCGATGCAGGGCAGGAGGTGGTCGTCACCAAGCCCGACGCTGATGTGGCGAGGGAGATGAAGGGCGGCTGATCCGACCAAGGTTGATAGACTATGCGGGCGCGGAGCAATCCGCGCCCTTCTCATTTGAGGAAGCGCGTGAGCTTCTGTTCGAGCGCTGCACTGTCGCGCGTCTCGCACTCCCAAACTGTCAGCACGCGCCAGCCTGCGCCCTTCGACGCTTTGGCGTTCAGTGCGTCGCGCTCCACGTTCCGCTTCAACTTTGGAAGCCAGTACTCTCGGTTGGACTTCGGCTGTCGAGCCTTGCACTTGGCCGCGTCGTGCTGGTGCCAAAAGCATCCGTGCACGAGTACCGCAGCTCGATGCTTGGTGAGCACCACGTCCGGCTTCCCGGGCAGATCACGGCGCTGGAGCCGGAAGCGGTAGCCCATCCGATGCAGGAGGCGGCGCACGATCATCTCGGGCGCGGTGTCGCGGCCCTTGATCGCGGCCATATTGGCTGATCGGCGCTTTGGGTCGATGCGGTCCATGGTCAGACTATAGTCCGTCTGCGCGCGACGGTCCTATGCGGCCTTGCGCCCACGCTGTGAAGGTTCGGACTTTGCGCGCGTCGAGGAAGCGACCTTCCGGGCCGGCTTCGCGTTGTCTGAGGTCCCGGCCGCTTGCTTGATGAGGCTCATCAGGTGCTCGCCGATCGCCTTTCCGAGAAGCGGCGGCACGGCATTTCCGACCTGCACGTATTGCTCCGTCTTCGAGCCGCTGAACTCGAACCAGTCTGGAAATGATTGGAGGCGAGCCGCCTCTCGCACCGAGATTGCTCGATCCTGCTCAGGGTGGATATATGCGCCCCAATGGATGTCGCACTTAGTGAGCACGGTGCAGGACAGCCCACCCCACGTCATGCGCCCGTAGCGCTTCGTGTGATCGCTCCTCTTGGCCCGCTTCATGCCCGGAGGCAGCAGGTCGAATGGAATGTCCCGCCAGCTCCCGCCCGGCGGAATGTGCGCCAGCCGCTCCACATTTTTAGCTCCGAGAAGCGGCGCAGCGTGGTTGGTGACTGTAGTCGCGTTGCCGCGAACAAGACGCTGGAACTCGCACTTCGGCGCCGAGGCGTACTTGACCGGACCGCGGTCCTCCCCATTCGCCAGCTTCGGCAGGTCCCCGATCGCGTCCTTGATGCTCGTGAACGGCTGCAGACCGGTGCCGTGACTAGGCTGCGGGTGCGAGATCGGGGCACCGATCCGGTTCCCGATGAAAACGACCCGCCGACGCTCCTGAGGAATTCCGAAGTCCTCAGCCTTTAGGACCTGCTCCTGCACGTCATACCCGAGCGCCATCAGCTCTTCCTTGATGGCCCTGACCGCGGCGCCGCCTCCGATGGAGTAGATGCCGGTCACGTTCTCCATGACGATCCACTGCGGCCGCAGGCCATCCACTATGCGCAGGTATTCGCGGAACAGCGTCGCGCGCTCGTCGGTCATGCTGCGCTGGTGATTGTAGACCGAGTAGGCTTGGCAGGGCGGTCCACCGACCAGCACGGTCAGCTCCCCCACCTTAACTCCCGCCTCCCTCATGAGTCGCTCGACCGAGAGCTTCTGGATGGGGCCGCCGATGAACTTGGCGTGGGCGTGCGTCTTCGAGAACGTCTCCCCCGCCGCCTCGAAAATGTCGTTGCCTGCAAGGACTTGGAAGCCGGCCATCTCCAGGCCGGCAGAGAGCCCGCCCGCTCCGCAGAATAGGTCGATCGCTGTTTGCCGCATCAACAGGTCCGCCAACAATGTTCTCGTTTTGTGCTGGTTAACACGATTTGTCTTAACGGGAAACGTCTATCCCTGCAGCTTGGTCACGATTCTTGTTTCAAACTCGTCCCGCGAGACAGGAGCGCCCCCGGTCAGGCCCTCAATGGCCGCTTCCAGCGTGGTGTAGATTTCCTCGACGACAGTCAGCATGCGCGGCGCGCCAGGCGCCGGCTGCACAAAGTCTACCAAGAACCAGACGATGTCCGCATTGGACACGTGGGAGACGGTCGTCATCTCCCCCATCGATTTGAAGAACGGGACGTCCACCACGACGGCCATCTTCTTTCCCCAGCGCCGGAGCGTGGGCACCTTGATCTGCAGCTGCGGCATGAGCCGCTTCGGCCCGCTGCTCCTGTAGTCCGGACGCCGTCCATCCTTTGCCATCGAGAGCACGCCGCCGGTGTCCTTCAGGTGTCGGAACTCCGTGCTCATCTCTGGGCCTGAGAAGTACACGGCCTGAATTTCCACAGCCGCCCAACGCAACGGAATCTCCGCGAGGGGCGGTCTGCTGACCACAATCATGTCGATGTAGCCCACGTCTGCTCCAGCGGCGCTGTCTAGGTTGCCCGTGGACTCAAGAAAACCCGTCTCGCCGAGCTGCTCCGGGTTCTCGTCCTCAAGGAGCCGTTGGCCGACGTGCTTGAAGACCGTGTTGTCTTGGTGAAACCTATACGGACACAGAGCGCGGACCATGCCACGCTCCCCGGTGACCCCGCGGGGACTGCCGGTCTCGTCGCTGAGAAGCTGCAGCGAACACACGCCGCCGGGCTTGGTGCAGGTAGGATGAGGGCTGTCCGTCCGGAACGGGCAAGGCATCTCCTCCCGCCGCTGGACCTCAAGCTTCTCGTGCAGGACCTCAAGCCTTTTGGTCTCGCCTGGAGGGAGTTGGCCCTGGACCGTCCGCTTCTCTTCCAGCGCCACCATCCGGTCGATCTCAACCTTGGTCATGGCGGAGCCGCCGACCTTATGGTCGGCGAGCTTCAAACGCTCGGCATCCGTAAGGTCGAGAAACGGCTTCCCGTACCATTCTCCGATGTGGAAACGCTCAGCCATCTATCCCCAAGTCCCCAGCGGCCAACATTCTGGACGATTCGATGCTGGCGACGTTAGGCGCTGGCTGCCCGAGGGTCCAGTTTTCTGGTCGGCGTCACTGGTCTGTGGAATGCTTGCAGCGCATGCCGGTAGGCTAGGTCTTGAACCGGGGCCGCGTTTTCCTCTTTCCAGCAGGCGAAGCGCCAAACTCTCCGCAGGTGCGCCTGTCGGTCCAATAGCTACCCTTCAGGCCAGTCGGCGCGGTGGGCGGGCCGAGTACGTCGAGCATTATGGCGCCGTGGTGGATCGCGCTACGTTCGCGAACGCTCATCTTCGGCTTGTTCAGAAAGACGCCAACGATCTGGTACGCGCCATCGGTCTTCCTGACGATGTTGCCTTCAACCAGTTCACCGATCGACTCATCCGTCTTCATGTGGATGTAGATTTCGTTGTGGGTCTGCGTGATGGTTGCGGTGCCAGCGATGGGGCCTTTCATCACGCCGGTGTCTGGATCGACCCAGAGTGATTTCAGCTCGACGTTCCATGTGCCGGCCAAGTGTGGCCGATGCACAAACCAGCCTTGCAGGTGGGGGACCAGCCAGAGCCAGCGATTGAATGCCAAGATCACCAAGCCCGTCGCCGTGGAGGCCATGCCGATCGAGAAGAACCAGCGGATCGAAACCGACTCTCCCGCCACCAACAGGGCGAGTGCGCCCACGCCAAAGGCCACACCTATGATGGCGAGAAGGTGCAGAGAGTTCTTCATCTAGCGTGGACATAGTTCCATGCATCGAACAGGAATTGGGTCGCCTGTTCGTGAGTCCATCCTTGCTCCTCGTGGAAGAGAAATTTGATGCCGTTCTCCTCCTTCATACTCTTGCGGGTTGCCTCGGTCCGAGTGCGCTCCCAGAGGTGTGCGAGAATGTCCTGCACCGCGGTCTTCCATGAGTCGCCGGAGAATTTCGGGTCGGGCGCATTCCAGATAAGGCTCTGAATCAGGAAGGAAGGCATCGTTTTTGCGCTGGCGATGCCAGCCTCGATCATTTCATCGCGCAGCCGTTTGACGATACGCACAACGCCCTTGTACGCCTGACTAGTTGCCTCGTTCTTCGCTACGCCGTTGGCGTACTGCTGCGCCGGGAAATTGGTGACTCGCTTTCCACCCTTGCGCGGATAAAGCGCCGTGCCGCTCACGAACGTAGGCGAGCCGTCGGGCTTTCGGCAGTAGAGGCGATACTCGAAGCAGGGGACGGCGTCCGCATCGATGCGATAGGTATTCTCGTGAACGTCAAACGCCTTGTTGCCCGGTGTGACTCCATCATCGCCGAAGCGCTCGACGAGCGCTTGCTCGACCTCGTCCCGATACTGGCTGAAGCTGTAGTCAACGTTCCGAAGACCCGCCTCCTGCTGAGTGACACCGTCCTGGTAGTCGGTGATGATCATGTTCTCGTGCATGATCGCCACGTCGGCGTCGCTGTTCAGTCTGAGGTTGGTGCGGTTCTCATACGAGCCTTGGCCAAAGACCTTGATGGACTTGGCCGCTAACGTCGGATCGGCCTTGATCGCGTCGTTGATCGCCTTGACGGCACGCTCGCACCGCTCACGCTCTGTCTGGCTGGGCGCCTTCGACCAGCCGCTAAATGTAGTTTCCCAGTCACGTTTCGTGGTGCGTGCTGCAACGTCCATTCGTCCCGCCCAATGGCAGAGTTGAAGTCCCTGCGATCGACGTGGTGACCCCGGCACGCATCTTCAAGATACGGGGGGAACAGAAAGACTCCATCTCCAGATATGGTGTCCACCGAAACAATGCGGGTGTCTTCGGTGCTTGCTCGGTGTTTGCGCAGAGGGCCAGCGACGATGGTCACGGCCTCTCATGTAGACTTCTGATTTTATTGAGTTTTTGGCGCGCCCGAAAGGATTCGAACCTCTGACCCCCAGATTCGTAG
>CAYVTM010000016.1:0-18698 GCA_964454645.1 uncultured Sphingobacteriaceae bacterium | reverse complement strand
CAATAGGCGGGGTTTCGTGCTCCGCAGACAGTTTAGTGGTAGCCGAAAGTTTTGTACTCCGTAGAAACATAAGTGGTAAAAATCCCGCCCATCGCAAATCTGCAAAACGTTAGGTGCAAGCGTAACGAACGACCGTACTACTATCAGGCTGACAGCCAAACAACCAAACTGACGACTTCCAAACTAAATTTCGGACGACTAAATTTGACAATCCTAAACTGATTTTGCCGACTCTCAGACCCGACCCAAGTGTTTTTAAAATTTTTGCCGACCCGCATTTTTAATTTTTTCTTACCAGCCGCACATTTTAGCACATTTGGCTGCCCCAATCCACGAGCCAACCCTTCGCAGCCAAAAGAGCTAAAATTTTCCCACCGCACGAAGTTGTGAATAACTTTTTGTGGACTTCATTTGTCCAGAATAAAATCTTATTTTTAACTTTGGACAAAATTAGTCCTGAATGGCAACGATGAAAAAGTTTACAACCTTTGGCGAACATCTTAGAACTTTGAGAGAAGAGGCTCAACTGACTTTGAGAGAAGTTGCGAGCAGCATCCAGATTGACCCTTCTTTGCTTGCAAAGATTGAACGCAACGAAAGACAGCCGACTAAACAAATTATCAAAGACGTTTCAACTTATTTTAAGGTGGACGAAAAGGAATTGCTAAGTGAATTTTTAAGCGACCAAATCGCCTATAAAATTCTGGACGAAGAAGCCGACTTAAATATTTTGAAAGTCGCAGAAGAAAAAGTGTCTTACTTAAAAACTTTACGAAATGGGTAAAACAATGACAAGAAATAAAGAAATGCCGACACTTGAACTTGTGTAGAAGCTTGGAGCATTGAAAAATGAATTAAAATATGATTTTTATAACCAAAGAAGAAATTTAATACGATGAACTTAAAAGACAAAGAAAAATATAAATCAGCATTTAAAAAGGAACTTGACAGATTTACTGACAAGTTGGAAAAATACGTTTCTACCGACAATGGCGACTGGTCGGTAAAAGGGTTCATTGACGTTTATAAAAACATCTACACCATTTCATCAGACACAAAAATTGTTTCTAAAATTCTTGAAATCCACATATTCCCTCAAATACTTCAATTTGCGGAAGAAATTGGATATAAAATATTACTTACCGAACATCAAAATTACTACCCCGATTTAACTTTCATCAATAAAGAAAATGAAGAAGTAAAATTTGCTGTTGATTTAAAAACAACTTATCGTAAGAAAAGCGGTATTTCGAGTTTTACGTTAGGCAGCCACGGAAGTTATTTTAAAGAGCGGGACAAGAAAAAGAACATCCAATTCCCTTACAATCAATATTTAGGGCATTTTTGTTTGGGTGTTATTTATACAAGGACAGACCTGAGTGATGATGTTTCTGAAACGGAAATTTATCAGGTTCAGGAACTTCAGGAAGAGTATGAAACTCCGAACAAAAAGGTTGGAGAACGTGAAGTTACAACCGTAAAGAATTTAAAGTCTATTACTTCCGTAATCAAAGACTTTGACTTTTTCGCAGCCGAAAAATGGAAAATTGCCAGCGACAAGCAAGGTTCTGGCAATACCGCTAATATCGGTTCAACACTTAGCATTGAAGATTTAAGAAATGAAAATGGAATATTTAGCCAACTTGGAGAAGAATGGTTTGACGAATATTGGATAAATTTTGGTTCTGCCACAATGGTCAAAGATGGAAAGACGATTAAAATAACCTCACTTAAAAACTTTTTAGAATTTAAAGGCAGAACAGACCTATGGGATAAAATTGTAACAAGAACTTCTAAAAACGATACAAAATGAGAGTAATTGTTCCACCCATAAAAAGTCAAGGTATAAAAACCAAGTTAGTCCCCTGGATTATGGAACTTGCCCCAAAAGTGAAGGGCAAGTGGATAGAACCGTTTTTAGGAACGGGCGTTGTTGCTTTCAATTCAGGTTATAAAAAAGCAATTTTAAATGATACAAATCCGCATATAATCAACTTCTACCAAGGCGTTCAGCAGAAAGAAATTACTGCACCTTTAATGAAACAGTATCTTGAACAAGAAGGCGAAATATTAAGTAAAGCTGACAATAATGGTTACGAGCATTATTTAAAAGTTCGTTCACGGTTTAATAGTGGAGAATTTTCACCTTATGATTTTATTTTTCTTTCCCGTGCCGGTTTCAATGGTATGATGAGATTTGGAAGTAAAGGAAATTGGAATATCCCATTTTGCAAAAAGCCCGACAGGTTTGCACAAGCATACATTACTAAAATTACCAATCAGGTTGCGACAGTATCGCAAATCATTCAACCTGAACCTAACTGGACTTTTCATAATAAATCATTCGCTGACATTATTCCCCTTGCGACAGAAAACGATATTATCTATTGCGACCCACCTTACTATGGCAGACATGTTGACTATTATAACGGTTGGACAGAGCAGGACGAAGAACTTTTATTCAACTTATTGAGCGAAACCAAAGCAAAATTTATTCTTTCAACCTGGCATCATAATGATTGGAGAGAAAACGAAATGATAAATAAATTTTGGAGCAAGTTCAATATTGTAACCAAAGACCATTTTTATCATAACGGTGGCAGCATTGAAAACAGACGGACAGTTGTAGAAGCACTCGTCTGCAATTTTGACACAGATGACTTTGTTCAACACAATCATGGCTTGACAGAGAAAATGAAAGTAGAACAATTAGCGTTGCAATGGGAAGAAAAGACTATAGAGTAAAGCTCAACCCGCTTGACGGAGTGTATTACTGCGACATCAGACCAAGTATGCGTACTGAAAGCATTTGGAAAGACCCCATCAAAACATTTGATAATTTGCTGATTGAGGATATTTGGAAGTTTGTATAATGAGCTGTTGATGGAAATTTGTAATAGGGTTGTGTATTTGTAGCGAGAAAACTTAATAATAATGAATACTGATTGGCTAAAACTTAGACCTTGTAATGGTGATATAAAGAATGGTTTTGAGGAACTTGTATGCCAATTAGTAAGAGCAGAACAAATACCCAACAAGTCTAAATTCATCAGAGTTGCTGCACCTGACGGTGGAGTTGAGGCTTATTGTATTCTATCTGACAATTCAGAATACGGATGGCAAGCCAAATTTTTTAGTTCTATGGGTGATTCTCAATGGGCACAACTTGAAAAATCATTCAAAACAGCTTTTTCAAAACACCCAAATCTCAAAAAATACTTTATCTGCACACCACTCGACAGACAAGACCCGCGGATAGATAACCAGAAATGGTTTATGGACAGGTGGAATGAAAAGGTAGCGGAGTGGTCAAAATTCGCAGAGGACAATGGCAGAACTATTGAATTTGAATATTGGGGGAATTCAGAATTATTTGAACGATTATCTAAATCTGAAAACGAGGGTAAACTTCGTTATTGGTTTGGACAGGAGGAGTTCTCTGATAATTGGTTTAAACAAAAACTTGAAGAAAGTATTCTCAACCTCGGTAAAAGGTATACGCCTGAAATCAATTTTGATTTACCCATTGCAAAAGTTTTTGAAGGACTTTCAAGAGATGAATTCTTTAAGAATCAATTTATATCTCATCTTGATGATTTATTAAGAAGCTATACCAAAGCAGTATCCCATGTCAAATCGGAAAAGGTTAAAGACTTTGTTCTGCAAATAGAATCCTTAATAACTCAATTCAAGCAATTGTATGAGAAAATTGACTTTGAAGAAATAAGGAACATAGACCAAGAATCTCTTTCATCAGCTTTGAAATCTTGTAGTGAAATAATTGACAAATTAATTTCCCAGTTTTATGAGCTTGATTCAGAAGAAAAGAAAGCGAAAAAAGAAAAAAAGGAGTATGTAAGCGATACGAATAGCTACGGTTGGGACATTGAGCATTTCAGAAAGCTCAACAGTTCCATTTATGACCTCATAGAGTTTATAAATGGTTCAACAGTTGGTTTATCAAATAATCCATTCCTGATACTTACTGGCGAGGCAGGTATTGGGAAGTCTCATTTATTGGCTGATGTTGCAGTTAAGAGAGAAGAACGAAACCAGTTTACAATTCTTTTGCTTGGCCAGCAATTCTCAACGACCGAAGACCCGTGGAGCCAAATCTCTAAATTGTTGCAGATTAATTGCACCAAAGACACTTTTTTAGGTGCTTTGAATTCTAAAGCCGAATCATCAGGTGCGAGAGTTTTGATTTTTATTGATGCCATTAATGAGGGGGAAGGAAAAACTATCTGGAAAAGCCACATGGCAAGTTTCATTGCGACAATCAAGCGTTTTCCACAGTTAGGAGTTGTTTTTAGTTTGCGAACTTCTTATGAAAAATTTTTGATTCCAGGTGTTGTAAAAGAAAAGAAACAAGCAATAAAAATCACTCATTATGGTTTTGCAAACCACGAATATGAGGCTTCAAAACTGTTTTTTGAAAACTATAAGATTAAACAACCAAGTATCCCGCTGCTACACCCCGAATTTTCAAATCCTTTATTTCTAAAATTATTTTGTGAAGGGCTATTCAAAAAGGGATTACATGAAATTCCTGATGGATACGAAGGCATTACAGCTATTATAAACTTCTTCTTAGATGCTATAAATGATTCTATTTCTGAAAAGCACAATCAACCGATAAACTTAAAAATTGTTCATAAAGTCATAAGGAAAATAGCAGCAAGAATTGTTGAAACAAACAATTCCTATATGAAGTTTGATGATGCTTTTTCATTCATTACTGAGATGAAGGAAACAAACGCCCTTACAGATAAATCTCAATTTTTTCAAGATTTAATTTCAGAAGGAATATTAACCCAAAACGTTTATTGGGACACAGCAGGCAATCATTATGAAGGAGTTTATCTCTCTTATGAAAGATTCAGCGACCATTTGATTGCTTCGCACTTGTTAGCAAAGTATCTAAACAAGAACAATCCAAAAAAATCTTTCTCTGATGACAGAAGGTTTGTTAAAATCATTAAAAATGTCGCCTCTAAAGTTGGATTTAACTTTCAATCTAAAAAGAAGCTATTTGAATTACTGAAGACAAAGAATGAAGCAAATTACAATCGTGGAATTATTGAGGCTCTTTCAATTCAATTGCCGGAGCAAACAAATCTTGAACTATATGAAGTAGCTCTACATGCAAAAGAATATGAGCCTTTAGCAGTTGCTTTTGTTGAAAGTCTTATCTGGCGAAAGAAAGAAACACTAAGCGATAAACTTAAAACGTACATAAACGAAGTAGTAATAGGCAAATTTGACTATCACGAGTATTTTCTCAATACAATTCTGTTGGTTACTTCTCATCCGAAAAACTACTTCAACAGCGGCTTTCTACACAACCATCTTTGGAAGTTCAGCATGGCAGACAGAGATGAATGGTGGACACCATTTATTCACAATCAATATCCGGGTTATCCTGATGAAGTTTCGCCAATTCGCAGGATGATTGATTGGGCATGGACAGAGGATAAAAGAGAAAATATTTCAGCCGAATCTATTCGCTTAATGAGTCAAACCATGTTATGGTTTCTAACAAGTTGCAATAGAACTTTGAGAGATTCAGCTACGAAAGCTCTTATTTGCCTGCTTGAAGAACGGATTCATGTTTTGATTCAGTTAATCAAAAAGTTTGAAAAGGTGAACGACCCATATGTGTTGCAGCGATTATATGCTGTTGCTTATGGCTGTGCAGTAAGAACGAATCAGATTGAATCATTAAAGGAATTAGGGAATTGTATTTTTGAATCAGTTTTTAATACTAAATATGTAGTTCCTGATATTCTATTGAGAGATTATGCGAAAGGAATCATCGAATATGCGGTTTACAAAGGACATAAATTTGATTTCGATTTAAATCAGATTCAACCTCCATTTAAAAGTGATTTGCCTGACGAATTTCCATCGAATGAGGAAACAGATAAATTCAAATTTGATTATCAAAACGAAAATTTCCAAAAACATTACTGGAGTCAAAATTCTATTTTGGATTCAATGGTAACAGAATATGGGAGGGGAACAGCAGGTTACGGAGATTTTGGCAGATATGTTTTTCAACGTGGATTATCAGACTGGCGAGTAGATGAAAATGCTTTGAGTAACCTTTCTGTAAAATGGATTTTTGAAAAATATGGTTATGATGTTGAGAAGCATGGGGAATTTGATAGAAATATAGGATACAATGGAAGACATTCTCATAGAGCAGAGAGAATTGGGAAAAAGTATCAATGGATAACATTCTATGAAATTTTAGCACGGGTTTCAGATAATTATTCTTTCTATGAAAACTCGTATAGCGAAGATGCAGAGCCAATAAAGTATGAAGGACCTTGGGAGCCTTATGTAAGAGATATTGACCCTACAACGATTATAAAAGGAAATCCGAAAGATAAGTCAAAAATATATTGGTGGAATCCTGTTGATTATTCAGATTGGAATTTACCGAACAAAGAATGGGTATTAAAAACAGATGATTTACCCAGTCCTGTAGATTTGATAAATGTGAAGGATGAAAAAGGGATTGAATGGCTTATACTTGAAATGTATCCCGACTGGAACGAGCCCACCCCTTTAGGTGAAGAAAAATATAGCAGCGTTCATAAAAGACTGTTTTATGATTTGAGCAGCCATATTGTTTCTAAAAAAGATTTGGATAAAATCATGCACTATTTGACAAATAGGAATTTGAGAGGATGCGGTTTATCCGAAAGCTCAAGACGATACCAGATGTTTAGCAGAGAATATTATTGGGCTGCCGCTAACAAGACATTCAATTCAGAATATTATAGAGGTAACGAATGGGATGAACTTTATAATCGTAAATCAGGAGAGTTTGTTTGTAACACAGCAAGAACAGCCATACAATTTCTGTGGGAAGAAGAATTTGATGCCTCAAAAGAGGAAACCATAAGTTTTTACAAACCGACCGAAATCCTTTTCCGATTACTTGGCTTGCAATACTCAAAAGTTGAGGGACAACTCCTAAACAAAAGTAATGAAGTCGTTTGTTTTGACCCAAGTGTAACAACTTCTACTTTGTCATGTTTGTTGGTCAGAAAAAACGATTTACTAAAAGTGCTCGCTGAAAACGATTTAGAAATTATATGGACTTCTATTGGTGAAAAATTAATTATTGGCGGACATTTTAACCGCAAGGAATGGGTCGGACGACTGAATATTTCTGATGTGGTCTATTCCGACTCTGGTAACTTAAAACATTCTTCACGTTATGACAGGGAAGAATAACCAACCCCTCGCAGTCATACACATTGGCAAGCCCCGCAAGCTGACACACAAATCAAAGCTTGCCAAAGAGTATGTCTGCCCAACGCTGAAAAGAAAAAATTAAAAAATTTCCTCCCCTTCTAAAAATTTTAAAACCACAAACGCACATCCGACACAGGCAGACCAAAATACAAACCTGAAAATGATAGCGAACAACTCGACAGACAAGGACTTGGCAACACAGTGGACAAAACGCCAGCACCTAACAGCGGTTTGGCGTAATGGGGGCAGACGTGATGAAATGAACATTTGTACTTCTAATAAACATTTGTGGTATATTGACAGTTTGGTGCTCCGAAAGCCCCCACTACGCCAAGCCGCAAACCGTTATCAGCAACCCTAAGGGCGACCGTACAAACATTAAACGACAGTAAGAAAATGACCAGACAAACCCACACTTCGCAAAATCAAAAGAGGTGCAATGCCAACTCACAAAGCCAACGTTATTGCACCACATTTGCTTTTGCCCCAACGTACCCAAGCCCACCCACCACCCTAATAAAACAGTTGAACAGAGGTGATATATTTCAAGTTATTTCTATCTTTGGTGTTTATTAAACTCAGAAACGATTTTATACAAATGAGCATAGAACAAGGACTTAACTCAAGGCGAGAAAGCGATAAAAAGGTTGAAACCCAACAATGGTTTCAGAAACTCATACAACCTGACGAATATGTCGGGGACTTATACTCCATCAACTATGAAACTGCGAGAGTGATTATTCACGACTTTCATCGTGCAAAAGTTGGTGGTATTCCAAGTTTAAGTTTTCTGATTGCATCAAGAGTTGACCCGAGTAAAACAGACATTGACTTTAAAACCGAAGATGCTTCGTTTATTCTGCTAAGGGTAATGGACGCAGCCGCTTTACCGCAAGACAAAGAAGCGGAAAGAATACGAGTAGAAACGGCACAACGAATAAGCGGTGAAACTGAAAAACATTGGGACGATGCGGGTGCAATGGATATGAGAACCAAAAACCTGCTTGGTTTTGCGGGTGTTCAATGCCGAATAATTGGCACATTTTTCCTTGAAGAAAACGGACACAATGGAGAAGCACCGTTGAACTTGAAATTTGGTAGCGATATTTCAAACTATTACCCTAACAGAGGCTTGAAAGTTTACAAACCAAACGGCAAAGCACTTGAACACATCGTAAATTATGCCGACCCTTCCAATATTCAATCACATATTGAGCGTTACGGAAATACAGAAAAAGTAAAACTTGGCTTTGTTCGCTATGCTTCCACAAATCGCAAGTATCAGCAAATTGATGATGTGCCTGTTTACATTTATCCTGCGGATTTGCTTTCTCAAAAATCTGCGTTGTTTGGTATGACAAGAACAGGTAAATCAAACACGACAAAAATTATTGCGAAATCTGTTTTTGAATTAAGAACTGCGGAAAATAAAAAGGACACACCTTTGCGTATTGGACAAATCATTTTTGACCCTAACGGTGAATACGCCAACGAAAATGTGCAGGATAACAATTCAGCAATAAAAAATATCTGGAAAATTCTTCCTAAAGGAACAAACAAAGCAGATGAAGTTATTACTTATGGTATAACGAAACACCCAAACGACCCTGAAAGAGTTTTAATGCTTTTGAATTTCTTTGAACCAAGCAATACACAAATTGGGAAAAGCATCATTGATAGTCTTTTGTCAGAAGATAGTACAAACTACATTAAACAGTTTTGTCAAGTAAGTTTTGATGAACCAGACCCAAATGATAGAAGCGCAACAACACGATACAACAGAAGGTTGTTAGCTTATCGTTCTGTATTAGCAAGAGCGGGATTTCAAGTTCCGCAAAATTTAAGTGCCAGTACGAGAGGTTTGTTTAATCAAGATTTGATTACCGCTTTGCAAACAGGAAGAAATAACAGTCCAGCAAATCCTGAATATGTAAGTGCTGCACAAGTGTTTTCAAATCAAAATCCAACTTGGGGACAGCTTGCAAACGCTTTTGAAGCATTAGACAAATTTATCAGAGATAGCAATAGTAATTATACCGCGTTTGAAAACGCTTATGTAAGTCGTCCAAATGGTTCAGGCGATAGGTGGGCTGATGAAGATTTGAAAAAGATTATCGGCATTTTTCAATATCCAAACGGAACAAGAAAAATTGGAAAAGCAGCAGAACAACACAGCGCAGACACAACAAGCGATTACGCAGAAGATATTTACAATCATTTAGTACAAGGTAAATTAGTCATCATTGACCAATCAAGTGGCGAACCTGAACTTAACAAGTCATCAGCCACAAGAATTATGACTAAAATTTTCAGAGAAAATCAACGCAAGTTTGTTCAAGGCGTTACCGACATTCCTGAAATTTTAGTTTATGTAGAGGAAGCACACAACATTTTACCAGCGGGCAACGATTTAGATTTAACTGATATTTGGGTTAGAACTGCAAAAGAAGGTTCTAAATATCGTATCGGAATGGTTTACGCTACGCAAGAAGTAAGTAGCATTCAAAAGAACATTTTGAAAAATACTGCAAATTGGTTTATCAGTCATTTGAACAACACAGACGAAACCAAAGAACTATGCAAGTATTACGACTTTATAGATTTTGAACCGTCAATCAGACGAGCACAAGACAAAGGGTTTTTAAGAGTTAAAACATTAAGTAACCTATTCGTCATTCCTGTTCAAGCGGACAAGTTTGAAGTATAAGAAAGAAACACTATGGGCTTTGAAGGAGAATTTGCAAGCTATGAGCCTTTAAGACGGTTACTTGATAGTGAAAAAGTAAAAGCACTTCAAAACCGACTTAGAATAAGGCAACAAATAGAAGAAACAGAAAATTTTGAAGGTTCAATTACTAAAAAATCTGACCTGACTGAAAGTTCTTTGCAACCCGATTTAGTTTTAGCTATTGACGGAAGCAATTTAACTGCGAAAGCCGAAAACGGTTTTCCGGGCGCAGAGTTCGGTTACATTACAGTTGCTTCGGTTTTGATTGACTTGAAACTAATCAGCGAACTTGAAAAGAAAGAATTTATTGAACCGAAAAAATTTCGTGAAACAGAAAAAGCATCAACTATTGAAAGTGTTTTCCCAGGCTGTAATGTAATTCTTGATACAGAAAAAAATGCAAAAGCATCTTTGCGTAGAGCATTGTTTGAAGAATTAAAAAACAACGTCATTTTTTCTGACGGTGAAACTTTACTTGAAACATACGAACATCTTTTCTCAATAAAACAGTCTCTTGGCGATAGAAATCTTCCTAAAAGCCCAATAGAAGGTTTTGAAGATAAAGAAATGACTTATGGAATGGGTGAATACACTTGCCCACATTCAGGCGAACCTCTTTTTTCAACAGATGCTTTACGTTTACACGAACTAATGAACCCAGGCGGAAGCAATGGAGAAATGTTTGGTCAAATAATGTCCACGCTTGAAAAACTTTGGCTTATTCATATTTTAAGAGCGTTTGAGAAAAAAGGTTGGTTAGCAACTTTACGCAGAGTAGCTTTCATTATGGACGGAGCGTTAGCGGTTTTTAGCACATCGTCTTGGCTCACAAAAGTTATCAGCCACGAATTAGCCCGTATAAATGAATTGCAGAAAAAAATAAACGGAGAAGACCTTTTAATCATTGGAATTGAAAAGTCAGGAACGTTCTTTAATCACTTTCTTGAAATTGACACAACCAAAGACGGCATCACGGATAAATTTCCGAAACAGTCTGCTTTGCTCTTGAATGATGCTTACATAAAACGAAATATCATTTTTTCAGAAAGCACAAAACCTTACGGACAAGATACCTACTTCGGAAGAAAACTTTTTTACAAAGCAGCATCAGGACAAAAAATAGTTCCTGTTGTAGCTTGCTACAATGACCAACAAAAAAATTTAGATACAGCAAATCCCAATCAATTTCCAAGACTTGCGGATGTAATGAATTTACTTGACCAATTAGTTTCAAGCAGGTATCCAAATTCAGTATCACCACTTGTTTCAGCCCACGCAGAAGCAGCTATACCATTGAATTTGGGCAAACGGATATTTGAAGACATTGCAAGAGAAATCAGAGAAAAATCAAGCGAATGATAGCAAAGGAAAAAATATTAAAAGGTTTTGATACAGCCGAAGCACGTTGGGCAAGGTTTGGACCTTACTATGCAATGTTTCCTTTGGAATTTGCTTTTGATGTGGTAGAAAAATACTCAAAAAAAGGCGACTACATTATTGACCCTTTTGCGGGAAGATGCAGCAGTATTTATGCAGGTGGCGTTTTAGGTCGCAATAGTTTAGGTATTGAAATCAATCCTGTTGGTTGGCTTTACGGCACAGTAAAATTATATCCTGCGGACAAAGAAGAAGTAATTGACCGTTTACTTGAAATTTATGGTAAACGAAATTATTACAATAGAGCAATTGAAAGAATGCCTGAATTTTATCGTATTTGCTATTGCGATGAAGTTTTGAAATTTTTATTGGCAGCACGAACTCATTTAGATTGGAAAAACAACAACGTTGATGCTACATTGATGTCAATTCTCTTGATTTACCTACACGCAAAGTTGGGCGAAGGTTTATCAAATCAAATGAGAATGACAAAATCAATGGGAATGAATTATTCCGTTCAATGGTGGAAGAAAAACAAAATGGCAAAACCGCCTGAAATAAATCCTTGCGAATTTATTCTCAAAAAAATTGAATGGCGATATGAAAAAGGGAAACCGAAAGTAACCGAAAGTGCAGTTGTGTTTGGTGATAGTTCAAATCAATTAGTAAACATTGCGGAAAGAGTAGTAAATAATGGCATCAAATTTTCATTGCTGTTTACATCACCGCCTTATTGTTCAATTACCGACTATCACGCTGACCAATGGCTTAGATTGTGGCTTTTGGGCGGTACAGAAAATCCTCAATCACTAAAAGACAAACACAAAGGACGTTTTGTAAACAAACAAGAGTATTATGATTTACTTGATAATGTTTTTGGACTTTGTGCAAAAATGATGAAGCGAAAAAGTATCGTTTATGTTCGCACGGACAAAAGAGAATTTACATTTAATTCAACGCTTGAAATTTTGAAAAAACATTTCCCAAAGCATCAGGTTAAAATAGTTGCAAAACCTTTGAAAGAAGATACAAAAACGCAAACTAAGCTTTACGGTGATATGTCAATGAAACCTGGTGAAGTAGATATAATTCTAACAAGAAAATAAGAATGTCAGAAACCCAAAACATAGAATACAAAAGCACTTGGCGTGATGAATACCTGAAATGGATTTGCGGTTTTGCAAATGCCAATGGCGGCACTATTTTCATTGGGAAAGATGATAACGGAAAAATCGTTGGTGTGTCTGACGCTCAAAAATTGTTAGAAGAAATTCCGAACAAAGTGCGTGATATTTTGGGGATTTTGGTTGATGTGAATTTGAAAGAAACAAAGCAAGGCGATTATTTGGAAATTGTTGTTGACCCTTATCCTAATGGAGTAAGTTACAAAGGACAATATCACTACCGAAGCGGAAGCCCCAAACAGGAATTGAAAGGTGCTGCATTGGACAAATTTTTATTGCAGAAAAAAGGGAAACAATGGGACGGTGCACCAATTCCAAACGTTTCGGTAAATGACTTAAAACAAGAGACTTTTGACTTTTTCAAAAAACGTGGAATAAGGAGTAAACGCCTTGATGAAGAAAGTTTGAATGATACACCTGAACAACTTCTTGAAAATTTAAAGTTGAAAGAGGGGAAATATTTGAAAAGAGCGGCTTTATTGTTGTTTCACCCCGACCCCGAAAAATTTGTAACTGGTACTTACGTTAAAATCGGCTATTTTGAAAATGATGCCGATTTGATTTTTCAAGATGAAATTCACGGTAATTTGTTTGAGCAAATTGAAAAAACGCTTGACATACTTTTTACGAAATACATCAAAGCAATTATCAGTTACGAAAACAAAATACATCGCATAGAAACTTATGAATATCCGAAAGATGCAATTCGGGAAGCATTGCTAAATGCTATTGCTCACAAAGATTATTCAAGTGGTGCGACAATTCAAATCAGAGTTTACAAAGACAAGATTATGATTTGGAACGCAGGACATTTACCCGAAAATTGGACAATTGAAACTTTGTTAGGAAATCATTCTTCAAATCCATTCAACCCCGACATTGCTAACGCTTTTTTCAGAAGCGGTTACATTGAATCGTGGGGGCGTGGAATTTCAAAAATGACAACGTTGTGTATAGAAGCAGGACTTCCAAAACCCGAATTTGATTATCAAGGTTCAGGTATGTGGGCTGTTTTTCAAAAAGACATTTACAACACTGAACACTTGCAAAAACTTGGATTAAACGACAGACAAATAAAAGCGGTGCTTTACACAAAAGAAAACGGCTCTATAACAAACTCTATTTACCAAAAAATCAACGACACTAAGCAAACACTTTCATCAAAAGAACTTAGCGAATTAGTCGAAAAAGAAATTTTGAAATCATCAGGGACAAAAGGTAGAGGGGCAAAATATGTACTGTAAATAATTGTTCGCTAATTGTTCGTATTGTTCACTAATCGTTCAGTAATTGTTCGTATTGTGCAGACAGAAACAAGACAGCCTACGCTTTTGGTAGCACATTTGCATTTTTGCCGACCACACAAAGCCAAAGAAAAATGCAAAAGAGCTATCAAGCCAACGCACCACAACAACCCGGACGACCCAACGAACGGACGAAAGAAGGGCTGCTGATAACACGGGCTTGGCGAAATGCGGGGTGAAGTGCTTCGTATGAAAGTAATTGCTAATTTTGAGTTTTGGTGCTTCAATTGAAGTGTAGTGCTAAAAGTCCCGCACTTCGCCAAGCCGCGAACCGTTAGCGGCTATTATAGAACGACCGTATAAACAGACACGACAGACAACAGAATGAAGTTATGACAGAGCGTAAACTAAAAATCATATTCGGACTTTTATCGGTTGGACTTTTGACGACTTTACTTTTCAAGTTGACAACTGTTCCTGGCGGAATGATTTTGTCGGGACTTTTTTTAGGTGGAATGTGTATTGTCGGAATTATTATTGTCTGCCTTATTTTGTCAGGACTACTAAAACTTATCTTTAAGAAAACTTCATACTTGACGCTAATGTTTATCACAACAAGTATTTCTTTCTTAGCATTTCACTACCAACTTTACTCACCAACATTGACAATTATAGTTCCCAACGGATATAAAGGCGAAATCAATTTAGTTTTATCAAACGTGGACGACAATATTTTGACAGTTGACAGCAACGGAATAGGATATTTAACTGAATGGACTTTTGACAAGACTTATTCAAGACTAATAGTTAAACAAATTGACGGAACAAATTTAGACGAGTATTTGATTGGATTTAACCCATCAACATTTTTCGGAAAAGGAAAAACTTGTTGCGTAGAAAAACGTGAAATTCAAAGTTTGTCATTTAAAATTGGGACGAAACCACATTTGGAAGACGAGTATTTTGAAAGTAAAAGTTTAACTGAACTTGTTGATAAGGACAAAACCATTTTTACTGAATTAGACGAACATACAATCGTAGGACAAACAGAAGCAACAATTATTGACACAACAAAAAATAACAGCCGCTAACCGTTAGCACTCATTTTAAAAGACAGACTATGCGACAAATTCTGACATATATTTTGACAATTTTCACACTGACAACTTTTGCCCAGACAGTTAAGGAAATGCAACCGACTTTGGGTTTTCTTGTTGACAAAAGTGTAGAAGGAGAAATTGAATTTATTCGACAACGAGAACTTTGCGAGAAAGTTTGGAACAAGGTGAGTAATCAGGCTGACTATGAAAAACTAAGTGCAACTGACAAAAAAATCTACGACAATTGTGATGAAACCAATGAAAGTTATTGGGACATTTTAGGTGTAGGTTGTAGTTGGTATTGTGGTGGCGGACAAGACACTATTTCCGCATCTTCGACATTAAAAACTTATAAAGGAATAAATTATTCCGCAAAAAATATTCACGACCTTAACTACAAGACAGCTTGGATTGAAGGAGTTCCTGGATATGGAATTGGCGAATATGTAATTTATCATTTTCCGCCACAAAATCCTCGTATAACTGAAATCATTATCGTTAATGGTTATGTAAAATCGCCAACAGCTTGGAAAGACAATTCAAGAGTAGAAAAACTTAAAATGTATGTTGACAACAAACCGTTTGCTATACTTAACTTGGCTGACAGCAGACAAGAACAACATTTTAAATTTGAGCCATTAGGCTATGCTAACAGAGAAAATTGGGAGCAATTACAAGCAAAGCCTTGGTGGACAATTAAGTTTGAGATTTTGGAAGTTTATAAAGGTGACAAGTATGACGACACAGCAATTTCTGAAATATATTTTGACGGAATTGATGTTCATTGATAGAAGAAAAACGAGTGCTAACACGGGTTTTGCGTCAGGCGGGCTGACGTGCAAACTTGGAGCTTTGTGCTTCTATTCAAGTTCAGTGCTTATTGAAAGTTTTGTGCTCCGAAACCCGCCCGAACGCAAAGCCCCGACCCGTTAGCGGTAATTTTAGGGGACAGTTCTACTATTTAAGAAATGAGTGAAAACAAACGACATAGAATTAAATTCTACTCACGAGAGGATATGGCTGGCGGACACCAATTAAGTAAAGCGGAAAGCTTACTTAATAATTTCAAAGCTGGCTCTGACTTTGGTTTGATTGACTTATTAGAGTTCTACAACATCAAATTATATTTTGACAACAATCTGTTTCTGACAACTTGGGACGAAAACCAAAAGGCATCATACAAGGAGAATGTTGAAGCTGCTTATAATCAACTGAAAGATAGAATCCTCAAAATTTCCGATGAAATCCTGGAACAAGAGTTAACAACACTTGACTACAACTACTATGGGGACTACTGGAATTTGTTGAATAATCTAAACAGTTTAAAGAAAATATCTGACTCAACTTTGTTAGAGATTTTGGCAAAGCAGCCGACACAAATACGCTACATACTAAAAGAAAAAAAGGTTGTAGATAAATACGATAAGACCATTAAAAGTTTCCTGATTACATATTCAGACAGTGCGGAAATTATTTTATCAAGCATAGAAGAAAAAGACAACTTTGGCAGAAAAGAAAAAAATCATTTCCCAAAAAGTTTAAGCCTTACCGACAAGGAAACAATCATTAATTCCTATTTGGATAGTGCAGACCCGAATCTCAATTATGTAAGGCTAATTGAAAACTCAAGAGATACAAACGAGTTTAAACTAAGCCCAAAAACACGGCTAAAGGCAAAAAGAAATCGCAAGAGTTAAATGAAAAAGTTCTTCAAAACGGACATACTTGGAATGTTGGTGTATCATTCAATAAAGACCAAAAAGAGCCATTCAAATTTGAAATCGAAGGAACAACATTTGAAACATCTTACAGCGAAAGTTTTCTTGATTTATTACCTACCGACATAGACCTCTTTTTGGTTTTCAAATATCTCTTTTTCTACACAGACGAAAAGAACCTAATCGCATTAGTTAGTAAGCAAAGTGAATTAGATGTTCTTGAGCGGACATTTATGAAATCAAAAAACGAATATGAAATTGGTTTCTCATTTTTTAGAAAAGAAAATTTATCCAACCTTCAGTTGTATATCTATGAGCATTACTTGAAACGAAAGAATAAAAGTTTAGAATCAGTAATTAATTCTTACATCGGATTTTTAAACGAGAGAATTTCACCAAACAAAATTGCTTTTCAACTACCATTAAGTGAATCAAGTTATTTGGAAAAGATCCGAACTCTGACACCCGAATTTGAATTTTTGTTAAAGCAATACAAATTGCTTGTTGACGAAAAGAGCATTGACCTTGAACTTATTCAAATCAGTTCTACTCCAATTAGAATTAGTGAAATATATAGTAACAGACCGAAAAAATATCTTTACTCGGACGACAACTTAATTCTCCAACTAAAACATTTATTCTTTTCGGACCAAAGTCATTTGTTCTATGTTAAACACTTCGAGAATAAATATCATTGTTTGTTTGACCTGATAACAAATGAGAATGTGAAATTTGAATACTTTGAAAACTACCAACGCGATACTATTCAAAGTTTAATGAATGACGGTTATCTAAAACTAAGCAATGACGAGTATGTGACTTTGAACAAGGATATTATGATTTACTTAATTGGGGAATTGCACTATAAAGAAGTTCTTAGTTATTGGAATTATCCTTTACAGTGTAGGACAGTGATGGACGAATTAATTGACAAGAAACTGGTAATTGCTGAAAACACATTGTTCTCACGACAAGAAAGGAACTACTTTAATTTTTATCTCAACAAAAAGGAATTTACCAACGGCTACGACCTAAGGAATAAATATTTACACGGCACAAATACGTTTTCCGAAAAGGAACACGAATTTGACTATCACAGACTTCTAAAACTAATAATCTTAACCCTCCTGAAAATTGATGATGACCTTACAACGGAATGACAGAAGAACTACCGCTAACAAGGTATTGCCGCAATGCGGGCTGACGAACATAATTCAACAGCTGTGCTACTATGAAACTTTAGTGCTAAATTCGGCTGACGATTTCCAAATTCCCCCACTGCGGCAATACCCGAACTGTTAGCTGCAACCATTGGCGACAGCGTGCAAACATAGAACGAATTAAAAATACTAACAGACAAAAGCAACAAATGATAAAATTCAAAAGCAAAATATTCTCCTTACTGTTGGTGTCAATATTTTTCACCTCTTGTAACGGACAGACAAAAACAGAACAACCGAATAAAACGGTTGTCGAACAACTATCTTTTACAAGCAAAAACACAAAACTGACAAAAACACAAGGCACAACCGAACATCAAAATGTACATTGTAGTCTGCAAGACAAAGACGGAAACCTTTGGTTTGGGACAACAGGCGAAGGTGTTTACAGATATGACGGAAAAGAATTTACCCAATTTACAGTACAAGATGGTTTAAGTAATAATAAAATTTGGTCAATTTTGGAAGATAAGTCGGGGAATATTTGGTTTGGCACGGACGATGGCATTAGTCGGTATGATGGAAAAACTATTTCAAAAATTCCTATTGTATTAAACAATCCCATTGGTTTTGGAACACCCCAATCTGGCATAAATTCAGTATGGAGTATGATGCAGGACAAAAATGAAACAATCTGGTTCGGCACTTCACAAGATTTGTATTGTTATGACGGAAAATTGTTTAGTCGTTTCTTAGATAAGAAGAATATTTCAAACAATCAAAACCTTCAACTTAAATGGATACAATGCTTTTTAGAAGATAGTGACGGAACAATTTGGATAGGTTCCGGACCTATCGCTGATGAAGGAGTTATTCGTTTTGATGGAAAATCCATTACAAGTTCTAAACCGAACGGTG
>CAYVTM010000015.1:0-28636 GCA_964454645.1 uncultured Sphingobacteriaceae bacterium | reverse complement strand
AAAATGCCCTTCCGATATATCGGAAGGGCATTTTTGTTTTTTTCATATAATTGATTGATATTGTGTTACTAATCAATCTTGCCGGTTTATGAATAATTATATAGCTGCTCTGCTATTGGCAATACTGTTTCCATTCAATGTATTCGCGCAACACCTACAAACCATTAACGGAAATCAGCGGCTTAACGATCTGTCGCCGCTTAAAAACTTCTCGGTTCCCGAAAATGCCTGCCGCTATCTTGTCTTTTCATACTACCGTATTCCATCTGAAAAGGAAACGATGGACCTTCGTACAAAGGGACTGGAACTTGTCGGCTTTGCTCCGCCTTCCGCATACATTGTACGAATTAAAAACTGGAATGAAAGTTTGTTCTCTGACATAAAAACAATCTTCAATGCTTACGGAGAAGTGCCTGTAAGCCTTAAGCTTGCGCCTGAACTTTTCGGCCTTTACGTGAACAAGAGCGCAGTATTTCCGAATTCGGTCGTTGTATCGGTATATGATTCAACAGAAATTGAAAAGCTTCGATCTGCATTGTTGCAAACGAATATAAATGCAGGACAGGACAGATACATTGGTAATTCATCGCTCATTGTCCGCATATCCGGTTTTGATGAGCTGCACTCGATACTTGAGCTTGACATGGTAGCATCTGTACAGACCCATCATCAGGATGTTGTTGAAAACTATTCCAATACCAGCATGCAATCAAACCAGATTCATATTGTGAATTATAACCGCAACGGGCCGATCGGGAGAAATACCTATTTCGCAAGCATTGAAGGATTTGGGTCCTATACAAAATTCAGGCTTGATACGAAGGGAAGGAATCATCCGGTCTATGGAATGCATCGTCCGGATATCTATTCGAGTGCTGTAACACATGGCAATATGGTGGGCTTGTATGCTGCTGCAACCGGTAATGTGGACGAATATGAAAGCAGGGGTATGGCAGAAGGGGCTACTTTAATTCACATGCCTTCTTATTCATCTATCGAAACTTATTATACTAACTATAATTTAAAGCCGCTGGTGCTTAATGTTTCTGCAGGCCCGGCAGACCCGACAATGACCTATAACACTCAGGCAAAAGAATTCGACCGGCTCAGCCGCTCACTGAAAAGCTATATACTTTGTATGGCTGCCGGAAATAATGGGAACGGTAATAACCCGACATTGAACTACGGACCCGGTTGGGCAAACATAACGTTAGAAGGAGCAACAAATAAAAATAATTTAGCGGTACATGCCGCATCGAATCCGGGCGAACATTACGAATGGGCCAGCAATGGCCCTGCAAAAGATGGAAGATTAAAGCCCGATATATGTACGGAAGGAAGAGATGGAACTTCAAGCGCATCACCTAACATGGCAGGATATATGAATGTGCTGTTTGAATCTTACAAAGATTCGTATAATACCGATGTCCGTAGTGATGTAATCAAAGCAGTAGCGCTAAACACCGCGATCGATTTAGATAAAAAGGGGATCGATTTCAAAACAGGTTTCGGCTTGATTAATCCGCTACGGGCACACAAGACGATCCAGGAAAAGCACATTATTACGGGCAGTATGCCTCAGGGTTCCGCGGGAACCTCACAATTCCAGATCACTGTTCCGGCAGGCCTGCGGGAAGCAAAATTTCTGCTTTACTGGCATGACTATCCCGGAACAGTAGGCGCGGGAAAAGCGCTTGTCAATAATTTGGACCTGAAAATTACCACACCTTCAGGACAAACCCTGATGCCCTGGGTTCTTGACCCCACACCGGGCAATCAATATAATCTTCCTCTTCGGAAAGTTGATACACTAAATAATATTGAACAGGTTACGCTGGATCATCCTGAAGCCGGAGTCTATACGATTACGGTAACCGGAACTGCCGTTCCTTTTGGCCCGCAGGAATTTGTGCTGACTTATGATCTTCTTCCCTATCACATCAACATTACATCTCCTGCTCCGGGCTTTAAAACAGGCTTTGCCAAAAGAATGCTATTTGTATGGAATGCAGCGCTTGATACTGATAATGCAGCAAATCAACTGGAGTTGATTCTTCAGAAAGAAACCGGGCAGTCCTCTCTGATTGCTACCTTGCCTCCAACGCGCTTATATTATTCTTATATCATTCCTTCTAATTTTCCGAATACTTCTACCGCCCGCCTGATCATCAGACAGAAAAACACGCTTTATTCAGATACCAGCGATTATTTTCAATTGATGGAAACTCCTACGGGCTTATCCTTCAGGTCAATTTGCCCGGAGCGCATCGCATTACGTTGGAATGCTCTTCCTGCACCCGGTGTAAAATACATTATTTACCGGCTGGGTGAAAAATATATGGACGAAGTAGCCCGCGTTGATCATCCGGCTACCTCAGTACAGCTGGATGCATCATCATTATTAGGACCCGGCCAGACTTTTAACCGGGAAGAGTGGTTTGCCATTGCCGCTCTTCATTCTAATGGTGCGGTAAGCCTGCGTTCGTCTCCGATATCTGACAAGCAGACAACCGTACTCAGCCTTCCGCTTTCATACAGCAAGGAATACAATTTATGCTTGGGTGATTCATTGATTGTCAGTGCGCATAACCTCGACAGGGATAGTATTCGCTGGTACCGGAATGGTATGGTTTTACCGGGAATTACTGTGAGAACGATCGCATTGAAAGCAAGTACTCCCGGCGACTATTATTACAAAGTATTCCAGCAGGGAGGATGTGTTTATATTGGTGATACAATCAAAATAAGTACACACTTGGCAATCAGTGATACATTAAAATATGGTGACCGCGCATGGAATATTTATGCTTTTAAGGATAATGACTACCAAAAATTTTATGGCAGGGTGGTAATGTATCCGCTTTCCATTAATACGAAGCTTTACTACGACGATATAGCCGGGCAAATTGATAATATGGCAGGATACGAAGGCTGTGAAATCGGAAAGATATACACACTGATCTACAAGCGTAAAGGTTTTGCAAAGGGGTATTACACAATGAGGCTTGATTATAATATGTCGGGAATACAGCTTTTCATTAATGGACAACCGGTTTATACCTCCCCTCAAAATGGTGTTAACCTGGGCATTGTATGGCAGGGGCACCTTGATGAAGAATCAATAATACGTATTGTACATAAAGGAAATAATCGGACACATCTTGGACTTAACATAGAAGCATCGGATTATGCGGTACCCGGAGGGATATCCGGCGGCCTGGCCCTTTGGCTGGATGGAAATAACATGGCTTCAGATACTACAGGTCCGATAAATGCCTGGAGAGATTCTTTCCCTTATGCAATAAAGAACAGAACGGAGTCGGGAGCTGGTATCCATGTTAAAGCTACAGGAATAAACTATAATCCGGTACTGGTATTTAACAACGATGGGGGAGTTCATGGAAAGATCACCTCGGGCTCAGCGAATCAGGGGTATACTTATGCAGTATTTAATATGCACGACAATTCAGGCAATAAAGCAAGGATAATCGGATTTTCATTTCCGCCGGGAGGTGATGATGCTTATCCTTTAACATATACTCCATTCTGCAGAATAGATAGCAGCGGGCAAATCGGTATATATAAATATAATACCAAATTTGCTTCCTCCGCCAAATTAACCGGCAAATGGAATTGCATGCTGGCTGGTTTTACACCGGGCAATATATTTCTTTCTTCTGCGGACGGATTACACACTCAGGGGATACCGGTCAATTCCACATTATATTACACAGCGTATAATATAGGTTCGCGGTATGATTCGCTTAATGGTGAAGGAAGGCTTAAAGGAGAGATCGCCGAAATCATTCAATTTACCAGGTCATTGTCTGCGAGTGAAGCACAGAAGGTATATTCGTACCTCGCGCTTAAGTATGGATTTAACTTTAATCAACCGTATCTGAATGCATCCGGAAGAGAAGTATATAGAGCGGGCGGCTATTCATTTAACATAGCAGGTATTGCGCGTGATGATCGTCAGGGCCTGATGCAAAAGCAATCTTTCAGCACCGAAGACCCCGGAGATGTTGTGACGGGCAGCCTGGGGCCGGTTGCGGCTTCTAATAAGCTTAACAATGCAGTATTCGGACAGGATTCAAGTTTTGTGATATGGGGTCACAATGGAGCACTTCCCGTTTACAATATACAGATGACGGATTCCTCGCTGAGATTACAGAGAACATGGAAGCTTCAGCATACGGGCAATGCCGGTATATTCAGACTGAACTTTAACGATACCATGGTTGAACTGAATTCGGAATGTGAAGAATATAAATTATTAATCACAAAAGATCTGGCAGATATATCTTCTTATCGCTTTCTGGATATTATGCCGTACCGCGCGGGAGATGGTAAACAATATGTATTCGCTGAGATCAACCTTCAGGAGAATGTGACTTTTTATTTTTCGCTTATAAGGAAGCGCAAAGATTTCGTGATGATGGCGCTTCCTGAAAACTCCAAAGCTGCAAGGTTTTGTGTGGAACAGAATACGCTGACACTTACAGATAGTACACAAAGGTATGCCGTGGCGCACTTGACCACTACGCTGCCTTCGCAAACGGATTCAATACTGAAATTCAGCCTGCATACGGATAATAGCCCGGACGTACTGATATCCTGTAACGATTCAACTCGGATTGCAATGATCAATCGCCTGCTATATGTAAGTACTGCTTCTGATCTTGCCGGCTTACAGTTACGTTTATTTATTGATGGCAATGATTCCGTTAATGCAGTGCTTAACCCTTCGGGAAACTCCTGCGATATTTTCCGTACACCTGTGCGATGGTTTATCGAAGAAAGTATTGATAGTTTGAGAAGTAAGGTGAGCAGAGCAGAACCGTTATCATGGATCGAAGCAGGTTCTATAAACTACACTATCGACTCTGCTTTCAGCTATGTAGATATCTCGGGCTTTTCTTTAAAGGAATTCATAGTCGGTGCTGCTATCTATGATACCAGTATGAAGCCCCCCCTTATACAGTCGGTAAGCTCCGGATTCAATAATATGATACTGACTTATCCTAATCCCTTCAAAAATGAACTGAACCTTATCAATGCACCGCCGACAAGCATCGTCAATGTTTACAATATGTATGGACAACTTGTGACCAGCAGCAGGGTTTCAGAAAGTGTCACAACGCTCCACCTTTCTGAGGCTGCGGGGGTTTACTTTGTTTATGTTAACAACGACAATAAAATTTTATTTAAACAAAAAGTGATAAAAGTACCGGAGTAATATTCCCGGCGATATTCCACTTTAAGATAGTCGGGGTGCGGTTTTATTTTCGGTGGAAGAGCATAATAAAAACTCAGCCATTTGTAATAAATTATCCTTACTAAAAAAAGCCCGGTCAAAACTGACCGGGCTTTTTATTTTGTAATCAATGCGGTCGCTTATTGTTTCAGCACCCTATGCGTTTCCATTTTACCGTTATACGTACATTTCAATAAATAAATACCCATTGGCAATTCTTGTAAATCCAAAATTTCCCTTTGTGTTTTCACAGGTATACTTTTTACAAACTGGCCGAAGGTGTTATAGATTTCTATGGAAGCTTTGCCCGAAATAATGGATTCATTAAAATGCACTTCGAGTTTATGATCGAATGGATTCGGGAATACGCTGAGCATGGATGCTTTGACATCTTTGGAAACTCCCGTTGGCTTGTAGTTTAATAATAAACGGAAACGGTCGTTACCGGTACTTCCCGCTGCATTTACAATACTGAAAGTATATTCGCTGACATCTCTGATGTTGAATAACTGACCGGCATAAAGATCTTCAAAATAGATTTCCACATTGGGTAATACATTTTCTGAACCATCAAAACGAAGTGTATAATCTCCTTCCCAAACAGCTGATCCCAAATAACTGAAGATAGACATCTTAATAGTGTCGGGACCGGCGGGAATAGGATATGTGTTGATAGCAAGATTAATATTATCTTTCGATTTAAAATAAAAATTCAAATTATCACTGAATAATTTCTGTGCATCGCTTTCATCGAAATTACCCGAATAATTTTCGCCTAATACCAGAATGGCTTCATCGCTCGTGATAGAATCTTTTTCAACTTTCAACTTTAAGATATTGCTGTAAGTGCTGTTATCCGGACGGAAGAAGTCGGAGGCTGCCGCATCAACTTTGGCTCTTTCAGTAATGGAAAGCATAACCGAATTATTAATTGCTTTTACAAGAAAGCCTTGCCCCGAAGCGATGTATCGCGTAGCGCCATTCGTACCAACTCCTAAATTGGCATCATAAATTCCGTAGGATGCCGAAAGCGGATTATAGAGCCAGACCTTATTCTGAACATTGGTTTTTATCCAACCGTTTGTTGCTGCCCAATCGATAGCAGAAGCATAGGGATTCGCAACCAGACTCATTCCATCGGCTACATTCGGCGTGCTGTTATAGCTTACAGGAAGCGAATAGAAGCCCATATTCAATGCGCCGGTATAAGTAATGGTTGCATCGTTGGCAATTGAAAACTGATCGAAAGGATCAGGTGTTTCGCGGTTACCTCTGATAAAGGCAAAAAATCCTTTACCGGTTGGATAAGTATGATTGATGTTTGAGGGAAATGCCCATCCGCTGTCTATCGGACCCAATGCCTGTTCGTCGTATGTTTTTATGGAATGGCTATTATTAGGGCTATCATCGAAACCATTGGCAGAACCTCCGGGACCGGTGACATGAATATCATCAATAAGTTGTGTTAATGCCAATGACCCGCCCTGGTTTACAGGCATTGCCAATATTCTCCATTTTCTTTTAGCAGCTCCACCCGGAATAAAACGTTGTATATGTACATTTCCACTTACTCCACAGGTTTCACAAAGAATGGAATCTACCCGGGCTGTTTTTTCGGCAGTAGAAAGAAGTGTAAGATTCGCATTGGTTTGTAAAGTTCCGGATGATATTTTCAGGGTTCCGTTAAGATTCAGCATTTGATTCCCTAAAGCCATACCATTGGTTCTGTTTAAAGTAAGGTCTTTAAAGTTTGTTGTACTTGTAAATAAATTGTTCGGAAGTGTAAATGCATTTCCTCCGGTACCACAAGCGCCGAAATACAAGCCTGCATCTGTGCCGAGTGTTAAGGTTCCGTTGGTTCTGCTGACAGGGATATTATTTTCACCGAAATACAGAATATCATTACAAATAAGCTCTCCCTGAACAAGACTGAGCGTTCCGCCGATTCCGAATTTGGTATCAAAAGTCGAACTGCCGTTTCTGTTTATCGAAACATTGCCCAGAAAGTGAGAAGTGTTGTCGAAGGCAAGCTCGCCTAAGCTGCCTGATCCTGTGATGTTAATATTTCCTGATGGGTTTGCGCAGCTTCCGCCTCTAATCGCCCCGCCGGTACTGCTTGTTGTGCCCGCGAGGTTAAGGGTATTATTGTTTAAATCCAATAATCCCGCACTGAGCATTAAGTTAGCGTTGACAGTTATATTCCCGTTAAGATTTTTCTCTCCGCTTCCATCAATTTTAAGATTATAATAGTTAGCAGCTCTTACGTTTTGGTCACCATCTCCTTTATAGTTTATCGTTCCGGTTCCCGCAGTAAAGCTTCCTGAACTTGAAAAATCACCATCGAGATTAATGGTTCCCGAGCCCAGTGTGATATTTCCCGCTCCCTGCAAATCGCCTGCAATATGGTAAGTGTTGTTAGTCATATTTAAAGTCTTGCCACTGCTGACTTCCACATTGCCGAAAGTTTTATTATTATAATCAGGTGTTGCATCAACCGCAAAACGATAAGTACTGTTAGGTGACATTGTGATAACGTTTGCGGGAGAAAAATAATCTACATTGCCGGTTTCGTCAACCAACAAGGCCCCATCTTCAAAAACGATTGAACCGGTGATTTCATTACCGAAAGGATTACCGCTCAACCCACTTCCGCCCGTAAATACACTTCCCGGCTTAAAATTAATCGCTGAAGGTTCGGCAGCTTTTATAACATGTGCTTGTCCCGACAGGAGCAGATCCCCTTCGATATTTGCTTCCGCTCCTTCGGTGAGATTAATCGTAAACTTTTTATTTGCATCGTTACTGCTGATGTTTAAAGAAGAGCCGTTTTCAATTTCGAATGAATTATTGCTATTGGCGTTAATGATAAAGGTTGTATTGGCACTCATGCTCGAAGCCGGAATGCTTACCTGTGTATTTCCTTTGATAACGATTTTTCCTGCGGTAAGTGATGAGATACTGGTGGGTGTAACAGCTCCGCCTTTCGAAAACTCCAGCACATCGTTATCTGCGGGGCTTCCACGATTAGGTTCCCAGGAGTTTGAGGAAGTCCAATTTTGGCTGCCGCTTGTATTTTTCCATATAAAAACTCTTAACAAGCCCATGGAGGGCCCATAAAAAGGTGTGAAATTACCTACAGCTTCCTCATTTTCCGTTTCTACATTGGAGTGCAGAGGACCGCAATCGGTACAAGTCATAAAGAAGTTCATGCTCGATGGAGGATCTCCCGCGTTTTTATACTCGAAATCCATAACCACAAAATAATTTTCACCCGAGTTATTCAATGTGCGTTCGATGTCGCGTATATATACCTGACCGGTAAGCATCTGAAAAGTAGCATTGGGCAAAACAGTATTATCATCGGTAGTATAAAAATCTTCATCTTCCGATTTGATGAGCTTAAAATTAGTATAAAAGCCCTGATTCATATTTACATTATTTCCCTGATTGTCCTTCACAAATACTCTCACTTTTTTAAGGGTAATTAGTCCGGTAGCAGAAGCTTTAAATCCTATAATGGGAATATTCGTACTACCTTGTTGAATATCCTGACTGGGCATACCGGCCAGAGGGCTTATGGTCAATACTTTCGAGAATAATCCCAGCTTGTCCCATTTGAATCTGCCCGGGGAGGTTTCGCTGGCATGCATAATCATGTATAAATTGTTGCTACCTGATTGAAAGAGATTATCGAACCAAGCTAAAGTACCCCTTTGAGTAGTAGCTTCAGCGGTTCCTTCATCAATAAAAAGTGCTATTGTGCCGTTCTGATACCTGGTAATTTTAATTGAATAGGTAGTGTTGGTAGCAATTGTGTAAGTGAGCGCTGTCCACTGGCTGTTATTTTTAATATTAATTAATCTCAGCTGATTGCCCGAATGGTCCAAAAAATATCCTTGTGTCGAATTGGTGTTTACATTGGTTTGATTGGCTGCAATCCAGTAGCGCCAATAATTTTTTCCCGCAGGTATGGTTCCGTTATCATTCCACCAGTCTTGTGTATGATTGTTTGTCCCCGGGCTTCTGTATAATAAATTCCAGGTATAGCTTCTGCCGCTTAGGTTACTGTTTACTCCAAACTGTGCTGAAATGGACGAAGGACTATCCCCGGTATTACTGACAAGAGAATAGTTCCCTTCCAGAGGCGATGAAGAGGATACAGTAAATTTTGAAGTATTCCCAAACCATTCCGGGTTTGCGGTGATGTTACCATCTTCGAACAGGTCGTTCACGATAGTAATCTGTGCAAAAGAAAGAGGAGCGTTTAACACAAGTAATGCAAATATCAACAAAGAAGATTTGCAGCCTAATGTAATAATTATTTTCATGGTAATTATTTATATAAATCTTAGCTAATCAAAAAATTAATTGTTGTTGTGTTAATTAAAGAGCACTGCTACCTTCCGGTTTGTGATGATATTGGAGCCGGCCTTGCTATAAAAGCAAATCTATGTACCAATGTTTCATGGGCGCTCCTGCTCTGCTAGCCCTGTGTGTTGTTGTGGATTTAATATTGAAATGCAAATTTACGCATTTTTATACCAAAACTGCAAGTGTTTCAATCGTTTGGATTACCACGTATCATTCCTGTAATTTCAGCATGCCTTTTTGATCTTTTGAGATATTATCATTTTAATAAATCTATGTACTAAAAGCCTGATAAAATCAACAGGATAAGGTTTATGGCAGAATATAGAATTGTTTATATGCTGAGAGTTTTCTTTGTTCAGCCTGTGACGATGCCCTCTTTTCCGGTTTCGGGCTGATCGATATATTATAATTAATGAGGAATATTTACCTATTCTGTAGAAATATTCAACATAAACATAAAATAAAAATGATTGAAATGGCCATTTTTACTTCCTAAACGGGCTTATTTTTTATGGCATCATTTTTCATCAGCTTGATGTAAACAATTAAATCTTAAAAACTATGAAAAAGTTTATTTATGTACTTGCTGTATCAGCAGCATCTTATGCATTTTCTTCAACAGCGTTAGCACAGGAAGTATCAAGTACTGCCTCTCAAACGCAAACAGTACAAAAAACCGAGATTGAAGCTGCACAACTTCCTGAAAAGGTAATGGCAAGTTTGGCAGAAAGTAAAAAAGAAAGTACAATTACAAAAGCTTTCCGTTTGGACAATACAGATGGGGCTGTAGTTGGGTATGAAGTTTTGGTACTTACAAGCGGGGTTGAAGAAATGGTTAAGTTCGATAAAGAAGGGAATTTGGTTAAAGTTGAAAATACTCCTGCCCCTGAAGAAAAATAACAGTAATTACTGCTGTTTTCTTAAAAGCCTCCTAAATGGAGGCTTTTTAATTTTAATTAAGTTTACGAACTTGCGGAATGAATAAAAAAATTCTGGTAGTTGATGATGATAGCACATTTTGCCTGATGCTTAGCAGTTTTCTTACGAAGCATGGTTTTGAAGTTTGTGTAGCGGGCAAGGTAAACACAGCACTGAAAATACTTGAATTGCAAACATTCGATTTAATCCTTTCTGATTATATGCTGCCCGACAAAGACGGCATGATACTGTTGGAGGAAATATTAAAGAGTCAATCAGGAGTACCGGTTATAATGATGACAAGTTATGGAGATATCCGTTTGGCCGTAAGAGCAATTAAGCTGGGCGCCTTTGATTACATTACCAAACCGGTGAATCCGGACATATTGCTTGAGCTGGTTAAAAATGCACTAAAGCAGGGTCCTATAAAAAAGGATGTTGTCAACACGGCAGATCGGGTTCAGTTTGCTGAAGGTGCCGGAAAGTCATGGGAAAAACTTCAGAAAAGCATTTCGCTTGTAGGGCCTACAATGCTATCGGTTATTATTGAAGGTGAAAGCGGTACGGGTAAAGAATTTGTTGCCAGGAAAATACACGATCTGAGTTACCGCTCTGATAAGCCGTTCATAGCTGTAGATTGCGGGGCTTTATCCAATGAAATAGCAGCAAGTGAGCTTTTTGGCCATGTGAAAGGATCATTTACAGGCGCATTAGTGGATAAGGCGGGCCAGTTTGAATTGGCAAACGGAGGAACTATTTTTTTGGACGAGATCGGAAATCTGAGCTATGATATACAGATTATGTTATTGCGTGCTACGCAAGAACGTGTTATAAAAAGGATAGGGGGAACGAAAGATATTGATATAGATGTGCGGATCATTGCTGCTACTAATGAAGATCTGAAAAATGAAGTGCATACGGGTGCATTCAGAGAAGACCTTTTTCATCGTCTGAATGAGTTTGCCATACAAGTTGATCCCCTTCGCGAAAGAAAAGAGGATATACCCGTCTTTGCATACTTTTTTCTGCAGAAAGCAAACGATGAACTTGGAAAAAACGTAAAAGATATTGACAAGGAAACGATGGATCTCCTGTTAAATTATTCATGGCCGGGTAATATAAGGGAGCTGAAGAATATTATCAGAAAAGCTGCGTTATTTACCGGTGAGGATAAGATAACGATTCATTCTTTACCATCGGAAATATTGATCGATAAGGCTGTATTTGAAAAAACTATAAATTCCGAAGAAACAAATCTTAAAACATTAACGAGCAATATTGAAAAAGATACCATTTTAAGAGCATTAAAAAAGACCCGGTATAACAAGAGCGCTGCGGCCAGGCTATTGAGCATCGATCGTAAAACCCTATATAATAAATTAAGGGATCACGATATTGATTTGTAATCGGAACGGATATGGCTTAGTTCCATCTCAAGATATTTGAAAAGCTCTTGTGATACACTGATCAGATAGTCTATATGCTTTTTGGTTTTTATGTGTACTACATTTTCGTTTAGTACTAACTTCTCCAGATGCTTCAGCGCATTTAACATTTCTATGGCTTCCAGTTGTCCGCAGGTATTGATAAGTTTATGCGTAATTTTCTGAACTTCGGTATAATTCTTTTGCCTGAAAGCTGTTTTTATCTGAGAGAGCTCATTTTTAGTCTGCTCTATGTATGTTCTGATAAAAAGTTCAAGAGTCGTGATATCTTTATTTGCAAACGCTATAAAATTTTTTAAAGAATATTTTGCCGGGATGCTTCTGAGATCATCGGGTTCAGGATTAATTTGTATAGCAGGAAATGTCGACAAAGATCTGTGCAGTGCATCCTTCAGCCCGTACATTTTATAGGGTTTGTATAAAAAGACAACCTGATTATGCATAGAGGTGGTTAACTGATGTGTCCCTGCTTGCACATTAGCCGTAGAAACAATAATCTTCGTATTTTTATTTACACTTTTATCGTTGGCAACAATCTTGCTGATCAATTCAGACCCGTCCATCTCCGGCATCTGCATATCAATCATGATAATATCGAAGCGCTGATTCTGTAATATTTCCCAGGCATAAAGCGGGCTGTTGCAAAAGGTATAATCCATATTCCATTTTTTCATTGCGGGCTCAATCAGCATCGGTATCATCGGATCATCATCTATAAGTATTATTTTTTTATTTTTAAGCACTTCCGCGGACTGGTAAGCGGTGTCCTGTCCGCTCTTGTATGTGCGCCGGAAAGCTTTTGTATAAGGAATATCAAAGGTAAAAGCAGATCCTTTGCCTTCTTCGCTTTCTACTCCTATTGTTCCATTCTGTAGTTCTATTATTTTTTTGCTGATGGATAATCCGAGTCCGGTACCTCCGTAATTTCTTGCAGTAGAATTATCGGCCTGTGAAAAATCCGCAAAAATTATTTCGAGTTTCTCTTTTGCAATTCCTATTCCCGTGTCCCTTACCGTACATCTTAACAGGCAATCATACGCTGATTCGATGACTAATGATTCGATGACTACAAATCCTTTTGGAGTAAATTTTATTCCATTACTGACAAGATTGATCAGCACTTGCTTTAACCGAAAAGGGTCGCCCGACAGGATTATATCAGATCCGGAGCCAGGCTTATACAACAACTGTAAATTTTTTTTGTCTGTTTCAAGGCGCAGGATATCCATTACTTCGGTCACAATGTCGTTGACGGTAAATCCTGATTTTTCGAATTTGAGGGCACCTGACTGTATTTTCGAATAGTCGAGGATATCGTTTACAACTGCAAGTAAATGCTCGGAAGAATTGACTATGGATTGCACCTGCCTCCTTTGGTCTTCCTGTAGGTCGGTATGGCCGAGCTGTTCTGAAAAACCTATAATGCTGGTCAGCGGAGATCTTATTTCGTGACTCATGCTGGCCAGGAAATCTTCCTTAGCTTTTGCAAGCTTTTCCGTCTCAAGCTTCGCATTTTCAAGCATACGTTTATAATAAAAATTTCTGGTCAGATCGGTAAATATATTATAGATGAATACCAATGTTACAATCAGGGCAAGGACTTGTACATACATCAGATTCCGGGTAGCATTTTGCATCGTTTCCGTTGATGATCCAACCTTTTGGTTAAGCAAAACCTGGTCCTCATGCTCAATACTTTTCAGTAAATAATTAATTTTTGAGATCATCTCTGACTGATAGTTCAGCAGCCTCATCTCTAACTTTTCAAGCTGGCTGTTCCTGATCTTTTTCGAATATTCTGTAGTAGCAAGCGCTTCCCTGGTTTTTGTAATCAACATACCCACTTTATTATAATATCCCGAATCAATCAATGTTGATGTCTCTGATACTACTTGCTGATTCACATAAACCGAAGTATTCGAAGGAGTTTGGTTTTTCTTTTTCCCCCCACCGAATACTTTTTGAAAAATCGCTTTTACAGTTCCGGTTTTTGCTGAATCTGTACCGCTCGCATTAAGTAAAGGTTTTTCTATAGTCTTTGTAACCGTTGTAATATTTGAATGAGGAATATTGCCGGGGATTCGAATCAGAGAATCGCCTCCCTCCCTGATAAGCTTCGCTATTTTTTCAAAATCATTCGTCTTTACTACTGATTTTAATGTAAGCCAGGTATTAACCGAAGAAACATAATCCTTAAAAATGTTCTCAAGAGAATCTACCTTTTCATACCTGTTCTTATATGCTGACTGATGCTTGAGACTATCAATCAGCATTGAAATCCTTGTGGTGTTTTCAGAATAAATATGTAAATCAGCGGGTTTAAAAGACATAGAATAAATTTTGGCTGACATACGCATTTCATTCAGATCCGAAGCTATATTTTGTATGATTTCGGATTCATCTTTATTTGTGCTTAATGTTTCAAGTGAATTAAGTATCTTATGAAAGCTGTTATAGGTAATATATACCAGAGAGAAGACGACTAACAAAAGTATTAGATACCCCAAAGCAACTTTTAATTTGGTATTACCTGAATTTATTTTGGATGAAAGCTTGCTTATCATAATTGGTTTTGTATATCCTCCTTATTCCTTAATAAAAAACGTTTATCCGCAGTCCCATTTTGCGGTGTTGTTTTAGGCTTATTAATATTCCTTTGGTTTGATCCGAACCCGGTAAAATATTGCCGGCCTTTTTAAAAAAATATTATCAAAGGACCCTGATGGTTTATGAATAAACGAAAGATAAATATTTCTTTGTATTATATGAAGGTTTATAACGGATGATCACAAAATTATTTTCGTATTCCATAACTGACCGATAAGCTTTTCCTATATATTTTTGAGCTTTAACAAAGCCCGAAAATACAATTTGTAAATCATCTGCTTAACAGCTTTCAAGCTGCGGTTAAAATATATATATATCCATGTTCACAGGAACATTCTTTTATACTTTGGGCCATATCGTCCCGGCATATACAGGATTGCAAAGAACGGTTTTTGTTCTTCCTGTCGAAATATGGTTATGAAAAGTAAATGCATATTAATCCGTATAGTAATAAGTGTCTTTGGGATGTAAGGGCGAGGTGGAAAGTTATGCGGGAAACTTCTGTCTGATGATCCGCATGACGGATTCACCTGCTGAACGCAAAGAAGTAAATCAGGGGATTTTTAATCCGCTCAATTTTACAGGGGAGAATTGATATACTGTGATTAGGTGTTGAAGTTCAATCGGGTAAAATTTCACAGAAACAGAGAGCATTTATCCGTTCTCGATTCCGGGTGTACAACGATCGGGATTGATTTATATATTCAAGCGTACCTACCTGATAAGTGCTGTACGACATTACCGGTGATAAATAACCCGTCTGTACATTATTCTGTATCCCTTCTAAAGAATGCAATTCCCATTTTGGGAGTAACGTCCTGTTTTCGTTCAATCATAAAATATTTTAATCTGCTGATTAGCAGTATAGTTATAAAATAATTCCAAAATTTTTTCCGGGTGGTACTTTTTATGCAATACGCGCGCGGATAGTTGTCACTCATTTTTCTTAAAGAAAAGATTTCTGTTCACTAGAACTAAACTCACATTTTTTACCCTGTTATGAATAAACAATTACGTTTAACGCTATTTTTCTCTGTATTATTAGCGTTTTTTTCTCTTTCTTCCCAAGCTCAGAATTGTACTGTAAATGCCGGCATTCCCGAAAGCATTTGTCCGGGTGAGCCGATTCTATTGAAAGGGGCTTCGAGCGGGCTTTATCAGGGGGGAACCCGAAATTCCGTTTGGTCGCAGATATCGGGTCCGGCGGTGATTATCAGCAATCCCAATGCTCTGGAAACAGAAGTACTGGGTCATACCCCAGGTAATGTTTATAAGTTTAGAATTACAGCACGTTGTTTAGATGGTTCTTTGGTATATGATGAGGTAATATTCAATACCTCGGTTGGAACCTTTGCTGATGCAGGCTCGGATGTTGTACTTGCATGCGGAACAAACAGTGTAAATCTTTCGGCAAACGCACCTCTTCTTCCCGGAGAAATTGGTTTATGGAGTTTTGCAGGTTCCGGAAATGGGCTTACTATTGTGAATCCCGAGTCCCCTACAACAACAGTCAATATTCCGGCAAACAATTCAGGAATTACAACCTTACGATGGACTATCACGAATAATTATTGCAGTACTTCCGATGAAATGACGATTACAAATTACGGTGGCGTGAGTCCGGTTTCTGCCGGATCAGATATCACTCTTGACCATTGTTACGAAGTCTATCAAAGTGCTACACTCAATGGATCCTATGGAGGTGATATGACAGGAGGGCAACAAGGTACCTGGACTTTCATCAGTGGTCCGACTGTTCCGGTAATTGCTAACTCTCATCTTCGGAATACCCAGGTGAATCAATTAACAGAGGGAACCTATCGCTTCCGTTGGACGGTATCAGGCCCATGTGTAAACGGCTATGATGAAGTAGAAGTACAAGTAGCTGCCGGCACTCAGGATATTACTTCGGCAGGTAGCGGTACACAAACTTTCTGCGATGACCGTACATCAGCTACACTCACAGGTAATAATCCAAGCAGAACAAATGAAATAGCTCTATGGGTGCAAACAGCCGGAGACCCTGTAACGATTGTTAGCCCTGCATCGGCTACAACTTTGGTAACGGGATTATCCAATACCGGCGGACCTTACAGCTTTTCCTATACTATCTCAAATCCGGTTACGGATTGTGAAAGCTCCGGTACCTATCATATTCGTTATACGCAGTCACCAAGTTTATCGCTTATTTCTCCGGAAACAATAGAACTTGCATGCGATCAGACAAGTGCTACTGTTAATTTCTCAGCAAGCGGAGGAAATACAACACAATGGTCATTAATCAATGGCCCTGCCAATTCAATTATCGGAGGGGTTTCCGGGACGACAAACTATAATAATGCTGCTAATCCTTTAGTACTAACCGGGCTTGACAAAGTCGGTACCTATACAATTCGTATCCGGCAATTTACGCAAAACGGTATCGGTTCTTGTTCCGAAGTATTTCAGGATGTAAAAATCATTACTTCAAGAAACCCTTCTTTATCGAATGCCGGTACCGATCAGATTTTAGCATGTAATGTTTACGAAACCGATTTAGCCGGAAGCTTACCGGTAGTGGGTACCGGGAAATGGTCGCAGGTAGCGGGACCGAATACAGCGATCATTGCAGATGTTTTTGACCGGAATACACATGTTTCAGGACTTATTAATGGTCTATATGTTTTCAGATGGATTATTTCCGGAAACAGTAAATGCGATGATCAGCAGGATGATGTTTCTGTACGTGTGGCGAACGTTGTTCCCACTACAATTGCAGCCGGTGTGGACGAAACCGTATGTAATGGAACAGAAATAAAATTAAATGGTAATACTCCGGCATTAAACGAAGTAGGTATATGGTCGGTGACACCATCCGCAGGTGTAACGATTGCAGATGATAAGGACCCCAAATCGATTGTTACCGGTTTATCACCGAATACTGCTTATTCTTTTATCTGGCAAATCTCGAACGGATGTTTAACCGGATACGATACTGTAGTGATTACTACCAATTCGAATGTAGGACCGAGCAAAGCCAGCGCAGGCCCGAACCAATGTATTACTACAAGTACTACTACCATTGGTCTGTCGGCAAATGCGCCATTGGTAGATGAAACCGGAATCTGGACTCAATTATCCGGACCGAACACTTTAACCATTAACGATCCGGGTGCACATAATCAGACACTTTCGGATGCAGTGTTAGGAACCTATACATTTGCATGGAGATTAGATAAAGGTGGGTGTACTCCCTCCATCGATACCGTTATGGTTACGATTGCTGCATCTCCTCTGATTGCGGATGCCAATGTAGATCAAAATTTATGCGGAAACTCTGATTCAACAACGCTTTTTGCCAGCGCTTTAGAAGTTGATGAAACAGGCTTGTGGACACAAGTGAGTGGTCCCGGTGGCGCTATCCTTCATACTCCTGATAATCCTCAAACCGGAATATCAGGTTTAGGAACAGGAAGATATATTTTCCGATGGACAGTAAGCAACGGAGCATGCAGCATTTACGATGAAGTAGAAATTAAAATTGATATACCTCCATCAAATGCTTATATAGGTTCGGACGATACGGTCTATGTATGTAATGCTGCTTCAACAGCATTATCTGCTGCCGTACCATCGGTAGGAACAGGAATCTGGTCCGTAATCAGCGCTCCGAATTCTCCAGCATTTGCAAATGCATCCGATGCAGGAACAACGGTCTCGAATCTTATCTCCGGAACGTATATTTTAAAATGGTCGGTAAGCAGTGGCGCATTTTGTAATGCATCGTCAGATACTTTAACAATTATTGTTACACAGGCTGCAAATGCAGGTGCCGACAAAGAATTATGCGATGTAACAACAACGGTATTAACCGGAAATTCAGGAACCATTGGTACTTGGACGAAAGTTTCGGGTCCTGCCGCTACCTTGATACCTGCTCCTGTCCTCGGAAATTCAGTAGTAATTTCCGGTATGGACCCGGGAGTTTATGTGTTCCGTTATACCCTTGAAAATACTCCTTGCTCACCGGATAATTTCGATGAAGTAAGTGTAACGATAAATCCTGCTCCGGCAATAGCTCAGGCAGGAGCCGATCAGGAAGTTTGTTTACCAACAGCCGATGAAACGGCATCTGTCACACTTGCGGCAACGGAAGTCGATAATCCGAATATAGGTACCTGGTCTGTAAGTACTAAGCCCGATGGATCTAATCCCATTATCACCAGCCCCAATACAGCAAACTCTACTGTTACAAATCTTACCCCTGGCATATATATTTTAGAATGGAATGTTGCCAATGGAATTTGCGGAAGCTCCGGAACGAATAAAGACATTGTTAAAATTACAATCAGCAAAGAGCCCGAATCTGCTGATGCAGGTTCCGATTTGTTGAACGAATGTATCAGCGATGTGGTGCTTACTGCAAATACACCAAGCTATGGAATTGGTACCTGGACTCAGGAAAGCGGGCCGGCAACTGCGGCCATCGATGCCCCCAATGCTGCTGTTACCCGGATCATCGCCCCGGTCGTAGGAACATATACGTTCAGATGGACAATTTCGAACGGAGTAATTTGTGCTAGTAAATCCGATATAGTTTCAGTAAACATCACTTCTACTCCGGCTGATATTGCCCTCGCAGGTGCCGATATGGAACACTGCGGTGTAACCCAGTTCGACTTAAGCGGAAATGGACCGCAAGCGGGGCAAACCGTAAGTTGGACCATACTTAGTGGCCCCGGAGGTTTCCCTGAATTTATTCCTTCGGCAGATTCATCCGATGTTACCGTAAAAAATGCTGTTCCTGGGGTATATAATTTGCGTTATACCATTTCAAACGGTTCTTGTATTTCTTATGATGATGTAAAAGTTACTATCTACGCTGCGCCCGATCCTGCGGACGCAGGCGATGATCAAACAATCTGTTTATACAATCCTACCCCGATAAAATTAGAGGCGAATCCGGTAAGTATTGGAAATGGGGAGTGGTCTGTAATACAAAAACCTGCCTCTGCCGCAGAGCCTGTTTTTGTTCCCAATAAATTTGCTGCAACTGCATCATTGGCAGGACTAATTTCAGGAACCTATGTATTTCAATGGACTACCTCCAACGGAAATTGCCCGGCTACGGCAAATACTTCCGATGAAGTAACGATCAACATTACCGAACCCCCTACGCTTGCCGAAGCAGGTTCTGATCAAACGATTTGTGAAGGAACGACCACAGCAATCTTGGCGGGAAATAACCCTTCTACCGGTACCGGTACATGGACCTTTATTAGCGGTCCGGTTACTCCTTCCATCACTTCTGCTAATGCGCATAATTCAGGAATAGAAGGTTTGAATTCCCCCGGTACTTATACTTTCCGTTGGACGATTGATAATGGCGGATGTGCAATTTTTGATGAGACGAAAATTGTTGTCCAACCCAAAATTGATGAAAATACAATAAGTTCAGCACAATCTGTTTGTTACAATACTGCTCCCGCAACGATAACAGGAAGTACCAAAGGGACCGGATTAACCGGAGGTGACGGAAATATATATACCTATCAGTGGATGAAATCTACAACGGGTGCGGGTACAGGATTTACGAATGTTTCCGGGGCAACATCAGCTAATTACAGTCCGGGAACATTAACACAAACAACCTGGTTTTTACGTAAAGTAAGTTCAGGAGCCTGTACAGAAGGAGAGAATAGTAATGTCATAGAAATTACCGTTCAACCCGAAATAATAAATACCATTAATGCTCCTGTAGTACATACATTCTGTGCTTCGGGAGATCCCGGAACCATTGATGGGGAGCCGGGTTCAGGCGGTTCGGGAACCTACACTTACGAATGGCAGAAATCCTCCTCCTCAGACTTTAGCTCCGGAGTAGCAGGAAATCTTGCAAGTACAGAGGATTTCGTCCCGGGAGTGATTACTTCAACAACATACTTCCGCCGTAAAATTACCTCGGTTAGCGGAGTAAGCTGTGAGAAGTACAGTAATGTTGTTACCATTACCATTCAACCGGCTATTGCAAATAATACTTTAAGTACAGCAGCCGATATCTGTACGAATAATAAAGCGACTATTACCGGAAGCGTACCGCCTGTGCTAAGCGGTGGCGATGGTACTACTTATACTTACAGATGGGAAGTTTCCAGCACAAGTGCAGGTGCCGGGTTTACTACCATTCCGGGTGCGACAGGAGCTAACTATACTTCCGATGCATTAACAGCTATTTCCACTCCTGATACATTTTGGTATCGCCGTGTTGTAACATCGGGATCCTGTACCGATGATGGAGAAAATATCAGTACTGCCATTCAGGTTACCGTTAATCCGGAACTTACAAACAATACATTGACGGATCCTGCTACAGTTATATTCTGCGCATCGGGAGATCCTGATGCTATTGTGGGAAGTACACCTGAAGGCGGTAATGGAAACTATGCCTACCAATGGATGCAATCTACCAATGGAACCGCCTGGACAAACATAGCATCCGGCGGAATTTCAGAAGATTATAACCCTCCTGTATTAACGGCCGACAGATGGTACAAACGGGTGGTTACTTCGGGCGGATGTACGCTTGAAAGTAACGTTGTACATATAGACATTCAAACAGCCTTATCGCAAACAGCTCCCGCATCTTCCACAGCGGCGATTTGTGTAAGCGGAACCCCCGATCTTATAACCGGAGGTACACCTGCCGGAGGCGATGGTAGCTATACGTACAAATGGGAGCAATGGAGTGTTCCCAATTCTAATTTTCCCTTCAACCCGGCATTGGGAGATTTTACTTGGGTTGATGCCGATGGGGTAAATACTACTGCCGATTACCAACCACCGACATTAAGTGTGGATGAAGCCGATGCTTCACCAACCTATTATTACTATCGTCGTACAATTACTTCGGGATCTTGCCTTAGTCCGCATGAAAGCGATTTTGTCCGGATTATAGTGAAACCCCTGGCTCAGACAGCAGATATTTCAGTAACTGCGCCTACAGTTGTTTATGGTACAGAGGCAGTTCTTACTCCTTCGGTTGAAGGTGGGCCTACTACTATTGCAAACCCTCAGTTCAAATGGTACACATCTCCGGATAAAACAGGACACATCACTACAGGGGGAGATATTACAGTAAGTGTTGCAGGTGTTTTGAGTGTGAATAAACTTCCTGTAGGCACACATACCTATTATGTTACGGTAAGCGGCGCTCAGAAATGTGAGAACGAAACAGCAGTTGCAGTAAATATAGTGGTTACACCAAAACCGCTGACCATTACTGCAGTACATAAATCCAAGACTTATGACGGACAGATTTTCCCAACAGAAAATTATACAGTAGCATACGATGGTTTTGTTTATGGAGAGACAAACGTAACGGCAACAAATAACAGCGGAAGTATTCTTTATACCGGAGCCTCTCAGGCTGATGTTAATGCGGGAAGCTATGATATTGAAATAAAAACCAGTACAGTCGATTATGATAATTATGAAGAAACATTCATAAAAGGCACACTCACTATCAATAAAAAACAGGTAACTGTTACGGCAGAAGGTAAAACGAAGGTCTATGACGGGGCGATATATACAGGAGGCTATACCGTTACTTATTCCGGTTTTATTGCAGGAGAAGATTCATTAAGCGGCCGCACATCGGGCGCATTGACATTTACAGGTACTGCGATAGAGGCAATAAATGTTGGCGCATCGTATGTAATCAATGCAAGCACCAGTAATTTTGCTTATACGAATTATAGCATTACATACGTGAATGGTGTGCTCAGCATTACAAGGCGGCCGATTACTCTGACAGCGCTTGATACGACAAAAGTTTACGGGGACTCAATAGCAATTGGAAATACGCGTTTTGCATTAACAAGCGGAACGTATGCTGCCTCTGAATCGGTAAGTACGGTAACACTTACGTGCCCACAAGCCTCTAATGTAAATTCGGATATTGGTCAATATGACATTACACCCAGCGCTGCTGTCGGAGCAAATGGTTTTGAGACTTCGAATTATCTCATCACCTATGAAAAAGGGAAACTTACCATTACAAAAAGAGTGATAACTATCTCTGCAATTGATAACACAAAAATTTATGGAGACACTTATACATTCGGTACTTCGGATGTTGAAGTAACAAGTGGAACACTTGCAGGAAGCAATACCATAACGAATGTTACTATAAGCAGTGCAGGAGCTGTAAATACTGCAGAGGTAAACAACGGTACACCTTACCTGATGGATCTGGCCTCTGTTGTTATTATGCGAAGCTCAACTGTAACAACCTCGAATTATGATATTACTTACGTTGATGCGAATCTTACCGTAACCAAACGGCCGGTAGCATTACGTGCAAATAATCAATCCAAAGTTTACGATGCACAAATATTTACCCCCGCAAATTATACGATCATCGATTCGGGATTTGTCTTAGACCAGGCCTGGAACACGGCTTCGCATACAGGAGATATTATTTATACAGGAACTTCTCAGACGGAAAAAAATGTGGGTACCTATGATATTGAAATCGGAACAAGTACACGAGTTTATGATAACTATAATGTTATTTATTATCATAAAGGAACGCTGACTATTACTCCAAGGCCGCTGACGATTAAAGCCGATAATAAATCGAAGGAATATGATGCATTGGTGTATAGTGGGGGAAATACACACACTGATGACGGCTATGCTCCGGGTGAAGACTTTTCTGATTTAACGGGAACATTGACCTTTAATTATTCGCAGAGCGGTACACCTGTTGCTTCTCCGATAGATGCAGGAGTATATACCATTACACCTTCCGGATTAGGAGCAACGAACGGAAATTACACGATTACCTATCAAACAGGTACACTAACTATCAGTCCACGCCCGATTGAGCTTACTGCCAATGATGCTACAAAGACTTATGGCGATTCATACACATTAGTAAATACACATTTTTCCTTAACAAACGGAGCGTATGCAGGCTCTGAATCGGTAAGCTCAGTAATGCTTATCTGCCCAGAGGCTGCTGATAAAAATGCAAATATCGGCGATTATGATATTACACCCAGCGCTGCTGTGGGAGCAACCGGTTTTAAGACTTCGAATTATCTCATCACCTATGAAAAAGGGAAACTTACCATTACAAAAAGAGCGATAACCATCTCTGCAATTAATAATACAAAAGTATATGGAGATACCTATACTTTCGGGCTTTCGGATGTTGAAGTAACGAGCGGGACACTTGCAGACAGCAATACCATAACGAATGTTACTATAAGCAGTGCCGGAGCTGTAAATACTGCAGAGGTAAACAACGGCGCACCTTACCTGATGGATCTGAGCTCGGTTGTTATTAAGCGTGCCGGTACAATAACAACTCCGAATTACGATATAACCTATGTAGATGCAAATCTTACGGTAACAAAAAGAAATGTAGCCTTACGTGCAGAAAATAAAGATAAAGTTTACGATGCACAAATATTTACACCTTCCGCGTACTCAATTTCCGATTCGGGGTTTGTTTTCGGTCATACCTGGCATACGGCTGCGAATACAGGAGATGTTATTTATACAGGTACTTCCCCGGCCGCGATAAATGTGGGTACTTACGATATTGAAATCGGAACAAGTACACGAATTTATGATAACTATAATGTTATTTATTATCATAAAGGAACGCTGACCATCACACCTAAACCTTTAACGATTACCGCGCATGATAAGAGTAAAATTTACGACGGATTGGTTTACAGCGGAGGCAATACTTTTAGCGATGCCGGCTATGTTGCGGGTGAAGATATTGCTCAGTTAACAGGAACGCTCAGCTATGCGTATTCGCAGGGAGGCACACCGGTAGCGAACCCGGTTAATGCGGGAAGCTATGTGATTACTCCATCCGGATTAACAGCTGTCAATAATAATTATAACATTACATATATCCCCGGAACACTTACTATTCATAAAAAGGTAGTAGAAATCATGGCGGATAGTATTTTCAAAACCTATGGCAACACAGTGAGCTTTACCCCGAACGATGGAAGAGGGGTGAGCATACGTTCGGGATCTGTGTTAGGTACACACCGGATTACCAAAGCAACCCTTTCCAGTCCGGGTGCGGTTGCAGGTGCAAACTATGGCAATCATGTAATTACTCTATCCGAAGTAGATATTAAATCAGATTTCGGATTAGGGTCATCTGTAAAAGATAATTACGATATCACTCTCGTGAACGGGGTTTTAAGTGTTGTGAAAGCAAACATTGTTGTGAAAGCCGATAATATCAGTAAGGTGTATGGAACGGCAACAAGTTTACCGGGCAATGGTACAGGACTTACCGTTATTTCGGGTTCTTTAGTGGATGGCGACCAGATTACGGCTGCAACATTGAGCAGTGCGGCAGGTGTTCCGGCTACCGCTACCGTGGGTACGCATACCATCGGTCTCTCTGCGATAACCATTACAAACGGAGGCGCTGATGTTACCAATAAATACATCATTACACTTTTGGACGGAAGCTTAACGGTTAACAAAGCACCGCTTACCGTTACCGTTCAAAATAAAAGTAAAACGTATGATGGATTAATATACAGTGACGGATATACCGTAAGCTATTCAGGATTTGTAAATAGTGAAAATGAAAATACAGCAAGCGGATTAGATACGGATGATCTTGTATTCGGAGGCGCTGCCACCACCGCTACAAATGCGGGAACCTATACAATAACGGCAAGCGGATTAAATGCCGCAAACTATGTGATAAATTATGTGAACGGATCTTTAACCATTAACAAGCGTATGTTAGCGGTTGCGGCGAATGATCAGAACAAGGTGTACGATGGCAGTGTATTTGCCGGCCCGAATGCAGTCAGCTATTCCGGTTTTCAAAACGGAGAGACCGAAGCAATCCTTACAGGATCTCTGAATTATGTTTATAAGCAGGCAGCCAGCACAGTTACACCTGTTCTTGCCGGTACCTATGAAATTGTTCCATCCGGACTAAACAATCCGCAAAACTATTCCCTGACTTATGTCAGCGGAACATTGGTAATTCATAAAAGGCCTATTGTATTTGCCGCTAACAGTCATACAAAAACATATGGAACTGCGGTGACTCTTTCCGCCGGAGCAGCGGGTGTAACGATTACCTCCGGTACCTTAAATGCGGGAGATTATATTGCTTCAACATCACTCACAAGCTCGGGTACTCCTGCGGATGCAAGTCCGGCGAATAGCCCTTATGCTATTAATCTGAGCAGTATTGTACTTAAAGACAATTCGGATGTGGATGTTACTTCCAATTACAGCATTACCTATACCGCAGGTACCATCTCTGTAAACAAGGCTCCGTTAATCATAACAGCAACAGATGTAAATAAACAGTACGATGGTACAGCATATTCCGGAGGAAGCGGAGTTACGTATTCCGGTTTTGTATTGTCTCAGAACGCATCGGTTCTATTGGGAAGCTTAGGCTACTCCGGAACTTCTCAGGGTGCCGTAAATGTAGGTACTTATACAATTATTCCTTCCGGATACAGTTCCGATAATTATCAGATAAGTTATGTAAACGGATCACTGACGATTGCTCAGCAAGCTTTATTGATAACGGCAAAAAGCTTAACGAAAACTTACGGGGATATTATTGCTTTATCGAATAATGCAAGCGGTATTACGATTACTTCAGGATCGCTTTCGGGAGATGATATCATTCAATCTGTTTCCTTAGGTAGTGATGGAACTCCGACAAGTGCATCCGTAAATACTTATGCAATTAATTTGGCATCGGTACTTATTAAAAATAATGCGGATGAAGACGTTACTTCGAATTATACTATTACACTGGTTCCGGGTACACTTACGGTAAGCAAAGCATTGTTAACAGTTACTGTTCACAATGATGTTAAAACTTACGACGGACTTTCCTATACGGGAGGGAACGGAATCAGCTATGCAGGATTTGTGAACGGAGAGGATTCGACCGTAGTAAACGGTTCTACGAATTATACGCATACAGGATCGTCTCAGAATGCAATCAATGCAGGAAATTATGCTATTGGTGTATCAGGGATGAGCGCTGCAAACTATCAGATCAATATTGTTGAAGGAATACTTGCAATTGATAAAAAATCATTAATCGTTAAGGCCGAAAATAAAACTAAAGTGTATGATGGTATTGCCTATAACAATACAGATAATACAGTTGTATTTACGGGATTTGTAAACAGTGAAACAGAGTCTGTATTGAGCGGATCGCTTTCGAACAGTTATTTACGTTCTTCAGCTCCGGAACCAAGCCCGTTAAATGTAGGAACCTATGACATCGTACCGAATGGATACACTTCGCAGAACTATAGTTTTATTTATGAAAACGGAACTCTGGAAATTACACCAAGACCGATTACATTAACAGCGAATGATGTAAGTAAAGTTTACGGTACAACAAAAACTTTTGCAACTAATGGTTCAGAAGTAGCATTAAGCAGCGGAACTTTGGTTGCCCCGCATACAATTAAAGCGACGGCCCTTACAAGTTTAGGAGCAGTTTCAACGGCAGACGTTGCGGGAAGCCCGTATGCAACTGCCATCACTCCGGGTTCGGTTATTATCGGTACGGCATTACAGGATGAAACAAGCAATTACGACATAACGCTCGAAGCAGGAGAATTAGAAGTAACGAAAGCGAACCTTACGGTAACTGCAAGAGATACATTTAAATCCTACGATGCAAATGAATACATCGGAGGAAATGGAGTAGTGTTCAGTGGTTTGGTAAACGGAGAAGATTCTACGGTTATCACAAATCATGCTTCGGTAACGTATGCAGGTACTTCTCAGAATGCAATCAATGCAGGTGATTATACAATAGTTCCGGGAAATTTAAGTTCGGATAATTATTCTATCAGCTATATCCCGGGTACATTAACAATTGCTAAATCTTCATTGGCAGTAAAAGCAAAAGATAAATCGAAAGTATATGGAGATACCTTAATCTTCGCTACAGATGCTTCGGATGTTATTATTACATCGGGAGTTTTATTATCCGGAGATTTGATTCTTGCGGCAAACCTCACAAGTGCAGGTACTGCAAGAAATGCAAATGTAGCCGGATCAGGCTATCCGACAGTTATTAGTCCGGGTTCATTAAGTATTTTAAATGCGGATGCTCAGGATGTGACTGCAAATTATGATATTAGTCTTGATCAGGGAACGCTTACTGTTAGCAAAGCGGCCTTAAGTGTACATGCAGATAATAAAACGAAAGTATATGGCGCCGCTAATCCTGCATTAACCCATCATCTTACCGGATTTGTAAATGATGAGGTTTTAGCAGATGTGAATCTAAGCGGAACTCCGGACCTGAGTACTCCGGCACTGGTATCCAGTCCGGTTGGAAATTACGACATATATGTAAATTCGATCGGGACACTTGCTTCACCAAACTATTCATTTGTAGTGGGGGATGATGGAGTGCTGAGCGTAACAAATGATAAACCTGTTGCACAGGACGATTACATCACAATTAATGAAGATGAGCAGGGAACAGGAAATGTAGCCGCTAACGATACGGACGCAGGATTCATACATGCTTCGGAAAGTTTAACCGTAAGTGTGATAGAGAACACAAGAAACGGAACTACGATCTTGAATGCTGATGGCTCATTTATTTATACTCCGGATTTAAACTTCTTCGGTAAAGACACATTGGTTTATCGTGTATGCGATTTGGGATCCCCTGCTCTTTGCGATACGGCGATATTGTTCATCACGGTTAATAGCATCAACGATGCACCCGTAGCAGTAAATGATGTACAAAATACGGATGAGGATTCACCGGTTTCAGGGAATGTGTTAACGAATGATTATGATTTGGATGGGGCGCTTAGTAACTCGGCACAAGTTATTGCAGGACCTTCGCATGGAACGATTGTATTTAATGCTTATGGAAGTTATACATACACGCCGCATCTGAACTATCATGGTCAGGATACCTTAACGTATAGAGTATGTGATAACGGTAATCCGGTACTTTGTGATACAGCGCAACTGATCATCACTATCAATA
>CAYVTM010000014.1:0-28779 GCA_964454645.1 uncultured Sphingobacteriaceae bacterium | reverse complement strand
TCAAGGGTAGAATAGCGGTCTCCAAAACCGTTGATGGGAGTTCGAATCTCTCCACCCGTGCATTTTAATAGATAAATTAGACAAAACAGAAGCTTACAATGAATCGATTAAAAACGTATATACAAGAATCATATAATGAATTGTTTCATAAAGTAACCTGGCCAACCTGGGCAGAGTTGCAAAGCAGCGCAATCGTTGTAATGATAGCATCCTTAATTATTGCATTGTTAATCTATGTAATGGATACGGGGTCAGGTTCATTAATGAAGTTGTTTTATAATATTTAATCGATAAAAATATCAGGCAATGGCTGAAGAATTGAAATGGTATGTTGTGCGTGCTGTAAGCGGAAAAGAGAAAAAGGTTAAGCAATATTTAGAGGCCGAAATAAACCGTCTCAATGCGGGTCATTTGGTAACACAGGTATTAATACCTACAGAAAAAGTTTTCCAAATAAGAGATGGGAAAAAAGTAAGTAAAGAAAGAAGCTACTTTCCGGGTTATGTGCTTATCGAAGCAGCATTAAACGGAGAATTAGAACATATAATAAAAAATATTACCGGAGTAATCGGTTTTTTAGGGGAGCAGGGGCATGCAGTGCCTTTACGTCAGTCGGAAGTGAACCGCATCTTGGGTAAAGTCGATGAAATGTCGGAAGCGGGTGCAGCAGCTAATTTAACCTATTATGTAGGTGAGCCTGTAAAAGTGATGGATGGTCCTTTTAATGGATTTAGCGGGGTGATTGAAGAAGTAAACGACGAGAAGAAAAAACTGAAAGTTATGGTTAAGATCTTTGGTAGAAGAACACCCTTGGAACTTAACTATATGCAGGTAGAAAAAGAATAAAAATTAATTATAAATGTTACATATAGCTTCCAACTTATTAACATTAAGTAATACATACAGAAATGGCTAAAGAAATAGGCGCATTAATTAAATTACAGATCAAAGGCGGTGCAGCAAATCCTTCACCTCCGGTTGGTCCTGCCTTAGGTGCTAAAGGGGTAAATATCATGGAGTTTTGTAAGCAATTCAATGCCAGAACCCAAGATAAACCCGGAAAGGTGCTTCCTGTCGTTATAACAGTTTATACCGACAAATCTTTCGACTTTATCATCAAAACGCCTCCCGTTGCTATCCAATTAATGGATGCAACCAAGGTAAAAGGTGGATCCGCAGAGCCTAACCGTAAGAAAGTCGCTTCAGTTACCTGGGAACAAGTTAAGACCATCGCAGAAGATAAAATGCCGGATCTTAATGCCTTCACAGTTGAATCGGCAATGAAAATGGTTGCAGGTACTGCAAGAAGTATGGGGATTACCGTTAACGGTAATGCACCATGGAATAATTAACCAATTAAATTTTAGAAAGTGGCTAGATTAACAAAAAATCAGAAGAAGTCATTATCCAAAGTAGACGTTAACAAAGCATACTCCTTAGATGATGCTGCGAAATTAGTGAAAGATGTTTCTACCACTAAATTCGATGCATCTGTAGACCTGGATGTTCGCTTAGGGGTTGATCCTCGTAAAGCAAATCAAATGGTTCGGGGAATTGCAACGTTACCGCACGGAACCGGTAAAACCGTTCGCGTTTTAGTTTTATGTACTCCCGATAAGGAAACAGAAGCTAAGGAAGCAGGTGCCGATTTCGTAGGTTTGGATGACTATATTGCAAAAATTGAGCAAGGTTGGGTTGATTTTGATATCGTGATTACTACCCCTAGCTGTATGGCTAAAGTAGGTAAACTGGGTAAAGTATTAGGGCCGAGAAATTTGATGCCTAATCCTAAATCAGGTACCGTAACACAAGAAGTGGGCAAAGCTGTTAGCGATGTTAAAGGTGGTAAGATCGACTTTAAAGTAGACAAAACCGGTATTGTGCATGCTTCGATTGGAAAAGTGTCTTTCGCACCAGAGAAGATTTATGAAAACGCTTTAGAATTACTTCAGGTAATTTCTAAGCTTAAACCTTCTTCGGCTAAAGGTACTTACTTCAGAAGTATTCACATGTCCAGCACAATGAGCCCGGGAATTGAAATTGAAACAAAATCAGTAGTAGGAATTTAATTATGAAATCCCTCCGGGGATTCCATCTGACAAATGAAAAAAAACTAAAGAAATTCAGATGAAAAGAGAAGAAAAAAACGAAATCGTTCTCGATTTACAAGAGAAGTTGTCGTCTCATAATAGTTTCTATATTACTGATACTTCCAATTTGACCGTAGCTCAAATTAACGTAATCAGAAGAAAATGTTTTGAGAAAGACATCAAATTCCAGGTAGCTAAAAATACCCTTATTCGTAAGGCTATGGAAGCTGCAGGCGCCGATTATTATACAGAAATGTTCGATATATTGAAAGGCAGCTCTTCTATCATGTTCTCATCTATTGGTAATGCTCCGGCAAAACTAATCAGAGAACTGAGAAATTCCGGCGATAAACCGGTATTAAAAGGAGCTTGCATCGATTCGGCGATCTTTATTGGCGACAATCAATTGGATGCTCTTACGAGACTTAAATCGAAAGAAGAACTTATTGGAGACATTATTGGATTACTCCAATCTCCAGCGAAGAATGTTATCTCCGGACTTAAATCCGGTGGCGGTAAATTAGCCGGCATTCTTAAAACTCTTGAAGAAAGAGGCAATTAATTAAACACAATTAACCGAAATTTTAAACATTTAAACATTCAATAAAAAATGGCAGATTTAAAAGTGTTTGCTGAACAGTTGGTAAACTTAACAGTAAAAGAAGTTAACGAATTAGCTCAAATCTTAAAAGACGAATATGGTATCGAGCCTGCAGCGGCAGCTCCTGTAATGGTTGCCGGTGGTGGCGCAGCAGCAGGTGGCGAAGCGGCAGCTGAGAAAACAGCATTCGATGTTATCTTGAAAGAAGCAGGTGGTCAAAAACTTGCAGTAGTTAAATTGGTTAAAGATTTAACCGGTTTAGGTCTTAAAGAAGCAAAAGACTTAGTTGACGGCGCTCCTAAAGAATTAAAAGCAGGTGTTGCTAAAGACGAGGCTGAAGCTCTTAAAAAACAATTAGAAGAGGCTGGAGCTGTAGTTGAAATCAAGTAGTTCACAGGTTTCCATACAACATTCACAGGAAGACTCTCCCGAAAACGGGAGGGTCTATTCCTGTTTTTAATAATACAGGTTAAGGAATAACCTCAAGCATCCGACAACATTGAACCATTTACGTTCATATTTTTTCTCAAAACCAAATATTTAAAGCATTGGCAAAAAAAGAGAATAATCCGCAGGAAAGAATCAACTTTGCATCGGTACAACAAGCACTAGACTATCCGGATTTCTTGGATGTACAACTTGAATCTTTCAGGGAGTTTTTTCAATTAGAAACAACTTCCGACAACCGTCATAAAGAAGGTTTATTTAAAGTTTTCAATGAAAACTTCCCGATTACTGATTCCAGAAATATTTTCGTTCTTGAATTTCTCGATTACTTCATCGACCCCCCTCGTTACGATATACATGAATGTATCGAACGTGGATTAACCTACAGCGTTCCTTTGAAAGCGAAACTTCGCCTTTCTTGTAACGACGCAGAACATGAGGATTTCGAAACAATCGTTCAGGATGTTTATTTGGGAACGATCCCTTACATGACTCCCAAAGGTACCTTCATTATCAATGGTGCCGAAAGAGTTATTGTATCTCAGTTACACCGCTCTCCCGGAGTGTTCTTCGGTCAGAGCCGCCATACAAACGGTACTAAATTGTACTCGGCACGTGTAATTCCATTTAAAGGATCTTGGATTGAATTTGCAACCGACGTAAATAACGTCATGTTCGCTTATATCGACCGTAAGAAAAAATTCCCCGTTACTACCTTGCTTCGTGCTATCGGATACGATTCGGATAAAGATATTCTTGAATTATTCGACTTAGCAGATGAAGTGAAAGTGAGTAAAAGCGGACTGAAAAAATTTGTTGGTCGTAAGCTTGCTGCAAGAGTCCTTAAAAAATGGGTGGAAGATTTCGTGGATGAAGATACCGGTGAAGTGGTATCTATCGACCGTAACGAAATTATCTTAGAACGTGAAACGATCTTGGAAGAGGATCATATCGATATGATTATCGAAGCTGGTGTTAAAACCATCATTCTTACAAAAGAAGATGCCAACACGGCCGATTTCTCTATCATCTATAATACTTTACAAAAAGATACTTCGAACTCCGAAAAGGAAGCGGTTGAATATATCTACCGCCAGTTGCGTAACGCAGATCCACCGGATGAAGAAACAGCACGCGGCATTATCGATCGCTTGTTCTTCTCCGATAAACGTTATGATTTAGGAGATGTGGGCCGCTATCGTATCAATCGTAAATTGAATTTGGATACACCTACCGAAGTGAAAGTTTTAACAAAAGCGGATATTATCGCAATTGTTAAATACTTAATTAAATTGATAAACTCCAAAGCAGAGGTCGATGATATCGATCACTTGTCGAATCGTCGTGTTCGTACGGTAGGAGAACAATTGTACGCACAGTTTGGTGTAGGTTTGGCACGTATGGCTCGTACCATCCGTGAGCGTATGAACATTCGCGATAACGAAGTATTTACTCCAACCGACCTTATTAATGCTCGTACGCTTTCATCGGTAATTAATTCTTTCTTCGGAACGAATCAGTTATCTCAATTTATGGATCAAACCAATCCATTGGCAGAGATTACGAACAAACGTCGTCTGTCTGCCCTTGGTCCCGGTGGTCTTTCCCGCGAACGTGCAGGCTTCGAAGTGCGTGACGTCCATTATACTCATTATGGCCGTTTATGTACCATCGAAACTCCTGAAGGACCGAATATCGGTTTGATATCTTCTTTATGTGTACATGCGAAGATTAATAACCTTGGATTTATTGAAACTCCCTATCGTATTGTTGAGAATGGAAAAGTTGCGGTGAACAAACCGGTAATTTACCTTTCTGCAGAAGATGAAGATGGTAGAACGATCGCTCAGTCGAATGCTCAATACGATGAGAAAGGAAATTTCTTAACCCCAAAAGTGAAAGCTCGTTTCGAAGGTGATTTCCCGGTTATCGAACCGGAACGTATCGATTTAATGGACGTTGCTCCGAATCAGATTACTTCGATTGCCGCTTCTTTAATTCCTTTCCTTGAACACGATGACGCGAACCGTGCATTGATGGGATCAAACATGCAGCGTCAGGCAGTTCCTTTGCTGAAACCTGAAGCGCCTATTGTCGGTACCGGATTGGAAGGTCGTGTAGCACGCGATTCCAGAGCATTGATTAATGCAGAAGGCGAAGGTGTTGTGGAATCTGTAGATGCAAATGAAATTGTGATCCGCTATAACAGAACGGATGCCGATCGTTTGGTTTCTTTTGAAGGCGATACTAAATCATACAGCTTAATTAAATTTAAGAAAACCAATCAGAATACTTGTATCAACCTGAAGCCAATCGTTAAGAAAGGTCAGAAAGTCGTGAAGGGCCAGGTGCTTTGTGAGGGATATGCAACCGAAGACGGTGAACTCGCTTTGGGAAGAAACCTTAAAGTTGCGTTCATGCCTTGGCAGGGATATAATTTCGAGGATGCGATTGTAATTTCTGAGCGTGTAGTACGTGAAGATATTTTTACCTCGCTTCACATCGAAGAGTTTGAATTGGAAGTCCGTGATACCAAACGTGGGGAAGAAGAACTTACTTCGGATATTCCGAACGTAAGTGAAGAAGCAACCCGCGACCTGGATGAACACGGTATTATTCGTGTGGGTGCCGAAATTAAAGAAGGGGATATCTTAATCGGTAAGATTACTCCAAAAGGAGAATCTGATCCTTCTCCGGAAGAGAAACTTTTAAGAGCCATCTTCGGTGATAAGGCAGGCGATGTGAAAGATGCTTCCATGAAAGCGCCTCCATCTATCAAGGGGGTTATTATCGATTCTAAATTATTCTCGAGAGCAAAAAAAGAAAAAGGAAGTAAATCGGAAGAGAAAGTTATTCTTGAGAAATTAGATAAAGAATTTGATAAAGTGGTTGATACATTAAGAGGAATCTTAATCGAAAAACTTTTCACATTAGTAAGCGGAAAAACTTCTCAGGGTATATATAGTGTGTACAAAGAGTTGTTGATAGCGAAAGGTGTGAAGTTTACTCAAAAAGTATTAACAGATTTGAATTATGAAAATATCAATCCGACCAAATGGACAACGGATGAGGCTATCAATGATCAAATCAAATTGTTATTACACAACTACAATATTAAGTTAAACGAAGAATTAGGCGCATACCGTCGTAAGAAATTTGCGATTAGCGTAGGAGATGAATTGCCTGCAGGAATTGTACAGATGGCGAAGGTTTATGTGGCTAAAAAACGTAAGCTTAAAGTAGGTGATAAAATGGCGGGACGTCACGGTAATAAAGGTATTGTTGCACGTATTGTACGTGATGAGGATATGCCTTTCTTGTCCGATGGAACTCCGGTTGATATTGTACTTAACCCATTAGGGGTACCTTCCCGTATGAATCTTGGACAGATTTACGAAACTGTATTAGGCTGGGCAGGAAAAGTGTTGGGGGTTAAGTTTGCAACTCCGATTTTCGATGGTGCTTCTCACGATGAGGTAGAGGAATGGGTAGCAAAAGCAAAATTGCCGGCATCCGGAAGAACCTATTTATATGATGGTGGTACCGGACAACGTTTCGACCAACCTACAACTGTAGGTATTATCTATATGATGAAATTAGGTCACATGGTGGATGATAAAATGCACGCACGTTCTATCGGGCCTTACTCGCTTATTACGCAACAACCATTGGGTGGGAAAGCTCAGTTCGGTGGTCAGCGTTTTGGTGAGATGGAGGTTTGGGCATTGGAAGCATTTGGTGCTGCTAACATCCTTCAGGAAATCCTTACCGTGAAATCAGACGATGTAATCGGAAGAGCGAAGACGTATGAGGCTATTGTTAAAGGAGATAACTTACCAACTCCGGGTGTTCCCGAATCATTCAACGTATTGGTTCATGAATTACGTGGCTTAGGTTTGGATATTACACTTGAATAATGATTGAATTTACGGAGGATGGATATCCATACGGCTTTCATCCTCCGAAATTCCAACCCCGAAATTTTAAGAAAGACTATGTCATACAAAAAAGATAATAAGATCAAAAGTAATTTCACTCAAATTACGATCAGCCTTGCTTCTCCCGAGTCGATTTTAGAACGCTCGAGTGGTGAGGTATTAAAACCGGAGACAATCAATTACAGAACCTATAAACCTGAACGTGATGGTTTGTTCTGTGAGCGCATTTTTGGTCCGGTGAAAGACTATGAATGCCATTGCGGTAAATACAAACGTATTCGCTACAAAGGTATCGTATGTGACCGTTGCGGAGTTGAAGTAACCGAGAAGAAAGTACGTAGAGAACGTATGGGGCATATTGCCCTGGTAGTTCCTGTGGCTCATATCTGGTACTTCCGTTCTCTTCCGAACAAAATCGGTTATTTGTTGGGCTTGCCAACGAAACGATTGGACCTGATCATCTACTACGAACGTTATGTAGTTATTCAGCCGGGTATTAAAGAACAAGATGGTATTCAGAAAATGGACTTCTTAACCGAAGAAGAATATCTGGATATCCTCGATACACTTCCGAAAGAAAATCAGTATTTGGATGATAAAGATCCCAATAAATTCATCGCGAAAATGGGTGCTGAAGCACTTGAAGATTTATTGGCACGTATCGACCTGGATCAGCTTTCATACGATCTGCGTGATAAAGCTAGTAATGAAACTTCTCAACAACGTAAAAACGAAGCCCTGAAACGCTTACAGGTCGTTGAGGCATTCCGCGATGCAAATAAACATATTGTGAATCGTCCCGAATGGATGATCGTAAAAATTGTTCCGGTTATTCCCCCGGAATTACGTCCCCTGGTTCCTTTGGAAGGCGGACGTTTTGCGACTTCCGACCTGAACGATCTATACCGTCGTGTCATTATTCGTAACAACCGTTTGAAACGTTTGATCGAGATTAAAGCTCCGGAAGTAATCTTACGTAATGAGAAACGTATGCTTCAGGAAGCGGTCGATTCTTTATTCGACAACTCACGTAAAGTGAACGCTGTGAAAACGGAAGGGAACCGTGCCTTAAAATCTCTATCGGATATTCTGAAAGGTAAACAGGGACGTTTCCGTCAAAACCTGTTAGGTAAACGTGTCGACTATTCTGCACGTTCGGTAATTGTCGTTGGGCCTACACTTAAATTACATGAATGCGGTTTACCGAAAGATATGGCTGCCGAATTATTCAAACCATTTATCATTCGTAAAATGATTGAGCGTGGTGTTGTTAAAACGGTAAAATCAGCAAAGAAAATTGTCGATCGTAAAGACCCGATCGTTTGGGATATTTTAGAAAATGTGTTGAAAGGACACCCGGTATTATTAAACCGTGCTCCGACACTTCACCGTCTGGGTATTCAATCTTTCCAACCGAAATTAATCGAAGGAAAAGCAATTCAGTTACACCCATTGGTATGTACGGCATTTAACGCCGATTTCGACGGTGACCAGATGGCTGTGCATGTTCCACTTGGAAATGCTGCTATTCTGGAAGCTCAAATGTTGATGTTGGCTTCCCACAATATCCTGAACCCTGCGAACGGAACACCGATTACGGTTCCTTCTCAGGACATGGTACTCGGGCTTTATTATACTACCAAAGGCAGAAAATCGGAACCGGAAAAAATCATAAAAGGAGAGGGCCGTATTTTCTATTCTCCGGAAGAAGTGATTATCTCATTAAACGAAGGTCAACTGGATTTACATGCCTGGATAAAAGTTAAAACGGAAACGATTGATGGAGAAGGAAACTATATTCAGCAATTAATCGAAACTACTACCGGACGTGTATTATTTAACCAGGTTGTACCACGTGAGATGGGATATATTAACGAGTTATTGACCAAAAAATCATTACGTGATATTATTGGTGATATCGTTAAAGTTACCGGTATGGACCGTGCTGCTAAATTCCTGGATGATATCAAAGAACTTGGGTTCCGTATGGCATTCCGCGGTGGTTTATCGTTCAATTTGCAAGACTTAACAATTCCTGCCGAGAAAGTAAAATTAATCGATCAGGCGACTGCTGAAGTGGAAGAGGTAATGACGAACTATAATATGGGATTCATTACCAATAACGAACGTTATAATCAAATTATCGATATTTGGACGCGTATCAATTCACGTTTAACAGAAAACGTGATGAAACAATTGGCGACCGATAATCAAGGCTTCAACTCGGTATATATGATGTTGGATTCAGGAGCCCGTGGATCGAAAGAACAGATTCGTCAGTTATGCGGTATGAGAGGTTTGATGGCGAAGCCACAAAAATCTGGTTCAGGAGGAGAAATTATCGAGAACCCGATCTTATCGAACTTCAAAGAAGGATTATCGGTACTCGAGTATTTCATCTCTACCCACGGTGCACGTAAAGGCTTGGCCGATACGGCATTGAAAACTGCGGATGCGGGTTACTTAACACGTCGTTTAGTCGATGTTGCTCAGGATATGGTAATCAACGAAAATGATTGCGGTACTTTGAGAGGTACTTTAACATTTGCGTTGAAAGATAATGAAGAAATTGTTGAACCTTTATATGACCGTATTTTAGGTCGTGTATCTGTTCATGATGTTTATGATCCGACAAGCAACGAATTACTGGTTGCTTCGGGTGAACAAATTACTGAGGAGATCGGTAAGAAAATTGAAGCTTCTGTATTGGATGCCGTAGAAATCCGCTCGGTACTTACCTGCGAATCGAAACGTGGAGTTTGTGCAAAATGTTACGGAAGAAATCTTGCTTCCGGACGCATGGTACAAATCGGAGAAGCTGTCGGGGTTATCGCTGCACAATCTATCGGTGAGCCGGGAACGCAGTTAACACTTCGTACCTTCCACATCGGGGGAGCTGCATCGAACATCGCTGCCGAGTCCACAATCATTGCTAAATTCGAAGGTAAGGTAGAGTTCGAAGGTATTCGTACCGTTTCTCTAAAAACTGAAGAAGGAAAGATAGATGTAGTATTGGGTCGTTCGGGAGAGTTTAAGATTGTCGATGAAAAAACCGGCAAGATTATTATGACCAACAACGTTCCTTACGGAGCACATTTGCATGTAAAAGATGGTCAGAAAGTTGAAAAAGGTGATGTTATCTGTGCATGGGATCCGTACAATGCGGTAATCATTTCGGAATTCGAAGGTAAAATCGATTTCGAATTTATTGAAGAAGGTATTACTTTCCGTGAAGAATCCGATGAGCAAACAGGCCATAAAGAAAAGGTTATTATCGATAGTCGTGATAAGACCAAAAATCCATCGATTAAAATTGTGGATAAAAAAGAAGGCCTTATCAGATCATACAACATCCCGGTTGGTGCACACATTGCGGTAGACCGGGGCGATAAAGTAATTGCCGGACAAGTAATCGTTAAGATTCCGCGTTCAACTGGAAAAACACGGGATATTACCGGTGGTCTTCCTCGTGTTACCGAATTATTCGAGGCCCGTAACCCTTCAAATCCTGCAGTAGTTACTGAGATTGATGGGGTAGTAAGTTTAGGAGGAGTGAAACGTGGTAACCGTGAGATTATGATCGAATCGAAAGATGGTCAGTTGAAGAAATACCTGGTTTCATTATCGAAACATATCCTGGTTCAGGATAACGACTTCGTGAAAGCCGGCATGCCATTATCCGATGGGTCTATTACACCCTCCGATATTCTTGCAATCAAAGGCCCTTCAGCCGTTCAGGAATATTTGGTAAATGGAGTGCAGGAGGTATATCGTTTACAAGGGGTGAAAATTAATGATAAACACTTCGAAGTAATTGTTCGCCAGATGATGCAAAAAGTAATTATTCAGGATCCGGGTGATACCAAATTCCTGGAAAATGAAGCTGCGGATAAATTCGACTTCATGACAGAGAACGATTGGATTTACGACAAAAAAGTTGTTGTGGATGCAGGCGAGTCTCCAAACCTGAAAGCCGGACAAATTATCAGCGTCCGTAAATTACGTGATGAAAATTCTGTCTTGAAACGTAAAGATCAAAAATTGGTGGAAGCACGCGATGCAATTGCTGCTACTTCCAGCCCTTTACTGCAAGGTATTACACGTGCTTCATTAGGAACTAAATCGTTTATGTCGGCAGCTTCCTTCCAGGAAACTACCAAAGTGTTAAACGAGGCAGCAATCAATGGAAAAGTGGATGGATTATTAGGACTGAAAGAAAATGTGATCGTTGGTCACTTGATTCCTTCAGGTACCGGTGTCCGCCACTTTGATAAAATGATTGTCGGTTCGAAACAGGAATATGAAGCGCTATTAGCTTCTAAAGAAAATTAATACGAATCGTATTGAATAGTAAAGAGGGAAGTATATGCTTCCCTCTTTTTTTTTGGCTTCCCTTATTTTTCAATCTTCATTTTTGGAATAAACGTGAGGCTTTCCGATGTTAGGAAATTAGTATTTCTTGCTACCTTTGGTAAAAAAATATTCATGTTTACACGTGCTTTTTTATGTCTGTTGCTTTGTACACTTTTCATAAATGTAAAAAAAACAAATGCTCAGGAGATTGAAACAGACCCTGTGCGCCGTTATATCGATTCGGTACGTTTTACAGAACAAGAATATATACAGATACAGAAGTTACGTTTCTCCGGATATTTTCAGTTTCAGTACCAAATGGCTGATACGGCAGGTATGCATTCGTATGGAGCCGGTGATTTTGCTCAGGATGTTGATAATCGTTTCACCATTCGTCGGGCACGTATGAAGATGACTTATGCTGATTCCCTGGCACAGTATATCATACAACTTGATGCTACTGAAAAGGGAGTGTTGGTGCGCGATGCCTATATGCGTATGAGAATAGGAAAGGTGAAGCTGTTTCATCTGACAGCCGGAATCTTTGACAGGCCATTTGGATATGAAATAAGTTATTCGTCCCGTTTACGTGAATCTCCCGAACGTGGAAGGATGTCGCAAATACTGTTTCCGAATGAACGCGATTTAGGAGCAATGCTAAGTGTCGATCTTCGGCCTAAATCCTTACAACAACTTAAACTCGATATGGGTTTTTTTAATGGTACCGGATTTACGATTAACGATTACGATTCAAAAAAAGATTTTATCGGAAGATTATCTTTTCGAAACGAAGAGAATAAATTAGTACGCTTCGGAATGGGTACTTCTTTATATTACGGTGGATTAATAAACACTTCAAAGTATGTGTATCGAACGGAAGGAAGTGTTTTTAAAATCGATTCCAATACAAGTAATTTTCAATCGTATGAAAAAAGAATTTATGTGGGTGCAAACTTTCAAATAAATTTTGCAACTCCTGCCGGACTAACCATTATACGTGCAGAATATATTCAGGGACAACAACCCGGAACGGAATTCAGTAGTGATAGTCCTACCAAGAAACCGATACCCGCAGCAACCTATCTTCGAAAGTTTAATGGAGCTTATGTGTATTTGGTGCAAAATATTCTACGCACACGTCATCAGGCAGTACTAAAATACGATTGGTACGATCCGAATACAGATGTAAGCGGTGCCGAAATTGGTATAAGCGGATCAAACACAAGTTCTGCCGATGTCCGCTATGATACCTGGGGGCTCGGATATATTTACAGAGCAAGTGATAATATCCGGATTATGGCATATTATGATATCGTAAGAAATGAAGAAACTGAGATATCCGGCATTAACAGCACTACCGATTATCGCAAGGATTTGGAAGATAACTTGTTTACACTTCGTTTACAATATCGTTTTTAATCCTATTCTCATTCTTTTTTATTCTGTATATTTGATAAAAATAAATTACTATGGAAGAGAATCAAAACCCTAATCAACTGAACATAGAATTATCGGAAGATATTGCGGAAGGAATCTATGCGAACCTCGCTATCATAACACATTCCAATGCAGAATTTATAATCGATTTTATTCGTATGCTACCCGGAGTTCCTAAGGCAAAAGTGAAATCAAGAATTATTCTTACCCCTCAACATGCGAAACGTTTGCTGGGTGCACTGTCTGATAATATCCGCAAATTCGAAGAGGCAAACGGAAAGATTAAGATTGAAGAGATGGCTGCTATACCGATGAATTTCGGGGGGCCAACTGCACAGGCATAATACCGGTTAAGATATTCCCATCCACGAAATACTATACCTATAGGCAGGTTTTTCGTGGATGGAAAAATTTATGATGCCTTTTACTAATATCAATCTTCTTTCTTCTCGTGTTCGCGTATTAAGAAATAATACAGTAAAACTCCGAATGAATACAATGCAGCCGTTATCAAAAATACATTCGCATAGGATAATCCTTCTTCACGTAATAACCGGAAAATAATCGCACTCACAAACCAACTTCCCGACCATATCGATGCAGTTAATGCGCTGATGATTTCCTGATTTTTCTTTCCTACATAATTCATTACCAATTCTGATGTTGCCGGAGCCGCCATATTCATTAAGGGTTGACGAATCAGGTAAAAAATTACCGCGGCATAAACCGCCCAGGGTTCCATTTTGAAAAATTCGGTACAGGCTAATAAAGCTAAGGAAAGTACAGCGATACTTTGTGTACGTGTTATGGCGATTCTGTATCCGTATTTGTTTTTAATATGTGGCACGAGCAATGCAGCCAATGCAACAGTTATGGAAGAAAAGGAATTCAATGCAGAGAAAATATTCGAATCCATCGCGAATACCTTATAGAAAAATAAATTAATAAAGGGAATTGTAAGTCCTGCACCTACTGCTAAAATTAAGGAAGGGGTCATTGCTTTGACAATAATTTTCCAGTTGAAATCACGAAGGTCGTGTCGTTTACCTTTATGTTCGGGGACAAGCTCTTTTTGCTGCATCCGAAAAACAAAGAGGATACTTAAGGAAGATAAGGCAGATATGATAAGCAGGCTCATCTTCTCATCGAAAAATGTAAAACTTATGGCACTCAATGCGTAGATTAAGAACCCCGAAAGAATCATTCCGAAACTATAAGTGGAATAACTCAAAGAGATTGCCGAAGTTTGATATACAGAACTGGTGTTCCGGAGAATAAAAGGCAATGCCAGTATTTGCATAAAGGCATAGGATGCTCCCCATAAAGCAAGAGATATATAAATAAAAGTATTCCATTGGTATTCTACCGAAGCAATAATCCCTATACTGAAAACCGTAATGCCTATAGCTGAAAGATAGAAGAAGGGGATAAGCTTTCTTCCTTTGATAAACAAACCCAAAGGGAAAGCGATAAGCATCACTGTTAAAAAGCGGTATGATATAAAATCGGCGATAGTATGATCGGCATATCCTTTCTTAGCTAAATAGATATTGAGGATCATCATGAATGCGGCATTTACCAATTGAATAAAAAACTGTGCAACGATCATTGAGCGCACATTCTTTTCAATTTGTAAATAAGGATTTATGAATCGAAGCATGTTCCGGTATATTTATTTCTGAATAGATGCTTCTATATACCGGATAATTTCTTCATGAGCTTCCGGATGGAACCATTTGATTTCCTTATCTCTTCGAAACCAGGTCAGCTGACGTTTCGCGAAACGGCGGGTGTTCTGTTTGATTAAATCAATAGCAATCTGACGTGTAATTTTTCCATCCATATAATCAAACAATTCTGAATAGCCTACCGTTTGTAAGGCATTCAAATGTCGGAACGGATACATTTGCTTCGCTTCTTCTTCCAGTCCGGCAGCAATCATTTGATCGGCCCGTTTGTTTATGTGATCGTACAATTCACCGCGTTCAAGATCTAATCCTATTTTCAGAATGGAGAACTTGCGTTTTTTTTCCTGACCTGTGCGGTAGCTGCTGTATGGTTTTCCGCCAAGCATAGAAACTTCTATGGCACGCATCATACGTTGCGGGTTCTGGGTATCGACCTCGTTAAAATAGCCCGGATCTAATTCCGCCAACATCGATTGCAATTCTACTAAAGTTTTTTTTTCGAGTGTTGTGCGCAATGCCTCATCCTTTGCCGGTAAATTATCCAGACCTTTACACACTGCTTGTATATATAAGCCGGAGCCTCCAACAAGCACTAAAGGGTTTTTCTTTTTAAATAACTTTTCGATGAGAGGAATCACTTCCTGTTCGTAGATACCAACATTCATTTCATCTGTTAAAGAATGAGAATGAATAAAATGATGTTTGATAAGCGCAAGCTCTTCTGCCGAAGGAACTGCCGTCCCAATACTAAGTTCCTTGAAAAACTGACGCGAATCGGCAGAAAGAATCTCTGTGCGAAAATGCTTCGCCACTTCAATGGCAAGTTTTGTTTTCCCAATAGCTGTGGGCCCTGCAATTACAATTAAAAGTGGTTCCTTTTTTTGTGTCGACAAGAGATTGTTGCTTAAACTTATTCTTCCTGAGAAAATTCCGAATCAAAATCAGCGCTGAACTCATCCGATTCTTCTTCACTTTCTTCCGCATCATCGAAACCCATGTTTTCTACTTCTTCCTCATCTTCCGTGCCTAATTCCATCTCATTCAGAAAATCGAGATCTTCATTAATCGTTGCTGCTGCAAGAGGAGTGTTCCCAAATTGTTTAGGAGCTTCGGAAATACTTCTGCTGCAATAAGGATATGTAATTTTAGCATCTTCCTGAATCGTTATTTTTATTAATTCGATGAGGAATGGCCATGGTTTGTCAAAGTTGAAAATATAATAAATGCGTTGATGCGGATCCTCTATAAAATTTTTAAGATAGGCATCAGCCATCAAAGTAGTTTTTGCAGGATCTTTTATAGAGGACTTAAATAAAGTAATTTCTTTGCCCTTGTGCCAACGTTCGTTGCTCATATAAAAGGAAGAAGCAAAATTCCCGTCAAAACCTATAGCCTTATGAATAGCATTGTGCAAGTCTTCAAAGGTTTGTCCCGATTTAATTTCGATCTCGCGAATTACTTCATCAAAATCTTCAAAAGTAACTCTAAATTTATAAACAGCCATTGTATTTTTTTAATGGTTATCGATTAATTATTCTTACAAAATAACGGAAAATTTGGCTTATACAAACCAAAATCTATTTTTTTACCTTTAGACCCATTTCTGCTCCCAATTGCAGCATAAATGCATGGGCTTGTGTATGATCATTTTGAATATCTCCTTCAAGAATTGCCTCGCGGATCGCATTTTTTATTTTCCCTACCTCACGACCTTCCCCTATCCCAAAAGTTTCCATAATCTCCTGGCCATCAATCGGAGGTTGCCAATTCCGCAGACGGTCTTTTTCTTCTACTTCTATCAGCTTCTGTTTTACCAGCTCGAAATTGTTCCGGTATTTTTTTAGCTTATATTCATTTTTCGTAGTGATGTCGGCATTGCATAAAGTCATTAAAGCATCAATATCTTCGCCTGCTTCAAATAATAATCTGCGTACCGCCGAATCTGTTACGGTGCTTTGTGCCAATACGATCGGACGTAAATGCAATTGTACTAACTTCTGGACAAACTTCATCTTCTCGTTCTGAGGTAATCTCAAATCACGGAAAATTTTAGGTACCATTCTTGCCCCGCGATCTTCGTGTCCGTGGAATGTCCATCCATGCTCAGGTTCAAAACGTTTGGTCGCAGGCTTGGCAATATCGTGTAGTATGGCCGCCCATCGTAACCACAAATTATCCGTTTCCTCACTGATATTATCCAGCACTTCCAGGGTATGATAAAAATTATCTTTATGCGATTTCCCCTGAATGGTTTCTACGCCCTGGAGCCGGGTCATTAATGGAAAAATAAGCTCTAATAATCCGGTGTCAAATAATAATTTAAAGCCGATCGAAGGCTTTTCGGATAATATTATTTTATTTAACTCATCGGTGATACGTTCTTTCGATACAATACTGATGCGATGGGCATTGCGTTTGATGGCATCCAGCGAATCGCTGTATATTCGAAAATTCAGCTGGCATGCGAAACGGATGGCGCGCATCATCCGTAAAGGATCATCCGAATAGGTAATGTCGGCATCTAAAGGGGTACGGATGAGTTTATTCTTTAAATCTTCCTTTCCTTCAAAAGGATCAATAAGTTTCCCGAAGTTTACTTTATCCAGCGTAATTGCCATGGCATTAATCGTAAAGTCTCTTCGATTCTGGTCATCTTTCAGGGTGCCGTCTTCTATAATGGGTTTGCGCGAATCCCTGCGGTACGATTCTTTTCTTGCACCTACAAATTCTACTTCCAATCCTTTGTAATAAAACATGGCAGTGCCGAAATTTTTAAATACGGATACACGGGTATTTCCTCCTGTTTTTTTTGCTACGGCTTCGGCAAATAAAATTCCATTTCCGATGATGAGAAAATCTACATCTTTTGACGGACGGTTCAGGAAAATATCGCGCACAAACCCTCCGATAACATAGGCTTCCATGTTCAGTTCGGCCGATGTATCGGAAATTAATTTAAATATAGGATGTGACAGATAATGTTTCATGTATTCCAAAGAGCGAAAATACACAAAACTTATTGACGTATAAAGCTAAATTGCCCATTTATCTCAAGCTTCATTATTGTAGAAGCCTTTCCGCTGCCCGTATCTTCTGCATGGCATATATAATCAACACCCGATTTTATTTCTTCGCTGATAGCTTCGAAGTTTAGTGCCGAAGGTTCTCCGCTGATATTTGCTGAAGTAGAAGTTATGGGGAAACGATATTTTTTAATAAGCTCATGAGCAAACCCCTTTTTTACAATACGTATTCCTACCGAACCATCTTCGTTGATAACTTGTCGAGCCAGATTTTTTGCTCCCGGTAAAATTAAGGTAAGCGGATTTTCTGCAAACTCCAATAAATCCCAGGCCATTGCAGGAATTTCTTTCACATACGATTCCAGTTTATGATCCTGATCCAGAAGCACGATAAAACTTTTTGTTTCAGATCTTTTTTTCAGTTGTATAATTCGCTCTGCTGCCGCTTCGTTACATGCATCACAGCCTATTCCCCAAATGGTATCGGTAGGATATAAGATTATCCCTCCCGATTTCAAAACAGCTATCGCTTCTTTAATGATTGCCTGCATGAATTATCTTTTTGTATAGCTTGATAAGCTTTTCTGCTATTTCGCCCTCATTGAATTTTTTTACATAATCTTTCCCCTCGCGAATCATCTTGTCACGTAAGTCTTTTGTGGATAATACAGCATCTATTTTTTCTGCTAATTCTTTTTCATCTCCGGGATGGATGTACAGCGAATGTGCACCTCCGGCTTCTTCCAGGCAAGAACCCTTTGCAGCAATAACAGGAGTTGAAGAATGCAGAGCTTCGATAATCGGTATTCCGAAACCCTCGAAGAAAGAAGGGTAGATAAAGAGTGATGCCATCTGATAAATCGCCGGCAAATCGCTGAAGTTTATCTTTTCAATAAAATGTATGCGTTGTGTTAATTGATGTTCATGTATATATTGCCGGACCTTGTCGAAATATGCGGTTTTTCTTCCTACAACAACTAATGGCAAATCACTTTTCGAATGCTTCAGTGCTTTCACAAGTGTCATCAGATTTTTTCGTTCTTCGATAGTACCTACATTTAACAGGTAATTGGAAGGAAGTTTATATTTTTTCCTGACCATCTCTCGTTCGATGTTTGAAAGGCTCTGATAAAAGATAGGTGAACAGGATTGGTAAATTACCGAAATCTTCTTTTCATCAATTCCGAAAAAATGAATGATGTCGCGTTTGGTTTGTTCGCTGATAGCAATTACCGCATCGGCATGTTCACATGCATATCGAAATTTTCGTTCGTAAATTTTCCGGTCGATACTTTTATAAAATTGCGGATAGCGTAAAAAAATAAGATCGTGAATGGTAACTACCGTTTTAATAGGTGTCTTATGAATATTTTTAGGCAGTTCATGGCTCAGTCCATGATACACATCTATACGGTCTGACTGTAAATCTTTGAGAATACCGAAGCTTCTCCAATACGAAGGAAACAACTCCCCAATAAAGGTACGAGGAATGCGTATATGCGTTTGCGCGTGATGAGGAAGATCTAAAAAGCGGACCTGATTTTCATCGGGTACTTTCGCTGTGTATAATAAATACTTTTTTGTTGGAAAATGTTCCGTCAGAATACGAATGGTCGAACGGCTGTAATTCCCTAAGCCCGTAAAATTCGAGAAAGCACGCTTGGCATCGAACCCAATTTTCATCTTTTATTTTTTTTTGAATTACAAATCACAGCACTTTTCTCCAAAGTATGATGCATTATACCGCAACATTATATTCTCTTAAGGCATTGTTAAGAGAAGTTTTTAAATCGGTAGATTCTTTTCGCTGACCAATAATTAAAGCACATGGAACCTGAAATTCGCCTGCTGTGAATTTTTTCGTGTACGATCCCGGAATAACAACCGATCTGGCCGGAACAATTCCTTTATACTCTACAGGTTCATTGCCGGTAACATCAATAATTTTTGTAGATGCCGTCAATACTACATTCGCTCCGAGTACGGCTTCTTTTTCTACGCGTACCCCTTCAACAACGATACAGCGCGAACCCACAAAGCTGCCATCTTCAATTACAACGGGAGCGGCCTGTACGGGCTCTAATACCCCGCCAATACCTACTCCGCCACTTAAGTGAACATTCTTACCGATTTGCGCGCAAGAACCAACGGTTGCCCAGGTATCTACCATCGTTCCTTCATCTACATAAGCACCTATGTTTACGTAGGAGGGCATCATGATTACTCCTTTAGCAAGAAAGGCTCCGTAACGTGCTACGGCATTAGGAACAACACGAACACCTTGTTGTTTGTAATTCGTTTTTAATTTCATTTTATCGTGATAAACAAAAGGCCCTACTTTTGTTTCAATCATCTCGCTGATTGGGAAATACATGATGACAGCCTTCTTAATCCAGTTGTTTACATGCCAGCGATTCATTACGGGTTCTGCTACACGCAGGTCTCCTTTATCAAGCTTATCAATTACAAATTCGATAGCCCGACGTACGTCCGGATAGCTAAGCATGTTGCGATCTTCCCAGGCTTTTTCAATCAAATCTTTATAAGGTGTTGTCATACAAATAAACTTTAGGGCAAAGGAACATTTTTTCTTAGAATAATTACAAATAAACTTGAAAACATATAAATTTAAGATTTATTTTTGCAAGATGGAAAAGCTTCGGATCGATAAGTATTTATGGGCTATTCGTATTTTTAAAACGCGGTCACTGGCTACCGAGGCTTGTAAAGCGGGAAAAGTGAAGTTGAATAATCAAAGTGTAAAGCCTTCGTATTTGGTGAAAGAAGGTGAATTATATAGCATACAAAAGGATTCCGATAAAAAAAATATCCGTGTACTTGAATTGTTGGAAAAGCGTGTAGATGCGAAAACTGCTGCTCAATATTTCGAGGATTTAAGCCCGAAATCGGATGTGCCTCGTTTGCATTCGGTTTTTACCACTCCTGTACTTAAACGCGACAGAGGCACAGGTCGCCCAACAAAAAAAGAGCGACGTGAGATAGACGATATTCAGGGAAGTTGGGAAGAGTAATTTTTGTTGTATTAATACTCGATCCTGCCCTCGAACTTTATCCAGGTTTGAAAACCTTCCAGGGCTTCTTCTCTTAAGAAATTTTCCGAAGGAATACTTCGTTCCGAGTGTTCTTTAGAAATTTCAGAATAAATGTATTGATCATCGAAATTTATTTTAGCAGCATCGGCTTTGGTATTGCCATAATAAATTTTAGCAGCCCTTGCCCAATAAATCGCTGAAAGACACATAGGACAAGGTTCGCAACTACAATACACTTCGCAGCCTTCCAGGCTAAAGCTGTTTAATTCTTTGCAGGCATTTCGGATGGCAATAATTTCGGCATGTGCGGTAGGGTCGTTGGTAGAGCTTACTTCATTGGTGCCTCTTGCAATAATTTTTCCGTCTTTAACAATAATACAGCCAAACGGCCCGCCTTTTTTACTGATCACATTCTCTGTAGAAAGGCGAATGGCTTCGCGCATAAATTCCGGATTGGGTTCAGTCATAACGTATTCTTAAATTACCCGACTGACTATTTTTTCTTTTTCGCTGCATGCTCTTTGTTCAGGCCTTCCAGTACCTCCTTGGTAATGTCTAAACTGTCGTTTGCAAATAGTATTCCGGTACCTTTGGTATAGTTTAATATAATTTTATAGTTTTTATCTTTCGAAAAGTCTTTCAGGAAATCCGAGACTTTATCATAAAGCTCTTCATTTAGTTTTAACTCTTCTTCCTGAAGTTTTATCGCTACACTTTCGGAATATTCTCTAAAGGATTGTTCTTTTTGCATCAGGCTTTCTTCCGTTTTCATGCGTTGCTCCTGACTCATGCTTGCACCTGTTTGCTGATAAGTCATAAACTCTTTTTGCAAAGAATTTTGGCGGGCAATCAAATCATTCTCTGTTTTTTTCGTTTTTGCTTCGAAGGTTTTTTTTATCTCTTTAAAGTATTCGTAATTGTTTAATAAGGTATCGCCATTTACATAAACAGTAAGCGGAACTTCTGCAATTTCTGTAGTTGTAAAATTATCAGGAGTGTTTACAGCTTGTCCCCCTTGATTGAAGTGCAGATAATACAAAACAGTTACAGCAATTATTAACAGGATATTGAAAAGGGTGTTGATATTTTTCATATTTAGAAAATAAATAAGGGAATTGTATCCGGAATAAAAATATAATCTGAAAAATAAAGATAAAAAAAATGACCGGCAAATCAACCGGTCATTTTTTATGGATTAATGGTGGTGCCCGCCCTCACCATGAACATGCCCGTGGTCAAGTTCTTCGGTGCTTGCCTCACGAATAGCAAATATACTACCGTTGAAATGTAAATCTTTTCCGGCTAAAGGGTGGTTGAAGTCCATTTTTACAAAGTCTTCATTGATTTCCAGTACAAGTCCCTGCATTTTATTGCCTTCTGTATCGCTCATAGGAACAAAAGCTCCCACGCGAATCATTTCATCATCGAATTTATCATCAATGATAAAGACATTTTTAGGAAGGTCAACAACAGCGCTTTCGTCGATATCGCCATATCCGCTATCCTCTGCTTTCAATATAAAGCTGAATGAGTCTCCAACGGACAGATTGTCTAAATTCGATTCGAAAAGTTGCGGTAAGCCTCCTAAACCGTGTAAATAAACAAAAGGTTGCTCCTGGCTTACGCTTTCTACCAATAACATTTCTCCTTGATCTTCAATTTTTAGTTCGTAGGTCAATGACACTACTTTGTTGCTCGATATTTTCATATAAAATTATTATGCCTCAAAGGTATAAAAATAGTTCACAGAATGTTGAAAAAAATACGGTTTTGTCTGGTAGGATATAGCGTCAATCTGCGATATTTTTGGTATATTTGAGGCTATTCAAAAAAGGATTTATGTCAGAAGTAAAAGAAGTGAAATCGAACTATTCAGCCGATAATATTCAGGTATTAGAGGGTTTAGAAGCGGTAAGAAAAAGACCGGCCATGTACATCGGGGATACCGGAGTCAAAGGATTACATCATTTAGTATATGAGGTGGTGGATAACTCAATCGATGAGGCTTTGGCAGGATATTGTACCGATATAGATGTAAGTATATTGAGTGACAATGGAGTACGGGTAAAAGATAATGGAAGAGGTATTCCGACGGAGATTCATCCGAAAGAGAAAAGATCCGCTTTAGAGGTCGTGATGACGGTTTTACATGCCGGAGGTAAATTTGATAAGGATACCTATAAAGTATCCGGAGGTTTGCACGGAGTAGGGGTTAGTTGTGTGAATGCGCTTTCTATAGCCCTAAAAGCAGAAGTTCATCGTGAGGGGAAAATGTATATGCAGGAATACTCTCAGGGGAAACCCCTTTATCCTGTAAAAGAGATTGGTGAAACCGGGTCTCGCGGAACTATTATTACTTTTCATCCCGATTCCGAAATTTTTACGCAAACCGTAGAGTTTAAGTTTGAAACATTAGCCACCCGCTTACGCGAATTGGCATATCTGAATAAAGGAATTCGTTTAACCCTTACCGACGAGCGCGAAGTACAGGAAAATGGCGAGTTCGTGAAAGAAGAATTTTACTCGGAAGGCGGACTTAGAGAATTTGTAAAGTACCTGGATGGTACCCGTGAGGCTTTAATTCCCGAACCGATTTATGTAGAAGGAAATAAAGGCGGTATCCCGGTTGAATTAGCCATGCAGTATAATAATACGTATAGCGAAAACGTGCATTCTTATGTGAATAATATTAATACCATTGAGGGTGGAACGCATGTTGCCGGTTTTCGAAGAGGCTTAACCCGTACATTAAAAGCTTATGCCGAAAAGTCGGGTATGTTGAAAAACCTTAAAATGGAAATTACCGGAGACGATTTTCGCGAAGGGCTTACAGCGGTAATTTCGGTAAAAGTGCAGGAACCGCAGTTCGAGGGGCAGACCAAAACTAAATTAGGAAATAATGAAGTGACGGGTGCCGTAGATCAGGCCGTAGGAGAGATCTTAAATATTTACCTGGAAGAAAACCCTAAAGAAGCTAAGCAGATTGTTCAAAAAGTAATCCTTGCCGCAACAGCACGTCATGCGGCACGTAAAGCAAGGGAGCTGGTACAACGTAAAAATGTGTTAACAGGAACCGGCTTACCCGGTAAGCTTGCCGATTGCTCGGAAAGCGATCCTGCCATTTGCGAATTATATTTAGTCGAAGGGGATTCTGCGGGTGGTACTGCGAAACAAGGCCGTAATCGTGCTTTTCAGGCGATCTTACCTTTGAAAGGTAAAATTCTGAATGTCGAGAAAGCCATGGAGCATAAGATTTATGAAAACGATGAGATAAAGAATATTTTCACCGCTATGGGTGTAAGTATCGGTACTCAGGAGGATAATAAAGCTCTGAATATTGATAAATTACGCTATCATAAAATTATCATCATGACGGATGCCGATGTGGACGGATCACATATCACAACGCTGATTCTGACTTTCTTCTTCCGGTATATGAAAGAATTAATCGAAAAAGGATATATTTATATTGCTACACCCCCTTTGTATTTAGTGAAAAAAGGGAAAGAGCAGGCTTATGCCTGGGATGATGATCAACGCGATGCGTTGGTTCAACGTTTTAAAGGGGCAGGGAAAGAAGATAGCGTAAATATTCAACGTTATAAAGGTTTGGGAGAGATGAATGCAGAGCAGCTTTGGGACACTACCATGAATCCGGAAACACGTACCCTGCGTCAGGTAACCATCGAGAATGCTGCCGAAAGCGACCACATCTTTTCCATGCTGATGGGTGATGAAGTTGCTCCCCGCAGAGAGTTTATCGAGAAGAATGCAAAGTATGCAAGAATCGATGTTTAACTGATAAAACGATTTAAGATAAGAAAGGCTTTGCAAATTTTGTGAAGCCTTTCTTGTTAGAAATAATTTAAACTTTTTTCTCTGTACAGAATTATTCAATAATCCAGCCAAATTTGTTTGTGCTTATAATCAATCAGCGCATTGTATTTTACTAAAATATCATTACCTAATACTCCCTGGATATTTGATAAATTTAGTTTTTCATAAACGAAATTCACATGACTTAAATCCAGGAGCGCTGCACGATAATCCGTTAAGATTAGTTCCCCGATTTGAAAATGCTCAAAATTCGTTTCGTAACTCTCCATCGTATTTGTGCCTAAACCGGTTGAAACCTGCTCGGCGTTTTGGATGGCATCGTTGGCGATACGCTTTGAGAAATAATTTATATCGAAAGCAGTTTTAGATGCTCCGGTATCAGCGAGTAGATGGATTTTTTCAGTATTTACTTCAGCTTCTACAAGCAGGTGATATCCTTCCGAATTTAAATCAATCAGCCGAAAAGGAATAGCTCGTTGTCTTTTATTCATTGGGTGAAAATAAAGAAAGTCCTGGAATCATACAGGACTTTCTTTAGGATGAATTTTTCGAATTATACTAAATTCATATCTTTTAAAACTGTATTCATCGTACGTACAGCATCGGCACTTTTGTTGAATGCTGCCTGTTCTTCGCTGTTAAGTTTATAATCGACAATTTTTTCCCATCCGTTTTTTCCAATCACTACAGGAACACCCATGCAAATATCCGATTGTCCGTATTCACCTTCAAGCGATACACAGCAAGGGTACACACGTTTCTCATCGCGAACAATGCTTTCCACCAATGCAGCTCCTGCAGCTCCCGGCGCATACCATGCCGAAGTTCCTAAAAGGCCTGTAAGGGTTGCTCCGCCTATCATTGTGTCGGCAGCAACTTTCTGAAGGACATCCTCCGTTAATAAATTTGAAACCGGGAAACCGTTTAAAGTTGCTAAGCGGGTTAATGGAATCATCGTTGTATCTCCATGTCCGCCTACAACCACACCATGTAAATCGTTCGAAGAGCAATTTAATGCCTGACTTAAATAATATTTGAAGCGGGCGCTGTCTAATATTCCACCCATTCCAATGATACGATGTTTCGGTAATCTGCTTGCTTTTAAAGCAAGGTAAGTCATTGTATCCATTGGGTTTGAAATGACAACAATAATAGCGTCCGGAGAATATTTCAGGATATTTTCGGTAACTCCTTTTACAATACCGGCATTGATACCGATCAGTTCTTCACGGGTCATTCCGGGTTTGCGGGGAATACCCGAAGTAATTACGGCCACATGTGTTCCGGCGGTTTTGCTGTAATCGTTTGTGCTTCCGGTAATTTTGGTGTCGAAACCCAATAATGCCGCGGTTTGCATCATATCCATCGCCTTGCCTTCAGCAAAACCTTCTTTAATATCTACTAAAACTAATTCTTCTGCCAACTCTTTTCTGGCAATATTGTCTGCACAGGTAGCACCAACGGCACCTGCTCCAACTACTGTTATTTTCATAATAAAATTGTACTAAATTAATGCTTGAATGATTGGCGAATATAGAAAGATATTAGCCGAACAGAAAGTAAAAATAGGTTTTTTTATTAAATATTTAATCACAATATTCGCAATCCTGAGTACATACTTGTTTAGGGTTTATGACGAAGGTTAAAACAGCGCATTTAGATTATACCAAATGAAAATTTTTATAACCGGAAGTAATGGTTTGTTGGGGCAGAAATTAATTGACAGGATTACGCAACAGACCTCTCATCAGCTTATTGCTACATCAAAAGGAACCAATCGTCACCCTCTTAAAGAAGGCTATGTGTACGAAAGCCTGGACATAACCAATCAAGAGAAATTAGCTGTAAGCATTGCGAAACATAATCCGGATGTTATTATCCATACAGCAGCGATGACAAATGTCGATCAATGCGAGACGGACCGGGAGGCTTGTATCTCATTGAATGTAGATGCTGTAGCTCATTTGATAGAAATTGCCGAAAAAAATAAGATTCATATTGTACACCTTTCTACCGATTTTATTTTCGACGGAATGGCGGGGCCTTATCGTGAAGAAGATGAACCTAATCCGCTGAGTTTTTATGGACAAAGTAAATGGCAGGCAGAAGAGTTATTAATGAAGAGCAAATGTTCCTTTGCAATTTTGCGTACCATTATTGTATACGGTGTTGCCGCGGAAATGAGCCGCTCGAATATTGTGCTTTGGGCAAAGTCGGCACTGGAGAAGGGAGAGGAGATAAAAGTAGTAAATGACCAGTATCGTATGCCTACACTGGCAGAAGACCTGGCAGCAGCTTGCCTTTCGGCAGCGGAAAAGAAAGCACAGGGAGTTTATCATGTATCGGGAAAGGATTTTATGAGTGTGTTGGGAATGGTCGAACGTATTGCCGATTTCTTCGCTTTGGATAAGTCGCGCATTCAAACCATCTCATCTTCTTCCTTAAACCAGGCTGCAAAACGTCCGCCACGTACAGGTTTTGTGCTGGATAAGGCATATCGGGAACTGGATTATCAGCCGCATAGCTTCGAAGAAGGCTTGAAACTGGTATCCGAGCAATTAAATAAAAATGTTTAACTTCACGAAAAATAATACATAGATATGGCATTACCCTTAGGACAAGCAGCGCCGAACTTTACGCTGTTCAATACCGAAAAAAAAGAAATTTCATTAAGTGATTTTAAAGGAAAAAATGTTATCATCAATTTTTTTCCTCAGGCATTTACCGGAAATTGTACCATGCAATTATGCGAAATGCGCGATAATTTGAATTATTATACCGGGCTGGATGCCGTAGTATTAGGTATTTCGGTAGATTCGGTTTTTACACTGGGAAAATTTAAAGAAGAACAGAAATATAATTTCAATTTATTATCCGATTTCAATAAAGAAGTATCTCGTATGTACGATGCATTGTATGAAGATTGGATTATGAATATGAAAGGAGTTGCTAAGCGTTCGGTGTATGTATTGGATAAAGAAGGGAAGATATGTTACGCCGAGGTGCTTGAATCTGCGGGGGGGTTGCCAAACTTCGATGCTATCAAAGAGACAGTTGCTCAGTTAAAATAAACAATCAAATAAATATTAATCCTTAATTAGTGTAATGGAAATGGAAACCGGAATTTTAATCATGTTTATAGTTGGTGCCTTCGTCATCATCTTTTTGTTTTTATATTTATTCCCGATCAATTTATGGTTTACGGCGCAGTTATCTTCCGTACGTATCAGCTTATTGAGTTTGGTGTTGATGCGTTTGCGTAAAGTATCTCCCTCTCTGGTTGTAAATGCAATGATCACCTCTACCAAAGCGGGATTAAAAATCACTTCAAATGAAATAGAAACGCATTACTTAGCCGGAGGGCATGTAAATAATGTTATCAAAGCATTAATCTCTGCGGACAAAGCAAATATTCCTTTGAATTTTAAATTGGCTACGGCTATTGATTTGGCGGGAAGAGATGTATTTGAGGCCGTACAGCTTTCCGTAAATCCGCGTGTAATTAATACGCCTCCGGTTGCTGCTGTTGCCAAAGACGGGATTCAACTGATCGCAAAAGCGAGAGTTACCGTTCGGGCAAATATCAATCAGCTGGTTGGAGGTGCGGGCGAGGAAACTATTTTAGCAAGGGTAGGAGAAGGGATTGTTACTACCATTGGTTCCTCAACCGACCATAAACATGTATTAGAAAATCCTGATCGTATTTCGAAAGTGGTGTTGGATAAAGGCTTGGATTCGGGAACAGCATTCGAGATCTTGTCCATTGATATTGCAGATATTGATATCGGGGAAAATATCGGAGCGAAATTACAAACCGATCAGGCTGAAGCGGATTTGAAAGTTGCGAATGCACGCGCTGAAGAGCGCAGAGCGATGGCTGTAGCCAGTGAGCAGGAAATGAAATCCAAAGCACAAGAGGCAAGGGCAAAGGTAATTGAAGCCGAAGCTCAGATCCCTTTAGCGATGGCGGAAGCTTTCCGTAGTGGAAACATGGGTATTATGGATTATTACCGTATGCAAAATGTGAAAGCAGATACCGAGATGCGCGAATCGATTTCAAAACCCGGAACGCCTAAACCGAAAAGTTAAGCAAGCTTCCCTTCCGGGAGAATTGAAAAAAAATTAGTGAAATTCAAACAGAGATTATATATTTGCAGCCCCTTAGAACGCATTTCAAGGGGCTGTTTATTCGATATAAGATCGGTTTGTTTTTTGATAAGGCAAGACTTTAAGAGGTTTGAAATAAAAAATTAGCACTCGTAGCTCAATTGGATAGAGCATCTGACTACGGATCAGAAGGTTTGGGGTTCGA
>CAYVTM010000013.1:0-30251 GCA_964454645.1 uncultured Sphingobacteriaceae bacterium | reverse complement strand
TCACGCGCGGCGGCAGGGGTCCGCTGCGAACCCCAATATTTTCTGTATTCCAGGGGGAATGGCGGTGAAGGTGACCGCCGAACTAGCGTTCACCACTGTTCACGTTCGGTCGCCGACGGTTGCGAAAACCCCTGTAAAATAAGCGCATTAGCAACTAAGTTGCTCGCGATGGTACGGCGTCGTTCGCGGCGATGCGCGCCTCGCAGTAACACTGAAAGTAACATCAAGGCGTACCCGATGGCCCTGGTCGAACTGCTCCACGCTCGCCAAGTGGCCACACTACCGGTTGGCTTTCATAGCGACGGTTCAAACCTCTATTTGAGGGTTACCAGCCCAACGTCCCGACACTGGGTATTTCGCTATACGGCGAACAAAAAGGTCCGCCAGATTGGTTTAGGCTCAACGGTCCAACGCAGCCTCAAGGATGTGCGCGTGCTCGCCCAAAAGATGCGGGAGGCAGTCCGTGACGGGCTGGACCCCGCCGCCCTGCTAAGCGCCCGCGATCCCGACAAGATGACGTTTCGTGTCTATGCAGAAGAACTGATCGCTGCCAAGCGGAAGGCGTTCAAGTCCGAGAAATGGGGAAAGCAGTGGTCGGCCACGCTGAAGCGATATGTGTACCCCGGTATCGGCCACAAACGCGCGCATGATGTGACGCTCAGCGATATCGAAGCAATCCTCCGGCCCATGTGGAATACCAAGACCGAGACGGCAACGCGCGTCCGATCTCGCATTGCCGCCATTCTGGACTACGCCTTCGTGGCCGAGGGTATCGACAAGCGTAATCCTGCGACGTTCAGGGGAAATCTCGAACACCGAGGATTTGGCGAGCCTCGCAAGGTTAGCCCTATAAAGCACCACCCTGCGGCTCACTACTCAGACGTCCCAGCAATCATGGCTGAGCTTCGCGAGATGTCCAACACGACCGCCATGTGCCTGCGCTTTACGATCCTCACGTGGACACGGTCTTCCGAAGCACGCGCTGCAACATGGGATGAGATAGGTGCCGACGCTTTGCTTTGGACGATCCCAGCGCGGCGCATGAAGGCGCATCGCGAGCATCAAGTACCCTTGTGCGACGAAGCTCGCGAAATCCTCGAAACGATGCGCACGCGAAAGCACCAAGACAGCTCGGCGATATTTCCTGGCGCACAAGGTGGCCTGATTTCTGATGTCGCGATCAACAAAATCCTTCACGGACTAAAGACGGTGAAGTTGTTAGATGCCGCAGCAACCGAGCGATTGCGAGCAAATCTTCCCGTCGATGAGCGAGAGGACGTATTTGCACGCGGCGTTACGGTCCACGGCTTCCGGTCAAGCGCTAGGTCTTGGGCCGCTGCCAAGACAAAATTCGATCCGTTCGTCGCCGAACTCGCGCTCGCTCACACGAACAAGAATAGGGTTGAAGCCGCCTACCAGCGCGACAGTGTCTTGGAAAAGCGCCGTCATTTGATGAATGCGTGGGGCCAGTACTGCCGACACTCAAATGTAATCGCGTTTCGACGCGAGGGATTTGTCGGCTAGATCGCAGAAGCCCTAACTCACCGCCACGCCGAACTGCTCCCGAAGGAAATCCACGGTCTTCGGATCACGTAGCTTACAGACGATGTTCTGGTTGGCGAACAAGCCCTCCATCCACTTAGCTTCCGAAATTGGCACGGTCTTGAACCATTCCACGCCTACGGCGTGCTCCGCTAATGCGGGATCATCCTTGTCGTGCATCAGTTTGGGTTGTTCCAACGGCTGGCTCAGCAACGGCCCTTCAGGCGTTTGAAACTCGCGCGCAAGGACGGCAGGCGAAATCACTTTCCCATAGCCGATGTAACCAGCCTGCTTTTGATAGGCGACGATGTGGTCGCCGACCTGTAAGCGATACAACGGCCTCGAATACCGCTGCCCCCCGCCCGCCGCAATGAAGCCATAGCGGCGCATGTCTGTCCAAGCGCGGGTCGTATCCTCCCCGGCATTCACATACCAAAGTCCGGACCAAGGCGCTTGAACACGCGCCTCCGAACGCTCTGTGACTTCGGATTGATCCAGCAGCCAGTCAGTCGTCAGAAAGGTCCTGCCCTCCTCCTCGAATACGGAGAAGAAGGCGGTGTTGATCGCTATGTCGTGGCTTTCAGACAAGTAGCGCACGATGCGTTGCGAAGATGCATCGAAGGCGCTGGCAACGATGACCATCGTGTGCGTCTCGTTCAACGACGGCGGCAAAGCACTGCCGAACCGCTCGCGAAAAGCCGTATCGAGCGGCCCCTTGAGATAGCTTAGCGCTAGATCGTGAACTTGACGGGTAGAGAGGCCGGACACCCAGCTAGCATAGTCGAGAATTTGCGCGATGATCTCTCGGGGCGTTCGATCCCGCTTCAGCTCTACGATTACCAGATTGCCGTCTGCGTCGATGCCCAGTAGGTCGATCCGACCGCCAAATTCGGTGACGACCTGTCTGCCTATCACAAGAAACTCAAGTCCGAGCAGATCAGGTTGGTCAGCTATCCAACCTTCGATCATGTTCTCGTTGGCAAGCTTGCCGCGCGCAACTGGCGAGAGACCGCTACCGGACAAACGATAAAGTCGCGTCACGTCGCTTTCCTCCTGCGGAGATCGTGAAGTTCGTCGCGAAGGGATCGGCGTGAAAGGGTCGCCCGCCTCCTCAGGCTTTCGCGATGCCAAGCACGCGCAACCAAACTTCCTGACACCGTGGCCCCCAAATCCGCGCCGAACCCTGCTCAGATAAGCGCAGAGCAGCTTCAAATTGGCTAACGGATTGGGATGAGGTGGCGGCTGCCGCTACCGGGATCTGACAAACAGGGCAATCAGGTCTCGAACGTGCGGCAACTGCTTTTCGGGAACGTCCCGCAGTGAGGCCACGATGTCGGCTTCCGCCCTCAATCGAGCGTTAGACTTGTGTGTCGCATCGTCGGGAACAAGGTCAGCAACGCGAACCTTCAGGGCAGCAGCCAGATCGTACATAGTCCTGAGTGATGGGAACGTGCCGCCCCGCTCGATAAGCGAAATGCTGTCCTTATCGATGCCGCTGAGAGCGGCGAGTTGCTCCTGCGTGAGGCCAACACCTTCGCGCGCTGCGCGAACAAGCACGCCGATCTGTTTTGGAATGTCCTTGGGCATGGCCGAAAGTCAGCCGCACCGTGCAAGTTAACCACAGAAAGAAGATCGACTTTTTGAACATATATCGGTATTTTTACCGACATCAGTTGGGCACGCCTGTCGGGCCTTAGGCTAATGGTTGGGATCAAAGACACATGCAGAACTTAGTTCGCGGGCTTGTTGCAGGCGTTGTCGCCATAGGAGCCGCCGGCACTGCCCTCGCTCAGGCGCCGAGCCAGTTCGACATGATTTGCACGGGAACGCAGATCGACAAGAACGAGCTGACCGAGAAGTCAAAGCCTTGGGAGATACGCTACAGCATCGACCTAGAGGCGGCCCAGTACTGCCCTGCTCGGCAGGGTCAGCGGTGCAAAGCTCCGCTGCCAATTCACGCCGTGGAGCCGCACCGCATTGTGCTGAATGACGATTGGAAGATGATCGGCAGAGACAACGTCGGCAGCACGATGGAAATCAGTCGCTCCGATGGCTCATTGTCGGGACGGGCGATCATGCCCGGCATCTATTTTGACGAGTACAAGGCCAAGTGCTCGCTGGCCGACTTCACACCGCTTCCAAAGACGATGTTCTAGAGCGGGCACTGGCAGCGAGGCATTGCCGCTACCAATCTCAACTTGCGAATTTTCGGTTGAAGCGCCGAATGCTACGCATCCCGCCGCGTGAGGCAACGTAAGCCTGAAGCGCTGCCTGCCTCGGCTCAATGCGCACCGCGCTCGCCCAAGCGTCCAAGTCAGACCTCAGATAGCGAGCACGATTTCCAGCCTTGAAGTATGGCGGCCCTGTGCCGCTGCTTGCCATGTGCGCCAGCGACGAGACGCTCAGCCGGAGATACGCAGCGGCCTCCGCTCGGAGAAGCCAGACGGATGTATCAGCCACCGTCATTTTGAACTCCTGACCAAACAACCAAACTCGAATTGCTAGTACGAAGTGCAGAAGCGCTTGCATCGTTCTGCATAGTTCCTCCGGCCTCATTTTCGACCGGCGTTTTGCGCGGCGCCCGGCATGTGTCGGTATAGGGTCGCCGGAGAAACACCGATCTCCCGCGCTACTTCCGGCACGGAGAACGTGCCTGCCGCCAGCAACGCCTCTGCTCTCTTTCTGTGTTTCTCGGTGAACTTGATGGGACGGCCTCCCACACGACCTTGCGCGCGGGCTGCATCCAACCCTGCCCGAGTGCGTTCACGGATCAAGCCTCGCTCGAACTCTGCCAACGCACCGAACACGTGGAAGACCAAGCGGCCACTCGGCGTGCTGGTGTCGAGCTTCTCATTGAGCGACACAAGATTGGCTCCGCGCCCCTCGATAAGTTCAACCGTGTCGATCAACTGCTTAAGCGACCGCGCTAGCCGATCCAAACGCCAAACAACCAGAGCATCCCCTTCGCGGAGGTGATCGAGGGCAACGGCAAGTGTGGGCCTGTCTGCCTTTGCGCCGGACGCCTTCTCTTCAAATGTCCGCTTGCACCCAGCCTTCTTTAGTGCGGCCCGTTGAAGCTCGGCATCCTGATCTTGGGTACTTACGCGAGCATAACCGATGAGCATCGAGAGCCTCTCATATCTCATCGCCTCGATACCAGATATGAGAGATAGTTTCAAGAGGGCTTATGAGAGGGGCATTCGTTGGAGAACTGCTGTACCGGGGTACACGCTCCTGCACTCTCGCAAACCCTCGTTTTCAAGAGCATGGCAAGCCCAGTACGACTTGAGTAACCAGCCTGCCCTTATCGTCAGTCGATTGAAACATGGGATGAGCGCTGCCTATGACGGTAGTCCAACCTGATAAAATTGCGTCGGCTGCGCCTTGGGTGATACCGGCAAACCTGCCTCTCAAGCACCTGAAAAGCCTTGATCTGGAGGAATGTGTTTACTGGCTTCTCGACGCAATGGGCGCGACGGAGTTGGAATGGCGCGTGGGTGGCACGGGATCAGGCGCGGCTGACGGCGGTCGCGATCTCGACGCGATTTTCTACTCCCCGTCCGACCTCGGCGAGATGAAACGCCAAAGATGGTGGGTCGAATGCAAGGGCAGAAGCAGCACGCTAGAGACCGAAGCAGTGAAAGTGGCTGCCAACAACGCTTTAGTGCAAAGTGACTTAGACCACCTAGTTGTCGCCACCAACACTGGGTTCACAAACCCAACGCGCGACTGGATCGAAAAGTGGCAGCTGGCTCACCCGCGTCCGCGCGTGCACTTGTGGGACGGACCGGTGTTGGAACGACTACTATCTCAACAGCCGCAAGTCGTGCTGCGTCTCTTTGCGGGGGCGCTCAGCGCAGAGGGTAGACTGAAGGCCACCGAGCACCAGTTCTGGGAGCGGATTGAGTACGCGAGCCCAGATACGCTCTCGTCGTTGTGGGATGCCCGCCGGTCCCTCGCTATCGAACCGTATGCGGTGTTTGCGTGCATCGCAGGTGAGTTTGCGAACGGGTCCATCACAGATCGACCGTGGGCCGCCGAACTCAGCGACGATGAGCTGAAGACAACATTCCTGTTTGCCGCAGCAAACGTAATCTATTTGGTGCATCGCAGCCATCTGGGTGGGCGTGATACGGGGCCAATTCAGCGTGCGTTGTCCTACGTGCTTCTTGCAGTCCTTCAGGTCGCTGATCCTGAATGGGTTGCGAGAGGCCTGTTGGCGCTGACGGGGAGGGACGAACAAACAGTCCTTCCCGAGAATGCGCGTGAGTTCTTGCTCATGCCAATCTTGGATCAGCTCCAAGGTGAGTTGCAAGAGGTCTGTGCGTCGTCGTGCTCTCGAATGATCACGACGCGCGAGCAGTTACGCACGTCCGATGGTGATGAAATCGAAAGATACTGGGAGCGTTTACAACGCGGCGGACGCGCGACAAAGACGAAGCAATCTCAGTGGCTTCTGTTAGAGAAAGAAGACGAGCCTTGTCGGGTCGGATTTGAAGTGAGCAGCCAGAAGTCGTGCCCCCTCTTTTCTCTGAAGTCGGAATTGTCGAACGTCGAAGCAATTGTCGCCGTACTGCACCGCGTATCGAGATATAGACGGACCAATGCGATCAAAGAGCGAGCCTGACCATCGCGTTGCTAAGGCTCAATGGTCCTGACGGCTATTCCCAATCCCCGAGATTGCGGATGCCCCGTTCGCCTCGCCCGACCCAAGCGTCCCAGTATTCGCTGCGCAACTTCAAGAAGGCCTTCCGCTCGGAAGTCATATCGACATTGCGTTCGACAGCCGCGCTCTTGTCCGCAACTTGCGCACGTGCCGCTGCCAACATTGGTCCTAGCTGAAACGTGGGCGGGACATGAACCGCGCGAAATCCGTCCGTCGTGAGCCTCACCGTCATTAGCTGGCTGGCCTTGGGATCAGGGGTCAGCCGATCATAGGTCATCAGAACCTGATCGGTTGCTTCCATTGCGGCGCGCTTCGCGTTGAGCGCTGCTCTGCCCGCTAGCTCTGCCCTTCGCCCAAAGACTAACACAAACTGCGGCACGAGAGGCCTGCCTTGTGTGCTAACCTGATAGTGACGAACGAAGTTGGCTTGGTTGTGCGGCTGGCTGAACCACGCTTTCCAATCATGGAGCTGGTTGATGGCCTCGGTCAGCTGCGCGGTAGCGCGGCCCGCTTTTGTGAACCAACGTTTACGGGGCGCTTCGATCTCGATCAGCACCGGGTAGATGGTTGAGCTGTCCTGAGCGATCCACATGAAATCTGGTATGTGGCGCGAGAAGTCGGACAGCGGGGGCTGACTGATTATCGCGGAAGGGTGGGGCGAATGACCAGAACTTCCGATTGCCCCGAAAGCTCCAGGTAGCATGCTAGGGTGCTGTTCTAGAAAATTCTGAATGCTCGCCTCGTCCGGGTCTGAAGCAAGGAGCTGCTCCCACCTTTCCTCGACAAGAACCTTGTATCGGTCCCACGGCATCGACGGCGGCGCTTGCTTCTCCATGACGTAGGTCTTCTGATGCAGGTTCACTGGGCAGTCCGTTGCTTCTGTTGCTGTCCGCCCGCTGTGACGCGGTCGTGCTCCAAGAGGCTAGACATGCGACCGGCAGGTCAAGAGGCAGCTCCGATGGCGCCACGGTGCCGTCGTAGGCATCAGATTTCCGCCTATTGGCTGGCGCATCCATCGCGCCGCATGCGAGACAACGTTCTGAGGGTCACCCGCGACATGGCCTTTTTGGATCTGGCCAAAGCTCAGGACCGTGTCTTCGCCGGGTCCGGCGTGTCCGTAGGCAAGCATGGTGTCGCCGTTTAGGGTAGCCCTAGCTCGCGAGCAGAGCGCCTGCCAGCGGCCCTGCTACGCGACAGGCTTGGTACCGGGGTACACAAGACCGCATATCGGCAGCAAGACTATGCAAATCAACTCGGTCAAACTAGGCCGGTGACGACCAACTAGAGCGCCGGTCGAGAGACCGGGTGCTGGGAACGAGGGGGCTATGGCCAGACAACCCAAACAGACCAAGGCCGGGAACAATGGCGGCGACCTCGGCTTTGAGGCGGACCTATTCAAGGCGGCGGACAAGCTGCGCGGCAACATGGAGCCGTCCGACTACAAGCACGTCGCGCTTGGCCTGATCTTCCTCAAGCACATTTCCGACAGCTTCGAGACGAAGCGGGCGGCGCTGCTGGCGGACGACCCGAAGGCGGCTGAGGATCAGGACGAATACCGCGCGGACAACATCTTCTGGGTGCCGAAGGAGGCGCGTTGGTCGCACCTTCAGGCCAACGCCAAGCAGAGCACCATTGGCAAGCTAATCGACGATGCCATGCTGGCCATCGAGAAGGTGAACCCCACGCTCAAGGGCGTTCTGCCGAAGGAATACGCGCGCCCTGCCCTCAACGCCGTGATGCTGGGCGAACTGATCGACCTGATCTCGGGCATCGCACTGGGCGAGGCGCAGGACAAGGCGCGAGACGTGCTGGGCCGTGTCTACGAGTACTTCCTCGGCCAGTTCGCAGGATCAGAGGGCAAGCGTGGCGGCGAGTTCTACACGCCGCGTTCCGTCGTGCGTACGATGGTTGAGATGCTGGAGCCCTACAAGGGCCGCGTCTACGATCCGTGCTGCGGCTCCGGTGGCATGTTCGTCCAATCAGAAAAATTCGTGGAAGCGCACGGCGGGCGGCTCGGCGACATCGCCATCTACGGACAGGAAAGCAATTACACGACTTGGCGGCTCGCCAAGATGAACCTCGCTGTGCGGGGCATTGACGCCGACATCAAGTGGAACAACGAAGGCTCGTTCCACAAGAACGAATTGCCAGACCTGCGCGCCGACTATGTCCTCGCCAACCCGCCGTTCAACATTTCGGATTGGGGTGGCGAGCGGCTGAAGGAAGATGTTCGGTGGAAATTCGGCATTCCGCCTGCGGGCAACGCCAACTTCGCTTGGCTGCAGCACATCCTGCATCATCTCGGACCGAAGGGCACAGCGGGCGTTGTGTTGGCCAACGGCTCGATGTCGTCCACCCAATCGGGAGAAGGCGAAATTCGCAACGCGATGATCGAGAACGACGTGATCGACTGCATGATCGCTCTGCCTGGCCAGTTGTTCTATTCCACGCAGATACCAGCCTGCCTGTGGTTCCTGACAAAGGACAAATCCAACGGCGTCGCGCGCGACATTAAACTGCGCGACCGGCGCGGCGAAATTCTCTTCATCGATGCTCGTAAGCTCGGCCAGATGACGGACCGCACACGCCGTGAGTTCTCTGAGCAAGACGTAAAGCTGATCTCGGATACCTATCATCGCTGGCGCGAGGGCAAAGGCTACGAAGACGTGCCCAGCTTCTGCAAGTCGGCGAAATTGGACGAGATAAGCTCGTACGGCTACGTGCTTACACCGGGACGCTACGTGGGCGCGGAAGCTGCGGAAGAAGACGACACGCCTTTCGAAGCCCGGCTTGCAGATCTGCAAATTCGATTGGAAGAACAATTCGCCCAAGCTGACCGGCTGACCGTGACTATCCGAACCAATCTGTCGAGGCTCGGGCCAAATGACTGACTGGCCCCAACACCGAATTGGCGATCTGATAGATGCGGGTGTGATTGTAGTTCATAAGGACGGAAATCACGGCTCCAACTATCCGCGCGCCGAAGATTTTGGCGATCACGGTTTGCCATTTCTAACGGCGAAGTCGCTGTCGGACTGGAAGGTGGACATCGACAACGCCCCACGCCTTTCTGCGAACAAGGCCAACAAACTCACGTTTGGGTTCGTCGAGCCGGGCGACGTTTTGCTCTCTCACAACGCCACAGTCGGGCGGGTTGCAATTTGTCCTCCACTTGATGGTCGGGCAGTAATAGGAACGTCACTCACGCAGTTCAGAACTGATCCCAACCGGTTGCTCCCGACGTACTTAGCGCTCTATCTGTCGAGCCGGCAGTTCCAGAACGAGTTGAATGCTGTGATGGCTCAATCAACTCGCAATCAAGTTCCCATCACCGCTCAAAGAAGATTATCGGTTGCGCTCCCGCCGATTGAAGTTCAACGGGCGACAGCGGAACTTGCGTTCTGCCTTATCGACAAGATCGAGTTGAACCGGCGGATGAATGAGACGCTGGAGGCGATAGCGCGGACGATCTTCCGCGACTGGTTCGTCGATTTCGGTCCTACCCGCGCTCAGATGGAAGGCCGCGCGCCCTACCTCGCACTCGATCTCTGGTCCCTGTTCCCCGACACGATCAACGACGCGACTGGCCTGCCGGAAGGGTGGGCCGATGGCGCGCTGGACGACCTCTGCGATCTTAACCCCGAAACATGGTCAGCTGCGCATCATCCTGCCTCAGTGGCGTATGTTGACCTTTCAAACACGAAGTGGGGCAACATCGAGAGCGTTGAGCATTTCGCCTGGGCTGAGGCTCCGAGCAGAGCCCGCCGCGTGCTTCGTCCAGGTGATACCATTGTTGGGACTGTGAGGCCGGGCAACGGCTCCTACGCCTTTGTGAGCGAAGACGACTTAACCGGAAGCACCGGCTTCGCAGTCCTTCGCGCTCACCAACAATTTGACCAGACCTTCGTGTGGTGTGCCTCTACCTCCTCAGAAAACATCGAACGTTTGGCGCATCTGGCAGATGGAGGGGCCTATCCTGCTGTTCGGCCCGACGTTGTGGCGGCTAGTCCAACGGTTGTTGCGGGAGACGATGTCCGAGTTGGGTTCGACCGCATCTGTCGTCCACTCCTTGAACGAATGGAACGGAATAAAGTGGAGAATGCCGTTCTTGGCGAAGCACGCGACTATCTACTCCCCAAACTCATGTCTGGTGAAATTCGCGTCGGCGATGTCCTTCCCGAAGTCGAGCAGGTCACATGAGCAGCCTTACTGATGTCGAGAAGCGGTATCTTGAAACCTTGCTCGGCATGGGAAGCGGTTGGGTTTTGGACTATTCGGACGCGACCTTTGGCCAGTTGTTCAACAGGTTCAAGATCGACATCCACGCCCAGAAATATCAAGCTTACGGAACCTCAAAAGCAAAGAAGCTGCGATCCTTCTGGGAGCAGGAGCCCGATGCGCTCGTTGCCCCCATCCTTTCGGAATTGCTCGCCGCATATGAAGCCATGAGCGACCTCAAGGGAGCCGCGCTCGATGTGCGGCTGCTAGAAAAGTGCACGGCAATCAGAGATCGCCTTGGCGGAAAATCAGCTCCGCAGGAAACACAAACTGCCGATGCGTTTCTGCAGGCCGAGTTTCAGATCCCCAACCTCAACAAGCTGCCCGTTCCGCAAGCGGTCACAAGCATAATCGAAGGCCGTTTATCGGAGGCCAGGATTGCGCTGGCAGCCAAGGCGCATCTCTCGACTATATTCCTGTGCGGCAGCATCCTTGAGGCCGTCCTTCTGGGAGCCGCGCAGCAGTCTCCCAGGACATTCAACCAGTCGCCATCCGCGCCGAAAATGCGGGACGGGAGCGTCAAGCAGTTTCACGACTGGACGCTCGGCGAGCTCATAGATGTTGCGTGCGATTGCCGCCTCCTGAAACCTGACATCCAGAAGTTCGGGCACGGGCTTCGAGACTTTCGCAACTATATTCACCCATACCAACAACTGGTATCTGGGTTCCTGCCTGACGAACACACCGCCAAAGTGTGCTTTCAGGTATTGAAGGCGGCGCTAGCGAGCGTGGTTGGAGACAGGAAATAGCCGACAGCACTGCCGTTGGCACGATTGGGGGATAGGTTGGCCTTCATTACGGAAGCTGTTGTTGAGCAGGCGCTCATGGGCCAGTTGGCTAGCCTCGGCTTCGCGTGCTTCAACGACGCCGTAACTGGCCCTGACGGCAGCGCGCCGGAGCGAGAAGCCCATTCGGATGTCCTGTTGCTGGGTCGGCTGCGCGCCGCCGTGGATCGGCTGAACCCGCGTATCCCGCGTGAGGCGCGCGAAGATGCGATCAGGAAGATCATCTCAGCCGAGAAGCCTTCGTTAATCGAAGAGAACCGCCGCCTGCATCAGGCGCTGGTCGAAGGCGTGAAGGTCGAGTTTCGTGCCGAGGACGGGACCATTTGCGGCGACAGTGTGCGGCTGGTCGATTTCGACGACCCCGAAGCCAATGACTGGCTAGCCCTGAACCAGTTCACCGTCATCGAGAACGGTATCAAGCGCAGGCCGGACGTGGTTGTGTTCGTCAACGGCCTGCCCCTTGGCGTGGTCGAACTCAAAAACCCTGGCACCGAGCAGGCGACGCTTACCGGCGCGTTCAACCAGTTGCAGACCTACAAGTCGCAGATCGGCTCCCTATTCCGCACCAACGCTGTGCTGGTGATCTCAGATGGCTTGATGGCGCGCGTCGGCTCGCTGACCGCTAACGAAGAACGTTTCATGCCGTGGCGCACCACGGATGGCAAAGCCATTGCGCCCAAGGGATTGCCGGAACTTGAAACGCTGATCGAAGGCGTATTCGAGAAGCGCCGCTTCCTAGACCTGATCCGGGACTTCACTGTATTCGGCGATACGGACAGCGGCGCGGTGAAGATCATCGCCGGTTATCACCAGTTCCACGCCGTGCGCCGCGCCATCGACGCAACGTTGCGCGCCATGCCTGCACCTGGCCGTCGCAGCGGCTCCGAAGAAGAGCCCAACGACTTCGGCCTCCCAAGCGCCAGCCGCCATCCGAAAGGCGACAAGCGTGTCGGCGTGATCTGGCACACGCAGGGTTCAGGAAAGAGCTTCCTGATGGCGTTCTATGCTGGACAGCTCGTGCGGCGGCCTGAGCTGGAGAACCCGACCATTGTTGTCGTGACGGATCGCAACGACCTCGACGAGCAGTTGTTCGGGACGTTCGCCATGTGCCGCGACCTGATCCGCCAGACACCCATCCACGCCGAAAGCCGAGAGGACTTGCAGAAGGCCCTCACCCGCGCCTCCGGCGGCGTTGTGTTCACGACGATCCAGAAGTTTGCCCCCGCGAAGGGCGACATGTCCTACCCGATGCTCACGGATCGCCGGAACGTGGTCGTGATCGCGGACGAGGCGCACCGCAGCCAGTATGGCTTTAGCGCCCGCATCGAGCGCAAGACCGGCGAAATGGCCTACGGCTTCGCCAAGCACCTGCGCGACGCCCTACCCAACGCCAGCTTCATCGGCTTCACCGGCACGCCCATCGAGAAAGACGACGTGAACACGCCCGCCGTGTTCGGCGACTACATCGACATTTACGATATCAGCCGCGCAGTCGAAGACGGCGCAACCGTTCCGATCTACTACGAAAGCCGTCTCGCCCGCATCGACCTGCCGGAGAGCGAAAAACCTTCCATCGACGCTGAGATCGAAGATATCACCGAGGACGATGCCCAGTCGGAGCAGGAACGCCTCAAACGCAAATGGTCCACCGTCGAGGCGCTGGTTGGTTCCAAGAAGCGCCTCGAAATGGTGGCCGCCGACCTCGTGAAGCACTTCGAGGATCGCGTCGAGGCGATGGACGGCAAGGCGATGATCGTCTGTATGAGCCGCCGCATCTGCGTCGCGCTCTACGACCAGATCATCAAGCTCAAGCCGGACTGGCATTCCACCGACGACAAGGCTGGCGTGGTCAAGGTTGTGATGACCGGCTCTGCATCCGACCCGCAGGATTGGCAGCCACACATCGGCAACAGCGCGCGGCGTGATCTGCTGGCAAAGCGAGCCAAGGCGGCCAATGATCCGCTACGCCTGGTGATCGTGCGCGATATGTGGCTGACCGGCTTCGATGCGCCCTCGATGCACACGATGTATATCGACAAGCCGATGCGTGGGCATGGCCTCATGCAAGCCATCGCGCGCGTGAACCGCGTGTTCCGCGACAAGCCAGCCGGACTGGTGGTGGACTACATCGGCATCGCGCAGAACCTCAAGAACGCGCTTGGGCAGTACTCGGCATCTGATCAGCAACAGACCGGCGTCGATGAAGCCGAAGCTGTCGCTATCTTGCTGGAAAAGCACGATGTCGTCAGAGGCATGTTCCACGGCTTCGACTATCAGAGCGGTCTGTCGGGTACACCGCAGCAGCGCCTTGCAGTGATGGCGGGTGCACTTGAATGGATATTGGACCGGCAGCATAAAGCGGCCGAGAAGGAACAGACGGACGAAGCCAAGAAGCGCGCCCATCGCCGCTTCCAGGATGCCGTTTTGGCGTTGTCCAAAGCATTCGCACTTGCAGCCGCCAGCGATGAAGCCCGGCGTATTCGAGATGAGGTCGGTTTCTTCCAGACCATCCGCGCCGCACTGGTGAAGTCCAACGCAAGCGGCGGCCAATCACAGGCCAGCAAAGAGCTGGCCGTTCAACAAATCATCGACCGCGCGGTCGTCTCGACCGAGATTGTCGATATTCTTTCGGCGGCAGGGATTTCATCGCCTGACATCTCGATCCTGTCTGAAGACTTCCTCGCCGAAGTACAGCAGATGGAGAAGAAGAACCTCGCGCTCGAAGCCCTTAAGAAGCTGTTGAACGACGAAATCCGCTCACGCAGCCGAACCAACGTCGTCGAGAACCGGCGTTTCTCCGAGCGACTGGAACAGGCCGTTGCGCGCTATCACACCAACGCAGTCAGTACTGTCGAAGTGTTGCAGGAACTCATAAAGCTGGCTCACGACATTCGCGACGCGCGCAAGCGGGGCGAAGAGCAAGACCTGTCGCCGGATGAGGTCGCCTTCTATGATGCGCTCGCTGAGAACAACAGCGCCATCGAGTTGATGGGCAACGATGCGCTCAAGGTCATTGCGCACGAACTGCTCACCAGTCTCAAGAGCAACATCACAGTTGACTGGGCGCATCGCGACAGCGCCCGCGCGCGTATGCGTGTGCTGGTCAAGCGCATCCTGCGCAAGCACGGCTATCCGCCCGACCTTGAAGACGGCGCTGTACAGACGGTGCTTCAACAGGCCGAAGCGCTGTCCGCAACTTGGGCAATGTAGTGTTGTGAGCGCCACTTAGACGATGTCGGGTAGCGCAACGTCATTTTCCCAGCAGAACCGATGCCAAACCTCCGAGACGCGTTGGCACATCAGACGCTCTTTGATACCCACCTCGGCAGGGCGCCACTCCGAGTGGGAAGCAATCCAGCCTCGAAAGTATTCCTCCGCTTCGCCCAGCAGTTCGCGCGCGTCAGGAACGAAACTGTCTTCGCAAACGGCCTCCAACTTTTCATAGCATCGGCTCTCGGCTTTCTGCCAGGCTGCGGGACTTGGCCTTACCGACAATAGGCCGTCTGGTGTCAGCGATATTCTGTATCCCAAGAAGTCGAGCGGCTGAGTTCTCAGGCTGATAATCCTGATTTTGCCTAGCCGTAGCCTCCCGCCGCTTGCGCGAGAGAACTCTTCCTCGATCCGAAGAAGGAGGTGCTCTAGCTCCGGGCGGGATCGAGCACAGGCCAACACATCGTCAACATGCTGGCTGATATCCCGCCGATCTCCGCCCAGTGGACGGAGAATGTTCCCTGCGACCATGCTCCAAGCGGAGCCAGAGCATACAGAGCCTTGCGGCAAACCGCAGGAGGCATCGGGTCTAGTTGGACCGGTACTAGGCGTAGTCAATGCACCTGGCACGTCTTCGGAGAATAGCAGGTTCTCCAAAGCCCACTCAGGAATACTGAGAAGGTTCGTGACATCGTGCGGTCGCAGGGAAGAGAAAGCGCGCCGAACGTCGGCGGCAAAGAAATGAATATAGCCGTCCGCCACAAGCTGACGGATATGTCTGATGTGCGCACCAACGCCCCCGCCGCCCGCCGCTCCGAAGTCATTATACGGTGATGGCCCGACGTAAGAGATGAAGTCAGCCACGGCCATCTGGCGAGAGTAGTCAGCCAAGCCATAGGCATGAGTTACGCGCGTGCCTGACGTTCCGCTGATGAAATCGCTAAAGACTGGCTGCGCGCAAGTGGCAGTATCCATTCGACGCGCTATGCTTTCAATCTCGCGTATCCGCTGCGCGCAGATCGCAGGTCGCTTCTTCCTAAGCGCACATGTAGCTAGGACCATTCTCGTAGAGTGCAGACTGAACAAGTCGGTGAATGCTTCCGACAGCAGCGCGACGTCGTACCGTAGCGGCGGCAGCCGCCGCAGGCCGGCAGTATACTTTCGTGCGTTGTGCCTCATCCACTGATACGCGGGTGTGTCGAGTGCGAACTCCGACCGAATGGCGCTCTTGATACGCTTCTTGATTAGATCAAGCACCATACGGGTATGGAGCGGATCAACGTAGTGTATCGGGGTATTCGCGAGATCATCACAACGACGATCTGGCGGGGCCTGTCGCTGGACTGTCCGACGAATACGGGCGGTGTGCATAGACATATCTGGGTCCTACCGTGGCAATAGCCGCAGTATTCGTTGCTGCTATTTGGCAGAGGTGGAGAAGGCGGAGGGAAGCGCAGCGAAGAACGCGTCACCCGAGCGAACGTCTACTAAGGTTCGTCGTCCGACCTTGATGGTGCGGAAGCCACCGGCCTTTAGAAGCTCGTAGAATTTGGTGCGTCCGACACCCCAACGCAGCGTGGCCTCGGCTATCGTTATGTAGATTGGAACCGGTAGTTCGTTCATGGCTGCACCGAGGGAGCGTCGCGTTGGTTGCGGACAATCCCGAACGTGGCCGCACTAAGCCGGCAAATCTAGGAACGAGTATTCAAGTCAATCAGGGCGAAAACTCTTTGACAGCGTGCTAGCGCCACTTCGCACGGCGCCGCTGATCAACGATGGAGATGATGTTCTGTCGAATTTGGCCGAAGCCTAGGGATGCATTGTAGAACTCGCTGCCATCATCCGCGGCAGCGTTCGCGCCTTTCTCGGTCTCCTTGTTGATGCGCCGCCGCTCACCTTCGAGGTAGGCGCGTTCGATCAGCAGAACGAACCGAGCAAATTCATTTCCACCCAGTTCGCGTTCTCGCTGTGGGCGATCAGCTAGGTCCGCTCTGGCGTCAGCAATGGATTGCTCAAATTCACGACTAGGCCTCTTGCCAGTTCTGTCGATGAAAATTTCGCTCAACTCATAGATGAGCAAACGAGCAGGCTCATCGCGTAGCGCTCCCCGCTCCGGTTCCAACTCGCGCGCCTTGTTGAGAGCCTCGCACAGTGTTGCCAGCTGCTGCGCAACGAACGTACTGATTGGACGACCGCTTATCTCATCCACGCGATGCAGCACGGATGCATTCGCACTAGTCAGGTCGGAGGCAACTAGAAGTTCTTCGCGCAACGCGGCGGCCTTTCTCTCGATGGCCTTCGCCACGTTGCGAAACCGCTTGCGAGCTATGTGAGTGTAGCGAGCAGAGCGATACCCAGCCAGGGCTATGCGTATCCGCCCTCGGAACTGATCATCGTCTAGTGCGCCGGGGAGGGCAGCCGGAAACTCCTTCAACAAACTGCCCCACTCAATGCGGACGTCAAATGCGCTCTCGCCCGCGCTGCTGAGGTAGGGACCGCGACGTGGGGCCAACGGCTCGTGTACTCGGCGGGGCGTTTTCGGTTCGCTATGTCTGTCTTCGCTACCCACCGACTTGCCACCCCAATCGCCTTTGCATTTCGCGATGGTGCGGGCTGCAATATCCGAACCGTAGGTGGCTGACGCGACAGCGACCCCGTTCAAGCGGTAACAGCGGGAGTAAACAACGCCGGGAGGCGATGACGCTAAGCGTCTGTTTTACAAACACTTATGCGGAAGTGTCTGGCGGTGAAGGTGGGATTCTAAGACGTGCGGTTGCCTTTGAAAACGCCGCTTTTCGCCAATTCGATTCCTACATGATTCCTACATACGGGAACGGATCACGCGCGGCATTTCGTATCCGCCTCTCTATACCCCGGCAATGAAGATCGGTCGCGGAGGCACGTAGGGCCGAAGAGTTGCTGCGAGAAACGTCTCGCGTTCCACCTTCTTCGCTTCTCGGATGCACGTAACTAAATCGCCCTCGACCGATTCAACGGTCCAAGGCAGGCCACCTGAAGCAAGCTGCACTCGTTCGCCCGGCTGAAAGGTCATGCTGTTCTCCCATATTTGCGCTCGCAAGCGCGTTTGATGGGGGCAGTTACCCTCGACTCCCTCTGCCAAGAGTCGGGCAACATCAAAACCTACGTTTCGAACGAACAAGCAACATGTTGGGGATAATCGCCAGCGTGTGGCTCGTGAGGTTAGCCGATCAGCGACCCTGCAAGACTCACCAGCGCAGCGGTGATCGCCAACAACGCCGAGGATCGGTTGAGCCGACCCGCTCTCTCTTGTTCGGCATTGCTGGCGGCGACTTCGCTGCCTGCCAAGACGGCTTGGCGCATGGCGATCATGTCGGGATCAGCCGATCCGCCACCCGTCCATGACGTTGGTTGCCGACGCAATCGTTCCAGAAGATCGGGAGCAGGTCGAGGCGTTGCCGCCCGCCACATGAGAAACGCCGCCCAGCACGTAAGCGCAGCAGCGATAATTTGAGAAGCGACCCCGACCTGATCGGCGGTCATTGCATCCAGCCGTCACGGCGCGGCGGTGCAGGCTCAAGCTCGGTCATCATGCAACCTAGTCAATATGGCGATGATCGGGGATCGAATACCAGAAGACCGGCCGCCCTTTGTGGAGCTTGACCATGCCATGCTTCGCAAATTCGTTCGCGCAAATGCCCTTTGCCTCGTGCGCTACAGACATTAAATCGAACAATTCGCGATCCGATAATTCCCGCATCGGCTTCCGCAGGATGGCGGTCATCCTTTCGTCCAACTCATCATCCGAAAGATAACCGTGAAGCGGTTTGCACAAGCCGTAGTCGCCTTCGGAAATGGACGATTCAACAATCCGGCTTTCCGGAGTCGAGAACTCCAAAAGCGAAGCGGAGATCAAATCCCGCCCTTCAAGAGCGCGTGCGGCCATGGCGCAAACATGATGCGCGACAGAGAAGGAATGAACCCACTCATCGGGATCGTCGATAACGGCGACCATTCGGGGGATGAACCTCCCGATCAGACCGTCAAACGTCTCGGCAGTCATCGGCCAACGCTTGGTAAGCATTCTTAATCCCAAAACAGGTCAAACTGGCATTCGCCGCGCAAGAGCCATGCCATCTAAAGCCACGGTGGAATCCATAGCGGTCGCTTCGCCCGTAGATGCCTTTCCCGTCTCTTCGCGTTCTGTTTCTCGCGATTGGCCGCGTGCCATTTACGGCGCCGCTCCCTGATCCGTTCGCCATCACGTTCAAGGCGGTCGCGGTCGGCCTGCTTCGAGTAGTCCGGATTTGCAGCGTGCCAGGCAAGCTTGCGCGCCCTCACCTTCTCGGGGTTCGCCGCATAGGCTGCACGCGCGCGAGCATTCTTTTCCGTCTTCCTATCCGGCGTCATGCGCTCGCGATTCCGGGCGCTGATTTCGACGGCGTGCGACTTGCCATATTCGCGCTGGCGAGCCTTTTTCCTTTCGCGATGGCGTAGGTAATAGAGCGCGCTTTCCTGCCGACTCTTTTCCAGTCGCCGTTTGCGCTCTTCCGGCGTCTCGGCTGCGATCTTGGCGCGGCGTCTTTCCCTACGCTTGGCGTTTTCCTTTTCAAGCCGCGCTTCGATTTCTTCTATGGTAATGGCGCTGCGGCCTTTGCCATGCCCGCGCCGCTGCCTCTGCCGATACAAGCGAAGCTCGCGCGAACCCATTTTCGCGATATCATCCCAATTCATGGATTGCCCCTTTTCTTCTCCGCATAGCGGGCGCGGCGTCGGGCGTTGACGGCGTCGCGGTTGGCTTTCTCCCATTCCGCATTGCTGGCGAGAACGGCGTCGCGGTTCTTCAGATAGTAGCGCCGGTTCGCACGCAAAAAGGGCTCGGGGTTTTCCGCGCGAGCGCGTTTCCGGGCGGCGTAGATCGCCGCACGATTACGACGCTTGTAAGCGTGATCGTATTGGCGCCGAGATTCCTTCGAACACTCCGGCGAGCATGTTTTCGCGGCCCTGTTTTCAAAGATAACTTCGAACGTCTCGCCGCACACGATGCAGTCACGATAGGCCGGAGGCTTCCTTCTCATCGCCTTCCCCTTTCCATCCATTGTGATTTGAAAACCGTCTGCGGCTTCGGCGCGGTGATGACCTGCCTGAGTTCGTTTTCTCTCCGGACCAGGTCGAGGCTGACAAGCTGGCGAACGGCCAGCGCCATGCAGGTTGCGTCCAGCGCCTCGTTACGAACACCGGGAATGCGCTCCCAACGCTTCCGTACCTGCCCGCTCTTGTAGAAGGTCACGCGCCGTTCGCCGCAAAGCTCCTCATAGAAACGTGACGACAGGTCTTGCGAGAAACGAATGCGACCGGGCTGGCCCAGCAAGCCATAGATACGACTCTTCGCGGTGTCGGCGCCCATGATGTAGAGACCCTGCTTGCTCGACCGATCAATGAGCGGCCGCGTCCCGCCATCACCCTTCAGGCTCACGATGCGACGCGCGAAACGCGGACGGGTGAAGCGATAAACAATGTCGGTATGCGAGCCCGAACCGGAGTCGATGCCTGCCGCGTCATAGCCGAGCGAGCCGCCAAGCGGATGCGGGAAGCGACGCTTCAACAGGTCATCAAGTTCTTGCCAGGTATCGTCGGAGGTCGGCGGGCCGTGGATGGTCTCATAGTCGAGCGCGACGACAACGCCGCTCGCCGTGTGGCCCAGCGTGACCACCTCTAACCTATCGTCCTGCACGTCGACTCCTGCCGTCAGCAAGAGCACGTCCGCAGGGATCGCCGACAGGCTGAAGGACTCGGCACGGTTTTGCAGTTCGGAATCGTCCAGCCCTTCGCCCGCCTTGTCGATCCACGCTTGGCCCAGCAAACAGTTCGTAAAGACTCGCAAGAGGTCCGGATCATTCTTGCTCGCCAGAAATTCCTTCACCAGTTCCGGCCACGACGCATTCGCCAGCGTCGAGATAAGCGCCGAAGTCTTGAAGCCAGCGTGGCCCTTCACATGCGGACGGGTCGCGCGCCAGCGGCCTGCCTCGACCATGGCGGGCTTGGCTGACTCCTCGATCACGGCTTCGCAGTGCGGGCAAACCATGTGCGCGGTGTCGGGAAGGTGTTCACCCTCTTCCGTCTTGTCCCAATGCACGCATTTCCAGGTCGGCTCAAAATGCTCCCCGCAATGCGGACAGGGAAGCTCGAAGATTCTTTGGTCACTCTCCGAATAGGCTTTCAGGATGTTCGACGTTTCGGCGTTCGTCGGAGTCGACGCCTGAAAGATGAGACGATTAGGGAAACTGAGAGTCCGCTTTTCCGCCAGCGCGGTCGGTGAGCCTTCGGCGGACGGCTCGTAAGCGTCCACCTCATCCATGACCAGAATGCGGATGGTGTGTCGCCGCAGATTGCGCGGCGAAGCGGCTGCAACGCACTTGAACGAACCGCCGGGGAAACGGCGTGACAGGATCGTGTCGCGTTTCCGCTTGTCGCGAGTGAAGACTGCAGTCAGCGAGGGACTCGCGGCGAAGGTCGGTTCGATTGTTCCAGTCACATAGTCGCGGCAGTCATCCAGTGTCGGTTGCAGCGCCAGAATGTTGCACGGATCATTCTTCACATAGGCGGCGATGATTCCGGTTATCAGCATCGTGGCGCCGATCCGGACAGGCTTCACGAAAGAGACGCGCGTGATGCCGGGATCATCTACGGCGTCGCAGATGCCGCGCTGATAGCTGAAGAGCTTCATGGCGCCCGGCGTGGCGGACACGTCGGCGGGCAGTACGATTTCCGACTCGATCCAGTCTGCGAGCTTGATTTTTGGCGGCGGCGCCCATTGCGCGAGGGTTTCCGCAATCGCTCCCTCAAGAGGGGAGACGGCCACCCGGTGGCCCGTGGCGGCCGATCCGGGCGACGGGGTGATCGGGTCAGCCAGCATCGGAATCCCCTTCCCTGCCCTGCCCAGCGGCCAATGCGGTGAGCGCGGCGCGGATTTCCTCATCCATGGCCGCGACAAGCTGGCGGGAGAGTGCGTGCTGGGCGCCAAGGCGACTCGGGATCGCCAGAAGGCGTTGCCGCGCGTCCGCCACCAGGCCGGACCAGGTCGCAACAACGTCGGCGGCGGGAATGAGTTCACCGCGCATCTTCGCGTTCTTCAGTTCGACCTGTTGAGCTTGCGCCAGCACGAGCTTTTGCCGGTGATCCTCAACCGGCCGGCCGCGCCCACGTTTGGGTGACGGCGCCGCTTCGCCAATGAGGTCTTCGATTGAACGGCGTTGCCTGCTCATCACGTTACTCGCTCAGAAATTGAATCTGGAAATTTGGGAAATGCGCGCAAGCCGGGGTCTGCGGAACCCCCGGCGCGGCGCCATGGGGAAGGACCCACCTGTCCACGGTGTCCACGCTTTCCACGGTGTCCAGAGGCCAACCGTTGGCGCGCGTGCGCGTGCGTGCGCGTGTGCGCGTTTGCCTGATTTATAAGGGTGGACACCGTGGACACCGTGGACAGAGGCAGAAAGCCCAATGATGACGGGGTTTTTTCTGTCCACCCTTTGGCGCTTGCATGGGTGGACACCGTGGACAACGGGAGACTCATGACCAGTCCACCTTGCTTCCGAGCCATTTCTCGAACTCGCGTCTGCACTGTTCGAGCGGCGGCAGGTTGTAAAACCAAACACGCTCGCGGCTGTCCCTCCGACGCACGCGCTCGGCGCCCTTGCACATGTCGAGAAGTTCGCGGCCAAACAGTTCGGCAGTGAGAACGTCGCCGTGATGGCGACGGCCCTTCAGCCATTCATCCATTTCACGTCGCAGGTCATCTGTCAGAACGACAAGGCTATCTTGCCGCCAGTCCGGACTATTGCCGTCAGCGCGAGCGCGAACCCTGCAAGGAATCGCACCTGCCGCCAGCACCTCATGCCACCATGCCTGAATGCCTCTCAGGCCGGTGATCTTCTCGACCGCCAGAGCTTCGGTTTGCGGAATGGTCCGCACATCCACGCGCGACAGATCGAAGTCGAGAAGATAGCGCATCAGGGCGCCGCGTCCGCCCTCTTCCATTTCCCGAGCGATGGCGCCGAAGTATTCGCCATCCTTCGCGCGAGCCGGACTCACATCCAGCACGCAATACCGCCGCTCATCGTGGCGGGCGGGAACGGTCCAGCGCTCGTTCGATGTGATGGCGTAGCGGTGATAAGAGGGAAGCTCGATTGCATCGACTCCCTTTTTCTCAAGCTGGATGGTCGGGCCGGTGATGAGGTGTTTAAGGGCGCCTTCGGCGGTCTTGTCGCCAGCCCAGAAGCCTTCCTCGACCTGCACAAGCAGCGCCGTCGCCATGTGCGCGTTAAATTGCCCGAGCAAGCCGCGCGGCGTGTAAACCGTCGTATAGTGCTGCCGGGCCATGAGCGAGCCGAGTTGCTGAATCACAATCGACTTGCCGGCGCCCTGCGGCCCCTTCAGCACGAGCGCCGTCCCCGGCTTCTCCCATGGCCGCTGGATGGTGTGCGCCATCCACCCCATTACCCAATCGAAGATAGCGCCCTTGCCCCTGCAAACGTGGTCGTGGATGTGATCCAGGTAGCGTTCGCAAGAGCCGTTGCGGCTGGGCTTGCAGCTAAAGCCCTTCCACAGATTGTAGGCGCCCCGCGACTCGTCGCGCGGGTCCAGAACGATGCTCGTATATTGGCGCCTGCCCTCATCCTGCATCCAGATTTGCGCGTGAGACGTGGAAACGTCGGCGCCGGTTTTCGATATCGACCATTGCCGCTTGTTGGCAAACCAATGCTCGAACTCGCGAACAGAGACGAAAGAAATAGTTCCGTCGCGCTCTTCGCGGATCACGCCCTTGCCATAGATGTAAGCGTGGCGTTCGTTGATGCGCTCGACAATGTCGGCGCGTTCCTGAATGTCGCCCGCAACGGGCTGGACTGCATCAGGCTCGGCGCCAAGAATGTCTTCAAGTGACCTTCTCATGCCAGAAGCTCCGCAATGCGGTCGCGCCGTTGGGACTCGGCGACCCAGCGCGCGTCATCACGCTCCCATTCCCTTTCCAGAGCCCGCAGGCTGTCACGCTGCGGACGGGTGAGGTTCGCCTCATCCTCCCAAGGTGGAAGGCGCCCTTGGCCGTGCGTGTAGGTAAGCTCGCGCCAGAGCTTCCACGGCAGAAGCTCACGCGGCCACGCGCGCCGCCCCTCTATGATGGCCTTGGCAATCGCCCGGATCGGCCGCCGATGCTCAGGAACACGCTCGCGGCGGTCATAGCGGGCAAGCTCGAAAAGCAACGCGGCCTGCGGCTCTGCGATGCGGCGCCAATCTCCAAGTTTTCCTGACTTGGGGGGTTGCGCTCGGGAAGCGTTTAGCCTGTGGGTCTGAGGGTACATCTTGTTTTCCTTTTCGGGGTGTGCGGTTGACCGTTTCCTTTGGTCGGGTAGCGGTGTTCATGTTGTCCCTCGCGCCGCTCCCGGTTTTCCGGTGAGCGGCGTTTCTTTAGGCGGCTTGGGCTCGACTACGGGCGCGCCTGAGAGCGCCTTCCCTCCCGAAGTCTGCCGCCTTCGCAGCCGCCGCCGCGCGAGCGCGCTGCAACTGGTTTTCGATGCGCGTGCGAACAGGCTGGATGTTCTCATCCAGGTACGCCGCCTCGCGCTTGCTGATCTTCCGCACGTTGTCGGCGACCCGATCCACGGGAACGCGAACGATGCCTCTGGGCGCCGCCGTGTGGAGCAGCACGAGCACATCAACACAGTGACCGGACGGCAGGGTGAAGGGTTGAACGCCCATCACCTCTGCCGCCCTGCCGCCGTAGCTCACGAACGAACCACGTCTGAAACCCATGGCGCTAGACCAGCGTGACCGGCGTACCGAGCTTCACCCGAACGGTGGAAGCCCCAACCCCAGCGGCTTGGACGCAAACACCCACAAGCGCCTCATTGTCGCCTGCCGAGTTCGAGTCATCGTCATTGCCAGAGCGGCAGGTGAGAGTCGCCGTATCGAAGTAGACCGGGGCGCCGACAGTGAAGATGGCGGCGGACGGCTTCGCCAGATCGAACACGCCGACGGTGGCGATATCCACCTCTGCGGCGGGAGCGGCGTCACCGCACGCCACGCCGAAGATTTGGCCGATGAGAACGCCTTGACCGGAGTCGACGGCGTAGGGAGCGGCAACGGTCAGGTTGTTGCCGGGCTGGATGTAGTTCTTCATTTGCAGTCTCCAAATTTGGAAGTCTTGAAGCGGATGGTGTTCGGGGCTGCGGTCTGCATCGCTGCAATCCGCGACTCGATAAGCCCAAGGGCGCGCTGCATCTCGAAGACCGAACGGTATTCGATCTCCTCCCCGTTCTGATCGCGCACGCGCTTCTCGCCAGTGGCGAGGGCGCGCACGAGCGCATCACGGGCAGTCTGAAGGTCAGAGAGAGTCAGCGCGCTCATGGCTTAAATCTCCGAGTTCGAGTTTTGGCCGTTGGCGAAGTAGAACCAACCTCGGTGATCGTTCGGCCCGACGCCGACATCCAGAGTCACGCGGAACTCGCGACCCAGGATTTCGAAGCCATCGCGCGAAGCGATTTGCGGCCCCTCATTGCCGGCGAGACCGCCAAGCACGAGCGCGGCGAGACGCGAGTCGGCCAGATACCAGCCGAACGGGTTCACCGCTTCGAGTCGCGGCTCGCAGACGATGCCGAGTTTCCCTTGGAAGGGATTCACGTCATCGGTCTTGCCCGGCTGGATGCTCGCGACGAATTTCTCCGCGACGGTGAGCAGCGAAGGCGCCACGACAAGCGTATCCGGATTCACGCTGATGAGCGTTTGCCCATCGACTCCGGTTTGCGTCATCATGGCGACGCGAGCCGCGCTCACGCTCGATTCATTGATCGGAGAGTCGGACGGGTCGATATTGCCGTGATCCGTGTGGAAGAGTCGCACGGTGTCGCCCATGACAGGACCGGCGCCAGCGGATTGCGTGAGCGCCGTGACCAGAAGGTCAGCAACGGTGTTCGCAGCCGCCCTGCCTGCGGCCGTCGCGAAGTCCGCGAAGGCGTTGAGGTCATCATTGATGAGCGCCTTGCGGGACAGGGAGAAGATGGACCCGTAGGTATCGAGCGCCCACGACTCCTTCGCCTCGCCGCGCGTGACGCTCTTGATTTCCCCGGACTCCGTGACCTTGCCCAGCGTCGGCAGTTCGCCAAGCTGGAGCGCGGATTGCGTGCGGAAGTCGGAAGCCGTGACCTTGCGGGCCATCGCCACGAGCGGCGAAGAGGCCGCTTCATAGGCAGGCTTCAGAATGCGAGCGCCGGCGCCTTGCAGCAATTCCGGAAAATCGCTGATGGTATGCGCGGCGCGCGTAAGCACGGCTTCATTGTTCATGCCGCGAGTCCGTTCGCCTGCCGCTTCCAGCATGTCGCGGGCATGGTCCGAGATAGAGAAGCCGACAAACTGCCGGGCTTGCTCCGAAGGCGTTCCACCCGCGATGCGGACGGCAAGAGCCTCTTCGCGAAGAGCGCGCGTTTGCTCAGGCGAAGGGCCGCGCTCCCGCGTGCGGATGACCGGCGCCGGAACACGGTCGCTGCGCTCTTGCATGATTTCAAGAGCGCGCGTGTTGGCGTCCGCTTCGGAGCCGTCGGCGTCAATGATCGCGTCAGCCTCTTCGGTGGCGCGTTCCAGATCACGCGGCAGTGCGCGCCTGAAGACGGCGCGAATGGCCGCGCGGGTTTCCGCGACGGTGGACTCGTTCGCGTTCGTGTCTTGCACGTCCGCGTCGGGCGCCGGATTGGCGCCGGTTTTCTTGGGCATGGGAATGCTCCTGATTTTGGCGTGGGGATCAGCGCCGATAGGAACGAACGAAGCCTCATGGATGGACCACGCCAGCGCCGTTCGGACACGCTGGCCTTTGGAGTCGGTGGAGTCGGCCCAGCGCGTGACGCGATAGCCGATGGAAAGATTGCGGACGATGCCGTCCGCGATATCGCGCACGAGCCCGGCGACATCATCGCGCGAAGAGAGTTTGATGAGCGCGCGGATTTCTCCGTTGGCTCGCCATGCCTTCTGGATGACGCCCAGCACGGCGCGCGTGCTGCCTTGGTTGTGCGCGTCCAGGACGGGCGACCCGGCGATATTGCGAAGGTCCGCATTCGCCACGGGCAAACGCTCGACGTAACCGCCGCGCACAACGTCGGCGCCGGTCGAGATAACGGCTTCCACTGTGTTGTCGTCGGCGTTGAACGTGGTGGGCGCCAGAGACGCGGCGCGCAATTCGAGTGCGATGCTATTCGGCATTGGAGTCGTCCTCTTCGTTGTCGGGTTCTTCGCTTGGCTCTTGCGCGTGCGGATCGGCGGCAATGTCCGCGTCCACGCGCTCGATGCTTTCGCCACGCGCCGCGATGGCTTCGGCGCGGCTCATGGTCTTCATGTCCAGCGCAAGTTTGACGGCTTGCAGCGCCTTGTATGGGTCGGCTTCAGGCATGGCGGGGAAGCGCCACTCTGCCGCCTCCCCGCCGCTCTCGCCGGCCTGAAGCTGCCTTGTGAGGGTCCAGCGACTCCAGATCGGCGCGAGTACCTGCGGAACGATGACGTTGAACTGGATGGCTTCCAGCGACGCTTTGAAGGTGATGAGCGCGGCGCGGAGGCTGGAGTAGTTGGCGCGGCTGACGTTCCCCGAGACCATGAAAGCCGGGACTCCGAGGCCCGCCGCGATCTCTTCGGTCATGGCCGTCATAAACTGGACGGAGTTTTGCGCGGACTGCGGATTGTTGAAGGTGATCTTGTGGCCCGGCGGCAGACGCCGCACCACGCCCGGTTCAAGACTCACGTCCAGCGAGTCGCCATTCTTCTCGCCATCGAACGGAAGCTGGGCAATGCCATTGGCGTCTTCAATGAACCCCGCGTGCATAGCCGCGACTTGGAAGCCCTTCAGCAACGCATCCGACAGGAGTCCGAGGTCGGCGAGCTTCAGCATGATCGGCGCGAGCCATGACACGCCGCGAATCTGGCCGATGCCTTCCGGGCGCATCAGGTGCAACACGTCCGCTGCATCCACACGCACGGGCGGCGCCCACGTCTCGAATTGCTGGGTCGGCAGGTAGGGGCGAATCCAGTAGGCGACACGCTCGCCTTGCGCGTTGTGTTCGATACCCGCCGCGATGAAGGCGCCGCCGCCAAGCTCGCGCGTCTCATCTTCCGCGATTTGCTCGGCAGGCATAAGTTGAAGCTTCAGTCCGTCCGCGCGTTGCCGGAAGATGATGAAGGACTCGCCGTCCACAATCATCGCACGGATGGCGAGCGCGATGAGTCCGCCGAAGTTTGTGCGGCCGTCGGCGTCGCAAGAGTCCCACCATTCCAGGAAGGCGGCAACGAGTTCGGAGTCAGAGTGAGCCGGAACGGCGCCCGGTCCCCAAAGGTAGGTCACGAGCGCATTGACGCCCGCCGAAGCGTGAGCATCGTTCGCAGTGAAGTAGCGGGCCTTGCTGCGAACCTGCGGCGCGGCCTGAATCGTTTCCAGCGCCGTGCGACCCATGCGGGATTCACGCGGGAACCGATCCCAGCGGCCAGCGTCATAGCCGCGCGTCCGCATCTCAGGCGCAAGAGCGCGAGCGATGGCATGACGGGCTCGACGGAAGATTGATGCGCGAGCCATGGTTACGCCTCCCCGACAAAGCGGCGGATCAGCGGGCTAAGCCCGATGCTCAGAGTCGACGTGGCGTCGCTGGGGGTCTCGCCGTAGTTACCTTCGGCGGTGATCGGGAAAGGCCGCGCCCAATAGATCGGCTCGCCGTTTTCGCCGGGGACCAGGTCGATGCGGAGCAGCCAGTCTCGGCCATGGCGAACGCTATCGACGATGAAGCCCAGTGTGGTCGCATCCAGCGCGTGCGAGATGGCCCAGAGCGGCGATGGCGAAGGGTTTGCCCGAGCCGTGGCGGGGAGCTTGCCGGAGTGCTGAAGGCCCCAGTCCGCCAGCACGTTGGCGACTGCCACGATGATCCGGGCGTCGTTGTTATAGAGTGCCAGTCCGCCGGGGGTACGCGACGCAACGGGCAATACCTCTGCCTCGCGGCAATCCCGCACGCGCGATGTGAAGAACCCCTGCGAACGCTGGCCGTCCGAAATGGCGGCCACCAAGTCTTTGTTTGTAAAATAACTCTCGGCCATGCCGCTTCTCCGAGTAATTGCACTCTGAGAAGGGCCAAGTCTGGAGCAGAGTCCACCACCCACCCCGTAAACGACGCGAGCAAAGCGCCGCAAAAACAAGGCAGTAAGTCAGAACTCGCTTGTGTTGAGGGGAATGCTATTCCCAATGTTAGGGGAATTATTTCGGTAAACAGAATGAGGCTTTTTCTTGTGTTCGCCTCGGGGATGTATTTTCAGTTCTCGCCGGGCTAGACCTGAATGCGCCGTTCCTGCCGCGTGCGTCTGCGAGCGGCGTCTAGCTGATCCGCCCACCATTGAAGTAGCTCGCGCCGCTTCGGCAGATGCTGGGCGCTGTTATACGCCGCGCGGATTTTGTCGTCATCGTCATGCGCCAACGCCAACTCAATCACGTCAGGATGCCATAGGCCCGACTCGTTGGCGAAGGTCGAGAATGAAGAGCGGAAGCCGTGCATCGTCGTCTTGTTGCGATAACCCATCGCGTAGCAATGGAAGAGCATGGTGTTATTCGACATGTGCCCTTCCCCACCTCGACCGGGGAAGAGATACTTGGAATTGCCCGTTTGCTTGTGCAGTTCCTTCAGGACGGCTTGAGCCTGACGGCTCAACGGGATGAGGTGTTCCCGATCCATCTTCATCCTCTCAGATGGAACACGCCACATAGCGTCTGCCGCATATTTCAGGTCTTCAAACTCATCCCACCTAGCGCCGATGATTTCTCCCGTGCGAGCGGCCGTCAGGATTGTAAGCAGGATGGCGAGCCGCGTCTCGCGCTCGCAGTGTGACTCGTCCAGCGCTACGAGAAACGGCCCTAGCTCTTGCGCCTTGAGACTGCGGTAAGGCTTCACACGCGGACGCGACTTTAGACGGCCCTTCAGGCTGGCCGTGGAGTCGACCACCCCGTCATCGTCGGAGAATCGGAGAATCTGGCCGATGTAGTGTTTCAGCCGGTGTACGGTTTCGATGATGCCGCGATCCTCGACAGGTTTCAGGCAGGCTAGGATGTCGTTCCGTGTGATTGAGGACACGGCCAGCGGCCCTAGAATCGGGAACACATAAACCTCAAGACGCCGGAGAATTTGCGCCGCGTGTTTGGGCGTCCATTCGCCCTCGTTTCTTGCGTGCCATGCGCGGCCCAGCGTCTCAAAAGTCGCCTGCCCGTCCATTGCAGGCGCGGTAATGGCGGGATCGCGGCCAGCCTTCAGGGTGAGCTTGGCGGCCGCCAGTTTCGCCCTAGCCTCCGTGAGGCCATTGGTCTTGCGATCATAAGCGCCGAAGGAAAGCATCTTTGGCTTCCCACCCATCCGATAGGTGAAGCGCCAGACCTTGTTGCCCGCAGGCGTAATGAAGATGAGAAGGCCCCCACCGTCGAATTTCTTGTACCCCCGCTTGCGGGGTTTCAGGGCTTCAATCTGGGTGTTTGTGAGGGCCATGTAGGAATCGGTTTTATGATTCCTACTTGATTCCTACAATCTCGCTCGCCGCGTTGGATTCAAGCGGCCCGCCGGCGGGCCAGGATACTCCCCGAGAGGCGAAGAAAAAGCCGCGCAACCCGCTGTAGCAACACAACTTTTTCCTGACTTGGGTGTAGGAATCGCGACTTTTCGCGGGGTTGTGAATAAGTCTGCTGGCGGTGAAGGTGGGATTCGAACCCACGGTACGGTTTCCCGTACACACGCTTT
>CAYVTM010000012.1:0-37096 GCA_964454645.1 uncultured Sphingobacteriaceae bacterium | reverse complement strand
TCGTTGCCCCCTTTTTATTCAGGCCTTGAAATTTGTTTTCAAGGCCTTTTTTTACATAGGGCCAATCCGTCCAAATATAAATCCGGGCTTGTTAAAATTTGTTTGAAAGTGATAATCTGTTTTGTGCTTTAGAGAAAAAAGAGGCAAACAATACAAAAATCAGAACTATGTATATCTTTATGTTCTGAATACAACACATATTAATAATAGTATGTATGATTAGAATACACGAACCTAATCAAGCTGAAAATTGATTTTAACTTCACTTGTTTATAAACTAAGGATCATTTTTTTAGCGTATGGAAAGCTTACCTTGTTGTATGTTATTTCCCATACTTACAGTATAAAAATATAATCCGGGAGGTATCTCTTCTAATGAAAGATGATAGGTACGAGAACCTGCAAGCCCGTTTTTATTTTCGTAATAAAGCTGCTTTCCCGCCAAGTCAAATAATTCAATTTTAATCGTTGAATTTTTACTGAGTTCGATGTCAAAAAGTATGTAACGGGAACTGGGATTCGGATACGCCACTACCTGTCTATTCCACATTGTATAATCATCGACAAAATCAATTCCGCAATTTTTGCTAAAGATGGTATGGGGGTCGATAAGAAGCCATTGACTATTGCTGTATGCGATATCATCTACTTGTATACAGTTTAGGTTGGGGTTATTGCGAGCGTCGAATTGTTCGATATTCGTATTATTCCCATTTTGTAAATTTAATGTAGTAAGTGAATTGTTGCTCGTATAAATATTTACCAAAGCAATATTTTTACTTGCATCCAAAGCTGTTAGATTATTATTGTAGCAAATCAGGTTTGTTAAAGCTGTGTTTTTACTAATATCCAATTCCGATAAATAATTGTTGTTACACATCAATAAGGTTAAGAAAGAATTTGCTTTTACATCAATGCTAAGCAGGTTATTGTTTGAAGTAGATAGCGCTGTTAAAAAAGGGTTTGTACTTACATCTAATTCACTAAGGTTATTAAAAGAACAAGACAGCTCCGATAGTAAGTGGTTTGCACTAATGTCTAAGAAAGAAAGTTCATTGTAGGTGCAATCCAATGTACGTAAATCAGAATTAAACTGAAGATCTAATTCACTTAATGAATTGTTATAAACATCCAGTGTAGCAAGAGCCGTATTTGAGCTAAGGTCTAGTTCGGTCAGGGCATTATTTGAACAATATACCCTTATTAAAGATGCGTTATTACTAATATTCAATGTCGTTAATTTATTGTCGGAGCAATACAATAGTTTTAAGGTAGGGTTTGAACTCAAATCCAAATGCGTTAGTGGTGCAAAGGATATCTGTAACTCGGTTAAGGAACTGAAGTGTTCAATACCTGCTAAACTATATATCTCAACTCCCAACAGGTGAATCCCACCATCAAAAGATTGAGCCTCAAGCAGCTGTATTTCATCATCTCCATTTGTATTTATATTTGGATCATTTATTAGGTGGGATTTAAAAACAGAATCGGGAATAGATATATTCTGTGCTTTTAATGGTGTGATTATGAATAGTGTTGGAATGCTTAATAGTAGGATTATTTTTTTCATTGGGCTAAACTTAGATTGCCAAATATAACGGATTGATCTTAGGCATAAAATTAATTCGATGAAAACCGGATGCTCTTAGTCGGGTTTTTATACATTTTTATCCTCGTCTTGAAGAAATACATTTATTAAGTTGCTTCAATCGTATTTATTTCTTTCCCTGCTCAAAATAGAAATTGTTATGTTTGCATAGCATGCGTTACTTTATCGAAATTCAATACAAAGGAACTTCTTACCATGGTTGGCAATTTCAGCCTAATGCCCGTACCGTTCAGGAAGTACTCGATCAGGCGCTGAGTATTTTTTGCGCTGAGAAAATCGATACGCTGGGTTGTGGCCGTACCGATACAGGAGTGCATGCCACTCAATTCTATGCCCATTTCGATACGTCCAAAGAATGGGTAGAGGAGCATCTCAAAAATATTAATGCACTCTTACCGAATGATATTGCCGTATTGAAAATTCATAAGGTTCATGATGAAGCGCACGCACGGTTCGACGCTACTCAGCGTTCATACGAATATCATATTCATTCAAAAAAGGATGTATTCCTGCACGAAGAAAGCTGCTTATTCTTACATGCAGATAAATTGGATATTGAAAAAATGAACAAGGCTGCTCAACTTTTGTTATTACATACGGATTTTGCCTGCTTCTGTAAAAGTAATTCCGGTTCGCAAACTACACTGTGTAAAATTTCAAGAGCCGAGTGGAAAGCTAAGGGTAATCAATTCGTGTTTTACATTTCTGCCGATCGCTTTTTAAGAAACATGGTGCGAGCAATCGTCGGAACATTGTTAGATATAGGAATGCATAAAAGTACTATCGGGAATTTAGAAAAAATATTGGAAAGTAAAGATCGCTCCGAAGCAGGGACATCCGTTCCCGCAAAAGGCTTATACTTAACATCCGTAACCTATCCATACATACAATGAGTGTTAGCGGAAAAGCTGTAGACATAGGCTTGTTAAAACGTATGTACACATACATCGCCCCGTATAAAAGAATATTTTATATTGCGGTAGCATTAACTATCCTGCTGGCATTTATTGCGCCGGTCCGCCCCTTCTTAGTACAATATACACTCGACGAACACGTGCTTTCGGGAAATACCGCAGGACTTATCAATATGAGTTTGCTGATGTTATTCCTGCTGATCATCCAAACAATCATCCAATATTATCATACGGTACTAACCAATTACCTCGGACAGTCGGCGATTTACGATATCCGCAGAAAAATTTACAGGCACTTATTGAGCCTGCGACTAAAATATTTCGATCATACCCCCATCGGAAATTTAGTAACCCGTACCATCTCCGACTTGGAAACTATTGCCGACGTGTTTTCGGAAGGGTTGATAGTCATCATCGGAGATATTTTGCAAATTGTAGTTATTATTTCCTGGATGTTTTATGTCGATTGGAAATTAACGCTCATCAGTTTAAGTACCATTCCTTTTCTTTTAATCGCTACTTATATTTTTAAAGAAAAAACGAAAGCAGCTTTTCAACAAGTCAGGAATGAAGTTGCAAAATTAAATACCTTTTTACAGGAACATATCAGCGGTATGCGTATCATCCAGATTTTTGTTCGTGAGAAAAAGGAAATGGAGCGTTTCCGGGAAATTAATAAACGGCACCGTACTGCACACATACGTTCGGTATGGTATTATTCCATTTTTTTTCCGGTTGTCGAGTTAATGTCGGCAATCTCTCTGGGATTACTTATTTGGTTCGGCGCTAAGGAAGTTTTAAGTGACCAGGTTTCATTGGGTGTGATTGTATCCTTCATGATGTATCTGAGTATGCTCTTTCGTCCCATTCGGGAATTGGCCGATAAATTCAATACCCTTCAAATGGGAATGGTAAGTTCCGAACGGATCTTCAAAGTCCTCGATACCAAGGAACATACAGCGAACGAAGGAAACTATGCGCCTGAAAAATTCAATCCGGCAATCGAATTTAAAAATGTCTGGTTTGCTTATAATGATGAAGACTGGGTATTGAAAAATATCAGTTTTAAAGTGCCGGCAGGATCTACCCTGGCTTTAGTGGGCGCTACCGGGGCGGGGAAATCATCCATCATCAATTTATTAAATCGTTTTTACGAAATTAATAAAGGAGAAATTTTAATTGATGGGATTGATATACGTAAGTATGAATTGAGTTATTTACGATCGAAAATCGCGACGGTATTACAAGATGTCTTTTTATTTTCGGATAGTATTGCGAATAATATCAGTTTAAATAATGCCGATATTACTAAGGAAGAAATGACGCTTGCGGCACAGGAAGTGAAGGCTGATGAGTTTATCAGACGTTTACCACAGGGATACGATTATAATGTGATGGAGCGTGGTGCGACACTCTCCGCCGGACAGGCCCAGTTAATTTCGTTTATACGTGCTTTGGTATATAATCCGGCAATCCTGGTACTCGATGAGGCTACCTCATCGGTAGATACCGAAAGCGAAGAGTTAATACAACAAGCAATTTTGAAATTGATGGAAGGGCGTACAGCCATTGTTATTGCCCATCGTTTATCCACTATACAACATGCAAATACCATCCTGGTACTCGATAAAGGAGAGATTATAGAGCAGGGTAATCATCAATACTTGCTGAAAATGAATGGTTTATACAAAAAGTTGTACGAACTGCAGTTCGCAGACAGGGTTTGAAAAAAAACTTAAAAACCTGAAACTCATTCGTTTTTACTCTTGTAAATTCAGGATCATTATTCTATATTTGCAACCCGCATAAGCGGAAATGACAATAAAAAAATCAATAAGCAAAGTAACACAATGAAAAATTACGAAACTACAGTAATTGTGACCCCTTTGTTATCGGAAGAACAAATGAATGAGGTAGTAGCCAAATTCAAGAAAATTCTAACCGATAACGGCGCCGAAATTGTCCATGAGGATAATTGGGGTCTGAAAAAACTTGCTTACCCTATTCAGAAAAAGAGTACGGGTTTCTATCATTTGACAGAATTTAAAGCAGACGGCGCATTAATTAACAGGTTAGAAGTAGAGTATAAACGTGATGAGCGTATTATGCGCTTTTTAACGGTAGCATTAGATAAGCACGCAGTTGCTTATACCGAACGTAAACGTAACGGGCAGCTTGCTCCGCCACAACCCAGAAAATCTAAAAAAGCAGAGGAGGCAAACTAATGGCAAAAGATACAATATCATACGTAACAGCCCCTAAAGTAGAGGACAATCGTAAAAAGTATTGCCGTTTCAAGAAAAATGGTATTAAATATATCGATTATAAAGACGCTAATTTCCTTTTGAAGTTCATCAACGATCAAGGTAAAATTTTACCACGTCGTTTAACCGGAACTTCATTAAAGTATCAGCGTAAGGTAGCTCAGGCAGTAAAAAGAGCGCGCCACATCGGTTTATTACCTTATGTTGCAGATTCATTGAAATAAGGAGGAAACAGACATGGAAATTATTTTAAAACAAGATATCAAAAAGCTAGGATATAAAGATGATGTGGTAACTGTAAAAAATGGTTATGGCAGGAACTTTTTAATTCCTCAGGGGTATGCGGTAATTGCAAGTGAATCAAACAAGAAGATCCTTGCAGAGAACCTGAAACAAACTCAGTTTAAACAAGATAAGATTAAAGGGGAAGCAGAAGCAATTGCAGAAGGATTGAAAAATGCACAAGTTTCAATCGGAGCAAAAGCGGGAGAAAGCGGGAAAATTTTCGGTGCAGTAAATACTATCCAATTTGCGGAAGCATTGAAAAAATTAGGATTCGATGTGGATCGTAAACGTATCACTTTCGAAACAGACGTTAAGTTCTTAGGTTCTTACGTTGCAAACCTTAATCTTCATAAAGAAGTGAAAATTCAGGTGCCTTTCGAAGTGGTTTCGGAATAATCGCATCATACAGCATTCAAAGCCGAATCTTTAGAAAGATTCGGCTGTTTTTTTTCGCTTATACAAATGATATCAGTTGGAAAGCCAAATGTGAATAGTCTTAGCCTTTCAGGCTAAAAAAGGTCAAGCCCCGGCCCTCAACCTGTAAGGCTGACATAATACTCCAATTAGTATTTAAATTCGACCCAACGCATTGCATTTAATATCCTTGCTTGACGCTTTTGTACATAAGCGTTGGGTTTCGTTACCGACCAACGAAGCGGATTAGGCAGTACTGCCGCCAGCAATGCTGCTTGACTCTTACTAAGTTCGCTTGCGGGTTTAGAAAAATAATGTTGAGAGGCTGCTTCTACACCATAAATACCATCTCCCATTTCGACGACATTCAGATACACTTCAAGAATACGTTCCTTACTCCAGCATACTTCGATCAGTATCGTGAAGTAGGCTTCAAAAGCTTTTCGCACATAGGAGCGTTGTGGCCATAGAAAAACGTTCTTAGCGACTTGCTGAGTAATTGTTGAGCCTCCTCTTGTACGGTTACTGGTTTGATTGTGTTCGTATGCTTTCTGCATAGCTTCCCAATCGAAGCCCCAATGTATTTGAAAACGTTGATCTTCGGAAGCAATAACAGCATTCAGCATGTTTTTTGAAATTTTTTCTATCGGAACCCAGTCTTTCTTAAAGCAAAGTTCTTTTTTATTCATTTTTTGTTCCACCGAGCGTTGCAGCATCAGATAGGTAAACGGAACCGGGACAAAGCGAAACAGAATTGTTAAGCCCAGACTGATTACTAAAAAATAAAAAATACATTTCTTAATAAATGAGAAAATCTTTTGAATCATCTTAAGGCTATTCTATATTTTTTTACGCAAAGGATATTTAAGTCCGATGGCAATATAAAAAGTATTATCCTGAATAGTTACATTTGCTTGCTTACTTAAGTTCTTACTGAAGTTATAAAGCTTCCGAAACTCTATTAACGCCGATACATTCGGAAAATCGTAGTCGAAGCCAAAGCCAATATTTGCTCCTGCTATCAAAGTGCTTATTGAATAATCTAAACTCGTTGTATGAGATAAAAGATAATCAATGCGGGGACCAACCGCTATGTATGGATACAGATTCGGAACTTCTTCCAGTTTTATCTTCAGCTTTCCTTCTACCGCGAGGCTTGCATACCGAAGTACATAATCGATTTTCTGTTGTCCAATTACAAGTCCGCTGGTGTTTTTGATTTCTTGTGCTTCATATCCGCCTTTCTCTATAAAGCCAAAAGAGGCTACTGCACTAAAAGCATCCTGTTGATAAAGGTCGGCAAATAAGCCGATATAAAAACCTCCGACCTTTTTTGTGTCAAATGTCTGTCCGGAACCTGTTGTATCCATTGATAGATACGAAGAACTTAAACCTGTCTTTATGCCAAACTCATTCGCCTGTTGCGCTTGCACAAAAGAAAGGAGTTGAAACAGCATCGTAACAAGTATGAAAAACCTTTTCATGAATACCGGAATGAATATACTGCCAATCAGCATAAATATACATAATCCTTTTCTATGACAGAAAAAGAGCCCCGACCGGGGCTTTTATACTTAGTGTAATAAGTTTTTCCAACTTACGCGATCTCCGATAATTTTTTCCAGGTCGTTGATAGCAACGCGTTCCTGTTGCATCGAATCGCGATGACGTATGGTAACGGTATTATTTTCCAGCGATTCATAATCTACCGTAATACAAAAAGGTGTTCCGATTGCATCCTGGCGGCGATAGCGTTTTCCGATGGAATCTTTCTCATCGTACTGCATGTTGAAATCGAATTTTAACCGATCCATAATTTCACGCGCTTTTTCCGGTAAGCCATCTTTTTTGGTCAAAGGCATTACTGTAGCTTTTACCGGGGCAAGACAAGGATGTAATTTCAGAACCACGCGCGAATCCTGCTTTTCACCATCGCTTAAATCTTCTTCAACATAAGCATTGCATAAGCTGAGTAAAAACATACGATCCAAACCGATGGAAGTTTCGATAACATAAGGAACATAATTCCCGAAAGCTTTTCCATCAGCATCCAGATCATTATCGAAATACTGCAATTTCTTTTTTGAATATTCCTGATGTTGTTTCAGATCAAAATCTGTACGCGAATGGATACCCTCTACTTCTTTAAAACCAAAGGGAAATTCAAACTCAATATCAACAGCAGCGTTTGCATAATGAGCTAGTTTTGCATGGTCGTGATAGCGGTATTTGACAGTAGCGGTACCTAAAGCCAGGTGCCATTTCAAACGGGCCTCCTTCCAATACTTATACCATTCCATTTCAGTACCGGGACGTACGAAAAATTGCATTTCCATCTGCTCAAATTCCCGCATGCGCATAATAAATTGTCTGGCGATTACTTCATTCCGGAAGGCCTTTCCGATTTGTGCAATACCGAAAGGAATTTTCATTCGCCCGGATTTTTGTACGTTTAAGAAATTTACAAAAATACCCTGTGCTGTTTCCGGACGTAAGTACACAGCCTCCGAATCTTCTGCCAGCGAACCGAACTGTGTGCTGAACATCAGATTAAACTGACGCACATCGGTCCAATTGCCTGTTCCGGAAATCGGGCATACAATTTTATGATCGATAATTAACTGACGAAGCCCCGCGAGATCATCATTTTTCAAACAACCCTCTAAAGCAAGTTCAAGAGCTTTTGCTTCTCCGCTTTTTCCCTCCTGTTCATATTTTTGGATACGGTCTTCCAATAAGTTATCTGCTCTGTATCTTTTTTTAGAGTCTTTATTGTCGATCATCGGGTCGTTAAAGCCATCCACATGGCCCGAAGCTTTCCAAACTTTCGGATGCATAAAAATTGCGGAATCTAAACCTACAATGTTTTCGTGCATCTGTACCATGGCTTTCCACCAATAGTTTTTAATATTGTTTTTTAATTCAACACCCAATTGCCCATAGTCATATACGGCACTCAGTCCATCGTAAATCTCGCTCGAAGGGAATACAAACCCATATTCCTTAGCATGAGAAATAACATTTTTAAATAACTCTTCCTGTGTACTCATAGGTCACAAATATAAAGGAAATAGCTAATTTGCCCGATTAATTTTTTTTGTTGATAAAATTGTTGAATGAGGCTGATAATAAGATTGTATTTTAAGCGATACTTATTAAATTCGCTGCGTTGACAGGTTGGAATATTTCGGATATTCGGATGAATATATATAAAGGCTTAATATACAGATAAGTGTCGGTAAAAGTAGAACATCTAACAAAAATTTACGGATCGCAAAAAGCGATCGATGCTATTTCCTTTGCTGCGGAACCCGGGAAAATATTGGGTTTTTTGGGGCCGAACGGAGCAGGAAAATCTACGACCATGAAAATCATTACCTGCTTTATTCCTCAAACGAGTGGTAAAGTGACTGTATGCGGTTTTGATGTGGAGACGCATTCGATGGACGTACGAAGCCGTATCGGTTATCTTCCCGAGCATAACCCTCTATATTTAGATATGTATGTGAAGGAATATCTTGAATTTATTGCAGGCTTACATCACATGAAACATCCGTTGAATCGTATAGCTGAAATGATAGGGATAACGGGGCTGGAAAGAGAACAGAATAAAAAGATCGGACAGCTATCCAAGGGTTATCGTCAACGTGTAGGGTTGGCACAAGCAATGATTCATGATCCGCAGGTGTTAATTCTGGATGAGCCCACCTCCGGATTAGATCCCAATCAGTTGTCGGAAATACGTAAGCTAATAAAAGAATTAGGTAAGCAGAAAACAGTAATCCTTTCTACACATATTATGCAGGAAGTAGAAGCGATCTGCGACCGGGTTGTCATTATTAATCGCGGACAGATTGTTGCCGATGATGATACGAAAAATTTACAAATAGCATCGGTGCATGAAATTATTTATAAAGTAGAATTTGATAAACTTACCCATCGAAACTTGTTGGAAGGAATTCAGGGAGTGAAAACTGCTGAACCGCTGGAAGGAAATACATGGCTACTTGCAACGAGCGAGAATATAGATGTGCGGGCAAAGGTGTTCGACTTTGCAGTGAAAAATAATCTGGTGATGTTAAGCATCCATAAAGAGGAAGAACGATTGGAGGATGTATTCAGAAAATTAACAACAAAAAAAGGATAAGAAATGCTGACGATTTTAAAAAAAGAGATATCGAGTTTCTTAAGTTCTTTGATAGCATACATTACCATTATCGTGTTTCTGTTAGTGGCGGGATTATTCGTATGGGTATTCCCCGATACCAGTATTCTTGAGTATGGCTTTGCCACGATAGACACGCTTTTCAACATTGCTCCCTGGGTGTTTATGTTTTTGATACCGGCAATAACCATGCGTTCCTTTTCGGAAGAAAAAAAATCGGGAACCATCGAATTGTTAACCACACGTCCCATTTCCGATTTGCAAATTATTATGGGCAAGTATTTTGCCGGATTGATACTTGTAATTTTATCCGTATTGCCTACGCTCATCTATTATTATTCGGTATATCAATTAGGAAGTACGAAAGGAAATATTGATTCGGGGGCAGTACTAGGATCCTACATAGGTTTAGTTTTATTGGGAGCTTGTTTTGTATCCATCGGAATTTTTGCATCCTCTTTAGCCGACAATCAGATTGTAGCTTTTATTCTTGCAGTATTTATAAGTTTTATTTGTTATGCAGGTTTTGATTCTTTCAGTGCATTGGATTTATTCGGTCGTGTAGATACGTTAATTGCGTATTTGGGTATTAATGAACATTACCAATCGATCAGTCGCGGGGTATTGGATTCGCGTGACTTAATCTATTTCCTGAGCTTTATTGCACTGTTTATTCTGTTAACAAAAACAATTCTCGAAAGTAGAAAGTGGTAAGGGCATGGAAACGAAAATGAAACGTAAAGGACAAAAAAAACAAGCATACTTTGAGTTATCGGTATTGATCGTTTTGATTATTGCTGTCAATATCATTGCGTCGTTCTTATTTTTCCGTATCGATTTTACGAAAGAGAAGCGCTATACGCTCGCTAAAGCCAGTCGCGAATTGGTGAAAAATTTAGAAGATGTTGTTTTTATAAAAGTATATCTGGAAGGAGAGTTTCCTGCAGGATTTAAACGTCTGCGTAAATCTGCTCAGGAAACGCTCGATGAGTTAAGAGCATATTCGGGAGGGAATATCGAATACGAGTTTGTAAACCCTACCGCAGATCCCGATCCGAAGGTGAGGGAAGAAATTCTTTCCCAGTTATCAAAGAAAGGTTTAACGGCAATTAATCTTCAGGTGCAGGATGAACAAGGGCAACGCCAGCAGTTGGTTGTGCCGGGGGCAGTTGCTATGTATCGCGGGCGTGAAGTCGCATTCCAGTTATTGCAAAGTAATACGGTTGCTAGCTCTGCTGAAGAAGTATTGAATAATTCGGTGATGAATCTCGAGTTTCAATTGGCTAGTGCCGTTAAAAAAGTGACCCGCCTGAGTCGTGATAAAATTGCTTTTATACAGGGCCATGGGGAATTGGACACTTTCCGCACAGGAGATATCATACGAAGTTTAAAAGAATCCTATGAAGTAGATCAGGTGTATTTGCCGAGCACTGCTCCCGAGGATTTATTTCCCTACAAAACACTGATTATTGCCAAACCGCAAACAGCATTTTCGGAAGGAGAGAAATTTAATATCGACCAGTATATTATGAATGGGGGAAGGGTTTTGTGGCTGTTGGAGAATTTGGTTGCCGATATGGATAGTTTAGGTGAAGATGGCTTTATGATGACCTCTACACTCAATCTGAATTTAGAGGATCAATTGTTTAAATACGGTTTACGTATCAATAATGACCTGATTCAGGATTTGCAATGTGCCCCCATTCCGGTTGTTACAGGTAATGTAGGCGCTCAACCGCAAACAGATTTGTTCCCTTGGTTGTTTTATCCATTGTTTATGCCGGCCTCTACGCATCCTGTTGTGAAAAATTTGGATGCTATACGTTCGGAATTTGCAAGTACTATCGATACGATTGAAGTAGAAAGGGTGACGAAAACCCCCTTGTTGCAATCGTCAAAATATACCAAAGTATTGAATGCGCCGATACGAATATCGATGCAGCTTTTAGCGATTGAGCCCAATCCGCAACAGTTTACAAAGTCTAATCAGATAACGGCTTTGTTGTTGGAAGGACGCTTTACTTCGGTATTTAAAAATCGATTAATAGCAAAAAGTGATGATGTTAAAGCACTTGAAGAAAGTGTGCCTACTAAAATGATTGTTATATCCGATGGGGATATTATTAAGAATTATGTGTCGCCACGCGAAGGGAATATATATCCTTTAGGATATGATCGGTTTACACGAAATACATTCGGAAATAAAGTATTTATACAAAATGCTATTGATTATTTATCCGACGATTCGAATTTGATTTCTGCCCGTTCAAAAGAAGTGAAATTACGGACCCTCGATAAAGCACGTATCAAATCGGAAAAGTATAAATGGCAAATGATTAATTTAATAGCTCCTGTTATTCTGATTGGAATTATGGGAGTTTATTTACATTATAGAAGGAAACGAAAATATACACGCTAAGAAATGAAAAAAAATATTCTATACCTGCTTGTTCTTTTAGTTATAGTAGCTTTCGCAATATATCTTGTGAAAAGTAAAGGCTCGGGGAGTTCTTTATCCGATCGGGTAAAAGATTTTTCGATTGAAGATACCGCAAGTATTTCAAAAGTAATTATCACAGAAAAAACCGGACGAATCCTTACACTCGATAAACAAGAAAACGGAATATGGGTGGTGAATCAAAATTTCAGGGCAAGAAAAGATGTTGTGGGAGTATTGCTGGAAACACTGAAGCGTGTTGAGCTGAAAAGCCCTGTGAACAGGACAATGCGCGAGAATGTTGTTAAGCAGATAGCTACTTCGGCAAGTAAAGTACAGGTCTATCAGGATGGAAAACTAAGAAAAGTATTTTATGTAGGAGGAGCTACCAGTGATGGAACAGGAACTTTTATGATGCTTGAAAATGCTGAAGATCCCTTTACAGTACACATTCCGGGTTTCGATGGATATTTAAGTATACGTTTTAATACCGATGAGAAAGTTTGGAGAGATAGGGAGCTATTCAGATATTCTCCTGAAAACATTGATGTCATTAAAATTGGTTATCCGCAAAACCCCGAAGCTTCTTTTATGTTGAAACTGGAAGGCAGGCAATATGCGCGTTTGACTAATGCGAAAGGAGATACCGCTACGCAGATTGATGCGAAATTTTTGCAGGATTACTTGTTGAATTATTTCGATATGCAATACGAAAGTGAAATAAGCCTTCGCCCGGGTTTAAAAGATTCGGTTTTGATTGCGCCTAATCTGCAAGCAAGCATTCTTGTGTTTGATAAAAAAGGAAAGGAGAACAAAGCTCATTTCTATGAACGTTATTTCAACGGACGGGAATTTGCCCCTACAGGAAATGAGGCTGAATATGATTATGAGCGCTATTTTATTTTAAAAACCGATGGGAGGCTTTTCAATGGGCAAAAACGTAATTTTGATAAATTATTGATAAAGTATCAAGATTTCTTAGGTACGAATACAAAATAAGTCGATATAATTTTATATTTGTTTCATTAAATTACACCTAAACAGATTAAAAATGAAGTTTATAGTTTCTACTTCTACATTACTCAAGCAATTACAGGCGATTGGCGGGGCGTTGAGCAGTAATACCGTACTTCCGATACTCGAGAATTTCTTGTTCGAAATAAACGATGGTCAGCTGACGGTTTCTGCTACGGATTTACAAACCACGATGACCACCACGCTTGCCGTTGAAGCAAAAGAAAATGGTAAAATTGCCATTCCTTCAAAAATTTTATTAGATACCCTGAAGACTTTTCCTGAGCAGCCGGTGATCTTTACCATTAATGATGAGAACTTTGCGATTGAAATGAGTGCCGGAGATGGTAAATATAAATTGAGCGGAGAAAATGGCGAAGATTTTCCTAAGATTCCGAAAGTGGAAAATGCGGCTTCTTTAACAGTTCCTGCTTCTGTTTTATCCGAAGCAATTACTAAAACCCTGTTTGCTGTGAGTACCGATGAGTTACGTCCGGCAATGACAGGCGTTTATTGCCAAATGTCGCCCGAGAACTTAACTTTCGTAGCTACAGATGCTCATAAACTGGTACGTTACAGAAGAAGAGATGCTAAAGCCGACGTGGCGAACTCTTTTATCTTACCTAAAAAAGCGTTAAACCTGTTGAAGTCGTCCTTGCCGGCTGAAGATATGAATGTGAATATTGAGTATAATAATACCAATGCATTCTTCTCTTTCAATAATATTAATTTGATCTGTCGTTTGATTGATGAAAAATATCCTGATTACGAAGCGGTAATTCCGGTAAATAATCCGAATAAATTAACCATCGATCGCACCCTTTTATTAAACTGCCTGAGAAGGGTTGCTATATTCTCAAATAAAACTACCCATCAGGTGCGCTTAAAAATCACCGGTTCTGAATTACAGATTTCTGCCGAGGATTTGGACTTTGCAAACGAAGCTTTCGAGCGCTTAAGCTGCCAATATGAAGGGGAAGATATTGAGATTGGTTTCAATGCAAGATTCCTGGTAGAGATGCTGAGTAATTTAAGCACCGAAGAGGTGATTCTTGAAATGTCCACTCCGAACCGGGCTGGTATCTTATTACCTGTAAGTACAGATAATAATGAAGAAGTGCTGATGCTCGTGATGCCGGTAATGTTAAATTCTTACGCCTAATGTTTAAATGTTTATATGAAAAAAGGCCTCGAAAGAGGCCTTTTTTCATATAAACATTTATTCACTCTCCGGACGACCCAGCATCTTTCCGCGTTTATAAGCTTTTTCTTCTTCGGAAATTCGTTTCTGTTGTTCTTCCGTTTGTTGGAAGTTTCTCAATTTTTTTAAATCAGGCTGACCGGCATTAACCCATGCGGTATACCAATAACTTCCTACAGCCATTATGGCTACGCGCATCCTTCGCTCAACCATGCCATCTAATTTTATATGATATGCTTTGGCATATTCCCGGGAATAAACCTTTACGGTCGATTGCCCACGGCTTTCAATACTATACTTCCGGTCCGAATCGAAGTTGTTATTGAGCTCTTTTTCGAATCCGAGTACCGAATCGAGCGCTGCGAAACTGCCCTTTAATAAGTTGAATGCTTCCGCCAAAGGATCTTCAATATACTTTGCCTTCCCGACGAAATAATTATAATCGTCGGAAAATAGTTCGGGTAAACGTGATTCCCAAAAACCATGTATTCCTTTTTGATTGCTTAGCTGGCCGTCGTAATTAATGGTGCTATGTAAAGGTATACAGGCATCAGCAATATAATGCCCTAAATCGGCCGAATAAAATAGGATTAGGGCAGAATCTCTTGCCTTAAAAGCATTGGTTAATTGGTTCAAACGCATTTGAATACGCCAGGGAACTGTTCCATAAGCATGGAGCGTATCTTCCGAATACTTGCTTACCGCTTCCTCCCAACGCATAGGAATGCTGTCGAAGGGGCTTGCTCCGTACCGGTCGGCATCTAAATAATGCCTTGGTGCTTCCTCTTGATCCGAATAGCGACGTTTATCGGGAGCCACTGCTTGTTCGGTAATGTATTCGATGTTACTTTTGTAGAAACCAATCATTGCCTTAGGCAAGGTAAATACTGCTAAACGATTAATTCGTTTATGGGCATAAAAGCCCCAGGAATAGACAGAGTAAACAACTATACTTAATAATAAGCAGAGGATAAAGGTTAAAACAGGCTTGGAAATCTTCATTTTCATAAGTTTTGACTGGCCTTTCAAAGGATTTTTAAAAATAGTGTTTGTTTTTTAATTTTTAAGCCTATATTTGCAGTCCTTTTAGAAATATAAGCGCAATGGCAAATCATAAATCGTCGATAAAAAGAATTAGAGCAAACGCTACTAAACGTTTGAGAAACAGGTTTCAAGCTAAAACTACGCGTAATGCAGTTAAAAAGTTAAGAACTACCACCGATAAAGCGGAAGCTTCCGAGCTATTGAAAAAAGTAACTTCTATGCTTGATCGCTTAGCTAAGAAAAACGTGATTCATAAAAATAAAGCAGCTAACAACAAATCTAAGTTAACAAAGATGGTTAACAATCTTAAATAATAAGGTTTAAATAAGCATATTTTAAAAAAAATCCCGCAACTATCAGTTGCGGGATTTTTTGTTTCACCGTAATTTGTCGAATGAATTATTCGAATCAACGGTTGAGCATACGTTTATGGGCAGAGGGCGACAGGCCAAGGGAAAAGCTCATCCAAAAAGGACGATTGGCATTGAGTGATGCCGAATTGCTGGCAATTTTACTCGGTTCGGGAAATTCGAAGGAATCGGCAGTTGAATTGGCAAGAAAAATTCTGGACAGTGTAGGTAACGACCTGAATTCGCTGGCTAAACTGGGTTTGAATGAATTGTGTGATTTTAAAGGAATTGGCAAAGCCAAAGCCCTTACCGTTATTGCTTCGCTTGAATTGGCAAGAAGGAGAAAGAACACCGGCCTGAATGAGCGTGTACAGCTGTTGAAAAGTGAAGATGTATTTAAACTGATGTCGGGTATATTCCTCGACCTCCCCTACGAAGAATTCTGGGTGTTGTATCTGAATAAGGCAAACCGTTTGTTATGCAAACAATGTATAAGTCGCGGGGGCATTTCGGGTACCGTTGCCGATCCGAAGATTATATTCAAAATAGCGGTCGAACAATTGGCGAGTTCACTCATCCTGCTCCATAATCATCCCTCCGGAAATCTTAAACCCAGCCAGCCCGATATAGATCTTACCGGCAAATTACGTGAAGCGGCAATCTTTTTCGATATGCAGGTTCTGGATCATATCATCTTTACTGATTACAAGTATTTCAGTATGGCGGATAACGGAATGCTATAAGGCCATTTTTGATACACAATCGTACCGTCACAATAAATTTTCTACATTTGTGGCAAAGGATTTTTTTAAGATGAGAATTTCATATAAGTGGTTAAAAGAATATATTGATACAGACCTCCCGGCAGAAGCGCTTTCGGAAATACTGACGAATATTGGTTTAGAAGTTGAACATCTCGAAACTTTTCAATCGGTAAAAGGTGGTTTGGCAGGGTTGGTGATTGGAGAAGTGTTGGAATGCGCAAAACATCCCAATGCCGATCGTTTAAGTGTGACTAAAGTAAATGTCGGGCAGGGTGATGCATTGCAGATTGTTTGCGGTGCCCCAAATGTCTCAGCCGGACAAAAAGTAATTGTAGCTCCAGTAGGAACTACGGTATACCCATTGGAAGGCGAACCTTTTAAAATTAATAAATCCAAAATCCGTTCTGAAGTATCGGAAGGAATGATCTGTGCAGAAGATGAAATCGGTTTGGGAAAATCGCATGAAGGGATTTTAGTATTGCCCGATTCTGCTCCGGTAGGGAAATCCGTATCTGAATTCTTTAAGATAGAAGATGATTTTGTTTTTGAGATAGGTTTAACACCCAACCGTGCCGATGCTGCTTCTCATTTGGGAGTAGCACGCGATATTGCCGCTTACTTAGGAAAAGAAATTCGTATGCCGGAATTTAAGCTTCCTGTAAAAAGTATTGATAAGCCTGTTGAGGTAGAAGTGCAGGACTTTACAGCTTGTCCACGCTATTCGGGAGTTACTATTCGAAATGTAGAAGTAAAAGCTTCGCCCGAATGGCTGCAAAATAAGTTGAAAGCAGTCGGACTAAAACCCGTTAATAACATTGTCGATATAAGTAATTTTATTTGCCATGCTTTGGGGCAGCCTATGCATGCTTTCGATGCCGATCAGATTAAAGGAAAAAAAGTAATTGTCCGTAAAGCAAAGCCGGGAGAAAAATTTTTAACGCTCGATGAAGTAGAGCGCATACTTTCGAAAGATGATCTGATGATTTGCGATACGGAAAAAGGAATGTGTATAGCAGGAGTATTCGGAGGGAAAAATTCCGGAGTATATGCGGATACCAAAAACATATTCCTGGAAAGTGCGTACTTCAATGCCGTGTCGGTTCGTAAAACTGCAAAATACCTGGGATTAAAAACGGACGCTTCCTTTCGTTACGAACGGGGTGCCGATCCTGAAATAACCTTACTTGCATTGCAGTACGCAAGTGCATTGATTTTAGAAATTGCCGGTGGAGAAATAGCTTCCGATTGGATAGATATTTATCCCGAAAAAATTAATCGGGCAACACTTACGCTGAATTATAAAAATGCAGATCGCCTGATTGGAAAAGCAATAGAACCGCAGAGGATAAAAAGTATTCTTCAGGGCTTGGGAATTAAAATTCTATCAGAAAGTATTGGACAGATTCAATTAGAAGTTCCTGCTGCAAAAGTTGATGTTACACGCGAAGTGGATATCATTGAAGAGATCTTGCGTATCTATGGGTTTAATAATATTGAAATGCCTGTGCAATTGCGTTCCTCTTTATCTTTCTCGAATAAGCCCGATGATGATGATTTACGCGATACGATTTCCAACACCTTAATTGCATTGGGCTTTCACGAAATTGTTTCCAACTCTTTAACGAAATCGGCTTATCATACTTTCCTGAATACGGAAGAAGCAGTACACATTCAGAACCCATTAAGTAATGAACTGGACGTGATGCGTCAAACCCTTATGTTTTCGGGCTTGGAAGCCATACATTTCAATCAAAACCGGAAAGTAAGTGATCTGAAATTTTTTGAGTTCGGTGAAATATACCGAAAGGATAACGGAACTTATAAAGAAGAAACAAGGCTTGCCTTATGGGTTACCGGTAATAAACATGCTGAGCATTGGAGTTCTAAATCCGAAAAAGTAAATTTCTATACTTTGAAAGCGTATGCCGGGTTGCTTCTGAAAAAACTGGGATTGAATGATCTTGATATGCGGATGAGCGCAGATGCCTTATTGGTAGAAAGCCTCTCATTCAATAAAGGGGAAAAAAGCTACCTGCAAATCGGGAAGTTGCACGCGAAGGTTCAAAAGTATATGGATATTCAGGCTGAAATATACTATGCAGAGTTTAATTGGAGTTTGATCCTGAAGAAACGCGGGTCGGGGGCTACAGTAACGAAAGAAATTACCAAATTTCCAAGTGTCAGACGCGATTTGTCTATGCTTATCGATAAGGAGGTGAATTTTGAGCAATTGCGAAAAATTGCCCTTCAAACAGAACGAAATTTATTGAAAGAAATAAATATCTTTGATGTGTACGAAGGGGATAAGTTGCCGGAAGGCAAAAAATCCTATGCTCTAAGCTTTATTTTGTTGGATGAGGAGAGAACACTGAGCGATAAGCAGATTGATCAGGTGATGGATAAATTGATTAAGAACTTTGAAACACAGGTTTCGGCAGAAATAAGAAAGGCATAGCATGCAGAATTATTCAAAAGGCCTGGAAAGTATTGAGCGTAAAGTAGAAATGCTGCTTGAATATTGTGATGCCCTGAAAGAGCAGAACGAGATCTTATTGAATGAGAATGAGAACTTACTTACAAATGCTTCCGGCTTGAAAGAGCAGCTTAAAAGCCTGGAAGAGAAGCACAGAATATTGAAATTGGCACGAACTTTTGCTGAGGGTGATGAAAAAACACTTGACATTAAGGCAAAAATTAACGATTTTGTGCGGGAAATAGATAAATGTATAGCTATATTGAGCAGATAATTCATTAGCGAAACATCAGATAAATGGGCGAAATATCCATTAAAATAACTATTGCAGACAGGGTTTATCCTTTAAAAATAAATATAGAGGAAGAAGAAAATGTTCGTAGAGCCGCCAAATTGGTGAACGATCGTTTAAAAGAGTTTCAGGACAACTATGCAGTGAGAGATAAACAAGATTTATTATCGATGTGTATCTTACAAATAGCCACCGAAAACTTAAAAATAGATAAACAACAAAGTAGTCTGAGTCAGGATCTTACGAAAAAGATCTCGACGATAGACAAGCGCTTATCCGATTACCTCTTTAAGCAATAGTATCCCATAATCTGAAAAAATAGATAACCGTTAAAGGTTGTGTATATGTTTTGTTATTGAATGTTTAATTCAAATGATAACTATACCGGTTTTTAACGGTTTTTTTTATATTTAAATTATGATAACTCAGATAATAATAGGAATTGTTGCATTGTTTGTGGGATTTATGATCGCAAGGATCCTCATGAAAAAAGGGATTCAGGATCACGAACAAATTGCAAAAAATAAGGCATCGCAAATTCTCAAGGAAGCCGAATCGCAGGCGGAAATTCTTAAAAAGAATAAAATGCTCGAAGCAAAAGAAAAGTTTTTGCAGCTGAAAGCAGAGCATGAGCAAGAGATCAATCAGAAAAATAATCAGGCAGCACAAAGGGAAAATACTCTCAAGCAGAAAGAGCAGTCTCTGAATCAAAAGATCGAGAATAATCAACGTAAAGAGCAAGAGCTGGATACGCATCGCCAAAAGCTGACACAACAATTGGATGTGCTTGAGAAAAAGAAAGCAGAAGTCGATCAGTTGCATACACAACAAGTAAAACAGCTTGAAAAAATTTCCGGACTATCGGTTGATGAGGCAAAAACACAATTAGTTGAAGCGCTGAAAGATGAAGCGCGTACCAATGCAATGGTGATGATCAAAGACATTGTGGAAGATGCGAAGATGACAGCGGCGAAAGAGGCGAAAAAAATTGTCATCCAAACTATTCAGCGTTCGGCTACCGAAGCGGCTATCGAAAATACGGTATCTGTATTTAATATAGAAAGTGACGAGGTGAAAGGTCGTATCATTGGTCGTGAAGGAAGAAATATCCGTGCTTTAGAAGCAGCTACAGGGATTGAAATTATTGTAGATGATACTCCGGAAGCTATTATCTTATCAGGATTCGATCCTGTACGCAGAGAGTTAGCCCGTTTATCCCTGCATCGACTGGTAACGGACGGTCGTATTCACCCGGCCCGTATTGAAGAGGTAGTTGCTAAAACACGTAAACAACTCGATGAAGAAATTATCGAAACCGGTGAGCGTACCGTAATCGATTTAGGTATTCACGGATTACATCCCGAATTAATTCGTATGGTAGGACGCATGAAATACCGTTCTTCATACGGACAAAACTTATTACAACATTCACGTGAGGTTGCAAACTTTTGTGCGATTATGGCAGCAGAATTAGGCCTTAATGTGAAAATGGCTAAACGCGCCGGACTCTTACACGATATCGGAAAAGTTTCGGAAGATAATCCGGAAATGCCGCATGCTATTTTGGGTATGCAGCTTGCCGAGAAATATAAAGAGAATGCCGAAGTATGTAATGCGATTGGTGCCCACCACGATGAAATCGAAATGACCAGCATTATTTCTCCGGTTGTACAGGCTTGTGATGCAATATCAGGTGCGAGACCGGGTGCTCGTCGAGAGGTTGTGGAAAGCTATATCAAGCGATTAAAAGATATGGAAGGCCTTGCTCTTTCTTATCCGGGTGTCGAGAAAACATTTGCTATACAAGCAGGGCGTGAATTACGTGTGATTGTAGAGAGTGAAAAAATTACAGATCAGCAAGCAGAAACTCTTGCTTTTGATATTGCTGAACGGATACAAACAGAGATGACTTATCCCGGACAAGTGAAAGTAACGGTAATTCGTGAAACTCGTTCGGTTTCTTATGCGAAGTAAATTACAGGGTAGAATAATTGCTTCCCTGTATCTCTTATATACTTAAGAATATGGCCACTATCGATCAACTGCTCGAAAAATATGGTGAAAGTCACCGGAACAAAACCAATAAACGGATACATTGGATAGCGGTTCCCGCAATCGTTTTTAGTTTGTTAGGACTGGTTTGGGCAATCCCTATGCCCGAATTTATGAAGGAGTATCCCTATTTTAACTGGGCTTCCTTACTCATTGCCTTTTCTCTGTATTATTATTATACCCTTTCTCCGGCATTAGCCTTCGCCATGATCTTTGTTATCGGAATTATGTCTTTCTTCATTGTGCAATTAGAATATAATGAATGGGCAGGAGGTATGGCGATGTGGAAGATATGCTTAATTATTTTTGTATTAGCCTGGATTTTTCAATTTATCGGACATAAAATCGAAGGCAAAAAACCATCTTTCTTCGAAGATCTGAAATTTCTACTTATTGGTCCGCTTTGGTTGTTGCATTTTATTTTTAAGAGGTTGCATTTGAAATTTAGTCGGTAATAGGTGGTCGCCAGTTGACAGTAGTTAGGTAAGTTTACAGAAACTCGCGGACACTTACTAATAAAACAATAAATTAAAAGAAGATGACAAAGCAAATAGTAATTATTCTTTTTATGTTGGTGTTTACTACTGATGTGTTTTCGCAGACCGAACCAAACAAGATATTGATAAATAATGTCAACATTTTTGACGGTAAAGAAAATAAATTGGTAAAAGGAAACATCTTAATCGAGGATAACCTCATTAAAACTATTTCGACAGATGTCATTGTACCAAGTTCCGAAGATGAAATCATAATTATCGACGGCAAAGGAAAATATGTAATGCCGGGGTTGATAGATGCTCATTCACATTTGTTGTTTGAAAGTATTTCCCAAACACAGGCAATGATGTATGATTACGCTTTCCTTAATTTATTTGCTGCAAAAGTTGCCGAAAAACAATTGTTAAGAGGTTTTACGACCGTAAGAGATCTGGGAGGCGGTTCACTCACATTAGCTAAGGCCATTGATATGGGCTTGGTTGTTGGCCCTCGGGTTTATTCCAGCGGAGCATTTATTTCACAAACCGGCGGACACGGGGACTTTGGTTTACCAACGGATGTGCCAAGAAAAATAGGTGAAATGTCTTATGCCGAAAAAAACGGAATGGTTGCCGTTGCAGATGGTGCAGACCAAGTATTGCTTCGTTCGCGTGAACAATTACGACAAGGAGCAACACAACTCAAACTAATGGCAGGTGGCGGTGTGGCTTCTAATTATGACCCATTAGACGTTATGCAATACACAGAAGCCGAATTCAGATCTGCCGTAAGTGCTGCCGAAAATTGGGGGACTTATGTGACAGTTCACGCCTATACACCTTTAGCAATAAAAACAGCTGTTTCGGCAGGGGTAAAATGTATAGAACACGGACAATTAGCGGACGAAGCTACTGTAAAATTAATGGCAGAAAAGGGCATTTGGTGGAGTCTGCAACCATTTTTAGATGACGAAGAAGCCATACCATTTCCGCAAGGTTCTGCTAACAGAACAAAACAATTAGAAATGACCAATGGCACGGACAATGCTTACAGATTAGCAAAAAAATATAATGTAAAATTAGCATGGGGAACGGATTGTTTGTTTGATCCCCAATTAGCCGTTAAACAAGGCAAACAACTTTCCAAAATGACCCGATGGTTTACTCCTTTTGAAACATTGAGAATGGCCACTTCCAGTAATGCTGAATTACTTGCTTCGTGTGCGAAGAGAAACCCTTATCCGGCAGGAAAATTAGGTGAAATTTCACAAGGGGCTTATGCTGACTTAATTATTGTGGACGGAAATCCATTAGAAAACTTAAAATTGGTAGAAGACTCCGAAAATAACTTTAAAGTTATAATGAAAAACGGTGTAATTTATAAAAATACATTGACCCAATAAAGAACATACCCATAACATTGTATTGACAATAAGCAGGCTAAAGGGCTTCGATTGAACGGAAGCGTAAAATTTAACTTCTGTTCTTCGATTGATTTTACTGCTAAAATGCCGCCCATCGCCAATACACGAACCTTTATAGCCTTATGTCGTAATGGGTAGTCAGAAAGATTAGTAACAGTCTTCGTAAGCTTGTGTCAGGGTTATTAACCAAAATAATGTAATAAATGTAATAATGTAATAAAATAGAACGAATAGTAAGTCAATCGGTTGACTAATTACTGCCAACTAAATTTAACATTACATTTAACTTATCATAACCTGCAAGTAACCTTTCGTTAATCTGGCTGCGATAGCTTTGCAGGAGATAAGAAAATGAAAGTGAAAAATTCTGAACGTTTATTTTTTAGCCTGATAGCTATCTTTGTATTATTTACGGTTACTAATCTCTCGGCAGCTCAGCCAAATGGTAAAATTACCGGAAAAATTATTGATAAAAATAATAACGATCCCATAATTGGTGTTGCGGTACTTATTGATGGAACAAGCATTGGAGTGCAAACCAATATTGAAGGACGTTATGAAATAGCAAATCTGAGCCCAGGTAATTATAAACTGGTAGTAAGATATGTATCTTACAGCACCAAAGAAATTTCTGATGTCCTTGTACATCCCGGTAAAGTAACTCAACTGGATGTTGCAATGGAAGAAAATGCAACACTCATCAATGAGGTTGTAATTACATCTTCCTATAAAAGAGAGAGTATCGGGGCTTTGTATTCGATGCAAAAAAATAACATCTCTATCTCCGATGGTATATCAGCCGATATTATTAGACGCTCACCCGATAAAAACACATCGGAAGTCTTGAAAAGAGTAAGTGGTGCTTCTATTCAGGATAATAAATTTGTCATTGTTCGTGGATTAAGTGATCGTTACAACGCTGCAATGATTAATAATGCGCCTCTGCCAAGTTCCGAACCCGACCGTAAAGCATTTTCATTCGATATTATTCCTTCGAATCTTATCGATCGTATTACTATCAGCAAGACAGCAACTCCGGATCTGCCAGGAGACTTCGCAGGCGGTGTTGTACAGGTATATACCAAAGATATCCCCGATGAAAATTATTTAAACTTTTCAGCAGGCTTAGGATACAATATACAATCTACTTTTAAAATTTTTTACAGTAATGGAAGAGGGGATTATGATTATTTAGGTTTTTCAGACGGTAGCAGAAGTCTGCCGGATGGATTTCCAGCTACACGTCAAAAATATTTAAGTGCTTCGCAGGCACAACAATTTGAACAGACTAAAAAATTCGATAATGCTTATGCGGAACATAGATCAATCGCACTCCCCACGCAAAGCTATCAGCTGAGCTTGGGAAATAAACAGGTACTTAAGAATACGGGTTCTTTCGGTTCTATAGCTTCCATATCGTATAGGAATTCTCAAAATATAAACAGAGTTGAGCGTTACGATTACGACGAGGGAACAACACCCTTTTATCTGTATAAAGACGATCAGTATAAATTCAATACGGCTGTAGGTGTTTTGACAAATTTTGCTTATGTGAAAGATGGAACAAAACTTTCATTCAAAAATATGTTTAACAGTATTTTCGATGAAAGTTATACAGCACGCGACGGGTATAATTTAAGTCACTCAAATTTAGTGCGGCTTAATACCAATGAGCTTATTCAAAAACGTTTGTTTAACACACAGTTGGATGGAGATCATCAGATTACTAAAAATGATATCAAAGTAAACTGGAATCTAAACTACGCAATGATCCAGCGCAATCAGCCCGACCTTAGAACAATATTTTATGCGAAGCCCATCCCCGGGCCCGGTGCTGATGATAGTATGAGTTATACACTTGTCGATCGAAACTCAAGAAGATTTTATTCGGAATTGATAGAAGATAACTATGGGGGAAGTGCAGCATTGGCAATTCCTTATAAATTATTTAAAGAGAAAAATTTGGTGAAAATGGGAGGGGGGGTACAAAGAAAACAACGTAATTTCTCAGCAAGAATATTTAATTATACTCCGGCTACCATCAATTTTGATAATACACTCTTATCATTGCCAAAAGAAGAAGTTTTTCGCGAAGAAAATATAGGGGTGAATGGTTTTTACCTGACAGAAACAACCAATAACTCGGATAAGTATTTCGCATCTTCCAATTTGTTTTCGGCTTTTATTTTATCCGATAATAAGTTTAACAAACAAATTCGGGTAATATGGGGAATAAGAGTAGAAAGCTACCAGCAATCGATTGATGCCGTAGATCAATCTTCAACTTCTGTAAGTTCAGAAGTAGATTATTTAGACATCTTACCCTCATTAAACTTTACTTATAGTTTATCTGAAAAAATGAACATTCGTTTGTCGGGATCTAAAACGGTATCACGTCCGGAGTTTAGAGAATTAGCTCCTTTCGAATTCTACGATTTTACGACATCCAGTTCATTGAAAGGAAATCCGGATTTGAAACGCAGCGAAAATCTGAATGCCGATCTTCGTTTCGAGCATTACCCGACAGCAGGAGAAGCTGTTACGGCGAGTTTTTTTGTAAAACAATTCAATAATCCGATCGAGCAAATTGCGAACTCTGCATCTAATGCCGATTTAAGAAGATTTGAATACGACAACGCGAAACGTGCAAATCTGTATGGTATAGAATTGGAAATTCGTAAACGATTAGGGTTTATAAGCGAATCGGTGGACTTAAATAATTTCACGGTATTTGCCAACACGGCTTATATTCATTCGGTGGTGAATTTAGAAAATCAGGGAGGTATTAATCGTGCGTTGCAAGGGCAGTCTCCGTATTTAGTAAATGCCGGAATTCAATATCACTCCAACGACCATGTCTATGCGTTCAGCGCTTTGTATAATCGCGTAGGGCAACGTATTGCAATTGTAGGTTTCCAGGGATATCCGGATATCTATGAAAATGCAAGAGACATGATCGATCTGCAAATCAGTAAAAAAGTATTGAAAAATCAAGCAGAATTAAAACTCAATGTTTCGGATTTATTAAATCAGAAAACCATATTCTATCAAAATTTAGATGATAAAAAATCTTTTGATGAATCGACGGATCGTATTGTAAATGCTACACGATTCGGAACATCATTCTCTATTTCATTTTCCTATAATCTGCAATTTGTTAAGTAAATATTTAGCAAACAAAAAAATGTTAATGCAAACTTAACGACACCTTTAAATAGAGTTAATTTCCATTAGGTTCTTTTGTATAAACAAAAATAAAAAAATGAAATCAGTTAAATTCTTAGCTTTCTTGATGGCAGGATCCGTGATCCTTTCATCATGTACAAAAAATGATGATGATGACAACAATGTAGTTCCACAACCTACGGGAAATTATGTTGTTCTTCAGGGTGATGTAACAGCAGATAAAACCCTTAAAGCCATTGATACGGTGATACTAAAAGGGTATGTGTATGTTAAAGACGGTGCTACGCTTACGATCGAACCCGGAACCATTATCAAAAGCGATGTTACCGAAAAAGGCGCATTAATTGTTGAGCGTGGAGGTAAATTAAATGCAATCGGAACATCCGAAAAGCCAATCGTATTTACATCAGGTAAACCGGCAGGTCAGCGTTTGCCGGGCGACTGGGGAGGTATTATTTTGTTGGGAAAAGCAAGTACTAACAGAACTACCGAACCGACTATCGAAGGGGGTGTTGGTAGAAATTATGGAGGGACAATTGATAACGATAACTCAGGAACTTTAAAATATGTACGTATTGAATACGCCGGTATTGCTGCTCAACCCGGCTCGGAAATTAATGGATTAACTTGTGGTGGTGTTGGTTCAGGTACAACGCTGGAGTATATTCAGGTTGTTTACGGTAACGACGATGCTTTCGAGTTTTTCGGTGGAACGGTGAATGCAAAATACCTGATCGCTTATGCTACTGCTGATGACGATTACGATTTTGATTTCGGTTACAGAGGGAAAATTCAATATGCTATCTCTTTCCGTGATCCTGCATTTGTTGATGGAGGTGATGCCGGAAACGGTATAGAATCTGATAACGATGGTTCTGGCTCGGATGTAGCTCCTTATACCAAACCGATACTTTCTAATTTTACTTTTGTTGGTCCCAATGGCGCCGCTAATACTGCCGCTAATCATAACTATGCAAACCGTTGGAGAAGAGCAAGCCGTTTCGAAGTGCATAACTCTATCTTATTAGGATATGCAAAAGGCGGGTTCATTTTAGATGGCGATGCGACAGCAGCAGCTTTAAGCAATGGAGAATCTAAATTTATGAATAATATTGTAAATGCGGTGATTAAGCCGGTGGGTGTTACATCCGGTACCACTGTTTATACCGACTCTACATTGTTAGCAAAAGTAGTTGCTGATGGCAGCATTGTTATAGCTAATTCAGCCGATGTTCAATTGACGAATATATCCAGCTTGACAGCTCCTAATTTTTTACCTGTTGCCGGATCTCCTGCATTGAGCGGAGCAGCCTTTACCGGACTTGACGGATTCTTTACCCCTACAACATTCAGGGGTGCTATGGGCGCTACCGACTGGACTAGCGGATGGACTACCTGGACCCCACAGACTAACGTATACTAAGAATAATAATACGACCTATTGAGTACTAATAAAAATTCCCGCAGCAATGCGGGAATTTTATTTTTAAATAAGAAAAATTATTATTTCAGAAAGGTTTTTTCATACAACTCAATACTCTCCTGAATAATACGGATTGCATCTTCTCTTCCCATAAACTGTTCAACATTTACATTTTTGTGCTCAAGTTTTTTATAGTCCTCAAAAAAACGGCGCATCTCAGTAACTGTATGCTGTGGTAATTCGGAAAGATTGTTGATATGACTAACAGACATGTCGTTGTTTGCAACTGCTATGATTTTATCATCGGTTTCTCCTTCATCTATCATACGCATTACACCAACTACTTTTGCTTCTACTATACACAAAGGTTGAAAATCAATTTGTGAGATTACCAAAATATCTAAAGGGTCCTTATCATCGCAATAAGTTTGTGGAATAAAGCCATAATTTGCCGGATAATGTACCGATGAAAATAAAACTCTGTCGAGCCTTAATAAGCCACTCTCCTTATCCAGCTCGTACTTTGCTTTACTGCCTTTTGGAATCTCTATAATACATCGCAGAATAGAGGGAGATTGAATGCCACGGCTTACATGATGCCATGGATTAAAGTTGGAGTTTTTCATATATTCTTTCCTAACATTTTGATAACATCTTCCGGAATATTTTGGGTGTCTAATAATAGAAACCCGTCAATAGCGGATCCGAATTTAGGGTCGATATTGAAGCCTATTATTTTTGCATTTAATTGAATGTATTGACGTAATAATACCGGAACCTTATTGTGATTCATTTCAATCTCAGAGATTAAGGCATCCAAAGATTTTATGGTTTTATTTTTTTCTAATAAGATATTAATTTCTGCATCCGAAAATTCTACTTTGAATTTATTCCTCGGAGCAATGTGTTTAGCAAGATCATGATCGAAAGAATTCTCGGTAATAAAATCTACAATTAATTTTTTCGATAAGTCTGAGAAATTATTACTGATACTTACCGGACCGAACATATAACGGTAGTGTTTGTTTGCCATAAGAAAAATTAACAAACTCTTCCAAAGTAAAAATAAAGGCAAAGCTTTTTGCTGATATTCCTTGCGGATAAACGAACGGCCCAGTTCAAGGCCCTCTTGCATAATGGGATGAAATGCTTTGTCGATTTTAAACAAGCTATGTAAATAAAATCCTTTTATCCCATATCTGAAATAAATTTCATCTCCCTTGCCGACACGATAGGCACCTACTAATTGTTTGTTCTCACGATCCCAAATAAACAGATGGTGGTAATACAGATCGTATTCGTCTAAATCGGTTTTTTTATTCGTGCCTTCGCCTACTTCGCGGAAAGATATCTCCCGGAGTCTTCCGATTTCCTGTATAATGGATGGAATATCCGAAGCGCTCGACATGTAAACATCGTAATTTTTTTCCGATACGATGATATCATCAGAGCCTAATTGTTCTATTTCCTGTTCGATCAATTTCGAATCTGTTTCGGGAACAATTTCTTGTGGAAATTTAGGAAGTGAAAATAACTTCGGGCTGAAAAATTTTTTCACTTCAATACCCGGCCCCAAAGCATAGGTTCTGGCACGTATATAGGAAAGTGTACGGTCGTTTGTTTGTATATTATCCAGCTCATTATAAGGAATTGCTTTCCCGATACGCATACGGATAGTATATCCTTTTTTATTGAAGAATTCGGATGGAAGGCGGGCTGTTCTTAAGGTCGGATGGATAAGTCCGAGGATGTTAAACAGCAATCCATTGTTCCCATGAAAATAAACCGGTATTACCGGTATCTCTGCTTTCTGAATAAGTTTACCTACTACCGGACTCCATTGTTTATCTGCAACCTTTTGCGTTTTCGGATTGTACGAAGAAACTTCTCCTGCCGGAAAAATTCCAATAGGAGATCCGGTACGGATATGTTCGAGAGTAGTTTTTATTCCCGAAATACTCGATGCATTCCTTACCGTTTCGAATGGATTTACAGCAATAAAATATTTACTGAGAGCAGGGATTTTTTTTAATAAGAAATTAGCCATTATTTTTACATCCGGCCTTATTTGTCCCAGTATCTTTAATAGTATTAATCCTTCTATACCTCCGTAAGGATGATTCGCAACAGCAATAAAAGATCCTTCGCGGGGAATATTTTTTAATTCCGAAGGATCTAAATCGATGGTGATCCCCAAATGTTCTAAGATTTTGTCGGTAAATGCCAACCCCTCCAGATCTTTGTAGGTATCGTAAAGTTTGTTTACCTCATTAATCTTCATAATCTCCATTAACAAGGAAGCCAAACCTGGCATAGGAATTTTATCAAGCTTTGTAGCTGAAGAGAATTCTTCTTTACTAATAATTTCCACTGTATTTATCAGACTTTTTTATCTAAACACAAACCTAAAATTAATTATCCGATTTGTTATTACGATATTAAGAATATCTATATAAAATAGGGAGGCTATGCATCGGTTTTTGAGAGAGTATTTTGCATTTTCGAAAAGAGAGCGTAGGGGCTTATTAGTGCTCCTTCTGCTCCTGTTGTGCATTTATATAGGAAAGTGGACGATGTCCCTATGGATGAAAAAGCCCGAAGTGGATTTTTCAGTGTTCTCCCTTGCTCTTCAGTCCGAAGAAGAAACATCGGTTTTAACAACAAAAAAAACAGGGGAATCGCCGATAGTTGCTGCTAAACTTTTTCTCTTCGATCCGAATACATTTTCTTTAAATGAAGCTATGCAACTGGGCTTTACTCAAAAACAATTCGGCACAATCGAAAATTATCGCAATAAAGGCGGGCGCTTTTTCAAACCTGCCGACCTGAAAAAAATATATGGTATAGACGTATTTCTTTTTGAACGACTGAAACCCTGGATACGCATTCAAAAAAAGGATAGTTATGAGAAGCTTACGGACCTGGCTAAGCCATCTGCTTATGCAGCTTCTAAGGATGCCGTAATCGTAGAGGCTAATCTTGCAGATTCGGCAAGCCTCGAAGCTTTAAAAGGAATTGGTCCGGTAATGGCAGCGCGTATTGTTAAATACCGCAATCGCTTGGGTGGTTTTTATTCCAAGGAGCAGCTTAGAGAAGTATATGGAATTGATTCAGCTTTGTTCGCCCTTATCGTAAAACAAATCCGAATAGATACAACTCAGATTATGCGAATCGATTTGAATACAGTGAGTTTGGAGGTACTTAAAGCCCATCCATACATCGGATATAAACTGGCAAGATTCATTGTAAATTATCGTATGCAGCATGGAACCTTTCAATCGGTGTCCGACTTAAAAAAGATTCATGTGATGAATGAAGAAATTTTCAGTAAAATTGAAAAGTATTTAACCGTATCCTTATGATCGAATCAGAAATAAAGTCCATTATCCGGGACATTCCCGATTTCCCGAAAGAAGGAATCTTGTTTAAAGACATCACGCCTATATTGAAAGACCCTCATTTGTGTTTGCGAATTGTAGATGCGTTTTGCGAGCATATAGAACCTACCCGAACCGAAGTGTTGGTAGGAGTAGAGAGCCGGGGTTTTTTATTCGGAATGATGATCGCTTCGCGTTTAAGCATACCCTTTGTCCCTGTCCGGAAAAAAGGAAAACTGCCTGCAGAAACCTATGAAGAAACGTATGAACTGGAATACGGTTCGGCAACACTCGAAATTCATAAAGATGCGATAGAAAAAGAGAAACGTGTAATGATTCACGATGACTTATTGGCAACGGGCGGAACGGTTGCCGCAAGCTCAAAATTAGTGACGCAATTGGGTGCAAGCATAAGCGGGTATAGCTTCCTGGTCGGACTCGATTTTCTGAATGGCAGGTCGAAAATTAGTCCGTTCTCAAATAATATTATTACTTTAGCGCGTTATTAATTTATTCACAGAGGAATAGATATTACGTTTATATAAATAAGATTATAAAGATATGGGAGTAAGTATTACAGACTCGATAACAGGCTTTGAAATGTCGCAAAGCGAAAGCGTAAAAATGGTTTCTGCTATGGCAAAAGATTTTGCCGAAAAACATATTCGTCCGTACGTAATGGAATGGGATGAAGCCCAGATATTTCCTGTAGAGACCATGAAGAAAATGGGAGCACTCGGATTGCTGGGAGTATTGGTTCCGCAAGAATACGGAGGTGCCGGTTTGGGCTATTTCGAGTATGTAGCGGCTATTCAGGAAATCGCTAAAATCTGTGGTTCTGTCGGCTTGTCGATGGCTGCCCATAATTCGCTTTGTACCGGGCATATTATGTATTTCGGTAAGGAAGAACAAAAAAAGAAATGGTTGACAAAACTGGCTACCGGAGAATGGATAGGAGCATGGGGATTAACCGAAGCGAATACCGGATCGGATGCTTTAGGCATGAACACTACCGCTGTTTTGGATGGAGACCATTATGTGATTAACGGAGCAAAAAACTGGATCACGCATGGTAAATCGGGCGATGTGGCCGTGGTAATGGTGCGTACCGGCGAAAAAGGAGATTCGAAAGGAATCAGTGCGATTGTGGTTGAGCGTGGGACCCCGGGCTTTACCGCTGGTAAGAAAGAAAATAAGTTGGGTATGCGTGCTTCAGAAACCACCGAAATGATTTTTGATAATTGCAGAGTCCCGAAAGAAAATTTATTAGGCAATGCAGGCGAAGGATTTAAGCAAGCTATGCAGGTATTGGACGGGGGAAGAATATCGATCGCCGCTTTATCCCTCGGAATTGCCAAAGGAGCTTATGAGGCGTCTATTGCCTATTCAAAAGAAAGGCATCAATTCGGGCAACCGATCTCCAATTTCCAGGCGATATCGTTTAAGCTAGCCGATATGGCCACACAAATTGATGCTGCCGAACTGTTAGTCCTGCAGGCAGCCGATATGAAGAATAAAGGATTAAAGATGACGAAAGAATCGGCTATGGCAAAATATTATGCTTCTGAAGTAGCGGTACGGACTTCCGTAGAATCTGTACAGATTTTCGGAGGATACGGATATACCAAAGATTTCCCGGTTGAGAAATTTTACCGTGATTCCAAATTATGTACCATCGGCGAGGGGACTTCCGAGATACAGAAACTGGTGATAAGCAGAGAAATTCTGAAATAAATACAGTTATATTAAGACCCGAAGCCCTAAAGCAAAAGGATTAGTTTTTGGGATATCAAATAAATAACTATCTTTGCAGCCCACCCTTAGGTGGAGAATCGAGGTATATATTATGATCATTATCAACGTTAAAGAAAACGAATCCATTGATAAAGCGTTAAAACGTTTTAAGAAGAAATTTGAAAAAACAGGGGTTTTGCGCGAACTGAGAAGCCGTCAGGCGTATGAAAAAAAATCTGTTGCCAGAAGAACACAGGTTAAAAAAGCTATATACAAGCAAAGTTTAAATTCAGAGACTTTATAATTTGCTTTTCAAAAAATAAGTTGTATCTTGATTTCATTATCAAGGTACAATTTTTTTTGATGTATAGTGAGTCATTTTTACGGTACCTGCGGTTTGAAAAGCGATTCTCAATCCATACGTTTATCGCCTATACGAATGATTTGGATCAGTTCTCCGAATTCATTCGTTTCCAATATGAATTAAACTCAATCAACGAAGTTTCACATCTTTTTATCCGTTCCTGGATAGTCGGAATGATGGATAGCGGTTTAAGCCCGCGAACCGTTAATCGCAAAATAACTACCCTCAAAACCTATTATAAATTTTTAATGCGCGAAGGGCTCATCCAATCGAACCCCATGCTGAAAGTGCAGTCCCCTAAAACAGCAAAGAAAATACCGGCTTTTGTTGAGCAGAAAAACATGGATCAGCTGATCGACGAACATGCATTCGGTGATGATTTTACCGGAATTCGAAACCGATTGATTTTAGAATTGTTTTATGCTACGGGAGTACGGGTTTCCGAACTTATAGGCCTGAAAGAAAGAGATGTGGATTTAACGAAGCAGCAAATTAAAGTCTTGGGGAAAAGAAACAAGGAACGTATCATTCCTATTGATGAAATGCTTGTGCTGTCGATCCAAAATTATCTTGAAGAAAAAAGAAAAATTCCGGGAAGTATACTTGCCGGAGAATTATTCGTTAAAGAGAACGGGGATAAGATGTATGCCCGGTTGGTATATAGAATTGTGAAAAGTGCGTTGGAGCAGGTAACTACGCTCGATAAAAAAAGCCCGCATGTTTTACGCCATACTTTTGCTACACATTTATTAAATGCCGGTGCTGAGCTCAATGCAATAAAAGAGCTTTTAGGGCATTCGAGTTTAGCGGCAACACAGGTATATACGCATAATCCGATAGAGAAATTAAAGAATATTTATAAACAAGCTCATCCTAAGGGCTAAAATTTTGAAAGGAGAAAAATTATGAAGATCAGAATTCAGTCAGTGCACTTTAATGCCGATCAAAAATTATTAGATTTTATCCAACGTAAAGTGGATAAATTAGATCAGTTCTTCGATCGAATTATCGACGGAGAAGTAATATTGAGGTTGGAGAAATCGTCGGATGATAAGAATAAAGTAGCAGAGATTAAGGTATGGATACCGGGCGGAGTATTATTTGCAAAAGAGCAGTGTAAGTCCTTCGAAGAAGCTGCCGATTTAGCCGTAGAGTCGCTTCAAAAACAGATAACGAAACACAAAGGCAAGATAAGTGGCCATTCCTATGATAAAGAAGATCTTTATATGGATGAAATGGCTGATTGAACGAAAAAATATAGTATAGAAAAAGCCTCCCTTGGGAGGCTTTTTTTGTGTTATTATATGAGCAGAATCAGCGGGTCTAAGCATGGGGGGGCCTTACGGTTTTTAAATAAAGGAGAAACCTGATTTCAATGAAAAAAAAATATACTTGAAAATCAATTTGTTAAAGTTTAATCGGGGCAATTATTTTCAAATATTCTATTAAACTGTATTTTTGCGCTCCGCATGGCGAAATAAGTTCCCGAGAACTGAAAAAAGGGTACCTGAATAATTAAAAATAAATTTTGATGGTATTATTAATTTCGTACATTTGCAGTCCCTAAAATAAAGCTATACTGAATATCAAAGAGGAAAGCTCCTTCATATTTAGAGAATAAGCCTATAAAGAAAGGGGTGCTGTTGTTCTTTGAAAAGGTGTCTGATTTTCAGATTAAATATAAAAATAGCATTCATTTATGTGAGAATAATCCGAATTTAAGGATTTCGGATTATAAATAAAAATGCCTCCTTAGCTCAGCTGGTAGAGCAACTGACTTGTAATCAGTAGGTCATTGGTTCGATCCCGATAGGAGGCTCATAACGTTGGGGAGGTTCCAGAGCGGTCAAATGGGACGGACTGTAAATCCGTTACTTCGGTTTCGAAGGTTCGAATCCTTCTCTCCCCACCAGGTATTGTTGTTTCGGAAGAAACGAAAGGATAAAGAAATTAAGCGGGAGTAGCTCGGTTGGTAGTCCGCCCTGGCGGATCCGAGCTGTAGGGAAGAAATTAAAAAGATTGAGAGAGGATATATTGTAAGTTTCTGCTCATGTGGATCCTAGTGCAGAAAAAATAAAATATTAAGCGGGAGTAGCTCAGTTGGTAGAGCGACAGCCTTCCAAGCTGTAGGTCGCGGGTTCGAGCCTCGTCTCCCGCTCGATAAAAATTGAGCTATTAGGTTGCTCGAAGGTGATTAGGGTTAAATTGGATTTGATATTGTTAATTTTTGATTCTTGGAAACAGGGTCGAATGTTAGCTATTAAATGCTTTGAAAAAAAGCCGATGTAGCTCAGTGGTAGAGTACTTCCTTGGTAAGGAAGGGGTCACGGGTTCAAATCCCGTCATTGGCTCAAATCTATTATGGAAAAGAATTTTTTATTAAAATAATTATAAAACAATAAATAGTTAAAAACATGGCTAAAGAAAAATTTGACCGTAGTAAACCCCATTTAAATATTGGTACTATTGGTCACGTTGACCACGGGAAAACAACCTTGACAGCTGCAATCACAAAAGTATTGTCTGACAAAGGTTTGTCTGAAGCACGTTCATTCGATTCAATCGACTCTGCTCCGGAAGAAAAAGAAAGAGGTATTACTATTAATACTTCACACGTTGAGTATTCAACAGCAAATCGTCATTATGCGCACGTTGACTGTCCGGGTCACGCCGACTATGTAAAGAACATGGTTACGGGTGCTGCACAAATGGATGGAGCGATTCTGGTTGTTGCTTCTACAGATGGTCCGATGCCACAAACACGTGAGCATATTCTTTTAGCTCGTCAGGTAGGTGTACCTGCACTTGTTGTTTTCATGAACAAAGTGGATATGGTTGACGATCCTGAGTTATTAGACTTAGTAGAAATGGAAATTCGCGAGTTATTATCATTCTACGAATTCCCGGGCGATACAATCCCTGTAATCCGTGGATCTGCATTAGGTGGATTAAACGGCGATCCGAAATGGGTAGATAAAATTATGGAGTTAATGGATGCTGTTGATAACAACATTCCAATTCCTCCACGTTTAACAGATCTTCCTTTCTTGATGCCCGTTGAGGACGTATTCTCGATCACTGGTCGTGGTACTGTTGCTACAGGCCGTATCGAGCGTGGTGTAATCAATTCAGGTGATGCCGTGGATATCTTAGGTATGGGTGCTGAAAACTTGAAATCAACCGTAACAGGGGTAGAGATGTTCCGTAAAATCCTTGATAGAGGAGAAGCAGGAGATAACGTAGGTTTATTGTTGCGTGGTATTGAAAAAACGGATATCCGTCGTGGTATGGTTATTTGCAAACCGGGTTCAGTAACTCCTCACTCTGAATTTAAAGCCGAAGTTTACGTACTTTCAAAAGCTGAAGGTGGCCGTCATACTCCGTTCTTTAACAAATATCGTCCACAATTCTATTTCCGTACAACAGACGTTACAGGAGAAATCTCCTTAGCGGAAGGTGTAGAAATGGTTATGCCTGGTGATAACGTTACTATTACAGTGAAATTAATTAATCCGGTTGCCATGGAAAAAGGCCTGCGTTTCGCTATCCGTGAGGGTGGTAGAACAGTAGGTGCTGGTCAGGTAACGGAGATCTTGAAATAATTTTCAAGAATTTAATATAGAGTATTTTAGCTTGTTTTTCACAGAAGTCTTCCCGATACGTCGGGATGGCTTCTGTTTTCTGGCTAAATATGGGTGGTTGAAAAATAAGAGTAAAAAAGAAATTCCCGGGAATTAGGGGTTTTTTAGACAGAAGTAACAATATTCTACGGGTGTAGTTCAAGGGTAGAATAGCGGTCTCCAAAACCGTTGATGGGAGTTCGAATCTCTCCAC
>CAYVTM010000011.1:0-51408 GCA_964454645.1 uncultured Sphingobacteriaceae bacterium | reverse complement strand
TTTATACACCGCATCTGAACTATCACGGTCAGGATACCTTAACGTATAGAGTATGCGATAACGGTAATCCGGTACTTTGTGATACAGCGCAACTGATCATCACTATCAATAGCATTAACGATGCACCGGTAGCACAGAACGACAGCAAAACTACTGCTGAGGACACTCCAACCTCCGGCACAGTAGCAAACAATGACAGTGATGTGGACGGTGATGTATTAACTTTTACGATCATCGATTCGGTAAATTATGGAAGCATTGCCTGGACAAACGGAGTTTATACTTACACTCCTTCATTAAACTACTTTGGCAAGGATACTCTTACCTATAAAGTATGCGATGGGGTATTATGCGATACGGCAACACTAATCATTACCATCAACAGCGTGAACGATGCACCGGTAGCGGTTGATGATACAATACTTATCAGCAACCCGCGTATGCTTGTTACAAAAGTTATTCTGTCGAATGATTATGATGTAGATAATGCAATCAATCCGACAAGTACAACAATGATCAGCGGTCCGAAAAACGGAACAGCAAGTATCCACCCGGCAAGCGGTGTGCTTACGTACACTCCTGTTGCGGGTTATGCAGGGCCGGACAGCTTGACCTATACCGTAAAAGATGTGTTGGGATTAACATCGAATATAGCAACAGTACGAATCCAGGTTCCTGTATTGCTTCTCGAAGCAATCAACGATACATTCTCAAATCCGCTTAATGGTGCGCATGGAGGTATTGCCGGAAACGTATTAAGCAATGATATGTTTAACGGACTAAGCTTAACAGATACGAATGTTATTGTAAGCCTGGTAAGCGATGGTGGTATAGCAGGACTTTCTATTCAGTCTTCGGGAGAAGTACTTGTTCCTGCAGGAACATTCGAAGGGACTTATACAGCACGTTACAGCATTTGTGAAAAAGAAAATCCGGTAAATTGCGATGAGGCTGATGTTACCATTACAATCGGCAGAGGTTTACAAATCATAACCAATCAGGTTTGCCGTAACGATGTTCCTTATCTGGAATACACCGTTGTTCCAAACTTTACTCCGGGAACAGCAGACGATGTAACCATCACCTGGCTAAACGGAGACGGTACTTCATTAAATCCTCCCTACATCTTAACCGGATTACCATTGAATGGAGAGGTATTGTGGCCGGGCGCTGTATTAGATACGGAGGGAAATATTATCGACTGGCCGGGATGGTATATCGAAAATGGTGTATGGGTTCAGGGTGCGGATGGATATGAAAATGTAAGGCCTGATGCGCAGATATTAGTCTCTGTCAATCCTACTCAGACTGAAACGGTAAGCTATCCGCCGGCATCGCCATTCTGTATTGCAGAGCCGTTTAATCGTGCGCCGATAGCGCTTGCCGATGTGGATACAACACGTAGAAACTGTGTACGTACAATTTCTGTATTGAATAATGATAGCGATTTCGAAAATGGAAATCTTGTCGTAACGGTTATCAATTTAAACTCGCAAGAGAACGGGCTCCTGACAGTGAATCCGGATCAGACTATAAGCTATATGCCGGCATCCGGATTTACCGGTATGGATTCTTTCTTATACAGCATCACGGATGTAGTCGGATTATCCGATACGGCGATGGTATATATGTTAGTTGTAAATCCGCCGCTTGCAATAAGCGATGAAGCACGTAGCAATCCGAATATTGTAATATCTGCTGATGTGCCTTCGAATGATATCGAAGGAGATTATCGCATCGACCGGTCATCAGTAAATATTACTTTACAGCCTAAGTATGGAACAGCATCCGTGAACGCAAATGGTGCGATACTTTATACTCCGGCATTGAACTTCTCAGGCTTAGATACCTTATTCTACACGATTGCAGATACAGCCGGATTCGAGTCTGATACAGCCGGGTTGTTTATCCGTATAAACACTCCGCCATCTGCAATAAATGATACGGAAAGCGTAAATGAAGATCAGGAATTATCAGCAACGGTATCTGCAAACGATAGTGATTTTGATAACGATGCATTGCTGTATAGTATAATTACAGATGTGAAGAAGGGGCTTATCAATTTCAACACGGATGGTACATATATCTATAATCCAATGTTAAACTTTGTTGGAACGGATACTCTGACCTATCGTGTATGTGATACCGGATCTTTATGCGATACCGCCCGGTTGGTCATCACGGTTCTACCTGTAAATGATGCGCCGGTGGCGATGAACGATGCTTACATCACTCGTGTGGATAGTGCAATTAATGGCGATGTTTCTGTTAACGATACGGATATCGACGGAGATTTATTATCCTTTATGATCGCTGCAAACGGATCACCCGCAAACGGGCAGCTTATTCTTTCTCAGGAAGGCTTATTCCTTTATACTCCGAATGCAAACTTTATGGGTACAGACAGCTTCCGATACGTAGTATGTGATGATGGTAATCCGACCTTATGCGACACTGCACTTGTTACCATTCATGTCCTTGGTGCAACGATTCCAAACAAAGCGCCGGTCGCTGTCAACGATACGATACAAATCCCGCAGGATATGGTATGGAACGGTACGGTCGCTGCCAACGATTCCGATCCGGATACTACGGATGTCTTAGCTTTTGCGATACTTTCAAATCCACAGTTTGGAAACATCGTATTCAATGCTGATGGAACTTATCGCTATGCGCCAATTGCAGGGTATGTAGGCAGCGATACATTTACTTATGTAGTTTGCGATAACGGTATTCCATACTTATGTGATACTGCTACGGTATATATTCATGTATCCTTTGCTGCAAATCCTGTTATCGGTATTGCGAATGAGGTAGTATCTGTTCCGGCATTACAACCGGATGGCTCTTACACATTCACTTACAGAATCAATATCGGGAATTTGGGTAATATGGATCTGGTCGATTTGAAATTGAAAAATAATTTGAGTCAGACCTTCCCTGCACCGGCAGTCTATTCGGTTGTATCCGTATCATCAACAGGTAATCTGGTGATCAATCCGCTCTTTAATGGAACTACAGTGTCTGACATGTTGGATACAAGCTTAAGCAAGCTGAACATCAACGAAAGGGCAACAATATCCTTAACAGTGAATGTTGCTACCAACAGCCCGGTTTCAACCTATTTCAGCAGCCTCAGGGTTTATGCGAAAGCGGCAAACCTCGATACTGTCGTTTCGGATGTTTCCGTAAAAGGAGCAGATCCCGATCCGAATGGAAACGGTAATCCGGCTGATGTATTTGAAGACCTGGTTACGGATGTGACAATTAAACTCTTCGTTCCGAACGGATACTCTCCGGATGGTGATGGTGTAAACGATAATCTGGTAATACCGGGTATAGAGAACTTCCCGAATAATAAACTGGAAATTTTTAACCGTTGGGGAAATAAAGTGTATGAGAAAGCTCCATACGATAACAGTTGGGGGGGTACATCAACCAATAGCGGCGGGCTTGTGCTCAACGAAGGTTTATTACCGAACGGAACATACTTCTACATACTTGATTTTGGAGTATCGGGAGTGAAACCGGTTACGGGGTATATTATCATTCGGAAATAGTTAAACAGGAAAAATGAAAACAATAACATATAAAATGAAACGCTTAACCCTAATGTTATTCTGCATGCTTTGTGCAGGTACATCATTCGCTCAGTATGAGCCGATGTTTACACAATATTCATTCAACGAAATGTTTATTAATCCGGCATATTCGGGTTCGCACGAGGCGCTTTCCCTATCTGCCTTGTATCGTAAGCAATGGCAAAATATTGAAGGCGCACCGGTTACAAAAACCTTTACGGCACATGCCCCGGTAATGAAGAACAAAGTCGGGCTCGGCTTAACGGTATATAGCGATGCGATTGGTGTTACCAATCAAAACGGTGTGTTTGTAAACTATGCGTACCGTATCCGTCTGAATAAAGGCACACTTGCATTAGGTGTACTGGGGGGAGTTGACGGTATTCAGGAAAGCCTTCTGAATGTTAATACTACCGACGGTTCCGACAGGCATTTTTCGGCAAATACCGGAACAAATCTGGCTCCGAATTTTGGTACCGGTTTGTATTATGCTACCGGAGGATATTACTTGAGCTTTTCTGTTCCACGTTTACTGATAAACAAGCTGGTATTGAATCAAAATCTGGAGGTAGAACGTGTGACAAGCAGTTTCAGAATGGAGGATTTGCACTATTTTCTCGCTTCGGGCTATGTGTTTAATGTGAACCCCATGTTTAAAATTAAACCTTCTTTCATGGTTAAGACCGTTGTGAACGCACCGATAGAGTACGATCTCAATATGGCTTTCTTTATGAATAATGTCTTATGGCTTGGTGCAGGATATCGTTCGGGAGACGCCGTAAATGCCCTCATCGCTGTTCATCCGATGCCACAGATACGCATTGGTTATTCATACGATTATTCGATTAGCACGTTGCGTAAATACAATGCAGGTTCTCATGAGTTTTCTATAAACTACATGTTTAATTATTACAAAAAACGAATTACTTCACCCAGATATTTTTGAGCTTGGAATCAATGAAAAAAATAATACTAATTGTTACCATCACTATCATCTCACTATCAGCTTTTGCTCAGAGAAGTGTCTTGCGTAAGGCCGATAAATATTATAATACCCTGGCATATTCGGATGCTATTCCTTTGTATGAATATTTACTGAAGCAGGATAGCTCACGAATCCAACCCATGCGTAGATTAGCCGAAAGTTATCGCCTGACAAGCAATACCGGGAAATCGGAATTTTGGTACTCCCGCTTGGCAATAAATGATGTTCAGCCTATGAGCAAGTTTTATTATGCTGAAGCGCTGTTGAAAAACGGAAAATATGAAGAGGCTCGCAAATGGTTTACACATCCTGAAGTGCAGGTGCTGAATGATCCCAGAGTTGCTGAATACCTGAGCTCTATTCAACATCTGAGTGAATTAATGCATGGCGATACAGCAAATATAAAAATCTGGCGGCTTCCTTTTAATTCGGAAGAATCTGATTATGCTCCCGGGATTTACGGAAATGATGTTGTCTTTGCTTCTTCAAGAACTTATTCTTCTTTCGTTCGTCGTAAGCATTCCTGGACCGATGAGAAATTTGTTTCCCTCTTTAAAGTTTCTGCTACGGATGGTTATTCAAATCCCGAACCATTTGCTCCGGAATTGAAAACAAAATTAAATACGGGGCCTTTTACCTTTTCTGCTGACGGGAAAGAAATCTATTATACCGCAAATAATCCGAAAGCTAAATCCGATAAAGGATATAAAAACCTGAAAATTCTTAGCGCCAAATCCGAAAACGAAAAATGGAAGCGTACAGATAAGTTTTCATACAATAGCAAGGATTATGCACATGCTCATCCTGCTTTAAGCCCCGATGGTAAAATTCTGTATTTCGCTTCGAACAGGCCCGGAGGTTTCGGGGGGATGGATTTGTATATGTCGAAGCTTATGTCTGATAATACCTGGGGAGAGCCTGTAAACATGGGACCTTTAGTAAATACCAAAGGTGATGAATTGTTTCCCTTTATCACTACCGACTATAAACTATATTTCGCTTCGAACGGCCATGGGGGCTTAGGTGGGTTGGATATATACAGCTACGACATTTTAGCGGCAGACAAAAAAGCGCAAAACCCGGGGGCTCCGCTTAACTCTTCCGGCGATGATTTCGGGTTGGTATTTTTTCCTGATTCTACAAAAGGATTCTTCAGCTCCGATCGTGGCAATAACGGTATTAATGATGATATTTATTCCGTCAATCTGCGCCCTGCGAAAGGTCTAAAAATCCATGTTGTCGACAGCCTTAGCGGAATTGCTATTGCCGGATCGGAGCTGAAGTTGTTTACTCCTCAGTTTCGCGATCCGATTTTACCGCTTTCGGGTACCGGTATTTTTTCGGTTGAACTGGAACAGAATACCATCTATACCGCAACAGCTACTGCACAAAACTATCAAATGAAAAACGCGGCATTATCAAACGTTGATCCTAAAGAAACCTTTATTATTAAGCTTGCAAAATTTAATACCTGTACTTTACAAGGTACCATTACCAATAAAGATAACGGTGAGAAAATTGACAGTGCATGGGTAACGATTTCAAACCGGTTGACAGGACAAGCCCTCGCGAAAATTATTACTGACTCTAACGGATTTTATAAATACAATGCAGTAGTGCGGGGAATTGTGTATGATATAAAAGTTAACAAAGATAAATTTTTTGCAGGCGAAGCACAGTTGGATACGCGTACCGTTGAATGTGGTATAGCCGGAAAAGCAGATATCGGTTTTGTGAAAGACATACAAATGGCCCCTATCATTATTGGTAAAGCCATTAAAATTGATAACATTTATTTTGACCTGGGTAAATGGAACATCCGTAAAGATGCTGCACTCGAATTAGATAAGATTGTTTCACTGATGATCGAAAATCCGGATATCATTATTGAATTAGGATCGCACACCGACTCTCGCGGCTCTGATGCTTCGAACATGACACTTTCCGATAAACGTGCAAAATCTTCTGCTGCATATATTGTAAGTAAAGGTATTGCCTCTGATCGAATAATCGGACAAGGTTATGGAGAAAGTATGCTTGTGAACGAATGTAGCAATGGAGTTAGCTGTTCAGAAGAAATGCATCAGCAAAACCGAAGAACCGAATTTAAAGTAACCGGATTCTTGAAATAACCATTCTTTTAAATTTATATATAGTAACGAAGTATTTACTTTGTTACTATTTTTCTGCCTATGTCAATCAATAGCAATATTTGCACAATTGCATATTTACCCGTAGTTTCGTTAGATAGCGAAAAACACATGAGAAAAATTTTAATTGCGTTACCGGTTTTGTTCAGTTTTGCATGTAACGAGCAACAAATATTAACCAATACGTACATCCACGATCAGCATACATTTGCTAAACCGAATGAAGCTGTTGTAAAACATTTGTCTTTAAACATTCATGTCGATTTTGATAAAAAGATTATTGAAGGTGTGGCAAGCTACGAGATTGAAATCTCGGGTACTGCGGATACTATTTATTTAGATACGAAAGATCTTCAGATAACAAAAGTGTTGAATGCCGATGGTACCCGCGATTTACAATTTGAATTAGTTCCGGGTTCCGGTTTTATGGGTGCTGCATTGCGCATCGCACTAAACGGCGAAAGAAAAAAGATACATATTTTTTACAGTACCTCACCACAGGCAGAAGCTCTGCAATGGTTGAGCCCGCATCAAACTGCTGATAAAAAATATCCATTCCTGTTTACACAATCGCAGGCAATACTTGCCAGAACTTGGATCCCTTGTCAGGACGGCCCGGGTATTCGCTTTACCTACGATGCCCGTGTTAAAGTTCCCAAAGAATTGTTAGCCGTGATGAGCGCTTCAAACCCTGTGTCGAAAAACGATTCGGGGATTTATCATTTCCGGCAGGAGAAAGCAATTCCTTCTTATTTAATGGCTTTATCGGTAGGGGATATAGTATATAAGGAACTGGGTGATCGTACCGGGGTGTATGGAGAGCATTCCATGATTGAAAAAGCAGCGTATGAATTTGCCGGTATGCAAAAAATGTTGGAGGCTGCCGAAAAATTATACGGGCCTTATCAATGGGGAAGATACGATGTGTTGGTATTACCGCCGAGCTTTCCTTTTGGCGGAATGGAAAATCCGGAATTAACATTCGCAACGCCAACCATTATTGCAGGAGACAGGTCTTTAGTGAGTTTGATTGCACACGAGCTGGCTCATTCATGGTCGGGAAATTTAGTGACCAATGCAAACTGGAACAACTTCTGGCTGAACGAAGGTTTCACCGTTTATTTCGAACGCAGGATAATGGAAGAAATAGAAGGGAAAGAATATACGGATATGTTACATGTGCTGGGCTTTCAGGATTTACAAACCGAACTCGATTTGATTGGCAGGGAAGATCCCGATACACGCTTACATCTGGATTTGGGCGGGCGTAATCCCGATGATGGCCTTACCAGTATTGCTTACGAAAAAGGAGCTTATTTACTGATATTGATGGAACAAGCTGCAGGCCGTGAAAAGTTTGATGCTTTTCTCCGGAAATATTTTTCAGATCATGCTTTTCAAACAATGGATGATAAACGCTTCCTGGAGTATTATAAAAAAGAATTTATTAAAGGAGATAAAGCCTTAGCCGATAAGATCCGGATTGAGGAATGGATATACAAACCCGGACTTCCGGAGAATTGTCCGCAGTTTATTTCTACTCGTTTAGAAAATGTAAACAATATCTTAGCGAACTTTCACTCGGAAGGTGTTGTTGATGTTGAGCGAACAAAAAATTGGAGCAGCCACGAATGGTTACATTTTGTACGTTTCCTTCCTGTCGGTTTAAATGTGGATCAAATGAAATATCTCGATGCTACGTTCGGATTTACACAAACGGGAAACAACGAAGTCCTGGCAGCCTGGCTACATTATGTAATCGTTCACCAGTATAAAAAAGGGTATCCCGTACTCGAACAGTTTCTGACTAATGTGGGGCGCCGTAAGTTTTTAACTCCCCTGTATTCCGAGTTAATTCGTACCGAAGCGGGAAAAAAAATGGCTTTGGATATTTATGCAAAAGCACGCCCGAATTATCATTCGGTAAGTACTCAAACCATCGATCAGCTGTTAGGAATAAAAACGGATTAATTTTTCTAAAGGTTTTCAGGGATGATAAGGATTGTATTATTCCTCTTTTATTCCTGTACGGAGTCTCTTTATTAAGCCTGTATTTGATTTAGAGCCCCTTTGTTCGCTTATTCATAAAAGACTGTCCTTAATCCGAAACTTTTCCCCCTATAAATTTGTTATATTTATAAGCGTAAACCTAAATCGAAAGAATATGAAAAAATATAATGCAATCGGATTAGATGGAAAGCAATCCGAGAAACTGGCCGAGAAGTTGAATGAGTTATTGGCGAACTATTCAATCTTCTACCAAAATACACGCGGATATCATTGGAATATTAAAGGCGAGAAGTTCTTCGAATTACATGCTAAGTTCGAAGAATTGTATGGTGAGCTCCAGTTAAAAATAGACGAGGTTGCCGAGCGTATCCTTACCCTGGGCCATGCGCCTAATCATAATTATTCCGTGTACAAAAAGATGTCGTCGGTTAAAGAAAGTAATTCGGTCAATGACGGAATCAAAGCCGTAGAAGATATTCTGAATTCTTTTAGAACAACCATTGTTTTACAAAGAGAAATTTTATTATTTTCAGCCGAAATAGGTGATGAAGGAACCAATGCCTTGATGAGTGATTATATCCGCGATCAGGAAAAATCGGTATGGATGTATTCGGCTTATATTGCCCGATAAGGATTTTCAATTTTAGTTGAAAACATATTTATAACAGAAAGGGGTATCTTGCACCTTTTTCAGAAATAATATTTTTTTTGAAGAAAACTTAAATACTCTTTTCATTTATGTTCGAACTGCTTTATAAAAAAGTTTCAGAAACGATTTCTATTAGCACAGAGGAGTTCGAGCTCTGTAAAACACTCTTTCAGCCCAAAAAAATACGCAAAAAAAGATTTTTACTGGAAGAAGGGGAAATAAGTAAACACACCATATTTGTAGAAAAAGGCCTTCTTCGTTCCTATACTGTTGATGAGAAAGGCAATGAGCATACGCTTCAGTTTGCCTCAGATGGTTGGTGGATGGGCGATCTGTATAGCTTTTTTACAAATGAGCCATCTATGTATAATATCGAAGCGCTGGAAGATTCGGAGTTGTTAATGATTACGCTTCCTTCCTGGGAAGAGTTGCTCCAAAAAGTTCCGGCTTTTGAACGTTATTTCCGTATCATCATTCAGAATAATTTAGTTGCTACTCAACGACGCCTCATGGGCAACATGAGCGAAACAGCCGAGGAAAAATATCTTAATTTATTACATACCTATCCCGACATCGTATTACGTGTACCTCAACACATGATCGCTTCCTATCTGGGTATTACAAGGGAAACACTTAGCCGTATCCGCAACCATCTTGTCACAAAAAAATAAGATATGTGATCTGAATCAATTTTGATTTTAATATAGGTCATCGTTCAGCTAAGCTTTCGTCTTTACCTTTGTGTATGAAAGTTATGGAAACAAAATATACAATCGCTTTTATAGGTAATAATGTGAAATTGGTAGAACAGCACATGAAAATGTTTGCTTCTCCTTCCAATCACTTATTAGTACTTACAGCATACGGGCTTCGTAAAGAATATTTTTCGGATACGGATTCGAATAACAATGTAGAATGGGTGAACTGCGCGAAAGATGGATGCTGGGAAGCGGATGTAATCGTAATTTCTTCCATCGTGGAAAAGTCAGTTATTGAAAATATTCGAACGGTGGCAACACAAAAAATTGTAGTGTATATAGCCGACAACGGTAAACAATCTTTATCAGACTATTATTTATTGAAACAATTACTTCCGAACTCTAAGGTCATTTTTGTTTCGAATGAAGGAGAATATATGATGAGTGGAGAGGATAGTGAAATACTTGCTTTTATCTCTTCTCAATCTATTGTTTATAACTAAGAAAAAATAAATCAAATAATTTATCAATCAAACTTAAATAGAAAAATTATGAAAAAGTTATTAACGTTATTAACCTTGCTTTCATTCAGCTTAACCCTTGTAGCGCAAACAACCTAGGAAGTTGACAAGGCACACGCAAAAATCACCTTTGGTGTAGAACATCTGGGAATCTCTGAAATTGACGGAATGTTTAATTCTTTTGATGTGAAAATTACTTCGGGTAAGGAAGATTTCAGCGATGCCGTTTTCCTGATGACAGTGGATGTAAACTCTGTTAACACGGCAGTAGAAATGCGCGACAATCATTTACGAAGCGCCGATTTTTTCGATGCTGCTAAATATCCTCAGATGATATTTAAAAGTACAGCTATTACGAAAACAGATGAGAATAAATATAAACTGAGCGGCGAGCTTACCATGCATGGAATAACCAAAACGGTTACTATGGATTTATGGTACAGAGGAACTTTTACAAACCCTTCAAACAATGCAATATCAGCAGGATTTCAGTTAACCGGTACGCTCGACCGCAGAGTATTCAATATAGGTCCGGGTTTCCCGCCGCCAATGATTGGAAACGAAGTCCGTATTAAAGCAGATGGTGAGTTTATTAAAAAGTAAAATTAATCGGTATTGTACACAATTAGTTTAGAAATGGACCGCAGTACATTTATTAAAACACTTTTAGCAGGAGCAGCAGGTATGACAACTTTATCGGCATTCAACAAATTTACAAGCAGCCTAAGTGATCAAGACGATTTGATGCCTGTTTTGTTTATCGGGCATGGTTCCCCCATGAATGGTATTGAGGATAACGAATTCAATCAACGCTGGAAAAACATGGCAAAGGAAATTCCTGCACCCAAAGCGGTACTGGTAGTTTCGGCGCATTGGTTCAGTAATGGAACCAAAATTACTGCAATGGATTTTCCAAAAACGATTCACGATTTTGGCGGATTCCCGCAGGCATTGTTTGATGTACAATACCCTGCTCCGGGTGATCCGGTTTTAGCAAAAGAAACGGTCGGACTTATTAAATCCGCACATGTAGAAATGGATCATGATTGGGGGTTAGATCATGGTACCTGGACAGTTGTCCGTCACATGTATCCCGACGCAAATATCCCCGTATTGCAGTTGAGTATCGATTACACGAAAGGGCCGCAGTATCATTACGATCTTGCTAAAGAATTACTCGGGCTTAGAAAAAAAGGAGTGCTTATTATCGGTAGCGGTAATATGGTTCATAACTTACGAATGGTGGCATGGGATAAGCTAAATGATGCTTCTTACGGATACGACTGGGCATTGAAAATGAATCAGACCTTTAAAGAATTAATCGAAAAAGGAGATCATAAATCTCTGATTCATTACGAAGGGTTTGGTAGGGAAGGGCAACTGGCAATTCCTACTCCCGAACACTACCTGCCTTTAATTTATACACTTGCTTTGCAAAGTGGAAAAGATCAGGTTTTATTTTTCAACGACAAAGCTGTTGCCGGTTCTTTGACAATGACATCGGTACGTATCGGTTGATAAAATTGAATTAACAGAATATTTAACATTTTAATATTTAACATTATGAAACGATTAGAAAATAAAGTGGCAATTATTACCGGTGGTGCCGGTAGTATTGGAAAGACTACGGCAAAATTGTATTTGGAACAAGGCGCAAAGGTAGTATTGGTGGATATGAGTGAAGAGGCTTTGAAAAAAACAATTACTGAATTAGGTGCTTCAGATAGGTTAGCATACGTTACAGCTGATGTTACGAATGCAGAAGATGTGAAAAAATACATTTCCGAAACAGTTAAAAAATTTGGGAAGATAGATGTGTTTTTTAATAATGCAGGAATCGAAGGTGTAGTAAAACCTATCACCGAATATCCGGATGAAATGTTCGATAAAGTATTAGCCGTAAACGTAAAAGGTGTATGGCTGGGAACAAAATATATATTACCTGAAATGAACGATGGTGGAAGTATCATTATTACTTCTTCGGTATCGGGACTAAATGGTAGTCCGAACGTGAGTGCATACATTACCAGTAAACATGCTGTTGTAGGAACTATGCGTGCAGTTGCAATTGAAGCTGCCCCCAGAAAAATTCGTGTGAATACAATTCACCCTTCCCCGGTTGATAACCGTATGATGCGTTCTTTGGAAGAAGGTTTCGCACCGGGTGCAGCTGCTGAAGTTAAAAAGGAGTTAGAGACAACTATACCGATGGGTAGATATGCAGAACCGACAGAAATCGGACAATTAGCATTATTTCTGGCGAGTGACGAAAGTAAATTTATTACCGGAACTACTCAGGTAATTGATGGCGGATTAAGTGCTCAATAATTAAACCGACATATATCCCGGTTGATAGAATATGAATCGGGATATTATTAAGTATGCCGAATAAATATGAGTTTGAAATAAAGAATTATGGAATTAGGGTTATATACTTTCGCGGATACACAACCCGAGTCGGGTGCGGGCAAAGCTGTTAATACGCATCAACGTATTAAAAACTTATTGGAAGAAATTAAATTAGCCGATGAGTTGGGTTTGGATGTTTTCGGCGTTGGTGAACACCATCGTCCCGACTATGCCGTATCGTCGCCTGCAATGATATTGGCTGCAGCAGCAAGTATCACTAAAAATATTAAACTTACAAGTGCCGTAACGGTATTGAGTTCCGATGATCCGGTTCGTGTCTTTCAAAATTTTGCAACACTCGATCAGGTTTCCGGCGGACGTGCAGAGATTATGGTCGGAAGAGGTTCTTTTATCGAATCCTTCCCCTTGTTTGGATATGATCTTCATGATTACGATACCTTGTTTTCGGAAAAATTAGACCTGTTACTTCAGATTAATCAGCAGGAAATGCTCTCATGGAAAGGACATCACCGCTCTTCGTTTGATAAGCTGGGAATTTATCCGCGCCCCTTGCAAGAGGCTTTGCCGATTTGGATTGCGGCAGGTGGTACACCTTCGTCAGCCGTGCGCGCTGCGAAATTAAATCTGCCATTGGCGTTGGCAATTATCGGCGGCGCTCCCGAACACTTTGTCCCCTTTGTAGAACTCTATCGAAGTACTGCACAAAAACAAGGACAAGATCTTTCAAAATTGCAGATGGGAATTAACTCACATGTTTATATCTCCGATAATTCCCAACAGGCAGCCGATGAGCTTTTTCCTACCTATGCAGCAATGATGAATCGTGTAGGGAAAGACAGGGGTTGGCAACCTTTAACACGTCAGCAGTTCGAGTATTCACGCTCTGCAAAAGGTGCTTTATTGGTGGGTAGTCCGCAGGAAGTTACCGACAAAATCCTTTATGAATATGAGTTGTTTAAAAACACCCGGTTCCTTGCACAGATGAGCATGGGTTATATGCCGCATGATAAAATTATGCATTCGATCGAATTATTCGGAGATGTTGTAGCTCCGGCGGTTCGTAAGGCATTAGGGCTTAACAAAACCGAAATAACATCAACCCGGATAAATTCTTAACACTATTTATATATAGATCAGGTTCAACAATGAAAACATTAATAAATATAATTTTTAAAGTTCAGGAGAACTCCAGGCAGACGGATGCTGCCATACTGCTTATACGCATAGCTGTTGCCTTTTATATGTTTACGCATGGCTTCCCTAAGATGGATCGATTAGGTATGGAAGAAGTAAAATTTTTAGACTTCATGGGCCTGGGCCCTGTTATAAGTTTATCACTTGCCATTTTTGCGGAAGTAATATGTTCCGGCTTCATTTTATTCGGATTCGGAACGCGCTTAGCTGTTATCCCTTTAATTATTACCATGCTTGTCATTACCTTGCATGTACACTGGGGAGACCCTTTTGCGAAAATGGAATTGGCATTTCATTATTTAACTACATACATTGTATTATTCATTACCGGGAGCGGGAGGTATTCATTCGATTATTATTTCTTTGCAAAAAAATAAATATGAAATGCCTCTGTACAGAGGCATTTTTTGTGATATAAGTCAATATGCTTTTTAAGCTAAGTCATCGCTCAATTTTGTTATTCGGACTATCTTTGTGCAAGAAATAAAAATTTACACCGTTAAATTTTAATATCATGGAAGATAAAATATTAGGATTGCATCACATTACGGCAATCGCGAACAATGCAAAACGAAATCTCGATTTCTATACAAAAATATTGGGTTTACGATTGGTGAAGAAGACCGTCAATTTCGATGACCCGGGAACCTATCATTTTTATTTCGGAGATGAAAAAGGAACCCCCGGAAGTATCCTTACTTTTTTCCCTTGGGAAGGTATCGGACAGGGAAGAAACGGAATCGGAATGGCAACGCAGATCAGCTATTCGGTCCCGGAAGGTAGTTTAGATTTTTGGAAAAAACGTTTCGAAACTTTTCATGTGAAGTATGGAGAAATTTCCGAACGTATGGGAGAGAAACATCTTGATTTTACAGATCCCGACGGATTAAATTTGTCGCTTACTGTTCCCGCTTCTGAAGATAAACGCATTGCCTGGGAAAGCGGGGATGTGAAAGAAGCTTATGCTTTAAAAGGGTTTCATGGTATTACGCTTACGCTGAAAGATATTAATCCTACAGCCGATATCCTTACCGATGTTTTTGAGTATAAACTGATAGCACAGGAAGGAAATACCTATCGTTACAAAACAGATGAAGCTGAAGGCGCATCAATTGTAGATATCGTTCATCTGCCTGCCGGTAATGCAGGATATAATGCAGCCGGGACAAACCATCATGTAGCTTTTCGGGTTGCGAATGATGAAATACTGATGCGATTCAGAGAAAAAATCTCAAAGAGAGGGTTGCATATCACACCGAAAATTAATCGTGATTATTTCTTCTCGTTATACTTCCGCGAACCGGGAGGAGTATTATTTGAACTGGCAACCGATAATCCCGGATTTACCGTTGATGAGCGTCTGGAAGATTTAGGTACTGAACTGAAACTTCCGGTACAATATCAGAGTGTGCGTGCAGATATCGAAAAAGTATTACCTGATTTAAATTAATATAGGAGAATTGTGCCGGGCCTTGAAAAGCCCACTTCTATCGCTTTTTATCTATGTACAAACTCAATTGAAAAAACAGAAGTATTTTCGGATGTTTGGAAAGCCTCATTAATCCGGTATAAACGACATCATCATGCATATAAAAAATATACATACGGCAGGAAAGAAAATTGAGGACGCTGAAAAGGTTCTGATCATGATACACGGTCGTGGAGCAGATGCACAGGATATTTTATCGATGGCACAGTATCTGAATATCGCCGATTATCATTTGATTGCGCCACAGGCTGTGAACCATACATGGTATCCCTATTCTTTTCTGGCAGATCCTGGTGATAATGAACCCTGGTTGTCATCAGCTTTGTCCCTAATGAAGGATATAATAGATGATTTGCTGGCAAAAGGGTTTGGGCCGGAAGATATTTATTTCCTCGGATTCTCTCAGGGTGCCTGCCTGAGCCTTGAGTTTGTTGCAAGAAATGCAAGAAACTATGGTGGTGTTGCAGCATTCTCGGGCGGTTTGATCGGAGATAAAATATATATGGAGAATTATAAGGGAGATTTTAAAAATACTCCTATTTTTATAGGGGTTAGCGACCCCGATCCGCATATCCCTGTAATGCGTGTACAGGAATCTACAAAAGTATTGAAGGGAATGAATGCAGATCTTATTGAAAAAATCTATGAGAAAATGGGGCATATCATTTCTCAGGATGAAATCAATACTGTGAACACATTCATTTTTAAGAAATCATAATTGCTTAACTAAATCATGAATTATGGAAAATCAATTTTTTAGAGGGGCCGAACGTACCATTAAGTATTGGTACTTGCCCTTACTTCTAGGGGTACTCCTGATTGCTGTCGGATTGTATGCTTTTACAACTCCGCTCGAATCATTTATTGCACTATCTGTACTGTTTGCATATACTTTTTTAGTGACAGGTATTTTGGAAATTATATATGCTTTTTCCAACAGAGCCTATTTGCACGGTTGGGCATGGTCGTTGGCGGTGGGGATTATAGACTTTATAGTGGGGATACTGTTAGTCGCCCGCCCCGATATTTCTATGCTTGCCCTGCCACTATTTGTCGGGTTTGGAATTCTGTTTCGTTCAATCGTATCCATCTATTGGGCTACGGCATTAAGAAAAGTAGGTATTTCCGAATGGAGTTATATGCTTGTTTTGGGTGTATTAGGTTTACTGTTTTCCTTTATCATGTTATGGAATCCGGTATTTGCAGGAATGACAATTGTATTTTATACCGCTTTTGCATTTATTCTTATCGGGGTGTTTAATGTATATATATCCATCAAGCTTAAAGAACTTAAAAAACTTATGAAGTAATTTTTTCATGAGTATGCATAGACCATTCGTTTTATCCGGAGGGGGTGCAAGAGGATTTGCACATTTGGGTATCGTAAAAGCCCTGAATGAGCATAATATTTACCCCTCTGCGATATCGGGAACGAGTGCGGGTGCAGTTGCCGGAGCTTTTTTAGCAAATGGATTTAATCCGGATGAAGTTTCCGAGATATTAACCGGAAAGCTGAGCCTTCGTTTGTTAAGCTGGAACAAATTTAAAAAAGGACTGGTATCCTTTCAGGGGATAAAAAATTTTCTGAAAAATAATTTGAGATACGATACCTTTGAAAAACTACCGATACCTCTATACATTACAGCTACTTCTTTGTATGACGGCAGCCAGAAAATTTTTGGCAGCGGCTCTATTGTCGATGCGATAGAAGCTTCTTGTGCGGTTCCGGTTGTTTTCCCTCCGGTTGTGATTGACGGAGTTCCTTATGTTGATGGCGGCTTAAGCAACAATCTGCCTGTAGAACCCTTTCTGGAGCATAAGAGCGATATAGTCAGCATTTATGTAAATACGATCAGGGATTTAAGCGCAAATACAGGTATCGTAGAAATTATGGATCGTTCTTTTCATCTAAGTTTTCGAAGCAAAGTACTTCAGGCCTCAGCAAATTGTTTTATGTACCTCGAAGCCCCCAACCTGAATAATATAGGAATGTTTGAGCTGCATAAAGCACCACAGATCGTCAGATTGGGTTATGAATTCGGAAAAGAATATTTACGGAACAGAGACGATTTCAAAAATTAAAACCACACTAAAACTCTGCGTAAGAGTCCGGTACTTTTTTAATCTTTAATCAACACAAACCACTTATAATACCTGTTAGTATAAATAGTTCATTCATTAAAATATATTCCCATGAAAAGCGGAACAAAAAAAATAGTATTGGTTGGTGGAGGATTCGCCGGCTTAAACTTTATTAAAAGTATTTCTGATGATGAGCGATACGAGATCACTTTGGTAGATACCAATAACTATCATTTTTTTCCCCCTTTGCTTTATCAGGTTGCTTCTTCTTTTATTGAAGCATCAAACATAAGCCATCCTTTCCGTAAACTCTTTCAAGGGAAAAATAACCTTCGGTTTCACTTAGGATCTTTACAGCGTATCAACAGAGAATCGAACACCATCAATACCGATACGGGAACTCTGGCATACGATTATCTGATACTGGCGGTAGGTACTGAAAGTAATTATTTCGGAATGGAGAATGTGAAAAAATATGCATTGCCCATGAAGACTATCAACGATGCTTTGATTTTGCGTAATCATCTTTTACTAAACATGGAGAAAGCGGTGCGTACGAATGATGAGAAAGAGCGTGAAGCATTGTTGAATATTGTTATCGCAGGAGGGGGGCCTACCGGTGTGGAAATTGCGGGGATGTTGGCAGAGATGGGAATAAATATTGCAGCAAAAGAATATCCCGAATTTACAAATGTCCGCTCTAAGATCCATCTTCTCGATGCCTCTCCGGTGCTGTTAGGACCGATGAGTAGAAAATCTCAAATAGAAGCCGAAGCGGTTCTTAAAAGTTTGGGAGTAAAGATTATTTTAAACACAGCAGTAAAAGATTATACAGATGGTAATGTAATATTGGGAAACGGAGAAAAAATAAGTTCCCGATCGCTGATATGGACATCGGGTGTTACCGGCCGTGAATTGCCGGGATTGCCCGAAGAGTCAATAGACAGAGGTAGAAGAGTATGGGTGGATGAGAATAATAAGGTGTTGCAAACCGAAAACATATTCGCTATCGGTGATATTAGCTTGAGTATGTCCGATCCGGGATATCCAAATGGTCACCCGCAATTAGCCCAAGTAGCAATACAGCAAGGTTTGTTGCTGGCATCTAATTTCAAACGTATGGCAAGAGGAAAATCGCTTGAATCATTTCGATACAGGAACAAAGGCAGTATGGCTATTATTTCCAAATACAAGGCCGTTGCCGATTTGCCCGGATTATTTTTTAAAGGAGTGATTGCCTGGATGGTTTGGCTGTTTATTCATATCATGCCTATCGCAGGTTTCCGAAATAAAGTGAAATTATTTTTAAACTGGTTTTGGGCATTCATCACAAACGATCCTACATTACGGTTAATTATTCGTCCGCGCAGGGATGAATAATTAACGGGATTATAAGAAGATAGTTAGGATAGAGTAAACGATTGATGCCAGCAAAGCGGAGACGGGTATGGTTAATATCCATGCCCAGATCAGATTGACAGTCACTCCCCAGCGCACAGCAGAAATACGTTTCGAAAGCCCGACTCCAATAATTGCCCCGGTAATGGTATGTGTAGTAGAAACAGGAATTTTAAAATGCTCGGTCATGAATAAGGTAATTGCTCCCGCAGTTTCGGCAGCGACACCTTCTAAAGAAGTAACCTTGGTAATTTTTGTCCCCATGGTTTTTACAATTTTCCAGCCCCCTGACATCGTTCCAGCTGCAATGGCGGTATAACACGCTAAAGGAACCCAATTCGGAATATGATTGATTTTTACTTTTCCGTTTACGACTTCATAGCTTAAATGCAACCAATTCGGAATATCATCTATAGAAAGGTTTGCATCTTTTAAATATACTATGATTGCTGCGGCTATAATACCCATTACCTTTTGCGCATCATTGCCGCCATGCCCTAAACTGAATGCTGCTGAGGATAATAGCTGTAATCTGCGAAACCATTTATCGGCTTTACTCGGTACAGCATAACGACAAATATTAATGATAATCATCGTAATAATATATGCCATAATCATCCCTACTAAAGGAGCGATTAAAATAAATGCAGCGACTTTCCCGATTACCTGAAAGTTAACAACGGTCAAGCCTCCATGTGCGATGGCAGCACCCGCAAAACCGCCAATCAGCGTATGTGATGAACTGGAAGGTATACCCAGCCACCATGTCAATAAATTCCAGCAGATAGCAGCAATTACGCCGGCTAATATTACCACCAGATTAATCTGCATGGTATTTGCCGTTTTTGCTACCGTATCGGCAACGTTCAAATCGAAAATCCAATAAGCAAGGAAATTGAAGAATGCTGCCCAAAGTACAGCTTGAAAAGGAGTTAATACTTTTGTCGATACGATGGTTGCTATGGAATTGGCAGCATCGTGAAATCCATTGATATAATCGAATATTAATGCTAATACAATGACAACTATCAGTAAGGTTAAGCCCATAAAAATGTTTGATGAATGTAATGCTCTTGTTTAAGCATTCTTTACAATAATCGATTCCATTACGTTTGCGGCATCTTCACATTTATCGGTAGCGGTCTCTAATGCCGAAAGTACTTCCTTCATTTTAATTAATTCGATTGCATCTTTTTCGTTTTTGAAAAGATCGGCAACGGCCATATCGAAAACATAATCTGCCTGGTTTTCCATGCTGTTTATACGCACGCATGAATCACTTACATTTCTGATGTTTTTCAAATCTTTCAGTTCTTTGATAGCGATATGTAAATCTTTACAGCCCTGTAAGGTTAACTCAGCCAGTTTTTTTATAGGCTCTGTGATATTGGTAAGGTTATACAACAGTATGCGATTTGCCGAACCGTGTATATAATCGGCAACATCATCCAATGCCGAAGCCAAAGCATGAATATCTTCACGGTCGAATGGAGTGATGAAGTTTTTACTTAATTCTACAAAAATCTCATGTGTGATTTCATCTCCGCGATGCTCAAGATTTTCGATTTCTTTGATGAGGGAGTTACGGAGTTCTAAATCTGTAGTATTTAAAGCTTCGTTCAGCTTTGTTGCCAACTGCATTAAATTTGCACTGGCATCTTCGAAGAGAGGAAAAAACTTTTTGTCCTTCGGTATGAAGTAATGAAAAATACTGTTTAGCGACATTTTCTTTGTTTTGTGCAAAAGTATAAGCTTAATGTTAAGAAAATGTTAATGAATAGAAAAAATCTCAATTATTTATTTTGATTTAAATACTTGATAATAAATATATTAATGATTTATTCGCGTATTCTTTTCGACCCGTCGTAAATATCATATTCCAACAGACGGCAATCCAGCTTACTGTTATAAAATTCCAGCTTACGGGTGGCCCGCAATCCTACTTTCTTTGCTAAATTCGGGCTCGCGGTTAAAATATAGCCCCTATAGCCCTTGCATTTTTGTTTCAGGAAATCTCCCATGCCCTTATATACAATCTCCAATTCCTCAAATTCACCTAAACGTTCACCATATTCAGGATTAAACATCACGACTCCTCCGCCTTCGGGTACAAGCGTTTCCGAATAATCGCACAGTTGAAAATGTATGTAATCTTCCACATCGGCAATTTCTGCATTTGCTCTAGCTGCATTTAATGCCCGCGGATCATTATCGCTGGCAATAATTTTTCCGGATAATTCATGGGCAGCAAGTTTTTCTAATTTTCCTTTCTCCTTGCTGTACATTTCTTCCGAATAGCCTTTGATATGCATAAATCCGTAATTCGACCGGAACAAACCCGGATATCGGTTCAATGCCATCAAGGCAGCTTCAATAGCTAATGTACCGCTGCCGCACATCGGATTTACAAAATTTGTACGGATATCCCAACCTGTTGAAAGTATAGTAGCTGCCGCTAAACCCTCTTGCATAGGAGCTTTGCCGGGATGCTTGCGGTAATTATGCTTCGCTAAAGTTTCTCCGGATGTATCAATATATAAAGCAGCTTCATTCTCCTGCCAGTATAAATGAATAACAGCTTTTGAACGGTCGGGTCCTGAATCCGGACGAATATCTTTCTTCTGCTTGATGCGGTCAACTATAGCATCTTTAACTTTTACATTGGCAAACAGATTATTGTCGATGGTATCATTTTTTACATTCGAAGTGATGGAAACATAACCGTTCTCATCCAAAATATCTTCCCATTTTATTTCAGAAGTATGCTTATACAGGTCGTCCGCATTTTTGCAAGGGAAGCTATCTAACAAATACAACACCTGATTGCCGGTACGAATACACATATTCAGACGTATGCATTGCTCCATATTCGCTTGCAAAGCAACTCCCGTGCTCCACTCCTCATCGATCTGAAAACCCATTGCCTGTATCTCATCACGCAAATACGGAGAAATGCGTTTCGGGCAAGTAACGATAACTTTACTGCGCTTCCTGAAAAAATCTGTTGACATGCGACAAATGTATGAATTTTAGAACCCTGATGTGTATTCAGGAATGAAAATACGATAATATTTACAGAGAACCGTCCGGAAATAAGTTGTAAAAATCATGTTATTCATTACATTAGACGGGGATTTTAATTATGTTTAGAGCTGCTATCAGCGAAACAAATTATTTATAAATAAATTCAATACAGATGAAATAGTCATACAAATGCTTTGCATCAACAGCAAAAGATTATTAGGCCATTCCATGTGACAAATAAAAACAAATAAAAAATACATGAAACGTTATTTAATTTACTCGATTACTTTTCTTTTAATCGGAGCAGCTTATGCAGAGCCTGTCTATGCCGATAAGAAAAAGAAGAAATCATCCTCAGAACCTGTGGCAGCCGCAGCTCCAAAAAAGGATGGAAAGAAATCTATTAAAGAAACCGTCAAAGAAACAAGAACGCTCGATGGTTTATTCACTATGTACCAGGATACGGTAAGAGGTACGGTGTATATGAAGATTCATAAAGATCAGATCGGTAAAGAATATATTTATTTTAATTATGCTGAGAACGGTTTGGTTGCAGCGGGGCATTTTAAAGGTGCTTTCCGCGACAATGAAATTTTTTCTATCCGTAAATATTTCGATCGTATCGAGTTTGTAAAAGAAAATACCAGCTATTATTTCGATCCGGCAAATGCATTAAGCAAATCGGCAGATGCGAATATCAATAAACCTATTCTTGCTTCTATAAAAATAGTTGCCGAAGAGGGTGATGATTATTTGATCAAAGCAGATGAGTTGTTTTTAGCGGAAAATCTTTCTCAGATAAAGCCTTCTCCTAATCCGAATGCAAAGCCGGGGGCAAGCTTTTCGCTGGGTACATTGAGTAAAGACAAAACGAAGTTCAGTTCCATTCGCAACTATCCTGAAAATACCGAAGTAGTAGTGGAGTATGTTTATGATAATCCGGCACCCGTAGTCAGAGGCGGGGAGGATGTTACCGATGCACGTTCGGTAACGATAAAAATTCAACATACTTTTATCGAAGTTCCGCAAAATAATTTCAGGCCACGTTTCGATGATCCGCGTGTAGGATATTTTATGCAACGTGTAGAAGATATGACCTCTGCTGCCCCGACTCCATACCGCGATGTAATTAATCGTTGGCATTTGGAGAAAAAAGATAAGGATGCAGTCCTCTCTGAGCCGGTGGAACCGATTACCTGGTGGATTGAAAATACTACTCCTGTTGAATTTCGGGAAATTATTAAAAACGCTGTGTTGGCATGGAACGAAGCTTTTGAAAAAGCAGGTTTCAGAAACGCAATCCGTTGTGAAGTACAACCCGATGATGCAAGCTGGGATGCAGGAGATATACGTTATAATGTATTGCGCTGGACATCTTCTCCTAATCCTCCCTTTGGCGGTTATGGTCCGAGCTTTGTAAATCCTCGCACCGGACAGATTCTGGGTGCGGATATTATGCTTGAATACATATTTTTTACAAACCGTTTGAAACAGGAAAAACTATTCGATGCAGCAGCCTTGCATTTGTATGAGCCGGATGCAGAATGGGATTATGAGAATAAGCATTATTGTAATCTTGGAAATTATTTTCATCAAACTTCTCAATTCGGAATGGCGGCTTTAAATGCTATGAGTGCCGATGAAATTGATAAGAGAGAGTACATCAAAGAATCTTTGTATTATTTGATTTTACATGAGGTAGGCCATACTTTCGGATTGAATCACAATATGAAAGCTTCGCAACTTTGGTCGCCTGCTGAAATCAATGATAAAAGCAAAACCTCTAAGATAGGATTAATCGGTTCGGTGATGGATTATCCCGCAGCGAACATTGCGTCGGATAAATCGCAACAAGGGCAATACTTTACCAGCAAGCCGGGACCTTACGATCTATGGGCGATAGAATTTGGATACGCACCTGCTTTAGAAAATTCCGGTGCTGAAGCGGAACGTTTGAAAAAATTACTTTCCCGCTCATCGGAACCGCAACTTACTTTTGGTAACGATGCCGATGATATGCGCGCCCCCGGAAAAGCAATCGATCCGAGAGTGAATGTGAACGATTTAAGTTCGGATGCTATAAGCTATTCCATCGATCGTATGAAATTGGCGAACTCTTTAATGGCAAAAACGAAAGAGAAATATATCAAAGATGGTCAATCGTATCATGAGTTCAGAAATGCATACTTAATTATTACCGGTGAGTACAGTACCGCGGCAACCGTAATCTCTCGTTATGTAGGTGGAGTATATGTTGACAGAAGTTTCCCGGAACAAAAAAGTATGATGAAACCGCTGACTCCGGTTGCCTATGCAGATCAGAAGCGTGCGGTAAAAGCTTTGTCGGATTATGTTTTTGCTCCGGCTGCCTTCGATATACCTGCGGGATTGTATAACTATATGCAAATTCAACGCCGTGGATTCAACGGAGGAAATGAGGATCCGAAAATTCACGATCGTGTGATTATGATTCAGAAAAATGCGCTTGCTCATATCTTGCATCCGAATGTTTTGAAACGTATGACAGATGCTCAGTTATATGGCAATCAGTACAGCGTTACCGAGATGATGAAAGATTTAACGGATGGTATCTTTAAATCGGATGTTGCAGGAAACGTAAATTCTTTCCGTCAAAATATTCAGGCTGAATATGTCGATCATCTGATTAGAATTATGAAGGATGATAAATATGATCATCGCGCACAAGCTGCTGCGTTGGCGAACCTGAAACAAATTAAAACAATGATGGCAGGTGGCGGCGGAAATACCGATACCAAAGCACACCGTGAACATGTGGTGTTTGCAATCAATAAATCCTTTGAAAAGTAATAGGCATAGATACATAAACAGAAAAAGCTCCACGGAGCTTTTTCTGTTTATGCTAAAATCCTTTTTGGTATTTCTGTAAGATGCCGTTCCCGTTTATCTCTGCTTTCACCAAATAAATACCATCCGGCTCATTACGTAAATCAATGCTGCTGTGATAATAACCGGATTTAAAATTCGGAATATTTTCCGATTGAATGAGACGGCCTTGTAAATCATACACCTTTACTTCCAGATATCCCGACTCTCTTATTCCCATTGCAATATTAAACCGACCTGCAGAAGGATTCGGATATACTTTCATTTCTGTAATTGTGCCTGGATAATAATCGAAACGGAAGGCATCTGTTTGTGATCCTTCCGTAAGCCTTACTAATGACTGAGATTTTCCGGTTTGCGAATGGCTTATAACAATCAGTCCCAAGAGTAATGCGGCGATGAACCTTACTTTATCATTTTTCATAATTATTAATTTAAATTATGAATCATAAGGTAGGTGAACAGATACAAGGCTTTTGTTAAAGCAGGGTTAAAGGCTGTTAAGAAATGTTAAAGCTGATAAATAAAAAGCCGGGAGATAATTTGTCCTCCCGGCATATCTATCGAAACAATTTATCTTATTTTTGGAAAGCCTTTTTGCCGTTATCTAAAAAGGATATATAGGCAGCTACATCTTCGTTGTAAGCATAAGGTTTTACCAAAGCACTCCCTTCATGATCGGTAATTACATAAAGGGGTTGCGCATTGTTGTTAAACATACTTACTTGCAGATCTACATTTTTATTTCCTAAGTTTCTTACTTTCTTTCCGGTAAATTTTGAAATGTATTGTTCTCCTTCGGGAAGTGCTGTGCGATCATCTACATATAAAGAGATCACAACAAAATCATTCTTCAGGCGCTTTAATACCTCCGGGTTGGGCCAAACGGCGTTTTCCATTTTACGGCAATTGGTACAGCTATGCCCTGTAAAATCAAGAAACACAGGCTTACCTGTTTTTTTTGCATAAGCCATTCCCTCATCGTAATCGAAAAAAGCATCGATCCCCAGCGGTGCATGCAAACGGTCGGCATATTTTTTAACTGTAAAATGTTCGGTATTCGGATTGTCGATAGTATTATTCACAAAACCACGTGTATATAAATCGAAGTCCTGTGTACCGGTGTGTGGAAGAAAACCACTCACAGCCTTCAGAGGTGCGCCCCATAATCCGGGTAATAAATACATAGCAAAACTCAGAGAAGAGATCGCTAAAAACAAACGTGGAACACTGATAAATTTAAGATCGCTATCGTGAGAGAATTTTATTTTCCCCAATAAATATAAGCCCAGTAATCCGAAAATAATAATCCATAAAACGATAAATACTTCACGGTCTAAGATTCCCCAGTGGTAGGCCATATCTGCATTCGATAAAAATTTCAATGCGAAAGCCAATTCAATGAAACCCAGTGTTACTTTCACTGAGTTCAACCATCCTCCCGATTTAGGCATCGTATTTAACCAGCTTGGGAAAATTGCAAACAAGGTAAAGGGCAAAGCGAGTGATATCGAGAATCCCAGCATACCCATAAATGGTCCCAGGTATTCACCTTTGTTTGCCGCTTCAACAAGTAAGGTGCCGATTAATGGTCCGGTACAAGAGAAAGAAGCGATTGCCAAAACAACAGCCATAAAAAAGATCCCGACGAGTCCGCCTTTTTCGGCTTTCTGATCGGCCTTCGTTGACCAGGAGCTTGGTAGCGTAATTTCAAAGGCTCCGAAGAAAGATGCTGCGAAAACAATCAGGATAATAAAAAATATAATATTGAAAATGGCATTGCTCGAAAGCTCATTCAATGCACTCGCTCCCATTACAGCTGTAACCCCCAAGCCTAACCCCACATAGATGACAATAATTGATAGTCCGTATATAATTGCATTCCGGATACCTATCGCTTTTGTCTTGCTTTGTTTGGTAAAGAAACTTACCGTTAATGGAATCATCGGGAAAATACAAGGCATTAGTAAAGCCACAAAGCCAAAAAGGAATCCCTGAATAAAAATCCAGAGGGTTGAATTATCTTCTTCGGTAGAAGCAGGTTGGCTGACAGAACTTTTTGCTGATGTGTCCGATTGTATGGAGGATATGCTTTCATCCATCACCGGGCTATCGATAACAGAATTAGCCGGTGCCATTGTTTCCCGGCTGTTAACTTCCTTAACAGCACCCTTTACCGGTATGCTAAACTCGATCAATTCGGGAGGTAAGCATTGTCTGTCGTCGCAGACCATAAACTCCAGTTCTCCGCTTACGGAAAAATCATTGGTCGTGTTTAATTTAATTTTCTGACGGAAGGTAGCGGTCTTTTCAAAATACGCGACTTCCATATCGAATAAATCCTCATAAACTTTAATCGGCTTAGGGCTTTCTTCTACTTTACCGATAAGTGTATAATGCGAAGAAGGCTTAAATACGAAAGTGGTAGGAATCGGTCCTCCTTCGGGAATGTGTTGAGAATATAAATGCCATTTATGATCGATGCGTGCTTTAATGATAAGAACAACTTCGGTCTCATTAATTTGCTCCGTACCGTACGCCCACTTGACAGGAGTAAGAATTTGTGCGAAAAGGCTGGTGCCCAATAACAACATCAAAAATGTCGTAGTAATTTTTTTCATTTGTATAGCTTAACGTAAGGATTTCCAATAGTTAGATACCAAAAGTATTAAAATATTTTAGAGAAGGAATTGTATTTGTTGTGTATCAAACTCTTCTATTGTTTGGTTAAAGAGTATTTGCAACTTTCCTTCCTGTGTTATTCCTGTTATTGTTCCGTTTTCTTTCCCTTTAGGGGTCAGATAAGCGGCATATTCTTCAAGTTGATAAAGCGCTTGTAAATATTCCTCATCAATTTCGAAGAAACGCTTATTTTTTAATTGTAAGTATCTTTTTTCTATCGTACCGCATAATTGTTGCAAAACCCGGTTTAGATCAATATCCTTTTCAACACCTAAGAAACTCTTTACAGATGCCGGATTGGGAAGATGTTCCGGGAACTCGGTTTGATTTACATTAAGCCCGATACCAATAACGCTTGCACGTATTTGATTGCCGGCAAGTACATTTTCAATCAATATCCCGGCAACTTTTCTTCGGGAATAGTACAGATCATTCGGCCATTTGATATGAACAACGCCGGGTAAATAAAGTTTCAGCAGGTCATGTACTGCCAGGCTAATGATTTTGGAAATATAAAACTGTTTATGAGCCTCAATAAATCCGGGGTATAGCAATACGCTGATGCTAAGGTTTTTCCCTGCTTCGCTTTCCCAAACTTTTCCTTGTTGTCCCCTTCCTGCACTTTGATCTACTGCCATAATAACAGTACCTTCAGCTAATGGCTTGGAATTTGACAACAATTCCATTAAATAACTGTTAGTGGAATGGACGTGTTCGAGGAACAGTGTATTTTTACCAATAAATAATGTGCTCATAGAGCTTATATTGCTAAAGTAATTTATATTTTTGTGTAAATTAATCGGTTTTAATGCATAAAAACAAACAAGAAAACGAATCAAAACGAATAGCTGATATTATTATTCACGGTATTCAGGAGAAAAAGGGAAAAGATATACTAAGCTTAAACCTTCAAAATATACGCAGTTCTGTCAGTGATTATTTCATAATCTGCCATGCTGATTCGAGTACACAGGTAAAGGCGATTGCCGATTCGGTGGAAGAGGAAATGTATAAAGCGTTACAAGAAGATCCCTGGCATAAAGAGGGCACCGAAAATGCGGAATGGATTATTTTAGATTATGTAAGTGTAGTTGTACACATTTTTAAAACAGAAAAGAGGAATTTTTACGGTGTTGAAGATCTTTGGGCGGATGCTGAAATAAGAACCTATCAATCGGCCGGATAATATTAAAAGAAATCGTTGTTTATAACATGGAAGAGAAAAATCAGCAAATACCTAAAGGAAATAAGAGTAAGAAACCAATTCCTAAACCCCCGAAATTTAATTTTTACTGGATATACGGTGCCTTGTTGGTAGCCGTGTTGGCCTTTAATTTTTTGTATAGCGGGAATAGTTCAAAAGAAGTCAGCTACCAGCGTTTCGAAACCGAAATGTTGATGAGCCACGATGTGGAGAAGTTGGTGGCCTACAAACAAAACGACTTATATATCGTAGAGGTTTATATTCAAAAAGAGAAACTTCAAAATGAAAAATATAAAGATGTAGGTGATGCGAACAATGGTTACTTCGCCAGCTCAGGTCCTCAGTATTATTTTACACAGGGTTCATTAGAGATATTAAATACTAAATTAGAAGAAGCGCAAAAAGGCTTTAGTCCTACCGAACGTATCGATGTACAATATGTTACGCGTTCCAACTGGGGCCGCGACTTTTTATTAACCTGGATACTCCCCTTAGGGCTTATGATTTTGTTTTGGGTATTTATCATGCGTCGTATGTCGGGTGGTGCCGGTGGTGGTGGTGGACAGATCTTCAACATCGGAAAATCGAAAGCTACTTTATTCGATAAAGAATCGCAGGTTACAATAACCTTTAATGATGTTGCCGGATTGGAAGAAGCAAAAACCGAAGTGATGGAAGTTGTTGACTTCTTGAAAAACCCAAAAAAATACACAAGTCTGGGAGGTAAAATTCCGAAAGGAGTATTACTGGTTGGTCCTCCGGGAACCGGTAAAACCTTATTGGCAAAAGCTGTTGCGGGAGAAGCACAGGTTCCTTTCTTCTCATTATCGGGTTCCGATTTCGTGGAGATGTTTGTTGGAGTAGGAGCATCGCGGGTACGCGACTTGTTTAAGCAGGCAAAGGAAAAAGCTCCCTGCATTATTTTTATTGATGAGATTGATGCGATTGGTCGTGCAAGAGGTAAGAATCAAATAATGGGTGGGAACGATGAGCGTGAAAATACCCTGAATCAGTTATTAGTGGAGATGGATGGTTTTGGTACCGATTCGGGAGTTATCATCATGGCAGCAACCAACCGGCCGGATGTTTTGGATTCCGCATTGTTACGCCCGGGTCGTTTCGACAGACAGATTTCCATCGACCGTCCCGACCTTTCGGGTCGTGAACAAATCTTTAAAGTGCATTTAAAACCCCTGAAGATTGCTGAGGAAGTTGATCCTAAAAAATTAGCTGCACAAACCCCGGGATTTGCCGGAGCAGAAATTGCGAACGTTTGTAATGAAGCTGCATTGATCGCAGCACGTCGCGACAAAAAAGAAATTGATATGCACGATTTTCAGGAAGCAATTGATCGTGTGATCGGCGGTCTTGAAAAGAAAAATAAAATTATTTCTCCTGAGGAAAAACAAATTGTTGCTTATCACGAAGCAGGCCACGCTATTGCCGGATGGTTCCTCGAACATGCAGACCCGTTGGTGAAAGTGTCGATCGTTCCGAGAGGTATAGCTGCCTTGGGTTATGCACAGTATCTTCCTAAAGAACAGTACTTATATACTACCGAACAATTAATAGATAGTATGAGTATGACTCTCGGTGGTCGTGCTGCGGAAGAAATTATATTCGGAAAAATTTCTACAGGGGCACAAAACGACCTGGAGCGTATTACGAAATTGGCTTATGCCATGATTAGTATGTACGGAATGAATAAAAATATCGGTAATGTTTCTTTCAATGATCCACAGGGAGAATATGGTTTCGGTAAACCTTATTCCGAACGTACCGCAGAAATGATCGATAATGAAGTGCGTACTCTTATCGCTAAAGTGTATGAGGATACTAAAAAATTATTGATGGATCATAAAGAAGATCTGGAAAAGATTGCACGAGCATTGCTTGAAAAAGAAATCATTTTCCAGGCAGATCTGGAAGAGCTTCTCGGAAAACGCCCTTTCGATACACGTACCACTTACGATGAATTTGTAAATGGAAACAAAACCGAGGAAGAAGCTGCTAAGGTCGAAGAACCCGAAGTTTCTGAAACCGCCGAAAGCGAAGCGAAGGTAAAAGATGTTCCGCTCATTGTAATGCCTGCTTCGAAAGAAGAAAAAGTGGAAGAGGGCAATGAGGATGATAAAAATGAAACAATCAATCAATAATTCATATAATAAGAGAGGATACCGCTGATATTTCAGCGGTATTTTTTATTTTAGCGCTATGCATGAAACGACTCCCAAAGAACGTATGCTCAAAAAGATCCGCAAAGCGCTGATCGAAAAAAGAGAACTTCCTTATCCCAAGTTGGAAGAAAACGGGTCTATTTACAGGGAGAGTAACGAAGCTCTTGAGGTACTTTTTGCTGAAGCATTTACACGTGTAAACGGGCAGTTTGTGTATTGCGAAAACGAAGTGCAGTTTAAAGAAGATCTGCATCAGTTGGTACTGCAGAAAAAATGGAAAGCAGTTTATTGTTGGGAAGAATATATACAAAGTATGCTTGATCGTGTACAGGTTAGTTATATCAATAACGACACGGATTTTGAAGCGGCAGAAGTGGGAATTACCGGATGCGAGGTACTTGCTGCCCGAACAGGAAGTATTCTGCTAAGCAGCGCTACAGCATCGGGGCGGCGTTTATCGGTTTATCCACATATACATATTGTTATTGCTTATACTTCACAGTTGAAAGAAGATATTAAAGATGCCCTGCAATTTGTAAAAGATAAATACGAAGGAAAATTACCGAGTATGCTGAGCTTAACAACCGGACCGAGCAGAACGGCAGATATTGAGAAAACATTGGTACTGGGAGCTCACGGTCCGAGGGAAATTTATTTGTTTCTAATTGAAGATCATGCCTGACAGGACTATGCAGAAGAAAATTTACTTTGCTTCCGATTTTCATCTGGGTGTACCTACACATGTCTTGAGTAGAGAGCGTGAAGACCGTATTGTCCGATGGCTCGATCAGGTGAAAAAAGATGCCGCGGAAATTTATTTGATCGGAGACATCTTCGACTTTTGGTTCGAATATAAAAAGGTGATTCCGAAAGGATTTATTCGCTTACAGGGAAAGATTGCAGAGATAAGTGATTCGGGTACTCCGATATATTTGTTTACCGGTAATCACGATATGTGGATGTTCGATTATTTTGAAAAAGAAATAGGACTGAAAATTTTCCGCGAATCCATTGAACGAGAATACAACGGAAAAAAATTTTTCATCGGACACGGAGATGGATTGGGCCCTGGCGATTATCAATATAAATTATTAAAACGTTTTTTCGCCAGCCGTTTTTGTCAATGGTTATTCGCACGTTTACATCCGAACTTCGCGATGTGGATTGCCGATAACTGGTCCCGAAGCAGCCGGGCTGCCAACGATAAGAAAGAAGTTTTCTTAGGTGAGGAGAAAGAATGGTTAGCGATCTATTGCAAAGAAGTTTTACAAAACAAACACTACGATTATTTTATTTTCGGTCACCGCCATCTGCCCTTAGATATTAAGCTTAGTGAACAAAGCCGCTACATTAATTTAGGCGATTGGATACATTATAATTCTTATGCAGTATTTGATGGTGAGGACTTACATCTGAAATACTGGGAATCTGAAGGTGCTTCATAGTTCTGTAGTGTAAACCGGTATCAACCATAAAATTCTTTTCTTTTCGATTTGTCATTTTTCAATATAGTACTTATCTTTGACGTAAGTATTATAATTGACAATATGTTGATATCGTTTGGTGATAAAGAAACAAAGCAAATATGGGAGGGGGAACGAGTTAAAAGTTTGCCGATCGAAATACAGCAGATTGTGCGTAGAAAACTGAGGATGATAAATAGCTCTCACGACCTTAAAGATCTACGGATTCCTCCGTCAAACCGACTTGAAAAATTGAAAGGAGATCTGAAAGAATATTACTCTATCAGAATTAATGATCAGTGGCGTATTATTTTTAAATGGAATCGGTCTAATGCCGGTTTGGTTAAAATAATTGATTATCATTAAGTATATAGAAAATGAAAAAGTTAAAAAATATACATCCCGGAGAAATACTTCTTGAAGAATTCCTGTTGCCTTTGGAAATAAGTGCATATAAACTTTCTAAAGATATTGGAATTCCGCAGACACGTGTTTCAGCGATTGTTAACGGGAGAAGACGTATAACTGCCGATACCGCACTCAGGCTTTCAAGATATTTTGGGAATTCAGCTAAATTTTGGCTGGGCCTTCAGGATGATTTCGACCTTGAAGAAGGAATGAAAGATAAACATGATGAGCTGATGGCTATTCATAAACATCCCCAACCGGCTGCCTGACCCTATCAAGCTATAATTAAAAATAATAGATCAGGAAGTAAGAAAAGTATTATGGGAAAATGATGATTTTTTTAAATACTATCTATCCTTTTCTCGCTTTTTTCAAAGCAGGATATTTCATTTTATAATCGGGTTTGATGATTCCTTTGCTGATAGCTTCAAGCTTACGGACAATCAAACGTTTCTTTATCGCTGAAATTTTATCGACAAATAATTTTCCTTCAATATGATCGTATTCGTGTTGAATGACTCTTGCAATGATTCCTGAGTATTCTTCTTCGAAATGATTAAAATTTTCGTCGTAATAGGAGATGAGAATTTTTTCTTTGCGAGTAACATCTTCGCGTATTTCCGGAATACTTAAACAGCCTTCGTTGAATGGCCAGTCTTTCCCTTCTTCTTCGAGAATATGCGCATTGATAAAAACTTTTTTAAATTTTTTCTGTGCAGGAATATCTTCTTCGTCATCATCGAAAGGACTCAGATCAACTACAAACAAGCGTATGGAAAGCCCTATCTGCGGAGCTGCCAAACCTACTCCACGCGCATTGTACATAGTTTCGTACATGTTTGCAATGAGTTCTTTCAATTGCGGATAATTCTCATCAATACCTTCACCCACTTTTCTTAATACAGGATCTCCGTATGCTATAATTGGTAATATCATTTTTTAGTTTATTGATTCCATATACGATTGTAAAATAATAGTTGCGCTGATCGTATCTATTAATGCTTTGTTTTGCCTGGCTTTCTTTGTCTTCCCGCTTTGTGCAATAACCTGTGAGGCCATTTTTGAAGTGAAACGTTCGTCAACCCTTTTAACCGGGATATCTTTAAAGTGTTGCTTCAGTTGTTGTATAAATTTTTCTACCAGGACAGCCGATTGCGAAGGGCTGTTATCCATTTGCTTCGGTTCACCAACTATAAACAGTTCAACAGGTTCTTGTTGAAGATAGTTTTTTATATAGGGTATCAACTCTTTGGTAGCTACAGTTGCTAAGCTGTTAGCGATAATTTTCAATGGATCGCTCACTGCTATCCCCGTACGTTTCCCCCCATAATCAAAAGCCATCAGTCTACCCATTCCGCAAAGATAAGACGAAGCGGCAATATTTTAAATTTTTTATAAATTGCGGGATGCTATTTAAAGAGATTCCCGGTCATTTAGAAATAAAAGAGCGTTTAATACGCTCGGTGAAAGAGCAAAGGATCAGCCATGCGCAACTCTTTTTGGGTCCGGAGGGTTCAGGTTCTTTCGCATTGGCAATTGCCTATGCACAATATGTGAATTGTACGGGACGAACAGAAGAAGATTCCTGTGGAAACTGCGCATCTTGTAAGAAATATGCAAAGACCATTCATCCCGATTTGCATTTCAGTTATCCTTTTATTGCAAAAAGCAAGGAAGATACCAGTCAGAGTTTTATCAAGGAATGGAGAGAGGCACTGAGCGAAAACCCTTTCCTGAATCTCGATCAATGGATGGAATATCTCGAAGCAGAGAATAAACAGCCTAATATTAACATTGCCGAATGCCATGATATTATCCGGCGCTTGAGTTATAAGTCTTTCGAAGCAGAATATAAGGTTTTGATTATGTGGAGACCCGAATTTCTGGGTAACGAAGGGAATACCTTACTGAAGCTGATTGAAGAACCACCGGAAAAAACCCTGTTTATTCTGGTTTCAGAGCAGTATGACCGTATTTTAAATACTATTTTATCGCGTACACAGCTGGTAAAAATTCCGAAATTTTCCGATGAAGATCTCATCACATACTTGGCAGCAAATGGAGCAGAATCTGTAAAAGCAAATCGTATCAGCTATTTGGCAAATGGGAATATGAGTACTGCACTTTCAATGTTGGAAGAGACAGAAGATGATCTGGAAGTGTTGTTTGTACAATGGTTTCGTCTGTGTTATGCACGTAAAGGAATAGAAATCCTGAATTGGATTGATGAGGTATCTGCGGCGAAATTCGGAAGAGAAAATCAAAAGAATTTATTAAAATTCGGATTACAGGTTGTGCGAGACTGTCTGATGTTGAATGAAGATATCTCGGAAGTGGTTCGTTTCGAAAGCAGGCATTTTGAATTGGACAAGTTAGCATCTGTAATTCATTGGGACAATGCATCTTACATCATCAAAAACATGGAAGATGCCATCTATCATATCGAGCGGAATGCTAATCCGAAGGTATTACTTTTAGATCTTTCCATACAGATGATGAGAAATTTACAATTGAAAAATGTAAATTCGCCTTTAATTCAAAATTAAATACACAAAAAATGGGATGTGGATCATGTTCAACCGGAGGGGGATGTACTCCTGCAGGTTGTAATAATAATGGTTCTTGCATGACGGATGGGGGTTGTAGTAAATTAGATGTGTACGATTGGTTGTCGCAGATGGATATGCCGGCTGCATATAAACCTTTCAACATTATAGAAGTGAGATTTAAAGGCTCACGAAAAGATTTTTACAGAAACAATGACAATGTATATGTAGAAGCGGGCGAATTGATTTGTGTTGAATCTTCCAGTGGAGGATATGATATAGGTCATGTAAGCCTTACCGGTGAACTGGTCCGCTTGCAGATGAAGAAGAAAAATGTTTCTGTCGACTCCCCCGAAATCAAGAAAATGTATCGTAAGGCAACGCCGGGCGATGTAGAAAAATGGAAGATTGCGAAAGATCTTGAATACGAGACTATGCATAAAGCGCGTAAGCTTGCTTTGGCATTGAAGTTAAGTATGAAGATTAGCGATGTGGACTATCAGGGCGATCGTACCAAAGCTACTTTTTATTATACTGCCGATGATCGTGTGGATTTTCGTGAGTTGATAAAAAAAATGGCGGAAGAATTTAAGGTACGTATCGAGATGCGCCAGATTGGAATGCGTCAGGAGGCAAGCCGCTTGGGAGGTATGGGTTCCTGTGGACGAGAACTCTGCTGCTCAACCTGGCTGACCGATTTCAAAACCGTTAGTACTTCGGCTGCACGTTATCAGAATTTATCTTTAAACACCTTGAAGCTTGCCGGTCAGTGTGGGAAGTTGAAATGTTGTTTGAATTACGAGCTCGATACCTATATGGATGCCTTAAAGGATTTTCCGGATGATATCAAGGAACTGAAAACAAAAATCGGAAATGCGTATCTGCAAAAAACAGATATCTTTAAAAAGCTGATGTGGTTTAGTTATCGCCAGGAAGAAAACTGGGTAGCGATGCCGGTGAGTCGTGTGAAAGAGATTGCAGAAATGAATAAGCGCGGAGAGTTTCCCGAAGATCTTACAGAAATATCTGTACAGGCTCCGCTTGTTCAGAAAGCACTCGATTACGATAATGTGGTAGGTCAGGATAGCTTGACACGAATGGATGAACGGAATAAGAAAAAGAAAAAACGTTCGGGTAATAATCAGAACAGGAATAGAAACAGGAATACAAAAAATCAACAATCAAAAAATCCGAAAAAAACATAGGTAGTATTTTTGCTTTCGGTTTGGGAATAGCTATGAAAAAAAGACTTCTTACTACTTTGCTGAGTATCCTGCTTTTTAGCGCATGCGATTCTTCACGTGTATTCGAAGATTATGTAGCGATGGAAAATAACGCATGGTACATCAATCATAAACCGGTATTTTATGTGGACATGCAGGATACTCTTAGTGAGCATACTATTTATTTTAATTTACGCAATACCGGTTTGTATAAATACAGCAACTTATTTGTTTTACTAACCATTCAGGGTCCGAATGCAGAACCTGAAACGCAACGATTAGAATTTAAACTGGCACATCCCGATGGAGAGTGGTTGGGTAGCGGATTAGGTGCTATCTATAGCAATCAAATCCCCATGATTGAGAAAATAAAATTTCCGAAAAAAGGAGTTTATTCGTTTACCATCGAGCAAAACATGCGTGAAAATCCCTTAAAAGGAATTGAAGATATAGGGATACGTATTGAGCGGGTTAAATAATTTTTTTATAATTGTTCAAAATTAGTTCAATTCTTTTTAGATAAGTAAATACTACGGATAGATTAAGCTAAATTTTTCTTATGCTTGAATATCGTGGATGTATATATTGCATTGTTCACAACGTCAACTATCTACAGACCTGTATTAAATAAGTCTAGCTAAAACATTTTTTCTTTTATCCGATCATATTTAAATTCTGCAATTTTGTATTGTTGTAGCAGTTATCTATCGCATCCTCGGGGGATAGAGTCATTCCCAAATAATTTTAGTGTAAATTTTTGAAAAAAGTATTAGAAATTATCCATCAATTATAATACTTTTTCTATTCAAAAGGAGAATGTTTTTTCCTGATAAATCTCTGTGAATACTTGATTTCATTATAATTTATGAGTTTTTTCTATTCTAAAGTATTAATACCCTAAGTTTTTTTCGATTTTCGATTTTAGTACATTTGGTATAATGTGCAGTTTCATTTTTTTATAAAAAAATTGCTTACATGTTTGTTTAGACATATGAAAGGAATTCGAAAAAAGGTTGTTGTTATTTTGAAATATTGCCTGAACAATTATAGGATTAATTGAGGTTTTGTATTTGAGTACAAATGAATTCTTTGTGAGAATGACGTAAGTATTTTCAAAAATGTCGATGGAAGCTTCTTTTTCAACAAACCCACTACCTGCATTGGACTTATCGATTGAGCGTAAATCCGGAGAGTATGTATTGCTTATGCGATTTAAGTACGACAAGGAAAGCATTCGTTTTATCAGAAGCCTGGAGCATGTAAGTTGGAATAGTAATTTGAGAGCATGGATAATGCCTTTCAGTTATGAAAAATACAGGGAGATGAAGACAACTTTATCATCAAGATTTGAGATAAAAACAGAGCCCGGCCGGGAGCAGTTAGATCAGCTTGTACCACTTTCGGAGGAAGTACAACAGGCGATAAAACAATTTATATTATGGATGAAAAATAAGCGTTATAGTGATAACACTATAAAAACGTATAGTGAAGCAGTACGGGTGTTTCTGAGATTTTATCGAACCAAATCGATAAGTACAATTGATAATGATGATCTGGTACATTTTAACAATGAGTATATTCTAAAGAATAAATATTCTTCATCGTATCAGAATCAGGTAGTGAATGCATTAAAGCTTTTTTTTCGGATAGTGGATCAGAAGCATTTAGATCCGGAGCAATTGCACCGACCGAGGAGGAGGAAGCGTTTGCCTATTGTGTTAAGTAAGAAAGAAGTAAAGACCATATTAGATGTTACGGTCAATCTTAAGCATCAGTGTATGTTAAGTTTGATATATGCTTGTGGGTTACGGTCAGGAGAGTTGATTAATCTTAAGCCGGTCGATATTGATTCATCGCGTAATTTAGTATTGATAAAAAACGCTAAAGGGAAAAAAGATAGGATAGTTCCACTCAGTCAAAAGCTGCTAACGTTATTACGGGAGTATTTCCGGAAATATAAACCCTCGATTTATCTTTTTGAGGGATCTGAAAAGGGTAAGCCATACTCATATCGTAGTTTAGAGATAGTATTAAAGAAATCGGCAGAAAAGGCAAACATTTCGAAATCGGTTACTTTGCATGTACTTCGGCACAGTTATGCTACTCATTTACTTGAATCGGGGACAGATTTACGATATATACAAGAACTGTTAGGCCATAAAAACAGTAAAACTACTGAGATTTATACACATGTAAGTACTAAAAGCATACAACAAATTAAGAGTCCCTTTGATGATTTGTAAGAAAGGGATATATTTGGTTAAACTAAACCGAAAATAAACATCACTTTGCGACCTTCATTGGCATACTATACGCAATAGAAAGGCGTATATAAGTAAGTTACCTGCCATTTTAGGGCGACACACCACAATGACAATGACTGACCAACAAAAAGAATTTTTACATCTTTGCATCGTTGAACAATTGAACTATAAGACGATAGCTGAAAAACTTGACTTACCAAACTCTACATTGGCAAGTTGGTATGAGGAGTTGAAAGAAGAAAGATTAGCAATTGCCTCTATACGCACTTTATGGACAAGAAAGAAGATAAAGATGGCGTTTTCTGACTTCTATAAATGGTATCTATCTCACGAAAGAAAATGCTTTTACTGCGACATCACCGAACAAGAAATAAAAGAACTTCTTGACAGCGGACGATTGACCACAAAGCGCATTGCAACAAGAGGCAGAAAACTTGAACTCGATAGAAAACAACCCGAATTAGAATACGACAATTTTGACAACTTAGCATTTGCCTGTTATTGGTGCAACAATGCCAAAACGGACACATTTAATGAAGAAGAGTTTTTAAAAGTCGGCAAAGTATTCAAAGAAATTTGGAAACAAAGATTTGAAAAATGACAACAGACAGCCAAACTAACTTTTTATATTTAGCAGACACCTTGCCCAAAAACTATCCTGACTTTTACAAGCGGTTTGAAAACGTTTTAAAGGAGTGCAAAATTCCGTTCGACTTTTTGCCACAGACAAAAGACGTTTGGGCTGTTGACTATATGCCAATCCAAACAGACCTGAATAAATTTGTTCGGTTTGTTTACAATCCCTCTTACTTACAGACAAAAAAGTATTTAAAAACCATTTCGGACGTTGACGGAATTTGCAAAGCAATCGGTATTGAAACTATTAAAACACATATAATTATTGACGGTGGCAATGTAACACGTTGGACAAATAAAGTGATTATGACTGACCGTGTTTTTAAGGACAACCCAACTTATGAACGAAAAAAATTAATCAAAGAACTTTACGAACTGTTGCAGGTTGACAAAATCTATTTTGTTCCCGAACAACCAGGCGACTTTACAGGTCATTCAGACGGTATGGTTCGTTTTGTTGACGAACACACTGTTATCATCAACGACTACAAACAGGAAAAAGAGGAATTTTACAGAGCTTTTGAAATTGCCATTCACAACACAGGACTTGACTACATCACAATTCCTTACAACGTGTATGACAACAAAAGCATCGACCACGCAAATGGTGACTACATCAACTATTTGCAAATGGAAAATACTGTAATCATTCCGACCTTTGGCATCAAAGAAGACGAACTTGCAGTTAGACAATTAGAAACAATATTCGCAGGACAGACTATTGCAACGGTTGACAGCAACGAAATTGCTTATGACGGTGGAATTCTGAACTGCATAACGTGGAACATAAAGACCGACAAATAAAACGGCAGGTAACAGCGGTTTGGCGTCAGGCGGGCTGACGTGCTCCGTATGAAACTAATTGCTAAATTTGAACTTATCGGCTTCGATTGGGCTGTAGTGCTAAAATCCCGCCCGAACGCCAAGCCGCAAACCGTTATAGCCTATTGTAAGACGAAAGCACCGTAAAACAAAAAAGAGCAGAAATGACATTAAAAGAAGCAGTATTAAAGAGCCTTGAAGAAATTAACGGACTGACAAACTATTGGGAAGTTTATAACCATATCGTAGAGAAAAACTATTACGACTTTGGGACAGCTAAAACGCCAGGTTCGACAGTTTCGGCTTTACTTGGTGACTTTATTCGTAATGGTGACACGAGAGTAAAAAGAATAAAACAACAAGGCGGAACATATTCTTACTACTTGACAAAAAATGAGCAAAATATTGCAATTGATGTTCTTAGCGGTGAGACAGAAACTCAAATAACCTTACCTAAAAAGCCGACCAAGACAAAGACTTACGAAGAGAGAGATTTACATAAACTTTTGAGCAGTTATCTGAAAAACACAGACACCTACTCAAAGACAATTTTTCACGAACAATCAAACGGTAAAGACAACAACCAGATTTGGACACACCCCGATATGGTTGGCATTAAGTTTTTGAACTTGCAGACAAAAGCCAGCCAGAATTTTTTAAAATCAATAAATCGGGTTGACACTTTCAAAATGAGTTCCTACGAATTAAAAAAGGAAATCAACAGCGACAGCGAACTTAAGAAAGCATTTTTCCAAGCAGTTTCAAATTCAAGTTGGGCAAACTATGGCTATTTAGTGGCATTTGAGTTTAGCGACAGTTTAAATGAAGAAATGGCAAGACTAAATCAGTCATTTGGAATTGGGATAATTGAACTTAATGCCAACCCTTACCAAAGCAAAATACTTTTTCCTGCCACTTATCGGGACTTGGACTTCAAGACAATTGACAAGTTGTGCAAAATGAATAACGAGTTTAACAGGTTCATTGAGCAGACAGAAAAACTAATGACAGCAAGTGAAAAATATGTTTCCGGTGCTGAAAAAGAATTGGACGAATTTTGTGACGACTATTTTGCAAACGACACAGAAATAGAAGAATACTGCAAAGAAAAGAACATACCGACCAATGACGAATAGAAGAACAACAGGCTATAACAGCGGCTTAGCGCAAGCGGGCTTCGTGATTTGTAAGACAGTTTTTGGTAGATTTGAATTGAACGGCTTCGTAGCAAGTTGGTGGTAACCCCCGCCTGCGCCAAGCCGCAAAACGTTACCTGCTATTTTAAGCCAAACGACAATGATACAGCCAACAGAAGAACAGATATTAAATATCCGGACACTTTTAACGACAAGTATTGACCAACTTATCACTAATGACAGTGACATTTTCAATATTGACATTGTAATGCCTCAACAAATTTCGCCTGACGCAAGATTACTAAACCGAGAACTGCACGAAACGACAATTAATCACAGACTTGCATTTTATCTTGAACAGAATATTCAACAAACTGAATTGGGAATTTACAATGTTGACATAGAGTATAACAGATATTACGGTAATCAAAAAATCCTAAACACCGTTGACGGTCAGCAATCGGTTAGACCAGATATTGTAATTCACACCAGAATAAATGACCAAGTAGAGCAACAGCACTATCTTGTTGTAGAAGCAAAAAAAGCACAGATAACACAACACGACATCAACAAAATTCTTGGGTTCATTTCAGACCCAAATTACTTTTATCTATTCGGGTTGACAATTTCATATTGCTTCAATGAAGAAAATGTTCTAGCCAACTTGTATTATTTTAATGGAGAAACAATTGTAAATGAAGAATTAAATAGACCAAAATGAAAGAATACAATCATCAAGAAGACTGGTTTTACGAAGGGCAAATAAGCAAAAAACTTGTTGACTATTTTTTAAAAAATGGCTATAAAATCATAAAGGACAATTCAGAGAAAATTAGTGCAAGAGGAGAAGATATTATTGTTAGTCTTCAAGGACGACAGGAAATAATTGAAGTAAAAGGTTATCCAACGACAGTTCACACAAAAGGTAAAGACAAAGGAAAACCCAAACCGACAAATCCCAAGTTACAAGCTAAGCATTGGTTTTCAGAAGCTCTCCTTTCAAGTATATTCAACTATCAACGACATAAAGACAGTAAGAATTTTAATCTGGCTTTAGCTTTTCCACTAACTGACAGATATAAAGAACTTATTGGAAAGGTTGAGGATTTTTTTACGGACAATAATATAAATTTTAAAGTGTATTTCGTGGACGACAAAGGGTCTGTGACAATTGATAACTTGAATAAAAATGAAAGAAAAAACAGCAGGTAACAGGCGTTTGGCTCAATGGCGGGTGACGTGGTTAATTGAACATTCTATCTCGTATCAACTTTTGTGGTGTATTGACAGTTTTGTGCTCCGAAATCCGCCACTGCGCCAAGCGCCAAAACGTTATCGGTCACCCTACCGAACGATAGCACTAAAATCAACTGACAAAATACAGAACTGAAATTTGTTAAAATTTCCTGTACGACACCCAAGCTCAATTGAAAAAAAATCACGAACTTGCAACACAAATGAGCAAAAAGTATTCAGACATAAAAAACAAACTCAAATTAGAGATAACCAAGACGGAAAATAACGACTTGGCTCATTTGACGCACTTTTTTCAAAACCATAAAAATGGTGTTTCTCAATACTATAGACCAACGGCAACTACTTATCTAACAGATTTACACGACAAATTAAGTATAGTCGAAGAACCTGATTTTCAGTATTATTTGCCAATAAAATGGGATGTTCCATTCCCACCACCAACGACACCAAAGTTCAAATTTATTGACTTATTCGCAGGAATTGGAGGAATAAGAATGGCTTTTCAAAACCTTGGTGGAAAATGTGTTTTTACAAGCGAATGGGACACATATTCTAAAAAAACTTATGATGCTAATTTTGGAGAAGTTCCGTTTGGCGACATTACAAAAATTCCAGAAAACGATATTCCCGACCACGATATTTTATTGGGTGGCTTCCCTTGTCAACCTTTTTCTATTGCAGGAGTTTCAAAGAAAAACGCCTTGGGCAGAGCCCACGGCTTTTTAGATGAAACTCAAGGAACATTATTTTTTGATGTTGCAAGAATTATAAAACATAAAAAGCCAAAGGCTTTTATGTTAGAGAACGTAAAAAATCTTGTTTCTCACGACAAAGGAAAAACGTTTACAATTATAAAAGAAACTTTAAAAGAATTAGGTTATTCTATTCATTTTAAGGTTTTAGACGGGCAATATTTTGTACCACAACACAGAGAAAGAATAATAATCGTAGGCTTTGACAATCACGTTTTTAATGCCGAAGAAACTTTTGAATTTCCAAAAATGGGAGATGCAAAATTCGCAATTAGAGATATTTTAGAGGAAGAAGTTGACCCGAAATATACGTTATCTGACAAGCTTTGGAATTACTTGCAAGAATATGCAAAAAAACATAAAGAGAAAGGCAATGGCTTTGGTTTTGGGCTAACTAATTTAGACGGCATTTCAAGAACAATGAGTGCAAGATATTATAAAGATGGAGCGGAAATTTTAATACCACAAGACGGTTTAAATCCAAGACGTTTGACACCAAGAGAATGCGCTAGACTTCAGGGCTTCCCTGATAGTTTTATTATTCCTGTTTCGGACAATCAAGCCTATAAACAATTTGGAAATTCAGTTGTAACACCACTAATTCAAGCCGTTGGGAAGAATATTGTAAAAGAAATTTTGAAAATCAATGAACCTACAAAATCTAAAGTCGCTGTTCATTGATAACGGTTGCACAAAAATTTACATCAAAAAACTTTCGCCAAACGACAATTCAAAAAATCAAGTTTACTTCGGTGGTAGCTTTGAAATCCTAAACATTTTACCAATCTCTGAAATCAAAAATGAAGAAGCTGGAGATTGGAATAAAGAACGTTTCAAAGCTTCAATAAATTTTTCTTGGATTGGAGAAGATGGAAATTTATTTCCTGCACCAAATGCACAACTTATACTCTACCCAAAATATCCAGAAGTTAGATTTTCTGGCTTCTTACAAAAGTGCCAAAATCCGCCATCAGCTTTAATGACACAGAGACTTGCTGACAGGCTCTTGTTCTTTTCAGTTGCAAAAAGCGGAACTATTTTAGGTTATGTTGCAGACCCAAATTCTGGAATTGCAAATGACTTTACAAATCAACAAAATATTACAGAACACGGAGTTTTTAAAGTTATTGAATTGCCACAAGTGGCAAACAATAAAGCCGATTTAATCAATGAATTGCTTCGCATTCATCAATTGGGTTGGATAAAATCGAAACGACTTGACCGACTTGGAAATCTTATGGCTTGTGAAGCACCAAATTGTGGTGGATACACTTTAGAAGCTGAATTAGGAATTACACCAAATGGTTATTCAGAACCCGACTTTTTAGGTTGGGAAGTAAAGCAGTTTGGCGTTGCCAATTTTGCAAGAGTAAATTCTGCAATCATAACTTTAATGACACCTGAGCCAACGGACGGAATTTATCGAACCGATGGAGCAGAAGCCTTTTTAAGACAATATGGCTATGCTGACAGAACAGGAAGAGAAGACCGAATAAATTTTGGTGGCGTTCATAAAACGGGAGTTAGACATCCGCTGACAAATTTAGAAATGCAATTAATTGGCTTTGACGCAGAAAGTGGCAAAATCAGAAACACAAACGGACGAATTTCGTTAGTTGACATAAACGGAAACGAAACCGCATCTTGGAGTTTTGCTTCAATGCTTTTGCATTGGAATAGAAAACATAATCAAGCGTGCTATGTTCCTTCGCTATCTGAAACAGCAAACGAAAGACAATATAAATATGGCAACAATATAATTTTAGGAACAGGAACGGATTTTCAACTTTTTCTTGCGCAAATGGCAAGCGGAAACATTTACTACGACCCAGGAATTAAAATGGAAAATGCTTCAACAAAACCAAAGATTAAGAAACGAAGTCAATTCAGAATTAAGTCGCAAAACTTACCAAAGTTATACAAAATAAACGAAGTTTTAGACATAACAAAATAACGAACGAAACTGCACAAAAAGGGCGAACCGATAACAAGGGTTTTGCAATAGTGGGGCGAAACTGCAAAGTTCAACGGCAGTTCTTCGGTTCAACTTTTGTGTAAAATTGAAGATTTGTGCTTCGATTGCCCCACCATCGCAAAGCCCTAAACCGTTATGGGCAAGTGTAAAACGACAGACAACAACGAATGAACACATATTTATTTTTATGGAACCCTAAAAAGTGGACTTGGACGACACTTGAACAAGACATTGAACAAGTGGATTTAACAGGTCGGTGTTCTCAGCGTTGGAGTTGTGGAAATACAAAGTCAATTCAACCAGGCGACAGAATTTTTTTACTCAAAGTTGGGACAGAACCCAAAGGTATTATTGCAGCAGGTTTTTCGACCTCGACACCATTTTACGAAAAACATTGGAGCGGTGAAAACAAAGACACATTATACATTGACGTTGACTTTGAAGTCTTACTCAATCCAGACCAAGAACCAATCTTGACAGTTGACATATTAAAAACCGGAAATTTAGCTCAACAAAATTGGCGACCTATGGCTTCTGGAATTTCCGTTAGACCTGAACTTGTTGACGAACTTGAAGCTGTTTGGTTTGACTTTTTGACAACTCAAAAAATTAGACACAACCCTTTTATTCCGACAGATAACAACTCTCAAAAGACTTACACCGAAGGAACACCAAATCAAATTTCAGTAACAAAATATGAACGAAATCCTTTCGCAAGAAAAAAGTGTTTAGAGCATTTCGGTTACGCTTGTGTCGTTTGCGACTTCAATTTTGAGAAAACATACGGACAAATAGGAAAAGGTTTTATTCACGTTCATCATTTGACACAAGTTGCAACTGTTGGACAGACTTATGAAATTGACCCAATAAAAGATTTACGACCTGTATGCCCAAACTGTCATTCAATAATTCACCGACAAAAAACACCTTTGACAATAGAGGAAGTAAGAATATTAATTAACGAAAATGCAGGCTGAAAACAGAACACCAGCCCATAACATCGGTTTGGCAAAATGCGGGGTTAAGTGCAAAATTAAACTTCTCGCCTTTTTATACGCCAAAAGCTGTTTGCTTTTGTTTTTTTATTAAATTTACCAAAAGGCTCACAGCTTTGGCTACGTTTCGGTCTGAATTGAACTTTCGCTCAATTCAAGCCCGCACTTCGCCAAGCCGCGGCCCGTTAGCGGTCAGCTTAAAACGACACCAAACCAATAAACGGAGAGAATGAAAATACCAAAGGAATTAACACCATTAGCATACGAAGTTTCAAAGAAAGTATTTGAAGGCAAACTGACTTTCAAGGAAGGACAACAACAACTTGTGGGCGACAAAAGAATGAACCCTAACTCTGCGGCTGACTATATCAACAACTTTCGCTGTATGGTTGAAGGCAGAAGGTTTACAAGGACAAATAATACCTATTCAATGGAGTATTTCTTTGATAACATTTACAAAGACTACGGCTCGACAGGACTTTCAAACGCATTGACAGCATTACGACTTCATATCGAATATTATGAAGGAATTCAAAAAGTAAATATGAAGTCAATGCGGAATATTTATGATAAGTATTTCGCAATTCCTTTAGATACGCCAGACGAACACGAACAGAAAGAAATAATCAAAGAATTTAAAAGTCAAAATAAAACGAAGCAAGACATAATCAACGAACTAAAGAATCTAAAACCGACCGACCCAGAAGAAGTAATCATTAACAGTAAATCGTTTAAAAGAGATAATCGGACAGTTGCCCAAATAAAAATGTTGCGTGACTTCAAATGCCAGATTTGTTCAACAACAATCAAAAAGAAAGACGGGACATTTTACATTGAAGCAGCACACATAGAGCCAAAACATAAAAAAGGCAGAGAGATACCTGACAACATTTTACTTCTTTGTCCAAATCACCACAAAGAATTTGACTATGGCGACAGAAATATTTTGTTACACGACAAAGAAAAAGTGCATTTCACTTTGAATGGACAAGAACATAAAATATCACTTAAAATTGACTGATATTAACGACATAGAAGAAAGCCGAACCGCTAACAAGGGTTTTGCAATAGTGGGGCGAAACTGCAAAGTTCAACGGTATTTCTTCGGTTGAACTTTTGTACAAAATTGAAGATTTTCGCTTCGATTGCCCCACCATCGCAAAGCCCCGAAACGTTGTGTGCAAGCTGAAAACTAACACCCTGAATTGAATAATATAAATGATAGTATGGAAAATTACATAGACGGATTTGTACTTCCAGTTCCACGAATTTACCTGAACGAATACAAGAGTGTGGCTGAAAAAGTAGCTGAAATTTGGAAAGAATATGGAGCACTTGCTTACTTTGAGTATGTCGGAGAAGATTTAAAATTGGAAGGCACACGTTCGTTCATCGAATTAGTGGAATTGAAAGAAGATGAAGTAATTGTATTTGGATGGGTTGTTTTCCCTTCCAAAGAGATTCGCGATAGGGCTAACAAGCAAGTTCCAACTGATTCAAGAATGACGGAATTAGTTGCTCCATTAACCGACCCGAAAAGATTGATTTTTGATGCCGAAAGAATGGTATACGGAGGATTTCAACCACTCGTTCAGTCGAATACTAGTGAAGTTGGATAGACTACAAATTATAACCGCTAAGAGAAAAAAGCCAGCACACAACACGGGTTTTGCGTCAGGCGGGCTGACGTGTAAACTTGAAGCTTTTTGCTTCTATTCAAGTTCAGTACTGTCAGACAGTTTTGTGCTCCTAAACCCGCCCGAACGCAAAGCCCGAAACCGTTATAGGGCATTTTAAAAGACGACAATGAAACAGACAATTTGCATATTGACATTAGCTTTGGGACTTGGGAGTTGTAATAACCAGACAACAGAAAAGGCGGTTGACAAAAACTCGATTGACACTTCTCAAACTGTTTCATCAGACAAACACCAACAGGACATTTATATAAAAGATAAATCGCAATACGACCAGACATTTATTGAAGGTCTATCCGACTACAATGAGCCAATAAAACTTATTGACAACTTTCTTATTATTGGCAATGACACAACTTATTTCCCTGACGACCTAAACTTGAATGAAGAATATATTTTCAAAGCAAGTAAGGACAGTAACAATTATGTATTAACAGTTAAACGTATCAATGAAACGTCTCTTAAATTTAATTTTCAATTGTTTGACAACAGCAAATTATTGCACACCGAAACAGGTGAGGCTAATTTACCTTCCTTGTTTTTTCTCGGACCTGAAGGAGAGCCAGATATTCAGACAGGAGATAGTTTTTTTAGTCGGGAATATCTAAAAAAAGACAATGGTTTTTGGTTATGTATAAATATTGGTATGGACAAAGAATATCAAGGAAAACAAAGAGCGAAAATTACTTATCGTTACACGGATAAATCAAAACAGACAGCAAATCTTGAAGAATGTCCAATATTAAGATTAGAATAAAAACGCCCTATAACACGGGTTTTGCGTCAGGCGGGCTGACGTGCAAACTTGAAGCTTTGAGCTTCTATTCGAGTCCAGTGCTTATTGACAGTTTTGTGTTCCGAAACCCGCCCGAACGCAAAGCCCGAGAACGTTATAGGGCATTTTAAAAGACGACAATCAAACATAAAAAAGAATAATCGTGGGAATAAAAATAAATAGAATTGAACTCAACGGAAAGGACAGCAGACCTTCTCTTGCTGTTTTTATGTATTCGGGTAACAAAAACCCTGTTGAAGCCCTTGATAAAGCCGTAACCACCTATGTTGGCGAAAATGAATTTTATGAATTCGTTGACGACAATATGGATAATCCTTGGACAAGAGTAATACTGAAAGAAATAGACGGTTTTGAAAAAACAGAATTTATCGTTGAAGGAAGAACTTTTGATTTATACAAGCTACACAAAAGCACAAGCATTGAGGTGGCTTTTTTGAGTTATTCAAAAGGGTCTGATTTAAGACCAAATCCAATAATGGACTTTGCTCTTGTGCAATTTGCTAACAGAAGAGGCTATAATTCATTTATTGATTCTGACATTTCTGATATATGGTCAAGATTAGTCATCATTGGTATAAATGAAAACGAATGGGGGCAAGCGGACTTTAAAGACCAAAGAATATGAACTTTACTAAAGCCGCAAAAGGAATTGAATTATGGTTTCGCTTTCACCAAATAATTGGGAAAGGCGACTTGCTGAATGAAGATTCAATAAAATATCCTTTAGTTGAATATTTAATTGCAGACGGAGACGATAGTCTAAAGAATATTAAATTAGAAGACACACATCCTGTTTTTACAACAAGAGAAGTTGATTTGATTTCAAAAGATGACAAGGGAAATTTTTATTACGTTATTGAATTTAAGTTGGCAAGTAAATTCACAATGAAAATTCACGAAAGACAAAGAATATTTGATGACATAGCCCGATTATTCTTTGTAAATGACAAGCATAATATAGACGCTTATTTAATAGTTGCGGGCAAGACAGTAGATTTTCTTTCTGAATTTAGAAGTGTCATTGAAAAAAAGGCAGGACAAAGGGGTAGAAGAAAGAAAGCGACAGACAAACCTAAATTAACCTTACTGAATCCTTCTGGTTTTTTTTCTGACAAATGGTTAAGTTTTGACTTGAACTCGCCAGAAAAGGTAATCAAAATAGACGAAGAGACAGAATCTGCATATACTTCGCACTATGAAAATTTCAAAACTAATTATTTGGTTGACGACCAAAATACATTGCAAATGCCAAAGAACATAAAAACAATATTAGAATACATTACAGAAATAAAGGAAGAAGACACTTCAGGGAATGTTCCAGCAATGATTGGAATTTGGAAAGTGTGTGTAACCAAAGACGACAAACCGAATGAATAAAAGAAAAACGCCCTATAACAGGCGTTTGGCTCAATGGCGGGTGACGTGGTTAATTGAACATTCTACCTCGCATCAACTTTTGTGGTGCATTGACAGTTTTGTGCTCCGAAACCCACCACTGCGCCAAGCGCCAAAACGTTAGCGGTCAGCTTAAAAGACGACACCAAACAGACAACGAATTGAAAAACAAAGGACTTCTAATAACGACAATCATTTTCTTCCTGACAGTAAACACTATATACTATTGGGAAGGCAAACTTGGACTTTTTGCATTTCCTGCATTTATACTATTGGCTGGTGTTTATGTAGGACTTGCAATTGCACTTCTTAGACAAATTTATCTCGTGATAAAGGAGAAGTTTACTGACAAGCAAAGACTTTTTGTGGTTGGACTATTGACTACTGTATTAGTGTTGACATTTTTCAAACCATTTGGACTTATTGACTTTGACAAACTTGAAGGTGGAGACTTACTTATTGCCGAAAGAGAAGGTGCTGCAAACTGTATGACAACACTGAAACTTAAAGACGACTTCACATTTAGAGAAAGAAATGTATGCTTTGGCGTAACAGAAATTAAAGGGAGCTATCATATACAAAACGACACAATTTATTTTGACAATGTAAACGTAGGCAGACACGAAGACGAGTTTTATAAATTTGCTGTTATACGACCCTCAATATTTAGTAACAGTAAAATTATTACCGACTTGATAAGATATAAGGACTTGACCGACACAACTGGACACGTACTTTGGATAACAAAAAACAAACTGAATAAATTGAAAGACAAAAAGCCGAACCGCTAACACGGGTTTTGCGTCAGGCGGGCTGACGTGCAAACTTGGAGCTTTGTGCTTCTATTCAAGTTCAGTGCTGGTTGACAGTTTTGTGCTCCGAAACCCGCCCGAACGCAAAGCCCGAAAACGTTACAGGCAATGTTAGACGACCGCACAGCCCGACACTTGAAAAACTCATCGGT
>CAYVTM010000010.1:0-70696 GCA_964454645.1 uncultured Sphingobacteriaceae bacterium | reverse complement strand
AGGGCGCGGAGAGGTACTTGTCGGCTAAGTGTTTTAAGAAATATATTTGTGATATACGCTTTGCGTACTCTGCGAAAAACCTTTGCGCACTTTGCGGTTTTTTTTAACCGCAGAGGACGCGGAGACGTATTCCTTACAGTGTACCCGGCATGAATCACGCAGAGCGCGCGGAGAGGTGTTTGCGGGCTAAGTGTTTTAAGAGATACATTTGTAATATGCGCTTTGCGTACTCCGCGAAAAACCTTTGCGAACTTTGCGGTTTTTTTTAACCGCGGAGTACGCGGAGAAGTATTCCTTACAGTGTACCCGGCATGAATCACGCAGAGGGCGCGGAGAGGTGTTCGTCAGATAAGCGTTTTAAAAAGATAAAATTGGGATATATGCTTTGCGGTTAATTTTTTACCCGAATCGGAGAACATTTAAGACTAAGCAGCTCTTTCGAAAATATACGCCTGAAAGAATTAAATTAATTCATCTTAAAGGGACAAATTAATTCGAATTCAGGAATAGTAACGGGAAATTTTTTGTTATCGGACATGCGTCGGAACGTATAGGTACCACTCATTTTTCCCATCTCTGTTTTTAAATTACACCCGGACACATATTCGTGCGTTTGTCCGGGATCCAGTATAGGCTGTATGCCGACAACACCTTCACCTTCTACTTCGCGAAGTGTTCCATTAGAATCGAAAATATCCCAATGACGCGATAAAAGCTGAACCGTATAATCGCTAAGGTTTTCGATAATTACACGGTATGCAAACATAAAATGAGCGTTTGCCGGATTCGAATATTCCGGTTGATAATTTGTCTCAACCGTTACTTTTACGCCTTCAGTAATTTTTGCAACCATAGCTTTTTTCATTGGGATGTACGGTAAATATAAAATTATTATGCTATTCAGAAAAAACTATTATGCAGGAATTTCTTCAAATGCAACTTTTATCTCATCTAAAATTGCATTTATTTCTTCTGCATTCTCTGAGCTCACCAATCGCATTCTGTATTCTTTGCTATGCTCCAATCCTTTGAAATAATTCGCATAATGACGGCGCATTTCAAAAATTCCGGTCTTCATTCCTTTCCATTCAATCGATTTTATAAAATGTAAGCGGCAGGTTTCCACACGTTCTGAAAGTGTTGGTGGTGCAAGCTTTTCGCCATGCTCATAATAGTGTTTTATTTCTCTGAATATCCAGGGATATCCGATAGAGGCACGCCCGATCATGATTCCGTCCACTTCGTATTCTTTCATCCACAACATCGCTTTTTCCGGTGAATCTATATCCCCATTCCCGAAAACAGGAATAGACATACGAGGATTTTTTTTCACTTCGCGTATCAGGGCCCAGTCGGCATGCCCCTTGTACATCTGAGAGCGTGTACGGCCATGAATGGTAAGCGCCTGAATACCGATGTCCTGCAAACGTTCTGCAACGGCAACCACATTTTTGGTGTTATCATCCCAACCCAATCGCGTTTTTACAGTAACCGGCAAATGTGTAGCTTTTACAACCGCTTCGGTCATTTGCACCATCTTATCGATATCCTGTAATAAGCTTGCTCCGGCACCTTTACAGGCAACATTTTTTACGGGACAGCCATAATTAATATCTATTAAATCGGGATTAGCCGCTGTAGCTATCTCGGTTGCTTCACGCATCGATTCGATATTGCTTCCGAAAATCTGTATTCCAATAGGGCGTTCATATTCAAAAATATCGAGCTTCTGTTTACTTTTCGCCGCGTGGCGAATAAGTCCTTCGGAAGAAATAAATTCAGTGTACATCATATCCACCCCGTTTTGTTTACAAACGAAACGAAACGGAGGGTCACTGACATCTTCCATCGGCGCCAGTAAAAGAGGCATCTTACCTAAATTGATATTTCCTATCTTTACCATAATTTATAAGCTGCAAAGCTACAAAAAATAAATTATTACCTAATAATGAGCTATTTAAGAGACCGTGGATTTTGGGGACAGATTAGTGTGTTAATATTTCTGATGCTGAGCGGGTTAATCATCGGATCTGTTTTATCCTTTGCGCTCATCAAACCTTTATTCGGATTGAATCCTCTGAGCGATCCGGGCATATTTTCTTCGAATAGCGGTAATCCACTTCATATAAACATATTGAAATTTATGCAGCTGATGCAGGTAAGTTTTATGTTTATCATCCCGGCAAATGTATATGCCTATTTTTATGAGGGAAATGCAGCTTCTTATTTTCAATTAAAGAGAACTCCCGGCATACACTATTCGCTGGCTATAGTGTTGATGCTGGTTTCTACTCCCGCTATTGCTTTTTTAATTACCTGGAATGAAGGCATACAGCTGCCCTCTTTTTTATCGGGATTAGACAAATGGATGCGCGCGAGTGAAGCCCATGCTACAGCTCTTACCGAAGCTTTTTTAAATGTAGATAGTTTAGGCGGGCTGTTTATCAACATACTCATCATTGCTGTATTAGCTGCTTTTGGTGAAGAATTAATTTTCAGAGGAATTTTACAACGCCTGATTATCGAAAAAACACAAAGCATACACTGGGGGGTTTGGATATCGGCTGTTATTTTCAGTGCATTTCACATGCAGTTCTTAGGCTTTGTCCCACGATTGGTTTTAGGAGCCTTATTAGGATATTCGTTTATATGGAGCGGATCTTTATTCGTACCTATACTTGCTCATTTTTTTAACAACGCTACTGCTGTTATTGCACATTATTTATTTAAAAAAGGCTACATTCCTGTCGACATCAACCGGGAAGAAAACTTTGGTATTCCCTTAATCCTGATTAGCTTTATACTTAGCTTTATCCTGATTTATTTCTGGAATAAAAAAGTAAAACCTGCTCCTTAATTCTATGGAAAAAGACTGGATTAAAATATATACTTCCGAAAGCCCTTATCATGCCGCCATTGTGAGTTCGGTATTAAAAGACCACGATATACATGTTGTGGAATTAAATAAAAAAGATTCTTCTTATTTATCTTTTGGTGAAGTAGAACTGTATATTCATCCCGATTATTTCGATCGTGCCATTGAGATAATAATCAGAAACGAATTATGAACAACTTCCTTACACGGGTAATCACTGCATTGTTTTTCGGTATCGTTTGTATAGCGGGGATAAGCTACAATGCTTATACACTCATTGCCTTATTCGGGCTTATCGTGGGTTTAAGCTTAAACGAGTTTTACAGGCTTATTTTTAACGAAGAGCAAAATCAAAAAGATAAATTACCCTTGCTTACCGGCGTTTTACTTTTTTTAAATATCGTATGTATTCAGGCGGATCTTCTCCCGCTGAAATACATTGCTATACCTGCTTTTTTATTGGTTCTGATGGGCATTCGGGAATTATATCGTAAAGAAGAGAAGCCTTTCGATATTCTTTCGAAAAAAATATTGGGCATCCTCTATTGTTCCATACCTCTTGCATTGTTTTGTTCCCTGGCTTTTATGGCTGATGGAACATTCAATTACAGCATTCCCCTGGGTGTTATTTTTCTGTTATGGGCCAATGATTCGGGAGCATATTTAATTGGTGTATCCTTTGGAAAGAACCGGTTATTTGAACGTATATCTCCCAAGAAATCATGGGAAGGGTTTTTCGGAGGTTTGATTTTAAGCTTAGTATGTGCCTATATCCTGTCTGTTTATTTTTCCGTTCTATCTGTGGGACATTGGCTGATACTTTCCGTATGGGTAGTTGTTTTCGGAACTTATGGAGATTTAATAGAATCGATGTTCAAGCGAAGTGTATCCGTAAAAGATTCCGGAAATTTATTACCCGGGCACGGAGGTATTATGGACCGGTTCGACGGATTATTATTAGCGGCACCTGTTGTATATTTCTATCTGCTTCTTTTTTTATAGATTAGCGGAATTTTTAAAATTTAAGAATGAGCATAAGCCAACGTGTTATGACACCTGTACCCGTTAATCCTTTCGAATCGATGATGTCCCGGTTTGATATTGCAGCAAAGATGATCGGTCTGGATGAAGACGCTTATAATATGTTAAAATCTCCTGCCAAACAGGTAATTGTAAATTTGCCGGTAACTATGGATGATGGGCGCATACGTGTTTTCGAAGGTTTCAGAGTTGTACATAATGTTAATTTAGGTCCGGGTAAAGGCGGTATCCGCTATGCGATGGATGTAGATTTGGATGAAGTAAAAGCATTAGCCGCCTGGATGACCTGGAAGTCGGCGGTTGTAAATATTCCATTCGGGGGTGCCAAAGGAGGCATAAAATGTAATCCACGAAAAATGTCGAAAGGCGAATTAGAGCGTTTAACACGAGCCTATACTTCGGCCATGTCGGATGTATTTGGTCCCGAAAAGGATATCCCGGCTCCGGATATGGGTACGGGTCAGCAAGAAATGGCCTGGCTGATGGATGAGTATTCGAAAATCAAAGGGTATTCGAGTCCGGCAGTAGTTACCGGGAAACCTCTGGTATTGGGAGGATCTAAAGGCCGTACAGAAGCTACCGGCCGCGGAGTAATGGTTGCTACCCGTTCGGCTTTAAATAAACTAAAAATTAATCCGCAAACAGCCAGTGCAGCAATTCAGGGGTTCGGAAACGTGGGGTCAACTTCAGCCAAGTTACTGGCATTGCAGGGAATAAAAATTGTTGCGATATCGGATATCAGCGGAGCTTATTATAATGCAGACGGAATAGATATTAACGAAGCCCTGGACTATTCGGAAGCAAACAGTCGTCAGCTCGAAGGATATAATAAAGCAGAAAAAATAAGCAACGAAGAATTATTAACTTTAGATGTAGATATTTTAGTTCCTGCCGCATTGCAGGATCAGATCGGAATACATAATGCACATAAGATTCGCGCCAAACTAATTGTTGAAGGAGCTAACGGCCCGACCATGGCAAATGCCGACGATATCTTGGACGAAAAAGGGATTATGGTGGTCCCCGATATTTTAGCAAATGCGGGCGGTGTTACTGTTTCCTATTTCGAATGGGTACAAAACCGCTTAGGTTATTACTGGACAGAAGAGCGCGTAAATCGTCGTGCCGACCGTACCATGAAAGAAGCTTTTGAAAATGTTTATCAAACATCGGTTAAATATAATACGAGTATGCGCATTGCTGCATATATTGTAGCTATAGAAAAAGTAGCGATGACTCAAAAGCTTCGCGGAGGTTTTTAATTTTAAATTAATTCGACATGATTCACAGAGAAGGTTACGTTTCTATTTTACTGAGTATAGCAGTTTGTGCGCTGATAAATTTTTTAACCCATTATTTTGCATCAGATATCAGCTGGGTTCGTATGTTGGGTTACTCTCTTTCCGTTTTTATTTTAGTTATCATTCTACAGTTTTTTCGTAATCCGCATGTGCATACGCCCATTAACGAGCAACATATTCTTGCTCCCGCCGATGGAAAAGTAGTAGTGATTGAAGAAGTAGAAGAGACCGAATATTTTAAAGATAAACGCATTCAGGTTTCTATATTTATGTCCCCTGTCAATGTGCATGTAAACCGGAATCCGGTTTCGGGTATAGTAAAATACGTTAAATATCATCCGGGTTTATATTTGGTTGCCTGGCATCCCAAATCATCTACAGAAAATGAGCGCACGACAATCGTCGTAAAACATGCGGGTAACGGTGCAGAAATATTGTTCAGACAAATTGCAGGCGCTTTGGCAAGAAGAATCTGCTATTATGTAAAAGAGGGCGATCCGGTAGTTCAGGGCAGAGAATTCGGGTTTATTAAGTTTGGCTCGAGAGTAGATGTATTTTTACCCTTAGGCACAAAAATTGAGGTTGGTCTCAATCAGAATGTAAAAGGTGGAAAAACCACTCTTGCATCTTTTTCATAAATTATTGACTACTAAAATATAATCCTTAACTTTACGTTTAGTTTTTTACACAGACATATAATTTTAACCAATATGAAAAAATCAATTTTAATGTTCGCTTTTGTTATTGCATGTTCTTTCGTTGCAATGGCACATGGTGATGAAAAAGGAAAAAAAGCTTGTTGCAAAAAAGAAACTGCTAAAACCGCAAGCTTATCAGCAGCTGCGCCTGCTGCATCTTCAACAAGCGCTAAAGACAAAAAAGCTTGTTGCTCAAAAGAAGGCAGTGCAAAAAAAGCATCTTTAGATGCAGCTAAAAAATCGGAAACTAAAACCAAAAAAACTGCAAATTAATTTTCGTTTGATTTATTAGTTTTTTCAAACAAAAAAGCGCTTCGAAATTTGAAGCGCTTTTTTCGTAATGCCTGTTTCGGATCATTTTACAATAACCCGTGCATTCATCAGCTCACTGTTCGTACTTACTTTCACAAGATATAATCCCGGTGAAAGATCATCTTTAGTAAGCGTAAAGCTGCCGGCATAAATACCTGTATAACTTTTCAATAATTTACCCCGCATATCATACACCTCTAATTGTGCATTGTAAAGTGTCTTTCCAAATTCAACTATTGTTTCCCGGTCGAATGGGTTGGGGTACGCTTTTATTTCCGGATTATAGTGCTTTGAAATAACTGAATTTGTTTCTTGTTTTTCTGTCACTACAAATTCTGTTCTGACAATCGTATCTCCCAATGTATTACCGTTCGCATTAGCAATATTAAATGCTCCATAGAAGGTAACATCACCGGTGCCCGTTGCCGGCGCTGTCCAGTCGAAGGACCATGTTTTTCCTCCCGTTCCGGTCACGCCAACACCACTTTTATGGGTAATATATTTTCCGGAGCTTAACAATTGCATGCTTGCTGCATCGGTTATTATCATTGTACCTAATTTCGTTCCATCTGCATTTTGAGGAGAAACCTGGAAACCAAAACGGTTTCTGTCTGGAGATACAATGCTTGCGGTAACCGTATAAGTCTCACCCGGAGTATATCCTTCCTCAGGTATATTGCTGCTTATTAAATTCCCGCGAAACTGAAGCGGGAAACTGTTATGACATCCGGAGATGGCGCAAGTCATATTATTATCTCCCGGAGATCCTGTTCTGCCGGCGGGTGCTCCGGTAATGTTTGATGCGACAGGATTATTCATGCTATCGTTCAGGATGATACCCAAAACTAATAGGAGTCCGATAAGTAGTTTTTTATTCATTTAATTTTTGTTTAGTTTGAGTTCTTGCGCAACAATTATCATACCTAAATCAATGTTTTGTTTCCGGGCCGGTTTTGGGGCTGTCTGCATAACTATGAATAATCGTACGTGTAGGGAATGCCAGGGATGCTCCGTTTTTATAGACAATATCCAGGATCTTAAAATTCACTTCCTCTTTCACTTTTAAATAAGCATTGTGGTCCATCATATCGATATAATACTGTAATCGTAAAATTAATGCGGAATCACCGAATTCTTTAAAAATAACCGGGCCATCGGGCTTACAATGTTTTTGAGAACTGATCATTTGATTGATCTCTCCGATTATTGTACGAAGTGTTTCCGGCGAAGTATCGTACGTTAATCCCAAGCTAAACTTTTCTCTTCGGAAATCACGCAAGGTCAGGTTCTCCAAATAGCTGTCAATCATTTTACGGTTAGGAATGCTGATAACGCTTTTGTCTCCCGTCTTGATATGCGAGCTCCTGAATCCTACCTTTTCTACGGTTCCTTCAATATTGTCAATACGGATTAAATCCCCTACAACAAAAGGCTTGTCGAAGAAAATAACAAACGAAGCCAATAAGTCTTCGAGACTTTGTTTTGCAGCTAAAGCAATGGCAACTCCTCCGATGCCCAGGCCGGTAATTAAGGTAAGCACATTTACTTCAAAGACCAAACCCAGTAACACAAACAAACCTGCTATGCCAACGATTATTTTTGCCAACTCTTTTACAAAAGGAACCAGCTGGTCGTCGGATTTAGATTCGGTGAGGCTCGCTTTGTAAGCTAAAACCAATGAAATGTAATCCACTATTCGTGTTAATACCCAAAAGAAGATCAGGAGAAAGGAGAATAAGAAAAGCTTATCTATAATATCGATGTAATGGACTTCGATATCTTTCCGTTTAAAAAAAACTTCATGTAAAGGGTAATCCAGGCGATTGATCGCTATATACAGAAGCAGAATTAATAATAAGGACTGCACCGGCCTCAGCAGTAATTCTATAAATTTTTCTGCTCTGATCTCTGCCGAAAAGCGTTTGAACAATCTATAAAATAAACGGTTAAATATTTTGGAAACCTGGCGAAGAAAGGGCAGTCCAATGATCAGGATACCGAAGAACCACAACAGGTTTTCGACTTTATTCCCTAAGACCGTTTGTTCCAAAAAAGTATCGAAGCTTAACATCATACCAATTGATTAAGTGCTATTTCGAACGAGGTTCTTGCAATATGTTTTTTAGAGCTGTTTTTAGCATGCGATTTCACTAACGCAATTTTTATGGTATGAGAAGCATCTGAAAAGATTGCTTCATCACTCATCAAAACTCCTTTTTGCATCAGATAGGCGAACACACGAGCCATACCACAGTTCGCAATGAAGTCGGGAATTACACTTATGGATTGATCGGCAAATTCTCCGGTCGGACCAAAGAAGATTTCCGGATCGGCAAAGGGTACATTAGCGCCGCAAGCAATCACCTCTAAACCCGAAGCAATCATTTTTTCTACCTGCTCTTTTTTCAACAGACGGGATGCTGCTGCAGGAACAAAAATTTCTGCGGGAATATTCCATATTTTCTTGTTCAATTCTTCCGAAGGAATTAAATCTTTCGATACTAAAGTATTTTTTTCACGGGCAAGGAACAAAGTTCTGATTTCTTCAAAACTATAACCATTATTATTAATAAGTCCGCCATCGCGGTCGATAATTCCTACTATTTTTGCTCCGGCTTGAGCCAGATAAAAAGCAGCTGCAGCTCCAACATTCCCCCAGCCCTGAACAATGGCACGCTTCCCTACAAGGGATCCCCCATATATATCGTAATAATGTCGAAGAGATTCGGAAACACCGTATCCCGTAATCATATCGGCAACTAAGTATTTCCGATCGATGGAAGGGGAGTATCTTTCATCTTCCAGGACTTTCGACACACCATATCGCAGTTGGCCGATTTGTTGAATCTTCTCGTTTTCATGTGCTTTGAAATGGCCATTGATAACTCCTTCCTGAGGATGCCATAATCCACAAGCTTCAGTAGCCGGAATCACTTCGTGTACTTCATCCACATTCAGGTCACCACCCGTTCCGTAATAATTTTTTAGCAAAGGAATGACTGCTTTAAACCAACGTTCCAAAACACCTCTTTTACGCGGATCTGCCGGATCGAAGTTTATACCGGATTTAGCGCCTCCTATTACAGGGCCCGAAACGGTAAACTTAACTTCCATTGTTTTTGCCAGGGATTCTACTTCACGTTTATCCAGCCCCTTGCGCATGCGTGTTCCGCCTCCGGCGGCTCCTCCTCTTAAGGAATTAATCACTACCCAACCTTCTGCTTCTGTTTCTGCATCCTTCCATTCAAAAACAATTTCGGGTCTTTTCTCTTCGTATTTTTTCAGTAATTCTTTCATGTACTTTTAATCAAATTGTTGTGTTCCAAAGTTGATAATTTTTTTAAAATAAAAAACCCCAATCGTCGATCGGGGTTCAATATCTTTATCTTTTACAGAAATAAGTACTAGAATCTTTTTTCTTTGATTCTCGCTTTTTTACCGGTAAGTCCGCGTAAATAAAATAATTTAGCTCTTCTTACCACACCGCGTGTGTTCACTTCAACCTTCTCGATATTTGGAGAGTTTACAGGAAAGATACGCTCAACACCGATACTGTTAGATACTTTTCTTACAGTAAATGTTTGATTCGAACCGGATCCGGCTCTTTGAATCACTACTCCCTGATACTGCTGAATCCTTTCTTTATTTCCCTCTCTGATTTTATAGTGTACGGTAATCGTATCACCCGATTTAAAATCAGGAAGTTCATTTTTTGGATTTTGTTCGTTTACAAATTTTACTAAGTCCATTGTATTAAGCCTTTTAGACGATTTTTAGCCCGTAAAAATCGGACTGCAAGTATAGGGATTTTTTTTCAACAAAAAAATAAATATTGAAAAATCGATGTCAAATAAGGGCTTCTAATCTTCATCCAGCAGGTCGGGGCGTCGTTGTTTCGTATGCTCCATCGCCCGGTCAAAACGCCATTTGTCGATTTCGGGGGTGTTTCCGCTCAATAAAATATCGGGCACTTTCATCCCTCTGAACTCTGCCGGCCGGGTATAAACAGGAGCACTTAATAATCCATCCTGGAAAGAATCACTTAATGCCGAGGTCTCATCAGACAATACTCCGGGAATTAAACGCACCACAGCATCTGTCAGAACCGCTGCCGCCAACTCACCTCCACTCAATACATAATCACCAATAGATATTTCACGAGTTACAAAATGATCGCGGATACGCTGGTCAATACCTTTATAATGCCCGCATAAAATTAACAGGTTATTTTTTAAGGATAATTCGTTGGCGGTCTTTTGATTCAGGGTCTCTCCATCCGGACTCATAAAAATGATCTCATCATAGCTTCGTTCTGCTTTCAGGACTTCCAGACAATTGACAAAGGGCTCGATCATCATTACCATTCCCGAGCCGCCTCCGTACTGATAATCATCGACAGCCTTGTGCTTATTCGTACTATAATCCCGAAGATTATGAACTTCTATTTCAACCAATGCTTTATTTTTTGCACGTTGTACAATAGAGTGCCCTAACGGGCTTTCGAGTAATTGGGGTAAAACGGTTACGATATCGATATGCATATTGCAAAGCTATAAAAATCAATTATTCCGGCATAGTAATCTGTGTACTCCATTTCTTAGCCCGGTGTTTGCGTGCCATCTTCGAATTATAAATAAGGGAGATGGGGCTCATTACTGTTGGTGCCTGCGGGTGCAAAGATCCTTTGTATTGCTTTACACCCTGTAATTTAGGTGGTTCTTTGGCTAATTTCATATTCAGTATCGCTTGACGTAATTGTTCCGGCGATCTGATTCCCTTTATTTCTGCTGTTTGTAAATGATATATCAGGGCTTGCAGATAAATGTACTGCATAAGATTAGTATCGCTCAAATTAGCTACCCATTCTATATTTCGGTAACCGATAGCGGAAATGAGCAGTGTATCACCCGGAATATGCACATTATTGATTCTGAATGTTCCGTTCTCATTTGCGAGAATCCCGATACCCGTAGATTTATGTGCAATTGTTGCATAAGGAATAGAGGTGTTATCTGCTTTAGAAAAAACAGCTCCTTTAACGGTATATGTTTGGGCAATGCTATCCGGCGAAAAAAATATAAAGAAGATCGTAAAGAACAGAATAAGATATCTCATATTCTGAAGACGATAAAAAAAGAAAGCTGTTGCATTGCTCTGCAATTATTCCAGGTATAGATCTATCAAACCATCGGGCAGAGCTACTAAAAGTTTGCGGTTTTTTTTATCGAGCTTACGTGTGAAGTGTTCGTTATAAGGGAAGAGTATTTCCTTATCCTGATAATCTAAAGAGATAAGCGTTTGCTGAGGCATACTCAACACCTCTTTAACCGGGCCTAATTCGCCTATGTTCTCATCAATCACCAGAAAGCCTTTTAAATCGGAGGGTTTAAATTCTTTAGATACTTTGGGAGCCTGGGATATGCTTACACTTACCGGTTTTTTCAGGAGCGTTTGTGCTTTGTCTATGTGGTCGATGCCCTCAAAATAAATATAGGCAACATTTTTTCGAATCGAAATTTTCTCAATAAAAAAAGGAACCGGTTTATTATTGATATCAATAAAGACCGATTCCAATTTTGAATATGCTTCAGGATTATCTATTTGAAAGAAGAGTTGTAATTCTCCTTTTAATCCTTTTGTTTTCGTAAGATAACCAATCGTTATGAGCTCCTGTTGTTTCATTCTGTTCCCTTATAATTGGGTTAAGAATTCTACTTATTCAGCAGCAGGTGTTTCCTCGGGAGCATCATTTGCAGGAGTTTCTTCAGCAGCAGCAGGTGTTTCCTCAACTACAGGAGTTTCCTCTGTTGCTACTACTTCTTCGGCAGAAGTTTCTTCCGCTACCGGAGTATTTTTAGCAGCGACAGCTTTTGCTTTTTCCTCTTTCAGTTTTGCTTCCGCAGCAAAACGAGCTTTTGTTTTCTCTTCTTTTGATAAAGTTAGTCCCGATTTTTTAGCGTTGATCTTTTCTTCTTTCTCGCTTAACCAGGCTGCAAATTTAGCATCTGCTTGTTCTTGCGTTAAAGCGCCTTTTTTAACTCCTACATCTAAGTGTTTTTTGTAAAGAACACCTTTGTAAGAAAGGATTGCTCTTGCTGTATCGGTAGGTTGAGCACCTTTGTTTAACCAATCAACGGCTTTCTCTGTGTTCAACTCGATAGTAGCTGGATTGGTGTTTGGATTATAAGAACCCAGTCTTTCAATAAATTTACCATCTCTTGGAGCACGTGAATCCGCCACGATAATTTGGTAATAAGGTTTTCCTTTTTTACCCTGTCTTTGTAATCTGATTTTTGCTGGCATGTTTGTTTTTTTTATTAATAAATAATAATTCCCGGTAGTATCCAACTGCGGGAGGGCAAAGATGCAACAATTATTTTTATTTTCAAACAACTGATTTACATTGCTTACCGAGGAGGGGTAATAAATAAAAAAGGGGCTTTAAAGCCCCTTTTTAGTATTTTTAATCAAAATCAATACTATTATTTATTGATAATGACTTTCTTAGTAACCATACGGTCGCCAGATTGTACTTTAATTAAATACATTCCATTAACCTCATTTGTAAGGTCAATAAAGTTAGCGCCTTCAGTAGCAGTCATTGTTTTAACAACTTTACCTAACATATCGGTAATTGTTAACTGGAATGAAGCATTGGCATCAGGGTTTTGGATAGTAAGAGTCATGCTTCCTGTTGAAGGATTCGGATAAAGATTAACGTCTGCGTTCAATACTTTATCATTTTTAACACCTACAATTACCGTATTTCCGAAAATGGGTCTGATATAGAATGTACGTGCAAAGCTGGCACCGAAAGATTCTGCAAGATTCCATGTACCACCCGCGATACCCGGAGATTTTACCCAAACCGTACCCGGAGTAAATACCGCTGTTGTTGTACCTACTGTAACCGAACTATCCACTTCATTAACAGCAACCACATATTTACCCGGAGCTAATCCAACACCACCACTTATCGGTAATGTATATGTACCTGCATCGGGTAAAGTATAAGTAGTAGAATTAGCAATTTCAAATGCATCCGGTGTTCCATTAGGAGCTTCAAAAATTGCAACTCTAACTTTTCTGTTTGACATTGGATTTGCATTTCTTAATACTACTGTTACAGCCGACAATGTATCTGCTTCGTGAATATCGTAAACCATACCCAGGTAACCGGTAAGTCCTCCACCTATAGATAAACTGGTATTGCCTGTTGCATGGTTATCTCTGGCATACACTGTATCTGTAATTGTTACCGAAGCTAGCGGAAGATTAACCGAGTTGTTCGATGCATCCCCATCACTCTCAGCTGTTAAAACTACTTCAGCATTTAAAGTTAAATTATGGGTTCCTACCCCTGCAGGCAAAGCAAATCTTGTAGGCATTGTAAATGTTGCAATTGCACCACCAGCCGGAATACTTGTTGTTAAGATTAAAGTATCTGCATAAACAACGTTTGCGCCATCATTAATAGCTACATAAACATCAACAGATGTGGGAGCTAATGCACCTTCATTTCCAAGTGTTACACGTACCGGGTACGTTTTACTTCCCCCTGTTTGTGAAGTAGGGATTCTTGTATATTGAACAAAATCAGCTGAATCTAAGATAGCTGCATTCATAGTAATATCATAAGGTGATGGTTGATATACCTTAATTTCATCAATTGATAAAATAAACTGGTCGGTAGAATTATTTCTGAAACCAATGTATATGGTATCGCCGATAAAAGAAGAGATATCTACTTTTCTTAAAGTAGGTGCATCCACTTCAGCAGCGATTGCAAATATTGCAGGGTTTGCCATGCAACCCGCTACATCCTGTGTAGTGCTAGAGATATATACTTCGTATCCATCCGGGTAATCAGGGTCAATTGCTTCACCTTCCCAAGATAAGAAAACACTATTAGCCGTGTCCGGAATAATGATTGCACTTGTAATAAACCAGTCATCAGACGCTCCTGCCGGAGTGTACCAAGAAGTGCTTAACAGCGATGAATCAGAACTTGGGCTGCCGTCGGCAACTCCTATATTCCATGCATTGGGGAACAATGCTGCAATAGCTACATTAACCGTCTTACCATCAACATCGATAATCGCATAATCCGAAGGCATTCCGGAATCGAAGTTTTCGTAATAATATACATTATCAGAGTTACCTCCGGTAGTACCCTCGAGCTCAACAACCGGGAATACCGCTAATGCTATATCCAGGCCCCATCCGTTAAGAGGATCACCAATGCTAGCAAACGAATTGTCTCCCCATTCTTCCCAAGTATGAGTAATAGCATCCGGAAAATCTCCGTCACGGGTTGTTATTAATCCAAGTGTATCGTTTGGAGTATAACTTAGTGTAAAACCCGCATAAAATGTTTTATTGGCAGGAATGTCAATCGGAGTTAAAAACTCTGCAGTGGTTAATCCGGAAGAATCGATTTGCGAATAGGGAATCGTAACCGAACCGATTACAGAACCGGGAGCACCGGCTACATCATTCCATATTTTTACATTAATTGTACTTGCCGGGTTTCCTTTTTTTACAGCGAAAGCAAACAAAACTTTTGTGATTTTTCCTGCTGCCGAAACACCATAGGCTGCATCAAATTTTTGTAATTTAGATAAGTCTCCATATCCATTATGACCTGATACATAACCACTATTATCGGACAGATAAAGTGTCGGCGTACCAACAAAGTGGCTGTCCAAAGTATCTGTTGTAACAGCACTTTGAGATTTAGATCCTTTTACCGAAAGGCTTACAGGATTCATTTTCACCGCATGTTTTTCGCCAACTTGTTTTAAAGCTGCGTTGCTGCCGATTATTGGAACAACAGATTGTGCTTTTGTCGGGTATTTAGCAGCAGGCATCTCCTGAGCCTGTGCAGTCCCGAGGATTGCTGAAGCAGCAATCAATAAGTAGAGTTTTTTCTTCATAAAATTTTTATTTATATAAAATGCAAATTAACAATTTTTATCTACAGTTTCGATTGTAACAAGTATTTTTCATTAAAAAAGTACAGCCGGTTGTTATTTTCCGGGTATCCGGGGCATATTTTTCATCATTTTTAAGGGGTTATTGCCCCCCGAAAACATCTTCATCATCTTTTTCATATCTTCAAACTGTTTCAAAAGTTTGTTTACCTCTTCAATACTTGTGCCACTTCCTTTGGCAATCCGCTTTCTTCGGTTTCCGTTAATTATTTCCGGAGCTTCCCGTTCTGCCTGGGTCATCGACTGAATTATGGCCTCAATGCCTTTAAAAGCATCATCACTCACGTCTATATCTTTCATCATTTTACCCATTCCCGGTATCATTCCCATCAGATCTTTCAGGTTTCCCATCTTTTTGATCTGCTGCAACTGATTCAGGAAATCATTAAAATCGAATTGATTCTTACGTATTTTCTTTTGGATTTTTGCAGCTTCGGCTTCATCGAACTGTTGTTGAGCCCGCTCTACCAGGGAAACCACATCGCCCATTCCCAAAATACGGGAGGCCATACGGTCGGGATAAAATACATCGATTGCCTCCGGTTTCTCACCGGTACCGATAAACTTAATGGGTTTGTTTACTACCGACTTAATGGAAAGAGCCGCACCACCCCGTGTATCGCCATCCAGCTTTGTTAATACCACCCCGTCAAAATCCAGGCGGTCGTTAAAGGCTTTTGCCGTATTAACCGCATCCTGACCGGTCATCGCATCCACAACAAACAATATTTCATGCGGATCCGTTGCTTGTTTTACACGCGAAATCTCGTCCATCATCTCTTCATCCACCGCTAAACGACCCGCCGTATCAATGATTACTACATCTTTTTTATCGCGTTTTGCCTGCGAAACAGCCGACTCGGCTATGGCTACCGGATTTTTCGATTCGTAATCGGTATAAACCGAAACGCCGATCTGTTCGGCTAATATTTTCAGCTGATCGATCGCTGCCGGACGATACACATCGGCGGCAACCAATAAGGGGGATTTTCCTTTCGATTTTAAATAGTTGGCCAGTTTTCCCGTGAAAGTTGTTTTTCCGGAACCCTGTAAACCTGCGATTAAAATAATTGAGGGATTCCCTTTCAGGTTCATATCGGTCTTTTCTCCACCCATTAAAGCCGTTAATTCGTCGTTAACGATTTTTGTAAGGAGTTGTCCCGGAGAAACCGAAGTAAGTACATTCTGACCGAGCGCTTTTTCCTTCACTCTGTCAGTAAACTCTTTTGCAATCTTATAGTTTACGTCGGCATCGAGCAATGCTTTCCGAATTTCTTTGACCGTTTCGGCAACGTTTATTTCAGTAATTTTTCCCTGCCCCTTTAATACCTTAAAGGCTTTGTCCAGTTTATCACTTAAATTATCGAACATGTATTTGGAGTTTATTTGGATGGCAAAGATAGGAAAAATAGGCTATCTATACACGAACCATTTCCCTGTTCGTACTATGCCTGTATGGTCTTGGTTTCTGAGCAGAAAGAAAATCCCGCTTATTAAAAAGACACTGCTACAGTTCCCGAATCTTTTCCCCGATTAATGATCAGGATTTTGACATTTTTAGATACTTTATCAAAATATTTTTTCTAAAATCAGATACATTTGTTTTTAAGTAATTACTCCTTTTATTTACACTTACATTCCCGACTCTTTATCTAAATATTGTTGTACAATATCGATGGCATTGGTAATAACATCGCTTAATGCGGTGATGAATGTTCCGGGTTTTGCAATGGAGATCGCATGTTTGATAGCCTCAATTTCTTTAGGAACAATTTCGTAAGTAACGTTTTTATCTACCGATTTTATCCCATCCAATACCAAACCAATCAGCTCTTCTTCCGTTCTTCCGCGCAAATGTTTTTCCTGGCGGATGATGATATGATCGAACATACGTGCTGCGATAGCTCCGCATTCAATAATATCCTGGTCACGACGATCACCTACACCTGCAATTATCCCGATTTTATAGGAAGAATCTATCTGTTCTAAAAAGGCCTCTATTCCACGGTATCCGGCGGGATTATGAGCAAAATCGATCATCACTTTAAAATCTTTAAAATTAAAGATGTTCATACGGCCCGGAGTTAACGCAGCAGACGGAATAAATGTTTCAAGCGAGAGGCGCATATCTTCGGTTCTGAATCCCGATAAATAACCCGCCAAAGTTGCAGCCAAAACATTTGCAATCATAAATCTTGCTTTGCCGCCCATGGTAAGCGGAATCATGGTCACTTTTTCTACACGAATTTTCCAGTCGCCCTTTTTTATCGTTATAAATCCGTTTTCATATATGGCTGAAATACCTCCTGTTTTAGAGTGTTTGCGAATCACAGGATGATTTTCATCCATACAGAAATAAGCAACATTACAATCGAGTGTACCTGCAATTTTAACACAATATTCGTCTTCGGCATTTAAAATTGCATAGCCATCTTTTTTAATGCTTCGCACCACAACCGATTTTACACGAGCTAAATCATCGAGTGTTTCTATATCGTTCAGGCCCAGATGATCTTCCTGTATATTGGTAATTACGCCAATATCGCATCGGCTGAAACCCAGTCCAGCACGCAATATCCCGCCACGGGCTGTTTCCAGAACCGCGAACTCCACGGTAGGATCTTTCAAAATAAATTCTGCGCTGACCGGTCCGGTAGTATCTCCTTTTTCGAGCATGTGATTTCGCACATAAATCCCATCCGAAGTAGTAAAACCTACATGATAACCCATGTTTTTAACAATGTGAGCGATCAACCGGGTGGTAGTGGTTTTACCATTAGTTCCCGTAATAGCGATAATCGGAATACGTGAGGCTTTACCCGGAGGATACAACATATCTATCACAGGCGACGCAACGTTACGCGGCAACCCTTCGGAAGGAGCCAGATGCATACGAAACCCCGGCGCTGCATTTACTTCCAATACGACACCCCCGTTTTCTTTTAAAGATTGTGTCAGGTTCGATGCCATGATATCGATACCGCAAATATCCAATCCGATAATTCGCGAGATACGTTCCGCAAGGAAAATATTTTCGGGGTGCATCATGTCGGTAACATCGATGGATGTACCGCCGGTACTGAGGTTAGCGGTAGATTTTAAATAAACTGTTTCATCTTTTTCCGGAACAGTATCTAAAGTATAGTTCATTTTCTCCAGCAGATCGAGTGTATCTCTGTCGATTGAAATTTCGGTTAAAACATTTTCATGGCCATAGCCCCGGCGAGGGTCTTTGTTTTCGATATCAATCAGCCCGGCAATCGTATGCTTCCCATCTCCTGTAATATGTGCCGGTACCCGTTGCGCTGCTGCCACGACTCTATTATCGATAACCAATACACGAAAGTCGAAACCTTTTATAAACCGTTCGACGATAACTTTGCGTGAATATTTTTTAGCATGATGTAATCCTTCGATGGCTTCCTGCATCGTATTTACATTGATGGATGCCCCTTTACCATGGTTCCCGTCGAGCGGTTTAATCACTATCGGAAATCCGATACGATTAATGGTCCGTTCCAGATCTTCTTCATCTATACAAATATCTCCTTTAGCAACAGGAATTGCCGCTTCGTATAGCATACGTTTGGTTTCTTCTTTGTTGCAGGCGATATCTACTGCGATGTTACTGGTTTTATCGGTAATGGTTGCCTGAAAGCGTACCTGATTTTTTCCATAGCCCAACTGTACGAGGGAATTTTTTCCCAGGCGGATCCAGGGAATATCCCTTGCAACGGCTTCGTCCACAATAGATCCGGTACTGGGACCCAGTCGGACTTCTTCCCGAATCTCCCTCATTCGTTGTATGTCGTATGCCAAATCGTATTCTTGTGCATATATCAGTGCTTCCGCAATACGCACTGCCGATTCAGCGGCAAATAATCCTACTTTCTCTTCGGCATAGGAAAATACTACATTATAAATTCCGGGGGTTTTTGTTTCGCGTGTCCTGCCAAAGCCGGTTTCCATCCCTGCCAGGGTCTGTATTTCCAGGGCAATATGTTCGATCACATGACCCATCCAGGTACCTTTTTTTACCCGTATAAAGAAACCTCCGGGGATGCCTTCCGAACAACGGTGCTCGTACATACTCGGGAACATCTGTTCCAACCGTTCTAAAAATCCATCGATTTTATCGGTCGGCCTTTGTTCCATTTCCTCTAAATCGAGACGCATCTGAATTAACTTTTTTCTGTTAACGCTCCAGATATTCGGGCCCCTTAATGCTTGTATGCTTAATATTTTCATTTAGATTAGTTTTTAAATTACGTATGGTAATATAGGAAATATGATAAAATATATCCTAACGAATATCTTAAGTAATTTTAAATAATCCTTAAGCGATTCTTATTATTTTTACCTATAATTGATTTTTAACAATTGATTTATTGATTCTAAATTACTAAAATATGATACCCAAGGGAAAATTAATCATCATTGGGGGGGCAGTAGATACCGGTAGTTTTACGGAAAAAAACTACGATAAGGATGTCGAAAAAAATCTTAATTTTTTTGAAAGAGGAATACTGAAGCGCATATTGACGGAATCTTCTTTAAAAGAAAAATCGCGTATTGAAATTATGACTACAGCATCTCAAATTCCTAAGGCTGTAGGCGAAGAATATATTAAAGCCTTTTCCTTTTTGGGCGCAGAAGATGTAGGGGTAATAAACATCACCGAACGGGAAGAAGCAAACGATGCATTATATGTAGATCGCTTAAACCGCGCAAACATTATTATGTTTACAGGCGGGGATCAATTACGTTTAACATCTTTGCTGGGTGGTACTGCTTTTCATACTACATTATTAAAAAAGTATCGTGAAGAAGATTTTCTGATTGCAGGGACTTCTGCCGGTGCTGCCGCTTGCTCAAATACCATGATCTACCAAGGCTCATCCAGCGAAGCCTTATTAAAAGGAGAAGTAAAAATTACAAGTGGGTTAGGATTAATTTCCGAAGCGATTATTGATACTCATTTTGTACATCGTGGAAGAATGGGTCGCTTGTTTCAGGCTGTAGTCGGAAACCCGATGGTAATAGGAATCGGATTGGGAGAAGATACGGGATTGTTAATTACACAGGGTTCACAAATGGAAGCGATCGGTTCGGGATTGGTAATTTTAGTCGATGGCCATCATATCAAAGATACCAATATTACCGATGTGGCTATCGGACATCCCGTCTCTATCAATAATTTAATTGTTCATGTTATGTCTATGTATGATACCTATGATCTGAATACACATCAGATGTATATCTATAAAAATCATAAATCGGATAACGAGCGTTATGCAAAGATTGACAGTTAAAGCTATTCTATTCTGACATGGAATTAATAATACATGGGGGATTCATCAGTGAATCTTCAACAGCGGCTGAAATAAAAAAAGCAAAGCAGGAGTCTTTAAAAAATATTGCAGAAAAAGCTTATGCTTATTTAGCAAGACATACAGCGACAGAAACGGTGGTATATGCGGTAAGTATGCTTGAGGATGATAAACTTTTTAATGCCGGACTCGGGTCTCAGATTCAAAGTGATGGAAAGATTCGCTTAAGTGCTTCCTTAATGGATGGGCAAAGTGCAAAATTCTCAGGTGTCATCAATATTCAAAACATTCAAAATCCGATACAACTTGCATCACAGTTAATGCAGGAAGAAGACCGGGTATTGGCATCGGAAGAGGCCAATCTGTATGCAGAGAAAAGGGGCATTCCTTTTTTCAGCCCGGAGATTCCCGAACGCCGTAAAGAATATGCAGAAAAACTATCTTCCTTAAAAACAAGTACGGTTGGTTGTGTAGCACGCGATCGCACGGGTTGTATAGCCGCAGCAACCTCAACAGGAGGTAAGGGTTTTGAAATTCCGGGGCGTGTTTCGGATTCCGCAACTACTTCCGGAAATTATGCAAATAAATTTGCCGGAGTATCCTGTACGGGTGTCGGAGAAGATATTGTAAGTGTTGCTTTGGCTTCAAAAATTGTAACCCGCATCAGCGATGGTTTTAGTATTTCCGGGGCTTTCGAAAAATCGTTCGGAGAGTTAAAAACAATTGATGGTTTTGCAGGAGCTATTGCGATTGATAGGAATGGAGAAATCTATCATTCCGAATCTCACCCCTATATGGTTTGGGCAAAGATAAATTCAGAAGGAATACAGGTTTTCAAGGCATGAGTTCGCCGCCATGCCTTGCTGATATAAACCTTAGTCTCTTCTACCCATAAATATAGCAATGTAATATAAAAGTGTCGCTAAAGATGAGATTGCTGCGACAACATACGTTGATGCTGCCCAATTCAAAGCTTTACGAGCCGTTTCTGTTTCCGAACTGCGTGTAATTCCTTTATTATCCAGCCATACCAATGCGCGTTTACTTGCATCGAACTCTACCGGCAGGGTAACAAAACTGAAAACAGTTGTTAAGGCAAACAATAATATTCCGATAAACAGCAATGCCGGGAATACATTCAATAACAATATACCCCCCAACAAAATCCACTGCATATAACGCGAACTGACACTCAATGCCGGAACCATCGCCGAACGGAATTTTAACCATGAGTATGCTTTTGCATGCTGAACCGCATGTCCGCACTCGTGCGCTGCAACGGCTGCTGAAGCAACACTTCTTCCATGATAAACGTCCGGACTTAAATTCACGGTCTTATCAATTGGATTATAGTGGTCCGTTAATTGCCCTTCTATGGAAATAACTTTCACATCATTAATCTGATGGTCGGCTAGCATTTGTTCGGCAATTTCTTTTCCCGACATTCCATTGGCCAACCCGATTTGTGAATACTCATTAAAACGGCTTTTGAATCTCCATCCCACATACCAGCTCGCAGCCATGATTACAATAATTAATACGATCATATTTTTATATTTTATTTTTACACTTCAAAGTAAATGCCATACACAAAAGTATGACAAAAAAGGGTTAAATTACGACATTATAACAAAAAACGCCGCTTATGAGTTTTTCATATTGGGAAAAAACGTCATTTATTCATGATTATGATTTCTGCATCGTCGGAAGTGGAATTGTGGGCCTTTTTACTGCTTTAGAATTACGAAAATTAAAGCCCCAAGCTCAAATTATAGTTTTGGAAAGGGGAATTTTACCCAGCGGCGCCAGCACAAAAAATGCCGGTTTTGCCTGCTTTGGAAGTATCTCCGAATTAATCGAGCAAAAAAAGCAAAGCAACGAAGAAACCATAAAAATATTAGCCGCTAAACGATGGAAAGGCCTGCAAAAAATGATTGCCACTCTCGGTCAAAAAAATATTGCCTACGAAGGTTTGGGCGGACATGAAATTTTTACCGAAGCGGATGAATTACTCTATCAAGAGTGCCTCGAACATATTCCTTATTTCAATAATTTGTTGAAGGAGGATATTGTGGATGCTTCTATCAGCAAAGCCATCTATTCCGAAAATGATACAATTATCGGACAGATGGGGTATAAAAATGTAAAACGTGTAATCAGCAATGCTTACGAAGGACAGATTGATACGGGACGGATGATGCGCGCTTTGTTGGATAAATGTCATGAAGCGGGAATACTTATTCTAAATTCCGTTGAAGTAAAAGAAATACAAAGCCAAAGCGAGCAAGTCTTGCTTAATTGTAACTCTTTTAATCTTTATGCAAGAAAAGTGGTTCTCTGTACCAATGCCTTTGCAAAACAATTGTACCCCGATCTCGATTTGTTTCCCGGCCGCGGGCAAGTATTGATTACAAAGGAAATCAAAGATCTAAAAATTAAAGGAAGTTTTCATTACGATAAAGGCTTTTACTATTTCCGGAATATTCATAATCGGTTGCTCTTGGGAGGGGGGAGAAATTTAGATGTAAAAGCCGAAAAAACTTTTGCATTCGGGACCAGCAAAACTATTCAGGATAAATTAACTGCCTTATTAGATGAAGTTATTCTGCCGGATATCTCTTATGAAATAGATTATAACTGGAGTGGAATCATGGCTTTCTCCGAAAGCCTGGGTCCGATCATCAAAGAACTGGAACCGAATGTATGGTCGGCGGTCCGTTGTAACGGAATGGGTGTTGCTTTGGGAAGCCTGATAGCAGAGGAAGTTGCTGAGCAAATCATAAGAGATTAACAGCATACATCTTTGTATAATAAATTTTGTATCTGACACCTGTACATGTAAAACTTTAATCCGTATTTTAGCGTATGGAATCGGTTGTAATTCTTGTCGGATTTGTTGTTGCTTTGCTTATCGGATTTGTGTTTGCAAAATTTATCTTTCGTTCTACCAGGCATATCGATTCGAAGAAAATTTCCGAACTGGAAAAAGCCAATGCTGTTCTTTCAGAAAAAAATAAAAATCAGCAATCGGAATACGAGCGCATCTTAAGCTTGGTACAAATCGAAAAAGATAAGTTCGAAGAAAATTTAAAAGAGGAACGCTTACTTTTAAACAAAGCCAATCAGGAACGGGAAGGGTTGCGCACCTTATTAAAAAGCCGTGAAGAACAAAACCAGGAGTTGCGCTCAGTACAGGAAAAGTTTACAAAAGATTTTGAGCTGATCGCCAATAAAATTTTTGAAGAGAAAACCCAAAAGTTTACCGAGCAAAATAAGCTGGGACTGGAAAGTATTTTAAGTCCTTTACATCAGCGTATCAAAGATTTTGAAGAAAAAGTAGATAAAAGTTATAAGTCGGAAGCAGAAGGACGCAACAGTTTGAAAGGAGAGATTACACAATTAATGAATCTCAATAAACGAATCAGTGAAGAGGCGAATAACCTGGCTAAAGCATTAAAAGGAGATAACAAACAACAAGGGAACTGGGGAGAGTTTGTTTTGGAACGCGTTCTTGAAGCGTCCGGCTTAACAGAAGGTGAAAGCTATACTGTGCAGGGCAAGGGTATGCAACTGATGGACGAAAACGGAAATCGGTTGCAACCGGATGTGATTATACATCTGCCCGATAATAAGCATATCGTTATCGACTCTAAAGTATCTTTGGCAGCTTATGATAAATTAGTCAATGCTGATGAAGATAAAGAATTTTTGATTAAGCAGCATATTCTATCCATCCGGAATCATATCAAGGGTTTAAGTGAAAAGAATTATCAGAAAATTTATCAGATAAACTCTCCGGATTTTGTATTGCTGTTTATTCCGATTGAATCCTCTTTTAGTATCGCCTTACAACACGACCGGGACTTATTTGATTTTGCATGGAATAAACGAATTGTACCGGTTACTCCCTCTACATTATTAGCGACCTTGAAAACCGTTGCATCTATTTGGAAACAGGAGCAACAAACGCAAAATGCTTTGGAAATAGCCAACAAAGCAGCGGCATTATATGAAAAGTTTGTAAGCTTCATTAATGATCTGGAAAAACTGGGATCACAAATTGATAAGAGTAAGGAAACCTACAACGACGCCTTTACCAAACTTACCGGAAAGGGCAGTCTGATAAACCGTGTTGCCGCCTTGGAGAAGCTGGGTGTACGGGTTAAACCCGACAAGCGCATTGATTCCAAATTCATCGATGAAGAAGATCAAAGCACAGAATAAAAACCTATTCCTTGATAAAGTATTTCATTAATACCATCGACTATACGAAACGTAACCGGGGTTTGGATCTGGTAAGAGCAGTTGCTATTCTGCTGGTTGTTTTGTATCACGGTTATATTTTTGTATCGCATTATCTGAGCAAGGGGCAACTACCTTTTTATTTGGGCTACTGGGGCGTTGAGCTGTTCTTTGTACTCAGTGGATTTTTAATCGGCGGTATATTATTAAACATCATTCAAAAAAATAATCGCTTAAGAGTTTCGGATATTTTTTCCTTTTGGAAGAAACGTTGGATCAGAACGATTCCCGTTTATTACATTGCCCTGTTTGGAAATTTTTGTTTCTTAAAATACTTCATCGGTTTACCAATTTTTTTTAACCGGGATTATCTTTTCTTCATACAAAACCTTTTTACCGTACACCCTCCTTTCTTTCCCGAAGCATGGAGTTTATCGGTTGAAGAATGGTTCTATCTGAGCATTCCGCTATGCTTTGCCATAGCCCTTCAACTTCCTTATAAATCAATTATCCATCGTATCCTTTCTGTCATCCTGTTTTTACTTATTCTGTACACAAGTCTTCGATTCTTTAAAATAGATACCCCTCTCGGAACTTTGATCTGGGACAAGCATATTCGAAAAGTAGTTTGGTTACGCCTGGATGCTATTCTTTATGGAGTATTATTTGCAACGTTTTCTTCAGCATATCCTCAAAAATTAAAAGCAAATAAAAATCTTTTCGCAAGCGTAGGAATAATCCTTGTTTGTGTTTCTTATCTTATTTTTCAAACACAAAGCAGCGCTTTATTTAACAATGTTCTGTTTGCAGGATTAAGCTCTCTAGGCTTTGCCATGTGCTTGCCCTTTTTCTATCATTTGAATATTAAATCCGATCGCCTGGCACATATAATAAGTTTCGTTGCGATTATTTCATACTCGGTATATTTAACACATTATACCTTAGTATTCAAGTTCATCAATATGCATTTCCTGGGAGACACCCTGATGAAATCATTTTTACTTTATGCCTTTTATGTGTTGATAACGCTGCTTGTAGGAGCCTTGTTTTATTGGCTTTTCGAGCGGCCTGTATTAAAAATAAAGCGCAGGATGAATCATTGATAAATTTGAACGCTATGATTTTTCTCTGCCCGCAAAAGAAGTTTTACCCGCTAAATGGTCGATAGCTCTGCGAATGTTTCGTTTGACGCTTTCCTCGGATTTAAGATTTGCGATATAACGAATTATTTCTTTTTGACGGGATGGAGATAAAGTGTCAAATTTTGCTTTAGCTGCTTTGTTCTTTTGAAAAGCTTTCTCTAAGCCGGGATGCAATGGAATCTTTCGTTCTTCGGAATCGTAGTCTATGGTAATATGAATCGTTTCCCCTATTCTTTGGGGAGAATCCTTAAGCATACCCATATTGATATATAGACGCCATGCAGAACTGTATTTCACTAAATTTTGTTTATACGCTTTTCCATTCACGCTTCCTTTGACCGGTATCGCACCTTTCTCTTTTCCGGCCCTGTTAAAAATTTTCAATAATACTTCTTCCGGTAAAAAAACAAATGGGTTTATTCCGATAATTTCGAGTTTGGCAGAAAAGCTTAAAGAAGAATTTTTACTCATAAAATATAAATATCCTGTGAATTCGTATAATATTCCGATCTTCTTTAGAATAATGATACGGCACAAAAAAGGGAGTCTTAAAAGACTCCCTTTCATACTTAAACAAATATGCTTAGTTTAAAATTAATTTTTTTGTATTTGATTGTTTACCGGAATACACTTTGATAAAATATATTCCATTATTCAAATCCTTTCTGTTGAAAGTATATACACTTTCACGAATATTTTCTTCTCTCATGATAACTCTTCCCATTAAATCAAGAAGTTCCACATGATAAGCTCCGCCATTAAGTTCTTCTACTTTAATGTTAACCGTTTCCTGAGCGGGGTTTGGATAAACCGAAACCGAATTACTGTTAGCGAGCGTATTTTCTACACCCAGAGTTTCGTACAATACACGATTAATTCTTCTGGAGAAGAAACCTTGTAAAGTATCAATATACAATAATGCTCTTGCTTTAGACATTAAAGGATTTGCCATCATGCCATTACTGTGAAAAGGATCAGAAGTGTCCCACCATTCCCAGGGCCCTGAACCATTTGCCTGGCCTTCAAAACCGAATAAGCCTTCATAACCTTCATTCACCTGATTTGCACGAATCGTATATGGATCGGTAAATGCGGGTGTTTTAAAAACATCGTTTACTCCTAAACGGTTTGCACGGCGAACGATATCTCTGGCACCGCTTACTTCAACCACAAACAAAGGAGGCTGAGTTCCGGGAACAAATACCCCTCCTGTTGTATAGGGAGCGAAAGGGTCTGCTTTACCTTGCATAGCAACAATTGGAACATCCCCGGGTTCTAACCAGCTTGAATCGCCCATAGCACCACCGTAGTTACATACCATGCTGATTCCGGAAGAATAGCCTTTGTAGTTTTCTTTATTTACTGCAGGATTACCGCCAAAGCCTTCGAAGTCGCCGGATAATGCCTGATTTACATAAGGCTGATTCGTGGTTTGATTGATAAATTTATCCAGTTGAATTTCTGCCACTTTATCGATGGTTGCATAAGCCAACGCAATGTATCCTCCTGTACCCTGACCACAAAGGATAACTCTGTTTGTATCGATTTTATGAGGATTTGCATTCAAGGCTGCATCTGCACGCAAATAACGTACTGCATTTTTTGCGTCCTGCATAGCACGATATACTGCATTTAAAATAGTCCCCGTACGTGTATCCTGGTCTCCCTGCGGATTCCATCCCAAACGATAATCAACATTGGCTACAACATACCCTTTCTTGGCAAACTCGGTACACATTTGTACAATAGAACTATCACTACGCGATCCTGTAGGAAGCTGGTTTAGTCCTTTCGGCAAAAAACTACCGGTATGTAAGAATACAATAACCGGCCTTTCTGTTTCCGTGTCGCCCGCAGGCTCATAAATATCTAATTTAAGGTCTTTTAAAACCGGCGCTCCTGATAGCACCTCATAATTTTGTCCATAAACAATGTCGGTAGTTACGGTTACGCCTGTAAACTGATTGGTAATGTAGCGCTGAGCAGACGCCTGCCCGAAAATACCCGTAAGAGCAATCAGGACTAATGATTGTAAAGTTTTTTTCATACCGTTTATTTTTTGTTTTTATAAATATACTGAATTCAATATTCAATTATTCAAATTTCGGCTTAATTATTTATTCTCTTTACATCAAACAAGAGTGACACATAAGCCAGTCTCCCCACATAGGGTCCCCCGTAAACCTGCAAACTTTTCTTGTTTAAAACATTGGAAGCACCCACTTTAATAGTTGTATGTACTTTGGGTATATGCTTGCTGACCTGTATATCCAGCATATCGTAGGTAGGAACATATCCCGTAAACTGCGGTGAGCCTTCGTATTCAAAGCCCTGTACCCATTTATAATTCATGCTGAAGCTCCAGTTTTTAACATATACAGAACCGAAATACCGGTCGATGTCTCTTCCTGCAATCCCAATGTTAAATTTATGTTCGGGTGTATTGAATGCGGGAATGATAGGATCTTCCGAACCTCGTAAGTCCAACACATTCCAGGAATAATTTCCGCTTAAGGTAAAAAAGTTCTTGAAAAAATAGGTAAGGCCAACCGAGAAACCTTGTGTTGTAACCATATCGTTTGAGTTTGCCGAAACACGATATGCCTGCGGTCCCGGCTTTGTCGGGTCGAGCGTGTTGTTAACCGTATCGATGTATGCCTTTACGCCTAATTTATATCCGATAAAATCGTTATAATAACTGAAATAATAACTTGCGTCTATAAAAACTTTTTCAAACAATGTTGTACGATACCCGAATTCAAAAGAGCGTACCCGTTCCGGACGTACGGGATCTATATCAAAATATTCCAGGGTGTCTTTGTTTTGCGAATTAAAGAATGCATATAAAGAAGGAACCGTTAATAAAGAATCGAAGCCCCCAGTATTTCCTATGAGTATGGCCCTTCCCACATTTAAAAATAAATACTGGTCGGCAAGTGTCGGATTACGAATGGCTGATGAAAAAGAGAATCGTAAGATATTGTTTGCATCTGCATTATACACAGCCGAAGCGGCCGGAGATACTACATAGTTGAAGTTTTGGTTTTTATCGATACGAGCTGTTAAATTTATTTTCAGTTTATCTTCCAGGTATTTTCTTTCCAATCCGGTATAGAGTCCGTATTCGTAATTGGTAATTTTCTTTCCTGCCGTATCACTAAAAATTGAGCCTTGCGAATTAGGTGTATATAAACGATAGTTTCCTCCTAATACCCAATCTGTCCGATCTATTTTAAATTTGCGTTCTGCCTGAATATGATATAACGCCGACTTATCAAAAAAGCGGGATCCGCCTTCAGTAAATGATGTTTTCGAGATGATGCTGTTGAATGCCGAATCAAAGCGTGCGGTTCCCGGTTCATAACGATTTACATTATCCTCGTAAATAATTCCTGTTGGCGAAGTTGAGGTTGGCGAAGTGGCAAGATTCGCATAATACAATGCTTCACTATGCCATTTCACAATCGAATCGTTATAAACCAACATCACCGAATCGGCAGCAGCAAAATCAAAAGGTTGCGGAAACACCGGTGCCGGCGGATAGCCCGGTAATGCTTCTACTTTCGGACGAATGTATCTTCCCCAATAATTCTGATAATCGGCACTCCATATAAATGTAGGTTTATGAGATTCCTGCAAAAGTAAAGAAGTAAAAACAGCATCGTATGATTTTCCCGCATCCTCATGTGTTGCGTAAGCTCTGATAAAAAAATTATCGTTTCGCAATTCCAATCTGTTCTGGAAAAATAAAATATCTTTTAAGCTGTAACGATTATCTCCCTGATAAACGGTTGTTCCGTTTCCAAAGTTAAAAGCATAAATAAGCTCTGTGTTTTTTGCGGGATTAACTTTATAATGTAATGCCGTTCCCAGCTTAATGTTTTCGGTGTTGTAATCCACAATGTCTTTTTCTTCATATCCCGGACGATGCCATACTTTAAGTCCCGGGAAAAATCTTTTACCCGGATTACTTGTTGCATTATTTCCTCGGGGGTCAAAATTTTCATCCCCGTAACGGTTTACCGCATCATATCTGCCGGGATTTGATATACCAACGGTAGATTGTGGAGTAGCGTCTAAGTTTGTCGCTTCCCAATCGTAAGCACGCATGTAATACATATTAATTTTAAATGCAAAAACATCTACACTATCTTTGTTTTTAAATACCTCAGCATAACGTATAGCCGATTCAAACAAGCCTCTCTCTCCGGCTTTTGTCATCACGCTCAAACCAGCGCTGTTAAAGGGATTGCGGGTTTGCATATTAATAACTCCGTTGAATGCATTCGGGCCATAAAAGGCAGAGCTGGCACCCACAATCAGATCAACTTTTTGTACATCTAATTCGGATGAGCCTAAAAAATTTCCCAACGAAAAGTTTAATCCGGGAGCCTGGTTATCTACACCATCTATTAATTGCAAAGAACGTACCGGAGAAGTACTGTTAAACCCGCGTGTGTTTATTACTTTAAACCCTATACTTGCTGAAGTAAGATCGACACCTTTCAGCTGTCCCAAACCTTCATAAAAATTAGATGCCGATGTTTGTTTGATAGAAATCATGTCCATCGACTCAACAGTCAGCGGAGCTTCCTTTTGTTTATCACTTATACGCGAAGCTTGAACCAATGCTGCCTGTGTAGTCTTTATATCTTCTTCGATAAAAACTTCAATTTCTGTTTTTGATTTACTGACTTGTATTTCCGCAGCGATGTAACCTAAATAACTAATACTGATTATCTTGGGACTGCTTAAATCTACCATCAAAGTAAAGCGGCCGTTGATGTCGCTGTTTGATCCGCTGGTGGTTCCTTTTTCTACTATCGTCGCACTAAAAATGGGTTCTTTCGTTCGTTTGTCTTTAACTATTCCGCTTATTTTTTGTACTTGTGCCGAAACATCTATACCAGCCAACAAAAGCAAAGAGAACACGAAAATAAATCGACACTTAAAAAAATTTTGTAGCATGCTGGCTATATTTCTTTAAGCCAATTTACTGTTTAGTTCAATGAAATAAAAATAGATGTCATTAGTTTTTAGTCCTTAAAAGCATTCCAGCCCTGAGCCAGAATAGGGTGAAGCACATTGCTTTTGCTAATAAGCTGACAGCCAGTGCTTGCATCACTTATGTGTCCGATTATACTTATATCGGAATTATCTTTTATTTTATCGTAATCGGATTGATCTATGGTAAAGAGCAATTCATAATCTTCTCCGCCGTTTAAAGCGCAAGTGCTTGGGTCGAGCTCCAGCTCTCTTGCGGTATTATAGGTAAGCGGATCAAGCGGTATTTTTTCTTCGTATATACTACAGCCCACATTCGACTGTTTACAAATGTGTAGAATTTCGGAGGCTAAACCATCGGAAACATCGATCATTGCTGATGGTTTTAGATATAATCGTTTAAATAAATCGATTATATCTTTACGCGCTTCCGGTTTTAACTGACGTTCGATGAGGTAATCATAACCTTCCAGTTCGGGTTGTATGTTTGGGTTTATTAGGTAGACTTGTTTTTCTCTTTCTAAAATTTGAAGTCCGGTGTAAGCTGCGCCAAGATCTCCGCTTACACAAATCAAATCGTTCAGCTTTGCTCCGTTACGATAACAAATATCTTCAGTTTTCGCTTCGCCGATAGCGGTTATGCTAATGATTAATCCTTGCTTGGAAGCGGATGTGTCTCCACCAACCAAATCAACACCATACTGATCGCAGGCTAAATAAATACCTTTGTATAGTTCCTCTACAGCTTCTAAGGAAAAGCGGCTCGACAAACCGATAGAAACAGTAATTTGCGTAGGCTTTCCGTTCATCGCATAAATATCCGACAGGTTTACAACCACCGACTTATATCCCAAATGTTTAAGCGGTACATAAGCCAAATCGAAATGTATTCCTTCTAATAACAGGTCGGTAGTAATCAGGCTCCGCATTTCTCCATGATGAAATACCGCAGCATCGTCGCCGATTGATTTTTTTGTAGAAGCTTGTCTGCTTGTATTGTTCCGGGTAAGATGATCGATCAGACCAAACTCTCCCATATCCTTTATTTCCGAACGTTCTGTGTTTTCAAACATAATATTTCAAATAGTATATAAACACAAAGGTATAGAATTAAATTTCCGGTAAAACCAAACAGCGTGTATAAATCTTTATTATTCCCCGCTTGCTTATCCGAAGCGTTCTTTTAATTCTTTTTCAACCCGACTATTAGAAAAAAATTCCCGATAGAGCTAAAATGATAAAAACCGGTCGATAAATATTCATTTAAAAAAGAGTATCTTCAATTGTCTGATTGGCATGATGCGGATAATCGGTTGTATAATGCAAGCCCCGGCTTTCTTTACGCATCATTGCCGATTTAATCACAATATAAGAAACCTGAATAAGGTTGCGCAGTTCACAAAGTTTCGGCGACAGTTTGGTTGCTTTGTAAAAACTTTCGGTTTCTTTGTAGAGCAATTCGAGGCGGCGCATAGCGCGTTCCAGGCGGAAGTCGGAACGAACAATTCCTACATAATCACTCATCATCCTTTGCATCTCGCGTATATTATGTGTCACCAGGATATCTTCATTCGATTGGCTGATACCCTGTTCATTCCAATCGGGAACCTGCTCGTTAAAAGAAATACTCTCCCATATTCTCATTGCCGATTCATAGCTGCGATGAGCGAAAACCAAAGCCTCTAAAAGCGAGTTCGATGCGAGTCTGTTCGCACCGTGTAAGCCGGTAGATGCACATTCTCCGCAGGCATATAATTGTTTAATCGAAGAGCGGCCCTGCTCATCGACATAAATTCCTCCACACATGTAATGCGCAGCGGGAACAACGGGAATCATTTCTTTACTTATATCTATCCCTATACTCATACACTTTGCGTAAATGTTTGGAAAGTGTTGCAGGAGTTCTTCTTTCGGAACATGCCGGATATCCAGAAAAATACATTCTTCTCCCGATTTTTTCATTTGCGAATCGATGGCGCGCGCAACAATGTCGCGGGGGGCAAGCGATTTGCGCTCATCATATAAATGCATAAACTCTTTGCCTGAACGATCTTTCAATACAGCTCCATGCCCGCGCAACGCTTCCGATATTAAGAAACTCGGGTAAGAGCCCGGATTGTAAAGGGCAGTTGGATGGAATTGTATGAATTCCATATTACGAACTTTTCCTTTAGCCCGATACACCATAGCAACCCCATCGCCGGTAGCTATAACCGGATTGGTAGTTGTACTATATATATGTCCCGCTCCGCCGGAAGCCATAACTGTAACTTTCGAAAGAATTTTTTCTACTTTATCCTCCCGGGTATTCAGTGCATAAATTCCATAACAGGTAACTTCAGGGGTGGATTTATTCACTTCTTTGCCCAAATGGTGTTCGGTAATAATTTCAACAGCAAAGTAATGGGTAAGGATTTCGATATTCGGATTTTGATGGATTTGTCCGAGCAATACTTTTTCAATTTCATAACCCGTAATGTCTTTATAGTGTAGTACACGGTGTTCGGAATGCCCTCCTTCTTTTGCCAGATGATAATTTCCGGAAAAGTCTTTGTCGAAATTCGTTCCGTATTGTACAATTTCTTTGATACGTTCAGGCCCCTCTTTCACAACCATATCAACGATTTTCGGATTACATAAGCCATCCCCGGCAATCAGGGTATCTTTAATGTGCTTTTCGTAGGAATCGTCTTTATTGATAACGACGGCAACTCCACCCTGGGCATATTTGGTATTCGACTCGTCTTCATTTGATTTGGTAACGATTAATACTTTTCCATGTTTCGCCGCTTTTAAGGCAAAACTTAAGCCGGCAATTCCCGATCCGATAACCAAAAAATCTGTTTTTTGCATGTGCTGATTATTGAAGTGCTTCCCTGAATAAATATGTTGATAAGGGTAAAAAAATGTTAACTTTATGTAAGTAACTTCTGAATAACTACTCGATCCTCAACAAATTGTTTTTTTATCCATAATTTTAAAACAATTCTCCCCCGGCTTTGCTGTTTATTCAACAAGTTATACCATTTATTAAAATTAACAGAATAAGAGTTAACATATTATACACATTTTTTAAAGAGCTGACTGACAATTTTTTATTATTAAATTACTGTTAACAAATTGTGAATAGCTGTTCATAAGATCTTTATTTAGGCTAAAAAATCTATTTATCAACGTTATCAACAGCTTAATCATCAACCATCAAAACTTTTAAAATATTATTATGATTTTATTATACGGTGGATAATTTCCATTTTTGAGATATGATAAGTACAGATTTTATAGAAAAAAACTTAGGTCAACATGGTTATCTGGATATAGACATTGACCCAAGTCTGGATTTGTTTCAGGAGATTGAAAAATTAAAGAAAGAAAAAAATGCAGTCATTTTAGCGCATTATTATCAGGAACCTGATATTCAGGATGTTGCTGATTATATAGGAGATAGTTTGGGTTTATCTCAACAAGCTGCAGTAACCAATGCGTCTATGATTGTTTTTGCAGGAGTACATTTTATGGCTGAAACAGCTAAAATTTTGTCGCCTGATAAAAAAGTATTACTTCCGGATCTGAATGCAGGCTGTTCATTGGCGGATGCTTGTCCTCCGGGTTTATTTTCAGAATTTAAAAAGAAGTATCCGGATCATATAGTTATTACTTATGTTAATTGTTCGGCGGAGATAAAAGCATTAAGTGATATTGTTTGTACTTCAACCAATGCAGTTCAAATTGTTGAAAGCTTACCTAAAGATCAAAAAATTATTTTTGCGCCCGATAAGAATTTAGGAGCTTATATTATTAAAAAGACCGGAAGAGATATGGTTTTGTGGGATGGGGCTTGTATGGTACATGAAATTTTTTCAAGAGAAAAAATAACGAAATTAAAAGAGCGTCATCCGAAGGCTATACTAATAGCTCATCCCGAGTGTGAAGCTGTTGTATTAGAGATGGCTGATTTTATTGGTTCTACAACCGGTTTATTAAATTATACAATTAAATCAGATCATAAAGAATTTATCGTTGCTACGGAATCGGGTATTTTACATCAGATGATGAAAAGATCCCCGGATAAGATTTTTATTCCTGCTCCGCCTGATAATAATTGTGCATGTAACGATTGCCCGCATATGAAATTGAATACGCTTGAAAAATTGTATTTATGCTTAAAATATGAGCAACCTGAAGTAATTTTGTCGGATGATTTAATTGAAAGGGCCAAAGCGCCTATTATTCGTATGTTGGATATTTCTAAACAATTAGGATTGTAATGGCACTCATCAAAACGGTTAAAGGCATACATCCGGTTTTCGGTAAGGATTGTTTTATAGCTGATAATGCAACAATTGTTGGTGATGTTGTTATGGGGGATAATTGCAGTGTATGGTTTAATGCAGTTGTAAGAGGAGATGTTCATCAGATCAGGATCGGATCGAATACAAATATCCAGGATGGTGCTGTTATACATTGTACCTATTTAAAAGCAAGTGCAATAATTGGTAATAATGTTTCGATAGGACATAATGCACTGGTGCACGGATGTATATTAAAAGATCATGTACTGATAGGCATGGGTGCTATTGTTATGGATCATGCTGTTGTTGAAGAATACTGTATAATTGCTGCAGGGTCTGTTGTACTGGAAAACACTATTTGTGAATCAGGCTATTTGTATGCAGGCGTTCCCGCAAAAAAGATTAAGAAAATTACGGATGAACAACGCGATTTATTAAATCGTTTGCCCGGGAATTACATTATGTATTGTGAATGGTTTAAAGAATAATCAGTTGAAAGTATATTCCATTTCTAGATCCCAGTTGGCTCTTAAAGTTATATTACCGGGATAGTATATTATTTTTTCCGGTTGTTCTCGTCTCAGGAAATTTCCGGTATCCCATTTCCCATTTTTATTTTCATCGAATATTACACGAAGTTTATATTCTCCCGGATTGTAATTTGTATATGTTAACAGCTGAGAACCATTTAGAGTATCAGTTTTTAGTATGGTATTTTTTGCATCCAGCATTTGTATCAGGTAGCTTCCATCCGGAGCATTAATTTTCATTTGTATGTTTCCGTATGTTTCTATGCTACGTATTATAATATTATATTTCCCCGATTTTGAGAAAGTATTTGAATTATCATGAAAAGAGCTGTCTTTTAAAATCAGCTCGTATTTTTTTTCTGAAGACAGATCCTTATTTACTTTGTAAGTAAATGCATCGGTACGAGCCAACCTGTCTATGATATTGTATCGGATCGAATCTTCTATTATAATTACGGAATCCAGCGATGCATTTAAAGTTATCGGATTCAGAGACCTGATATGTATAAATTTTCCGGGAGCCATTATTTCGCTAACATTTAATCCAATAAAATTTTGCGGGATAGTATTTTTTCTTTTGAATCGTTTCAGTACGATCGTATCTGAATACAAAAGTTGATCGCTTATTTTAACCTGTAGACTATCTACCCATTTACTCAGGTATATTTTGGCAGAATCTCTTTCGGCGTTGTACCAAACATAACTTTCATTTTTTAAAGAATCATTTGAAAGAATTTCTATGCTCAATGTGGGGACGGGTTTATTAAAGCTTAGGAAAACGGATTTGTCATCAAATTTTTTGTCGGTTAAACGAATATTAACCGGCGATTCTTTAAAACTTCTTAGTTCATACTTATTGGTATCGGCATGTATATGTACCGGATAAGAATAAAAAGAAATTTCTTCATCCTGGCTGTCATAGATTTTATTATTGTTCGACTCTTTCAGCGAAGCCAAAAAATAATCCCCTTCTTTTATATTTTCGAATGTGAATTCTCCGTTTTCGTCTGTGCGTGTTGCGTAGTAAGGCTTTGTTGTGTAAAGTAAAGAATCGGAAAAGTCTTGGTATAGATATATCGGAACACCACTTTCTTTTTCTGTTGTAAAAGCGTTTACTAATTTCCCTTTCAGTTTTAGTGAGTCGATCTCATCGGAAGTTGAGAATACATAACGCAACTCTTTATTGATATTTGATTCCGTAAAGTCGGATACCGCATTTCCAAAGTTTATGGTATAAGTAGTGTTTTCTTTGAGGACGGAACCTAATTTTATTTCTATTGCCTTTTTACGAAGTTTGAATTCGGTACCGCTTATTTCCGGGGAGATAATGATTTGGCCGGAGGCATCTTTCAGGTTTATATATTCATTAAATTGTATAAAAATTTTTCCGGAATTAAAATTGCGGCTGAAATTTTCGGGCACAGCTTTTTTTATTTCGGGCGCAGTGGAATCGATTTTGCCGCCACTCGGTGCCACGATGTTAGCGCAAGAAGAGAGTATAAAAAGGTATATACAAAGAGCAAAAAATAATCGATTTTTCATTTTAGGCTAATTTTAGGCGATACAAGCGATTTTATACTTATTTTGATTACGGTTACTTAAAATTAATTTTCGTTGCTTATATCGCTTTGTTTTTCATAACATTAAATTATTGATAATCAGTTAGTTAATACCTTATCTCCCTAAGTGTATCATTAACACACTAACATCAGCCGGGGAAACGCCTGAAATCCTGGAAGCCTGGCCGAGCGTTCTGGGTTTAATCTTATGCAATTTTTCCCTTGCCTCTTTGGAGATTGATTCGAGCTTTGAATAGTCAAAATCCGGATTAATTAACTGATCTTCTAACTTTTTCATTTTGGCAATAATTTCCAATTCTTTATCGAGATAGCTGTCGTATTTTGCACGTATTTCGGCTTGTTGAATAAATTCCGGGTCTGTATTTTGGATCATTCTGTTCAGTTCGGGATCAGCTTTTGCGAGATCTTTTAGACCTATTTGCGGACGAAGAACCAGGCTGTAGAGTTTCATACTATGAGGAATTTCGTTTGTGCCGTTCTCGGTAAGAATAGTATTAACCGAAGCGGGTTCTACACTTTTATTTTTTAAGTAATGCAGAATTTGGTCGGTTATTTTTATCTTTTCCAAGACGCGATTCATGCGTTCGCCGGAAGCGAGCCCCATTTTGTGAGAGAGCTCTGTAAGTCGAATATCGGCATTATCCTGTCTGAGCAACAAACGATGTTCAGCTCTGGAGGTAAACATGCGGTAAGGTTCTTCGGTTCCTTTTGTTACCAGGTCGTCGATCAGCACGCCGATATACGATTCAGCTCTTTTCATGATGACTTCGTCTGAGTCATTCAGTTTTCTGTGTGCATTTATACCGGCAATCAGGCCTTGTGAAGCTGCTTCTTCGTATCCGGTGGTCCCGTTTATCTGACCGGCAAAATAGAGTCCGCAGACCAATTTTGTTTCCAGGGTGAGGTTCAGTTGTGTTGGTGGGAAATAATCATATTCGATAGCATAACCCGGCCTGAACATTTTAACTTTTTCGAAACCGGGTATTTTAGTGATAGCTTTATACTGTATTTCTTCGGGAAGAGAAGTAGAAAAGCCATTCACATAAATCTCTACTGTATTAAAACCTTCCGGTTCAACAAAGATTTGATGCCTTGTTCTTTCTGCAAACCGGTTAATTTTATCTTCGATCGAGGGACAATATCTGGGTCCTAATCCTTTTATTCTACCGGTAAACATCGGAGATTTTTCGAAACCTTCTTTTAATATTTCATGCACCTCTTCATTGGTATAGGTAATGAAGCAGCTTCTCTGTTTTTCAGCCAGGGGTACATGAGTATAAGAGAACCGGCCTCTTTCCTCATCTCCATTTTGCTCTTCCATTTTACTATAGTCGAGTGAGCGGCCATCTATACGCGGAGGAGTTCCGGTTTTCATTCTTCCCGATTCAAATCCCAAAGCATGTAATTGTTCCGTTAAGCCTGTTGCGGCTCTTTCTGCTGTCCTGCCTCCCCCAAATCTTTTTTCTCCGATATGTATAATTCCGTTTAAGAAAGTACCGTTAGTCAAGACAACAGCTCCGGATTCAACTTCCATTCCCATCTGTGTTTTTACCCCACGAACCCTCCCATTCTTCACCAAAACTTCCACCACCATATCTTGCCAAAAATCAACGTTCGGAATTTGTTCCAAAGCCAGCCGCCATTCCTCAGCAAATCGCATGCGGTCGTTTTGGGTTCTGGGGCTCCACATTGCAGGGCCTTTCGATCGGTTAAGCATCCTGAATTGCAAACTTGTCTTATCACTAATGATTCCGGAATAGCCGCCCATAGCATCAATTTCGCGCACAATTTGTCCTTTTGCAACACCACCCATAGCAGGGTTACATGACATTTGGGCAATAACACCCATATTCATGGTAATTAGCAATACTTTCGAACCGAGATTTGCTGCCGCTGCCGCCGCCTCACAACCCGCATGCCCGCCTCCGACTACAATAACATCGTATTTATTAAACATCGTATTTCTTTACTGTTCCACGTGGAACGCACAAAAGTAATTAAAAATTTTCGAGTAAGATGTTTCACGTGAAACGTACCTGATGATTTAAAAACGCGCGTTGCACTACCAACTGATTACGTGGCTCGAGCTATGAGGAGAATTCAGCACTTTAAAGGTTTTTTAATATTACAGAATCAACCACATACCATACAGGCATGTATATATTTAATCTAAATAAAACATCAAGGCTGATATATGGTACGTTCTTAAAAGGCTTTAGGGTTAAAACCATATTGAAGATTCGCTTAGAGAGATTTTTTATCCGTTGATTTGTCAATGTTGTTGCATTTTGTCAAAACAGCGTATTTCATTTACAATCTTATTAGTATTAGTCCAAGCCATACAGCAAATAAACTAACCAATATACTCGACGCCATATAGAGGAATACTGTCTGAGAGTTGCCCGATTGAAATAAGTTAATATTCTCTGATGCGAAAGTCGAAAATGTTTTATAGCCACCACAAAATGTCATGAATAAAATTTCAAGTGGGGATTTGTCTGTTGTTGTTCTTCAAAAAGTCCGGACAATACCCCAATTTATCAAACAACCTATAATAGTTGCTGTAAATGTCGCCAATGGAAAAGTTGTCTGGAAATATTGGGTCACAGCTACAAAAGTCGGGTAGCGACAAATGCTTCCGAGTCCACCCTAATCCCTGCTAAATTATTGCTCTTGTCATTAGTTATTTTCTTGTCGTTTTAGGATTGCATATAACAAAATATAACAATTGGATAATTACGGATAAAAGTTATTGATTAACATCACCTGAAATGTAATAGGATTGTTCAGAAATACTTTTATCTATATATGTTAATCAAATTAGATTTTTTGCCTATACAATATTAAAATATGTATAAATTTTATCCGTTTTTTTCAAATATTTCAGATAATACAACTTATTTTTAACATCATCGCAGGCAACGCCACTATATTTTGCGATTGAATGCTGTTTTTAGACCCTCTGGTGCAAGAAAAAAAAGTTTTTGAAAAAAAATTTGTTTTTCATATTCCTTTCTTTAAATTGCATATTAATATGGAAAACAACCCCTCATTTAATTTGATTAAATGATTAAAATTTTCCTGTTAAAAAGTCCTAAAATTTATTAACCAAACAAACTAATTATGAGTGTAAAGTTCTACAAACTCGTAAAAAACATCTTCCTACTATTATTAGGTGTTTTTTTCTCTTTTTCCTTATCTGCACAAGGATTGACGGGTACGAAAACAATTGATCCCTTAGGTTCGGGAACAAGCAATTACCTCTCCCTGAAAGATGCGATTGACTCGCTGAACTTTTATGGAGTCGGATCCGGTGGTGTTGTCTTTAACATTGTCGCCGGTCACACGGAAACTGCTCCTTCGGGCGGCTATGTTTTAACCGCAAGCGGAACAAGCCTGTCGCCGATTGTTTTCCAAAAAAGCGGTGTCGGTATAAACCCTTTAATTACGGCACCTGTTGGTACGAAACGTGCAAACTCAACCCGTCAAATTGATGGTATTTGGGCTTTGGTCGGTTCAGATAATGTGACCATAGACGGAATCGATCTGATTGATACAAACACCTTGGATACAACCATGATGGAGTATGGTTTTGCTTTGTTTAAAGCCGACTCTTCCAACGGTTGCCAATATGTTGTCATCAAAAATTCTACCATAACCTTAAACAGAAGTAATATCATTTCTGGTGCAGGGGTAAGAGTCGAGGGTTCTGTAGGTATTTATGTTTTAAGCTCCTCAATGGATACCTCTAAAGTTTTTGGAGTTAGTGCTTCCGGCGGATCAAACTCATTTAATTATTTTTATTCAAACACCATTCAAAATGTAAACTACGGTATTGTCTTAATCGGGACTGCTGTAGGGACATCTGATATTGCATTGGCCGATAACGGTAATAGTATAGATGATAATACAATTATTAATTTCGGTGGCGGCGGGTCTGTTGCTTCTGCAGCGATTCGTACATTAGCACAATACGGTATAAGTGTAACAAATAATATCATTAATAATAATGATGGTGCCGGCGTAAACCACACCAACACACTAAGAGGTATTTATTTGAATACCGCTACAAATGCAAGTGCTACTATTGCAAACAATACACTAACCTTGCATGGGGGGGGGACAACAACTCAGATATCCGCAATTGAAAACGCTTCGGGAGGAACGGGTAGCGGAAATATTATTAATATTACAGGAAACGAAATTCTTAACAGCGATTACCTGACGGCTACTACCGGTATTTTTTATGGTATATATAATACCGCGTCTCCAACAACGGTAAATATTGCTGATAACACCATTGATAGTGTTATTTATTCAAATGCATCCAATACCGGGACCGGAGTGAATTATATGATCTATAACTCAGGGGCTGCAACAAATGTAAATGTGTTAGGTAATACAGTAAGAGGAATAAGGAGATTCGGTACATCGGGAGGTACAACCATTGGTATATATACAAGTTCTGGTTCTAACCAAACAGTTAAGCACAATGACATCAGTCAGTTGTCTATTGACGGAACCGGAACCGGAGCGACCATGTACGGTATACAAACCAGTACGGGAACAGTTGTTGTAGACAGCAACGAGGTGTACGATTTGCATATCCTGAAATCTTCTGCTACCGGTGTGATGTATGGCATATATAATGCTTCAAGTCCAACTAACGAGAATTATAATTACAACCATGTATATAACTTAAGCAATGGCGGTAATGGTAATACATGGGCTATCTATGCATGGACAACTGCTGGTACAAGAAATGTTTCGTATAATACCATTCATGATATTACACTAAGCGGAACAACTACATCTGTTACTGCTGTCGGTGGAATTTGGTCGCGGCTTAGTTCTCCAAGTATTTTTAACAATAAGATATATAATATTACCTCAAGTAATCTTACTTCCGGTATATTGAGTGGTATAAACCTTGGGGATTTATCCTCCGGTGCTGCTCATATTTATAATAATATTATAGGAGGCCTCTACACTCCTGTAGGAAACGGAGGTGCCACTGACGTAATAAGAGGGATAAATGTTACTTCAGTAATTAGTAATACACAAACAAATATTTCAAACAATAGTATTTATTTAGATGCAACATCAAGTGGAACTAATTTTGCCACTTCGGGTATTTTTGTTACAACAAGTTCTACCGCCACTTCGGGTGAGTTGAGATTGCGAAACAATATTATTGTAAACCTTTCAACGCCTAACGGTACCGGGAAAGCAATTGCTTTCCGCCGTTCGAGTACAACACTTACAAATTATTCAAGTTTATCAAACAATAACTTGTTTTATGCCGGTACACCAAGTCCATCGCGGACCCTTTACTACGATGGAACTAATGCGGACTCTACTTTGACCTTGTTAAAAACAAGATTAGGCAGCAGAGATCAGGCATCGGTAAGTACCTCTCCTGATTTTGCAAGTATTGTTAGTTCCGATGCAAACTATTTAGCGATTAATACCGCTATTCCTACTCAAATAGAAAGTGGCGGTACTTCGAGTGCAGGTATAGCATTCGACTTTGCAAACAATGTGAGAGCGGGTCATCCCGGCTTCCCGGCACAAACCAATGGTGGTGGAACATCACCGGATATAGGTGCGAGGGAATTTGATGGAACCCCGGCGGCACCAAGTATAATTTTTAGCGCATTAACTCCGGCTGCTGATCAATGTACAGCTGTTTCCCATGTGGTTACAGCAAACGTTTTGCCGAATATCGGAACGTTGGATTCTGTAAAATTAACCTATGCTTATAACGGAACCGGAACAAGCTCAATTTTAATGAGCAATACTACCGGAAATACCTGGTCAGGAACAATTCCGGCTGCCAGCAGTCCGTCAAATGCAGATGTATCGTGGTCAATTTCGGCATGGAGTTCATCCGGCTTATTCTCAAACTATAGCGGAGCCACTTATTCTGACGAACCGTTGACTAATTTAAATTTGGTTATCGTTTCTGATGGTGGGCAACCCTTGTGTTTAGGAGACTCAATAACATTATCGGCAACAATGCCTCCTCAAGGCCCTCCCGTTGGCGGTGGTGCAACAACCATAGCCGGGGGAACTAGCAATTCAGGATATGGTCCGTTTGCTCAGTATTATGAAAGTCAAAGAACTCAATATTTAATCAGCGCTCAGCTAATGACCGATGCGGGCTATGTTGCAGGTCCATTAACCAGCTTATCGGTTGATGTTACATCTGCTGTATCTACTCTTCCTTTTAATAATTATACTCTTAAAATTGGTCATACGTTAGAAAGCTCGTTAGTTTCCGGTTCATTCTTATCAGATCCGTTGGCTACCGCATTTGGCCCGGCAGCATTATCACCGGTATCTACGAATGGATTAAAAACAATTCCATTCAAATTGCCTTTTATTTGGGATGGAACATCCAATATTCTTATAGAGGTATGTTTTGAAAATGACCCGGGAAATACCGGGAGTATATATACAAACAATTCGGCAGTACGGGGCAGCGCGACATCATACACTTCTGTTTCGGGAAGGTATGCAGATAACTTTGCAGCTTGTGGTGCGATGCCCGCAAACACAACAAGTGGAAGTACTTTGCCGGCATTTGTGTTTGGAACTCCTATAAACTTTGCTTCTTATTCGTGGTCAGACGGTTCCTCTGTGGTTGGAACGACAGCTTCAATCAAAGTTTCTCCGACAGATACTACCGGTTATACACTTACTATTTTTGATTCCGAAACGGGTTGTACATACACAACAGACACCTTTACAATAAATGTAAGCAACACTTCAATGGGAGGTGTGGTTACTGTTGGAGCCGGAGGTACATTTAATACGATCACGGAAGCGGTGAACGCATTCAATGAGGTATGTACCATAACATCTCCGGTAGTTTTCGAACTAATAGATACGGCTTATAAAGCTGCAAACGGAGAGGTATTCCCGATTGTGATTACTCATAATCCGAAAAGAACAGCTACAAACACTTTAACCATACGTCCTGCGGCAGGTAACAGCCCGGTAATCTATGGTTCTGTAGCAACAGGGGGTATTATCCAATTAAATGGAGCAGACTATGTAACGATTGATGGTTCCAACTCGGGTACCGATACACGTGATCTTACTATTCAAAATCGCTCTACTGCTACAACCAATATGGCAATTTGGATTGCAAGCTCGGCAGATAGAGGATCATCCTTTAATACAATAAAAAATGTTAATATTAACGGAGCTTCCGCTAGTACTACAGTTGCCGGTATATTAAGTGGTTCGGCAAGTGCTTTGGGCGGCGACGCAGATCATCCGAATAATAATAATACAATTCAGAATAACAGAATTACCCGTTTCCAAAATGGTTTATACTTGCGTGGTAATACCAATAATTTTGACCATAACTGGTTAATAACCGAAAATCAAATGGGAGATACCGTTAATAACGATCACCTTGGTTTCAGAGGAATGTTAATTGGTAATGCCAATAATTTTGTAATCAGCAATAACAATGTTTCGGGAGTTTTCAGTACAACTTCAAGCACATCTACCATGAACGGTATTCAGCTTGCATTAGGTATTGATACCGGCTTGGTTACAGCGAATGATGTTTCGGGAGTTAGGCATTTGAATACTGCCGGATACGGCGCTGTAGGTATGACGCTTGCCATTGCGAATAACGACGCGAAAGTAACGTTATCTAATAACTTTATATACGATATAAGAAGCTTTGGTAATTCGGTAGCTACCCGAAATGCTGCGGGTATCGCCGTTACAGGGCCTGGTACTGGTTACCAGGTTGTAAATAATACGGTTTCGGTTCAACATCAGCCGACCGCGGCAGCAAGCTTAACCGCAGCATTATTTGTTAGTGGTGTTACAAAAGCGGGAAGCATCGATGTTAGAAATAATATTTTAGACGGACGTTCCGAAATTGGAAATCCATATGCTTTTGCGCATACGGTAGGAGACTCGGTGTTTACTCATTTTGATAACAATGCATTGTGGTCGAATGGGATAAACCTTGCCAATATAAGAGGAACTAATAGTGCTGATATTGTTGCTGTCAGAGCAGCGATGCCAGGCTATAATTCAGCTTCGCTGGTAGAAGAGCCAATATATACAAGTACAACCGACTTGCATATTCCCGCTGCAACACTAACTTATCTTGAATCTAGAGGTCAAACAATTGCTTCTGTAGCTACAGATATTGATGGTGATGCTCGCCCCGGACCGGCAGGTTCTGTAAATGGTGGCGGAACCGGATATGATATTGGTGCAGATGAGTTTGACGGAATGCCTAATTTTGGTGATATCGTAACACCGGTGGTAAGTATCGATTCGATCCTTCCTCCTGTGGGAGATTGTAATCCGACCCCTCATGCTATTTATGTAAAAGTTTATGATGAGTCGGGTATCGACTCTGTACAAATCCGCTACTCTATAGGAGGTGTTGATCAAACACCCGTAGATATGATGGATGTAAATGGAGGGGATACGCTATATGTAGGGACGATTCCTGCTGTCCCCGCAGGTGTTGAAGTGGTTTATTCAGTATGGGTGAAAGATGCAAGTATTAATGGTAACACCATTACAACAGCTTCAAGTTCATATAAGGATGCTACTCTTAACGTGAATGCAGGTCCGGATGTGGCCATTAATGCAGGAACAGCAACAACCCTGATGGCAATAAAGGGTGCGGCGTTTAGAATAACAGAATTCAACTTATTTAATTATACGGGTGGCTCAGGTCCATCAGGAAATGGTAGTAATTCTACTTGGCCGCCGCATTTGCCAACAAGCATGTATGATGATAATATTGAAATCACAAATGTTGGTTTAGGAACCGGGGATTTGTCCGGCTACCGTTTATTGGTAGAAACATCAGCAAGCGCTACTCCTGTTAACTTCACTTTCCCAGGTGGTACAGTTGTTCCTCCGAATGGTGTGGTTGTGGTAAATATTGCCGGAGCGGGAACATCGTCTCCTGCCGACTTGATATTTAGAGTGGTTGGTGGTACATATGCTCCGGGTTCAGGAAGCAATATGGGTATGATCTTAAAGAACCCATCTAATGATATTGTTGACGCTGTAGCTACAAACTCCTATGTGTTCAGTGCTACCAATGCTGTAACGTCAGCAGACTGGACAGGGACCGGAGTATCAAGCCCGAGCGGAATTGCCGGAGCAACCTTACAGGGTAAGGATGAAAACAATAATACTAATTGGGTAACAGGTTCCGGAGCAACCCCGGTTTCTATTGGTTATCTGAATCCGAATTTACAAACTGTAGCAACAGCTCCTGCAACATGGACCGGTGGTTTATTGTCCTCCCCCGTTGTTGGCGATACATTGGTAACTCCGGTGCATCCTACCCCGGGTGTTTATAATTATGTGGCTACCGTAAGCGATTCGTTATGTTCGTTCTCAGATACGGTTGTAGTTACTGTATTAGTACCAACAACGCCGATTGCCGGCTTTACTACGAGTCACGATACTGCTCTTGTTGGATTTAATCCTACAGTTGTTACATTTACTGATAATTCACAAAATATTCCGGATGGATGGAGATGGGAAGTGATTCCAAATAACATTGAATTTGTTAACGGAACCGACAGCTCTTCTCAAAATCCTAAGGTAAGGTTCACTGCGGCGGGTATATATGATGTTAAGCTGGTAGTTTCCAACCCGGCAGGTTCTGATTCTATTATTCACATGGCAGAAATTGAAGCCATTTTGAACTATTGTATATCGGGCGCAACATCAGCTGCCGGCCAGGATATCGGTAATGTTAAAATATGGGCAGGCATAGATACCTTGTTGAACAATGGTTCTGACCTGACCCCGACGAATAATGTTACCGCAACCGGTACATATAGTGATTTTACACAAGCGATTTTACCATTCCAGGTACATTTCGGACCTACTTATAATTTCTCGTTATCTCACATATCTTCAACTACCAGCAGTACATCAGGTCGCTCAATATATATCGACTTCAATATTGATGGGGATTTTGATGATCCGGGAGAGCGAGTGTTCACTTCAGGGGTTTATTTAGCGGCGGGTGTAAACTCTACTGGAAGTTTTACGGTTCCGTTAAATGCAAGAACTGGTGTAAGCCGTATGAGGGTAGTTCTTTCAAACAGTTTTAATGCTCCTCCGGCATGTGGTACATTTGGAAATGGTGAAACAGAAGATTATGCAATTGAAATTATAACTCCGGTGGGCGATTGGTTCCCACCAGACTTTACCACACATTCTATCGTTCCTGCTGGTGGAAACTGTTTGAATATTCCTCATGAGGTTTCGATCGGAATCAGCGATACTACCGGTGTGGATAGCGCTTGGGTGGTGTGGTCTATCAATGGGGTAGCTCAAGCAGATATTCCGATGTCTGATGCAGTTATTGCGGGCATATATGTTGCCACAATTCCGGCTGCTCCGGCAGGTGCTTTAGTTGACTACTCGTTTATTGCAAGAGACTTAAGCATTAATCAAAACATAGGTACAGCGAACGGAGGTTCATATGTAGATGCGGCGTTCTTTGTAACTGCTTCATCAAATGCAGACAGCATCGGATTGGGATCTACGGCTAATTTATTGGCACAAACCCCTCCAAATGTTGTGGGCAACGGAACCATTACAAATTCCAGCACGGGCTTTCCTACTCCTTTTGGTAATTATTATTGGGGAGCGAAACATCAGTTCCTGATCAAAGCATCTGAGCTGGCTTCAGCAGGAGTTCTTGCCGGAAACATTAACGGAATTACGTTCGATGCGGCAGCATTAAATGCAAACCCGGCTTTGGATGGGTTCCAGATCAAAATCGGCAGTACGGCGAAGAACTCTCTTTCTTCTTTTGAGACAGGTTTGACGGGTGTTTATACAAATGGTAGTTATACTCCGGTACAAGGTATTAATACCTTTACCTTTAATACCCCTTATTCATGGGATGGGGTTTCAAACATTATTATTGAAACATGCTTTAATAATCCGGGATATGTTTCAAATGGAAACGTTTCTGTAAACCAAACAGCTACTTCCTACCGTTCTTCGGTATGGCGCATTGAAGACGACCTAACGGTTTGTACAGGTGCTGCTGAAGACTCAGCTTTACAAAGACCGAACATTGGGATCCTGACATCCGGATCGGTTACTTATAGCTGGACTCAAACAAGTGGTGGCGGATTATCGGCTACAAATATTAGCAACCCGACAGCAACTCCATCTGCTGTAGGTAATTATACCTATACAGTTACTGTTGACAACGGGGTTTGTTCATATACCGATTCTGTATCACTAAAAGTTATTCATGTTGTTACACCTGTTGCGCGATTTAAAGCAAGTGCCAATACGGCCTTAGCAAATACTACTGCTGTTTTATTTACTGACACATCAGCGAATTTGCCAACCGATTGGGAATGGAACTTTACTCCGAACACAGTTACATACCTGAACGGTACATCTTCTGCTTCTCGGCATCCGGAAGTAACGTTTGATGCCGCGGGTATTTATTCGGTAGAATTAATCGTAAGCAATTTTGCGGGAGCAGATACCTTATTAAAGCCTGATTACGTGTATGTATTGAATCAATACTGCCCGGCTACTTCAAATAATGCCGGTGATACGGATATCGGAAAAGTAACGGTGGGTAGTTTCTCTGACGGAGACTCTCTCCCAACGAATAATAATCCTGCTGCAACCGGAACTTATGGCGACCGCACGCATTTAACAGGCGTATATGCACAAAAAATGGTACCTCAAAATATCATTGTAAGCCTAATTACCAGTGGTGCTACGTATTATAACGGTACTGTGAATGTCTTTATCGACTATAACCAAAACGGCGTATTCGATTTACCGGAAGAAAGAGCATTTAAAGGACCATTCCTGAACAATGCTGCTTCAAGAGTTGTTGCCGGAACATTTACGGCTCCGATTACGGCCCTAACCGGTAAAACACTTATGCGTGTACATGCATGGGAAAGTGGTGCGGTTGACTTCTCACCTTGCGCTAACTCGGGTTATGGTGAGGTATTGGATTATGTGATCGAAATATTGCCAGCACCACCTGGCGATTGGTACGGACCTGATTTTGCTAACGCTTCAATTACTCCTGCGGGAGGAGATTGTAATCCGGTTAACCATACGGTATCCGTTGAGATTACAGATACAACCGGCGTAGCAACGGCAGCAGTAGTTTGGTCAATTGACGGCGTTTCACAAACCGATATTGTTATGACCAATGTTGGAAATGTTTACTCTGCTACGATTCCTGCTGCAGGAACACGTTCTGTAGGATATTCTTTTATTGCGGTTGATAATAGTGTGAATACAAACTCAAGTTTATACCCGGGAGGCACATACAAGGATGCTGTGTTGAAATCCAGATTGAAAGTTAATGCTGACGGCTATATAGGGGTTGGTGGTAATTACCAGTTAAATGCTTTTGTTGAAAGCAAAATAGGAAATAGCGCAACCGCACATGGTGCGACAGTCACTACAGGAGCGCCTTATGCATCATATTATGGTAATGGCCGCCAGCAGTATTTAATACTTGCATCGGAGTTGAATGCTATGGGCTTCCAGGCTGGAAACTTATCTTCACTAGCATTTGATGTAGCGGTTGCAGGAACCGGATCGGGAGCAACGTTGAACGGTTATACAATAAAACTGGCTAATACAACACAAGTCAACTTGTCGGCATTTGATGTTACGCCAACAACAGTTGTATGGGGACCTGTTAATTATACGCCGACAATCGGTGCGAACATACATAGTTTTAGTGCGCCATTCTCGTGGGATGGAACATCAAATCTCCTTGTTGAAGTTTGTTTTTCAAACGGTATAACAGGAACATCCGGGATGGCCAATACGGTGTACCAGACAACAACTTCATTTGTTTCAAACGCCTTGTATCGTATAGACGGATCGGTGGGAGATGTGTGTGCGTCTACAACTTTAAGCACTACGGCATCGGTAAGACCGAACATGTCATTTACGCAAGCAGGGTCTCTTACATATAATTGGGCTCAATCAACGGGCGGAGGATTATCGGCTACTAACATAGCCAATCCGACAGCTACGCCTACCGGTGGCTTAGGTACCTATGAATACATAGTTACGGTTAACGATGGTACCTGCAACGCTATGGATACTGTACTTGTACACGTTGTACCTCCACCGACAGTAGATATCGGTCCGGCTACCGGAATCATTTGCGGTACATCACCAAGAATTCTTGATGCCGGAAACCCGGGCGCTACTTATGCATGGACACACAATGGATCTGCTTTTGGTATAACTCAAACTGTTTCTGCAACAGATGCAGGTACATACATAGTCGTTGTAACTAATCAGGCAGGTTTAACAGGTACTGATACAGTTGATTTAACTGTAGGAGCGCCGTTCACGATCAGTCTTAACGACAGGGATTTGTGCGAAGGTGGTTCAATCGTGCTGGACGCAGGAGTTCACAATGCTTATCTATGGTCAACCGGTGAAACTACTCAAACCATTACTGTTGATACTGCGGGTGATTATACTGTAACTGTTACGAATGCAGATGGATGTACGGCGACAGACAACATCGTTGTAACAATTGTACCTCCATCAACAGTAGATTTGGGATCAGACCAGATTACCTGTTCAAGCGCTCCGGTAGTATTAGATGCCGGTAACCCGGGATCTGCTTACGAATGGCAACATGACGGTGCAGTTGTAGGGTCCGGTCAAACATACGATGCGGGTGTTTCAGGTGAATATACCGTAACCGTAATTACTCCGACAGGATGTACTTTATATGATACCGTAAACATTACAAATCTACCGGCTCCTGCAGTTGACTTAGGTGCAGATCAGGAAATCTGCCCGGGAAGTTCAGTAATGTTTGATGCAGGAACAGACGGAGTATCTTACTTATGGTCAACCGGAGCAACTACGCAAATGATCAGCGTAACAGATGCAGGAACATACGGTGTAACTGTAACAGGTTCGAATGGTTGTGAAACAACAGATTCTGTTGTGGTCAGCTTCAAACCGGCACCTGTAGTTGACTTAGGTCCTAGCCAAGCTATCTGTGTGAACGAACCGATAACGTTAGATGCAGGAACAGACGGAGTATCTTACTTATGGTCAACCGGTGCGACTACGCAAACTATTGAGGTCGGTTTGGCAGGAACATACTATGTTGATGTAACCGGAACAAACGGTTGTGTAACCCGCGATCAGATCGTGATCACAAATAAAGTACAACCGGACGCAAGCTTCTCAATCGACTCAACGGATAATGTAATGTGGGTTGTTAAGTTCTCAGCAAATAGTGTAGTTGCCGGTCAGCTATACAGCTGGAACTTTGGTGATCCGGGAAGTGGCTCTGCAAACACTTCAGCGTTACCTAACCCAACACATAATTACAATACTCCGGGTACCTATACCATTACCTTAACCATTACAAACGTGGCTTCGGGTTGTGTATCTGTAAGTACTCAAACAATAATAGTGTTGGGAGTAGAAAGCAAACAGGCTGCAACATTCAAGTTGGGTGCGAAACCCAATCCATTCATGGGTGAAACAACCATTACTTACGACTTGCCGATTTCGGCAAATGTAAGTATCGAAGTTTACGATATGATGGGTAGAAAAGTAAGCACGCTGCTTTCAAATGAATTACAGGCTTCAGGAACTCATGAAATCGGGTATCAAAATGAAGACTACTTAAGTGCAAATGGCATGTACATGATACGCTTAATAGTTGACGGAAAAGGTGCAATGATCAGAGTTGTTGACCTGTCGAATAAAAGATAATCGATAAATGGTTATTTGAAATAATAAAAAGGCATCCCCACGGGGATGCCTTTTTATATTCTATTTTTTAAAGAAAAATGTATCTTTAGGAAACTTATTACAACAAAGGATTATGTCAACACATTTAGATCATTTAGATATTCAGATACTCGAGATCTTGCAGCAAGATTCTACCATTGCAATAAAAGAGATTGCTAAACAAATAGGCTTGTCCGCAACGCCCACGTATGAGCGTATCAAGGGCTTGGAAAAAGATGGATACATAAATAAATACGTTGCGCTTGTAAACAGAGATAAAATTAATCTGGGGATTTTAGTTTATTGTAATATCACATTAAAAGATCAAACCAAAGATGCTATATTAAAATTCGAACAGGCCATAACCACATTGCCGGAAATTATGGAGGTATTGGGTTTATCGGGAAATTATGATTATTTGTTGAAGATAGTTTCGAAAGACATTTTTTCTTATAATGAATTTTTATTGAATAAGTTTTCGAGCATCCCCAATGTAGCTCAGTTTCACAGCAGCATTATTTTAAGTGAAGTGAAAAAAGAAACGGCATTTCCACTGAATCATTTGAAAAAATAATCTTAACTTCTATCCCTTTCTTCTGGTGTTATGTTCCCGAAACACCCTTTTTTACATTTCGATGACAATAGTTTTGAATCTTTCAAAACTATCTTTAAACAGTATAATCGGTATTTAACAATATTACATTACCTTAATGAGGGGTAAGGGTAGTATAATTGTTTTATTGTCATGCTTATAATCAGAATATAATATTTTGTGTAAATATATTTGCAAATATATGAAAATGTAGATGTATATTGCAGGTTCGTTGTGTATTGTAGTTATATATACTGCTACATACGTTGTATAATAGTTAATTTATCTTATCTTAAAAATTTAATGTTATGAATAACATTTTACGTAGTACGCTCTTAAAGCTGTGTGTATTCTACATGGTTGTAATCAGTATATTATTTATCTTTCCCGAAGTAGTAAAGGCACAGTCCACTATTACGGTAGCTTCTGGAACGACGAACAGTATAACCTATGGACCACTTTATACAACCGGGACAGCGTTAGCTCGTTCAAGCCGCCATGCCTACATTTACCCACAGGGTTTATTGACGGGTTTGGCAAACGGAGACTTTATCACGAGCATAGAGTTTAACAGGGCAACAGCCACAGGCTCTCTTACTCCGGGTGGTAATTATAAGATTTATCTTAAGAATTACAACGATAATACCTGGGGAGCGGGAACCCTAAGTTTTGCTACGGCCATAACAGGGGCTACTCTTGTTTACGATAGCGATCCGGCAAGTAATATTGGTAGTGATGCAGGATGGAAAAGCTTTGCTTTCAGTAATCCCTATGTATTTAATACAGCCACAGGGCCGCATCTCGTAATCTTGGTAGAATATTCTAAACCGGCAGGAACCGGGACGACAAGCACAATTAACTGGTACTACGACAATACCGCACAATTTCCGGATTTCGTAGCACATAGTATAAAATATAATAATAATACTACAAGCGACATTCTGAACGATGCTTTAGCATCAACCAATTCAATCCATCCGCAGCTAAAAATTAATTATATGGCAGCTGTCGCCTGTACTGCCCCTCCTACAGCGGGGACGATTAATACTTCTAAAACCTGGGTTTGTAGCGGAGAAACATACAGTATGTCTTTGGTAGGGAACTCATTCGGTACAGGTCAAACTTACCAGTGGCAAGAGAGTGCTGATAATGTTAGCTGGACGGATATTCCAGCCGCTAACGGAACATCATATAGTACTTCACAAACAGTAAACACAAAATATTATCGTGCCATAGCTGCCTGCTCGGGACAAAGCGATACCTCTAACGCTATTGTTGTTAATGCCTTTACTGCAGCTTTAGCAGGGAGTTATACCATCGATAAAAACTCGCCGGCATCGTTCACAAACTTCAGCTCTTTTGCCGATGCAAATTATGCTTTAGGTTGCGCGGGAGTTTCGGGTCCGGTTACGTTCAGCGTGAGCTCCGATGTTTATACGGAACAAGTGGTTATTAATACCATTGCAGGTGCGAGTGAAAGTAACCCCGTTCGTTTTGTGGGAAACAGCAGTACCGTACGTTTTGCACCGAATACTTCTGCCAATCCACATGTATTTCGTTTAAGCGATGTGGATTATGTTATATTGGATAGTTTAACCATAGAAGTTGATAACAGTTCTACTTATGGATGGGCGCTTAACTTATTAAGTGGCTCTTCGAATAATATTGTGCGTAATTGTACCATTAAAACCCGTATTGATACGACTGCTTCCGCTTTTCATGGAGTGCTCTTAAACGGATCGGTCAGTACCTACAGCACAGGAGGTACGGGTTTCAGCAATAATCTTTTTGAAGATAACACCATTGTTGGAGGGTATTACGGCATTACATTTTATGGAAGCTCTGCGGGTTTTGCCTCTAACAAAGCAAACGTGTTCAAAAAAAATACTGTCCGTGATGCGTATATGTATCAAATGTATCTTTCGTATGCAGACAGCACACAGATATCCGAAAACGACCTTTATCGCCAGGATAGGACTAATGGATCTGCTTTTGCCGGAGTATTTACCTCTACCAGTGCAAAACGGACTATCATAGAGAAAAATAAAATACATGATCCTTTCGGCTCATCCACAAGCGCTACAGCTGCTGCCTATGGTATGTATATAAGCGGCACCGATTCCGACAGCCCGGATGATTTCATAGTTAGAAACAATGTTATTTATAATATGAACGGTACTACCGGCGCTCGTTATGCTTTGTATAACAGCAGCAGCGACAATACCAGCTTCTATAATAATACCATAATTATGGATGATCCGAATCCATCGGCAGGAGTGATTTATGGTTTCTATCAGACTACTGCAGCGACGGGCATTAAATTATACAACAATATTTTTTACATTAACTCACCGGGTTCCGGCGCACGTATAGGCCAGTATTGGAATACCGCCGGAGTGACAGTAAATTCTGACTACAATGCCTTTTATATTAGTTCTGCCGGGAGTGGTAATAATGCGGTCGCTCATTACGGTGGAACTTCAGGAACCACGTATGCTGCTTTAACCGATTGGCAATTGTTTGGAAACGACATAAATGGCGTTGAAACAGACCCGCTTTTGGGTCCGGGTTTAACGGGTAATCATGTTCCCGGTGCAGCAGCTCTCAATAATTCTGCTCTTTCATTGACAGAAGTAACGGATGATATTACAGGAGTATTAAGATCTGCAACACCGGATATAGGGGCTTATGAATTTAATCCACCTACAGAAGATGTAAGTATGAACGCTGTAAATTTGCCAAAGGTCTGTGTGGGTTCACAAGATGTATCGGTATTGATAACCAATGCGGGTTTAAACCCATTGAGTAGCGTAGATATTAACTGGACATTGAACGGAGTATTACAAACGCCTTTTACTTATTTAGGCTTTGCTATGCCGGGTGAATCTTTTGATGTTACAATCGGACAGTTTAATGTAATAAAAGATACCGCGTATTCGATTGTTGCATGGTCTAGCAACCCTAATAATTTACCGGATTTTAATCAGTTAAATGATACAGCAAGAAGCCTGACCTTACAATCGGGACTTGCGGGTAACTATACTGTTGGAGGAGTTGGTGCTGATTACGCGGATGTTTCCCTGGCAGCAGCAGCCCTCAGTGCACGTGGCGTTTGTGATGCGGTTGTCTTTGATATTAATCCGCTGTCCGGCCCTTATATCGGCCAGGTATTGATTAGTAATGTATCAGGAACTGATAGTTCAAATACGATACGGTTCAAGGGTAACGGAGCGACGGTAGAAGCCAGCCCGAATAATACGAATGAACGTTATATAATCCGTATCGAGTCTTCGGATTATATAACGATTGACAGCTTGAATATCGTGGGCAATGATACAGCCACGTATGGTTGGGGTATTCACATTATGGCCGGTTCGGATTATAATACGATCCGCAACAATACCATTACACTTAATAAAACGGCTACTACTTTAAATTATGCAGGTATTATACTGAATGGTAGTAATACAGCTATTACACCCGGAACAACGGGTGCTTATAACCTGATCGAAAATAATATAATTAACGGAGGTAATTATGGAATAGCCATTACCGGGCTTGCTAATAATGAAGCTTCTGTTTATAACCGGATTATTAATAACGAGATAAAAGACGCTTATTTGCACGGTATCTATGTAAATGCTGCTGACAGTACACTTGTTTCCGGTAATGATATTTCAAGACCGACGCGTACCGGCTTTGGAGCCGGGGGAGCAGGTGTTATCATACTCGGGGGGGCGAAAAGTGTGATTGTTGAGAAAAACCGGATACACGATACGCATACAGCAAATTCGTCAGTAACTACAGCTGCTTACGGTATTCAGTTGAGTAGCAGCGATGCGGTCGCTAGCCGCCCGGTGATCGTGCGTAATAACCTGATATATAATATTAATACGAATGGTATTATTTACGGTCTTTACAGTGTAAGCTCCGACCATGTTCTTTGGTATAATAATACTGTTTATATCAGCGATATTAATTCTATAGCTACGGTTGCGGGTTATGCTTTTTATGAAAGCTCATTGGGCGAGGGTCAGGAAGTTAAGAACAATATTCTGTATATGAACAGAGCTGGTACTGGGCCCCGTAGGGCGATTAGCCTTGCAACCGGCAGCACTATTGTTTCAGACAATAACGATTTATTCGTAAGTAATATCAGTACCGGAACCGGTACAACCAATACACCTGCCGTAGCATATATGGGCAGTTTGTATGCTACATTGGCTGATTGGCAGCTTGCAAGTAATAAAGACCAGAACAGTCAGAGTGTAGACCCGCTATGCATGGCTCCGGCTATAGGAGAACTTACTCCCGGAGCTGTGGCTATAAATGATGCAGGCGTTTCACTTGTTTTGGTACCTGATGATTTTTTTGGAATCATTCGCGGATCATCCCCGGATATAGGAGCGATTGAGTTTGCTCCCGTTACGGAAGATGCTGGTCTTACAAGCATTGATTCGCCATTGATGTTCTGTCCGGGAGTGCAGGCAGTAAAAGTAACTTTAAATAATTTTGGTGTTAACTCTCTGGGAAACGTTACAATTAATTGGGAACTGAATGGCATTGCACAATCCCCTTTCAATTATTCAGGTAATTTATTTTCGGGTGAAGATACATCGATTGTAATTGGAACTTTCAATGCTCAGGCAAATGTAAATTATACTATTAAAGCGTGGACTACCAATCCGAATGGTCTGACAGACCTTGTTAATGCTAATGATACCGTTCAGAAAAGTAATATACGTACATCTTTTGCCGGGGTTTACACTATTGGCGGGACAACTGCAGATTTTCAATCAATATCTGAGGCAGTAAACCTTTTATCAACATACGGTATATGTGATAGTGTGAGATTTGAAGTAGATTCTTCCGCAGGTCCGTATAATGAACAGATTCTTTTATCAAATATTTCCGGGTTAGATTCAACCCGGCCACTTGTTTTCAACGGAAACGGTGCAATTATCACCCAGGCTTCGAGTGTTACTGCAGATCGTTATGTATTCAGGTTGGTTGCGGTGGATTATGTTACCATCAATGGATTTAATATTGTAAATTCAGCAGGAACTTATGGTTGGGGTGTTCATTTATTTACAGGCTCCAATAACAATACAATCAGTAATAATACGATTATCGTGAGTCCAAGTTCAACAACTAGTGGTAACCATGCAGGTATAATAATATCGGGTAGCAATACCGGTGCAACAACAGCCGGTTTGTTCATGAATAATAAAATTATTAACAACGTTATAGATGGAGGGTTTTACGGCATCGTAGTGTCTGGTACTACGACCAACCATGCGGGGACTTCGGGTCATTTAATTAGTAGAAATACAATTAAAAACAGTTATAATTATGGTATTTATGTCCTTAATCAACACAATGTAACCATAGAAGAGAATGATATAAGTCGCCCAACCCGTACAAGCTCAACAACCATGCATGGTATTTACGCGAGCGCTGTTACTTCAGGATTGCGTATTGTAAACAACAGAATACATAATTTATTCGACCTGATGCCGACAAGTACATCTGCCTCTTACCCGATTTATCTTGCAAATGCTGATCATACCCTACAAAACAGAGGGCTTGTGGCAAATAATGTTATTTATGCAATTAATGGAGGTGGTCTATGTTATGGTATTTATAATTCAAGCAGCGATAGCATCAGCTATCTGCACAATTCTATTTCATTGAACGATCAGATAAGCGGTAAAACACAGGCTACTTATGGATTCTATCAGACAACAGAAGCCTCAGGGCTGGAATATTATAATAACAGTATCTCTATTACGCGAAATACTACCGGTAACAGAATAGGAATGTATTTTGCTACTGCTGCTACAATTCCGGTCAGCGATTATAATTTGTTTTATACACCAAGTGGCTTTGCCGGTTATCATGGTAGTAATCGCACCCTTGCTCAGTGGCAGACCCTGCATTCAAATGACCTGAATAGTATCGATGCAGATCCTTTGTATAATGGACGTTATAACCTGGTTCCACGTGGCGGAAGTCCGCTCGTTAATTCGGGAATCGCTGTTCCTCAGGTTACTGAGGATATAGATGGCAATACGCGCGATCTGCTTAGCCCTTATATTGGTGCTTATGAAACTACCGGAGATTTTAGCGGTCCGCGCTTCCAGGTAATTAATCCGATTAAAAACACTACTTCCATAGCGAATTATCTTGTCGGAGGTGTTGTGGATATTACTGACCAGGCAGGTGTGGATGTAAGTCCGGCGAATCGTCCGAGAATTTACTATAAATACACATCGAATGCGAACAACTTTGTAGATAATACAGATACTACCAACGGATGGAAATATACCGAAGCCTTGAATGCAACTTCTCCTTTCAGTTTTGAGATTGATTATTCAAAATTATATGGTTCTGCAATTGCAACAGATAGCATAATTGAGTATTTCTTTGTTGCACAGGATTCTATCGGTTATGTATCGAATAGCCACGGAATTTTTACTGAAGATCCTATTACGATTATGCAATTAGGCTCAACAAATTTCCCATTAAACGGAGATTTACTGAGCTACAGAATTTCTGCTATCATCTCTCAGGATACCTTCCTGGTTGGTACCGGTCAGCAGTTTCCTAATTTAACATCCAATGATGGGCTATTTAAATATCTGAATGACCGCGCTATATCGAATGATATCACAGTTATTATAAAATCCAGTCTTGGAGAAAACGGTGCAAATGCATTAAACCAGTTAGTGGAAGTAGGACAAGGAAACTATACAGTAAGAATCAAAAACGATACGAATATTGTGCGAATCATACAGGGTTCTTATGCGGGAGGTCTGATTCGTTTAAATGGTGCCGACAGAGTGATTATTGATGGCAGCCACAGAGATTCGGGTCGTTATTTTCAGATACGTAATACATCTACGGCATCTAATATTGCCACAATACAGCTTATCGGTCTCGGATCCGATACCAGTGGAGCAACAGATAATATCATTAAAAACTGTGTATTATCCACAGGAGCAACTTCCGGTAATTCCATTGTTGTTAAGTTAGGTGGTGCAGGCTTCCCGTATGAACGTGTTGCCGGAAATCACCGGAATAAGATTCTGAACAACTTGATTTATCAGGGTTCAGTAGGTATCGCTAATATGGGTAATACAGGAGGAAATACAAGCAATGGTACAGTTATAGCCGGCAACATTATCGGGGCCGATGATGGTTCAACAACTGAAAACTTGCGTTTGTATGGATTGGCTTTAGATTATAACAGCCATACCCTTATCGAAAATAACCTTATTCAAAATATCCGCAATACCGGAGCGCAGCAATCATGGGGTATCCAATGCCTGAACGGTTTTGATTCGGGTATGGTTGTAAATAATGTTATCCGCAATGTAGTTGGCGGCGGCGGCGGCGGTGCTATGGGTGGAAGAGGCCTGGAAGTGCGTGCCGGTAATGGAGTGGTTGTAACAAACAACATGATCTCCGGAATAAGCGGCCCGGGCTCAGATAACCTTAGCTCTACCTCAAATGTCGGAATATATGTAAGTGCTCCAGGTGTTAGTTTGTATAATAACTCTGTTCATTTATCGGGTACGGTTTCCAGGACTACAACAACACCGGATAAGAGCGCTGCTATTTATGTAAGTGCTACTTCTAATAATCTAAATGTGCTTAATAATACATTTTCGAATATTCAGGAAAATGTAATGAGTACTACCGATGCTTATGCAATTTATAGCGAGGCAGCAAATACTGCATATCTGAACTTTGACTATAATAACTATTATGTAGGCAGTTCAGACAACAATCCTCAGGGAATATTGGCACGAATACTTGGTACTGATATTAACTCGATAGCGGACTTACAACAAGCTACGCTCAAAAATGGGTCTTCAATCAACTTGAATCCAGGGTTTATTTCAGATTTAGATCTGCATGCTGAGGGTTCGGCATTGTATCAGAAAGGCCAGGCTATACCGGGAATTACGCATGATATTGATGGAGAGCTGAGAAATGACCCTCCTTGTATCGGTGCCGATGAGTTTACCGCTCCTGAAAATGATATTGTTAACACAGGTATTTTGTATCCGCTTGCGAACTCTGCTGTCTGCGGCGTTTCTTCAGACAGTATCCGTGTGATTATTTATAATCTGGGAACTGTGGCTCAAACAGGCTTTAATGTTACGGCTTATATAAGCGGAGCGATAAGCGATACGCTGACTACAATTTATACCGGGACATTAGCTGCATCTCAAAGAGATACCGTTACCCTGCGATACTTTAACAGTACTGCAGATACGGGAGTAATAGCTATTCAAACCATTGTAAATTTAATTGGGGACGTAGCAAACGACAACGATACTTCATACACCGAGGCAACACTCTTTGTTTATCCGGTAGCTCCGGTAGCCCAGGTAGCAAGCGTAGCTTGTATGGGTGAAGAAGCAGTCCTTGCCGCTTCGCATAACGATCCGAATGTGACCATAAAATGGTACGATCAAATCGATGCGGGAACACCGGTACATACAGGGGACACCTTAAAGATTCCGTCGCTGGCAACAGCAGGTACCTATTATGCTGAGGCAACCACATCGACCATTCAAGTGCGTAATACGGGTTTACCTGCAAAACTTAATCCGACTTCCGGAGCTGGTCTTGCTAACTATGGAATCGTATTCGATGTTCTGTCACCGTTTACTTTAGAATCAGTAGTAGTTTATCCGGTTGCAGCCAATGAAGGGACTTCGGGTACGGTAACAATTGATGTAATTGATGGTAACGGCGCAGTATTACATTCGAGAATTGTAAACGTAATCGGAGCTCCAATCGCAAATTCAACGCCACAAAGAGTGATCTTGAATTTTGATATGGTACCGGGAAATAATTATAAAATTATGCCGCGTGCAAGAAGCGGGGGAATTTCCGGCTTAGCTTTTGAGCCGTCTGCTTCAGCACCGGGAGGAAATTATGGGTATCCGTTTGTAGTCCCTGGAATACTGAATATCAGGACTAGTACTTTGTCGGCTCCTCCAACCAATACAGCAAATAACAGCTTATATTATTACTTCTATGATTGGCATGTTAAAACAGGACGTAATGGTTGTGCTTCGGAACGTGTTCCGGTAAGCATAACTCCTGCGCCGCTTCCATCAGGAGCTACGGTAGCACAGTCTTCTCCGTTCAATGGCAGCTTTAATGCGGGAACGCTTATCAATCCTGACGAAGCATGTTTAGCAGATACATTAACGTATGAGATTACTCCTCCTACAGGATTTAATGCAGTAGATATTGGCGTAACCTGGACAGTGCTTAATCCACAAGTGCTTACACTTGGCGGAGCTGTTCCGGCAGGTAGCATTAATATGAGCGGTTCGTCATTACAGTATATTGCCGCTTCAGGTGATGTGGATAGTGCCCTGGTGTTTACAGCAACCGTACAGAATATTGCTACCGGTTGTGATTCAGGTATCATCCGTTATTTACATATCAATTCGATTCCGGGTTTAGATCTTGGTGCTGATAGAACAGTATGTGTGGGTACAACGGTTGTATTGGATGCAGGTACTTCGGGAGTGAAATATGTATGGTCAACCGGAGATACAACACAAACGATTCAGGTAACTGATGCCGGTTCTTACTGGGTTGAGTTAAGTAATGCTTCGGGTTGTTCGGTTTATGATACTATTGTCATAAATACAATTAGCCTACCTACACAGAACTTAGGTGAAGATATTTTTGTCTGCGCAGGCACAGTTGTAACTTTAGATGCGGGTAATGCCGGAGCTGGTTATGAGTGGTCAACTGGAGATACAACACAAACGATTCAAGTGTTAAATACCGGTGGAACTTTCGTCGTAACCGTTACGATTGAAGGAGGTTGTACCATGAGCGATACCATCAGTGTTACATTCTACGATTTGCCGGTTGTTAACCTGGGTATAGACAGATCTATCTGTGTGAATGATATAATTACACTGAATGCGGGTAACGCCGGAGCAACCTATTTATGGAGTACAGGGGAAACAACGCAAACGATACAGGTTAATGCAGCCGGTATCTATTCGGTAACAGTAACCTCAACCGAGGGATGTGTATCAACAGATACAGTTGAGATTGATCATAAAACAACACCAAACGCAGCCTTTACTTATACTGCAGACGGGCCAGCATTAACCTTTACGGCAAGTTCCGTAGTGGCAGGCCAGTTGTATGCATGGGACTTCGGTGATCCGGCGAGTGGCGGAGCGAATACTTCAGCTTTACCAAACCCGACACATAACTTTACGGATACGGTAGAGTTTACGGTAACGTTAACGATTACGAATGTAGCAACGGGTTGTGTTTCTACAACTTCACAAGTGATTAAAGTATCACCGAAAATAGTAAGTGTAGAAAATGAAAATACTTCAAGCTTCGCATTGGTTGCCAAACCGAATCCGTTCATGGAACGTACGACAATAGCCTATCATTTACCACAAGCATCAGATGTAAGTGTGGAAGTGTATGATATGTTGGGACGAAAAGTGAGTACGGTATTGAACAATGAACATCAGTCAGCGGGCAATCACGAACTGGAATACCGGAATGCAGATGAACAGAGCTCGAACGGCATGTATATGATTCGTTTGATTGTCAATGGCCAGGGAGCCATGATAAGAGTAATAGACTTATCTAAAAAATAATTGAATTGATATTAGGATCAGTTGATCTTTAAAAACCAAACCCCGGTAGCAATACCGGGGTTTGGTTTTTTTAGGATATGCAGATGTCAGGTTGATCTTGTGAAGGCTTCGTCGGCTGTTTAAAGTGTATTATTAAGTATAATTTTTTACTTTTTGATACATTTTGTTTTTTAGTTCAAAAGCTTTTCCTCCAATTACACGTTTAAACGTATTTAAAATGAAATACTTAATCATCAAAAAAATTCAGTTTTATTTTCTAATATCAATACTTATTTATAGTTTTATTTAACTAAATATTACATTTTCTTTAAAAAACTATTTTACAACCTGATTACATATAACCACTCTTTATTATGAATGAACATTTTTACTTTCCAAAACAAAAAGCTAACATCAACAAAGGCTATTTCCTTCGAATTTTATGTATCGCATTTTTTGCGTGCATATCCATCTGTCCGGGAGAGCTCTTTGCGCAAAACACAGGCTTTGAAGCATTGCCTGCAACCTCTCCGCCGAACAACTGGTCGGCAGTAACGGGAACCTGGGTAATTGAAACAAATCCTGCGAACGTTCGTACGGGAGCTCAGTCTATGTCAATTACCGATCCCGCAGCAACGGGAACTACAGGCGGAACTACGAACCCGTTTTATACGAGTCCGGGTGGCGAATATTTAATCGCTATCGGCTGGGGAAAGGCAAGTAATGCAACGAACGGATTATTCCATCTTGGTTATCGTTCGGGCACAACAAATACCTTAAATCCCAGTTCTACATCAAGCGGTCAGCCTGCGAATTTAAATGATGTGAGCTGGAGCCGTATCATATCGGTATCATCCACAGCTCCTGCTGCCGGGAACTACGGAGTATCGCTGCGTGCTTTCAGAAGCGCAACCAGTCCGTCAACGACCATTTATATGGATGATATTATTTTATATTCCAGTGCGTCTAATGTTCCGGATCTTTCAGCACCGAATCCGGGCTCCAATGTATTTGTATCCGGAACGAATATCAGCTGGATCAATGGAGTGGATAACGGAAGCCCTGCATCGGGCATCGGGGGCGTGGTAATTATCCGGGGCGACGGAGCGCTGCTGCCGGCACCGGTTCTCAACGACCAGGCGATGTACAGCCCGACAGGTGGGGCATCCGGGGTAAGCAGCTTTGTGGATGGAGGAATTACCTGGACGGTGGTGGGGAATATTACAGACGATGCAACCACCAGCTTTAATGACGGTTCAGCGAGCGGAGGCCCTTATACCTATGTGGTGTATATGCGGGATAAAGCATACAACTATTCAACCGGGGTAGTTTCGCAACCACCCTCACCTTGTACGAATCCACCGGTAGCAGGTATGGCAGAATCATCAGCAACCGGGGCTGTTTGTAATGGTTCTTCAGTAACCCTGAATTTATCCGGAGGTTCATTCGGCTTGGGCCAGACCTATCAATGGCAGAGCTCTTCAACCATAGGCGGAGCATATACAAATATCAGCGGAGTGCAAAATTCTCCGGCATATATCATTAATCCGACCAGCACCGGATTCTACCGCTGTGAAATAGTGTGTAGCGGAGGAACTGCTGTTTATTCAGACACGATAGAGGTAGAAGTGAGCACGGGCTATACAGGTAACTTTACGATTAATAGCGGACTTCCTACCGGTGGTGCGAATTACAACACAATAGCAGAAGCAATAGCTGCATTAAGCTGTGGTATTACCGGTCCGGTTGTGTTTAACTTTAATAATGATACCTATATTGGTTCAATCGATCTTTCAAACCTACAAGGTCTTTCCGAAGTAAATACCATTACTTTCAACGGTAATGGATCTACGGTAATGGATACGCTTACCGCGGGTAAGCCCGATTATATTTTACGGTTGAATAACGTAAGCTATATCACTTTCGACAACTTTCGTTTTATTGCAGATCCCTTATCTACACAGGGTGTGGTAATATCCCTTACAGATGCTCATTATAATACGATCAGAAATTCGGTAATTGAGGGGGATCAGAGTGCAACAGGCACTACCCGTGCGGCAATTGTAATTTCAGGCTCAAGCGCTTCAACAACAACAGCAACAAGCGCAAGCTATAACACGTTTGAGAACAACGATATTTCCGGTGGATATTACGGAATCAGACTGAATGGTACTACAGCGACCCGGAATGTATTGGGGAATCGATTTATCAATAATATCGTCCGCGATTTTTACGGTTATGGTATTTATAATCTGGCAGGCGATAGTACGCAAATTGTCGGAAACGATATTCATCGTTTAAACAGGCCGGGATCCGCTACAATTACAACCGGATATGGTATCTATTATACAACAAATTCCAAAAAAGGGTTGATCAGCAATAATGCTATCCACGACATAGTACCATCGGGTGTAACTACCGGCTCTTATGCTATTTACTTTACAACCAACGACGCTCCTGCGGGTGAAGAAAACTGGGTAGTAAATAATCTGATATACAATAATGTTTCCAACGGTGCGAATTACGGAATTTATAATTCCGGTTCCGATGGAGTTTTCTCGTATTACAATACGGTTTCTTTTGATAATTTCGGTGCTACAGCCGGTTTGGCGTATGGACTTTATCAAACCACTGCCGCACAAAGAATAGAAAATAAGAATAACATAGTATATATAAACAAAGGTGGATCAGGCGCTAAATACGCGCTTTATTATGCTACAACCACATCTGGTATTGCCTCAGACAATAATGCCCTGTATGTAAATACGGCAGTTGCAGGTACCGGAGTTAAAAATATCGGTTATTGGGGTGCTGCATTTGTATCGATGGCTAACTGGCAAGCTGCCAATTCAGGAGCTTTCGATCAGGCATCCGTAAATGCGGATCCATTTTTTGCAGATCCGGCTAACGATAACTTCAAACCCGGAAACTTACTGGTAAATAATATCGCTACCCCAATAAACGGTATAACGCACGATTTATTCGGAACACTTCGGAATATTACCAATCCTGATCCCGGAGCTGTTGAATTTACAATCTACCCGAACGATATTGGTGTTATAGGCCTTGAATCTTTAGCCGGTAATTGTACCGGAACACACGATGTGAAAGCAAGAATTAAAAACTTAGGATCGAACGCTATTACTGACTTTGTGGTTAACTGGAGTGTGAATGGTTCAGTACAAAGCCCTGTTACTTGGGGCCCCGGAACGTTAAACATAAATGAAGACGCACTTATCACTCTCGGAAGCTTTGCCTTTACTTCGAATGTCGCTTATGATATTGAAGTATGGACTTCCGCTCCGAACAATACAGTTGACGGATTTACTTCGAACGATACCTTGTTAACCGAAAATGTAAAAACAGGATTATCGGGAACTGTAACGGTTGGTCCTGCAGGGGCCGATTATCAAACAATCGTTGCCGCAATAAATGATATAAATACATACGGAGTATGCGGTCCCATTCTGATTGATGTAGATCCATTGGGTGGCCCTTATACCGAGCAAATAAAAATTGCAAACATTCCCGGACTTTCCGAAACAAATACAATTTACCTGAAAGGTAACGGTTCCGAGATTAATTATGTATCAACCACAACGGCCAATCGCGCAGCTATTTATTTAGATGCGGCAAAACACATCACTATCGATAGCTTTATCATCAATGGTGCATTAAATAATTCCGCATCCGAATATACATGGGGGATCTATGCTTCTTCCGGCTCCGACTCAAATACGATTATAAACAACCGGATTAATTTGAGCAACAATAGCAGTTCTTTAAATTATTCGGGTATTGTTTTTAGTGGCAGTGCAACCTCTGCTACAACTGCCGGTCTGTTTAAATTTAATCGGATCGAAAACAATATAATTGATGGGGGGTATTATGGAATTATATTTTTCGGTACAGCTTTATCTGCTCCTCAGTCAATCGGAAATGAAATAAGAAATAACGTTCTGAAAAATGCTTATTCGAGAGCGATTTCTGTTTCGTATGCGGATAGCACCCAGATTACATACAATGATATTTCCTACCAGGAAAGAGCATCGGTATTTGGTACGGCAAACTACAGCATTTATATACAGGGAGGTACTACAGCTCCCGTTAACAATACATTCATTAACGGCAATACCATTCACGATCTGTTTACGCAGGACAAAGCAGCAACAACAGCAACGTATGGTATTTATGTTACCGGAGCGGATGCAACAACCGGTAAAGAGAATGTTATTGCGAACAATGTTATTTACAATATAGATAATAACGGTGGTAATTATGGTATCTATAATACAGCAGGAGACGGCTGGCTTATTTACCACAACTCTGTTAGTGTACACAATATGGATGCTACAGCCGGAACGGCAAGGGGTATTTATATTGCCGGGCTTGTAACGAATAATATTATAAATAATAATGCATTGCACATTGTAAAAGGTGGCCCGGATTTTAAAGCGGCGGTTACCTATGCCGATTCGAACGCTCTGATTATATCCGACTACAATGCCTTGTTTACGGGAGGTGTAGTGGCAGTATATGTAGGAAGCTACGGGGGTACGGCGTATGGTAGTCTTGCAGGTTATCAGAATGCTTCCGGCCTGGATCCGAACAGTTTTGCTTTGGATCCGGAATTTACAAACCGAATGTATTAATCCCTTCCCTGACCAGTCCTTTGCTAATGGCAGGAACACCTGTAAGTTCTGTAACGACCGATTACCTGGGTCAGCCCCGCGACCCGGTTAACCCTACTATCGGTGCGTATGAAACGGGCGCCGACCTCAGAGGTCCGCAAATTTTCCATCTGCCTATTGAAAATATCAGTACAGGTGCGGATTATGTATTAAACGATTTTGCAATGATTAGCGATCCTGCGGGAGTAGATTCGGCTTTGCTGAAACGTCCGCGTATTTATTACAAACGTTCGACAGATTCAAATATTTATGCAGGTAATACCAGCGCAGACAATGGCTGGAAATATGTGATCTCTACAGATGTTGATACTCCTTATAGCTTCATCATCGATCATTCCTTGCTGTTTGGGGGGACGCTGGCTTCAGGAGATGAGGTTCAGTATTTTGTGATCGCTCAGGATTCTGTTGCTGTTCCGAACATTGGCTATTCTCAGGCAAGCTTTACGACAGAACCAACATCTGTTCAGTTAAGTGCGGCAAACTTCCCGGTAAGCGGAACACTTTCTTATTTCCGTTCGAACATTCTTTCGGGAACATTTAATGTGGGTCCGGGCGAGATATTTAACTCGCTTACATCAAACGGAGGTGCTTTCGAATTTTTAAACAGCAGCATACTTTCCGGTGATGTCGAACTGATCGTTACGGGTAACCTTTCCGAAACCGGAGCGCATGAGCTGAATCAATCGGTAGAATCAGGTGCCGGAAATTATAAAATAACAATTATCCCGAATGCAGATGCGCTCCGAATCATCAGCGGTTCCTATGCCGGTGGTTTAATCCGTTTGAACGGTGCCGACCGTGTTACCATCAATGGTGCAGGATCCGATAACGGGCAATACTTTAAAATACAAAATAACGCAACGACAACAAATACTGCAGCTATTCAGCTGATAAGCTTTGGTGCAGGTTTAGGCTGTTCGGATGTTACCATCCGGAATACCATAATTTCTGCCGGTGCAATCGGTAGTCCTGCCATACATACTTTCGGTATTTATGCCGGCTCGCATCCGATATTAATTACCGGTGAAGGGGCAGATTTTGATAATCTCCTGATCGAAAATGACTCTGTTTACAGAGCGCAACAGGCAATTTATATTTCGGGCAGCGCTGCGGGAGTTAATAACAATGTCCGGATACAGAACAATGTGCTGGGCTCTGAACAAAGTTCGAATTACCTGTACTATGCCGGAATAAATATCCGTCATTCCGATACGGTGCTTATCAAGGGCAATCGTATTATGAATGCACACTCTTCGGGAACAACCTTCTCGGAGTATAATAATCCTAAAGGAATTTTTGTGAATACCGGAGTTGTGAATGCGCGTGTGACACAAAATAATATTACAGGAATTAAATACACTGCTTTATCGGGTTACGGTGCGCGTGGAATTCATATCAATACCGGAAACCCCGCAAGTAACGATACTATTGATAATAATATCATGGCCGATATATTGGGAGATGGTTGGAACCTTGGAAATGCAGCGAGAGATTTAATTGCCGGATTAATGATACAGGGTGGAAATACAGGCGGAATCAAAATCTGGTATAACAGTGTGCATCTTCAGGGTGAAGCAAATAACGCAAGCGCAAATATCAACCAGATCAGCGCGGCTCTTTTTGTAGATACTACGGTTACAGACCTGGATATCCGGAATAATACCTTCAGCAATGCTATTGTAAATACGGCGAATGCGAACGCAAAAGCATACGCAATCTATTCGCGTGTTCCGGCTGCATCTTATACTTTGTTCGATAACAATAATTATTATGTGAATGGAACACAGGGTATATTGGGCTTTTTGATGAACGATCTGCCAGGCTTGGCCGATTTACAGGCAGCAACTATGAAAAATCAAAATGCTGTTTCTGTATTCCCGAAATTTACATCGATTACCGATTTGCATAGCTCCGGTCCGAATTTATTCGGCAAAGGAGTCAGCATTGCCGGTATTGATATTGATATTGACGGAGATCTGAGACAAAGTCCGCCTTGTATCGGTGCTGATGAATTTACCGTTAGTCAGGCGGATATGAGAACCCTTTCGATTATTTATCCGGTAGATAATATCTGTGGAAATGCAAACGATAGTGTAATTGTTGTTATCGAAAATAACGGTTTATTAGCGCAAAGTAATTTTCCGGTAAAAGTTGATATCAGCGGTGGATTAAACACAACTATTTCTGCTACTTATACAGGAACCATTCAACCGGGAGAAGTCGATACATTTAGTATAGGGTATTATAATTCGAATGGTACCGGAACGGCACAGCTTATTGCTTATACCGATCTGACAAGTGAAGGAAACCGTGCAGATGATTCCGTAACGGTAAGCAGAGATATTATGCCTACGCCGAATGCACCTACCTTAGTAAGTGTTTCTTCTGCCTGTGTGAATACCAGCGCTACGGTTGTTGTTTCTTCTAATTCTACCTCTTTTTATTGGTACGATGCAGCAGCAGGCGGAAACTTAATCGATACAGGCAATACGATCACTACCCCTGTATTAACCGGACCGACGACCTATTATGTTGAGGCAAGTAATCAGACATCACAGAAGTATTTGGTCGGGCATACCAATGCAGGCACAGCGAGCTTTATTGCCCAAACGATGTACTATGGAGTAG
>CAYVTM010000009.1:0-85928 GCA_964454645.1 uncultured Sphingobacteriaceae bacterium | reverse complement strand
ACAGGAATCAATACGTAGTTTTACGCGTTTTTAGCTGCGTAGAAATACGGAGGAGTGAGGGTGGGGGGGAAACTATGTTAAGGGCTTAAAAGCTTATTATAAGTATAATTTGTATGATATTCTGCAAGGTCCGACTGTTTATGTGTTCAGGTATTCATCGAAGAAATGATTCCTTACTTCCTCAAAGAAAGCTGAACTTGCTAAGTTTTTTATAGAATAGTTTGTTAATACTTTTACAGAAGTGTCTAAATGTTTATTCGTTGAACCTCTTATCCCTCACAAAGACTTCATCATCCAGAGTTTTTAAGAACTGTAAGAGCCGGGTTCGTTCATGCGTATTTAATGCGATGCCTCCCAGTAATATCGAGTCTGTAGTGGCTGATGGTCTTATCCCTGAAACATAATGTTCCAGCACCTCTTCCAGCGTTCCGAATCTTCCGTCGTGCATATATGGTGCAGTACGGCTGAGGTTTCGTAAAGAAGGGGTTTTGAATTTGTATGCATCGTCGGGATTTAAGGTAATTCCGAATCTTCCTTTATCATTGGTTTGCTGTAATCCGTTATTGTGAAATCCATTGTCAGTAAACAAGGGTGAAGTATGGCATCGGTCACATTTATTTTTGAAAATTGCCAGTCCTTCCTTTTCCTCTGAACTTAATGCATCGGATTTTCCCAATGCGTATTGATCGTACCGGCTATTGGCGCTTACAAGCATATTCATAAATTGGGACAGTGCCTGCATCATACGGCGTCCGCTTACTTCGGGTGTGCCGAAAGCTTTTTCGAATAAAGGAGGATAACCGGAATGAGCCTTTAATTTATTGACTGCATTCGGAACCTGTTCATCCATCTCTACCGGATTTTCAATCGGGTTGAAGGGAAGTAAATCTAAATTGTGAACCCCGCCATCCCAAAAGAAAAATTTGCTCCATGCCATGTTTTGTATGGCAGGTGAATTGCGCGTTCCCAGGCGGTCTTCTATTCCATGACTCACATCATGCCCTGTATGTGTAAATGCAGAGAATTGGATATGACAACTGCCACAAGAGATGCTGCCGTCACGCGATAAAATTCCATCGTAAAATAATTTCTTCCCTAATAAAAAACCATTTTCGGTAACCGGATTGTTTTCCATCGGGTATTCTGTATCCGGAAAATGAGCAGGTATCTGAAAACCCGGGAAAGCTGCCTTGGGTTCAGCGTCTTCATTCTTCACTTCTTTACATGCGACCATCAGTAAAGTAAAAACCGACAGGTAAAAAGCAATTGTTTTCATATATAAAAAAATAAGGCCGGTAAAATACCGGCCTATTGTATGAATTAATGTGAGTGATTATGAATATGATCTACTCTGAACATGTTCGCATAATTGTTTGCAATTGTTGTGGAGTATGAACCATGCATTACCGTATGGTTCGTATTGAAATCAACATCTTCCGTTCCTGTAAATAGCTTCAATGCATCTACATGCAGATGAACATTGGGTCCTCCCGAACCATGTGCTTCACGAACTTCTGCCTGCACTTCGGCAGGGAAATCTACCGTAATGGTTTTAATATTATTGATGGTAGGAGAGGTCATGCCTCCATATCCTCCGATATGATAAGTAACCGGATGAGTATGGTCTGTTGTATCCATAGGTGCTGCCGGAGATGTTCCTTCTAATTTCAGGAAGATATAACCTTGGTTCCATGACCAGTACATCCCTGCTCCTTCTCCTGCCGGATCCAATACACCGGTACGTTGAGAAATGTCTAAGGTGTTGCGTAAACTGTCAACGCCTACTATAAATTTCATGCCGGTATAATTACCTTCTGGAATGTTTCTGAGGGTAAATTTCTGGGAAGATGCAATACTTTCTTTGATCAGGAAATAACTGCTATCCTGTGGAATGGTATAGGTGCTTCCATCTGCATTTATTAATTGGATATTGCTGATGTAATAATCGAATTTTGTAATAACTAAATCCTGGTTTAAAGCATTCTGATAAGTTTGTGTATTCAGAATAAGATTCACATTACCTGCGCGGTTATCGAAATTAAACTCAATATTTCCTTTACGGTTAGGGTCTATATCTCCATGTCCAGGTGAAGGTGTTGGGTTTTCTTCTTTTTTACAAGCTGCAAATATACTTAGGATACCTACTGTCAGTAGGATGTTTCTAACTGATTTCATTTTTTATTTTTTTTAATTGATACATGAATTTTATCTTCAGTTTTTCTATTAAGAAAAATGAAGTATTTTTTTTGATGATATATCAATTAAATTTTAGGAGGATGAAAGATAGAAATAATATAATTTTGAGGTAATAGATCGGAAGTGTTGGGATGAAAGCTATCTTCAACACTGCTTTCCGGAGCAATATTTAGCGTGTAAGTATGAAAGAAAGGTTCTTCCTTCAGACTCTTTAAAAGCTGATGGATAATCTGATCAGCAGTATGTTCATCTTCGGAAGTTTGATCATTGATGAAACATTTTCCTTCACAATGTTTTTCAGGATTATTTTTATTGACACAAAGATTTTCGATTACATAAGCTTTGTTAAGTTCATAGAAACCTATGATAAGAGGCTTGTGAAAGCTCGATATCAGGACTTGTACCAATAACAATATGCCGACTGTCTTTTTCAAATTTTTCTCTTAGCGTAATGATGTTACAAAGAAATTAGTATGCCAACTTTTCCCGAAAGGTATTTTCCAGTCATTTTCTAACTCCTTTTTAGTATTCACCAGATTATTAAACACCTTTGTGTCTTTGTTTATAATATTTTTATTGAGAGCGATTTCAAAATCTTCTCTGCTTAGTACCTGCACATCTCCCGCTGCATCTTCATAAGCGAAATGCATACGGTTAAATAATTCCAGGCCGAACTCCCTTTCAATCTCTTGTAAGAAGTGTACCGATTTATCAATCGAGCAACCGGTTGTATTTGCCTGACTTTCATCCACCATTAAAATAATAAAGCAATTGTATTTTATTTCTGCTTTGGCTTTTAATTGATGGCTATGGGCGGTCCACTCTTTACAAAAAACACCCAGCTTCGCTAATATCTTTTCTTGTATAGCTTCGGAGATGATTTTATCCGATTGATATACCCAGACTTTTGATTCTTCAGAGAAATTCATAATTAAATATTATAATCCGTTTGCTTGTGCTGTAATTTCAGCAATATCCAACACCTGTACCTCTTGCTCTTTTTCAAAATGTTTTACTCCATCACGAAGCATGGTCATACAAAAGGGGCAAGCTGCTGCAATAAAATCGGGTTTGCCTTGGAGGGCTTCTTCCACCCGTTCAACGTTAATATCTTTTGTTCCTTTTTCAGGCTCTTTGAACATCTGAGCTCCACCTGCACCACAACATAGCCCCTTGCTTTTACATCTTTTCATTTCAAAAAGATCGGCATCCAATTGTTCTAATGCCTCTCGCGGTGCTTCGTAAACCCCATTGGCTCTTCCCAAATAACAAGGATCGTGATAGGTGATACGCTTACCTTTAAAACTCTCCCCGTTAGCGGCTTTCAGTTTGCCGTCCCGGATCAGTTGAGAGATCAGTTCGGTATGGTGAACCACTTCATAATTTCCTCCTAAATCCGGGTATTCATTTTTTAGAGTATTGAAGCAATGCGGACATCCGGTTACGATTTTTTTTATCTGATAAGCCTCCAAAACCTGAATATTCGACATCGCCTGCATTTGAAACAAGAACTCATTCCCCGCACGTTTTGCCGGATCTCCGGTACAGCTTTCTTCCGCTCCGAGTATGGCGAACTTTATTCCTACATGATGTAAAATTTTCGCAATTGATTTTGTTATTTTTTGAGCGCGTTCATCAAAACTGCCGGCACATCCAACCCAGAAAAGTATCTCAGGGGTTTCGCCCGCGGCCATCATCTCGGCCATTGTTTTTATCTTAAAATCCATATCCTTGAATTGATAATATGATATTTTCTATTATTGAAACATTATAATTCCACCCAGTTTGCACGATCGGATGGAGAAAATTTCCAGGGAGCTCCGTTTGTCTCGATATTCGTTTGCATTGCGTTTAAGCTCGCAGGTGCCGCTGATTCCTCCATCACTAAATATCGTCTCATATCCAAGATAATGGACAGGGGATCTATGTTTACCGGGCAAGCTTCCGTGCAGGCATTACAGGTGGTACATGCCCAAAGTTCTTCACGTGTAATATAATTATCTAATAGCGTATTTTCGTCTTTAAAATCTTTTCCATTCTTATTCAGCAATGTTCCAAACTCTGTAATACGGTCGCGTGTATCCATCATAATTTTACGGGGCGATAATAATTTACCGGTTTGGTTAGCAGGACATACCGAAGTACATCTGCCACATTCGGTACAGGTATAGGCGTTAAGCAATTGTACCCAGGTTAAGTCGCTGACATCTTTGGCACCGAATTTCCCGGGATTAGGATCGCTGACAGGAACAAAGCCCGGATCCAACATTGCTTTCACTTCATTACTTACCGATTGCATATTATTGAACTGCCCTTTCGGATTGAGGTTTGAATAGTAAGTATTAGGAAAAGCAAGGACAATGTGGAAATGTTTCGAATAAGGAATATAGTTTAAGAATGCCAGTATTCCTAAAATATGGAACCACCAACATCCGCGTTCAATAGCGATTAATGAAGACTGTGCCTGAGGAAGCAGATCCACTAAAAAAGTACTAACGGGAAAAGCTCCGGCTTGAATATAATGTTCGGCACCCATCTGTTGCAGTTTAAAATCCGCAGCATTCATCGTTAAGAAAGCCGACATCAACAGAATCTCTGTAATTAAGATATAGTTGGCGTCTGATTTTGGCCACGCAGTCATCTCTACTCCCGAAAAACGTTTCAGCTTTAAGATATTTCTTCGGATGAGGAATATCACACAGGCAAGCAAAACACTTAGGGCTAAATATTCAAATGCGGCAATTAAGAAATTATAGAAAGCACCCAGAGGTTCTCCGAATATGCGATGCGTTCCTGCAATTCCATCGATGATAATTTCAAGTACTTCGATATTGATAATAACAAAGCCCAGATACACAAACAGGTGAAGTACAAAAGGTATCGGGCGTGCAGCCATTTTAGTTTGTCCGAATGCGACTTTAAGCATGGTTATTAATCGCTCCGGTTTACGGTCGCTGCGGTCGGTATCTCTGCCCAATAAGATGTTGCTTCGTATTTTACCTGCATTTTTTGTGAACAGCCCGATAGCCAGACTTATACAGATAATAAATAGGATTTGTGCGATCATACGATGATATACTGAATAGAGGCGAATTTACTCTTTTTAGAACGAAAGGAGGTCAATATCTTCTAAAAATTCTTAAATAGAAAGAATTTAAATTATGGGACATATTTTCAAAAAAAATTTCCTTTATTGGAAAAACAACTTACATTTGCATTCCCTAAGAGGGTGATATAGCTCAGTTGGTAGAGCAAAGGACTGAAAATCCTTGTGTCGCTGGTTCGATCCCGGCTATCACCACAACCCCCAATGCCGGATTCTGTATTCCGGCATTTTTTATTCCTGCCTTTAATACCGTAAATTTATCCTTTGAAATATGTATTGGAATAAAAAAATCATAAATTGCTTAAAAATGTACAATGTGTAAAAGTATAGGGATACTTCTTCTTTTGGTTATTTCAGCTTGCAGTAGTTCTAAAAAAAGTGCCGGCTTGGAGCAAAATACTTCTTCAGATAAACTAAGAATATGCCCGGATGAATGGATTGAAAACCGTATGCCCGGACCTAATGCGCAGGTACGTCAATATTTTATTATTGAGGGAGAGCGCAAAGAAATAGATGCCTACGATCTCGAATGGATCAAAAAAAATTGTACAGTCAAAGAACCTCAGATAGTTTATTAACCCAATCAAATAACCATACAAATGAAAATGAAAACACTATGGAGTACCTCATTGTTAATTGTGACTCTGTACACCTCTTCGGTATATGCCGATAATCCGAAAAAGGCTGCTTCAACAAAGCCAATCCCGGAGCGTAGTTTTGTGATGCCGGATGCAATCGGGCCAAATGATTACATGCAGGGTAGAATTATTGTAAAAATAGATCCGGAATTTAGGGCGCTCTGTTCAAAAAATACTATTCAGATTCATGAGGTTCAGGAAATTTTGAATCGGATTGGGGCTGAGTCTGTAACAGCTAAATTCCCGAACCATAAAGCTATTGCAAACAAATCTGTTTCACCCGAAAATCAAATTGATCTTTCGACGATTTATGAGCTCAAGATCTCAGAAGGCCGGGATTTAGCCGATGCAATTAATATGCTTTTAAAAAGCCCGCATATAGTATATGCACAGCCGCAATATATTTATCATACTACCTATGTTCCGAATGATCCGGATACATCAGGAACCAGGAATTATTTTTTAAAAATCACCAAGGCTTATGAAGCCTGGAATGTCAATAAAGGCGATACCTCGGTAGTAATCGGTATTGTTGATTCGGGTTCCGATTTGGATCATCCCGATTTGGCGGCGAATATTAAATATAATTATAACGACCCGATTGATGGTATAGATAATGACAACGACGGATATATTGATAATTTCATGGGGTGGGATTTTGCCGGAGCTAATCCGGGCAATTTACAAGAAGATAATAATCCGAACGTGATGGGTGGAAATGATCATGGAGTTCATGTTTCGGGAGATGCTTCTGCGGTTGCCGATAATGGATTGGGAATTGCCGGAATGGGGTTCAAATCAAAATTGTTAATTGTTAAATGTGGAGTGGATGTTCCAAGCAATTCAATTTATCGCGGAGAAGAAGGAATTGTATATGCAGCCGATCAGGGTGCACATATTATCAATTGTTCATGGGGAGGTTCAGGAGGAGGGAGTTACGGACAGGAAGTAATCAATTATGCGATTTCTAAAGGAGCTTTAGTTGTTGCAGCTGCGGGGAACAGTTCTTCCGAAGCCGATCATTACCCTTCAGCCTATAAAGGAGTATTGTCCGTTGCTTCTACCAATAGTACCGATAAGAAATCAGGTTTTTCCAATTATGGTTATAGCATAGATGTTTGTGCTCCGGGTTCAGGCATTTATAGTACGGTTTATAATAATTCGTATGCCACTTATGATGGAACATCGATGGCGTCTCCTATTGCTGCCGGTGCTGCGGCACTTGTAAAAGCTCAGTTTCCGGGTTATACGCCCTTGCAGGTTGGAGAACAGTTACGGGTAACCTGTGATGATATCTACTCACTAAACCCTGCTCAAAATAATAAGTTAGGAAAAGGGCGTATCAACGTATATAGAGCATTAACAGAAGTAAGTCCTTCGGTACGTAACGTAAACAGAAGTTTTGTAGATAAAAGCTTCGGTTCATTCTTACCGGGTGATACTGTGTATATGAATATGGATTTCCTTAATTATCTGGCGCCTACTACTACAGGATTAACCGCAACTTTAACAAGTTCTTCGAATGCTGCCATAGTAATTTTGAATGGTAATTTGAATTTGGGCGCGATAAATACACTCGAAACTAAACATATACCGATGGCATTTAGTTTTGCAGTGAGGCCTACTGCAGGAACAAATGCAAGAGCAATATTCAAACTAAGTTATTCTGATGGGACTTATACCGATTTCGAGATGTTTTCGATAGAAGTGAATGTTGCTTCCCTGAATATTACAGTAAATAAGGTATTATCAACAGCTACAGGAATCGGGCGTATTGGTTATCGTAATGGTGATGCTACGGGTGGATTAGGTTTTAATTATAAAGGCGTAGATATGTTGTACGAAGCGGCTTTGATGATAGGAGCATCCAATACTCAAGTGTCGAACAATGCGCGTTCAGAAACGCAATTTCCTGATGAGCATTTTATTGCAAGCCAAAGAGTGCAAAGAGAATTTATCGATGGAATTGATTTTGTTTCGCATGGAGAATTTAACGATAATGGAAACACGAATTTGATTGGATTAAGTGTGAAACATCGTGAACTTGCCTGGGGGCAACAACCCGATGATAAATATATTATTGTTGAGTACCGTATAAAAAACACAAACAACTTCGATTTATCGAATATCTATGCAGGGATGTTTATCGATTGGGATATTATTGATGCTCCTAGCAATCGTTGCAAATGGGATACACTTACGAAGTCGGCCTATGCTTTCCCGGTAGGGGTTATAACTGAACCCTATGGGGCAGTAAAAGTACTGACTACCGGTAACGGCCTGAATCCTACATATTATGGTCAATCGTATGAGGTTCCGGGAGATCCGCAGGAAGGCGGTTTTTCGACAGCGGAAAAATATACGACTTTATCGGCCGGAATTGTAAACGAAGAAGTAGGATATAACGATCCGACAGGTATTGATGTGATGTATTCAATAGGTGCTGGTCCGTACGACATTGCCGCAGGGAACGAAGTGCGTTTTGCAGTTGCAATGATTGCGGGCGATAATGTTGCCGATATACAAGCAAGTGCGCAGGCGGCACAAAATAAATACAATTCGGTAGTATTGGCTTTGGGGGTAGAGCAACAGTCGAAAGAGAGGATGGCTATGCGTATCGCTCCAAACCCTGCAAATACGATTAGCAAGATTAGCTTTCATCTGAATTCGGATGCACGTACCAGTCTGATCATCTATGATCAATCAGGCAGAGAAGTGAAACGTGTTTTCGAAAATAATTTGTCGGCAGGTCCTTATGATATCGAAGTAGATTGCTCGGATTTACAATCGGGAATTTATTTTATAAGTGTTAAAACCGATAAAGGTGTGAATGAAACACAGAAATTAGTGAAGTATTAACAAATAACAAATTCAGAAAAAAGGTCCGGATTTTTTCGGGCCTTTTCTGTATTTACCGATTAGTTAAAATTTTACAAGATTTACATGTAAATATCTGATAGTCAATAGAATGTTTGTTATGCTGAGGGACAGCTTGCCCTGACCCCTCGGGGAAGCATTTCTTTCATACTTTCATGGTTATTTTTATACTATAGAGCGGTTCTGCTTGCTAAAATCATTACCTCTTTTTTTTACCGCAGAGGGTGCGGAAATTAAACTTGTTACATTTTGCTGAATGTGGTTCCGCACAAAGGGCAAAGATCAAACTCAAACCTTTTTTATTTTCCTAAATTAAAACATAATCGGCAACGAGGTTCGTAGCTCTCTTTTTCGCCCAATAAAAACTGATCATTATTTTCAATAATCCGGTACGAATGGCTTGCAGGGCTCCCGCATTGTACGCATACAGCCTGTACTTTGGTAACGTATTCTGCAACCGCCATTAACATCGGCATAGGGCCAAAGGGTTGTCCGGTATAATCCATATCCAATCCGGCTACAATTACACGCACTCCCTTCGCTGCAAGTTTTACACATACAACCGGAAGATTATCATCGAAGAATTGGGCTTCATCGATACCTACCACCTGTACATCATTTGATAAAAGCAGGATTGATTCGGAGTTGCTTACGGGTGTGGAATGAATCGAATTCAGATCATGCGATACGATGGCTTTATCATCATAGCGGGTGTCAGCAGCCGGTTTAAATATTTCTACGGTAAGTTTAGCAATATCGGCACGACGCAATCTGCGAATCAGCTCTTCTGTTTTCCCCGAAAACATTGAGCCGCAAATTACCTCTATAGAGCCCCGGCTTAATTGCTTACGTGAGAAAGGTTCATTAAATAATGTCATACTCAAATATAGAACCTAGTAACAAATAAAAATAATATATTCTGATATTTACGCTAAGGCTTAGATTTTCAAAAAGATAATAGATTCTTTCTTTAAATTTAAAATAGATAACTAATATTGTTCAGGTTCGTATGAACTATACTATATCGATTTATATATTCGTTTAGACTTAAATATTGCCATGAATAAAGATCTTATCATTCGTAAAATAGCGTTCATTACTGAGGAAATGCAACAGCAAACGCAGGAATGGCTAAACAAAGGTAATCAAGTAAGCAGCCTCGAAATCGATGCTTTCCTGTCGAACATCCGATATTTAATAGAGCAATCCGAGATTTTAAATGATTTATTAATTGAGGAGAAAGAAGACCAATCGCAGGATACCTCAGTGCAAACGACTCCTGCTTTTCACTCCGAAACCTCGTTAATAGCACCATTAAATTCTGAAAAAGAAGCAGCACAGGAGACTGTTATGAATGAAACTCCCGATGAACCGAAAATAATGCCGGAGCGAATCGAATCGATTGAAATAAGTCGTACCGAAACCCTTGTCAGTGAACAAAATATAAAACCTATTAATGAGCAGCTAAAATCCGAACAGGAAAGTTTATTGGAGCGCCTGAAAAAAAATATTGAAGAAGGTACTCTTGCCGATCGCCTGAAAGCAAATACACTCAAAAAGGATTTGAATTTTTCATTGAATGATCGCTTCTTTATGATTAATCAATTATTTAACGGAGATACAGGTCATTTTTCGGAAGTGATCTATAAAGTTTCCGAATACAACGACTGGAGTTCCGTTGAGAAATTTTTGGAGGAAGAGATCGCAACTCAGTTTCAATGGATTGAACGCGAAGATGCGAAGCGGAAATTTTATGATATGCTGCGCGATCGCTTTAGCGAATAATATTCATTCGGTTCGAATCTAATTTCAGTAAGATGAACAGGAGTATTGTAAAACTCCATAAGGAAGACCCTCCGTAACTGATGAAGGGCAGGGGAATTCCGATAACAGGCACCAAGCCGATCGTCATTCCTATATTGATGAATAAGTGTATGAATAAAATCCCTACTACACCATACGCATAAATTCTACTGAAAGGAGAACGCTGTCGTTCTGCAATGAAAGTGATACGTAATAACAAGGCGATGAACAAAGAGACAAGTGTCAAACTACCTATAAATCCATGTTCTTCACCTACCGTACAGAAAATAAAGTCGGTGCTTTGTTCGGGAACAAAATCGTATTTCGTTTGTGTACCGTTTAAAAATCCTTTGCCGCTAAATCCCCCGGAGCCGATCGCAATTTTCGACTGATTGACATTATATCCTGCGCCCTTTAAATCCACTTCGATTCCAACCAGGTTATTCAATCGGTCGCGATGATGTTGTTTTAAGACATTATTGAAAACATGGTCGAATCCGAAAACGATTCCAACAGCGCAAATGGAAGCAAATACAGTTGTAAGGATGGCATTTTTTTTCTTTCTGTAAAGAAAAATCAAAGCAATCGATGTTAAGGCAATTCCTAACAGCAAAGTTGTTTGAGGTATTAGAATCGAAAGGAAAAACAGGAGTAATAAAACACTGCCGATGACCAAGATAATTCCCGGTAATCCCTCACGATATAATACCAGAATAAAAGCACAATAGGTTACAGCAGAGCCCATATCACCTTGTAAGAGAATCAGACTCATGGGAATGAGGATAATCAGCAGGCTGATAATTTTGGTTTTTAGATTTGCGAAGCGAATATTGGTGCCACTCATATATTTGGCAAGTGCTAGAGCTGTTGCAAATTTGGCGAATTCGGCAGGTTGTAGCCTGAAATTACCGATCTCGAACCAGGAGCGAGAGCCGTTTACATAGGTTCCGAAAAATAATACCATTATCAGAGACAGCATGGTAAGGCCATAAATGCTGTAAGCAAATACAGAATAAAATTTACTTTCAATAAGCAGTATCATGAAACCGATAAAGAAAGCCGAAAGTATCCAGAAAAGCTGCTTGCCGTAATTTCTATCCAAATCGAAAATACTTCGGTGGTTTTCGTCATATACTGCGGCGTAAATGCTCAACCAGCCGATAATAACTAATAACAGGTAAAGTATCAGTGTCGGCTTATCAATATTCTTCCAGAATTTATTTTGTTTCAGCTCGCTCATTACTTTTTCTTTTTATCGGTAGGCGGATCAATAAAATTTGCATCGAGTAAGCGTTGCACAAAATAGTCCGGACGCGAAATAGTATCGGCCAGATATTTCTCGATCAGTAAACTTGCCATAGGGGCAGCCCATGTTCCACCAAATCCCGAATTTTCTACAACTACGGCAATGGCTATCTTGGGGTCGTCTTTAGGCGCAAAGGCAACAAATACCGAATGGTCCTTGCCATGCGGGTTTTGGGCTGTCCCGGTTTTACCGCACATAGGTATTCCTTTGATTCGTGAATAGTAAGCTGTCCCGCTTTCTACTACTCGATACATTCCTTCTGTAACAATATCAAAATAATTTGAATCTATTCCTACGTAATTTCGTGTAGTATATTCCGTTTTTTTTACATTATTATTTCCGATTCCTTTTATCAAATGCGGACTGTAATAGAAACCTTTATTCGCAATAATTGCCATAATATTTGCCATCTGCAAAGGAGTTACGCCTAGTTCCCCTTGTCCGATACCCAATGAGATAATGGTAGAAGATTTCCATCCTCCCGAACCATAATATTTATCGTAAAACCCAACGGTAGGCAGGAGGCCGCCTAACTCATGCGGTAAATCAATCCCGGTCTTTTTACCGATCCCGAAATTATTTATATATTTTCTCCATACCTCGAAGTTTTTTTCCGGAGAACCGTGATTTCCCTGGTCGATAAGCTTTTTAAAAGTCCAGCAATAATACGAATTACACGATTGTTGAATGGATTCGATAAGGTTTAAGGGACTATGAGAATGCATACATTTTACAATCCGGCTTCCGATAGAATACCCGCCGCCACAGGGAAACCGGGTTTCGGGGAATATCAGACCCTCTTGCTGCGCAACGAGCGCTTCAACGGCTTTAAAGATTGAACCGGGCGGATATTGAGCCATGATAGGTCGTATAAACAGAGGCTTTGATTCATCCGATAGTAATTTACTGTAATTGGTTCCGCGTTCTCTACCCACCAATAAATTCGGATTATAGGCAGGACTACTTACAAAACAAAGTATTTCTCCGGTTGAAGGTTCTATTGCAACAATGCTTCCCTTCTTATTTCGCATCAAATCTTCACCTAATTTTTGGATACGATAATCGAGTGAAGATGTAAGTTTTTCTCCGGCTACTGCAACCGTATCGTAGGCTCCGTTTTCGTAACTGCCTTGTTCACGATTGAAAACATCGACCATAATTACTTTTACTCCACGCTGTCCACGTAATACATTTTCATAGGACTGTTCAATCCCGCTGATTCCGATATAATCGCCCAGTTGGTAATAGCTGTTACCTTTTTCGAGCATTCGTTCATCTACCTCTCCAATATAACCTAAAACATGACCCGCTACCGAGTCGGGATATTTTCGTACGGTTCGGTTTTGAACATAAAAGCCCGGGTATTCAAAAAGACGTTCCTGAAAAGCCGCATATGTTCTTGCCGATAATTGTTTTTCGAAAATAGACGCTTTATAGGGCGAGTACTTCCTTGCCTTCGTTATTTTTTCGATGAACTGACTTTTTGTGATACCTATTAATTGACAAAACTCAGCGGTGTCGATTATTGTTGTCTGACGAGGTAAAACCAGCAAGTCGTAAACAGGCTCATTTTGCACTAATATTTTCCCCGAACGATCGTAAATAATTCCGCGTGATGGATATACCACTAATTTTCTTAATACATTATTATTTGCCGATAAGAAATAGCTGTCATCAATTACCTGGATGTAAAATAACTTTGCAAGTAAGATGATCCCCGTAAGTATAATAATACCCTGAATAATAAATTTACGTTCGAAGAAAATATTCATTACCTGCGTTTAGAGCTACTTACTAAGTATTGTGAAATAATAATCAAAACTAATGTGAAGATGGAACTGGCGATCGCTCGTAAAAGAGTCGTTCCAAATTCACTGAAGCGAAAAATCTCTATGGTAAATAAGCAAAGGTGATGCAAGATAACTAAAAAGCCCGAATATAAGATGAACCATCGAAAGCCCATATTACGCATATTCGGAACAGTTTGATACTCGTAGCCTCCTCGAGGAGTAATTAATGTAAGTACAAGCGGACGGCAGAAAGCCATCAGTGTTGTAGATGCGGCGTGGATGCCTCCGGTGTTAGAGAAAATATCGATACTCAATCCCGATAGAAAGGATAGGATTAATAACAGATAGATCGGGATTTCAATGGGTAATAGTAAAACAAAAAGTACATAGATATATGGATTTACCATATTGTATAATCCAATATTATTCAGGACAATAATCTGTAGTAAGGTAAGAATAATAAAGCGGATGGTATTCGTAGTTATTAGCCTAATCATTATTTATACCCTCCTGAAGTTTATTCTTTTCAACTGCCAGTATATCATTCAATACATATACATAGCGAAGCGTTGAAAAATTTGTGGACAAGCGAACGCGTATATTGTAAAAATTATCTCCGCTTAGCAGTGTTACCTTTTCTACAATTCCTATTAATATATTTTCGGGGAATACGAGCGAGTAACCCGTAGTGGTAACGGTGTCACCCTCTTTAATTTCAGCATGAGAAGGAATGTCGAGAAGGGTGGCGAATTTAGGGTCCAGTCCATCCCACACGAGCGAGCCGTACTCTCCATTGCGTTTTATTTTAGCACTTATCTTGGAATCTTTATGTAAAAAAGAAATAATGGTGCTGAAATGTGGAGATACATCTTTAATAATTCCTACAATTCCGTTTGAACTAATAACTCCCATCTTTTGCTCAACTCCATGTAAACTTCCGCGATCAATGGTAATATAGTTATTCCGTTTCATATATGAGTTTTGTACAATCTTTGCTTCGAGATAGGTATAACGTTGAAAATTTGTACTATCCACAACCGTTTTACGAACAGTTTCGTTTGAATAAAATTGTTCGGACAACTGATTACGTAAACGAATATTTTCATTTGCCAGGCTATCGTTTACTCTACCCAAACTTAAATACGAAGATATATCTGAGGTTATGGAATAGATTGTTCCACTCACATTATTTGCCGAGTTTAATACACTCGCACGTTGATAGCTGTTGTTGTTAATAATCAGTGTAAACGCGATAGCTTCAAGAGCTATAAAAAGAAAGAAGGAATAATATCTTAAAAAAAAGTTCCAAAGATTATGCATCAGTTAAATAAAATAAAAAAGATATACTCCTGTAATCTTTTGATTAAGTCATTAAGAACTTAAAGTTCCCGATATTTTTCAGTGCAATGCCTGTTCCTCTTACTACCGCTCTCAACGGGTCTTCTGCAATATGTACAGGTAATTTTGTTTTTGAGGAAATACGTTTATCCAAACCTCTTAATAAAGCGCCCCCACCTGTAAGGTAAATACCTGTTTGGTAAATATCGGCAGATAATTCCGGAGGAGTAATCTCTAAAGCTTTTAAGATAGCTTCTTCGATTTTAGAAATGGATTTATCTAAACAATGTGCAACTTCCGAATACGAAACGGTAATTTGTTTCGGTACTCCTGTCATCAGATCTCTTCCCTGAACAGCAAAGTCGGCAGGAGGTTCGTCTAACTCGGGCAAAGCAGCACCTACTTCAATTTTTATCTTTTCCGCGGTACGGTCTCCGATTAGAATATTATGTTGACGACGCATGTAGTTTACGATATCGGAATCGAAATTGTCTCCGGCAACACGTATGGATTGGTCGCAAACAATACCCGATAAAGCAATGACAGCAATTTCGGTCGTACCGCCACCAATATCAATAATCATATTTCCCATCGGTTCTTCCACATCAATCCCGATACCGATTGCAGCAGCCATCGGTTCATGAATCATATATACTTCTTTAGCGCCTGCAATTTCCGCAGAGTCGCGTACCGCACGCTTTTCAACTTCGGTAATACCGGAAGGGATACAAATAACCATTCGTAAAGAAGGAAGGAACCAGCCTTTTCCGGGATTAATCATTTTGATCATTCCGCGAATCATATGTTCTGCAGCATCGAAGTCGGCAATAACACCATCTTTCAAAGGACGAATGGTTTTTATTCCGTCATGCGCTTTCCCATCCATCTGCATAGCTTGTTTTCCGACAGCTATTACTTTACCGGTTTTACGATCGATGGCTACAATGGAGGGTTCATCGACAACAACTTTATCATTATGTATAATTAGGGTATTGGCCGTTCCTAAGTCGATGGCTATTTCCTGGGTAAAAAAATTGAATAATCCCATGTCGCGATGTTAATGTGCTATATAATTGTTAATTAATGTGCTCAAAAGCGAAATATACTAAAAAAAGCTTTTTAATAAAAAATGCTTATCAATAAAAAACTTAATGTTTAAAATGACGTACTCCGGTAAATACCATCGGCATTTGATGCTTGTTGCAATAATCAATCGAATCCTGATCCTTTATGGAGCCCCCCGGCTGTAATACAGCAGTAATGCCGGCTTCCTTTGCAATAGCTACGCAATCCGGAAAAGGAAAGAAAGCATCCGAAGCCATAACAGCCCCCCGGAGATCGAAATTAAATTGTTTGGCTTTTGTGATAGCTTGCTTCAGAGCATCTACACGCGATGTTTGCCCGACACCACTTGCCATCAATTGGTTATTTTTTGCTAATACAATTGTATTCGATTTGGTATGTTTTACAACTTTATTGGCAAACTCCAAATCACTGAATTCAGTATCCTTAGGGCTTGTAAGCGTAACCACTTTCATGGCTTCTTTACTTTCTATCGAAAGGTCCTTATCTTGTTCGATAACTCCGTTTAGTAATGTTTTAAACTGTTTTTTAGGAAGGCTGATGTTTTTCTGAACCAGAATAATGCGGTTTTTCTTTTCGGATAAAAGTTCAATAACGCCCGCATCGTAGGCAGGTGCAATTAATACCTCGCAAAATAGTTTGGTAATTTCCTGAGCCGTCTCTATATCAATTACACGATTACAAATAATTACACCTCCAAATGCCGAAACAGGATCGCAAGCCAAAGCATCTTTCCAGGCATCGGGCAAAGTAGCTCTGCTGGCTATTCCGCATGCATTGGTATGTTTCAGAATGGCAAAAGTAGGTTCGTTAAATTCCTTAATTAATTCTACGGCTGCATCTACATCTACTAAATTATTATAAGATAGTTCTTTTCCGTTTAATTTGTCAAACATATCGTTCAGATTCCCATAGAAGATTCCTTGCTGATGCGGGTTTTCTCCGTAACGCAAAGGGGAAGCCTGCTGAATACTTTGTTTGAAAACAGTTAAAGGTTGGTCGGCATTGAAATAATTGAAGATAGCGGTATCGTAATGCGATGATACATTAAAAGCACGTTTCGCGAATTCACGACGCTCCTCCAGGGTCGTTGTCCCCTGGTTTTTTTCTAAGATATCTTGAAGATCAGTATAATCGTCTTTAGAGGCAACGATGATAACATCTTTGTGATTTTTTGCAGCAGCACGGATTAAGGAAATGCCACCGATGTCAATCTTTTCAACAATCTCAGGCTCTCCTGCCCCTGAAGCAACCGTTTCTTCAAATGGATACAGGTCTACAATAACCAGGTCTATTTCGGGAATTTCGTAGGTCGCAAGTTGTTCCGCATCCGAGGCAAATTCTCTTCTGGAAAGTATTCCTCCAAAAATTTTGGGATGTAATGTTTTTACTCGTCCCCCTAAAATGGAAGGATATGAAGTAAGATCTTCAACCGCAATTACCGGGACACCCAGGTTTTTGATAAAAGACTCTGTTCCTCCCGTAGAGTATATATTTACTCCATGCTTGTGAAGTAAGTGGATAATCGGTTCGAGCTGGTCTTTGTAATAGACTGAAATTAAGGCGTTTTTAATTTTTTTTGCGGAATTCATCGTTGGAAATTTGATGCCGCAATTTTAGAAAAAATAAATGATAAAACGGCTTGGAAAAACAGAGGCTTGGTAATAATTATTTTAAAGTGGTGTTTTTTCTATTTTTTTCAGGATATCTTCAATGATGCGGGGATAATGTTGATGCTCCAATTGATGCACCTTATAACTCAAAGATTCAACCGTATCATCAGGTTCTATTGCGCATCTGCTCTGATAAATGATTTCTCCTTCATCGAAATGTTCGTTAATATAGTGTATAGTAATTCCACTTTCGGTATCGTCCGAGGCTAGTACAGCTTCATGAACTTTTTTGCCATACATTCCTTTGCCGCCATATTTAGGAAGTAGAGAAGGGTGTATATTTAGGATGCGATTCGGATACTTTTCGATGAGCGACTGAGGTATTAACCATAAGAAGCCTGCAAGTACCAATAAATCGATCTGGAGATTATTTAAAATATTAAGAATGGAATTGGTATTATAAAATTCCTCTTTGGTAAAAACATGGGTAGGGATTTCGAAATTGTCGGCACGTTGTAAAACGTATGCATCTGCTCTGTTAGAAAGCACTATAGCCACTTCCGTTTCTTGATTACGTTTGAAGTGTTCCATTATTTTTTGTGCGTTCGATCCCGAACCGGATGCAAATATGGCGATGCGTTTCAATTCTATTTTTCTTTTTAACAAAAATAGGAAAAATTACGTAGTATGAAAGGAATATAACAAACAAGGCTAATCCTTTTGGATTAGCCTTGTTGAGAAGGTTTGGGAAGATTTATAAATTTCCTCTTAATGCTTGTTCGCGTTCGATAGCTTCGAATAAGGCTTTAAAGTTTCCTTTTCCAAAAGACTTTGCACCTTTACGTTGAATAATTTCGAAGAACATAGTCGGGCGATCTTGTACAGGTTTGGTAAACAATTGTAAAAGATAACCTTCATCATCCCGGTCTACTAAAATGCCTAATTCTCTTAAAGGCTCAATGTCTTCTTCAATCGGTCCGACACGATCCAATAAGTCGTCGTAATAGGTTGAAGGAACTTTCAGGAATTCTACACCTCTCGACATCAGTTGTCTTATGGTAGATACAATATCATTGGTTGCAATCGCAATATGTTGTACACCTTCTCCTTCATAAAATTCAAGATATTCTTCAACTTGTGATTTTTTCTTTCCTTCAGCAGGTTCGTTGATAGGGAATTTCACATACCCGTTTCCATTACTCATTACTTTACTCATCAATGCAGAGTATTCGGTAGAAATATCTTTGTCATCGAAAGATAAAATATTCCGGAAGCCCATTACATCTTCATAAAATTTTACCCAGGGATTCATTTGATTCCAGCCAACGTTTCCTACACAATGATCTACATAAAGTAAGCCTGAAGGCCCCGGATTATATTCACTTTTCCATTCCCGGAATCCCGGCATGAATACTCCTTTATAATTTTTGCGTTCCACAAAAACATGTACTACCTCACCGTACAAATGAATTCCGCTCATACGTACTTCTCCGTTTGCATCGCTGATCGTTTGGGGTTCCATATATGTTTTCGCTCCTCTTTTCGAAGTTTGTTCGAATGCGTCGTAGGCATCATCTACCCATAATGCCAATACTTTCACGCCATCACCATGTTTGCGATGATGCTCCGAAACAGGGTGATCAGAATGTAATGCAGAGGTTAATACCAAACGAAATTTTTCTTGTTGTAAAACGTAGGATACACGGTCTTTAACACCTGTCTCAGGCCCGGCATACGCAAGGCTTTGGAAACCAAAAGCCGTCTTATAATAATGGGCTGCTTGCTTTGCATTCCCTACATATAACTCGATATAATCAGTTCCTAATAAGGGTAAAAAATCTTCGTTCGAAGAAGAGTTTTGCCTGGTGCTTGTTTGATCAATTACTTGTGACATATCTGATTTTTTAAGATTACTATTGAATAAAATTTAGCTGACATCTTCCTGCCATGATTTGTAGTAATCAGGGTCTTCGATTTCTATAGCTTCTTTTGTAAGCATTAGGGGTCTAAAAGGATCGATCATTACAGCCAACTCATGTGTTGCATCCTGACCGATACTTTTTTCTACGGTCCCGGGATGTGGCCCGTGTGGAATACCTCCGGGATGTAAAGTAATTTGTCCGCGTTCTACACTTTTACGGCTCATGAAATCTCCGTCAACATAATACAATACTTCATCGGAATCTACATTACTGTGATTGTAAGGAGCAGGGATTGCCTGCGGATGATAGTCGTACTTACGCGGTACAAAAGAGCATACCACAAAATTATGTGCTTCGAAAGTCTGATGCACCGGAGGTGGTTGATGTATCCTTCCGGTAATGGGTTCGAAATTATGTATCGAAAATCCATAAGGGAAATGGTAACCATCCCATCCGATAAAATCGAAAGGATGGGTACGGTATGTGTATGGATAAATAAGTCCTTGTTTTTTTATTAATACCTTAAAGTCACCTGTTTCATCAAAGGTCTCCAGGTTTTCGGGCTTTTTGATATCTCGTTCACAGAAAGGAGAATGCTCCAGTAACTGCCCTAATTCATTCCGGTAACGTTTCGGAGTACGAATCGGAGAAAACGATTCGGTGATAAACAAACGATTATTACTATCGTTGAAATGTAATTGATAGATAGTACCCCTAGGAATCACCAGATAATCTCCGTACTCGAATTTAATTTGCCCGAAACCGGTTTTTAAAACGCCGCTGCCTTCGTGTACAAAAATAAGCTCATCAGCCTGGCTGTTCTTATAAAAATAATCGGTCATAGACCGGCGGGGTGCTGCCAATGAAATATGCAAATCGCTATTTACCAATACAGGCTTACGGCTTTTCAGGTAATCGTCTTCGGGTTTAATGTTAAACCCTTTTAAGCTGGTGTGGCGTAAGTGTTTCTCACGCGCAATAGTAGGTTCAACAGAATAGGGCTCGCCCAGTTCCTTTACTAAAGTTGGAGGATGGCAATGATAAACAAGCGAGTAAATGTTTGAAAAACCTTCTGTAGAAACCAGTTCTTCGGCATATAGTTTCCCGTCAGGTTTACGAAAAACGACATGTCGTTTAGCGGGTATTTTTCCTAATGTATGATAAAAAGGCATAGTGAATTTTGCTTGAATTTTGTAATGAAAAAATGATATGAACGTATTACAGCGAATATTGAGCAAAGACGATCTTTGACAACAAGCCTATGCGATACGATGAAAGTACATTCATCGCAATACGCTTCCTAAGGTATATATGTGTATACGTGTCCGGCATAAGAATCTTTGGCTAAGTTAGCCTTTTCTGAATAAAAATTAAAATAAATGAGGAATTGAGGTAAAAACTTAATTTTTTTTAGCTTTGAGCATTATTCATGGGAATTTCAGACATCCCTGATATTAATACAGAAAGGAAAAAGAAATATATGAAACTGGTATCGTATAAAACAGAGGAACAAGAGCATCTGGGCTTATTTTTAAAAGGCCATATTTATAATCTACACTCCTGCGATAAATTAATCCCCGACTCCATGGCCGATTTTTTAAAGGGAGGGGAGGAGTTAATGGAACGTGCCCGGAAAATTCAGGATTCTATTTCTGAGGGTTCTTTAAAGGCGAAAGAGGAAGTTTTCTTTGAATTGATAGCACCGGTGCCTCACCCGACTTCCTGCCGAGACGGGTATGCTTTCCGCCAGCATGTTGCAGCAGCAAGAAGAAACCGTAAAGTAGATATGATTAAAGAGTTTGATCAATACCCTATTTTCTATTTCACTAATCATAATGCTATTCAAGGTCCGGGAGAAATTGAATGTATGCCCGACCATTTTCATAAATTGGATTTTGAATTGGAGCTGGCAATTGTTATTGGTAAGAAAGGAAGAAACATTACCGCAGCAGAGGCGGATGAATATATTGCAGGATACATGATTATGAACGACATGAGTGCCCGTACCCTGCAAATGGAAGAAATGCTATTGAATTTAGGTCCTGCCAAAGGAAAAGATTTCAGTACTGTTATCGGTCCCTGGTTAGTTACACCCGATGAGCTGGAACCGTACAAAGTTCCCCCAAAAGAAGGGCATGTTGGAAACAATTACAACTTGCAAATGAAATGTTGGGTAAATGGTGTGGAAGTTTCCGGTGGTAATACAGGTGACATGGATTGGACCTTTGCCGAGATTATAGAACGCTGTGCATATGGAGCAGATATTTTACCCGGTGATGTAATTGGTTCGGGAACGGTGGGTACAGGATGTTTCTTAGAACTGAATGGTACCGGCCTCCTAAACGATCCGAATTATAAACCACAATGGTTGCAAGATGGTGATATCGTAGAGATGGAAATTACAGGCTTGGGCAGATTAAACAATACAATTAAAAAAGCAAGTACCGGCTTCTCTATTTTAGCATTGAAGAAAAATATTTAAAGCGATAATTTGTTGGTATGAAAACTTTTGACATAAAAGAATTATCCCCTTCACAGGTACAGATGTTTTTGCAATATGCTGTAGCACCCAGGCCGATTGCTTTTGTAAGTACTATAGATGCGAAAGGAAATGTGAATTTAAGCCCCTTTAGTTTTTTCAACCTTTTCAGCTCAAATCCTCCCATACTTGTTTTTTCGCCTGCACGACGTGTGCGCGATAATACCATCAAACATACACTCGAAAATATTAAAGAGGTTAAGGAATGTGTAGTCAATATTGTGAATTACGCGATGGTACAACAGACTTCTTTGTCGAGTACGGAATATCCTAAAGGAGTAGATGAGTTTGTGAAATCGGGATTTACTCCGATAAAGTCGGAATTGATAAAACCTCCTCGTGTAAAAGAATCACCGGTACAATTGGAGTGTATAATTCGGGATGTGATCGAACTGGCAGACACTCCCGGAGCCGGTAATCTTGTTCTTGCAGAAGTTGTTCGTATGTATATATCAGAAGATGTATTGGATGCTGAAGGAAAAATTGATCAACTGAAAATGGATCATGTGGCACGTTTGGGGGGAGACTGGTATTCACGTGTGATTCCCGAAAGTTTATTCAAGGTAACGAAACCTATACGTACAATGGGTATCGGGGTCGATGCCTTGCCCGAATATATTCGTAATTCAAAAATTTTAACCGGAAATAATTTAGGGCAATTGGGGAATGTAGAGGAAGTGCCCGCGATGGATGAGTCTGAAAAGAAACAGATCGAAGGAATCAAAAAAGGGCTTAGTCAGGAGGAAATTCATTTAAAAGCAAAACAGCTATTAGATACCGGTGATGTAAGTACTGCCTGGAAATTATTGCTAAATATATGAGAACACTTAGTATATTAATTATCTTTTCATTAAGCCTGTTTGCTTGTACAAAACAAACAATTGTTGAACCGGCACAACCCATTATAACCAGCGATACCTCTCAGAATACGGGAAGATTAATCGTAAAATTATTTGATATTAATAATGCTTTTGTACACGAAGGTGATGTAAAGCTGTTTTCTTCATACGAAGATATTCAACGTGATTTCCCTTTGCTGAATATTAAGAGCAAAAGTGATGGTATTGCGGATTTCGGATATATACTCATCGGGAACTATTACATCACTGCCGGGAAAGATTTAGGAGGGACACGTATTGCCGACACTACTGCCGCACAGGTTATCTCGCAGAAAGTGACACAGCGATATATGATTTTGAATTAAAAAATCTTTCGCCCGATTGCAAGTCGATCTTGTTTTCTGAGTTCGTCTATCGGGGTGTTAATCAATTCCCAAAAATTTTGACCATAGCATAAGATAATGAATTTCTTATGCTATGGTTATTTTGCATTGCCGCAATCATATCTGCTTCGTATATCATTGCATGTAGTTTTACAAAAGATCGTATCATATAAACACTTATTTCTTTTGTACAATCACTATTCAGGAGGCAAGCTGTATATTTGTACAGCATAAGTATAAACGATTCTGCTTAAGGAGTATCTACAGCAACCGGAAGAACTTTGCCATTGAAATATTTATGGCCGCTTAAAGCAAAGTCGGCAACATATTTACCCATTTCAAAAGCCAAAACCGGCGATTCATAACCCGGAAATGCTTTCTCGAACATTTCGGTTTGTGCCGACCCCAGAGCAAGGCAATTTACCTTAATCTGTTGTTCTTTAAATTCTTCCGCTAAGCATTCGCTCAAGGTATGTAATGCCGATTTGCTTGCAGAGTAAGAAGCGAGCCCGGGGAATTTTGAGCTCCCCTGAAACCCACCCATGCTACCGATATTTACAATATGCGCAGGACTGTTGAACAGAGGAAGCAATGCTTTAATCATGCGCACATGCCCAAGCACATTGGCTTCAAACATAGTGTACCAATCATCTTCGTTTTGTTGGGAAAAAGGTTTGTTGATGAGTTGGCCGGCATTGTTAATCAGTATATCAATCCCGGATAATTTCTGTTGAACAAAAGGGATGAGCCCTTGCTCGTAATCTCCTTTTACGATATCGAATTGTGCAGGAATCAAGCGGGCATCGGGATTCAAATCCTTAGCAATGGTATATAAGCGTTGCAGGTTTTCGGCAGAACGGGCAATCGTTATTACGGTATTCGTTTGATCTCGAATCAATTCCAAAGCTGCTTCAAAACCAATCCCACTGCTTGCACCGCTTATAATAATATTCATTTTTTGATTTTTATCGATTAAACATCATAGTCAACAATTACGGTAGGAGTTAAAGGATGCGATTGACAAGTAAGTATAAATCCTTCTTCAACTTCTTCTTCCGTCAAAGCATAATTTGCTTTCATACTCACCTGGCCTTCCACAAGTTTAGCACGGCAGGTACAACATACAGCACCTTTACAGGAGAATGGAACATCAACATCGGCATTCATAGCTGCATCTAAAATGGTTTGTCCGTCGGAAGCTAATTCGAAACTGGTTTCGTTACCATCAAGAATCACGGTAATTTGCGAAACAATACGATTCTCTCCTGAGGGTTGTATATTTTCTTTGGCTGCATCTAGGCTCGCCGTAAAATATTCAAGATGTATATTTTGTTTAGGAATATTTAATGTGAGTAAGGTATCTTCCGTATTTTTCATCATTGGGGTGGGACCGCAAATGAAAAACTCGTTTGGCTTAGATACGTCCACATACTTTTCGATCAGAGCTTTTACCTTATCGGTAGTCATGATACCTGTATGTAAAACATCTATTGTTATGACGGGTTTATCAAGTATATGGATTACGTTTAAACGATTCGGGTTATTTTGACTTAATTGTTCTAATTCATTTTTAAAAATGATAGCATCTTCATTCAGATTTCCATAAAGTAAAAGTAATGAACTTTGCGGTTCAGCTTTTAGCACCGATTTGATAATGGATAGCATAGGAGTGATTCCGCTACCTCCTGCAAACAGTATATAATTTTTGGAATTAGAGGCATCCAGTTTAGTATGAAAATTTCCCATTGGGGTCATCACCTCTAATAAATCTCCTACTTTAAGGGTATCGTTCAGATATCCCGATCCTTTTCCCGTTGTTACTTTTTTTGCAGCGATACGCAATTCGGTGTCGGATACCGGACTACTGCAAAGGGAATACGAGCGGCGTATTTCCTCGCCTCCGATATTTAATTTTAAGGTAACATATTGCCCTTGAGTATATTGATAATCATTTTTCAGATGATCGGGTACTTCGAACGCGATACTCACACAATCTGTGGTTTCTTTACGGATATCAATTACTTTAAGGGAATGAAATTTAGCCATGATTTAAAATTTGTGGGTAAAATTAAAATTAAAGATCGATTTTCGGATAAGAAATTATGTTTTGTTTAAAAAGCGAATTCCTTTGAAGGGGGGCGAATTATTTATAAATTTGTGATTCATTACAATCCTAAAGAAAGAACTTATGCATTTGGATGAAAGTAAATTAGAACAGGGTTTTCAGGCAAAGCTTGATCGTAACGAGATGATTGAGCCGAAAGATTGGATGCCGGAACAATATCGTAAACATTTAATTCGTCAGATTTCGCAACATGCTCATTCAGAAATTATTGGAATGCAGCCTGAGGGAAATTGGATTACCCGTGCCCCGAGTTTGAGAAGAAAAATTGTACTATTGGCCAAAGTGCAGGATGAAGCCGGGCATGGATTGTATTTATACAGTGCTGCGGAATCTATGGGGATTTCCCGTGAGGAAATGTTGGAGCAATTACATACCGGTAAAGCAAAGTATTCGAGCATCTTTAATTATCCGACATTAACCTGGGCGGATATGGGTGCAATCGGGTGGTTGGTGGATGGTGCTGCCATTATGAATCAGGTGATGTTGCAACGTACTTCTTATGGCCCTTATGCACGAGCGATGGTGCGTATTTGTAAGGAAGAAAGCTTTCATCAACGTCAGGGTTATGAAATTATGCAGGTATTGGCACAAGGAACGCCTGAGCAGCGGGAAATGGCACAAGATGCTCTGAACCGTTGGTGGTGGCCGAGCTTAATGATGTTCGGTCCTAAGGATGAAGAATCTCCGAATACGGCAAATGCAATACGATGGAAAATTAAACGCGAAAGTAATGATCAGTTGCGTCAGCGTTTTGTAAATCAAACAAAGCCGCAAGCTGATTATTTGGGATTAACAATTCCGGATAAAGAGTTGAAATGGAATGAAAGTAAAAAAGGATACGACTTTGGTAAAATAGACTGGGATGAATTCTGGAATGTAGTCAAAGGGAATGGTCCTTGTAATAAAGAACGTATTGACGCAAAAGTTGAAGCACACGAAGAAGGGACATGGGTACGTGCAGCAGCAGCAGCATACGCAGCCAAAAGAAATAAAGTAAAAGCAGCATAATTTTTATGGAAATTAAAGATACACAAGGAGCACTTTGGGAAGTGTTTGTTCAGAGCAAACCCGGACAGCCGCATAAACATTGCGGTTCGGTACATGCGCACGATAAAGAAATGGCATTACAAAATGCAAGGGATTTGTATTGCAGAAGAAATGAAGGTACAAATATTTGGGTAGTCCCTGCCGCTGAAATTGTTGCATCAACACCTGAGGATGTAGGCCCATTTTTCGACCCTGCAAACGATAAAATTTATCGTCATCCAACTTTTTACCATGTTCCCGAAGGAATTACGCATATCTAAAATTTATGAATCAGCAAGAAGCATTATTTCAATACCTCTTACGTTTAGGTGATACCAACCTGATTGCCGGTCATCGTCTTTCGGAACTAAGCAGTAAAGCTCCTTTTCTCGAAGAAGATATTGCAAATACCAATATGGCATTAGACCTTTTGGGCCAGACAAGCGCCTGGTATCAATATGCAGTCTCGGTAGAAGGAAAAGGAAGAAGCGAAGACGATTTAGCCTTTCTTCGTAACGAAAGATCCTTTTATAATCCGTTGCTTGCCGAACAACCGAATATTGATTTCGCCTATGTTGTGGTTAAACAATTTATCTTAAGTACTTTTAATTATCATTTTTATACTTTACTGACGGAAAGTAAAGATGAAACTCTTGCAGCTATAGCAGCAAAGAGTTTGAAAGAGTTTACTTATCACCTGCGTCATTCTGCAAAATGGATGGAACGCCTGGGAGATGGTACCGAGGAAAGTCATAGGCGGGTACAAGAAGCATTAAACGATTTATGGTGTTACACCGGAGAGTTGTTTGAGATGAATGAAATTGATAAAGTGTTAATATCGGCAGGTATTGCATCAGATCTTACAAAAGTTAAATCTGCCTTCGATCAAACAATTTTTGAAGTGTTACAATCCGCAACTTTGACTTTGCCGAAAGATGTATTTATGAAAAGAGGAAGTCGTGACGGTGTACATACCGAACATCTGGGATTTTTATTGGCGGAGATGCAACATTTGCATCGTTCCCATCCCGGTGTAAAATGGTGAATAAAATATATAAACCCTTATGATTAAAGGGTTTGCTGTTTGAATAGATGATTATGCATGCATCCGAAATATATACTTTACTCGCTCAGGTTCCCGATCCCGAAATACCGGTGATTAATATTGTGGAACTTGGAATTGTAAGGAATGTAATGAAAGAAGGTGATGAATTTATCATTCAAATAACACCTACCTACAGTGGATGTCCCGCAATGCACGTGATTGAGCTGGATATTGCTTCGCTCCTGCATTCGAAAGGCATACATAATTTTAAAATCCAAATGATTTATAGTCCGGCATGGACAACCGGCTGGATGAGTGCAGAAGCCAAAGAAAAGTTAAGGGCTTATGGTATTGCTCCCCCTAATCAACAAGTGGAACAGCGGACTACAGCTTTATTGGACGATCAGGAGATAGAAGTACAGTGCCCCCATTGTAGATCTATGCGTACACATAAAACCAGCGAATTCGGGTCTACGGCATGTAAAGCTTTATATAAATGCGACAACTGTCTCGAACCTTTCGATTATTTTAAATGTATATAAGAAATTTAACAGCTGTATATGGAATATAAGAATATTACCTTCGAACTGTCAGGGGCTGTAGCAATCCTAACATTAAACCGTCCGGAAGTACTTAACAGTTTTAATCGTGCAATGGCTTTGGAATTGCAGGATGCATTGGATGAATGTGCTTCGAATAAAGGAATACGCGCGATTTATATTACCGGAGAAGGAAGAGCTTTTTGTGCCGGACAGGATTTGGCAGAGGCTATTGCCGAAGATGCTCCATCCATTGATGCTATTGTACGCGAACAGTACAATCCCATAATACGTAAGATCAGAACCATTGAGAAGCCGATTGTGTGCGGAGTGAATGGGGTTGCTGCAGGAGCAGGTGCCAACATTGCTTTAGCTTGTGATATTACCCTTGCCGCTGATACGGCATCTTTTATACAGTCCTTCAGTAATATCGGATTAATTCCCGATAGCGGGGGGACATTTTTTTTACCACGCTTAGCAGGCTTACAACGTGCTACGGCGATGATGTTTTTGGCAGATAAAATTACTGCAGCGAAAGCATTGGAGTTTGGTATGATATACAACGTTAGTGCTGCTGATAATTTGCAGGCAGATGCCTTTGCAATAGCTGAGAAACTATCCCAAATGCCAACACGCGGTTTAGGTTTAACCAAACGTGCCTTGAACGAATCGTTGTTTAATAACCTGGAAGATCAATTGGATATTGAAGAAGAGTTACAGGCAGCTGCGGGTGATACCGTTGATAATAAAGAAGGAATACGGGCTTTCCTGGAAAAACGTAAACCGCTATTTAAAGGAGAGTAAATAAAGTATTTGCAAAAATAAAAATGGAAATAGTTGGAATTATCGGATCGGGAGCCATGGGCTCGGGAATAGCACAGGTAGCCGCTTCGGCAGGGAATGATGTAATTGTTTACGATATCAATACAACCGTACTTCAGAAAGCACAGCAGAAATTACAAGATACTTTTACACGACTGGTAGAGAAAGGAAAGATAAAAGAAGAAGAAGCTGCAGTTGTTTTTTCTCGCATCCGATTTGTGGATACGCTGAGTGTATTTAACACATGTACATTGATTATTGAAGCGGTTGTTGAAAACCCGGAAGTGAAGAATCGACTGTTTGGAGATATTGAGGAAATTGTAAATGAGCAATGCATATTGGCAAGTAACACATCTTCTTTATCCATTACTTCTATTGCATCTGCATGTCGTAAACCGGATAGGGTAATAGGAATACATTTTTTTAACCCCGCTCCGCTGATGCCTCTGGTAGAAATTATTCCCGCTATACAAACTCTTCCGGAACTTACCGCAAAAGCAAAAAAAATTATAGACTCCTGGGGGAAAATGACGGTCGTGTGCAAAGATACTCCGGGCTTTATTGTGAATAGGGTTGCCCGTTCATTTTATGGAGAAGCTATACGTATGATGGAAGAAGGGATTGCTAATATAGCAACAATTGATTGGGCAATGAAAGAACTGGCAGGTTTTAAAATGGGGCCTTTCGAGTTGATGGATTTTATCGGGCATGATGTGAATTATAAAGTAACGGAGATTGTGTGGGAACAATTCTTTTACGATCCGCGTTTCAAACCATCCTTAACTCAAAAGAGGTTATATGAGGCGAAGTACTTTGGCCGAAAGAGTAATATCGGTTTTTACGATTACCGCGAATCGGCAAATAATCCGGAAGCCGTAAAGGATACAAAACTTGGAAATGAAATGGTAGATCGTATTGTAGCGATGTTAATAAATGAAGCAATCGATTCTTATTATCTGGGATTGGCAAGTAAAGAAGATATCGATTTAGCAATGATAAAAGGAGTAAATTATCCCAAAGGTTTGTTGGCATGGGGAGATGAAATGGGCCTGGATAAGGTATTATCAATTCTGGATGACTTATATGAGCAGTATGCAGAAGACCGATACCGTGCTTGTGTTTTATTGCGCAAAATGGTGCAGGAGAAAAAAAAGTTTTACAAACCGTAATTTGTGATAAAAGCAGTATAAATGCGGTGGTTTCTGAACGGGATAAATCGTTATTTAGTCCGGAAATGAAAAACACAGCAGTTGTATCTACTTCGGGTTTGCTTGAACGAATCTATATGATAAGAGGGGAGAAGGTAATGCTCGATTTTGATTTGGCAATGTTATATGGTATAGAAACTAAAGTACTTAAACAGGCCGTCAAACGAAATAGAAAACGTTTTCCGCCCGATTTCATATTTGAGTTAAGCAAAGAAGAGTTTGAAAACTTGAGGTCACAATTTGTGACCTCAAGTTGGGGCGGAATCCGGTATATGCCCTATGCATTTACGGAACAAGGAATAGCAATGTTGTCAAGCGTAATAAAATCTGAGCAGGCAATCGGGATGAACATTGCAATCATGCGGGCATTTGTACAGATGCGCAAAATGATCGACAGTAACAAGGAATTATCGAATCGTATCGCAAAATTGCAGGTACAATATGATAAAAAGTTTGTTATTGTGTTTGACGCTATTCAAAAATTGATTCAGGGTATGGGGCAGGAAAAGCCCGCAATGGGATTTAAACTAAGTAAAATAAAATCATGAGCAATAGTAAACCGCAAGCAGAACGTATTGTAAACAGAATGTACGAACAGGATGCCTTCAGTAAATGGTTGGGTATTGAAATTATAGAGATTGGAGCAGGTGTTTCAAAATTACAGATGACTGTTCGGGAAGAAATGTTAAATGGATTTAATGTAGTTCATGGAGGTATTAGCTATTCACTTGCAGATAGCGCATTGGCTTTTGCTTCGAATTCACAAGGGCGTTTATCTATGTCAATAGAAACGTCGATATCACATACTATTTCATGTAAAGTCGGAGATATTTTTTCTGCTATAGCGGAAGAGTTAAGCTTGAGTAATAAGTTAGGAATATATCAGGTTACCGTAAAGAATCAGCGAGAAGAAGTTGTAGCATTGTTCAAAGGAACGGTGTATCGAACCTCTAAAGAGTGGTTCACAGATATTTAATAAATTATAGAAAAAATCAACAGTATGGAACAAGCATATTTAATAGACGGGATACGAAGCGGAGTGGGGAGTTTTGCAGGTGGCTTATCGAATGTAAGGGCGGATGATTTAGCAGCGCAAATCTTAAAAGCATTATTGGAACGCAATGCGACTATTGATGCTTCCGATATTACCGACGTGATTATGGGATGTGCGAACCAAGCCGGAGAAGATAACCGAAATGTAGCGAGAATGGCTTTGTTGCTGGCGGGGTATCCACAAACTGTTCCGGGTGTTACCGTAAATCGTCTATGTGCTTCAGGCTTATCGGCAGCCATGGATGCCGTCCGTACCATTAAGACAGGAGATGCGGATCTCATAGTAGCAGGTGGTATTGAACACATGACACGCGGCCCTTGGGTGATGTCTAAAGCATCTGCTCCGTTTGGAAAAGATGTAGAATTGTTTGATACCAGTTTCGGATGGAGATTCGTCAATAAAAAAATGAAAGAAATGTATGGAGTGGATGCGATGGGAGAGACGGCGGAAAATTTAGCAGACCTTCATAAAATTTCAAGGGAAGATCAGGATGTTTTTGCTTATACTTCACAGATGAAAGCTGCAAAAGCACAGGAACGCGGGCGGTTTAGGAAAGAAATTGCAGCAATAACAGTTCCTGTTAAAAAAGGTGATCCAAAGATTTTTGACACGGATGAATTTATTAAACCGGGAACAACGTTGGATATCCTTGCAAAATTAAGGCCCGCCTTTCGTAAAGAAGGAACAGTAACTGCCGGAAATGCTTCGGGATTGAATGATGGTGCTGCTGCATTATTGTTTGCTTCGGAAAATGGAATCAAAAAATATAACCTACGACCAAGAGCCAGAATTGTATCATCAGCAGTTATCGGAGTAGAACCCCGCATTATGGGTATTGGCCCGGTAGAAGCTTCAAACAGGGCATTGGCAAAGGCCGGATTGACCATGAATGATATTGATATTATAGAATTGAATGAGGCTTTTGCAGCACAAAGTCTGGCATGTATGCGGTCCTGGAAATTAGCGGATGACGACTCCAGGCTAAACCCGAATGGAGGAGCAATTGCGATCGGTCATCCCCTGGGAATGAGTGGGGCGCGAATCTTAAATTCTGCCGCAATTGAACTGCAAGAACGAAATAAACGCTATGCATTGGTGACCATGTGTATAGGCGTAGGTCAGGGTTTTGCAGTTATCCTGGAGAAATGCTAAATGTTATTTAATCTTCGATAAAGGGTAATCCCAGTTTTATAGCTAAGACTCTTAAATCGTTTATAACCGGATCGGTTAAAGGGATGCCATTTTGTATGCGATCCCGATATGCCTGCATCTCAGGTTCTCCGGGAATAATAACAGGCTGTTGAGGATTTACGGGTTCTGCATTTTTGAAACGTTCTATCCAGGTATCTATAGCTTGCATATACTCTTCTATCGGTCTGAAGCCATCTACACGGATAGCTCCGAAGAAATGACCAAGCCCTTTTCCAACCGGGTCTGGATCGGGATCGAGGAAGGCAACAAACGGTGGAACCCAGGGACCGAAATTAGCTCCGGATAATACGGCACTTAATATATCAACCGTTGCGCTTAGGCCAAAACCCTTATGGCTGCCATGTTCAGGGTCACTGCCCAAAGGCAAAAGCGATCCTCCTTTTTTTAATTCATTGGGATCTGAGGAATGATTTCCTTTTGCATCTTGTACCCATCCGCCGGGTAACAATGAGTTTTTGCGCTGGGCTATTTCAAGTTTACCATTGGCCGCCGCAGATGTAGCCATATCGACGATAATAGGCTCGTGTTTCTTTGCAGGAAAAGCAAAACACATGGGATTAGTACCAAGCATACGTTCGATAGAAAAGGTAGGAGCAACGAGTGGGCTCGCATTCGTCATGGCTATACCAATCATATTATGTTCCAAAGCTATCATGGCATGATAAGCAGCAATCCCGAAATGATTTGAATTTTGTACACTTACCCAACCGCTTCCCACCTGCTTTGCTTTGCCGATAGCAATACGCATAGCAGCTGGTGCAACTGTCAATCCTAATCCAGAGTCTCCATCGATACTTGCTGTAGAAGGAGTTTCATGAAGAATTTGGATATGTGGTGTAGGATTTATTCGCTTCTCCTTCCATAAGCGAACATAGCCCGAAAGCCGGGCAACCCCATGAGAATCAATACCACGAAGATCTGCAGATAGGAGAACATCGGCAGCTGATGAAGCGTCTTGTACGCTTAAGCCGATGGACTCCAGTACAGATTGTGTAAAGGAATGGAGTTGTTGATGGGAGTATTGTTTCATAAGCAAAATCTGAGACTCAAAAGTGCTAAAAAAATGCTATATCTATAAATAAAAAAATCCCGACGTTTAGTCGGGATTTTTTTATGCTATGGTTGTAAAACCAATTATTTAGAAATAATTAATTTCTCAGTAGCAATTTTTCCATCTGCTTTCACAGAGTAAAAGTAAACGCCTGAAGGAAGATCGGCGATATCCATATCGATAGTTTGTGTACCGAACATGTTTGCTTTGTTTACAGATCTAACTTCTTGACCTAACATATTAGTTAATGTAAATTGAGCATTCATTGCTTTTGTGAAATTAGCTTTGAATGTTACACGGTCATTTGCAGGATTAGGATAAGCACTGATTGCAACGCCTTCTAATTTTGCTTTGTTAACACCTAAGAACATGGTTGCAACATCAAATGATTCGTACATAATGTTTGAAGTTGTAAAATCGTGACCGTCCTGTACGGCAATGCCCGGCTCAAAATCTTGTTGCCAGTTGATGTGTAATTTTCCGTTAACTGTAGTTCTTGGAGCTGAAGGGAATGCATTTTCAACTAATTCAGTTTGAGAAAGATTTACAGGTCCATCGATCATTGTTTCTTCACCAGTATGGAAACGAATTGCCCAGATATTTCTGAAGTCAACACCAGCATCGGTAGTATCCGCTTCTGCTACTGCAGTAAATGTACAGATAAGTCCTGATGGATCCAATGTAAGAATAGGCTGTAAAACGTATCCTGCATTTCCATAACGAACAGTTGAACCGGCTGTAAATCTTGACCCTACAGTTAAAATGCCATCACCATCTGCATCTACCAATAATTCATGGTTGATGATTTGTTTGTCTGAATCATTCCAGTAGTTTAATGAGCTTTCGTTCAGGAATACTCCTAATGCTGAACCGTCATCATCAATAACTCTTAAATCACCAAATACGCAATGTACTACACCTGCATCGTCAACTACTACTGATAATTGATCGGATGAACCTAGTAAAGTGTCACCCACGCCATCACCATCAGCATCGGTAATTCCTGAAGCATATTTGTGAATAGGGAATTCACGGATAACAGTTTTAGTCCAGGTTACACCTGCATCTGTCGATTTGAATAGTAACAAATCTTCTGTAGTTCCAGCTGCAAAAATAGCAACGTTGCTGCCGTTTGCGTCAATTGCGTATGAATCGGCTCCAATTGCTCCTATATGATTTGATGTATCGTAAGTAGGAACAAAGCTATCAGTAAAAGCAGACCATGTAGCGCCACCGTCAGTAGACTTGCTGAAGTAAATAGGGCCTGAATTGGTTCGCCCCAATCCTGAAACGGGATCTTGAGCAGATGTCGTAATTATCGCATATACATTGTCACCTGAAGAAGCGATTCTCGGCCATGTTTTTCCACCCATTGCAGCTTCAATACGGGTAGTCCAGGCAGTTCCTGAACCGGTATTGGTTGATATCGCGTCTACGTGAGCCATTACAATTTCTCCGGCTGTAGTAGTGGCGATTTCGCCCCATCCGGTTCTTGTAGCACCTTCAAGGCGGGAAGTAGGTTCTCCACCCCATTGAGTACCATCAAATGAATTATAACCAGTTCCACGATCGGGAGCAGCTAAATCGTTTGAAGCTGAATAAATCCAAACAGCAGATACTTTACCATCAGGGTAAGCCAATATACGACGTCCTACTGAAGAGTTTGTTTGCAAATCGTATGTGGTTGTTCCGATTTGTACTGCATCAGGAGACATTACTGCATTCGCAGGTTTGATTGGTTTGTTCATAATTGCTGAAACATTCGAAGAAGTTTCATTACCTACAATAGGCGTGTATGCCGGAACCGCTACCGAAGTAGGAAATATCGGCTTCATCACAGACTGTGCCGATACTGCAAACGGAAGCCCAATCACAGCAAGAATAGTAAATACTTTTTTCATGACTTGTTGAGTTTTTTAATGTGTTTAACAATATTGTTTACTCCAAATTTAATTAAAAATCGATACTCTCAAAGTAAATTTAAGAAAAATATTGATTTTATTTATCCTGATTTACTACTTATCAGCAATAATTGTGCCTGACACTCAATAAGGTGCAAATAATAAATTGTATTAAGTTTTTTGAGGAAAATACTTCTGATATGGGGAAAAAAGTACATTCATTTTATAACTCTAATCCAGATGAAATGGAATATGAGAACCTTTCTCCGGTTTAATTCCGATTGCCGAATAGATTGTATCTTTGAAAAAGATTTGAAGGGTAAATCTAACTCAAAACCTTAAACCTTTTTGGTAAACCTTCAGAGTATTTATAGATAGTATTTAGAAATTCTTTTCCCTCTTTCAGATAAAAAGTGCTGAGGTTTTCATAGCGCTCCTGTAATCCGTTATTCGGAAATAATTTCTCTTTTAATTTCTGAAGCTGATTGATTTCTATTTCGAATTTTTTCTTTTCTGCTTTTATCAATTTCTGTTCTAAAGCATGTATGCCATTTAGGAATTTTGCTTTTTCTGCCTCAACACTGCCCTTTAAGCTGGGATCCAATTGCACTGCCTTTTTCGATACTGTATCCATCAATCGCTCCAATTGTAAACGCTCTTTACTTAAACTTAATTCATCCGTCGCATTTTTATTGACAAAGTCCTTTGCCAGCTGATCACCGGTATTGAAAAGCTCTTCAATATTGATTTGTAATTTCTCAATGCGTTTTGAAGAAGCTTCATCAATTACCAAAAAACAATTTCGCAAAACCAACACGGGAAAATTTACCTTGTAAAAATCGAACATCCCTTTCAACTCTAACCAGTAGGCTAGCTCTCCCGGCCCCCCAATGTACGCCAGGTTGGGCAATATTACTTCTTCGTATAAAGGACGGGTAACGACATTCGGGCTAAAGCGCCCGGGATGAGATTCGATCTCATTCAATAATTCTTCTTTTGTAAATTGATATTGATTGTCGTTCGTAATATACGAAGTACCGTTATTTATAATCCGTTCGCGGTAGCCCTCTCGTAAATAAAAGAAATTTATTTCTCTCGGATTTACCTGTATCGCATACTTCTCCGAAAGTAATTCATTCGTTTTGTTTAACTCTTCGAACGAATGTTGTTCGACAATATCCTGAATGATAATAGGCTTGAAGATTGCTTTTAATTCAGCATCTCCGGCATCTAAAATTATTAAACCGTATTCCTTGAAAAGCTCATGCACTAAGGCTCTCGTGGCATCACACAAAGTATTGTGTGATGTATATGCAGTTGCAATAAGGTTATATAATTTTTGCGCATTATCCGAATCACCTAATATGGTTTTGAGTTCTTCGAGTGTATTCTGAATGGAATGTGTAGAAATATTCCCCGTAGCCCCTTTCATTTCTGTCTCCCAGGAAATTTTTTTATTGAATAAATGAATATGATTAATCTCTTCGAAATCATGATCTTCCGTAGCCATCCAATATACCGGGACTATTTTTTTACCTGCATTCTTCGTTTCGACCTCTTCGGCTAATCGTATCGTTGTAAATATTTTATAGATAAAATAAAGTGGCCCCGTGAAAATATTTAACTGATGCCCGGTTGTTACTGTAAATGTATTCTTATCGAGCAGTGACTGAATATTTGCAACAACTTTGGCTTTATCATCAATAGCCTCATACTGTTTAAGCAATACCCCTACCAGCGTTTCCCGGTCGATAGTTTCTTTTTCCTTATGAGCAATAACTTCATTGAAAGAATTGATATCAGCAGGGTATTTATAAAATGGTTTCAAGTCAGGATGCTCGTCTATATAATCACATATTATAGTTGAAAAAGCATTTGTCGAATGAAAATCTATGGCTGTTTGCTGCATGTCGTTAAATCGGGTATAAGCAAATATGTACTTAGCTTTTTAATTAAGAAAAAAAGACTTGTATTGTTTTCGAATATTGAATTTTTAAGAATTAATGCTTCCGTATAAGTCGAAATCAGTGGCAGTATCAATTTTAACTTCTACAAAATCTCCTATACGTAAATACTCGGCATTTGTTTTTATCAATACTTCATTATCTACTTCCGGAGAATCGAATTCTGTCCGGCCAATGTAATAATCACGTTCTTTCCGGTCTATCAAAACTTTATAATTTTTACCGATCCGTTCCTGATTTAATTGGAATGATATCTCTTGTTGAGTTTCCATAATCCGGTCGGCTCGTTCCTGCTTTACTTCGCCCGGCACATCATCGCTTAAAGTATAGGCATGTGTATTTTCTTCATGCGAATATGTAAAAACTCCCAGACGGTCAAAGCGGCTTTGTTCTACAAACTCGAGCAGTTCATCCGCATCCTGTTGGGTTTCTCCGGGATATCCACTGATTAATGTAGTACGGAAAGCAATGTTGGGAACTCGTTCACGAATCTCGTTTACTACTTCTATCGTACGGCGTTTGGTAATTCCACGACGCATCGATTTAAGCATCGGATCGGAAATATGCTGTAAAGGCATATCGATATACTTACAAATATTTGTTCGTTCGTTCATTACATCCAACACATCCATCGGAAACTGTGAAGGGAATGCATATTGCAAACGAATCCAGTCAATACCTTCTACATCCGAAAGGTGTCTTAGCAAATCTGCAAGCTTGCGGTCATTGTATATATCCAGGCCGTAATAGGTTAAGTCCTGAGCAATCAATATCAATTCCTTCGTGCCGTTTTTCGCTAATCCCTTCGCTTCCTGTACCAAATTTTCAATTGATCTGGAAACATGGGCCCCGCGCATTAATGGAATCGCACAAAACGAACAGGGGCGATTACATCCTTCCGAAATTTTGAAATAGGCATAATGAGAAGGAGTGGTTAAGAAACGTTCCCCTACTAATTCATTTTTGTAATTTGCTCCCATCGTTTTCAACAAACGCGACAAATCGTTTGTCCCGAAATAGGCATCTACATTGGGAATCTCTTTTTCGAGTTCCGGTTTATAACGTTGCGACAGGCATCCGGTAACATATACTTTATCAATTTTACCCTGTTCTTTAAGTTCGCTATATTTTAAAATGGTATCAATTGATTCTTGTTTCGCATTGTCGATAAATCCACAGGTGTTAATTACAACGATGTTATAGTCGAGTACTTCTGTCTCATGAGAAACATCTATCTGATTACCCCTTAGCTGTCCCATCAATACTTCCGAATCGACAACATTTTTCGAACAGCCTAAAGTGATGATGTTTACTTTATTTTTAGTTGGTTTTGTCTTCATGATTAGAGAATTGTACTTAATTAAATAAAGATTCTACAAAAGTAACTTTATTAAATAATTGGATATCATCGATACCTTCACCCACCCCTATGTATTTTACCGGGATCTTGAACTGATCGGAGATGCCGATGACCACTCCGCCCTTTGCTGTACCGTCCAATTTGGTGAGTGCCAACGCATTTACTTCCGTTACCGCCGTAAATTGTTTGGCTTGTTCAATTGCATTTTGTCCGGTCGAGGCATCCAGTACCAATAATATTTCATGGGGTGCATCGGGAATAACTTTCTGCATTACACTCTTAATTTTGCCCAGCTCGTTCATCAAGCCTATCTTATTATGTAAACGTCCGGCAGTATCAATAAGCACGATATCTTCGCCATTGGCAACAGCCGATTTTAAAGTATCGAAAGCAACTGCAGCAGGGTCGGCCCCCATTTTTTGCGAGACGATACGCACACCTACACGCTCTGCCCAAATGTGTAATTGCTCGGTTGCAGCTGCACGGAAAGTATCGCCGGCGCCGAGTACAACTTTCTTACCCGCTTTTTTAAATTGATTGGCAAGTTTTCCGATCGTAGTTGTTTTTCCTACTCCGTTTACCCCAACTACCATTATTACATACGGTTTTGCATGGTCGGGGATTTCGAAATGATTGAAATCGCGGGTATTATTCTCTTCCAGAAGCTTAGTAATCTCTTCCCTTAAAATCGTATTTAATTCGGAAGTATCTAAGTATTTATCATTCGATACTCGTTTTTCAATGCGCTCGATGATTTTCAATGTGGTATGAACACCTACATCGGAACTTATCAGAATCTCTTCCAGCCCATCTAATACCTCAGCATCGACGGTAGATTTTCCAATAATCGCTTTGGTGATTTTCCCAAAAACACTCTCTTTGGTTTTTTCAAGCCCTTTTTCTAAACTTTCCTTTTTCCTGGAACCGAAGAAATCAAATATGCCCATATCGATTTTTGTTTAACAAAAAAAGCTCCTTTCCTTGAACGAAAGAAGCTTTTCATAGATCTATAATATTTTATTTGTTTTTGCTCAAAACGTCTTTTACGTGATCGTTATGAACAACAATCTCTTTGAAAGAGTAAGCGCCTGTTTTTGGTGATCTTACCATCGAAATAACTTTCGAATATTCTTTTCCTTTCCCTGATTTCAAGGATGCAACTACTTTCTTTGCCATTTTTAAATACGATTAAAGATTAAAGGTGAATAGCAGATTATGCTATCAATTACTTAATTTCTTTGTGAACAGTTACTTTTTTCAAAACCGGATTGAATTTACGCAATTCCAATCGTTCAGTAGTGTTCTTTTTGTTTTTGGTTGTGATATATCTCGACATTCCGGCCATACCACTATCCTTATGCTCGGTACATTCTAAAATTACCTGAACTCTGTTTCCTTTTTTTGCCATTTTATTCTGATGCTATAAGGTCTTCTAATTAAATTTTGCCGGTTTTTACATACTTGTTGATACAGGCAGTAATGCCGTTTTTATTGATTGTTCTCAACGCTGAGGTCGAAACTTTCAATGTAATCCACTGATCCTCTTCAGGGATATAAAATCTTTTCGTCTTTAGGTTTGGTAAAAATTTACGCTTCGTTTTTCTATTTGAATTAGATACTTTAAAGCCATTCATTGATGCCTTTCCTGATAAATCACAAACTCTTGACATGGTCGTACGTTTTAAAAATTCGGACTGCAAATATGGTGTTTTTTTTTGGCAAATGAAATTTTTTTTCAAAAATATGATATTATCCAAAAGACCTTAAAATTGAATATTGAGCAGTTTGCATCAAATGAGCTCCATTTTTGAGCAAATCTTAGTATTTATTTTCTTGATAGCTGAAAATCAATCTCTTATTTTAGCTATACTCTTTTTATGAATTTATGCCCAAGAATATGCAAATTTGATTGAATAGTTAAATAAAGGATATGGAAAATAAGGTCAAATTTAAGATAAATACCTTTCAAGAGTATGAGGAGCAATATGCGCTGAGTATTGAGAAGCCCGAAGGTTTTTGGGCGGAGATTGCCGGACACTTTCATTGGCATAAAAGATGGGATAAGGTATTGGACTGGAATTTCAAAGAACCTTCCATACAATGGTTTATAGGAGGAAAAACCAATATCACTTATAATATTTTAGACCGGCATTTGGAGGAAAAGGGAAATCAACCTGCAATCATCTGGGAGCCTAACGACCCATCAGAGGCACATCGGGAAATAAGTTATAAAGAATTACACCGTCAGGTTTCTCTGATGGCGAATGTACTGAAACGGAACGGCGCTAAAAAAGGTGATCGTATCTGTATTTATATGCCTATGGTTCCCGAATTGGCGGTAGCTGTATTGGCTTGTGCTCGTATTGGAGCAATACATTCGGTTATTTTCGGTGGGTTTTCTGCTCATTCAATCAGCGATCGCATCAAGGATGCTTCTTGTAATTTGGTAATTACTGCGGATGGTGGTTTTCGGGCAGGGAAAATTATCCCGCTTAAAAATATTATAGACGATGCCCTCGATGAATGCTCCTTTGTAGAGCGGGTAATTGTATTAACACATAGCCGTACTTCTACAGCCATGCAAAAAGGAAGGGATGTTTGGTGGGAGAATGAGATGAAGGATGCACAAATGGCGGGACAAACCCATTGTGACCCGGAATGGATGGATGCCGAAGAACCTCTTTTTATCTTATATACTTCGGGGTCTACCGGTAAACCCAAAGGTGTTGTTCATACCTGTGGAGGATATATGGTTTATACCGGTTATACTTTTCAAAATGTTTTTCAATACCGGGCGGGCGATATCTTCTTTTGTACAGCGGATATCGGTTGGATTACCGGTCATTCGTATGTTATCTACGGACCTTTATTACAGGGTGCTACCAGTCTGATGTTTGAAGGGGTCCCTACCTGGCCCGATGCGGGAAGGTACTGGGAGATTGTCGATAAATATAAGGTCAATATATTATATACTTCTCCAACGGCTATACGCTCTTTAATGCAATTCGGATTAGAACCTGTCAGTAACAAAAGCCTGAAAAGCCTGAAAGTTTTAGGCTCTGTGGGAGAGCCTATTAATGAAGAAGCGTGGCATTGGTTCAATGAAAATATCGGCAAAAAGAAATGCCCGATAGTGGATACCTGGTGGCAAACGGAAAACGGAGGGATTATGATCTCTGCACTAGCCGGGATTACTCCTACAAAACCCTCCTATGCTTGCCTGCCCTTACCCGGCATACAACCTGTTGTGCTTGATGAGAAAGGAAATATTGTAGAAGGAAATGGGCTATCCGGAAATTTATGTATCCGATTTCCCTGGCCCGGAATGATCCGCACCACCTATGGTGATCATGAGCGTTGCCGGACTTCTTATTTTGCCAGTTACGATAATCTATATTTTACGGGAGACGGATGCCTGCGTGATGAAGACGGGTATTACCGTATTACGGGAAGAGTAGATGATGTCATTAATGTCTCGGGGCATCGTATAGGTACCGCAGAAGTGGAAAGTGCCATCAATTCGCACAGTGATGTTATAGAATCGGCGGTGGTAGGATTTCCGCACGATATTAAAGGACAGGGAATCTATGCTTTTGTTATCTGTGATGAACATTTACACGATCCCGAACTTACCGCTAAAGATATCGGGATGACTGTAAGCAGGGTAATTGGCCCGATTGCGCGTCCCGACAAAATTCAGTTCGTTAAAAATCTACCCAAGACCCGTTCCGGAAAAATTATGCGAAGGATTTTACGAAAGATTGCCGAAGGCGACATTGCAAATTTAGGCGATACTTCAACTTTGCTCGATCCGGAAGTGGTCAATGAAATAAAAGACAGCCGAAAATAAAGTGCAGCAGGAAGTAATTCTCAATTACAAAATCAATTTGTATTTTCGTAGCGATGAAAGAAAAACGTCCTACAATCCTTGTTGTTAATGACGACGGGATTACCGCACATGGAATACAGGTATTAGCTTATTTAATGAAAGAACTGGGAGATGTTGTTATCGTTGCTCCCGATAGTCCGCAGTCGGGAATGGGTCATGCCATTACCATAGCAAAGCCTTTACGTTTAGATAAAGTTGATTTATACGCAGGAATAGAATCCTATCAATGCTCGGGAACTCCGGTCGATTGTGTGAAATTGGCTGTCAACAAAGTGTTGTATCGCAAACCCGACCTATTGGTTTCCGGAATTAACCATGGTTCCAATTCCTCCATCAATGTAATTTATTCGGGTACGATGTCGGCTGCAATGGAAGGGGCTATTGAAGGTATTCCTTCTATTGGTTTTTCGTTTAGTAATTTTTCTGCGGATGCCGATTTCTCTCCTTTGCAGAAATATGTGAAAATCATAGCCGAAAAAGTATTGAAAAACGGGCTTCCGCAAGGATCATTACTAAATGTGAATTTTCCTTATGTAAGTTCCTACGAAGAACTGAAAGGGATACGTGTCTGCCGTCAGGCAATAGCTAAATGGAAAGAAGAGTTTGATGAGCGTATGGATCCGCATCGTCGCAAATATTATTGGCTGACAGGAGAATTTGTGAATTTTGAAGATGCTGAAGATACCGATGAATGGGCTTTGGCAAATAATTATGTTTCGGTAGTGCCCGTTCAGTTCGACTTTACAGCATACAAAGCGATTGAAGAACTTTCTAAATGGAATTGGGAATAATTATGATGAAGGATAAATTTATTTTGGGACTACTCTACGGGCTTGTACTTCCTGCTCTTGTTTTTTTTCTGGGCGATCTTGTATTGGAAGGAGGGGGACATCGTTTTTCTAAAAACTTTTTTTATATTCTGTGCATCGGAGCAAATGTATTGATCTTTAGATTTGCCATTAAGAAAGATAAAGATAAGTTGGCAAGGGGAATTTTGTTCAGCACCTTTGTATATGCATTGCTATTTGCGTTTATCTATTTAAAAAAATGAAATACTATTTAATTGCCGGCGAAGCTTCCGGAGATTTACATGGTTCTAATTTGATGCGTGCTATAAAAGCAAACGATGCTCAGGCAGAATTTCGTTTTTATGGTGGCGGTTTGATGGCAGCAGAAGGCGGAACCCTGGTAAAGCATTTCCGAACACTTTCTTACATGGGATTTGTCGAAGTAGCCCTCCATCTGCGTAGTATTTTTCGAAACCTCAATGCTTGCAAAGAAGATCTGCAAAGCTACAACCCCGACATGGTTATTTTTATTGACTTTCCCGGGTTTAATCTTCGTGTTGCGGAGTTTGCAAAAAACATTGGAATAAGAACCTGTTATTATATCTCTCCGAAAATATGGGCATGGAATCAAAAACGTGTTCATACGATAAAACGTTTGATTGATCACATGTTGGTAATCCTTCCCTTTGAAGTTGATTTTTATAAGAAGTTCGGCTACGAAGTAAATTATGTTGGAAACCCCTTAATGGATGCTATTATAAACTATTCTTTCGATCCCGATTTCAGAATGAAATATGAGTTGGAAGCTAAAAAAATTATTGCCATTCTTCCCGGGAGCAGGGCGATGGAATTGAAGCGAATCCTCCCTGAAATGTTGAAAGTGGTAAAACATTTTCCCGATTATACATTCATTGTTGCAGCAGCTCCGGGTTTTGATCTATCCTATTATCAGTCGTTTTCAGGCATAGAGAATACTCGTTTAATTTTCAATCAAACCTACGATATACTCAAACATGCCGATGCAGCACTCGTTACATCGGGAACCGCTACACTCGAAACGGCTTTGTTTAAAGTTCCACAGGTGGTTTGTTACAAAGCAAATGCATTGTCGGTAAGCATTGCACGTTTTTTAATTAAAATTCGTTTTATCTCTTTGGTAAATCTTATTGTCGATAGGAAAATTGTTACGGAGCTTATTCAGGATGACTGTTCCGAACAAAAAATAAAAGCTGAGCTCGGTCGTATCTTGTCGGATACAAGTTATAGAAAAAAAATGGAAGCAGATTATTCGGAATTGGCAGACAAGGTGGGAGAGCCGGGAGCATCACAAAAGGCAGCAGCATTTATACAAGGATTTATGAAATGAAAAGAATAGCGATTATATTAATTCTCTTATTTTCTTTTTTTAGCGTATCCGCAAAATATGTTCGTGTAAGTATTTTAGCGGAGACCAAAGCCAGTGAAGTGCAGCTATCTTCCTTTCAGGGAGAATATTATATTCTGAATCAATCCGATACTCTTTCTAAACTTAACTCATCCGATCGTATTACGTTTACTTACAAGGAAGGGAAGATACAGTTGAAAAAAAACAGCACAGTTATCGGAGCCTATAAATCATTGAAATTACTCAGTTTCGATTCATTATCTAATTTCAGGCTCAATGTAATTGCACCCAAAGCTAAATCTTCGATTTATGAAAATAACCTGGAAATTAAAGCGTCTTCGGGAATTCTGGCATTATACAACGAAGTATATCTCGATAATTATGTTGCCGGAGTTGTAGAATCGGAAATTGGTTTTGTAAAGTTTCCGGAACTCTTAAAAGTGCAGGGTATCATTTGTCGCACTTATGCACTCAAGCATCTGGACCGCCATAAAGCGGAAGGCTTTGAATTATGTGATAAGGTGCATTGTCAGGTATACCACGGTAAAAACAGGTTCAATATGTTAATAAAGCCGGCAGTTGATTCTACTGCCAACTTAGTTATTATTGATGCCGGCTATCAATTGATAGAGTCCGTATTCCATGCCAACTGTGGCGGGCAAACCATGAATTCGGAAGATATATGGTCCAAACCCCGAAGCTATTTGCGTTCGGTAAGAGATACTTTTTGTGTGAATGAGAAACAGGCACATTGGGAAAAAGTAATCAATAAAACTACATGGGTAGATTACCTTTCAAAAAAAACAGGAACTCATATCGACAGTGTTTGTGTGAGTAGTATTCCTATGCGGACAGTATATATGCCATGTTGCACGGTAAGTTATAAAGATCTGCGTACCGATTTTAAATTACGCTCAACTTTTTTTGATATCGAAGAGCAGGACAATTATGTTGTATTAAAAGGCAGGGGATTTGGGCATGGTGTAGGTATGTGTCAGGAAGGCGCTATACGTATGGCACAATTAGGCTATACATTTGAAGATATCGTACATCATTATTATACCGAAGTAAGAATAGATGATGTACGATATTTAGACCCGGAAGATACACTCAGGAAATAAGACTATAAGCATGAGCCAGCCTCTCTTTTGCAGGAGATTGAACCAGGTCTGTAAGAGTGTATTGATTAAGGGATTTGAAAAAATCGGCATGCGCTTTTTCCATAACATCCTTGAAAACACAATGTCCGAATAAGAAACAAGGAGCAATCCGGCAATCGAATAACTCATTTTTTCTCTCTAAAAGTTTTACCAGATTTCCAATCCGTAACTCATCGCTGGCATGTGCTAAGCGGAGTCCGCCCTTACGCCCCCTTTGAGCATCTAATACCTGATGTTTCGACAAAAATTGAATAATCTTAACTAAGTGATTGCGTGAAATATTAAATTGACTGGACAGTTCGGTAATTGTTGCCGGATTACCGCCGGGCCTTTGGGCTAAATAGATCAGGACACGTAGTCCAAAATCTGTAAATTGGCTAAGTTGCATAAGTGTTTAGAAATTTAATTAAGTGAAATAGGGTGGCTAAATGTACTAAATTATTTATAAGCTATATACTTCCTGAATAGGATTTTTTGAAAATCATCGTTAAATGGAATAATTGCAATTATTTGGACATTTTTAAGATTGATAAATGTTTATACATTTGTATTTCTGAATATTTTGATATTCTCGGAATTTTAGCTCTCAATGATTCTTTTTTTTAGTATTATTACCCCTTTAACTCAAGCATAAGGGTTGATACTCTTTTTTAATGTTATTTATGGATCAGAGTTTAAAAGATTTTTTTATTGAGTATAATCATAACAGGCTGTTGAAAGTATTGCTTGTTGATGATGATAAGATTGTTCAACGTACGTCCGAACGTCTGTTTGTTATTTGTGGCTTTAAGGTTGATGTTGCTTACGATGGTTTGCAGGCAATAGACATGGCTATGAGTGCTTTCCCTCGCTACGATTTTATCCTGATGGATATTCACATGCCTACCATGGATGGTATTCAGGCAACCCGGGAAATTAAAAGAATCAGAGAATACGAGTCGGTACCGGTATTTGCATTAACAGGCGACATGTCTATGGACGCTAAATTACAGGTGGTCTCTGCCGGGATGCGTGAATACTTTAACAAACCTGTTGATATGGATCAGGTACTCACTACCATTAAATCATATTTATAGAGGTTTTGCTTATAAACTCAAGGACCACACCGAAACTGATATAAATCCTTATCCGGGATATATCCTTTTTCCTATCGGACAATTGTATATACTAATGTTGAAATCTTTTTGAGAGGCTAAATGCTTAAATTTTTAGCTTTGTGAGCATGTTTGTACGGAAATAGCAATAATTTTTAACGGAATTTGTATTAAGAGGATATGGCAGAAATGAATTATAACGAAGATGATATTCGTTCACTCGATTGGAAAGAGCATATACGCTTACGTCCGGGAATGTATATCGGAAAGTTGGGCGACGGTTCTTCCCACGATGATGGAATCTATATTTTAGTAAAAGAAATTATCGACAACTCCATCGATGAGTTTGTGATGGGTGCGGGGAAAACGATTGAACTCAACATCTCCGATCATAAAGTCATTGTCCGTGATTACGGTCGTGGTATTCCTTTGGGGAAAGTAATCGATTGTGTATCGAAAATTAATACCGGGGGTAAATACGACTCCAAAGCCTTTCAAAAATCAGTCGGTCTGAATGGTGTGGGAACCAAGGCCGTCAACGCCCTTTCTTCATATTTCAAAGTGCAATCATACCGCGATGGGAAAACAAAATCAGCAGAATTTAAACGCGGAAACCTAACTCTCGATCAGAAAGAAGAAAGCACAACGCAACGCAACGGTACTTCCATCACCTTCACCCCCGATGATGAAATTTTCCGTAACTATCGCTTTATCCCCGAATTTATTCAGAACATGATTTGGAATTATGTGTATCTGAATGCCGGGCTTACCATTATTTTTAATGGAGAAAAATATGCATCGCAACGAGGACTATATGATTTATTAGATCGCAAAACCGATGATACCATTCGTTATCCGATTATACATCTAAAAGGTGAGGATATCGAGATTGCGATGACACATAATAACCAGTACGGAGAAGAATATTATTCCTTCGTAAACGGACAACATACTACTCAGGGGGGAACTCATCAGGCCGCATTTCGTGAAGCGGTAGTAAAAACCGTGCGCGAATTTTTTAAGAAAGAGTATGATGCTACAGATGTACGTGCATCGATTGTAGCTGCAATTAGTATTCGTATCCAGGAGCCGGTTTTTGAATCACAGACTAAAACCAAATTAGGTTCTATCAATGCCGCTCCCGAAGGGCCTACTATTCGTAACTGGCTGAATGATTTTGTGAAAACCGAGTTGGATAATTATTTACACAAACATTCTGATGTTGCTGATGCTATGTTGAAGCGTATTATGCAATCGGAACGGGAGCGTAAAGAAATTGCCGGTATCAAAAAACTTGCTAACGAGCGCGCAAAGAAAGCGGCTCTGCATAACCGTAAGCTTCGCGATTGTAAAGTGCATCTGGATGATGATAAGCATGAGCGTCGTTTCGAGACAACTTTGTTTATTACCGAGGGCGATTCTGCTAGTGGTTCAATTACTAAATCACGCGATGTTGAAATTCAGGCTGTATTCAGCTTGAAAGGAAAACCTTTGAACTCTTTCGGATTAACCAAGAAAATCGTTTATGAAAATGAGGAGTTCAATTTATTGCAACATGCTTTAAATATTGAGGATGGAATTGAAGGTTTACGTTACAATAATATTGTTATTGCTACCGATGCCGATGTGGACGGTATGCATATACGTTTATTGATGATGACTTTCTTCTTGCAATTTTTCCCCGATATTGTAAAAGCAGGGCATGTTTATATTCTGCAGACTCCTTTGTTCCGGGTGCGTAATAAGAAAGAAACCATTTATTGCTACTCCGAGGAGGAACGCCGAAAAGCCTTGCAGAAGCTGGGGCAACGTTCCGAGATTACCCGCTTTAAGGGACTTGGAGAAATTTCTCCGGATGAGTTTGGTTTGTTTATAGGAAAAGATATACGTTTAGATCCGGTTATTATTTCAAAAGAACATAAGCTGCAGCAAATGCTCGAATATTTTATGGGAAAAAACTCTCCGGCACGTCAGGAGTTTATTATTAAAAATTTGAAGGTGGAAAAAGATGATAAGGAAATGGCCTTTGAGCCGGAAGCCTTGGAAATGGAAAATGAATAATCGCAAAAGATTTTTTAAAAGATGGCAAAGAAAGAGAAAGCAGAATATAAACCGCAAGACGAGCGTCAACATTTAGCAGAAATTCCTGAAGACGGATTGCATCATACTGCTATACCAATTAATGGTTTGTACGAAAATTGGTTTTTGGATTATGCATCTTATGTGATTTTAGATCGTGCGGTTCCGAATATTTATGATGGATTAAAGCCTGTTCAACGTCGTATTCTTCATTCTTTAAAAGAGATGGATGATGGGCGCTACAACAAAGCGGCGAATGTGATTGGAAATACCATGAAGTATCATCCTCATGGGGATGCCTCCATTGGTGATGCGATGGTGCAAATCGGACAAAAAGATCTATTGATCGATTGTCAGGGAAACTGGGGTGACCCGATTACGGGAGACAGCGCTGCAGCACCTCGTTATATCGAGGCCCGCCTTTCGAAATTTGCAAATGAAGTAGTCTTCAATCCGCAAACTACCGAATGGCAATTATCCTACGACGGAAGAAACAGAGAGCCGATTACTTTGCCTGTGAAATTCCCTTTGTTATTGGCGCAGGGGGCTGATGGTATTGCAGTAGGTCTGGCAACGAAAATATTACCGCATAATTTCAACGAACTCATCGAGGCTTCTGTTGAAGTATTAAAAGGTAACCGGCCTAATCTGCTTCCCGATTTTTTAACGGCGGGAATGGCCGATTTTACAAATTACAACGAAGGGCAGCGCGGAGGAAAAGTACGTGTGCGCGCAAAGATTGTCGAGCGTGATAAGAAAACACTGGCGATTACCGAAATTCCTTTTAGTACAACTACCGGTGGATTAATTGATAGCATTATCAATGCAAATGATAAGGGCAAAATCAAAATCAAAAAGATTGAAGATAATACGGCAAAAGATGTAGAAATTATTGTACATCTGGCACCGGGTATTTCTCCGGATGTTACCATCGACGCATTGTATGCTTTTACCGATTGTGAAGTATCTATCTCACCAAATACCTGTATTATTAAAAATGATAAGCCCTATTTCATGAGTGTGAATGATATACTCACTGAAAGTACGGGATATACGAAATCATTATTAAAGAAAGAATTACAAATTCGTCTCGATACATTAAATGAGAAATGGCATTTTTCATCACTCGAAAAAATATTTATTGAAAACAGGATCTATCGTGATATTGAAGAGTGCGAAACCTTCGAAGCGGTAATTTCTACTATTGATAAAGGCTTGGAACCCTTTAAACAAAAACTTTTACGAGAGGTTACCGAAGAGGATATCATTGCTTTAACAGAGATAAAGATTAAACGTATATCGAAATTCGATGGCTTCAAAGCTGATGAATTACTGAAAGAAATTGAGAAAGAGATTAAAGAAGTAAAACATAATCTTAAAAACCTGACCGATTATGCCATAGCATATTTCCAGAACTTAAAAGAGAAATACGGAAAGGGTCGTGAAAGAAAAACCGAGATTAAGTTGTTTGATAAAGTGCAGGCGGCACAGGTAGCTTTAGCGAATCAAAAACTATATGTGAATCGTGCCGATGGATTTGTGGGTATTGGTTTGAAAAAAGATGAGTATGTAAGTGATTGTTCCGATATCGACGATATCATTGTATTCTGTGCCGATGGGAAATTTAAAGTGATTAAAGTTGCCGATAAAACTTTTGTAGGAAAAGATATTATCCATGTTGCTGTGTTTAAGAAGAATGATGACCGTACAATTTATCACATGATTTACCGGGACGGGGCAAGTGGTAAGTCTTATGTGAAACGTTTTTCCGTAGGAGGGGTTACGCGTGATAAAGAATACGATTTAACACAGGGTACCAAAGGAAGTGGAGTATTATATTTTACAGTAAATCCGAACGGAGAATCGGAAGTGATTACGGTACAATTAAAGCCGATGGCAAAACTGCGAAAACTTAGCGTTGATATCGACTTTGCAGAACTGGCTATAAAAGGCAGGGGTTCTATGGGTAATATCGTTACCAAATTTCCGGTAAAGAAAGTGGTTCAGATAAGCAAGGGGGTTTCTACTTTAGGCGGACGTTCGATTTGGTTTGATGATACCATTCATCGATTGAATACCGATGGGAGAGGCCGGTATTTAGGCACTTTCCAGGGTGATGATAAAATTATTGTTATTTATCAGGATGGGTCTTATGAATTGACAAATTTCGATTTGACCAATCATTATGAAGATAAATATTTTGTTCTCGAAAAATTTGATCCAGAACGTGTTGTGAATGTAATTCATTACGATGCAAATAATAAATCCTCGTATGTAAAACGTTTCCTGGTCGATAATACAACTATCAATAAAAAATTCAGCTTCATAACAGATGCTCCGGGCTCTAAATGCTGGTATGCAAGCACACTCATCGAGCCAATTGTAAAGGTGGTGTTTGCGAAGGAAGGTAAAACGCAGGCTGCTGATCTCGAATTTAATGTAGCTTCCTTTATTGAAGTAAAAGGGATGAAAGCCATCGGGAATAAGATGGGTAAGCATCCGGTAAAAGGAGTAATTGATATTTCGGAAACGTTGAATATTGATGAAGTGGATGAGGAAGATATGGAGGCAGTACAAAAAGCTTTGGAAACAATCAATGCCAATAAAAATACAAAAGCTGAAAAAAAAACGAACGATAAGATAGAGTTTACCATTACCAATCCCGATGATATTGATATGGATGGAGAAGGGCAGACGAAATTATTTTAATGCGTTTTTCCGGGAATAGTATTTCCGGGTATCAAGATAAAATACTCTCTTTTTAAAATGGGCATGGTTGGACCTGCGCGTTGAATGCTTTTTGTGAAGAGCATGAAGTTAAGGCTCGGTCATATCCGGTTTTATTTTTCGTTCAGTTCCAGCCAACGTAATTCCTTAAGGTCCAGCTTTTGCTTTAGGGATTCCAGGTCACTCGACAGACGAATAATTTCTTCTACATCAGTTGTATTTGATAATTGTCCCGTAATGGTTTTGTGTTGTTCCCCCAAATCCGCAATATCTTTATCCAATTGCTCCAACTCTTTTTGTTCTTTATAAGTCAGTTTTGTTTTAGCAGGACTCGGATTTGTTGTTATGGCTTGCTCTTTTGCTTTCTCGTTTTTCAATATAACTTTTTGCCTTGCTTCTTCTTCATCACGTTCCAAACGGTAATCGGTATAATTACCGTTGTAGATTTGTACTTCTCCGTTTCCTTCGAAAATAAAAAGTTGATCCGTTAATTTATCTACCAAGTACCTGTCGTGTGATACCATCACCAGGCAGCCCTTGTAGTTTATTAAAAACTCTTCCAATACATTTAAGGTGTCGATATCTAAATCGTTGGTAGGCTCATCGAGAATTAAGAAGTTCGGATTTGCCATTAAGATACGCATCAGGTGTAATCGTTTTTTTTCCCCGCCGCTCAGTTTGCTTACCATGCCGTATTGCTTGTTGGGAGGGAAAAGGAAACGTGTCAGCAATGCCGATGCGGAGATGGTTGAACCATCTGCCATAGTAATGTATTCGGCAATGTTTTTCACAATATCTATCACCCGTTCTTGTTCATCAAACTGTAATCCTTTTTGTTCGTAGTATCCGAAGACAGTCGTTTCCCCCACAATAATTTTTCCTTTATCGGGCTCGACCTGTTTAGTAATAAGGTTTAGGAAAGTCGATTTTCCTGTACCATTTTTCCCGGCTACGCCAATGCGATCTCCTTTTTTAAAAACATAGCTGAAATCGTTTACGATGTTCAGATCCCCGAACTGCTTACCGATACGGTGAAGTTCAAGAATTTTATTTCCTTGTAAAGCGACTTTAACATTTAGCTCTACTTCTGCTTTTACTTTTTTGCCCTTTGTTTTTTCTTCCAAATCATGAAAAGAATCGATACGCGATTTCGATTTGGTGGTACGTGCCTTGGGTTGACGACGCATCCATTCCAGTTCTTTTTTGAGTAAGTTTAAGTTCTTGTTTAAACTAGCCTCATCCATCGCTTCCCGCTCAGCTTTTTTTTCTAAGTAATAACTGTAGTTTCCTTTGTAACTAAACACTTTCCCGTTATCGAGTTCTATAATTTCATTACATACATTATCCAGAAAATAACGGTCGTGCGTTACCAGCAGCAATGTTTTATTACCTTGTTTTAGATAATCTTCTAGCCATTCAATAGTATCTATGTCGAGATGGTTGGTAGGCTCATCCAAAATGTAAACATCGGGGTCGTCAATTAATAATTTAGCAAGCGCTAAACGTTTTTTTTGTCCACCCGAAAGTGTCTTTATATGTTGATGGTAATGATGTATATCAAGTATTCCCAGAATTTGACGAATGGTATGTTCATATTCCCAGGCATTGGCATTGCTCAATTCATCGGTAAGTTTTCCGATGGCTTCGCTGTCGGCATTCGGATCTTCGATGAGTTCCTCGTATTGACGGATCAGTTGCTGCTGGACATTGTCCATGCTAAAGATGAAATCACTGATGGTTTGCTCGCCATCAAACTGTGGATCCTGATCTAAATATCCTACGCGTAAGTCTTTAGTACGAATTACTTTTCCCTCCTGAGCCTGAATTTTTCCGGAAAGAATTTTCATCAATGTAGATTTTCCAGCACCGTTCACGCCAACCAGGGCCATACGCTGCCCGGAATTCAATCCGAGATTAAGTCCACGAAATAACCAATGATCTTGAAAAGAATGACCTAACTGTTCGGCAGATATAAAATTACTCATGCAGCAAAGATGGGATTAATGTATTAATTTTTGAGAATAATCGGGGAGATACTTGAAGAAGAGAAAAAAAAGGACAGTATGTTTACTATCCTTAAAAAATATTATATGTTTTCGAATGAGTGTACCTTTTTGATTAAGTACTTCCCTATGCCCGAAGGAATGGTCCATTCAACTGTATCACCTTCTTTGTATCCGATAAGTGCCATACCTATAGGGGCAAGAATGGAAATCTTACGTTCTTTAATATCCGATTCGTGCGGATATACCAATGTGAGCTCAATCTCTTTTTTAGTTTGCAGATCCTCCAACACAACTTTCGAATGCATACGTATCACTTCAGCAGGAAGTTTTAAGCCATCTGCTTTTTTCGCCTTTTTTAATTCTTCCGCAAGTTTCGCGAGCAACTCCTCGGGAGTTTGCTTCGATTGGCGTTCGGCTTTGATCAGATCAATCAAACGCGTATAATCATTTTCACTTATCAATAATTTATCCATAGTATTAGTTTTGAATGAGATGATCGAGTGGTGTCGATACCTCGGATGTAAAATAAATTTCTTTAAAACTTTGTGTTTTTCCCGGAGCTATTCTTCTGAAAATTTTATCAGCAGAAATTTCTTTCAGACTGCCGAACCCGCAGGCTTCCATCACTTCAGTTGTAGAATATATGGTATTCTTATGGAAGTTTGATACACGAACTTTTTTATCGGCAGGGTCGATAGCCTGAAACAATGCGGGGTCCTGGGTTGCAATACCTACCGGACATCTTCCGGAATCGCATTGTAATGCCTGAATACAACCCAAAGCAAACATCATACCGCGTGCACTGTAACATGAGTCGGCACCTAAAGCTATTGCTTTGATAATATCTACTCCCGTAATAATTTTTCCTGCGGCAAGCAAGCTCAGCTCATCACGAATACCTTTATTTAAGAGTGTATGATGTACAAAAGCAAGTGCATCATATAAAGGCATCCCCAAACTGTCTGAGAATTCCAGTGGTGCCGCCCCCGTTCCCCCTTCCGCACCGTCGATACAGATAAAATCGGGATAAATATGTTGTTGCGCCATTTCATTACATAAGCTAACAAATTCATCTTTATTCCCTATGCATAATTTAATACCGATAGGTTTTCCTCCGGATAATTTTCGCAGACGTTGAACAAATAACAACAAACTATAATGGTCGTTAAATGCCGAATGAGAAGGAGGGGAAGCGATGGTAGTATAAGGTTCTACATTACGGATGTTTGCAATTTCAGGAGTGTTTTTCGCAGCCGGTAAAATACCGCCATGACCTGGTTTTGCACCCTGAGAGAGTTTCAACTCAATCATTTTGATAGATTCGTATTGCGAATTCGCTTTAAACAATGCATCATCAAAATTCCCATCTTTATTTCTGCAACCAAAATACCCGGTTCCTATTTGCCAAATTAAATCACCTCCATTTTCAAGATGGTAAGGGCTAATTCCTCCTTCTCCCGTGTTTTGCGCAAAACCACCCATTTTTGCGCCACCATTAAAGGCTAACACGGCTGTTTTGCTTAATGAACCATAGCTCATTGCCGAAATATTTAAAATACTGGATGAGTAAGGCCTGCTGCACTGGCTTCCTCCAATACGTACCCGTAAATCCTTATCCTGAATTTTTACAGGATACATGGAATGAGCCAACCATTCATAGCCAACATCCTGGCTGTTTGCCTGCATTCCGAAGGGTACAGTTTGTTTTACGTTTTTCGCACGTTGATATACAATACTTCTTTGACGACGGTTAAACGGCTTTCCATCCAAATCCGATTCAAAAAAATACTGACGCAATTCCGGACGGATGCTTTCCAAGAGGAAACGCATATACCCGATAATAGGATAGTTACGAAGAATTGCATGCTTCTTTTGCATCAAATGATAAATGCCGATAAGATGTAAGGGTACTGCAATGTAAAAAATTGCATAATAAGCCGAGCTGGTAAAGGTAAGTGTATAGGCTAAGGCGTATAAAGCAAAAAATATAAGGTTTAATGTAAATCCAACCTTTAATGTTTTAATCATGGTTTTAGTATTTATTAAATCATTGGGAAACCTCGAACGTAAAGATGAGGTATAAGGAAATAGCCCGGAATTAGATATGTTTTATTATTCGCTAACTCCGGGCTACTTATTAAAAGCCTTGGGAGTCGGATAAAAAATAGGAGTGTTAATATTTCGGTTAAAATCTAGCATAGCGAAAGCACATATACGTGCAAAAACACCTATACGATTCAAAAAGTTTTTATTTTTTGTTGCTTCTAACATATCGCAAAGGTATGTAATTCTCTTTAGATAAAAAGTATATATTAGTTAATAACGTATTTTCCCAAAAACCCCCAAAGGGAGCTTAGAACCCTGACTTGCTTGCAGATATAACTCTCCAATCTCGATATTGTTTGTTTTTCTGAAATGACTTTTAAGCAAATTTTCGACAATAATGGAAGAAAATCCTAAAGAGTAGGTATTTAGGATTAAAAAGAAGTTTTTTTCATCGGCTAATTGGGCTACATCCCGCATCATTTCATTAAGATGATCCTCCAGTTTCCACTTTTCTCCATTAGGTCCATGCCCGTATGCCGGCGGATCCAAAATAATCCCATTGTACTTTTTTCCTCGTTTTACTTCACGTTTTACAAATTTAAGGGCATCTTCTACTACCCAACGGATATCTTTCAAACCCGATAATTCCTGGTTCTCATTTGCCCAGGTAACCACCTGCTTAATGGAATCTACATGCGTTACATCGGCACCGGCAGAACGAGCCGCTAAAGAGGCTCCTCCGGTATAGGCAAAAAGATTCAGTACTTTTGCCTGTTTTACAGGCATATTTTTGATGGCATCCGCCAGATAGTCCCAGTTTACTGCCTGTTCCGGAAATATACCCACATGCTTGAAAGAGGTAAAAGCTAATCGAAATTTGATCGAAATAAGATCATTGTTATAAGCAATATGCCAACGATCGGGAATATTAGGTTTTAATTTGATCCATTCTCCGGAGGAACTGCTTTTGGCTTTGAATTTCACATGTGCCAGCCGTTCCCATTCTTTTTCGGAAAGAACAGCATCCCATATTGCCTGTGGCTCAGGACGAATCGTAATGTATTTTCCGAAACGTTCAAGCTTTTCGAAACGACCGCAGTCTATTAATTCGTAATCTTGCCAATGCGTGGGGGATAGGAACTGAGTCATCTTAAAATATATCTACTTCAATTGTTCGCGCATAAATTTACTGGCGAATACAAAGGCATTTACTTCCTGATTATCGGTATTGCGGATTTCCTGATTAGAGCCTTCCCACCATTTCTCTCCTTTGTGTAAAAATAAAATATGCTCACCAATCTCCATAACCGAGTTCATGTCGTGCGTATTAACAATAGTAGTGATGTTGTATTCTTCGGTAATTTCCCGAATCAGATTATCGATGACAATAGAAGTCTGGGGGTCGAGACCGGAGTTGGGTTCATCGCAGAATAAGTATTTCGGATTCATGGCGATAGCTCTTGCTATACCTACCCGTTTTTTCATACCACCCGACAGTTCCGAAGGAAAAAGCGCATTTACATTGTCTAAGTTTACACGTTTTAAACAAAAGTTTGCACGATCTCTTTTTTCGGAATCGCCCATCTCACTGAACATGTTGAGCGGGAATATGATGTTTTCTTCAACCGTCATCGAATCGAATAATGCCGAATTCTGAAAAAGCATCCCGATTTCTTTACGTACCGGGATTTTTTCTTTAAAATTTAAAGCGTTGAAATCGCGGTTATCGTATAAAATCTCACCGCTGTTAATTGCCTGTAAGCCTACCATACATTTCAACAAGGTAGTTTTGCCGGAACCACTGGCACCAATAACCAAATTGGTAATACCCGGCATGAAAGTAGCACTGATATTTTTCAGTACCTCTTTATCATCAAATGATTTATATAGATTTTTTACTTCGATCATTATAGTAACATATCAGCAATTAGATAATCGGAACAAAGAATTAATATACAGCTATAGACTACAGCTTTTGTACTTGCTTTACCAACTTCTAAAGCGCCACCGGTCGTAAAATATCCCTGATATGCAGAAACAGTAGTAACAATAAATGCAAATACAACAGTTTTAATTAATCCTACCGTAATGATAAATGGATTCCAATCTCTTAATAGACCTGCAATATATTCATCAGCGGGGAAAGCACCCGAAGCGGTACCGGCAACATATCCTCCGAAAATACTTAAGAACATAGAGATGACTATTAAAAGAGGAATCGTGCATAATGCGGCAATAACTTTCGGTAAAATTAAATACCCTGAAGCATTTACCCCCATAATTTCGAGTGCATCAATTTGTTCGGTAACGCGCATAGTGCCTATTTGTGATGCAATACTCGATCCTACACGGCCGGCTAAAACCAGCAAGGTAATAGTGGGGCTCAATTCAAGAATCGTAGAGTCGCGCGTAATCATTCCGATAACATCTTTGGGAATTATCGGGCTTACCAACTGAAAAGCGGTTTGTACTGCTGTAACGGCACCTAAAAAAATCGAGATAATGCACACGATGCCCAATGATCCGATACCGATCATGGTCATCTCACGTATCAACTCTTTCCAATAAACCCTGTAATTTTCGGGTTTAGAGAAAACGCTTTTCAGCAATAAAAGATACCTGCCTAAATGAAATAAAAACATATCGATTTTGGCGTAAAAGTAAATAAATTAATCTGTTTTAAGAGAGAGATGGTGTAAATTGACCATTATCCCCGTCGGTTTATAAGTATTCCTATAAAATATGTAGCTTCGTAAGAAAGGAATACTACTATGAAAGCATTCATTACAGGAGCAAGTAAGGGGATGGGCAATGCCATCTCCGAAAAGTTTGCTTCACAGGGTTTTGATTTAATACTGACGGCGCGTAATGCGCAAGAACTGAGTACGTTTGCTTCTGATTTACAAAGCAAGTATGATATAAATGTACATTCCTATGTACTGGATATGTCGAATCGTTCGGCTTTGAAAAGTTTTATAGAAACGCTCTTACTTACACATGCTGACATAGAGGTGCTGGTGAACAATGTGGGTTCGTATATCAGTTCCGGAGTATTGGAAGATAAAGAAGATACGCTCGACCGGATGTTGGGAATTAATTTATACCCGGCTTATTTCTTGAGCAGGGCATTAGCACCGGGAATGGCAGATAAAGGCAAAGGACATATTTTTAATATTTGTTCGGTCGCCGGTATACAGCCGGTGGTTACAGCGGCATCGTACAGTATTTCTAAATTTGCTTTGATAGGATTGACAAAAAGCTTACGGATTGAACTCCTTAAAAAGGGAGTAAAGGTTACGGCAATTGTCCCCGGTTCTACACTTACACATTCCTGGGAAGGAACCGAAGTTCCCCCCGAACGATTTATTTTACCGGAAGATATTGCCGAAAGCATTTGGACAGCCTATGCTCTTAGTAAGGGAGCAACCGTAGAAGAAATTATTATTCAGCCTCAGGAGGGAATAATTTAACCCGTTGTCGGGCTACGTTCACCGATTGTTTCAGTGATTTAACCATCGGTATGTTTTAATTTTATCGTATAAAATCGAATCTTTAAATAAAAAATATCACCTGAAACTAAAAAAACTGAGCATGAGTAAAGAACTATTTCGCGACAAAGACAATGCTACCATTGGTGGCGTTTGTGCCGGCATAGCCCGGTATTTTTCAATGGATGTGACCCTTGTAAGGGCTATCTTCTTAATTGCATTGGTAGGCTTCGGTTCGGGATTTATTTTATACCTTATTCTTTGGATTGTTTTACCCGGGAAAAGTGTAGGAAAAATAAATCACGAAGCAGACTATACTGTTAAAGGAGATGGCAATACACCAAGTCCAACTGAAAAAAAGGGAAGAGAAAGCATTATCGGAGGCCTCATCCTGATTACCCTCGGCCTTATTTTTTTAATTGATGAATTTATTCCCTGGTTTAGTTTCGGTAAGCTATGGCCATTGATCCTGATAGCGATCGGCATCGGGCTGTTATGGAACAACTATGCGCGAAAAAATAAATCAAACGAAAACTCTAAACAAGAATAATATGAACGCAAAGAACTTATCCTGGGCAGTTTTCTTAATTGTACTGGGTTTGATCCTGGTTTTACGCAATTTCGGGATCATCGATTTTTACCTGAACTGGATGATGCTGTGGAGGTTCTGGCCTTTAATATTAATTTATATCGGCCTCACAACTTTGATGGAAAACACTTCGCTTAAACGTTTTGCCTGGATACTTCCGGTATTGCTCTTACTCTTTTTGGTATATGTAGTAAATGAAGGTCCGGGAAAACGCTATTCCTTTAACAAAGGCTCTAAACATTCTGATGGCTGGGAACGTTCGGAAGACTCCCTGCACAAGCAACATTTCTTTCAGGAAATGGAACCGGAAATACGGAAAGCAGATTTCGACTTTGAAGGAGGAGGAGCTGAATTTATTTTAAAGGATACTACTTCATATTTAATCGATGTGTATTCTGTTTCACATAAACAAAATTATACGCTCGAAAAAGTATTGAAGGATTCTACGGTACATCTGGATATGCGTATGAATAGTCGTAGTATGAATTTAGATTCACGGCTCAGAACTAATAAAACTGAGATAAGGCTTAATGCTTTGCCGATATGGGATATTGAAATGAATGTAGGTGCCGGAACTTGTGATTTTGATTTTACTCCCTATAGGTTGAAGAGTTTAGAAATGAACGCCGGAGCTGCAAATATCGACGTTAAGCTGAAAGACAATTATGCAAAAACAAAAGTTTCGATTGAAGCCGGAGCTGCATCGGTTACTGTTCGTATCCCTAAAGAATCTTCCTGTATTCTGGATATTGATGCCGTATTATCTTCAAAAGATTTTCCGGGCTTTTCGAAAAGAGAAGATGGTAAGTATTATTCCCAACATTACAATGCTGCTGCCAACCAAATACTGATTGATATTGATGCGGGGGTTTCTGAAATAAATATTTTATCGTATTAGACAAAACCGGCATTGAATAAAATGCCCCCAAAATTTAGAAACCTATTGGGGGCATTTCTATGCTTACAGCTTTAGCTAAAATAATAATTTTAACTGCAAATGAAAATATTTGACAATCTGAGAACAATAGCGTCCTAAACGAATAATATGAACGCAAAGAACATATCCTGGACAGTTTTCTTAATTGTACTGGGTTTGATAGCACTTTGATTAACTTTGGTATATTTTTTTTATAACTGTTGATAATTTTTATTTTTTTTAAAGAAAAAATTAAATACTGTTTGAATCCTCAATAAAATAATTATTTTTATGAAAAATAGTGGCATTCTCAAAAGAAGAGTCACTTAGAAAATGTAAAAAATATTTTTTTAAAACAACAGTATGAAAAAAACTAAATTAATTTTACCCTTATTAGCAATTGTCTTTGCTTTTAGCGCATGTAGCACTATTGAAGATGCAGTTTTCAGTGCAAGGTACATGAAAAACGATGCAAACAAAGTTGATCAGCTTGCCCGTTCGAACGAAGCTGGTATGACCGAAGCTAATGTTATTGAAGATGTACCGACATTGACGGCATCGGTATCAGATGTATTGTATTTAGTTCCGGTATCGTTTACACCAATGACGAATGCTTCTTCGAATACTGCTAAAACTGAACAAGTAGTTTCAAATTCATCTTCAGCAAGTTCGTCTTTTGCGAAAAACAATAAAAAGTTCGAAGCAAAGCAAGCTTTAATTGCTAAAAAGCTTGAAAAACAAGCGAAGAAACCAGCCGGAGGAAAAAGTCAGCTTGTTGCTTTAATCCTTGTGATATTTGTTGGGGCAATCGGTATCCATCGCTTTTATTTAGGTTATACAGCCATTGGAATTATTCAGCTCCTAACTGGTGGGGGTTGTGGCATTTGGGCATTGATTGATTTAATACGTATAGCAACCGGTGATTTGCAACCCAAAAATGGTTCTTACTCAGAAACCTTATAATAATTTTTGAAAAAGCAAATTCAGTATCTTATAATTGGCGGGTTGATAATAATACCAATCGTGTTATTGTTATTACCCGCCAATTATTTTGATAGTGGCGATTCTATCTGTTTGAGTGTATTATTACTAGATATGGAGTGTTATGCATGCGGTATGACACGAGCTATAATGCATATAATTCACTTTGATTTTATTATTGCATGGGAATACAATTCCATAGCTTTTATTGTTTTTCCTTTACTTGTTTATGTTTGGGTTGATATTTTTTCACGTTCACTCAAACGCTTAAAAATTCTAAAGCAAGAATCGTTATTAGATTGATAAATATAGTTTTATTTGTTCTACTTAAGAGGGGCTTAGTTTTTCTAGAAGTCCTTTACGTTTTACAATGTTTTTATAATCCCATTGTATCTCTCTTGATTTTTTCAACCAGCGTTTTAAATCCTTCGTATTGATTTCGGGTACAGCCTGGTAAAAGATCGAAGCATCTTTGAATTTAGCTCCCCTAATATTTAGAGCTACTTCTTCGAAATCGGCTCCGCTCCAAAACATTAAACGAATACCTGCCTTTTGTTTGCTGTATCCTACAATCGGATTTTCGCTCAAAAACCATACAGGATGCGCATGCCATACTTTATGTTCGGCATCGGGAAGGTTTTTACATATTTCGGTATAGAGCAAATCACAAATGGATTTATCCTCCTTATTTAATTTCTCGTGATAAGCTTGAATGTCTTTGTTCATACGTTTTTATTTTTCGATTCATTTTCTTTGACTCTGAATTTTACGATTTTTTCGATCAGGGTATAGGGAATAGCTTCATCTAATGGAAACTGTACAGAACCTTTTCCTTGCTTATATCCGGAAAGCTCTTCGGCAAATTCCAAATGCCCCGAAGGTGTTGCGTATAAGCCAATGTGATTTTTGAAAGCAGCGAAATACAGCAGCGGCCTTTTATTCAACTTATATGCGGGCATCTGATAGGCAATTTCTTCCGTTGCCTGAGGAGCATTTTTTCGGATCGTTTTCCGGATTTTTTCCAAAATAACCTGAACGTTTTCTGGAAAACCGGCAATGTATTCGTTCACATTTGCAAAGGAATTTTTCATAGTATTTTATATCTGTTCCATCAGTACAATTGCATTCGGTGAAGCCCAACAATTTATTTGGGCTTTACCGAATGTGTCATGTTTTGTTGATTATTTACCTTTTAAAGTTATCAATAATTCATCAAGATTTTCCATACCCATCGTGAATCCTTCTTTAAAGCCCATTTCAATTATTTTTTCCAAATCTTCGAGCTTGTCAAAATAGATGCTGATGTTTACAAAGGTATTGCTGCTTTCTTCGTTAAATACATTATTCCATTCCATACGCGGAAAATTTGGAACAATAACTCCTTGTTCATCACAAAAAGCATCCAGTCCCGAAAAACTTTTCAGGGTATCTATTTCCTGATAGTCGAGTCTGCACCAATGTGTTTCGTTTTCCGGACTGATCATTGCGTAGAGCCAAAATCCACCTTTACGAAAATCCATGGCTTTGGTTTGATTGCGAAAAGGTTTGGGAGCCCACCACTGGTCTAACAGTTCGGCTGTTGTCCATGCTTTCCAAACCAATTCAAGTCCGGCAGCAAATTCACGTTTTACATGAATGGTTTTGTTTTCCTTATTTACGGAAAAATCAAATAAGAGATTACTGTTCATTTTTTTTGTTTTTAAGGTTTACTAATACATTGTCTAATTGGTTAAATCGGTCGTCCCAAATTTTTCGGAATTGTTCCAACCATTTATCTATTTCTTTTATCTTTTTTAGTTCTAACTGGTAATAAATCTCTCTGCCCCTTTGCTCTTGTTTTACGATCTGACATTCGCTTAGTATGCGCAAATGTTTCGATACTGCCTGACGGCTCGTATCGAAATGTTCTGCGATAGCGTTTGGGGTCATTGCCTGTATGGCAATCAGCGCTATGATAGCCCTTCGGGTAGGGTCGGCAATTGCTTGAAATATATCTCTCCTCATTTTATATTATAATTATTATATGAAACTATTCAGTTGCAAATATATGCGCAACTATTCGGTTTCGCAAATATTCTTTAAAAAAAATGTAAAATATAGAAAATGAGGAGATTGAGAATGCTTTTTACAAAAGAATCAGGAATGATTTACTTTACTATTCCCCTAAGCGTTCCAGTGCTTCTTCTAGGGTAGGCACAAAATTAACCTGTGTCCTCTGATTACTTTCGTAGATAAAATCTTTCAGGCTTTTACTCGGGTATTTACTGAAGTCTCCAACAATAACCAAACGAACGCGATAGTTCGAAAACTTTTGCAACAGTTCTCCTGCAATCCCGGTTTTTAAATCAAAAAAGCCGGGACTAAAGTTTTTCTCCCGGATGATTACTTTATCAAAACCCTGATAATAGATATTTCCTAACAGATCCAATCCGTCTTCGGCAGTGCTTATAAATTGTTCTTCGGAAATAAGTTCGGCGATTTTCGTTGGATGTTCTTCGATGTGCATGCTTTTAATTTAATGTGATAGCTTCGATGATGAGTGTTGGATTGTAGAGCAAAAATGTACCAATTCTATACCAAAAGTTTTGATTGGGAAATATTTAGTAGTAAAATGCTTAGTGACTTTTTGAAAATTGCTTTTTAAATACCTTTAAATACATTTTTCGGAAACAGATAAAATGCAATTCCATCAGCCTTCTCCTTAAAATTTCATAGTTTTGCACATATTTACGATTCATGGATTCCTCAAAGATACTTTCCGATATACATAAATCCACCGAGTATTGCCCTTCGCTCTGGAGTTATGAGCGTTATCGTACCCGTGAAGTATATATCGGCGGTGTGCCTCTGGGTGCGCATCACCCCATACGCATACAGTCGATGACCACTACCGATACAATGGATACGGCGGCAACGGTAGAGCAAAGCATTCGTATGATAGAAGCGGGTTGTGAATATATACGCATAACTGCGCCGAGTTTGAAAGAGGCGAATAATCTGGCGGAGATTAAAAAGGGATTAAAAGCAAGAGGCTATAATGCTCCATTGGTAGCTGATATTCATTTTACCCCCAATGCTGCCGAAGCTGCTGCGCGTATAGTAGAGAAGGTTCGGGTAAATCCGGGAAATTATGCCGATAAGAAAAAATTCGAAGTGTTGGAATATACACCGGCTGAATATCAGGCAGAATTGGAGCGTATTCGCTCTCGTTTTATTCCCCTTGTAAAAATATGTAAAGAGTACGGTACGGCGATGCGTATCGGTACCAATCACGGTTCGCTTTCGGATCGTATTCTGAGTTGGTATGGTGATACTCCTTTGGGTATGGTGGAGTCGGCGATGGAATTTATTCGTATCTGCGAAGAACAAAATTATTATAACCTGGTCATCTCGATGAAGGCGAGTAATCCGCAAGTGATGGTGCAGGCTTATCGTTTGCTGGTACATACCATGATGAAGGAGGGGATGAATTATCCCCTGCACTTAGGTGTTACCGAAGCGGGAGACGGGGAAGACGGGCGTATTAAATCGGCTGTGGGGATTGGCACCTTACTGGAAGATGGATTGGGTGATACGATTCGTGTTTCCTTAACCGAAGACCCAGAGCTGGAAGCCCCGGTGGCAATAGCTTTGGCGAACCGCTATTATCAGCGGGCGGAAAAAAGTATAGCGGAATGTTCTACTCCCGAAGCTTTGCGCATTGAGGTTATGAAAGAATTATACAATCCCTTTGTTTATAACCGTCGTATCAGCCGTGGGCAGCATAATATCGGATATCACCAGGTGCCGCGTGTGTTTGCGGATTATTCAGCAATAAAATTATCGGATGCACTGCAATTATCGGAAATCGGTTATACTTATTCTCCTTTATTGGATAAGTATAATTTGAGTGATCTGGCTGCCGACTATATCTACCTGGGTTCGCAGGTACCTGGTTTTGCCATGCCCGGAAATCTGATGAAGGTATATGATGCGGAGTTCTGGCAAATTCTTGAGGATAAAAGTAATGCGATGCCCCTATTCTCAGCGGGAAAATGGGATGTAACAAAGAAAAGTCCTGTATTGAATTTTATCCGGGGAACAGCAGAAGAGTTGATGCAGATACCCGCATCCGTTTTTGAAGACACTTCTAATGTATTGATTTTACAGACGCATGTGTTGCATGGCATGGCGGAACAAAGAGCTTTTTTCTTTTATCTGCTACGAAACAAATACCCGATTCCGGTAATCCTTCAGCGAGGTTATACGGATATCTCCGGCGATGATTTGCAATTGTATGCAGCGAGTGATTTGGGAGCTTTGCTATTGGATGGTTTCGGGGATGGGATATGGATTGATGCAAAAGATCAGAGCAAGCGCCTGGTTAATACACTTTCCTTCGGAATTTTACAGGCTACACGTACACGCATTTCGAAAACCGAATATATTTCTTGCCCTTCCTGTGGAAGAACGTTGTTCGACTTACAGGAGACTACTCAAAAGATACGCAGCAGGACCGATCATCTGAAAGGAATAAAAATCGGTATTATGGGATGTATCGTAAATGGCCCCGGAGAAATGGCGGATGCCGATTATGGCTATGTAGGAACAGGTCCCGGAAAGATAACTTTGTACCGGGGGAAAGAAGTGGTACGCAAAAATGTAAATACCGAACAAGCTGTTGATGAATTGATCGGGTTGATTAAAGAAGACGGGCTATGGGTAGAAAAAGAATCGCTGAACGAAATTTAAATTTATGAAATGGCTGTTATAAATAAATGATTATTAGTCATTCCATGTGACCTTTAACAAAAACTATAAACACATGAAACGAGTTGCTGTTTTTACATCGGGGGGAGATGCGCCGGGAATGAATGCTTGTATTCGTGCGGTAGTGCGATCGGGGATCTATCATGGACTTGAAGTGTTTGGTATTATGCGCGGGTATGATGGAATGATTGACAATGATTTTTCTTTGATGCCTTCCGAAGCGGTAAGTAATATTATCCAACGCGGTGGAACGGTTTTGAAGTCGGCACGCAGCGATCGCTTTCGTACGCCCGAAGGAAGAAAGCAAGCTTTTGAAAACCTACAGGTAAAGGGCATTGATGGATTGATAGCAATTGGAGGAGATGGAACATTCTGTGGAGCCTTGGAATTTGAAAAAGAATTTGGTATTCCGGTGATCGGAATTCCCGGAACCATCGATAACGATTTATACGGTACAGATTTTACCATCGGTTATGATACGGCAATAAACACCGCTGTTGATGCCATTGATCGCATACGTGATACTGCCGATTCGCATGATCGTTTGTTTTTTATAGAGGTAATGGGACGTGATGCGGGATTCATTGCTTTGCAATCGGGCATAGCCGGAGGTTCGGAAGCGATTTTGGTACCCGAAAGCAAAACGGATATGGACCAGTTGTTAAACATGTTGGAGAGAGGGTGGTCCCGTAAAAAAACTTCGATGATTGTTGTAGTGGCGGAAGGTGAAGTGGAAGGAGGTGCTTTTCAGGTAGCGGAAAAAGTAAAAGAAAAATTTTCACATTTCGACATACGGGTAAGTATTTTGGGACATATACAGCGTGGAGGGAAACCTTCTTGTTCCGATCGTGTATTGGGAAGCAGGTTGGGTGTTGCATCAGTCGAAGCCCTGATGGCAGGAAAAACAAATCTGATGGCAGGTGTTATTAACGGGAAAATTCAATTTACTTCTTTAGAGAAAGCAGTAAAATACCATCAGGAAATTAATTCCGAACTGCTGAATTTAGTGAGCATACTTTCTACCTAAGTGCTAAACGTATGAAATCCATCACCCTTTTTTATCTGTTGGTAGCTTATATTTTTATACAGTTCTGTTGGTGGGCATATCTTTTGATTTCCTTACAACACGAACGCTGGCAGATGATAATCGGGGAAGGGATTGTTTTTTTCTTTTTATTATGTTTCGGGGCTTATCTTTTGCAGTCGGCCATTAAAAAAGAGATCCGAATGAATAAACAACAGAAGAATTTCTTGCTTTCGGTAACACATGAGTTAAAATCTCCGCTTGCTTCTATCAAATTATATTTACAGACCATTTTAAAGCACGATCTGGATAAGGAAAAACAACGTTCATTTTTATTGAATTCATTAAACGATATTGAACGCCTGGATGATCTGGCAGAGAAGATGCTATTGGCAACCAAAATCGAGAACCGAAGTTATAGTTTTCCGAAAGCAGAGTTTAATTTTTCGGAAATGACGGGGAGCCTGGTTGATCGCTTGCAATTGATGAACGAGCATCAGCATACTTTTGATGTTTGCATTGCTGAAAATATATATATCAGGGGAGATCGTTTTGCATTGGCCTCTTTAGTTAATAATTTATTAGAGAATGCGATTAAATATTCGAACGAACATTCGATAATCGGTATAGAACTGAAAGAGGAAGAGGGACAGATACACTTATTTGTAAGTGATGAAGGTAAAGGTATTTCGGAAAATGAACGCAGGCATATTTTCGAAAAATTTTATCGTTCGGGCGATGAATATACCCGCACAACAAAAGGTACCGGATTGGGTTTATTTATAGTGAAACAAGTTGCCGATAATCATCGGGCACAAATTCAGATTTTAAATAATAAGCCACAGGGAACAGTTTTTCATATTATATTTAATACGTATGAGTCATAGAATATTATTGGTCGAAGATGAAGCACACTTGCTTGAGGCCATCAAGCTGAACTTAGAGCTGGAAGGGTATCATGTATCGACTGCCAATACAGGCAGAAAAGCATTGAAGATTGTAAAGGAAGAGCGTTTCAATCTCATCATACTGGATGTGATGATTCCGGAGATCGACGGATTGCAGGTGGCTGAAACCATACGTCTCGAAAATACTGAAGTTCCGATTATGTTTTTGACAGCTAAGAATACGACCGAAGATCGTATTGCCGGTTTGAAACGTGGTGCCGACGATTATCTGACCAAGCCTTTCAATTTAGAGGAACTTATTTTGCGGGCCGGCATTTTGGTGAAGCGGGGCCTGAGAGGAGATGAGCAGAAGAATATCAATTCCTATCGCATCGGAAATAAAGTGGTAAATTTTACGAAGTATGAATTGCAGGATGACGACGGGAACATTACCCCACTTACCAAGAAAGAAACGATGTTGCTGAAACTTTTGGTAGAGCGCAGAAACGAAGCTGTATCAAGGGAATTGATTTTGGAAACGGTCTGGAATTACGATGTTTATCCATCTACCCGAACCATCGATAATTTTATTTTAGCCTTTCGTAAATATTTTGAACCCGATGCGAAACAACCGATCTATTTCCATTCCATACGCGGAGTCGGTTATAAATTCACCGATTAAATTTTTAATTTGCATTATTCAGAGATCCATACAATCCATCGTAATGAAGAAAATTTTCTTTTTTGCTTTCATGCTATTAGGGCTTGAAGTTTTTGCACAGGTAAATAATGAGGTTTTCGAAAATCGTGAAACGATCGACAGTACACGTACCGATTGGGTGTATCTCTCTATCTATAATTATAATTTTCAACGTAATTACGAATATTTTAATCGCTTCGCCGATGGTATAACTTACTACGGGTTTCAGCTACAACCGGAATTGAATTATTATGCCTCTCCGAATCTGACGCTATCAGGAGGAATACATGTTCGTAAAGATTTCGGAAATAATGGATTTTATGATAAGCAGCCCGTCTTTCGAATCAATTATCATAAAAATAACTTTCAATTGATTAACGGGGCAATCCAGGGTAATGTTTCGCACCGCCTGCCCGAACCTTTGTATGATTATGATCGTAGTATTTACGAGCCCCTGGAGTATGGTACACAGCTTATCTATACCGACTCAAATCTTTTTTTTGATGCATGGATCAATTGGGAAAAAATGATTTACAAAATCGCTTCCGAGCAGGAGCGGATTTCGGGAGGTATCTCTGCCGAATATACTTTATTGAAAACGAATCGTTTCGAACTTTCTATTCCTATGCATGGCATAGCTTTTCATGAAGGCGGGCAAATTGATACCATCGATAAGCCTTTGGTTACAATGTTAAATACTGCCATAGGTTTTACGGTGAAATGGCAAACAAACGGCTTCTTGCAACATATCCATACCGAAAACTATTACTTTACATATAAAGATTTTTCTTTTACAAAAGTTGAACCTTTTTTACAAGGAAATGGATACTTGTTGAACGCGGGTTTTAAGTTTAAACCCTTCGATCTGATTTTTTCCTATTGGAAAGGGGATGGATACCAGTCGGTGCACGGTGCCGGTTTGTACCAATCGGTTTCTTCTCAAATACATCATACAGGTTATGCGGAAGCGAGCCGGGAATTGTTATTTTTGCGTTTGATAAGTGATTATCCGATCACCAAAAATTTCTATATCGGCACACGTATTGAGCCCTATATCGATTTAAAGGATCCTCAGCTGGAGTTCAGCAATTCGCTGTATTTAGTATATAGAGACGATTTTCGCCTGTTTAAGGCTAAGCGCTGATTTAATTGAACCGGATTCGTATCTTTGCCGGATGAATTTCCAGGATAAAGGATATAATTATTATGGGGCTTATTTGAAACGCAAATATCATGGGCAACGGGTGTTTAAGGTAATTGTGGATGGAGGATTCACCTGCCCTAATCGTGATGGATCCAAAGGATACGGAGGATGTACCTATTGCAACGTGGATTCCTTTACGCCCGAATCTTCCCGGAAAACTCCTTCCATACGCAAACAGGTTGAGATTGGGATGATGAAAGCGCGTAATGCTTATAAAGCCGATAAGTTTATCATCTATTTCCAGCCCAATACAAATACGTATGCTCCGGTGCATTATCTGAAAATGCTGTACGATGAAGCGCTTTCTGTAGAGCCCGAGAACATCGTCGGTTTATCGGTAGGTACCCGTCCCGATTGTATCGATGAGGAGAAAGTTGCTTTGCTCGAATCATATACCGGTCGTTTCGATGTGGATATTGAGATGGGCATGGAATCGATATACGATGATACTTTAGCGAGGATCAACAGAGGCTGTACTCATTCCGAGCTGGAGCAGGCTTTGAAATTGTTTGAAGGGTCGAATGTTGATGTGTGTGTGCATACTATTTTTGGTTTCCCCTGGGAAACGAAAGAAATGATGTTGAAATATGCAGATGTGATCAATGCACATGAGGTAATTAAGTTTGTCAAATTCCATCATTTGCATATTGTCGAAGGATCGATTATGGGGGTATTATATAAACGCGAGCCCTTCGAAGTATTTAGTTTGAAAGATTACAGCGACTTCTTATGCGAGTTGATTCCGCTTGTGCGGGAAGATGTGATTATACAACGGTTGTTTGGGCTTGCCGATCAGGATTTATTGATTGCTCCTGTATGGGGATTGAATAAATCGGAAGTGCAGAATTATATTGATAAGGAAATTATGAAGCGCAAAGCTTTCCAGGGTTCTGCAAGGGTAAATATGCAAAGCCTTTAAAATAAAGAAGTACAGCGGTTTACTGCACCATCTTGTTCGCGCAATACGAGCTTGCAAAAGCTTCGGGTTTCGCTTTAAATACAAATCCCATACTTAAAATATATCCCATAGCCTCGTGTAAAGCCTGATTCGATTTAAAGTTAGGATTGGTATTGATGTCGGCATGTACTTCTAAATCTACATCATACAAATCTAAGAGATCGCAGAGTGTATAAGCTGTTTCGATCGAACGTTGTACCTCATTTAACATACGTTCTTTGATTCCCATTTTTTTGGTGATACGTTCTTGCTGGATAAACATAAAGCCGCCTTTTTGTTCACGTAAGAATACAATCACAGTTGCAAAATCAATCGTTTCTCCTTTCACTTGGGAATCGGTACCGATGCAAACTTTAAGCTTGTTGCCCAGTTCACTTTCGCGCTCAATCGCTTGTTCGACTTCTCGGATGATGTCGTTGTGGATGATTTCTCCACTGAATTTTCTCCAGGTCATGGTATATAATTTTAATTGTTTAAAAAAAATTATGACAGAATACTTACCTATGGGGTCAGTAAAAATAAAGCATTTGAGAACGGAATTTGATTAAGGTACAATTAATTTTTTATTAACATGTTAACAATCAGTATAAAAGCAAAAAGGACTTCCGGGGAAGCCCTTGATATGAATAGATATGAAAAAATAATTACCGTGAGATAATGAGCTTATTGAGATAGCTGGTTTGTGTATGTATATGCTGCACCTCGATGAAATAGATTCCTTGATTTAAGGAAGCTGCTTCGATGAAATGCTCAGCTTGTTTTGCTTCTATCGTTTGAATGTATAAGCTTTTACCGCTGATGTCGCTGATGTTGAGTGTATAAGTTCCTGGATCAGGTAAAGTCAGATGAAAAGTTCCTGAAGAAGGATTCGGATAAACATGAATGGTGTTTTTTGCAGAACGATCAAGACCGCTTAAGCTAAAGTTAAATGGATCTGACATCGTAGTACAACTGTTGCTATCGGTAGTCAGCACGCTATACTTACCCGACACAGAGGCAATAAGCGTACGATTCGTAGCACCCTGAATATAGTCCCCTTTGTAATACCATTGATAGCTTTGAGCTAAGGTAGAAGAAAGCGTATCTCCGTGTACGGTAATTTCGGGGACAATTGCTTTATGAACTTCTACATGTATATCTAATCCTAAATATGCTACCCAGCCCGGACATACAAAAGGAGAAGCGCTCACAGTATATGCCCCGCCGGTATAAACTTTCAGGAAAGTAGAATGCTCTCCCTGAATCGTATCGCCATGATTATACCAGGTTATATTCGTATTGTAAGGCATCCCAAGAGAGAAGAAGAGCGTATCCCCGTCACAAAGATGTATTGTTCCATTCGGATCGACCCAATACGAACCCCCTCCATGCATAACCGTTAATGGAAGAAAAACATACCCATCAGCCAGAACCTGATCGGAAGTATCCGTACATAATGAATCACTTACTACCACATGAAACCGATAGCCGGCATCAAGAACCTGATCCAGTACATAATACTGTTGAGTAGCTCCCGGGATAGGAGCATTCTCTTTATACCATTGATAGGTTTCGAATTCTTGTGTCCAAAGGGTGTCGCTTTCCTGCGGACACATAATCAAATTGTCGGGTGATACGGTTGGGTTTAAATTGCATTGTGCATACGAAGCCTGATTGATAGCACCGAGGATTCCAATAAGGAACAGCATCGAGTAAAAAAATGTTTTCATACTGTTGAATTCTAATTATTAATTACATGACAGTTGAAAATTTAAGCTACCCTATCGTATGGTTATAAATAGAAAATGAACAATGCCATCTCTGTCTGAATATATTTCAAGCCGAGATAGCATTTGGAATACAAGATTTAAGTTAATTCGTTAATTTTCTGTATCGCAGTCGTTTCGGTTCTGTATCCCCCAAACGTTTCTTGCGGTTTTCTTCGTAATCGCTGTAATTGCCTTCGAAATAATAAACTTCGGAATTGCCTTCGAATGCCAGGATATGTGTACATACACGATCGAGGAACCAACGGTCGTGGGAAATGATTACGGAACATCCGCCAAAATTTTCTAATGCTTCTTCGAGCGCACGCAGGGTATTCACGTCGATGTCGTTGGTTGGCTCATCCAGTAAGATTACATTGGCACCTTCTTTCAGCATCATCGCTAAATGAACACGATTGCGTTCCCCGCCCGATAAGGATTCGATTTTTTTCTGTTGATCGGCACCGTTGAAATTAAATCGCGAAACATAAGCACGTGAATTCACTTGTTTGTTCCCAAGTAACATGTTTTCCGTTCCTCCGGTAATGGTTTCAAATACCGTTTTAGAAGGATCCATTGTACTGTGCAACTGATCTACGTGAGCAAGTTTTACAGTTTCACCGGTTTTAAAAGTTCCGTCATCCGGTTTTTCTTCTCCGGTGATTAATTTGAATAAAGTTGTTTTACCTGCGCCGTTCGGGCCGATAATCCCTACGATCCCTGCCGGAGGTAGAGAAAAATTCAGATTTTCGAAAAGTAATTTATCTCCATACGCTTTGGAAACGCCTTGTGCTTCGATAACTACATTTCCTAAACGTGGTCCGGGCGGAATGAATAATTCCAAACGATCTTCACGCTCCCTGGTTTCTTCGCTTGCTAATTTTTCATAATTGCTCAAACGAGCTTTTGCTTTTGCATGACGGGCTTTGGGAGCCATACGCACCCATTCCAATTCCCGTTCTAGTGTTTTCTGACGCTTGCTTTCCTGCTTTTCTTCCATCGACAAACGTTTTGCTTTTTGATCTAACCAGGAAGAATAGTTTCCTTTCCAGGGAATACCCTCACCACGGTCCAATTCCAGAATCCAGCCCGCTACATTATCGAGGAAGTAACGGTCGTGGGTGACGGCAATCACCGTACCTTTATACTGTTGCAGATGTTGTTCAAGCCAATCAATCGATTCGGCGTCCAGGTGGTTGGTAGGCTCATCCAATAATAAAACATCCGGTTCTTGTAATAAGAGCCGGCATAAGGCAACCCGGCGGCGCTCTCCTCCCGACAAAACAGAAATGGGAGTATCAGGTTCGGCACAACGTAAGGCATCCATGGCACGCTCGAGTTTATTGTCAAGTTCCCAACCGCCTATAGCGTCAATCTTATCTTGTAATTCCCCTTGACGCGCCATCAGTTTTTCCATCTTATCGGCATCTTCGTAATATTCAGGAAGCCCGAATTTTTCATTTATCTCTTCATACTCTTTAAGAATGTCGGTAATTTCTTTTACACCTTCTTCCACAACCTGACGTACGGTTTTACTGTTGTCGAGCTGAGGTTCCTGCTCCAGATACCCTACGGTATAGCCCGGAGAGAAAACAACCTCACCCTGATAAGCTTTATCGATTCCGGCAATAATGCGGAGCAGAGATGATTTTCCAGACCCGTTAAGACCGATTACCCCGATTTTAGCACCATAAAAAAACGAGAGGTAAATATTTTTTAATACTTGTTTCTGAGGAGGATGTATTTTATTAACACCCGCCATTGAAAAAATAATTTTTTCGTCTGACATAATTTTAAAAACTCTAAGCTGCAAATATCGTAAAAACAGACAAAAGGTTTATAAAAATCCATACGATTGTCAATTTGACATTAAGCTTAAGGGTATTAGGGGTTAATGGCTTGGTTTTTGACCATTGTGGATAACATTAATTTTGTATCAAAGCGAACATTTTGATACATTAGGACGTTTTCAAGACAGAACTATAATATTATGGAAGCAAAATTTTCACCGAGGGTTAAAGATGTGATTTCCTACAGCAGAGAGGAGGCATTGCGCCTGGGGCATGATTATATCGGCACAGAACATCTTTTGTTGGGTTTGATTCGTGAAGGAGATGGTGTAGCAATTAAGATCATCAAATCATTGAGCATAGATACTACGCGTTTACGCAAATCGATTGAAGATGCGGTTAGAGGTACATCCGGAACGAATGTTAATTTAGGGAATATCCCATTGACAAAACAAGCGGAGAAGGTATTAAAGATTACCTATCTGGAAGCAAAAATATTTAAAAGCGAAGTTATCGGAACGGAGCATCTGTTATTATCTATTTTAAGAGATGAAGACAATATTGCTTCGCAAATTTTAGCACAGTATAATGTAAATTATGAAGTTTTCAAAAATCAATTGGAAAGCTTCCGGATGAATCCGAGTGCTGAAGCACCTCAAAATCCTTCTGATGATGAAGGATTTAAAGAAGAAGAAAATTTCGGTACTGCTAAAAAAGTAACCGATACAAAATCAAAAACTCCGGTGCTCGATAATTTCGGTAGAGATTTAACACGTGCTGCGGAAGAAGGAAAGTTAGATCCGATTGTGGGTCGAGAAAAAGAGATTGAACGTGTATCGCAGATCTTATCCCGCCGTAAAAAAAATAATCCGATTTTGATTGGAGAACCCGGTGTAGGTAAGTCGGCTATTGCAGAAGGATTGGCATTGCGTATTATACAACGTAAAGTTTCTAGAGTGTTATTCAACAAACGAGTTGTTACGCTCGACTTAGCTTCATTGGTTGCGGGTACAAAATACCGTGGACAGTTTGAGGAGCGTATGAAAGCTGTAATGAACGAATTGGAAAAATCGCCTGATGTAATTTTATTTATTGATGAGATTCATACGATTGTTGGCGCCGGTGGTGCTTCAGGATCTTTGGATGCATCGAATATGTTTAAGCCCGCATTGGCACGTGGGGAAATTCAATGCATCGGTGCGACAACCCTCGATGAGTACCGTCAGTTTATTGAAAAAGACGGAGCTTTGGATCGAAGATTCCAAAAAGTATTAGTAGATCCTGCGACTCCGGAAGAGACGACTACCATCTTAAATAATATTAAAGAGAAATACGAAGAACATCATAACGTAACTTATACACCGGAAGCGATTGATGCCTGTGTTGCTTTAACAACACGTTATATGAGCGACCGCTTCTTGCCCGATAAAGCTATTGATGCAATGGATGAGGCCGGTTCGCGTGTGCATATTACCAATATTCACGTTCCTCAAAACATAATTGAGATTGAACAGAAAATTGAAGAGATAAAAGTTGAAAAAAATAAAGTTGTAAAAAGTCAGAAGTACGAAGAAGCAGCAAAACTTCGTGACACCGAAAAACAATTACTGGAACAATTGGATGTAGCGAAATCGGCATGGGAAGCAGAAACCAAAACTCGTAGATACATGGTGACTGAAGAAAATGTTGCGGAAGTAGTTTCCATGATGACAGGTATTCCGGTACAGCGTGTAGGGCAGTCGGATAGTCAGCGTTTATTGCAAATGGCTGATGAATTAAAAGGAAATATTATCGGGCAGGACGAGGCTATTTTAAAATTATCAAAAGCTATACGTCGTACACGCGCCGGATTGAAAGACCCTAAAAAACCGATTGGTTCATTTATTTTCCTGGGCCCGACAGGTGTCGGTAAAACAGAGTTGGCAAAAGTGTTAGCGAAGTTTATGTTCGAGAGTGAAGACGCTTTGATTCGTATTGACATGAGTGAGTATATGGAGAAATTTGCGATCTCCAGACTGGTAGGTGCGCCTCCGGGATATGTTGGTTATGAAGAAGGAGGACAATTAACAGAGAAAGTACGTCGTAAACCATATTCTGTAATTCTGTTGGATGAGATTGAAAAAGCCCATCCCGATGTATTCAATATATTATTACAGGTATTGGATGATGGTATTCTTACCGATAGCTTGGGGAGGAAAGTGGATTTCAGAAATACGATTATCATTATGACCTCGAACATAGGTTCTCGTCAATTGAAAGAATTCGGTCAGGGGGTTGGCTTTACTACACAGGCAAAGGCACAACAGTTAGAGGGCAATGCACGAACAGTAATTGAAACTGCATTGAAACGCGCCTTTGCTCCGGAGTTCTTAAATCGTATCGACGATGTAATCGTATTTAATTCATTGAATCGTGAAGATATCTTCCGGATTATTGATATTGAATTGAAAGAATTATTTGATCGTTTAAATACAATGGGCTATCAGGTACGTTTAACCGATGATGCCAAAGACTTTATTGCAGACAAAGGTTTTGATCCGAATTTTGGTGCAAGACCCCTGAATCGGGCTATCCAAAAATATCTGGAAGATCCGATTGCTGAGGAAATTCTGAAAGGAGAATTGCATGAGGGAGATACATTGGAAGTAGATTATAATAAGGAAAATATGGAAATAGAAGTACGCATTTCTAAACCTGAAAAACCGAAACGCAAGAAAAAAGAGGACGAGAGTCCAAGTGCATAAAAAAAATAAAGCCCTCAAACAAAAATGAGGGCTTTATTTTTTATGTTGAAATATAACTCAATTAAAACAAATCGAAATGAACAAAGAACTCTATTTAACACAATCCGATAAGTCAGATTTATTGGAAAAGATAGCTGAAGTAAAAAGTGCTTTAACCCGTTCAGTCTATATTGCAGGGCTTATCCAGTTTATTGCAATTATCACTTCTGTATTAGCTATTGTAAATTACATGCTTAAGTAATATATCCCCGGGGTAAGGGAGGCTTAAAATAAATTGAGCCGAATCTGAGGAGATACAAAAATATGCTAAATGCAACGTGAAAGATTTTAATGAATTACTACAAGACCATTTTGGACAACTTTCCAATCAAGAGTTGACATTCATTCATTCATACTTTCAGGAAGAAAAACTTCAAAAAAGCGGCTTTTTTACAAAGTCTGAAAAAGTTTGCAACAGATTGAGCATAATAAAGTCAGGAATTTTAAGAATTTATGCTTTGTCTGACGGAAAGGAAATTACACAGTGGATCTCTACCGAAAATTTTTTCATTACAGAAGTAATGGGCTTCTTTTTTGATCAACCTAATCGTTGGACAATACAAGCATTGACAGAAACAGAGCTATTAACAATTACCAAAACAGACTACCGGAAGTTGTGCAAAGAATTTCCTAAATGGAATGAAATCGAGAAAAGATTTCTGGTAAAATGTTTTGCAATGATTGAAGATAGAGTATTCTCTCATTTATCAATGACAGCAGAAGAGAGGTATGATTTGTATTTTGAACAAAACAAAAATTTATTTAATCAGGTACCCTTACAATACATTGCCTCTGTTCTTGGTATGACCCCCGAAACATTTAGTAGAATCAGAAAACGTCAGGCCCAAAATTCTTGATTTTAGTCAAGAGCTACCGGGTTTGAGTTTTGGATTTTTGTGTCATAGTAAGTAAATTCAATAAATTATGACGAACAGAATGAATAATCTTTTGAAATTGGAGGAACTGGGACAGTTTTTACTCTCAATAGTCCTGTTTAATCAATTAGACTATGTTTGGTGGGTTTTTCCCGCCTGTATTCTATTACCTGATTTATCAATGATTGGTTATTGGACAAGTCCTGAAACAGGTGCCCGGCTGTATAATTTTTTCCATCATAAATTGCTTGCAATTACCATTTCGATCTTGGGATTTTGGTTAAATAATTCTTTACTCACTTTAGCGGGTGTGATTTTATTTGGACATTCGGCAATGGACAGGATGTTTGGTTATGGGCTGAAATTCAACGACCATTTTAAAAATACACACCTGGGCTGGATTGGAAAAAAAGTTTAATTTTTTCGTACCGAAAAGTATGAAATATAAACACTAAGCCGGCAGTTTCACCATAATTGACAAAATGTTTCTCAGGCTATAGATAAGTAAGAAAAAAGTATCAAAGCAAATGGAATTACATACATACAGAACTTATCTGCGTAAGCTGACAAGCGAAGATACAGAAAACATTTACAAGCTGAATCCTGATCCGGAAGTATTAAAATTTACAGGAGGTGCTTGTGTTGTAGACCTTTAATTTCGTTACGGGTTGATGGTTTAACACTATTCAAGCACTATTTATTGCAAGACCCGGAACGTTTTATAAACGAAGCCAGATTTGAAGAACCTAGTGGGATCTATAAAAAATGCGTTGAATAATTATTCAACGCATTTTTTATGATAATAGATTTTAATTATTTGTTTCCTAAAGCTTCCACTACTTCGGGACTCACTCCGGTAAATGAAAACCCTCCGTCGTGGAAAAGATTTTGCATAGTTACCATACGCGTATAATCCGAGAACATGGTGATGCAATAGTCGGCACATTGGTCGGAACTCGCATTACCCAATGGAGACATTTTATCTGCATAGGAATAGAACCCGTCGAAACCTTTCACTCCCGAACCCGCAGTAGTGTAGGTGGGCGATTGAGAGATGGTATTAATACGTACCTTGCGGTGTTTTCCATAATGGTAACCAAAGCTACGGCTGATAGATTCGAGCAATGCTTTTGCATCGGCCATATCGTTGTAATCGGGGAATACACGTTGAGCTGCGATATACGTTAAGGCAACCACCGAACCCCATTCGTTGATGGCATCATTTTTCCAGGCAGTTTGTAATACACGGTGTAAAGACATGGCAGAAATATCGAAACCTTTATGCATATATTCTATATCGGCTTCGGTATAATGCTTTCCTTTACGCACGTTCAGGCTCATCCCCACCGAGTGTAAGACAAAATCGATTTTCCCTCCTAAAACTTCCATCGATTTTTTGAATAAATTTTCCAGGTCTTCCATGTTTGTAACATCGGCCGGAATAATTTCAGCATTACATTCTTCCGCTAACTTATTAATCTCGCCCATACGTAATGCAATCGGAGCGTTGGTAAGTGTAATTTTAGCCCCCTCCTGAACAGCACGTTGCGCAACCTTCCAGGCAATTGAACTTTCGTTTAAGGCTCCGAAGATAATCCCTCTTTTGCCTGCTAATAATTGGTGATTTGTCATAATTCTGCTTTAAATATAGATATAAGAAGGATAATTTACCCTTGTAATACGATTCGAAAATAATCAATTAAGGATATTTCACCAATTAATTTCTTATTCGAGTACTACAGCCGTTCCGCTTGCGGTAACCATCAGCATATTATTAATGGTTTCGTAATCGAGATCTATGCCGATTACTGCATTGGCGCCCAGGCGTGCAGCATCCTCCTGCATTTCTTTAATAGCCATATCTTTTGCCTGGCGAAGGGCTTCTTCGTAAGAACCGGATCTGCCTCCAACAATATCGCGAATGGAAGCAAAGATATCACGAAAAATATTGGCTCCTAAAATTGCTTCTCCGGTAACTAATCCGGCATAGCGTACAATCTTTTTCCCTTCAATGTTGTGTGTCGTTGATAGTATCATATCATTTAGTTTTTATTCAATAATTCCTGTGCGTTTGCGATAGCGCTGGTACTTGGGCTTTCTCCACTTAACATTTTTGCAATCTCTACAATGCGTTCATCGGGATTTAAAATTTTTATCCTGGTATAGGTTTGCTCCTCTTTCGTTTCTTTGTAAACAAACAGATGAGTATTTCCTTTGCTCGCGATTTGCGGTAAATGTGTAATGCTGATTACTTGTAAAACTTCCGAAAGCGATTCTAAAATTGTTCCTACTTTATGCGCAACTTCTCCCGAAACACCGGTATCTATTTCATCGAAAATGATGGTAGGTAATTGGGTATGATTGGCAACTAAGCTTTTAATGCATAACATAAGCCGGGAAAGCTCTCCGCCTGATGCAACTTTTTCTAGTTCAGATAATGCCTGACCTTTATTCGCGCTAAATAAAAAGCGAATTTCATCAATCCCCTGTAATGTATAGCCCTCATCAGCCAATACGCTTTGCTCGATATGTAATCGGGCATCCGGCATTGCTAAATCCAAAAGCATTTTTTTAATATTGTTTTCGATGAATGGAATCACTTCGGATCGTTTCTTAGATATTTTTTTAGCGAGTGTCAAAAGTGCAAGATGCTCTTTAGTAATCTGCTTTTCAAGGGTTTCAATCTGACTATCGAGTGAAGAAAAATTGTTTAGTTTTTCTTCGATACCGGTTTGTATCTGTATGAGTTCGGTCATGCTTTTTACACGATGTTTCTGTTGCAGATGATAGATTAAATCGAGACGTTCCTGTACTAATTGCATCCGGTCGGTATCAAGCAGGGTGTTGTTAGCAATACGTTCAATTTCCGAATCAATATCTTTCAGTTCAATTAAGCAACTCTTGATACGTTCAGAAAGTGTAAGTATCTCCGGATTAACCTTTTCAATGGGCTGGATCTGCTGGATGCATTGTTTTAATTGAGATTCAACAGAACTTTCTTGTTCATCTAAAAGGTACAGGCATGCATTTAATCCCGATTTTATTTCTTCGGCATGACTAAGGGTATTTAATTCCTGTTCAAGTAATTCCTGTTCTTCGGGTTTTAATTTCGCCTCATTCAATTCATCAAACTGAAATTGCAGAAAATCACTTTCGACTTTCGCCTGATTGCTTTGTTCTTTCAAATCGTTGAGCGATTGAATTTTTGCTTTGTGATTTTTATAATCAATGCGATAGTTTTGTAATACGTCAGAATGCTTACAAAGGCTGTCGACAACCTGTAATTGAAAGCGGCCGGAATTTAAGGCAAGCGTTTCGTGTTGGGAATGAATATCTACCAATAACTCCCCCAAAGCTTTTAATGCAGATAAGTTTACAGGAGTATCATTAATAAAAGCGCGAGATTTACCATCTGCTGTTATTTCGCGACGTAAAGTAGTATGTTCGTCGTAATCTAAATCGTTTTCGTTAAAGAAAGATTGTAATTTATATTCAGCAATGTTAAAATGCCCTTCGATAATACATTTATCTTTTTGTCTGAATAATGTTTTTGAATCTGCACGCTGTCCTAAAATAAGAGAAAGAGCGCCCAGTATAATCGACTTCCCCGCACCTGTTTCTCCCGTAATAATGCTGAATCGGGGCGAGAATGAAATCTCTGCCTCATCAATAATTGCATAGTTTTTTATGAGTAATTTATTCAACATATATCGGGCTTATAGGCCATGCTAAGTTAACGGAAAAAACGATAAATTGTATTCGATTTAAGCAACTTAATTTGCACGAAGTATTTGCTGATACTTTGTGGTATTGCTCGGATCTAATTCCGTTAAAAGCTGAACAGTTTTTGGCTTATCGGCAGGCAAGGCTTTGCTGAATATCTGAATGATTTCATCCGATTTGGTAGTGAAAAATACATTTGCCAGCATCGAGTTCGGACGGTCGCGTTGCATTTTCTGAAGGTTCGGTAAGCAATCGCTTATTTCTTTTCTTCCGTTATCGATATTTTGAGACATAATATCCAAACCCAATCGATGATATTTATACATACATTCACGTAAAGGTTTAAAGCTATTGTCTAAAAAATTATCTACTAAAACATATCTGTTCCGAGTTCCGTCAAATGCTTTCCATCCCTTTCCCGGTTGATTAGAAGCATTACTAACTACATTTCTTGCTTTCTCGAAATAAGGTGTGCCGCCATACAGGGAGAAACTGTCATAATCTAAACCTATCATAATGTAGATATAATAAGCCAATAAAGAAGTGAGATTTAAACGGCTTTCATTATCCGAATATTCGAGCGGTTGGTTTAAAACATAACGAAAGGTCCAATCTTCATCGCTATAATTTAATAGTGTCGAGTTGTAAGAAGTACTATAAACAGGGCGACTGGATTGGATTTGAGCGGTCGCTCTAAATTCATCCTGGCCAATTTGTTCGGTGATGTTAATGATGATATTACATTCGATACGTTCGTTAATTTGTATAATGTCGTCAGTCCATTTGCTGTTATTTACAAATTCGAAGATCGCCTTTTCCATCTCTTCGAACACCCGTTTATCGCTGCTTTGAATTTGTGGAGTAAGCACCTTTACTGTGCAATTGATATCTTGAGCGAGAAGAGAAGATGAAAGCAGAAGAAAGAAAAATAGTGAGATGCTGTTTTTTTTCATAGTCAAAATTCCGTATTTTAAAGAGGAACTACTTGATCAAAGATATAATTTTTTGAACGATGTCGAAAGCTACCCAATCTTTGGATTTAGTTTCAAAAGTTTCGATGCTTCCGTCTTTACTCAGAATACTTATTTTATTAGTGTTGTGAGCAAATCCGGCCCCTTTATCCTTGAGTGAATTTAATACGATGAAATCCGCATTCTTACTTTTTAATTTTGAAGAAGCATGTTCGATTTCATTGTCTGTTTCCAATGCAAAGCCTACCAAAACCTGATCAGATCTTTTTTGTTCACCTAAAGTCTTTAAAATATCTTTTGTTCTAGTAAGTTCTATCGTTAACGTACCCTCTTGCTTTTTTATTTTATATTCGGAAGTATGTACAGGCGTATAATCGGCAACGGCGGCACTCATGATAGTAATGTCGCATGCCGGGAATAGTCGGATAGAGGCTTCGTACATATCATTAGCCGAGACGATACGGGTGATATGAATATTCGGATGATGAGCACTTTCTTTGCTCGGCCCTGAAATCAATTCTATTTGGGCACCCAGTTTGGCACACTGTTTTGCTAAGGCATAACCCATTTTCCCACTCGAGTGATTGCCGATAAAACGTACCGGGTCAATCGCTTCGTAGGTTGGCCCGGCTGTTATCAACACCCGTTTACCTTTCAGCATTTGGGACTGCATGAATTCCCGTTCAATTGCTTCAAAAATTGTTTCGGGTTCAGCCATTCGGCCTTCCCCAAATAAACCGCTTGCTAACTCCCCATTTTCGGGATGGATAATAGTGTGCCCCCATGAAGCAAGTGTTTCTAAATTACTTTGTGTACCCTGATGTTTAAACATATCCAGGTCCATTGCCGGAGCTATGGATACCGGACATCTTGCCGAAAGATAGCTTGCCATTAATAAATTGTCGCAGATCCCGTTGGCCATTTTTGCCAGTGTATTGGCAGATGCCGGAGCCATGATAAAATGATCCGCCCATAAGGCTAATTCTACATGGTTATTCCATTCTCCATTTTCTTTTTTATAGAAGGAATGATAAACCGGATTCCTGGAAAGAGTAGAAAGTGTAAGGGGAGTGATAAAGTCGCATGCCGCATCAGTCATGATTACCTGCACATTTGCGCCCGCTTTTACGAAGAGGCGTACGAGCAATGCAGATTTATAAGCAGCGATACTGCCGCAGATACCTAATAAGATATTTTTATCACGTAACATATAGGCATATAAAAACCCTCCGGAGAGGGTTATGTTTTATTCTTCGGAAGCTTTTCTGTGATAAACTTTCCCCTCGATAAACTCTTGAGTAGCTAACAGGGTTGGTTTGGGTAAACGTTCGTAGTATTTAGAAATTTCTATTTGCTCCCTGTTTTCGAATACCTCTTCCAGATTATCGTTCGATGAAGCAAATTCTTGTAATTTGCCGTTTAGCTCTTCTTTTAAAGCAGCAGCAATTTGATTGGCTCTTCTCGAAATAATAACTAAACTTTCGTATAAGTTACCGGTTTCTGCATCTAAGATTCTCACATCGCGGGTAACTGTGGTTACCGGAGTATTGTTTTTTAAATTGCTATTCATATATTGTTTTGAACTTACTTTTTCGTTACTAATTCAATTTCTTTCAGCGAAGAATCGTGTATTTCTTGCGCTTCTTTTAAGAATCTACTTGTCTTATAAGAATCGACAAAGTTCCGATAATAATCGATAGTTTCCAAAAATCTTTCGGCTTTTTTGCTTTCAACGCTGTTTTTAGCATATAGATAGCTCGATTTAATAGTCAGAAAGTCCATTTCTTCTTTATAGGGTGTGTCGGGAAAGTCATTGATCGAGTTTTGGAAGGCAAAAATAGCGGCCTTATAATCACCAATATTATAATAGAGTTTTGCATTATGGTAGGACTTGTTCTCAAGCTTATCTCTCAATCGGTCTATTAATAAATTGCATTCTTCCACACGAGTGCTTTTAGGGTACATATTAATAAAGAGTTGCAGAGATTCTATTGCTCTATAGGTGTTTTCCTGATCGAGACTATATTCGGGGGAGTCTAAGAAATAGCAGTAAGCAGTCATGTACCTGCATTCTTCGGCATACTGGCTGCGTGGAAAGGTTTCTGCAAAGTTCTTGAAATGGTATCGTGCTGTAATCAGATCTTTTAAGCCATAATGGCAATAGGCATAGTAATAATAGATTGTTTCGGCTTTTTCGCTTCCACGGTAAACATTTACCAATTCATCCAAAAGTTCAAGCGCTCTGAAATAATCTTTATCGTTATAATATTTTTTTGCCAGTTCATATTTCTTATCAAGGTCGTTGCCTTTGAGTACTTTTTGATATTCGCTTTTACACCCGCCGATACCTATCAATATAGCCATACCCAGGATGAGTAAATAAGTAAACTTGTTTTTTTGCATGTGGCAAAGATAATTGTTCATTTAAGCTTTGAAAATTTTTATAACATTCTCTCCGAAATTGTATCTATAGAGACGACATAAATTACGATTGGGTAACAATAACGATGAAACATTAAAAATATTCTTATTTAGAATCAGATGTTTAGCAAGGATGATGCTGGAAAAGGGGGCTTGTATTTGGAAACTGAGAAAAGCTTATTACCTTTGCAGCCCGCCTGGGTCTAAGGGG
>CAYVTM010000008.1:0-86101 GCA_964454645.1 uncultured Sphingobacteriaceae bacterium | reverse complement strand
GCAAAGGTTTTTCGCGGAGTACGCAAAGCGCATATTACAAATGTATTTCTTAAAACACTTAGCCGACAAGTACAACTCCGCGCCCTCCGCGTGATTCATGCCGGGTACAATGTAAGGAATCCGTCTCCGTGTACTCCGCGGTTAAAAAATAGTAACCGCAAAGTGCGCAAAGGTTTTTCGCAGAGTACGCAAAGCTCATATCACGAATATATTTCTTAAAATATTTATCCGACGAACACCTCTTCGCGCCCTCCGCGTGATTCATGCCGGGTACAATGTAAGGAATCCGTCTCCGCGAACTTTGCGGTTTAAAAGAGTAACCGCAAAGAACGCAAAGGTTCTCGCAGAGTACGCAAAGCGTATCCAACAAGTTTATAGTTTAAAATTTTTATAGCTCTTCTAACTGAATATAAAAACGCCGGGTATCTACCTGTACCTGTTCCTTTTCAACACCCCTCATTCGGATTGTTTGTGCAGCATTAGCAGGATAAATACGTAATCGCTCATTTGTAAGACCGAACACCAGATCAACAGGCATATCAAAATTCTGTACATCGGTTATCCACTTATAGGATAGTACCAATTCATCCTTTTCAATAAGATATTTTAGCTCCAGCTTCGGAAGCGCAGGATAATATAAATACTGCTCAAAGATTTTTGTTAAATCCCTGTTCGCTTTTGCATTCATATAGTTCATAACCGACCGGGTATCGGTTATGGAATGATGATACTCTTCGGCAATGCCTTTTACGATGCTCCACCACAGCGAATCATGATTAATCACATTACGTAAGGTATGTAAGAATAAGGCTCCTTTGGGATACATGTCTCCCGAACCTTCTGTGTTTACACCATAAGGGCCGATAACAGGCTCTTTATTTCCAACACCCCTGCGCAAGCCGTTTATATACTTGGTTGCGGAAGATTTTCCGTGCAGCTCTTCTAAATATACTACTTCAGCATACTGACCGAAGCCTTCGTGTATCCACATATCGGCAATATCCGAAGCCGTTACGGAGTTACCCCACCATTCGTGTGCAGCTTCATGAATAAGAATATAATCGAACTTCATGCCTTCACCTGTCATCGATAAATCCAAACCCCTGTACCCGTTTTTATATTTATTTCCGTATGCGATGCAGCTCTGATGCTCCATTCCCAGGTAATCACTTTCTACGATCTTAAATCCATCGGCATAGAACGGATATTTCCCGAAATATTTTTCAAAAGCATCTAACATCGGCTTCACCTGTTCAAATTGTTTTTTAGCTTTTTCTAAGTGATAGCTTTTTACATAATAATCGAGCGTCAGCTTTTCTCCATCAATCTTACTGGTATATTCATCTGAAAAGTGTACATATTTCCCGATATTTACAGTCACATTATAGGTATTGACCGGCACGGACAGGAACCAGCTAAATTGTGTATATCCGTTTTTCAGATCGATGGCGCTTCTTAACCTGCCGTTAGAAATATTTACATATCCCGAAGGTACCGCAACACTGATAAGCATGCTGTCGGGTTCATCGGACTGATGATCTTTGCATGGCCACCAAAGGCTTGCTCCTGTTCCCTGACAGGCAACCCCTATCCAGTCGTAGCGATCGTTATCTTTCGAAAACACAAAACCTCCGTCCCAGGGCGCACGCTTTGCCTGTATAGGATTTCCCGAATAATAAATGATCATTTCCTCATGCGCTCCTTTAGAAACCGTTTGCGGAAATTCGATGAATATGGCATTGTATTGCCGCGTATAATTTAATTTTTTTCCGCGCCATTCGATCCTGTCCAGCCTCATATTTTCAAACAGGTCGATCTGTAATTTATTAAAATCGTTTACTGCTTTAAAGTGTATGGTATTTGCTCCTTCGATATGCTTATTCTCAATGTCGATTCGGATATCCAAATGATAATAACTTACATCATAGCACAGTCGTTCGGGGCTTAATGTACCTCTTAATGTATCGGCTTTTGTGAAGCGCCCGGGTTTTCCATCCATCAGCTGGGAATAGCTGTTAAGGCTCATGAATGACAAGAGCATTAATATGATCGATCTTTTCATATTCTTTCTTTGGTTTTGAAACGCAGAATAAATTTATTGAAAAACAGAGGATAATCCTTCGCCTCGCTTAAATGTTACTCCCGGGGTATACAGTATGGTTTATTTCTGTTGTAACAACTTTATTTTAAGTAGTGCGGCAACGCTCATAGCATCGGTAATAACACCTGTCATTACCATTTCATAAGCTTCTTCAAAATGTACTTTTTTTAATTTCAACTGTTCGGTTTCTTCGGGTTCTGCATTATGCTGGCTTAATCCGCTTGCTAAATAGATGATCGCTTTTTCATCACTTACCGAATTGGAAAGGTACATTTCTAAAATTTTTTCCCAGTGAGCAGCTTTTAATCCCGTTTCTTCCAGAAGCTCACGTTGTGCCGAAAGCAGGGGATCTGTATTCAGCAGTCCTCCGCCTTCCGGGATCTCCCAGCTATAGGCATCAAGCGGGTATCGGTACTGGCCAACTAAACAGGTATATCCTTTTTCGTCGATCGGGACAATGCCGATTGCTAAATTCTTATAATGTACTTTCCCGTAGATCCCTTTATTTCCGGAGGGATTGATTACCTGATGCTCGGTAACATTTATCCAGGGATTGTTGTATTTCTCTTCTGAGGAAAGGGTTTTCCAGGGATTCTTTTCGGTATCCATAAGCATTATATAAAGGATTGACTAAAGTAATCAAATTAGAGGGGATTTCTTACATCTGTAGCTTTGTAAGAAATACATCTCCGCGCCCTCCGCGGTTAAAAAAAACCGCAAAGTACGCAAAGGTTTTTCGCCGAGTACGCCAAGCGCATATCAAAAATATATTTCTTAAAATAGTTATCTGGCGAACACCTCTTCGCGCCCTCCGCGTGATTCATGCCGGGTACAATGTAAGGAATCCGTCTCCGCGTCCTCCGCGGTTAAAAAAAAGAAAACCGCAAAGTACGCAAAGGTTTTTCGCCGAGTACGCCAAGCACATATCAAAAATATATTTCTTAAAATACTTATCCCGCAAACATAACTCAGCACCCTCTGCGTGATCCATGTTTGGTATAATGTAAGGAATATTTCTCCGTGCTCTTTGCGGTTAAAAAAAGAAAACTGCAAAGGTTCTCGATAAAAAAAGAGGCCTAAAAAATGAATTAATTTTTAAGCCTCTTTTTTATTGATTCTTTAGCATTTATTCAAGCGTTTCATTTAACCACCTGAAGAATTCTCTTTGCCAGAGTATTCCGTTTTGCGGTTTCGTTACCCAATGCCCTTCATCGGCAAAATATAAAAAGCGACTTTTGATTCCTTGCAGCTGGGCAGCGCTGAAAGCTTGTAAACCTTCACCTAGAGGCACTCTGAAATCTTTTTCATTATGAATCACAAGAACTGGAGTATTCCAGTTCTTCACAAAATTATGCGGAGAGAAATGAGTGTATGATTTGGGTTTAGGTTCTTTCCAGTAAGGCCCTTCCATATCGTGATCTGCGAAAAATATTTCTTCGGTATATCCGTACATACTTTCTAAATTAAACACCCCGCAATGCGCAATAAAAGATTTAAAACGATTGTCGTGATGGCCTGCCAACCAATATACCGAGTATCCTCCAAAGCTTGCGCCTACCGCAGCTCTGCGATCCTTATCGACAAAAGATTCCTTGCTTAACTCATCAATAGCAGTCAAATAGTCACGCATAGCCTGACCACCCCAATCGCCGCTGATCTCATCATTCCATTCTTGTCCGAAACTTGGTAAACCCCTTCTGTTCGGAGCAACAATAATATAACCTTGGGCAGCCATCAACTGGAAATTCCAGCGGTACGAAAAACTTTGCGAGATCACACTTTGCGGCCCTCCCTGGCAATACAATAAAGTCGGATACTTTTTATTCTTATCAAAGTTAGGCGGATAAATCACCCATACCTGCATTTCTTTATCATCGGTAGTTTCTAAATTGCGTGATTCTACTTCTCCCCATGCAAAAGAATCCGTCAATGCCTTGTTGGTAAATGTTATCGGGTATTGTTTTCCATACGCCAGATCGATACGATACAATTCGGCAGGCGAACTTATATTTACATGAGTGCTGATCAGTGAAGTTGTTTTTCCGTCGAAAGCTACTTCAAAGGAATTCAGGCTGCTCGTACCATTCGTAATTTTCCGGATGCCCGGTTTTTTCCCGTTGAAATTATAAGCATATAATTGGTAAACCGCGTGGTAAGCGCTGCTGAAATAAAGTGTTTTGGAATCCTTAGCCCAACGTAAATTTCCTGCACTCTGATCGAAACCTGCCGTTATATCTTTTTTTGTTTTTGTAAGAAGATCATATACGATGATCCGGCTTTTATCGGCTTCGAATCCCGGGCGTTCCATGCTTAACCAGGCAATCGATTTACCATCCGGAGAAAAACGCGGTTCTACATCATAACCCAGATTATCACCTGAAATATTTTCGGTTTTTCCGGTTTCTATAGAATATAAATAGACATCGCTATTGGTGCTGGTTGCATAAGCTGTACCTTTTAGTTTTTTACAGGTATAGGCGATTGTTTTACCGTCAGGACTCCAATGTATCTGATCCTCTCCACCAAATGGTGCCATAGGTGCATCATAAGGTTCGTTCGGCATAATATCTTTCGCTTCACCTGTTTTTCCATCGGAATAGCTGGCGTATAAAACATGATTGAAAGCCCCATCTTCCCAGCTGGTCCAATGACGCATCATTAATTCATCATATATCTTTGCATTAGCTTTGGGAAGATCAGGATAACGTTCCGCCAACGTTTGATCGATTTGAATTTCTTGTGTGAAATATATATGTGTTCCTTTCGGAGAATAATTAAAATTCGAAATACCGGTCGCAAAATTGCTGACCTGTTTTTTATCCGAACCATCAGGATTCATTTCCCATAACTGTGTAGTTCCGGATTCAGCACTCAGATATCCGATTTTGTTACCATCGGGATGCCAGCGGGCATTATGCTCGGAACCACTGCCCGATGTAAGCTGTTTGACTGCGCCACCCTGTACCGGAACGCTGTATAAATCGGCATTCCCCTTATTATCTTCGATACTGTATCGGGTAATACTATATACAACTGTTTTGCCGTCGGGAGAAACTTTCGGTTCAGAAACTCTTCCGAATTTCCATAAGTCTTCGGGACTTAACAGATTTTGTGTATATGCTGTTCCGGCATACAACAAACTAATAAGAAGCAGAATTTTTTTCATTTCAATATTATATTATGCCCGTAAATATACAGATAACGGGAATATATCATCGTAAAGATTCTGTTGGAAAAAATAAAATAATATATTTGATTATAAGCGTTCAGGCCAATGCATACTTGTCCCAATTGTCAATATGAATTCGAAACTGCTTTTTGTGGAAACTGCGGACAAAAATTTCCGAAGCGCATAAGTATGCATAGCGTCATTCATGATATCCCACATTCGGTATTTCATTTAGATAAGGGTATCTTCAGAAATCTTAAAGGCATCATCCATCCGGCGAAAGCGGCTCAGGAATATCTATCGGGTATTCGTAAAACCTATTTTAACCCTTTCTTTTTTTATTTAATCACATATAGTTTGATTTCTTATATTGAGTATAAGCTCGGAATAAATATCAATTATATGATGGAGCTGGAAGCCGCTGATGGTAAGATGTATGATGTAGGAACAATTCTGTCGGATTATTTAAAATACCTTTTCTTCTTCAATATTTTTCTTTTTGCTGTACCGCTTACGCTTTTCTTTAAAAAAGAAAAAGGATATAATTATGCCGAAAGCTGTATCTCCGCTACTTTTATATGGTCCTATGTAAATATCTTTTATTTGCTGTTGATATTTTTCCCTTTCAGCGGAAACTTTCCTGCAAACCCTATTGTATTGTTTGCTTTGTTGCTGTTTACTTTTTTAACCTATTATAAAAAACCGGTATTGCTTAGCCTGTTTAAAGCAGTAATAGTTATAGCTATTCAGATAGCCTTATTCCTAATCTTTAATATATTGCTTGGATACTTTATTCTATTGTTCATGTAGATAATTTTTAATTATATAAACCGATCAAATGGAAAAGATTAAAGATCTTTACAGGATCCGGATCCCCTACATGATTATGTCTTCCATACTATTTTCCATTGCTTAACTTTGGAATATGCAAAAAATCTTGCTGACAGCGCTCCTCTTGTATTCCTGCCATTGCTATGCACAAAGTAATTTATTGGATAATAGCGACGGCCTTCCCAATCGTTACATAAGCAGTATCTGTCAAACAAAAAACGGAAAGCTTTGGATAGGCACCAGTAATGGACTGAGTAACTATGATGGATATGTTTTTACAAATTATTATACCTATACACAAGGAATAAGGCTATCCAACTCTCGCGTCAATTGTATGTATGAGGATACAAACGGAAAGCTTTGGGTAGGTACAAATGCAGGAATCAACAAGATTGATTTAAAGAATGAGATGAGTGAGTCATTCCCTGCGACAGAACAATATGCATTTATTTCATTCTGTGAATTAGATAAGAAAAAATTTCTGGCAGGTACAGCGAACGGTCAATTATTTTTAGTGAATGGAGGCACGTTCCGGAAAGTATTTGCCTTGGATCAGGCACTTGCAATAAACAATATCCAGATAGATAAAAATTCGAACATCTTATTTTACACCATTTCCGAAGGTAAAGTTTATACGCTCAATAAAAATTATCAGCTTATTGATACCTCCGCATATACTATTCCCGGCAACTTTATAGTCGTAGGCGATACCTTGGTTACAAGTGAGAATAAAAGCGGTGAATTGCTGTTGTTTCATAAAAATAATAAACTGAAAAGTAAACTTATTGAACAGATAAATGCACAATATAACCAGGCGATATTATTTTATACGGATCGATCGGGCAGCGTATGGGTTTCATACAAAAATGGAGATATTATAAAAATTGATTTCAGAACAAATACTTTCGAAGATTATTCGTATGCACTGAAGTTGAATTATTTTGGAAGCAAAATAAATTGTATATACGAAGATCAGATGGGGCTTATATGGATTGGAACCGCCGGAGGCCTGGGGAAAGTACTTGCTGATAAACACCGGTTCAGACGTGTATTATATTCACCCTATTCGGACGATCCTGAAAAATGTTTCAGTACAAGAGGGATGTTAAAAGTGAATGATTCAATTCTTTTAATCTCTACTTATAAAGGTTTGGCCGAGTATAATGTGTACGCGAATGATTATGCGATCTATTTATACCGGTCAGGAGAACAATGGCTGCAACCCAATCCGTATGAATTTATCCGCTGGGACGAACAACGGGTTTTGTTAAGCTCTACAACAGAACGCTTGTTATTCTACGATCTTAAAACACATCAGTTTGCTCCGGCTTTGAAAGATAATTATTTTTCAACCCGGCAGGTACTTGCTTTATATCGTGACCAGGCCGGTATAATCTGGGTGGGTACGCGTTTGGGTTTACGTATTTATGATCCTTATGAAAAAATATTAATAGAACCCGAAGCCGCGAAAACAATACAAACCAAAAGAGTCTGGTGCATTACGGAGAACCTTAAGAATGAATTATTTATCGGTACCGATAAAGGCCTGTATGTATTGGATAAGCAACGAAAGATCAAAAAACATTATACGATCGGTACCATACCGGCATTAAGTAACGATGAAATTGTGGGTATGCTTTCCGATACAAATAATGTTTGGCTTGCCAGCAGGGGTGGAGGATTAATGCATCTGAAGACAGAGAAGAATGAGATCGGTTATTATAATGTGCAAGACGGATTGCCGGATAACATCGTTTACGGAATAGTGAAGGATAAAGATGAGCTGTGGCTGAGTACACAAACGGGCCTGTCAAACTTTAACCGTAAAGAAAATCGCTTTTATAATTATTTCGAAAAAGATGGTATTGCCGATAATGAGTTTAACTCAGCTTCGTACTTACGTTTTGACGATGAACGGATATTTTTCGGCGGAATAAACGGCGTGACATTTTTTGATCCGGAAAAGATTTATATTAAACGGGACAAGCCTTTTATCATGCTCAACAGAAGCAGTAATGATACACTGATTCGTCGCCTGTCCTCAGAAAGTGAAAATTATACCGCAACATTTCCTTACGAACAAAAAAATTGCTCATTCAGCTTTTACCTGTCCGACTTTTATCATTCGGGAAGAAACACCTATTACTATAAAATTGAAGATATCGATTCGGGCTGGATCGCTATCGGCACACAAAATAACTTACGCTTCGATTACCTTATGCCGGGCAAATATAAATTACAGATAAAAGGTAAAAACGAAAACGGAATCGAAAGTGCAAACCTTATCGATGTGCAAATTTTCATTGATGATGTATTTTACCGCACAACTACATTTCGGATCGTATTGGTTTTAGTGTTGGTATTTATTATTGGAGGATTTATTTTTTATCGGTTTAAACAACTCAAGAGCGTTACGGACTTAAGAATTAAAATTGCCCGCGACCTGCACGATGAAGTGGGAAGCTTGCTCACAAGAATTTCTATGCTTACCGAACTGTTTAAAATTAAGGGGAACGAACATGCCGAAATAGATAAAATTGCTCAGGCAAGCAGAACCGCAACAACAACGATGAGCGATGTATTATGGAGCATCGATGCACGTAATGATAAACTGGCTAATATTATTGACCGGATGCGCGAACATGCGGAGTCGTTATTAGGCACCAAAGGAATAAGCTATACATTTAATACTTTTCAACTGAATACGGAACAAATTATTGAAATGAATACCAGGCAAAATTGTATGCTTATTTTTAAAGAAGCAATACATAATATTGTTAAGCATTCGATGGCTACACAGGTAATTATTCAATTGATGGAACAGGAGGGTTATTTGCTGTTAACTATTAAAGATAACGGACCGGGAGACCATGCGAACGCTTCCGGTTCGGGCCAGGGATTGCGAAACATGAAAATGCGTGCAAAAGAAATTAATGCCGATTTATCGATTACTGCTATGCAAGGATACCGTGTACATTTAAAGTTTAAGAGAAAATAATACACCGGGTTTACATGTAAATTTTTTAAAAATGTCTGAAGAAAAAACTTTTAGTATAGCCATTATCGACGATGACCCTATTGTGAGAGAAAGCCTTCAAACTTATTTTACCATAGAGAAAGCCTGTAAATATGTATGGTCTGCTGAATCGATGGAATCTTTCTTTGAATTGCTTGATGCCGGAGAAACAGCGGATGTAATTCTGACAGATATCGGCTTGCCCGGAATGTCGGGAATAGAAGGAATACGTATTGTCCGGGAAAAACTGAAGGAAGCAGATATTATTATGCTTACTGTTTTTAAAGATGATAACCGCATCTTCAAGTCTTTATGTGCCGGCGCAACCGGCTATTTATTAAAAGATACTCCTTTCGAACAAGTTTTGGAAGCCATTCACATTATCAGGGAAGGCGGAAGTTTTATGTCTCCGGCAATTGCACGCAAAGTGGTCAGTTATTTTAATCCTCCTGTTCGATCGGCAGAAGTAGAGCTCACAACACGTGAGCAGCAAATTATTATTGGTTTGCGCGACGGATTAAGTTATAAATTAATTGCCGACCGCTTGAGCATTTCTATTGATACCATTCGCTATCATATTAAAAAGATCTATACAAAGCTTCAGGTAAACAGCCGTACAGAACTTATAAATAAATCCATTAATGGCGATATCTGATTTTATTAGCCTACATGCTTATGTAGTTGATTGTTCATGGATAACTCTCCAGATTTGAGTGTTCAATTTAAACACTTATAACCATGAAAATTAATTACAAAAAAATGCTTACGGTTTTTATTCTTTGCTTTGCAATGTTTGGAAAACTGAAGGCCCAACCAGATTTAAGCATTGGTAATATCAGTGCAGGATATTCGTATAACTCAAGTACAGGAGTTATCAGCGATATCTATTTTACCGTACTCAGTAACGAAAACGAGGGTGTTTCGGAATATGGGGTAGGAGTTTATTTTTGCATCCCCTCCGCGACAAGCTTAAATGATTGTTATTTGTTAAAAGCGCTGGTGGATGGAAACGGCATTAGCGGGAATGCAGCAAAAGATGTGGAGATTGATGTTATCAATGTAAATCAGGTCAACCCGCTTCCCCCCAACGGTTCTTATCGCTTATTGGTTTATGTAGATCATGAAATGGAAGTTGATGAAACGGATGAAAACAACAATGGGGTCTTTATCAGCACACAGGGAAATAACCTGAACTTTACCGCAAGCGGTTCTACAAGCATCGATAATTCCCGTAATCAATTAGGCATAAGTAATATTTATCCGATTCCCGCAAACGGATATGTATATTTTGAAATCCCGGGAAATTCAATATCAGAAGAATATACGGTACAGATTTTTTCTGTTGAAGGAAGAGAAATAATCAAGGAGAAATTAACATTTTCGAATGCAAATTATTTCTCGTTGAATATATCTTCATTGGATCCGGGTATATATACGTATATAGTCAGTTCAAACGAAAAACGGTCTCTTGGAAAATTAGTTAAAAATTAAGTGGTTTTATCCTGATAACAACAAAGCCCTTCGTCATTTGACAAAGGGCTTTACATTTTTGAAGCACTGAGTGGGGATTATTTCAATCCGAATTCTTTTTTAATAGTGGGAACGAATTCTAATTTTTCCCAGGTAAATAATTCTACTTTTACCCTCTTGGTTTTTCCGTCCGGGGAAGAAAAAGTTTTAGTAACCGTTTCATTTTTTCTACCCATGTGCCCATAAGCGGCTGTTTCGGCATAGATAGGGTTACGTAATTTCAATCGTTGTTCGATTGCGTAGGGGCGCATATCGAAAATCTTTTCGATTTTCTTAGCAATAGCTCCGTCACTTATTTTTACTTTCGAAGTTCCATACGTATTGATGTAGATACCCATTGGTTTTGCGACACCGATCGCGTAGGATACCTGAACCAGCACTTCATCGCACAATCCGGCAGCGACCATATTTTTGGCGATGTGTCTTGTGGCATAAGCCGCAGAACGATCTACTTTTGAAGGATCTTTTCCGGAAAATGCACCTCCGCCATGGGCGCCTTTACCACCGTAAGTGTCAACGATGATTTTTCTTCCGGTTAATCCGGTATCACCATGTGGCCCGCCGATTACAAATTTACCCGTAGGGTTGATGTGATATTTGATTTTATCGTTAAACAAAGATTTGTATTTCGGATACTTCTTCATCACACGGGGAATCAGAATTTTAATAATGTCGGCTTTGATTTTATCCAACATTTTTTTCTCCGAATCAAAATCATCATGCTGTGTTGAAATAACAATACTGTCTATACGAACAGGTTTGTTATGGTCGTCGTACTCCAGTGTTACCTGAGATTTCGCATCGGGACGTAGATATTTTATCTCTTTATTTTCGCGACGAATAGCTGCCAGCTCAATTAACAAGGTATGCGCAAGGTTTAATGCCAATGGCATATAATCGGCGGTTTCGTTGGTTGCATAACCAAACATCATTCCCTGGTCGCCCGCACCCTGTTCTTCTTTTTTCTTACGCTCAACACCTTGATTAATATCAGCACTTTGCTCATGAATTGCCGATAAAATTCCGCAGGAGTTTGCCTCAAACATATATTCCGATTTAGTATATCCGATTTTACGGATAACTTCACGGGCAATTTGTTGTACATCTAAATAGGTTTTAGATTTTACTTCTCCCGCCAACACTACCTGGCCTGTCGTTACCAATGTTTCACATGCCACTTTCGAATCGGCATCCCATGCTAAAAAATTATCAATCAATGCATCGGATATCTGATCCGCTACTTTGTCCGGATGCCCTTCCGACACCGACTCAGATGTAAATAAATAAGACATTTTCTCTCCTTTAATTTGTTAAAATGATTATTAAGAAAAAGAATGCGGAAGAGTCGATTGTTGGTAAAAAAAGAATGTGTTTTAGCAATTTTTTTACGTGGTTGCAATCAACTCAAATCGATCCACTTTCTAATTGAATGCCACAAAAATAGAATTATTTTTTATATAATTTAATTATCCTAAAAATTAAGAGCTTTATTTTGAGGGCTTCAGCGTTTTTTTTTTAACCTTTGCCCTGTTTATAAATCTTATGCGATACCGTTTTTTTCACATACGACTGCTTTTCAAGAGCTTGCTGCTGATGCTGATTTTGTTCAGCCTGACCCGCTTGCTGTTTTTCTTGTTCAATTACAGCTCTTTCGGGAATGATACGGCTTCTCATATTTATACCGCCTTTTTTCACGGTATCCGTTTCGACCTGAGTTCGGCGCTTTATCTCAATATCCTTTATGTATTGCTGACAATGCTTTCGGCATTCCTGAAAGAATCCAAAACCCTGAAGATTTTTCAGGCATGGTCCTTTTACATTCCCAATGCCATCGGCTTACTCTTAAATCTCATCGATATAGAATATTATAAATTTCAAAGAAAACGCACAACCATTGAACTTTTCTCCGGAGAAAATGATATTATTAAACATCTTCCCGAATATATAAAATCGTATGGATACCTGCTGCTGATCTTTATCGCATTGCTGGTGTTGATGGTTATTATGTATAAGCGTTTGCATAAAACAGATCCGAAAGAAAAAGAATCCTACATAGTATTAAAAAGTATTTCCTTTATTTTATTGTTGGGCCTTGTGATTATTGGTGTGCGCGGAGGACTGCAAACAAAGCCCATTCAGATGATTACAGCTTCCTATTACGGCAATCCTCAGAATGCCGCATTAGTTTTAAATACACCTTTTACCGTTTTGCAGAGTTTAGGAAAAAAAACACTCGAAGAGAAGAATTTTTTTGATGAGGATATTCTGAATACCATTTTCTCTGTCGACAGGGAATATGATGCCGATTACCTTTTCCGTAAAAAAAATATCGTTGTAATCATACTCGAAAGTTTTTCGAACGAATATATCGGAACCCTGAACAAAGGAAAAGGGTATGCTCCCTTTATGGATAGCCTGATGCAGGAGTCGCTATATTTTACGAATGCTTTTGCGAACGGAAAAAAATCGAATGAAGCGATGCCCAGTATTTTTGCATCGATTCCTTCTTTAATGGAAGAAGCTTATACAGGTTCGGTGTATCAGGACAACCAGCTCCGTTCATTTGCTCATATTCTTAAAGAAGAAGGATATAATACAGCTTTCTTTCACGGAGGTATAAATGGTACGATGAATTTCGATGCCTTTGCGAAAAAAGCAGGCTTCGATCAGTATTATGGAATGAATGAATATCCTGATTTGAAAGATTACGATGGTAACTGGGGGATTTATGATGATGCTTTCTTTAATTTCTTCGGAAGAAAATTATCGAATACCAAACAACCCTTTTTGGGAGCCTTGTTCTCTCTATCCTCACACCCTCCTTATGCAGTTCCCGACAGCTTTAAACAAGCCGTTAAAGATATTAAAGATGAAAAGTTAAGAAGCTTCCGCTATACCGATTACGCTCTGGCGCGTTTTTTCGATTATGCGAAAACCAAAAGATGGTATTCGAATACGGTGTTTGTTATTACTGCAGATCATACGCCGGATGCAATGGATCCTCTGTATGGTACTCCGGTTAACGATTATCGTGTCCCGCTTTTTATTTTCGATCCTTCAGGAGATCTGAAAATGAAGTCGGAACAGATCGTGCAACAAATAGATATCATGCCTTCGGTTTTAGATTACCTGAATTACTCGAAACCCTTCAAGGCTTTTGGAGAAAGTGTCTTTACGGAAAAAAAAGTAAATGCATCGGTTAATTTCAGAAACGGGATATATCAGTTAGTGGATCCGGGCTATTTCTTGCAATTCTCCGACGACCAGGCAATCGCTTTGTACGATTACCTTTCAGATCCTTTTCTGAAAGATAATTTACTTGAAGCAGAATCTGATAAGAAAGAAGAATTGGAAAAAATAATAAAAGCCTATATTCAAACTTATAACAACACGTTAATTCACAACACATACAAATAAAGTGAGAAAAAAAATATTGTTCATCATTAATCCTATATCGGGAGGCAAGGATAAGCAACGTGTCCCGGATATGATTGAACGTTATCTGGATAAAGATACATTCGATAGCCGGGTATCTTTTACGGAACGTGTGGGACATGCGTATATGTTGGCGAAGGCAGCGGTAAAAGAAGATTACCATTACATTGTTGCAGTAGGCGGAGATGGAACGGTTAATGAGCTTGCAAAAGCCCTGGTTAATACCTCGGTTATATTGGGAATTATTCCCTTTGGATCAGGGAACGGATTAGCCCGTTCATTGAATATTCCGATGAACATAAAAGAGGCCGTAAAAGTAATAAACCGGTTGCAAACGACAACTATCGACTCGGGTTTGTTAAATGAGGACCCCTTTTTTAATGTAGCCGGACTCGGGTTTGACGCGCACATTAGTTATGTATTTGCCTCGAATGCTAAAAGAGGTTTGTTAGGCTATGTGAAATCAACGTTAAAAGAATTAACAAACTATAAGCTTAATACTTATACCATACAAATAGATAATAAGACGATTAAAGAGAAAGCATTTATTGTAAGTGTAGCAAACTCATCGCAATATGGTAATGAAGCACACATCGCACCCCGTGCCGATTTAAAAGACGGACTATTGGATGTAGTGATTGTAAAAAAGTTCCCCTGGTATGTTTTTCTTTCCTTGGTTATACGCATGTTTAATAAAACCGCAGATAAGTCGAAGTATGTAGAATCATATCAGGGTAAAATCATTGAAATAAAACGCGGGCAGGATGGAGCTATCCATTTGGACGGTGAACCGAAAAGAATGGATGGTACTTTGAATATCCGGATAGTTCCGCAATCTATACAAGTAATTGTTCCTTAGTTATGAGTAAAAAAGATAAAAATCGTCAGGGAGTAATTTACTCGACCGACCCCGACTTTGCTTACCAAAGCATGGAAGAAGGAGAAATTATGACCTTGCCCAATCATCAGCAGGATTTACGTGTACAATTAGATAAAAAGCAAAGGGGGGGTAAGGCGGTAACATTAATTACCGGTTTTATAGGTCAAACTTATGATTTAGAGAATCTTGGTAAAAAATTGAAAAGCAAATGCGGGGTGGGAGGAACGGTAAAAGACGGAGAAATCCTCATTCAGGGCGATTTCAGGGAAAAGGTGATGCTTCTGTTGCAAGCAGAAGGCTATAAAGTAAAGCGCATCGGAGGATAATACTCATAAATGGGTAATTTAAACGCTTTTAACCCGAAATAATTTATTTTATTTATTTTTGTCCCCTATTCATTTTTTAAAATATACTATTAACGCACTCAATAAAATCATGACAAACGAATTTGGATTTAAAGCAAAGGATGCGACATTGGCTGATCTTGGATTGGGAAATGTTGCTGCTGCGTATTGGAATTTAACGCCTGCTGAACTGGTTGAAGAAGCTATAAACAGAGGTGAAGGAACCTTGGTAGATACCGGAGCATTGGCTGCCGATACCGGAGAGTTTACGGGTCGCTCACCGAAAGATCGTTTCATCGTATGCGACGAAACTACCGAAAACTCAGTATGGTGGGGAGATGTAAATATAAAATTCGATCCGGCAAAATTCGATTTGCTTTACAATCGTGTGTGTGCCTATTTATCGGGTAAAGAAGTTTTTGTCCGTGATTCTTATGCTTGTGCCGATCCTAAATACCGTACGAACATTCGTGTGATTACCGAAACAGCTTATAATAATATTTTTGCGAATAACCTTTTTTTACGTCCGACGAAAGAAGAAATTTTAACACAAAAACCCGAGTGGACAATTATCAACGCACCGGGTTTCAAAGCCGATCCGAAGATCGATGGAACACGCCAGCATAATTTTGCTATTTTAAATTTCACGCGTAAAGTTATTCTGATTGGTGGAACAGCTTATACCGGCGAAATTAAAAAAGGAATTTTCGGTGTTTTAAATTATGTATTGCCTCACGATAAAAATGTGTTATCGATGCATTGTTCGGCAAACATCGGTAAACACGGAGATACGGCTATCTTTTTCGGTTTGTCGGGTACAGGAAAAACAACCCTTTCTGCCGATCCGGATCGTGGATTAATCGGAGATGATGAACATGGTTGGGCAGATGGATCCGTATTTAATTTAGAAGGCGGATGCTATGCGAAGTGTGTGGATTTAACCGCTGAAAAAGAGCCTGAAATATGGCAGGCAATAAAATTCGGGGCTTTGTTGGAAAATATTGTTTGCTATGAAGGAACATCAACGGTAGATTTTTCAAACATCAGTAAAACCGAAAACACAAGGGTCGCTTATCCGATAAACCATATCGCGAATGCGGTGGAACCATCTATCGCAGGAACACCTAAAAATATTTTCTTCCTGACCTGCGATGCATACGGTGTATTGCCTCCGATTTCCAAACTGGATGCGGGCCAGGCGATGTATCATTTTATTTCGGGATATACTGCTAAAGTAGCGGGAACGGAAGCCGGAGTAACCGAACCGCAAACTACTTTCTCGGCGTGTTTCGGAAAAGTTTTTTTACCGCTTCATCCGGCGAAATATGCAGAGATGCTGGGTAAAAAAATGAAGGAAAATAAAGTGAATGTATGGCTAGTAAACACAGGATGGTCCGGTGGTCCTTACGGTATAGGTTCACGTATGAAACTTCCCTACACGCGTGCCATGATCACGGCAGCATTAAACGGAGAGTTGGAAAAAGTTTCTTTCGAAGCACATCCCGTATTCGGTTTGCAAATGCCGCAAAGCTGCTCGAATGTTCCTGCGGAAATTTTAAATCCAAGAAACACCTGGAACGATAAAGCAGGTTACGATGCGAAAGCAAACGATTTAGCGGCTGCCTTTGTGAAAAATTTTGCACAGTATGCCGATGGCGCAAGCGTGGAAATTTTAGCGGCCGCACCGAAAGTTGCTGTGAACGCCTGAATAGAAATCGTGTTTTAATTCAAAAGGAGTTGTGTCGTTATTGATACGGCTCCTTTTTTTACCGGGAATAAATTTTGAGAGATGTAAAACTTCCTGAGTAAGAAATATGGGAAATAGTATATAACCCCTGTGTGAAGATTATGCAAAGCCTATTTATCGAACCGGCTCCGCTTATAGCTATACATTCTTCTTTTCATTTTCTTCGCACACAAAAATTAAGCGTGTGCCCATATCCTTTGTTTTCTTTCAAACATCTTTTGGTACAGCCTGTTTATTTTCTCATAAAATCGTATGTTTGATGCTTAAATTAAGATAAATAATACTATGGCATTAGAAATTCAGGGTAAGTTGCACGAGATTTTCGAAACTCAGCAAATCACCGAAAAATTCAGAAAAAGAGAATTTGTAGTAGAGATCGATGATAACGGATATACTCAATATGTAAAATTCCAGTTGAATCAGGACAAGTGTAATATTATTGATAATTATGCTGTAAATGAGCAGATAAAGGTTAATTTTAATTTATCGGGCCGTCCTTATACACGCAAAACAGGAGAGCGGGATTATATTACCAATATAGTGGCTTGGAAAATTGATAAAATAGGCTCGGGGATAAGCCCTGAAGAACGTATGGAGGAGTCTAAAAACTTCGAATTAAGCCAATCGGGTCAGGATGAGGATGTATTACCCTTCTAAAATTCCCGGATTATAGCTAAGATGATGGATTCTAAGTGAAATGGCATAAAGTTAAATTTGTGTTAATAAATTTCCTTTAAATTCTTTTTTTGGCTAAAAGTTCTATTTTTGTACGCTCCATAAATGTTTAGGGGTAATTTTTACACAATATAATCGTTAACAAATAAAATTTAAAAACTAATAATTCAAAACAATGGCAAACGACGCAAAAGTTGCAACCGCAAAAGTTGAAAAAGGAAATAGAATGAGTTCCATGTTCGCATCTATTGTAATTCCTCTGTGTGTAGTGGTAGGTATCCTGATTTATATTTATGTATTAGGAAACCCCTCTAACTTTGAAGGTGGCGATACGCACAATCATCCGGTATCTGAAGGAGCCGGTCAGGTTCTTGGATTGATTTATAAAGGGGGATTCATCGTACCTATTCTTCTTTCTCTGGTATTAATTAACATTACGTTTTCTATCGAACGTTTTTTAACGATTTCGAAAGCACAAGGTAAAGAACGTGCAGAAGCTTTTGTTAGAAAAATCAGAACTCATTTAGATACAAATAATGTAGAGGCAGCAATCAAAGAATGTGATGCTCAAAAAGGTTCTGTTGCAAACGTTTTGCGTTCGACATTGATTAAATATAAAGAGATGGAAACGGCAAGCGGAATGGACATCGATCAGAAAATCCTTTCCATCCAAAAAGAAATGGATGAGTCAACAACGCTAGAGCTGCCAATGCTTGAGAAAAACTTAGTGGTTATTGCAACCCTGGCATCGGTATCAACACTTATCGCCTTGTTAGGAACGGTAATCGGTATGATTCGTGCATTCGCGGCTCTTGCAACTGCCGGTTCTCCCGACTCGGTAGCTCTTGCAAACGGTATCTCTGAGGCCCTGATCAATACGGCTTTGGGTATCGGTAACTCGGCAATTGCTACCATTATGTATAGTGTATTCACAACCAAAATCGATGCGATTACCTATACTATTGATGAAGCAGGATACAGTATCATTCAAAACTTTGCTGCAAAGCATAAATAATCCGTAGTCAATATAAAATCTGACTTATTATAACGTAAAAGCGAAATAAGAAAATGGCAAAAATAAAGGTTCCACGTAAGAGTACGGCTGTTGATATGACGGCGATGACGGATATTGCATTCCTGCTGCTTACGTTCTTTATGTTAGCTACTGAGTTTAAACCCGATGAACCGGTGGTGGTGACAACACCTTCGTCGATCTCGGAAATAAAGTTGCCGGAAACAGATATTCTTCTTTTAACTATTGATAAAGATTCACGTGTTTTTTTTACCATCGACGGTGATCAAACCCGTAAAGATTTACTCGATAAAATGGGCGCTAAATACAATATGGCGTTTAACGACTTTCAAAAGAAAGAATTCTCCCTGTTAAGTTCTTTTGGTATTCCGATGAAGGATTTAGGTACATACTTAAATCTCGATGACGAAGCCAGAAAAACTTTTCTTCAACCGGGTATCCCGACCGATTCATTGAATAATGAATTGGCCGATTGGGTGCATCAGTCACGTTTAACCAATAAAAACTTACGTGTAGCTGTTAAAGGCGATCAGGATGCGGGTTATCCTGTTGTTAAACAGGTAATAGCTACCTTACAGGATAAAATGGTTAACCGGTTTAACTTTATTACGAGTCTTGAGCAAGCTGACTAAAATATAGTATAAATATAAAAAAGCATTACAATGGCAGATATAGATAGCAGTGGCGGCGGCGGACATAAAAAAGGCAAGAAAGCTAAAGGAAAAAAACTTTCTACAAGAGTCGATTTTACACCTATGGTGGACTTGGGATTCTTGTTGATTACGTTTTTCATGTTAACGACTTCCATGAACAAGCCGCAGACTATGGAAATAAATATGCCTGTAAAGGATAAAACGTTAACTGAAGAAGATCAACAAAAAATTAAAGCTTCTCAGGCGATGACAATCCTGCTTACAGAAAATGATAAGATCGTTTATTATTTTGTAAATGATAAAACAGGAGAACCGGAAACCCCACAGGTAACAAATTTCGGAAAGGGAGGAATACGTGCAGTTCTGCTCAATGAAAACAGAATGAGGAATGCCGCTGTTGACTCTATTCCAATTTATAAACAACAGTTACAGGCAAGAACCATCAACGAAGATGATTACAAGCAGAAAGTTTCTGCTATCAAGGCGTATAAAGATGGATTGATAGTAATTATTAAAGCAGACGATAACTCGAAGTTTAAAAACCTGGTCGATATCCTCGATGAGATGAGTATTACGAATGTCGGTCGTTATGCGATTGTTGATATTACTCCGATTGAGATTGATATGTTGAAAGAAGTAGAGTTATAATTGCTAAGAAAAAGAATTTTGGAAAATGGCTAAAATAAATTTATACGATACTAAATGGGTCGACCTCATCTTTCGCGACCGTAACCAGGCGTATGGTGCATACCAGTTACGTAAAGGTTATGCGAAAAATGCAGTGTTGGGCATCGTTTTGGCTATCGGGGTATTTACACTCAGTATCAGCGCGCCTCTATTGGTCCGCTTGATTTCGGATGCAATACCCGAGGAAAAAATTGTGCGGGTTGAAACGATAAACACCTTAGAGGAACCGCCACCGATTGATAAATCGCAACCGGCTCCACCACCACCACCTCCTCCGCCACCGTTAAAATCGACGGTGAAATTTACACCTCCGGTAATTAAGCCGGATGAGGAAGTTCCCGATGAACCCCCTCCAACTCAGGAAAAGTTGCAGGAAATTGATGCCGGCAAAACTACCATCGAAGGTGATCCGGATGCTGAGGTAGATTTAAGTGGCTTGGAAGATGGTACCGGTGATATCATCGAAGAACAGGAACAAGCATTTATCTCTGTACAGCAAATGCCCGAATTTCCGGGAGGTGGCGAAGCAGCTTTAATTGCTTACATCCAGAAAAATACCAAGTATCCGCCAATTGCGCGTGATAATAATATCGAAGGTACCGTTTACATTAATTTCGTTGTTGAAAAAGATGGTAGCGTAACAAATGTATCTGTAGTTAGAGGTATCGGCGGTGGTTGTGATGAAGAAGCAATGCGAGTGATTAAATCACTCCCTAAATTTACTCCGGGTAAGCAAAATGGCCGTACTGTACGTGTACAGTATAATGTTCCCGTGAGATTTAAACTGTTGTAACAACGCTCTTTAAATGAATGAATACTAAATCCGAATATCGAGTGAAAACACTCAGAGAAAAAGTGGCTTTTACTTTCGGAATGATTATGTTTCTGGTATATTTCTCCTTAGGACTGGCATTAGTCTTTATACCCGAACTTCTAAGCGAATACGATAAACATCTTAAAATAGGAATAGGCTGTACTTTTATAGCCTATTCTTTTTTTCGTTTATACAGAATCGTTCGTTCAACAAGAAATATTAACCGATATGAAGAATAAACTATTAATAAGCTTCGCTATCCTGGCTGTTATGATTGTAGGTGCATGCAATAATAATGACAAAGACGGCAAAAAATTAAGTACTACAACTTCCGGAGAGGTGAATGTAGTGGTGGATGAAACTTTTCGTTCAATTATAGAAGCCGAAAAAGAGGTTTTCGAAACGATCTATCCGAAAGCAAAACTACATATCCGATATATTTCCGAAATGGAGGCATTCAACGAATTCTTAGCGGATAGTGCTTCGTTAATCATAACGAGCAGAGAGTTAAATGAAGAAGAATTGAATTATTTTAAATCAATTCCGATCACTACACAAACAAATAAGTTTGCCGTAGATGCAATTGCGATGATCGTTAATAAAAATAATGCAGATACAACTTTTGAATTATCGCAGGTAAGAGAGATTATTCGTGGAAATATTTCGAACTGGAATCAGTTGAATCCCAAGAATAATAAAGGAGATATTCAGGTTGTTTTCGACCATGCCAACAGCAGTACAGTTCGTTATATGGCAGAAATGGTCGGACAAAAAACGATTGAAGGGAAAAATATTTATGCATTGAACAGCAACGAAGAAGTGCTCAATTACGTTGGTGAAAATGACAAGGCATTGGGAATAATCGGTATCAATTGGATCAGTGATACGGATGATTCGGTAACCGTGAAATTCAAAGAAAACATATATGTTGTCGGAATAAAAGGTGATCCTGCGGATAAAGGCGACGATTATTATTATCAACCCTATCAGGCATATATCGCAACTCAGCAATACCCGCTGACTCGTAATGTTTACTCGATAAGCAGAGAGCCGCGAACCGGACTGGCAACAGGTTTTGTTACTTTTCTTTCAAGCGAAAGGGGACAAAGAATTGTGTTGAAATCGGGACTATTACCCGCAAAAACACCGATACGGGTCATTCAATTAAGTGAATAATTATTAAGGTTAAATAAAAGAATAAAATGATGAGAAAATTGATGATTGGGCTGGGGATTGTGTTAAGCACAGTTTCATTGGTTAAAGCTCAGGACGCATGGCAGGGAATCAAAGCGATTGAGGTAGAGCAATATGAAAACGCTAAAATTATTTTCAATGCACTAATTGCATCAAACCCTTCCGACGCTTCAAATTATTACTACTTAGGTAAAGCTTATTTGAAAGAGGAAGATCTGGACTCTGCAAATTATTGGTTTGAAAAAGGCCTGAGTGTTAACCCTGATTTTTCTTTAAATAAAGTGGGTATGGGTGCTCTTGCTTTGGATGCGAACAATGATAGTATTGCAAGAATATATTTCGAGCAAGCTGTAACGTTATCTGCCGGTAAAGATTACAGCACGCTATTGGATATCGGAGAAGCTTATACTGAATTAGGTAAAAAGGATTATAATGCTGCACTTAGCTATTTAGGAAGAGCAAGGATACTGGAGCCGCAGAATCCGGAGATATATGTTGCCATCGGTGATGTTTATCTGGAGCAGGCAAATGGTACCGAAGCAGTTCGCTTTTATAACGATGCATTAAAAATTGATCCGAATTATGTGAATGCGCATGTCCGTACCGGAAAATTATATACCCGCGCTCTCAACTATCAGGAAGCCAAAGCAGCATTCGAAAAAGCAATTTCTATCGATGCTAATTATCCGCCGACCTATAGAGAATACGGGGAGCTGGAGATGACAGCAAAACGCTACGAAAGTGCGGTTGAGAAATATAAAAGATATATGGATCTGACCGATAAATCAATCAGTTCTCAATTACGTTTCGCTCGTTTCTTATTTGCCGGTAAACAGTATAAAGAATCAGCCGATTTAATTAAAGAAATCATCGTTAAAGATTCTTCCGACTATGTTATTTTCCGTTTATTGGGATATGCTTCTTACGAAATTAAAGAATTTCCTACAGGTTTACGTGCAATGAATAAATTTTTTGCCATGAATCCGCGTAAAATCCTTCCTTCCGATTATTCATATTTAGGAAAATTGCAGGTTAAAAGTAAAATGGATTCTATCGGTATCACCAATATTCAAATAGCTTTGTCTATGGATACTTCCGATAAATCCCTATACAGCGATCTGTCGGAAGCCTATTTCTCCATGAGAAAATTCAAAGAAGCGGGAGATGCTTATATGAAAAAAATTGAAGGAGAACCGAACCCTTCTGCGGTAGATTATTTTTTTATCGGAAGAGCTTATTATTTCGGTGGAGAGTTCGTATTGTCTGATAGCGCTTTCTCAAAATTAATCGGAGTGAAAGATGATTTTGCAACGGCCTGGTTATATCGCGGAAGAAACAATTTTAGTATTGATGAGTTGGACGGAACCAGCGAAGGTTTGGCAAAACCCTATTACGAAAAATTCATCGAGCTAACGTTGAATGATCCTAATTTCGATCCGAAAAAACATGGCAGGGATTTGAAGGAAGCCTATAAGTATCTGGGTGATTATCATTTCAGCGTAGCGAATGATAAAGCAACCTCGAAAAGCTATTGGTTAAAGGTATTAGAGTTGGATCCAAATGATCAACAAGCGAAAGATGTATTAGCTGGAATGAAATAATTTTATAGCTTTGTATCGTTTAATGAGATGCCATCTTAAACAAAGGTGGCATCTCTCATTTATGAGCTATGGAAACAAGTAATTTACCATTCGATTATTTTCCGATTGTATTGCAGATTATAGCTGCTGTCGGATTTGTAGCGGTTACCATGTTCTTTACTCACAAAATAGGTCCGAAACGTAAGACTGCCGATAAACTCGAGAATTTCGAGTGTGGAATAGAACAACAGGGAAATGCACGTTCACCTATTTCCGTAAAGTATTTTTTGGTAGCAATTATCTTCGTAATCTTCGATATCGAAGTAATCTTTATGTACCCCTGGGCTGTGAATTTCAGAGAGTTTGGGATGCAAGGTTTTATCGAAATGTTTGTGTTTATCGGGTTATTGATGGCAGGCTTTATTTATGTATTAAAAAAAGGTGCTTTAGACTGGGAATAAATAAGATATTTAATGCGCTTATAAATCCTTTAAAAAAATAAATGTTGTAACTTTGCTACTCATCCATTTGCATAAGCAGGGATGAGTTTTTAATTTAATATAATTGCTATGAGCGACATCAAAATAGTAGAAGCGCCGGAAGGGGTAGAGGGATCCGGATTCTTCGCTACTCGTTTAGATAAAGTGGTAGGCTTAGCGCGTTCGCATTCTTTATGGCCATTACCTTTTGCAACTTCTTGCTGTGGTATAGAATTCATGGCAACCATGGGAGCTCATTATGATTTTGCACGCTTCGGCTCCGAACGCCCCAGCTTCTCTCCACGTCAGGCCGACCTGCTCATGGTAATGGGTACGATAGCAAAAAAAATGGGCCCGGTTTTACGACAGGTTTATTTACAAATGGCCGAACCCCGCTGGGTAATTGCTGTGGGAGCCTGCGCTTCTTCGGGTGGTATCTTCGATACCTATTCGGTTTTGCAAGGTATCGATGAAGTTATTCCGGTTGATGTATATGTTCCCGGATGCCCTCCCCGCCCCGAAGCAATTATCGACGGATTTAACCGCATTCAGGATTTGGTAAAAAACGAACCAATGAGAAGAAGAAATCTCCCTCAATACCAGGAATTAATGGCTAAGTACGGAATACAATAGAGATGGCTATCAACAAAGAACAACTGATAAGCGAATTACAGGAAAAATTCGCGAAGGATCTTTCCGCTTTCGAAGAACCTTATAACTTATTTACTTTTACAGCAAGCAAAGAGGTAATTACGGATTTGTTGGATTTCTTATACAATCATAAGGAGTTTCAATTCCAATTCATGACCGATCTTTGCGGTGTCCATTATCCCGACAATAAACAGCTTGCAGTAGTTTATCATCTGCATAGCCTCATCCATAATTTCCGATTACGTATTAAAGTTTTTTTACCGGAATCAAGCCCACGAATCCCTACCGCTACAAAATTGTTCGCTACCGCCAATTGGCAGGAAAGAGAAACTTACGATTTTTACGGAATTATATTCGAAGGCCATCCGAATTTAAAACGTATTCTGAATGTGGATGATATGGTGGCTTTCCCGATGCGAAAAGAATTTCCTCTGGAAGACCCTAACCGTATTGATAAAAACGACAGCTTCTTCGGAAGATAATATATTGCGGATGTGCCCCGAACCGGCATCATCCTGAATTTTTTAAAATTCCTTTTATGGCGCATATACAATTAGGAGACGATTCATCACAAAGAGAAACCACCACATTAAATCTCGGGCCTACACATCCGGCAACACATGGTGTATTCCAGAATATTCTGGAAATGGATGGAGAACGGATTGTAGATGCTACATCTACCATCGGGTATATCCATCGTGCCTTTGAAAAAATTGCTGAACATCGCCCTTATTACCAGATAACGCCCCTTACCGACCGCCTGAATTACTGCTCTTCTCCTATCAACAATTTCGGATGGCACCTGACCGTCGAGAAATTGTTAGGTGTTGAAATGCCTAAACGCGTGGATTACATGCGTGTGATTATTATGGAACTCGCGAGAATTTCCGATCATTTAATATGTAACGGAATTTTAGGAGTGGATAGCGGTGCCTTCACGGGTTTCCTATACCTGATGCAGGAACGCGAAAATATTTATGAAATTTACGAAGAGATTTGCGGAGCGCGCCTAACGACCAACATTGGAAGAGTAGGCGGCTTCGAACGCGATTTCAACGAAACGGCAATACGCAAAATCGATAAGTTTATCAAAGATTTTCCTCCCGTGATGAAATCTTTCGAAGATCTTTTCAATCGTAATAGAATTTTTATCGATCGTACCAAAGACGTCGGTGCTATTTCTGCCGAAAGAGCGTTGAACTATGGTTTTACCGGTCCTTGTTTGCGCGCGGCAGGTGTAGATTACGATGTTCGTGCTATGAACCCTTATTCTTCTTACGATGAATTCGATTTCGAAATTCCCGTAGGTACAAATGGCGATACATACGACCGGTACTTGGTGCGTAACGAAGAAATATGGCAAAGCCTGCGCATTATTGAACAGGCATTCGCAAAACTGAAAAAAGATACTTCAGGAATCTATCATGCAGATGTCCCTGAATTTTATCTCCCTCCGAAAGAAGATGTTTACAATAAAATGGAAGCATTGATTTATCATTTCAAAATCGTGATGGGAGAAGTGGATATTCCGAAAGGAGAAGTATATCATTCGGTAGAAGGTGGAAATGGAGAATTGGGTTTCTACCTGATTTCTGAAGGAGGCCGTTCTCCGTATCGCCTGCATTTCCGTCGCCCCAGTTTTATTAATTATCAGGCTTATGCCGAAATGATAAAAGGCTCTTTACTTTCGGATGCTATCATGACTATGAGTAGCCTGAATGTAATTGCCGGAGAGTTGGATGCGTAATTAATTTAGAAAATATTTTTACAGAATATGGATATTAATTTTTCAAAAGAATCTTTGGAATTAATCGACAAGATGATTCAACGTTATCCGGAAGGCCGTCAGAAGTCGGCATTAATTCCGGTACTGCATATAGCACAAGCGGAGTTCGGTGGATGGTTGAGTACGGAAACAATGGATTATGTAGCATCTCTGTTGTCGATTAAACCGATAGAGGTATATGAAGTTGCCTCTTTTTATTCGATGTTTAACTTAAAGCCTGTCGGTAAATGTGTATTGGACGTTTGTCATACAGGCTCATGCGCTATTAACGGTGCAGAAGAATTGATTGCATATCTTGAAAAGAAATTAAATATAAAAGTAGGAGAAACAACGCCCGACGGTATGTTTACTTTGAAAGAAGTTGAATGCCTCGGATCTTGCGGAACAGCTCCTATGCTACAATGCGGTAAAGATTATTATGAAAATCTTACACATGAAAAAACAGATGCTTTATTGGAACAACTGAAAGCTTCAGGAAAACAAAGGGCTTATACGGATCAGGATTAATACCATTAAATTAAAATACTAATGGCGAAAAAAATATTATTAGAACACATCAACGAACCCAACATTAATACCTACGAAGTATATCGTGCGAAGGGCGGTTATTGTTCGGTCGAGAAGGCACTGAAAACAATGTCTCCCGATGATGTTGTGGAAGAAGTTAAAAAATCGGGATTAAGAGGCCGTGGTGGTGCAGGATTTCCAACAGGAATGAAATGGAGTTTCCTGGCTAAGCCGGAAGGCAGACCCCGTTATCTGGTTTGTAATGCGGATGAGTCGGAGCCGGGAACCTTTAAAGACCGTTATCTGATGGAAAAAATTCCTCATGCACTCATCGAAGGTATGATTACCTCGAGTTATGCATTAGGTGCAAATACTTCATACATCTATATCCGTGGAGAATATTTTTATGTACTTCGCATTCTTGAAAAAGCAATCGCGGAAGCGTACGCGAACGGATGGCTGGGAAAAAATATTTTAGGAAGCGGGTATAATTTAGATCTATATGTTCATCCCGGAGCGGGGGCATATATCTGTGGAGAAGAAACCGCATTACTCGAATCGCTGGAAGGCAAGCGGGGTAATCCGCGTATCAAACCTCCCTTTCCCGCGGTTGCAGGTTTATATGCTTGCCCGACTGTTGTAAATAATGTCGAAACTATCGCTACTGTTGCTCCTATTATAAATATGGGTGGTGATGAATATGCAAAGATAGGTATCGGAAGAAGCACCGGAACAAAATTGATTTCCGCGGGCGGACACATTAATAAACCGGGGGTATATGAAATCGAATTGGGTGTGCCGGTAGAAGAGTTTATCTATTCCGATAAATATTGTGGTGGTATTAAGAACGGAAAAAAATTAAAAGCAGTTGTTGCCGGAGGTTCTTCCGTTCCTATCTTACCTGCGAATTTAATTTTAAAGACTGCCGATAATGAGGCACGGCTAATGTCGTACGAATCCTTATCCGACGGAGGATTTGTGAGTGGAACGATGTTGGGCTCGGGTGGATTTATTGTTTATGATGAAGATAGCTGCATTGTTCGCAATACCTGGAACTTTGCACGCTTCTATCATCACGAATCCTGCGGACAATGTTCTCCTTGCAGGGAAGGAACCGGATGGATGGAAAAAATATTGCATCGTTTGGAATACGGTCATGGTAAAATGAGCGACATCGATTTATTGGTGGATGTATCTAAAAAGATTGAAGGAAATACTATTTGCCCATTGGGTGATGCTGCTGCATGGCCCGTTGCCAGTGCAATACGACATTTCAGAGATGAATTTGAATGGCATGTGAACGAGCCGAAATTGTGTTTGGAACGCAATTACGGAATTTCGGATAAGCATGCTGTATTAGCATAATTATAGATGAAGGAAAAAACCGACATCAATTAAAAGTAAAACAATTATCAAAGATAAATTTTACGGAACAGGAATGTCCTAAAAAATCTGATAAAAGAAATCTTATTTAAGATGGCTGATAAAATTAAGGTGACTATTGATGGTCGCACAACAGAAGTAGATCCGGGTACAACTATCCTCAATGCTGCACGTCAGATCGGTGGAGAGATTGTTCCTCCTGCTATGTGTTATTATAGCAAACTTCAGGGTAGTGGAGGGAAATGCCGTACTTGTTTGGTAAAAGTATCGAAAGGTTCCGAAAAAGATCCGCGGCCGATGCCTAAACTTGTAGCATCTTGCCAAACGCCTGTAATGGATGGGATGGAAGTAGAGAACATTACTTCCCCCGAAGTATTGGAAGCGCGAAAAGGTGTGGTGGAATTGCTGCTGATCAATCATCCGCTCGATTGCCCGGTTTGTGACCAGGCAGGAGAATGCGATTTGCAAAATTTATCCTACGAACATGGTGTTGCAGATACACGTTACGAATTCGAACGCCGTACATTCGACCGTATCGATATCGGTGATAAAGTCCAGTTACACATGAACCGTTGCATTTTATGCTACCGTTGCGTATATGTTGCCGATCAGATTACCGATAATCGTGTGCACGGTATTCTTAATCGGGGCGATAAAGCAGAAATATCTACCTATATTGAAAAAGCGATCGAGAACGACTTCTCTGGAAATGTGATTGATGTTTGTCCGGTAGGTGCATTAACCGATCGTACTTTCCGTTTTAAAAATCGCGTTTGGTTTACAAAACCTGTTGACGCACGTCGCGATTGCAATAACCCTAAATGTTCGGGTAAAGTAGTGCTTTGGTATAAAGGGGAAGACGTGTTGCGGGTAACGGCGCGTAAAGATAGTAACGGTGAGGTGGAAGAATTTATTTGTAATACCTGCCGCTTCGAGACAAAAAGAACAAGCGATTGGGTGATTGAAGGCCCGCGCAAAATCGAAGATACTTCTGTAATTGCATCGAACCATTACGATATGCCGCATGTATTACCGGTGATTGAAAAAGATCCCGCATTGATCGAGTCGAATAAAAAAATGTTTCATAAGAAGATATAATTGAATTAACGCATTCCTTCGGGAATAGCTAATCGAAATTGAATAATGGAAATAGCATTCATCATAGAAAAATTAATTCTGATTTCACTTATACTAGGCGTAAGTTTGCTTATAGCCATGTACACAACACTTGCAGAACGTAAGTTTGCAGGATTTTTTCAGGATCGGGTTGGCCCGAACCGTGCAGGCCCTTGGGGTATTTTACAACCGCTTGCCGATGGTATAAAATTGTTTACCAAAGAAGAAGTAATTCCTTCTAATGCCAATAAGTTTTTATTTGTATTGGGCCCTTCTTTAAGCATGTTTACCGCTTGTATTACTTCTGCGGTAATTCCATGGGGACAAGACTTACAATTATTCGGAAGGACAATTGTAATGCAGGTTGCTGATATTAATGTAGGCTTATTGTATATTTTCGGAGTAGTTTCCTTAGGTGTGTATGGTGTAATGATCGGAGGATGGGCATCGAATAATAAATTTTCATTGCTGGGAGCTATTCGTGCTGCATCGCAAAATATTTCCTACGAAATTGCAATGGGACTTTCTATCATTGCTCTACTGATGCTTACCGGAACACTTTCACTAAAAGAAATTTCTGCTCAACAATCAGGAATGAACTGGAACGTTTTTTATCAACCTGTTGGCTTTTTAATATTCCTGATTTGTTCATTCGCCGAATGTAACCGTACACCTTTTGATTTACCGGAATGTGAAACAGAGTTGGTAGGTGGTCATCATACCGAATACTCTTCCATGAAACTGGGCTTTTACTTATTCGCGGAGTATATCAATATGTTCGTCTCTTCAGCGATAATGGCAACACTTTATTTCGGTGGTTACAATTATCCGGGGATGCATCTGATTGCTGATCCGAATCTGGCAGCTATTTTAGGTACCGTATTTTTATTTGTTAAAATATTATTATTCATCTTCTTCTTCATTTGGGTACGTTGGACGATACCGCGTTTCCGCTACGATCAGTTGATGAGATTGGGATGGAAAATATTAATTCCATTAGCAATTGCAAACATTGCCTTTACGGGAATTGCAATTTTAATAAAAGGTTAAAGGAAGAAGGTCTTTCTTCCGTCATTAGAATTTATATGAAGTAAAATGATATCATTATCAAATCGTAAAAAAGTATTAGAGCCACGCAAAATGAATTTTTGGGAGCGCATGTACCTTCCGGCTATTGCTCAAGGTATGGCTATTACTTTGAAACATTTCTTTAAAAAGAAAACCACTATTTTCTATCCCGAAGAAGAACGTGAATTTTCCGAAAACTTCCGTGGATTACATTCTTTAAAAAGAGATGAACAAGGAAGAGAACGTTGCACAGCCTGCGGCTTGTGTGCTTTATCTTGTCCTGCGGAAGCAATTACTATGGTAGCTGCCGAACGTAAAAAAGGAGAGGAGCATTTATATAGAGAGGAAAAATATGCAGTAACATACGAAATAAATATGTTGCGTTGTATCTTCTGTGGTTTCTGCGAAGAAGCTTGTCCGAAAGAAGCGATCTATTTGGATGGTAATATCGCAAAAGCCGATTATAAGCGAGATACATTCATCTTTGGAAAAGACAAATTACTTGAACCTAAAATAAACTAGAAAATCAAATTTATTAAATGTTTTAATGGATCATACTATATTTTATTTGCTGGCATTCCTTACCATTATTTTTGCACTGCTTGTAGTTACGGCACGTAACCCCATACATAGCGCATTGTATATGGTTATGACCTTCTTTTCACTTACTTGTCATTACATTTTATTGAATGCACAATTTTTGGCAGTCGTAAATTTCATTGTGTATATGGGTGCTATCATGGTGCTTATTATTTTCGCAATGATGTTTTTAAATCTGAATAAAGAAGCAGAACCCCGGAAATCGAATATGATAAAATTTGCGGGCGCAATTGCGGCAGGAATGTTAATGCTGATATTGGTTGCCGCTATCCGCCAGGCCGGTGGGGGCACTGCTCCTTTTACGATCGAAAAACCTGAAGTAGGCTTGGTCGAAAATTTAGGAAGAGTTTTGTTTAATGAATTTTTATTGCCTTTTGAATTAACTTCTATACTGCTATTATCTGCTATGGTGGGTGCAGTATTGATTGCCAAAAAAGAATTGAACTGATATGGAAAGTATTACACAAACGATACAAGCTGTACCCATTACCCATTACGTAGTATTAAGCTCATTGCTTTTTGTGATTGGTGTGTTCGGAGTACTTACCCGTAGAAACGCGATCATCATTTTTATGTCTATAGAATTAATGCTGAATGCTGTGAATATATTGCTTGCTGCTTTTGCAGCATTTCGCGGAGATGCGGCAGGTCAGATTTTCGTATTCTTTATTATGGCTGTTGCCGCAGCGGAAGTAGCCGTAGGCTTGGCGATTATCGTCATGACCTTCCGTAATACCGGTTCCATAGACATTAATGTATTAAACAGATTAAAAGGATAAATAAGCTGAGATAAAACTCAATACGAATAAAAAATTATGATACAATTAGTTTGGTTAATTCCTTTATTACCCTTAATTGGCTTCCTCTTCAATGGAGTATTAAATAAACGTGTTCCTAAACCCCTGGTTGGTATTATCGGAAGCGCAACTGTGTTTGCCTCTTTCCTTATCGCTCTCGGAATGTTTTTTGAGTTAAACGGCTCAGAACAAAAAGCTTTTACTTTCGATTTCTTTAACTGGATCAGTGCCGGAGCTTTACAAATTCCTTTTTCATTTCTGGTTGATCCGTTATCGGTATTAATGACTTTAATTATTACCGGCGTTGGATCTTTAATCCATATATATTCTATCGGATATATGCACAACGACGAAGGCTATGCACGCTATTTTTCCTATCTCAACCTATTTGTGTTCTTTATGCTATTATTGGTATTGGGTTCTAACTATGCGATTATGTTTATCGGTTGGGAAGGTGTAGGCTTGTGTTCATACTTGTTAATCGGATTTTGGTTTAAAAATCAAGCTTATAACGATGCCGCTAAAAAAGCATTTATCATCAACCGTATCGGAGATCTTGGTTTTCTTCTGGGTGTATTCCTCATTTTTCAGACTTTTGGAAGTATAAATTTTGCAGAAGTATTTCCTAAAGCATCCGGTTTTGTTTCGGGGGACACTGTATTAACGGCTATTACTTTATTATTATTTGTAGGAGCAATCGGTAAAAGCGCACAGCTCCCTTTATATACCTGGTTGCCCGATGCGATGGCCGGACCAACCCCTGTTTCCGCTTTAATCCATGCGGCAACAATGGTTACGGCCGGTATTTATATGATTGCCCGTTCAAGCGCTATGTATGTACTTTCGCCGCTTACAATGAGTATCATTGCTGTTGTGGGTGTAACGACTGCAATCTTTGCAGCGCTTATCGCGCTTAGCCAAACCGATATCAAAAAAGTATTGGCATATTCTACCGTTAGTCAGTTGGGTTATATGTTCCTCGGATTAGGTGTAGGTGCTTTCACAGGTTCTGTCTTTCATTTAATGACACATGCTTTTTTCAAAGCCTTATTGTTCTTAGGTGCAGGAAGTGTGATTCATGCCATGAGCTCGGAGCAGGATATGCGTAAAATGGGCGGACTCAAAAAAGCATTGCCTGTTACTTTCATAACGATGCTGCTGGCAACACTTGCTATTTCAGGTATTCCGCCTTTCTCGGGATTCTTTTCGAAAGATGAAATTCTCGCACATGCTTATCAGGAAAATGTATGGCTTTGGATATTCGGTTTGATTGGTGCAGTGCTTACCGCTTTCTATATGTTCCGTATGATGTTCCTTACTTTCTACGGATCGTTCAGAGGGACGAAAGAACAGGAGCAACACCTGCACGAATCTCCTAAGAGTATGACTATACCACTGATTATTCTTGCGGTATTATCGGTAATAGGCGGATTCGTAAATATCCCTCAGATTTTCGGAGGCTCCGAATCTCTTAATACTTATCTGACAGAAACTTTAAAATATGCTTCGGCCTATATTCCCGATCTGAATCTGGATCATACTACCGAATATATGTTAATGGGCCTGTCGGTTGTTGCGGTTCTTATAGCGATTGCAGCTGCTTATAACCGCTATGTACAACGTGCGGAAATTCCTGCAGAAGATGGCGGGCCGCAGTCCTTTGCACATAATCTTTCATACAATAAATTCTTTGTCGATGAATTGTATGATTACATAATCGTGAAACCATTGGATGCCCTATCTAAATTCTTTTATAAAGTATTGGATAAATCGGGTATCGATGCCATCGTAAACGGATTCGGTAAGGCCGTAATAGAAAGTTCTAAAAATCTGCGTTTGTTACAAACCGGGGTAGTGGGCTTTTATATTTTCGCTATGGTAGCGGGTATGATAATAATTCTTTTGTTGAACCTTTTTCTAAGCAAATAAATGATAACGGTATTTCTACTTTTGTTTCCGCTGCTGGCATCTTTACTTTTACTGTTCACCAAACCGGAACAGGTAAAAAATTTGGCACTTGCTTTCACCCTGATCGAATTAGGGTTTGCGGTTGCTGCTGCAATTAATTTTATCCCCGATGCAAGCACGCAATTTTTAGTGAACCAGGCATGGATACCTTCCTTAGGGATATCTTTTAAAGTGGGCATGGATGGAATAAGCTTATTATTGGTATTGCTTACCTGCTTTTTATTGCCGCTGATTATATTGAGTACGTTTAAACATTCCTACAAAAACCCGAAAGCGTTTTATGCATTAATGCTGCTTATGCAAAGCGGTTTGATAGGAGTGTTTGTTTCGTTAGATGCATTTTTATTTTATGTAGCCTGGGAAGTAACTTTAATTCCGATATACTTTATCGCCGCAGTTTGGGGTTCGGAGAATCGTATTCGTGTAACCCTGAAATTTTTCATCTATACTTTTTTCGGAAGTTTATTTATGCTGGCAGGAATTATTTATCTATACCTGCAAACCCCCGGATCACATAGTTTCGATATACAGGCATTCTATGCGCTCGACCTGGATGCGTCTGTGCAGTCTGTGGTTTTCTGGGCATTCTTCTTAGCGTTCGCAGTTAAAATGCCAATTTTTCCTTTCCATACCTGGCAACCCGATACTTATACGGAATCACCGGCGGCAGGTACGATGCTGTTGTCGGGGATAATGTTGAAGATGGGTATTTACGGAGTAATTCGCTGGATGCTTCCTGTTTTTCCGCAAGGTGTTGATGAATGGGCTTGTACGGCAATTGTTCTTTCCATTATCGGAATTGTGTATGCTTCTATCATAGCCTTTACGCAAAAAGATATGAAACGCTTAATCGCGTACTCATCCATAGCGCACGTGGGATTAATTGCTGCCGGTGTTTTTGCCATGAATGTGCAATCGCTGCAAGGAGCAATGATACAAATGTTTAATCACGGCGTTAATGTTGTCGGCTTATTTTTTATTATCAGCATCATCGAAAGAAATACCCGCACGCGAGAGATTGCTTCTTTGGGTGGCATTGCTCATAAAGCTCCGATTCTGGCTATATGTTTTGTTATTATTATAATGGGCGCAATTGCACTTCCATTAACCAATGGTTTTGTGGGAGAGTTTTTATTGTTAGCGGGCCTTTATCAATACAATGCATGGGCTGCCGGTATTGCAGGTACAACGATTATCTTAGGGGCGGTATATCTGTTACGTATGTATCAGAGTGTCATGTTGGGAGAGATGAATGAAATTACATCAAGCTTTAAAGATATTTCGGGCTCCGAAAAAGTCGTGTTATATACCATTGTATTAGCTGTATTAGTAGTGGGTATTTATCCCGACTTTTTAACATCGCTTACAGAAGCTTCCGTAGAACAATTAATACAACAAGTAAACAGTAAATAATTATCATTGACAAAACAACCTGAAAAGGTAAAAGATAGAATTGATGACAGGCCTTATTATCATATCATTAACAGCAATCCTGATTTTATTTTTAGGATTGTATAGAGCGCAAAAAGCTATCATACCCGTAAGTGTACTCGGATTATCAGCCGCTTTGTTTTTCAGCATTAACGATTGGGATACCAATTTGTATTATTTCAATCAAATGGTTTTGATGGATAATTTTGCCATTGCTTTCGGCGCACTTGTTATTGTATCAACGCTGCTGATTCTGATTTCTTCAAAAGGGTATTTCGAAAGGATAAGTACAAATGTTGCCGAATATGTTTCCCTCATCTTATTTGCATTGGTGGGTGTGTTGGCAATGGTATCTTATCAGAACTTATCGATGTTATTTATCGGTATCGAAATTATGTCGATATGTTTGTATGTGTTGGCAGGTATTCGAAAAAAAGATTTGAATTCGAACGAAGCTGCACTGAAATATTTCCTGATGGGTTGTTTTGCTACAGGAGTTTTACTGTTCGGTATCGCATTGGTTTATGGAGGTACGGGTACTTTTGATATTGAGAAAATCGGACAAGAATTACGCTTGAGCAATGGAGTAATCAGTCCTTTGTTTTATATGGGAGTTCTGCTGATTTTAATGGGATTACTATTTAAAATATCCGCAGCACCCTTCCATTTTTGGGCGCCGGATGTGTATGACGGATCTCCAAGTTTAATTACTTCCTTCATGGCTTCGGTTGTAAAAACAGCTGGTATTGCTGCCTTCTTGCGTTTGTTCTTTATCAGCTTTTCATCGATCAGCGGATTTTTAACACCTACCCTTTGGACTGTAATTGTGTTGTCTTTGTTGGTGGGGAATGTCATCGCTGTGTATCAAAGTAACCTCAAGCGTATGTTAGCATATTCGAGTATCTCACATGCCGGATATATGTTGTTCGCTATTCTTGCAATGAGTGAAGACTCGGCACGTGCAGTGTTTATGTATGCTTTAGCATATTCTTTCGCAACCATTGTTGCCTTTACAATTTTTATTAAAGTAAAAGAAAATAAAGGAAGCGATCAGATTGATATCTTTAATGGTCTGGGGAAACGTAATCCGTTCCTGGCTTTTGCTATGACTGTTGCGATGTGTTCTTTCGCGGGGATTCCCCTTACGGCTGGTTTCTTTGCTAAGTTTTATATGTTTACGATTGCACTGGCACAACAATATACCTGGTTAGTTGTTATTGGAATATTGTCTGCTATAATAGGTATATATTATTACTTCAAAGTGATTATTGCTATGTATATGAAGGAAAGCGAAACGGAAGAAAAAGTGAGTCTGGATCTGAATACCCGTATCGTTCTGATTCTTGGTACTGCGGCGTTACTTGTATTTGGTATTATGCCCGAATTGATCGCATCAATTCTTTAATTTAAAATTAAAACGTACTTTCGACCAAATACAAAAAATGGAAAACATTATAGAGTTTATTAAGACAATAATTAACCCCGAAAGTATCATTAATTATGGCGGTTTAACCCTTCTGTTGATGATAATTTTTGCTGAGACCGGACTGTTTTTTGGCTTTTTTCTGCCGGGAGATTCCTTGTTGTTTATCGCCGGACTGCTATGCGCATCTTCCGAAGAAGCGGTAAGACTTGGTGAGCGGGGTGTCTTTAATGTTTCTATTTATCTGCTTCTGATATCTGTTATGATTGCAGCCATATTGGGAGATTTTGTAGGGTATTGGTTCGGGAGAAGAACGGGGCCTGTCCTTTTTAAAAGGGATGATACTTTATTGTTCAAGAAAAAATATGTGCACATGGCGGATGAGTTCTATAAGAAACATGGTGCAATGGCATTGATCCTGGGCCGCTTCATTCCTATCATCCGCACTTTTGCTCCGATTATTGCGGGGGTTGTACAAATAGATTTCAGAAGATTCGTTGCGTACAATATAATAGGAGCGGTAGTTTGGGCGGCATCTATGATTTTAGCCGGCTATTTTTTAGGCAGGTCTGTCCCCGTTGTTAAAGACTATCTCGAATACATCGTCGTAGGAATAATTCTTGTAAGTATGATACCCGTTTTCGTTACTTTTATCAGGCAAAGATTCTCTAAGCAGAAAGTTTAGTATCTTCGTTTGAAAGCCATAAACCATTATCATGCTTTTTGACATCTTATTAACAATTTTTTTAGTTCTGCTAAACGGTTTTTTCGTTGCAGCAGAATTTGCTATTGTTAAAGTTCGTGCATCACAGGTAGAACTGAAAGCCAAAACCGGAAATCGAACCGCACGTACTTCCAAATATATTATTAAACACCTCGATGCCTATCTTTCTGCAACACAGCTCGGAATAACCTTAGCCAGCTTAGGTTTGGGGTGGGTCGGCGAATCGGTTGTTTCGGCAATGATAATTCAGTTTATGGATTTCATCGGATTGAACATTGATCCCGAATTGGCTCATCAAATATCTTTCCCTATCGCATTTGCAGTCATTACTGTCCTGCATATTGTTTTTGGTGAATTAGCACCTAAGTCATTAGCCATTCAACGCCCGGTATCTACAACTTTTGCTATCTCTATCCCACTGAATATTTTCTATCATATTTTCCGCCCCTTCATTTTTGTATTGAACGGATTAGCAAATGCGATTTTGAAAAAAGCAGGAATATCTCCCATTCATGGACACGAAGTGCACACCTCAGAAGAGCTTCAGTTATTACTCGATCAAGGGAAAGAAAGTGGCGCACTCGATTCATCCGAACATGAACTTATAAAAAACGTATTCGATTTTAACGATCGTACCGTGAAGAAAATCATGGTGCCCCGCACTTCGATTATGGCGGTTGAAATAAATACACCCTACAAAGAATTTATAAGGTATATGATTAATGAAGGCTATACCCGTATGCCGGTTTATAAGGGAAGCATCGATGAGATTGTAGGCTTTGTACATGTAAAAGATATCCTGATTCAAATTCAGAATGTTTCGGAATTGCAGATTAAAGATTTGCTTCGTCCGGTATATTTCATCCCCGAATCGAAGCGTATAGCGGAGTTGCTTACCGAATTAAGAAATAAAAAGAACCCTAATATCGCTATAGTATTGGATGAGTTCGGTGGTACATCGGGCTTAGTAACTATGGAAGATATTATCGAAGAACTGGTAGGAGAGATTCAGGATGAACATGATGAAGAGAAACCCAAGGTAATTGTTGTTTCGGAGAAGGAATTTGTTGTTGATGCTCTTTCGGCCATCAGCGATGTGAATGAATCCTTACCGATACCATTGCCGGAAGAAGATGAGTACGATTCTGTTGCAGGTTTGATGAATAGTATTTTTGAAAAAATTCCTGATATTAATGAAGAAATAGATTTTGGCGGATATAAATTTACTGTCCTTCAGAAGAAAAAAAATAATATTGAGTCGGTGAAAATGACTCTGCTTGAAAAAGAACCCAACAAATCTGAAGAATAAAGATAATGTCATGCACCTGTTTTATACTCCCGATATTAACAATGCTATCTATACTTTATCTGAAGAAGAAAGTAAACATTGTATAAAAGTACTTCGTTTACAAAAAGGAGATTTTATTTATTTGTTGGATGGCAAAGGCGGTTTTTTTAAAACGCATATCCTCGATGATCATCCGAAACGCTGTATAGTGGAGGTATTGGAGTCGCAACGTGAGTATGGGAAGCGCAACCATTACTTGCATATCGCAATTGCTCCTACTAAAAATATCGAACGTACCGAATGGTTTTTGGAAAAAGCTACCGAAATCGGTATCGATGAAATCACGCCGGTTATCTGTAATCGATCCGAAAGAAAAGAAATTAAAATGGACCGTGCCAATAAAATTATTGAAGCGGGAATGAAACAAAGCCTGAAAGCGTATCATCCGAAATTAAATGAAGCTGCACCTTTCAAAGCTTTTGTGACAAAAGATATACAAGGTTTTAAAGGAATAGCGCATTGCGAAAAAGGAGAGAAATCAACAATCGTAAAAGCTATATCTAATACTATTCTGATCGGGCCTGAAGGGGACTTTTCTCCCGAAGAAATAGAATTAGCTTTAAAAAATAATTTTATACCAATAAGTTTGGGAGAAAGCCGTTTAAGAACGGAGACCGCCGGGCTGCAGGCTTGCTTCGAAGTAAATTATTTGAACCGATCGAAATGAAAAGTATAGTATTACATAGAAAAAAAAATGCATGGATTCGCTCAGTATGCACGCTTTTGTTGATGTATAGCTTTGTCGGTTTATCTTTCGCACAACAGCCATCCTACCGTATTGCCCGTATGAAATATAACGGAGGAGGTGATTGGTATTCCAGCCGTACCGCATTAACAAACCTTATTCGCTATTGCAATAAAAATATTCAGACCAATATTGATCCCGAAGAAGCATTGGTTGAGCCGGGTAGTTCTGAGATTTATAATTATCCCTATGTATTTCTTACAGGTCATGGTAATATTGTATTTTCCGATCAGGAGGCACAAAACCTGCGGAATTATTTAATGGCCGGCGGATTCCTGCATGCCTGCGATAATTATGGTATGGATAAATATTTTCGCCTTGCCATGAAAAAAGTTTTTCCGGAATTGGATTTTGTGGAACTGCCTTTCTCACATCCTGTCTATAAGCAGGCTTATACCTTTCCGAACGGGCTTCCCAAGATTCATGAGCACGATGATAAACGCCCGCAAGGTTTCGGATTAATTTATGAAGGACGTTTAGTTTGCTTTTACGATTATGAAAGCGACTTAGGAAATGGATGGGAAGATATAGGAACCTATCCTTCCGACAGTCCCGAAATGCATGAAAAAGCGCTGAAAATGGGAGCGAATATCCTGAAATATGTGATGACGAATTAATTTTATATTTTTACTGTATGTATCACGCAAAAGTTAATAATCAATATACATTCGATATCAATGTAAAGAAAGAGGTGATCACAGTTAACGGCTCTTCGGTTCAAATTGATATTCAGGAATTGGCTAAAGGAAGATTTCATGTATTGAAAGACAATCGTTCTTACAATGCGGAATTGATCCAATTGGATAAAGAAACAAAAACCGCTATCATTCAGGTAAACAATAATCCCTATCGTATCGAGCTGAAAGACCAGTTTGATGCTTTGTTAAAGCAATTGGGGATGGATAGTCTCAACGTCAAAAAATTAAACGAGATAAAAGCTCCTATGCCCGGATTAGTACTTCGTATCTTGGTGGAAGAAGGCACGGTTTTCAAAAAAGGAGACAATTTATTGGTATTGGAAGCCATGAAAATGGAAAATATTATCAAAGCAACTGCCGATGGTATTGTCAAAGCGATTAAAGTAAATGCTTCCGATAAGGTCGATAAAAATCAGGTCTTGATTAGTCTCGTATAACATTTACTCGAATAAATAATCAACGTTCTGAAAAAATAGAACACGGATGACGCGGATGCAAGCAGCGCGGATAATCAGTATTTGAAAATCCGCGTTATCATGGGTTCAAATAAATAACAATGAATATGGAGTTGTTACACAAAGAACTAACCGACCAAATAATAAAAACATTTTATGATGTTTATAATGAATTAGGTTATGGTTTTCTTGAAAAGGTTTACCAAAACGCACTCTTATTAGAATTGAAGAACCGGGGCTTTCAAGTAGAAGCACAAAAACAAATAAAAGTCTATTATAAAAATGTAGTAGTAGGTGAGTATTATGCAGATTTAATAGTGAATAACCTAATAATACTCGAATTAAAAGCTACAGAAGTGATTGTTAAAGAATTTGAGTTTCAACTTATTAATTATTTGAGGGCGACTCATATAGAAGTAGGACTATTACTAAACTTCGGTACAAAACCTGAATTCAGAAGAAAAGTTTTCGATAACCATAGAAAGAATATAAATAGTTAAAAATAAATTACAATCAGCGTTTGAAAATCCGCGTTATCCGCGTTCCAATAAAACAAAATACAAAAGACACAAGTGGAAGTAATAGATATAATCAACGTTTTGAAAAAATAGAACACGGATGACGCGGATGCAAGCAGCGCGGATTATCAGTATTCTAAAGAAAACAGTAAATAATATTTTTTATGAAAAAAGTAAGGAGAAACCCCCTTACTTTTTTAGTCAATATATGTGAGGAGGTTTTTGTAACCCTGCCGATATAGAGAACAAGACGCATTGTAAATCTATATGTGATCGACAGGGTATTTTTATTGAAGTACCGGATCGGCCTCTTTTTCTTCTTCTTTACAAGCGAGCCCGTCTTTATTCATAATCCAGGAAGTTTGACGGAAAGCATTACGCTCACATTTCCATGAACTGATATTGTGTATGAACGCATCTACACGATCGTCGATAATTAATTTGGTTTGTTCGGGAACGAGTAATGTTAGTTTTATTTTTTGATCCCTCCATTGTGTATTTTTTCGCAGGTCGAAATGATTGGGAAATAAGAGTACGGAATCTTCCTGCAGGAATTTATATTCAATGGCTTCTGCCGATTGTACCGCACTGTAATCGTCTTCCCCACGCGCACTGTATATGGTAATTAACCGCATTTGATCATCGTAACTACGTTCTATACTCATATCGATGTTATCAAATAGTATTCTATGTCCGTCCGATTTAACAATTACTTTTCCGTTTAAGCCATACTTACGTGTGCTTGCCGAATCTTCTGTATAGTTCCCGTAGCGCTCCGGATTTTTATTCGTAAGCAGGTAATAAGTATTATTCTTAACCGGATCGATTTGTGTAGTTTGTTTTAAACGTCCTACTTCAGAAAAATTATCCAGGGTTCGTACGGTTAAATATCCTGCCGTAAATACTCCGAAAATCCATATTCCCAACAAGCTTAAGGCACTTGTTTTATTAAGGGCTTTCGTGTTAAAGACAATGCGAATGGATAACATTATTAATGCCAGCACGGGAACAATACATACAACAAACCAACTGATAAAAGCAATGTCGTGCATACCCGGTTCAAAAATATTGAGAGGAAAATCGCCCGGGACATGCGCATCGATATATCCTAATCCGGCCAGTGTGAGTACAATAACTGCAATCCCAAAACTTAACCCGAGGAACAATAAAAATAAACCGATCAGTTTAACGAATATTTTTAGCAAGACTTTTAATAGCGTCCCTGCAGCTTCTACAATATTTTGTATAACACCTTTAATCTGATCAGTTCCATTAAAATTTGCTTTCGCATCCCCCAATTCTTTTTCAACCGATTTCTTAATGGTTTCGATAGTTACTTTCTCTCCACGCATCGCTAATTTTTCGGCACGGGTTTTTGCTTCCGGCATAATAATCCATAATAAGATATAAAGTAATATTCCCGTTCCGAAAAAGACAATCGATAAAGCAAGCCCTAAACGAATCCATAATGGATCGGTACCGAAGTAGGCCGCGATTCCAGAGCATACCCCACCCAGTATCTTATCATCGGGATTACGGTACAAGCGTTTTGTAGCCGAATGAGTTTGTTCGGAAAACGAATCTTCCGAAATTTCTTCCGATTCAAAATCACTGATTTTACCCATTTGAGCAATAACCCGCTCAACCTCGTTTAATACAATAACCTGTTTATTTTCTTTCGTTAGAATTGCCGTAAACATTTCGGCAATGCGGTTTTCGATATCGGTAACAATTTCAAAGCTATCTTCCGATTTGCTGAAATGTTTTTTGACATCACTCATATAGATCTTTAACAGATCGTATGCATCCTCTTCAATATGGAAGATGATTCCGCTGATGTTAATAATGATGGTCTTGTTCATTGGTTTTTTATTTTTTGTCTTCTGATGATTCTTTATTTTTATGGAGCGACTGTACCGCGGTTACCGCATATTCCAGATCTGCCCATGTTTTGTGTAATTCTTTGAGTACTGCTTCCCCGGCAGGTGTTAACTGATAATACTTGCGGGGCGGCCCTGCGGTTGATTCTATCCAGTTGTAGCTTAGCAACCCATTGTTTTTTAAGCGGGTTAATAAAGGGTATAAAGTCCCTTCAACTACCAGAAGGCGTGCTTTCCGTAATTCTTCGATAATGTCAGAGGCATAGATCTCACCATGCGATATGATGGAGAGGATGCAGTACTCGAGAATCCCCTTTCTCATCTGAACTTGTGTATTTTCTACTATCATGATACAAAGATATATGTAAATTATAATACTATGCAATACATAGTACTATAATATTTTTATTTTTAGCAATTTTGTTACATTTGGAACGATTTGTGTCGTAAAAAAAGACCGATTCAATGATTTTTATTTATATTCGAAATCTTAATTATTTAGACATTACATTATTATGAAAAGAAAACTACTATTACTATCTGTATGCGCATTAACAGCATTTGCAGCGAACGCTCAGCAAGCATGGCATGTGCAAAATTCAGGATTTGCAGCAGCAAGCAGAGGAATTAACGACTTTGATGTTGTTGACTCTAATGTTGTTTGGGCTGTTGCCTACGATGGTTCCGGAGGCGGCGCAACCATCAGAGATTATACAGTTACTACCGATGGCGGCGCAACCTGGTTACCGGGGAAAGTTAATGCCACAGGCTTAATCGCTTCACACGGTTTAGCGAATATCTCGGCAATAGATAAAGACACTGCTTATGCATCGGTATATCCGGGCTCTGCATCGGGTATTGCAACTCAGGGTGTATATAAAACTACCGACGGTGGTGCTACCTGGGCGAAAGTTTCCGCGGGGACTTTTACTGCCAATGCGTCTTTTATTAATGTTGTGCATTTCTTCGATGCTATGAACGGCGTTGCCATAGGTGACCCGGAAGGTGGTTATTTTGAAGGTTATACAACTGATAATGCAGGTGCAAGCTGGACCAGAATCCCACAAGCAAATATTGCAGCTCCGATTGCAGCTGATGAATATGGTACGGTAGGTTATTTTACTGCGTTTGACAGCTCGATCTGGTATTCTACAAACTATGGACGTATGTTGGTAAGCCACGATTTAGGCTTAACCTGGGATATTGGATCAACTCCTTATGACAGCACTGCTACTACATTCATACCTTCGTTGGCTTTCAAAGATAAAATGAACGGAAAAGCAATTCTCCTTAATACTGCTAATGCGGTGGATGCAATTATTGCAACTACCGATGGGGGTATTACCTGGACAACCGAAAGAGATTCTTCTTCAGCAGGCATTTTCAACCGTAATGCTATTGCGTATGTAAAAGGAACAACCGATACCTGGTTTGTAACTTCTGCAAATTTTAATACGGGTGGATTGGGTTCTGCATATACCGAAGATGGGGGTGCAACCTGGATTTATATTGATAAAATTCAACATACTTCAATCCAGTTTAACGATATCGACAACGGTTGGTCAGGTGGATTTAACACCAGTTCTACAGTAGGTGGTATTTTTAAATGGGGTTCTGTACGTCAGCCGGATACAACAACTACGGATATAGGATTTACGAAAGCAGATCAAAATGCTTTACGTGTATATCCAAATCCGTCCGAAGGAACATTCTATATCCGTGCGAATGTGGAAGGTACTTCAAATGTACGTGTGTATGATATGACAGGAAGAATCGTTTTTGAAGAAACCTACCCTACTCAAAGTTTATTGTTAACCTCTATAGATCTTTCAAATATTTCGAAAGGTTTATACCTGGTAGAATTAAACTACAACGGAAAGAAAGCTGCTCAGCGTGTAGCCATCCGATAATTTCTTTTTTTTAGAAATACGAACAAAGTCTCATCATACGGTGAGACTTTGTTCGTATTATACCTGCCTATTATGAATAACCATTTTATACGGGCATTATAGATATTAATATGCATAGGTATGTTCCAGGTAAATTATTCCTCAATTAATTTTTTATTCCGCTGCTCTTTCCTAAATTTAAAGGATGGAATCCTATAAGGGTATTGGCCTGATGTCGGGTACTTCGCTCGATGGTCTGGATATGGCTTATTGTGAATTTAAGCTTGAAAAAAACAGATGGTCTTTTCAGATTAAGCACACCCGTTGTGTTCTTTATGATCATTCCCGTAAAAGTAAACTGTTGAATGCCGAAAACTATTCGGCAGAAGAGCTGGCATTGTTTGATGTGCATTTATCAGAATATTTTGCCGGAGAGCTGAATAAATTTATTCATGAGCATAGCTTAAAGCCCGATTTTATTGCATCGCATGGCCATACCATCTTTCACCAAACCGAAAACAAATTAAGCTTACAGATCGGAAAGGGTTCTGTTATTGCTGCTCTTACCGGCATTCAGACCATTTGTGATTTCAGAACAGTGGATATTGCACTGGGTGGACAAGGTGCTCCCCTGGTCCCTGTCGGAGATCGTCTATTGTTTTCCGAATACGATGCCTGTTTAAATATCGGTGGTATTGCCAATATCTCTTTCGAAAAGAATAATAGTCGCCTGGCTTTTGATATTGCCCCTGCAAATATCTTGTTAAATCATTATGCACGCGATTTAGCTAAAGATTATGATAAAGATGGCAATATTGCCCGCTCAGGACAAGTGCATCCGGAACTTTTATCGGAACTTGATCAGCTCGATTATTACAGTTTTAGCTTTCCTAAATCACTTGGGAAAGAGTGGATTGTACAAAAAGTGTTTCCATTGATTAAAAAATATAAAATCAATCTGCCGGATACGATCGCAACCTGTACCGAACATACGGCAAAACAAATTGCCAGGGATTGTGAAGGCATCAATGACAATCATCAACAGAAATTAAAAATTCTGGTAAGTGGCGGTGGCACTCATAATACCTATCTGATGGAACGCATCCGGCATTATTCGAAACATGAATTTATTATTCCCGAAACAACTCTTATTGAATTTAAGGAGGCATTAATCTTTGCTTTCTTAGGTGTGCTGCGATTACGTAATGAGGTAAATTGTTTAAGCTCGGTAACAGGTGCTTCACGTGATAGCTGCGGCGGAGCTATTTATCAATGAAACAAAAAGTAATTACCAACGTACAAAAACCCCTAACAGTACAGTCGAAATTTTCAGACCGATGGGATTTTCAATGCTACCGGCTCGTATGTTGACGCAAAAATAAAAAGTAAATCCGGCCCGGCCGGCCACACCTTAAAACCTATGATTCTTTCTTCACTCGGAAATTATAAAAACACAGCCCTGCTCCTGATGCGTATCGGTTTAGGAATTATGTATATCCTTCATGGCTATCCTAAAATTATCGGCGGTGTAAGCCGCTGGGAAAGCCTGGGTAATAATATGGCTTACCTGGGAATCGATTTTTTTCCGGTAGCCTGGGGATTGCTCGCTGCTTTATCGGAATTTGCAGGGGCGATACTTTTGATTCTCGGAGTTGCTTTTCGTCCGGCCTGTTTCTTTTTACTTTGCACCATGACCATTGCTTCTCTTTCACACATCTACAAAGGGCAGGGAATTATGGAAGCAGCACATGCGATTAAAATGGGCGTGGTTTTTTTAGGGTTGATGTTTATCGGTCCGGGGAAATACAGCATCGATAAAAAATAATTTCAGCTGAAATATTCTTCAGGCTTTTTGTATAAAACGGATACCGGCATCGTCAATTTCCAGTGTAGCCCGGGTTCCCAGGCGTATGGAACGATTATCGTCGATATGGCCGGCCGGAAAATCGAAACATACCGGATAGTTATATTTTGACGCATACTCCCAGATAATTTCTTCTGCATTCTTTCCGAAAGGAACGGCATTGTCTTTCATCGAGGTCATGCCACCGACAATAAGCCCTTTTAATTTCTTTAATTTTCCTGCGCGATCCAGGCTTAACATCATGCGGTCGATATGATATAAATATTCGTCGAGATCTTCAATGAATAAAATTTTTCCGGAAGTATCGAGATCCGAGACGCTTCCCTGCAAAGCATAAATCAAAGAGAGATTTCCTCCGACCACAATTCCTTCGCAATTCCCGGCTTTATAAAAATGCTGATGCTTGTATGTGTATATCAGGTCTTCTCCGAATAAAGCTCCGCATAAAGTTTCTGTACTACTATGCCCTTCCGGAGATTCAGGAAAAAGGCCGGGCATGTTGGAATGAATGCTGGCGATTTGAAGTACTTGCTGAAGATGAATATGAATAGTTGTTGCATCGCTGAAGCCGCAGATCCATTTGGGATTTGAGCGAAACTTTTCGAAATCGATTGAATCCAGGATGCGCATCGAGCCATAGCCTCCTCTGGCACACAAAATGGCTTTAACATCCGGGTCATCAAGCTGATGTTGAAAATCTTCGGAACGAAGAGCATCATTGCCGGCATATTGATGATCTTCCGAGCCAATGCTTTTACCGATAATAACCTTTAGTCCCCGATTTCTTAACAGCTCGATGCCGGGCATCAGCCTGCCTTCATCAATTTTTCGGGCTGTGCTGATGAGAGCGATTTTATCACCTTTTTTTAAATACGATGGGACTTTCATGTGATTAGCATTATCTTTGGCAAATTAAAAATAAAATCTTAAAGCAGCGTTTTGAAAAAGGAATTTAAGCGATATACCGTTACAGCCGCATTGCCTTATGCAAATGGTCCGGTACATATCGGTCATTTGGCGGGATGTTATCTGCCTGCGGATATTTACGTGCGTTATCTTCGTGCAAGAAAAAGAGATGTGAAATTTATTTGCGGATCGGATGAGCATGGTGTAGCCATTACCATAAAAGCAAAAAAAGAAGGAGTGAGTCCGCAGGGGGTGGTAGATAAATACCATAAAATGATGGGGGATTCTTTTAAACAATTTGGAATCTCTTTCGATATTTATTCCCGGACATCCAACAAAATCCACCATGAAACCGCTTCGGACTTTTTTCTGAATTTATACAGCAAAGGAATTTTTAAAGAAGAAATAAATGAACAATACTTCGACGAAAAAGCAAACCAGTTTTTAGCCGATCGATATATTATAGGAACTTGTCCGGTATGTTCGAATGAAAATGCCTACGGCGACCAATGCGAAAAATGCGGCTCTACGTTAAATCCCACCGATTTAATTAATCCCCGCTCTACACTTAGCGGAGAAGCGCCGGTGATGAAGAAAACAAAAAACTGGTTTCTTCCGCTCGATAGCATGCAAGCGGATATCGAAAAATATGTCGATTCGCACAAAGAATGGAAAGCCAATGTTTTCGGGCAATGTAAGTCGTGGTTAAACCAGGGCCTACAGCCACGTGCAATGACACGCGATCTGGACTGGGGTGTCAAAGTTCCTCTGAAAGATGCCGAAGGAAAAGTTTTGTACGTTTGGTTCGATGCGCCCATCGGGTATATTTCTGCAACGAAAGAACTAACTCCCGACTGGGAGAAATATTGGAAAGATAAAGACACGCGCCTGATCCATTTTATCGGGAAAGATAATATCGTTTTTCATTGCATCATCTTTCCGGGAATTTTAATGGCTCATGGTGATTATATTTTACCCGATAATGTTCCGGCAAATGAATTTTTAAATTTAGAAGGCGACAAAATTTCCACCTCGCGCAACTGGGCGGTATGGTTGCATGAGTATTTGGAGGAGTTTAAAGATAAGCAGGATATTTTGCGATATACCCTTTGTGCCAATGCTCCGGAAACCAAGGACAATGATTTTACATGGAAAGATTTTCAGGCAAGAAACAATAACGAGCTTGTGGCGATTTTTGGTAATTTTGTAAACAGGGTGATGGTGCTGAGTCAGAAATATTTTGAAGGGAAAGTTCAGGAGCGGGGAGAGCTGAGCGGATATGATGAGGACGTGATCGGAGAACTAAAATTATTCCCCGAAAAAATAGCCGCTTCTATTGAGGCCTTTCGTTTTCGCGAAGCCCTCTCCGAATTGATGAGCTTAGCCCGTTTGGGAAATAAATACCTGGCAGATACCGAACCCTGGAAGCTGATAAAAACCGATGAGGCAAGAGTTAAAACGATATTAAATACCGGTTTGCAGATTGCCGCAAACCTTGCCATTTTATCGGAAGCCTTTCTTCCGTTCACATCCGGACGTTTGTCGGCAATGCTGAATTTTTCGGGAGCAAGCTGGGAGGATGCCGGTTCCGCCGAATTGTTAAAAACAGGGCACACACTATCGGAGCCCGGATTGTTGTTTGATAAAATTGAGGACGAAGCCATCGAAAAACAATTGCAAAAATTGGAAGCGAGCAGAAAACAAAATGAGAATGTTGCAGCGAGCGCAGAAGCTGCAAAGGAAAATATTTCCTTCGAAGATTTCAGTAAGATGGATATTCGGGTAGGAACGATCGTAGCGGCAGAGAAAGTAGCGAAGACCAAAAAATTACTAAAGCTGAGTGTTGATACAGGAATCGATGTTCGTACAGTCGTTTCGGGAATAGCGGAATACTACGAGCCCGAAAAAATTATCGGGCAACAAGTAAGTATTTTAGTAAATTTGGCGCCAAGAGAAATCAAGGGGATACAATCGCAGGGAATGATATTGATGGCGGCGAATGCTGATGGGAGCCTGGCTTTTGTGCATCCTACGCCAAAAGTAACTAACGGATCAGGCGTTCGATAGTATTTTTCTTTTTCGACTCCTTAGTTTAATGGATAGAATATGAGATTCCGGTTCTCATGGTACAGGTTCGATTCCTGTAGGGGTCACATTTGGTTTTGCTGATATGATAATGGGTTTGTGTGTTGATAGAATTTTTGCATCCGTTTATATTTATTCAACGGCGCCGTAGTTCAACGGATAGAATAGATGTTTCCTAAACATTTGATGTGGGTTCGATTCCCGCCGGGGCCACTACAGTAATAAAGAAAATGCCCTTCCGATATATCGGAAGGGCATTTTTGTTATTAGAGAAGTCAATTTAGTAAAGGGGTGGTAAAAGAAACCGAATTAAAATCATTAAAGATTTGTGCCATTAAGTATATTCAGAAAACTAAACTTTCATATGGAAGCTTCTAAGAAAAATTCAGACGAAGGATTTGAATATGATGATCTTCTTTGGATTAAAAATGTCAGGAGAGAAGGAGGTAATGGATGGGCGTATATGGACGTCGAAGTTGGCGATATATTCTACCTTAACTGGGCCAGAGGTCGTGCCAACATGGGAAAAACTAGTGCTCTAAAGCCTAATGTAAATGAGCTAATTTTATTATTCCAAACCATTAAAAACAAGGCTATTGCTTCCCCCAACACTTATTTAACACATATTGTAACGCCAATCAATGATGACTTAATTGATGATGGTAGTTCTCATCCCTATAAAAGACAGATGGTTGTAGTGGCTAAAGACTCTAATCCTATTCCAAAGCCGACACAATTAAATTTTCAGCAACCTAATAGAGGCTGGACATGCGATATCGACCTTATTAAACCATTTAAACCATCAAACACATTCGTTACGAAAAATGACAAACAGAAATTTCTTTGGAATCTGTTTTCATCAACAGACAAGCAGATAAAACGGATTAATAAAATTCAAAAAGAAATGTTTCTATCAGAGCAAATAGAGGGTGTCGTAGAAGGCGAGGAAAAGTATAAACTCGGAAGACATAAATATTTTGAACGAGACCCAATCGTCATAGCACAGAAAAAGAAAATTGCAATTTTAAATAATACATTGATTTGTGAAGTCTGTAGATTTGATTTTCAACTAATCTATGGGGCTCATGGTACTGGTTTTATCGAATGCCATCATATTACTCCAATAGCTGGAAATGGCAAGCGCATAACCAGAATTGAAGACTTAGCATTAGTGTGCTCTAATTGTCACAAAATGTTACATAGAAGGAATACAAATGGCAGTTATTACAGTTTAAACGAGTTGAGCAATTTGATTGAGAACAAATCTAGTTAGATAAATTAAAACATGAAAAAGTTCATCGCCTATTTTGATTATTTAGGATTTAAACAATTTATCGAAAATAATGATTCGATTGGTCAGAGAAAGGTCATGGAGTTTAATTTTCGAGATATTGAGTCTGCGTTATCTTTAGGTAAAACCAAGGAAGCGTCAAGAGGTGTGATAGGAGACCTTTCAGAATCAAATATAAATTGTATTAATTTCTCCGACACGATAGTTTTCTGGACAAATGATGATTCGGAAAAAGCTCTAATTGAACTTCTTCAAGTTGCGTATAAATTTAATTGGACGACAAACGACTTTACTTTTCCTGCTAGAGGATCGTTAGTTTATGGTGAGATAGAATATGTAGAGTTTTTGGAGAGAAATGCAGGCGTGTATAATATCAATTCTGTATATGGATTAGGATTAGTGCAGGCTCATGGAAAAGCGGAAGGACAACATTGGGCAGGAACAGTCATAGATGAAACTGTAATTCAGGAAATTAGGAGTAGAGGACACGATCCTGAAAAATTCCTGATGCCATATGCAAAACTCTATAAAGTACCATATAAAGTTGAACAGTATCCAAGGGAAGAATATGTTATGCGTCTTATAGAAGATGATTTGAATGAAGAAACCTTTAACAACCATAAGAACGTAATAATCAGAAACTTTGGTGAGCATGGTAAAATATCTGATTCAAAAGATGTACAGGAAAAAATTGCAAATACCATTGATTTTTTAAAAAGTTTTCTGATTTAATGATGCGTAGGTTCGAGCCCAAGTTGAGCTACGACCTATGGTATCTCCTTATATCAAGAAGCCTCAAAATGATATTTCAGAGACCTTCTTAGTAAAGAGTTGGTAAAGAAAGGTAATTGTCTGATTGAAGTGAGAATATAAAACATTAAATTGGCATCAACTATAAACTGAACATCATGGGCTTTTTCGACTTTATATCTGAAATATTCTCAAATAAGTATACTGATGATAGAGGGTATAAGAGATACAAGGATAGTAACAGACCTGTTCACAGGTGGGCTGCGGAAACTAAACTGGGAAGATCTCTCAAACCGGGTGAAGTTGTACATCATAAAGATCGAGATAAAGGAAACAATCATCCTGATAACCTATATGTATTTCGTAACCAAGCTGAGCACGATCGAATCCATAAACTAGATGCAAGACGGAACGGTAGAAGGGCCAGTTATCAGGGGTTTAAGAAAAAAGGATTCTGGGAATAGTTTCTCTAACAAATATCATTAATATGTCTACAACTTTAGACTTACTTCCTAAGAGTAATATTGCTAATAAAGTTCGTAATACTTCACTGCCGCGAACTAAACCCTTGTTACCGCTTTACGAAGCCATTAGCAATTCCATTCATTCTATCAGTGAATTATCAAAGTTACAGACAGTTAATGGTAGAATTATCGTAAATCTAATTAGAAATGGTCGGGCAGATATATTAAAAGAGTTAAAAGAAATAGATCAATACCCTATTCACTCCATTGAAATAATTGACAATGGTGTGGGCTTCAATGATGAAAACATGAATTATTTTATTGAAGCCGATACTGATCATAAGATTGACATAGGAGGTAAGGGTATAGGTCGCTTTGTATGTTTAAAAGCGTTTAAGAAAATCATCGTTTCAAGTAACTATATTGATAATGACAAACTGCTTCGACGGCATTTTGAATATAAGAATACTAAGGAAGGGATACATGATTACACTGAAGATGAAGCACCTCAAAACCATGAGCGCACAACGAAATTATTATTAAGCGAGTATCGAGATGAGTATCAAAAGAATGTTCCAAACGATCTAATGCAAATTGCAAGAGAATTAGTTAGTCATTTTTTATTATACTTTATAGAAAATAGTGCGCCTGAAATAATTGTCCGTAACCAAAATAATTTTGAGGTAAATTGTACAACGCTATTTAATACAGAATTCCAAAAGGAAATCCAATCTGATAATTTTGATATTTCAGATAGCACGTTTACTCTTTATCTCACTAAAAGTTATAAATCTCAAAGCCATAAAATCTACTATTGTGCTCACCACAGAAGCGTAAAAGAAGAAGGTTTAATTAGCAAAATTCCTGATTTAGGAAAGTATTCAATTAAAGACGGTGATAATCAATTTTATTATCAAGTTTATATTGTCAGCGATTTCTTGGACGAGCATGTGGATATGGAGCGTGTTGGATTTAACTTTCCTATCGAAGAAGACGAAGAGGAATTAACTTTGATTCAAGAAATAAGTCTGTCAAAAATTAGGAACAGCGCAGTAGAGAAGGTTGAAGAGATGTTGTCTGATTACCTTTCAAGTGTAAGAGAAGAGAAAATTGACAACTATCGTCCTATTATAAATGATGAGTTGCCGCAATATCGGGCTGTTTTCAATAACAAACTTGATGAAGTAAAGAAGTTATCGCCAGGTTTAAACAAACAAAAGCTGGATGTTGAACTATATAAAATAGAAGCGAATTGGAAAATTGAAGTTAAAGAAGAAGGGGTAAAGCTTCTTGAAGAAGGTAAAGACATTCAAAATCTTGACGAGTATAAGAATAGGTATGAGAAATTCTTGACACAATTTAATGAAGTAGGCCAAATAGATTTGGCTAGATATGTGGTACATAGAAAGACAGTAATTGATCTACTGGATGAATTTATAAGTATTAGTACTTCTTCAAAATTTAAAGATGAAAATCTTATACACAACATTTTCTTTCCAATAAGAACCACTTCCGACGAAGTTCTTGCAGAGAATCAGAATTTATGGCTAATTGATGAAAGATTAACATACCACTCATTTTTAGCATCAGATAAAAAATTTGAGAAAATAACAAATATTGAAGTAGATAGTGCTGATAGAACTGATTTATTGATTTACAATGATGCTTTAGCATTTTCAGAAGACAAAAGAGCTCCACACAACTCATTTACAATAGTTGAATTTAAGAAGCCTCAGAGAAACGATTTTCAAGATTACGACTCGGAGCAAAATCCTATGGAGCAATGTGAAAAATATATTGAGTCCATACTTGCAGGAAAAGTAAAGGATCGTACCGGTAGGCTAATTAACGTGGATCCAAATACTCCATTCTATGTGTATATCGTTTGCGATATAACACCATCTTTGGAGCGTATATTACGTAATCGAGAATATATAGAGACTCCAGACAAGTTGGGTTATTTTACAGTTAAAAGCCAATACTATAAGGCCTATTTAGAAGTATTGCCATATGAGAAAGTTCTAAATGATGCACAGAAGAGAAATCGAATATTATTTGAAAAGCTTGGTATAAGCTAGCTTTGTTTATAGCGATGATCTTGTAGATTACTCGGATCATTTACGTTTTACACCGAGATGTAGTGGTATACTTTGACAAAAGTGCAACTTCAACTAACTACAAGAAACAGACATGCAAAATGATTGACTATATAAAGGGAAACATAAGTTGGCTAAAAGATGTCTTTACGCTTTTTTTTGTTGGGACAGGAACAGTTGTTGCAATCTTGACCTATAGAAGAGCGAGAGCTACAATACTTCAACCTATAAGGACAGAAGTAATTAAAAAGCAAACTGAACTTTTATCAAAATTATTACACACCTTAAGCAACAACAATCAATCATTTGAGGTTGGACTTGACTATGTAAACCTTGTTCAAATAAATGTTATGCTTACCTTAAGAGACTTTGGATTTGTCTTTAAGGGACATAACGAGACTATTGAGAAAATAAAAGATAGTGTTGCAGGTTGGACACCTTGCGGGAGAACGAATATTCTTAAAGATGTTAGAATCGTCTGAAATGAAAAAGGAAAGTGACTATAGTGTTGAGAAATATAAGAACTTAAAGAAAGGTGAAATTAACATTGATAAAATCTACCTAACCAGACAACATTCCGAATTTGTGAAGTTGATTTCTGATTTTAAAAGTGACCCTTTTATGCCGACATCAATTCAGCGGACAATGGAAGAGTTATTTACCAACATAAGTAATAATCTTGCAATAGTATTAAAAGGCGAGTTGGAAGTTTTTATGATTGACTTTAGCAAAGGATATTTTGAAAAAGGTGATGCACCACATTTTGATCCTGTTGGTGTTTACAACAGTTTTAACCACAGCCGGGTTCATCATAGACCAACTCTTGAAAAACTAAAAAATGAAATCCGAAAACATTTAAGGATCGACGAAAAATGGTAAAGCAACTAAAATAGAATGAACAACAGCGTATTGCCAGGATGGGGTAGTCGACATTTGTAGAAGGTTTAATTCTCTTTATCCACGATCAGACCACTAAATGCTCGTTTATAAAATACATTCTTAAGCAGCAGTAATGTTCGAGCCCGACCGGGTTACTACCCATACCCATTCACGATATCATAAAGCCACAAAAAGATATTTCGGAAACCTACTTAGTAAAAAGGTAGTAAAGAAATTTTATTCGAAGAAGTTTATTGTTGTTATTTTAATGATCAAAACCGGTTTGTGTCCATTGATAGTAACCCCAAAATAAACGCATGAAAAAAAAGATTACTATTCCGTAGTATAAATAATTAAACCTGCTACTGTTTTCGTGAATAGCTTTTTTATATCCTATGTAAAAAAGAGCTCCTAGTATTGCGACAAAGGCGAGGTTCCTGAGTGTATAAAGGATTACACTTGTTGACTTCCAGCTAACAGTGCTCTCAGGAAAATCATGAACATTTTTATACTCAGTTGGATCGCTTAAAATCATACCTATGTCTAATAATAGGTATAGCCCCACCGTAGCTATTAGTGCCATGAAGATATAACTAATGGCAGTATCTATGGTCTTTAATATTCGCATTTGTAAATCATCTCTCAGTTAATTACCTATAAACTCATACACATTCAGTCTTGTAGGAAATGCTAAAAAGCCATCAATATAAAAATCATTCGGATATAGCCGAATTGTGTACCCGGAATCACTAACCTTGCGGATTTGTCGTAAACGAATTTTCGAACAAGTGCTATTATCAGGAGGCACTACAATTTTAGGAGTGATCACTATAATGCTATCACCGTTTTTTAATTGGTACAGCTGCCATATATAATCGGTTAGTATTGTATCGTTCTGAGCGATCATCTTTACCCGTTTCCTTTTTAATTTTACCTCTTGTCCATATAGACTAACAGAAGCAAATAAAAAAATACCAAAGAAATAAATTTTTAAATTTTGCATGCTTTCTATTTAGGAACCAAGCGAGGTGCTTGTAAGTGGAGATATGAACTCACACATTGAGAGTATAGGCTTTCGTCTTCTGAATTCGGCTTTGAAAAGAATAGAAAAAACACAGACTCTTTAATGGTGTTCTCAATAACTTATCGTTCAGTTTACTCTGTGCTTAGATCAATCCATGGACTCTCCTTTTTAACGCACTTGATGTAATAAAGAATAACCTTGCTTCTCGCTGTATCACAATTGAGCAATTGTGACGATAGAGACTCTGCAGATTCGTTATTCTTAATTATATATATAGACTCTTTGTTCTTTATCGAAGATATTACACCCCAATATTCTTGTGCATGATCTCCTAATGAACCGAATTTAACAATCAGAGCATTATTGCAATTGTTAGTAAATTCTAATTCCTTATTGATATAGACTTTCGGATAGTAAGAGGACAAACTCGTTGCTCCTGAAAGCTCCTTTTTCTCAACCAAAAAACGAATAATATCATCTTTAGTGCGGTCAACCCGTCGATCCTTGCTTATATAATATCCAGACTGGGCGTAAAGAGTGATTGGTAAGATAAAAATCAGTATAAATATAAATTTCTTCATGGCTACGGCTTTATGGACGGTATTGCTTCCATTGGTCTTATTTGATTCAGGTGTCTAGATTCATTTTTATTCGGCTGCTTTTCAGGATCATTACTGTCGTTACTTCGTCTAGAATTAGCATCTGTAATGTGCGTACTTTCATGGACTGCTACTCCTCCGACAACACCTTCCTTTGTATAGTCTTTCATGAAATAAATCTGACCATCCTTACGATATACGGCATTCTTTTTTTCATCGATTGCCTTTCCAAATATTATCATTTCATATCCAGTAATCTTACCAGCAGGATTAATCTTGGGTTCTGAAAATCCTAGCATCATATTGCCATCTGAGTATTTAATCGTTGTATTGTCAACTGACATTTTAACAGGAAAAGGAGCATCGTTTAGCTGGCCGAGCAAATCTCTCCCAATTGAACTTTGAGCCATTGCATTTCCAATGGTTTTTGTATCCTGAGAAGCATTGGGGCTCCAGGCAATTTTCCCATCGTTTCCCATTTTGTAGGTAACCTGTTTCCCATCTGTGCCAGGAATCCATGGAGCTTTTCCATCAGGGTCAATTAGTCTAATCGGATTATTATTTACGTAATTATACGGCGACCAACTCGGAAATTCACTTGCCAGCGGATCAGGGGATAACCACCTGCTGATCACTTCCGGTTTCAGGGTTGCTTCCGATCTAAGCGTATCTTCTTTCAGGAAAGCTACGATCTCATTGGTCTGTGTATTGAACAGGACTGTTCCGATCTGAACGACGATGTCGTTGTCGAAGAATTCTACGTATTTTCCTTTACTGAGGGTTAACGGTTCTACCTTTACACCCAAGGATTCATAGGGATTCTGAGAATAAGATTTTGCTGCTATCAGTAGGCAGCCAATCAAAAACAGGGTTTGTTTAGTTTTCATGGTCAGTGGGTTCCCGGATTAAAAGTACTGATTTTTTTGTTATCGTATTTACTCTTTTCCTGTTTTAAAGATAACAGCCAGTCCATATACATCGAATCGGGCATCTTGCGATAGCCAAGCTCATGAATACGGGCATAATCTGATTTCAGTTGATCGAAAAGAACTTGGGTTTCAGGATGCGTTTTCAATTCTGCATAAGGAATCTGCCGATCTTGCATCAACTGTTCCATCCGATGTTTTTGTGTCTCTGCTCTGAGAAGGATTGCATTGATGTAATTCGGATAATAACGTAATGCGGTGTTGCAGGCTTTGAGTACAAAATCGCTGCTATCCTTTCCGTACTTTCGAGCATATCCTTGTGCCAGGTCGGTCATGCATACGGCAATGGATTGCTTTTGACCGAGTGTGTCCATGTAAATACCACTTCGTATCGCATCGGTATGAATATACCCTGAAGCCATCAGCCAGGCATCAATCGGAAATACTCCGCTGGTCAGTTCTGTATTATACCAGCCATTCTGTTTATTATAAAGCTTGATGTAAATATGATTGGGTGCAAGAGACAGGTAGGCATCTTCACCCATTTCTTCTGCAAGGATTTTGTATAAAAAGGGAAGCGAGTGACAATTTCCTTTATGCGAGCTGATGAGCTTGGTGACAAACATCTTTGTCCAATCATCCGATCCGGAGAAATCCTCAAAGTCGTACAGGAAGGAAGGATAGTTAAGAACATCATTGCCGTAAGCAATCTTTAAAGTATCGGTCAGCAAGGAAAAGATTGCTGCATGTTTTTTTACAATGTTCTCGTCGTCCCCGTTATAGACTAATTCCCGTGACCTCATAATTCCTTCACAAAGACTGCTTAATTCACTGATCTGACTACAGAACCTTTCATACTCAAGTTCATTGTTCCAATAGGCGTTTTCGGTAAGGAATACAGCACGTTTGAAAGACAGATCAGAACCTTCAAGCATGCCTTTCATTTCCAGATATGCTTCTTCATAAAACCTGGTCGTCGTATCGATCACCGGCTTGATAAAGTTTTTCTTTTTAACAGGTTTTCGAGTGACGATTTGCTCTCCCTTTTTAGGCGCTTTGATTAGGTGTAACTTACGATCATTGTAAAGTTTATAAGAAGTATATCTATTACAGGACATAAATACACAACTGCTAAGAAGTAAGAGTAAGATAATACGCTTCATTACTGATCCTCTTTTTTAAGTGTATTGAGCAGTTCGGATTTTCTTGTTGCATGCTCCTTTTTCGACTTCTCGTTATTCACCGAGCTTAACCACTGTTCATAAGCTTCTGCAGGCATCTCCGAATAGCCGAAGTTATCCAGCTTGGAGTATAAGTTATTTCTGACCGTATAAACCTGCATGGCCTTAGGATCGTTCTGTAAGGTAGCCAGCTTCGGCTTGCCATACTGATACGCGATGTAATTGAACAGATTGGTATAATAATCGGCTTTCAACATCCATGCATGAATATTCACCGAATCCAGCTCCAGTACTTTATTGACCACCTGCAAACTGAACGCATCGAATCCATATTTTATCGTGTATCCTTGAGCGAGATCAAACAGGCAGGCGGCCATCACCTGCTTTTTGGTCAGGGGCTGCATATAGACACCATTACGGATCGCCTCGGACTTGATGTACCCTGATCCCAGTATCCAGGCATCGGACGTGATCTTGCCGTTGGTAAGTTCCAGATTGCACCATCTACCCTTGGCGTCTTTGAACTTTACATAGGTATGCTGTGGAGAGAAAGCAAGGGTTGCTCCCGAATTCATTTCCTCGGAAAGGATACAATATAGCAAAGGCATGGAATGACACTGACCGGATCGCTTGTCGAGTAGCTTGGTAACGAACATCTTTGTCCAGTCATTCTTTCCCATGTAGTCCTCAAAATCATACGTATACGGATAATGTACAGTTTTCCCTGACTTCGACTTGTAATAGATCGTATCCGAGAAGTATTGATGGAGCATCATGTTGACTGCAAGGGGATCTTTCGAACTTAGCTTTTTTTCTTTTAATCTTTCTTTACAGAAGGTAGTGATGTCTGAAAGCTGCTTTAAATATCCCTGATAATTTAGCGTGTTTTCATGATACGCATTTTCGACCAGAAAAACGGCCCGCTTCAATGAAGGCTTACCTTGGTCGATCATCGAAATGATCTCGGTAAATGCAGTTTTATAGATGGCTATCCCTTTGACTGAATCATCCGGAGGGAATTCATATCGAATGGCTTTGAGAGAATGGGATCGAACCGACTGTTTGGCTTCCGAAATCGTTTGTTCTAATTCCCTTTTTTGCTGCTGTTGTTTCCGGATATCTTCTTCATACATTCTCATCCCTGCATCGGAATTAGTCACCCGTGTGGGAGAATTGACTGGTGTTCCTGGAAATTGGGGTTGAGGCGGTTCAGGAAACTTAGGAACAGGAGATTGCCCAAATGCAATCACTTGCATATATATAAATGCCAAAAGTAACACGGTGGGCTTCATGTTCAGTTTAGTCGGTTAAGATACTATAATTTCGCTACATTTTCCCTGCTGTTATAGCTGTAAAATTCATCCTGAGTGACGATCACATTATCTAGCACTTCAATCCCGAATAGTTTACCGATGTCCTCGATCTTTTTAGCAAACAAAACATTCTGTAAACTGGGCTTTGGGTTTCCGGACAGATGTTTGTGAGCAATGACGACAGCATGAGTATTGGTCTTTAAAGCAACCTGAAAGATAATCCGGGGGTCACCCCTGACACCATCAAATACCATCAACACCTACCTGATAATATCCCAACGCCCTGTTTGATTTATTCAACATGATCGCGATGAACTTTTCACGGTGATTTAAACTTTCTGGTTTCCAAATTACTTTCAGAAGTTCATGAATTTGTTCCAGATTAGTAATTATCAGATGCTCTTCAATCGGATCTTTATAAATATATGATATCTCAATCTCAGGAGACCTTGTGAGACGGTATTTCTTCTTTCTCATTGATGGTCATAAAAAAGGCTTGGAAGTACCCAGGTCATATAATTGTATATATTAAGAATATTACTGCCTCTAACTCATTTCAATAGATATTAAGCTTATTCTTCACTAAGTTTCCAACCATAGCATCAATAAACCCTATCCCACAATTGACATATACGATTGTATTTTCATCCTGATAATACCAACGATCTCCGGTTGATTCATACATAATGAATTCATCATTCGTAAATAGTTTCTCAAACTCAATTAATTGCTTCGCAACCTCGTAATCTTTGTGTAAAATCATCAATTACTTTTCTCGTATGAGAGTTAGCATCATAAAAGGCCTTATTGTGTAGAACCGCAATCATTTTAATGTCACAGTAACCTTCCAACGATTATAGGAAATTTGCTTTACACTACATGTTTGGATTTTTCGTGCCCAAGGTAATGCTTTCATAGTGACAATATATCTTTCGTTGTCAAGATCACCCTTATCAAGGTCTTGAAGAATAATACTTCCGTAGAACATTGTTCGATTTGGAGTACTCGCTCGCTGGTAGATTGTATTAAACTTCTGTGGTTTATAAGAGTGTGCTGAACGTATAAGAAATGGCCATAGTTGGTCTTCGGGTCCGGCTCTTAATACCTTTTACCTGGATGAAGCCGATAGTCAATGGTTGAGTGTTTTCCAAAATTTTTGAATACGTTAGTAATCTCTTCAGAGGGATATCTACTTAATCTAATTGCTTTAATGTTGTAATCGCATTTATTACTTCTTGAGGTATCATACCTCAATTTACAATATTTTCTATGGGATAGGTTCGAGTCCTGCTGAGGCTAATACAATATGGCCAAGAAAATATTAGAAAGGCAGAAAGAGGGGTTCATAAAATAAATTTAGTAAAAGGTTAGTAAAGGAAATGCCATTTATAAATTACTGAACACATGTGTTTTACTATCAATTATACTTATATTTGAGAGTTATTGGCTATTAAAAGGACTTCCGACATTATGAAAGAATTTAAAGAATATACTGACATTGCTTTTAACATTTTACAATGTGACACTTCTTACATTAGAAGTAAAAATATTATCTCAAACATTTTTAAAAATAATAATAACCAAGATCGTTTTGAAACAATTATTTTTCGGTTAACAATCATTGACAGCTATTATTCAACGCAAATGAATAAACGACTTTTCGGGCTTGACGACTTAGCAAGGCTACTAACAGAAATTACAAATGATGACAGTTCACTTAAAACATTGTGTTTAGACTTTATTACCAACACTTCAATATCTAATGGAATTAAGGAGCTATTTATTAAAAAATATGGAATAAGAAAAACGGGACACGATGCAGGACAGGCAGCCTCATTAATTTCAAAATATTTATATTTTTTAACAGATTATAAATTTCCAATTTACGACAACCTTTCAAAAGTTTCTTATCGCCTTATTCAAAAAAAATATCCGCATTTAAAAATTAGCAACCTGAATAAAACGTTTGACATTTCTTATTTTGATAATCTAAAACAGTTAAATATTTTAACAGAGACCAACGACTACAACAAACTCGACAATCTTTTGTGGCTAATCGGTAAGCTGAGAGAAGGAAGTTTATCTTTAATTTTAAACAAGGAACGATATTTAAAACTTATTCAAAAAATAAACATTCCTAAAGGTACAAAAAGTGAAGAATCCGACAGATTGACAAGAGAATATATAAAAATCAACATTGACAATTTGGTTGATATATTCAAGGACAATGAAATTAAATTTTTAAAATACTCTTTTCACTTGGCGACTTAATAGCTAGTAAGAGCAAGCTTGTGCAATGCGGGCTGACGAGGTAATTGATGTTTTGAGTTTTTAAATTATATTTGTTTATGCAGACAAGTAAGTGCTTCTGAAGCCCGCATGGCACCGGTGCAAATGACAGAGATAAAAAATAAAAAGTATATTCGATGATTACCCATTTTAGAATTTGATTGAACTCAATAGCATTCGTTGATATAGAAGTAGAACCGAAGATCGGTAAGATTCTTGACATTGGAAGTGTTAAGGGTAATGGAGGTTCTTTTCACAAAAACTCTATAACTGAGTTTATCCAATTTCTTAACGGTACACAGTTCATTTGTGGGCACAACATTTTCAACCACGATATAAAGTATATCGGAAAAGCTCTCAATGACGCAGGAATAGATTCAGCAAATATCATTGATACTTTGTTTCTCTCTCCTTTGCTTTTCCCCACGAAGCCGTATCATTCATTACTAAAAGACGACAAACTCCAATCGGAAGACACGAACAACCCTTTGAATGATTCAATCAAAGCGAAAGATTTATTAAACTATGAAATTGATTCCTTTAAACGAACTGACGCTACACTCAAACAAATTTTTTATTTGCTATTAAATAACAAAAAGGAATTTCGATCTTTTTTCCATTTTATCGCATACAACAGTGCAAGCACAGAACTTGAAAAACTGATTCGGCAAAAATTTAAAAATGAAATTTGCGAACAAGTTGATTTAGCAAGAATAATTTCAGAAACTCCAATTGGGCTTGCTTACTGTTTATCGCTAATAAACTCTTTCATTCAGTACAAAAAAATACATTCGATAACACCACGCTGGGTTTTGAAAAATTATCCCGAAGTGGAACGAATAATGTTTCGTTTGAGAAACAAATCCTGTATAAGCGGTTGTATCTATTGCAATGATGTTTTAGACGCACACAAAGGATTGAAAAGATTTTTCGGCTTTGATTCTTTCAGAAGTTACGGAGGTGAGCCATTGCAAGAGAAAGCCGTGAAAGCTGCTATTGACAATAAATCTATACTTGCTGTTTTTCCGACTGGTGGCGGAAAGTCAATTACGTTTCAAGTTCCCGCTTTGATGAGCGGAGAAACTTCAAAAGGTTTAACGATTGTGATTTCCCCTTTGCAATCGCTGATGAAAGATCAGGTGGACAATTTTGAAAAAATCGGTATTACAGACGCGGTTACAATCAATGGTTTGCTTGACCCGATTGAAAGAGCAAAATCTTTTGAAAGAGTTGAAGACGGTTCGGCTTCTATTCTTTACATATCACCCGAATCACTCCGCTCAAAAACCATTGAACGATTAGTTTTAGGGAGAAAAGTTGCCCGTTTTGTTATTGATGAAGCACACTGCTTTTCATCGTGGGGACAAGATTTCAGGGTTGATTATTTGTACATCGGTGATTTCATCAGATCAATTCAAGAAAAGAAAAATCTTGAGGACGGTATTCCTGTTTCGTGTTTTACAGCAACAGCGAAGCAAAAAGTTATAGAAGATATTCGGGACTATTTCAGAGAAAAACTTTCGATTAATCTTGAACTATTCACGTCAAAAGCATCGCGAACAAATCTTCAATACAAAGTTTTTGAAAAAGGAGACGACGAAGAAAAATATCAAACCGTTCGTGATTTGATTGAAGAAAAAAATTGCCCGACTATCATTTATGTTTCAAGAACACGAAAAGCGTACACACTTTCAGAAAGGCTAACAGCAGACGGGTTCAATGCGAAACCATATCACGGCAAAATGGACGTGAAAGAAAAAACTACCAATCAAAATGCTTTTATATCAGGCGAAGTGCCCATTATGGTTGCAACCTCCGCGTTTGGAATGGGTATTGACAAAAAGGATGTTGGAATGGTAATTCATTATGAAATTTCCGATTCGCTTGAAAATTATGTTCAGGAAGCAGGTAGAGCAGGCCGGGACGAGAATATTACTGCTGATTGCTTTGTATTGTTTAATGAGGAAGATTTGAGCAAACATTTCATTCTCCTGAATCAAACCAAACTTTCCATTAAAGAAATTCAGCAGGTTTGGAAAGCCATCAAAGATATAACGAGATTTCGCTCAACTGTTTCCAATTCTGCTTTGGAAATTGCAAGAAAAGCGGGTTGGGACGATAATGTTGTTGAAATTGAAACACGGGTAACAACAGCTATTGCAGCATTGGAAGACGCAGGATATTTGAAACGTGGGCAAAATATGCCGAGAGTTTTTGCCAACAGTATTCTTTCAAAAAATGCACAAGAAGCCATTGACAAAATTAATGTTTCGGAAAGGTTTCAGGAAAAACAGAAAGAAAAAGGAGTCCGAATCATAAAAAAACTTTTTTCAAGCAGAAGCAGAAAACAATCAAGTGAAGAGACTGCAGAATCAAGAATTGATTATATCAGCGACCATTTGGGAATTGTAAAAGAAGAAGTGATAAACATTGTAAATCTTCTTCGTGAGGAAAAGATTTTAGCTGATGCAAAAGACTTGACTGCATATATTAAGAAAGGCGAAAACAAAAATCGTTCGCTCAGCATTCTTGAAACATATAGCAAAATCGAAATTTTTTTGCTACCAGAGTTTGAAGAACAAGAAAAAGTGTTTCACATCAAGGAGTTAAACGAAGAAGCGGAATCAAAAGGGATTAGTGATGTAACTACTAATAAAATTAAAATCGTTATAAATTTTTTGGCAATTAAAAATTGGATAAAGCGACAAAGCTTAGAATCAAAAAATCACGTTGCAGTTCTTTGTCTTCACCCAAAAGAACTGTTGAAAGGAAAATTAGAGAAGCGGCACACTTTGGCAAAATTCATTGTTGAGTTTCTTTATGCAAAAAGTAATATCAATGTTTTAGAGGACGATTCAGGTAAAGAAGAAATGTTGATTGAATTTTCTGTTCACGAATTAAAAACTGCTTATGAAAATAGTTCAAGTTTGTTTAAAGTAAACATCAACATTGATGATGTTGAAGATACACTGTTTTACTTATCAAGAATTGAAGCAATAAAAATAGAGGGAGGTTTTCTTGTCGTATATAATCGTTTGACCATTGAGCGGACAGAGCAGAATAACAAGAAACAATACACAAAAGACGATTATCAAAAACTACATCAATTCTACGAAAACAAAGTTCAGCAAATTCACATCGTTGGCGAGTATGCAAAGCAGATGATTAGCGACTACAAAAATGCTTTGCAGTTTGTAGAAGATTATTTTCAGTTAAATTATGCTTCATTTCTCAACAAATATTTTAAGGGAAGCAGGCAAAATGAAATCAAACGAAATATAACGCCAGCTAAATTCAGGCAACTTTTCGGTGAGCTTTCACCAACGCAATTAAAAATTATAAATGACAACGAAACCAAACACATTGTTGTTGCTGCCGGTCCGGGAAGTGGAAAGACAAGAGTATTGGTTCATAAACTTGCTTCACTGCTTTTAATGGAAGATGTGAAACACGAGCAGTTGCTTATGATTACTTTTTCAAGAGCAGCAGCGACCGAATTTAAAAAGCGATTACTGAAACTAATTGGAAACGCAGCAAACTACATTGAGATAAAAACATTTCACTCCTATTGTTTCGACTTGTTAGGTAAGGTTGGCAACTTAGAAAAGTCAGATGAAATCTTAAAAAAGACAATTGAAAAAATAAAAGGCAATGAAGTTGAAGCAAGTCGAATAACAAAAACTGTTTTGGTGATTGACGAGGCACAGGATATGGACAAAGATGAGTTCGGACTGATAAATGCTTTAATGGAACAAAACGAAGAAATGAGAGTGATTGCAGTTGGCGATGACGACCAGAATATTTATGAATTCAGAGGAGCAAGTTCAAAATATTTGGAACAATTCATTCAGGAGAACAACGCAGTCAAACACGAATTGGTGGAGAATTACAGAAGCAAGAGCAATCTCGTTGAATTTTCCAATCAATTTGTAAAACGAATTTCTCATCGTTTAAAACAAACTCCGATTATTGCCAATCAAACTGACACTGGAAAAATAAAAATAGTACATTATCAAAGTGGTAATCTCATCAATCCACTTGTACAGGACATTCTCTCAACAGGGCTTTCAGGAACTACCTGTGTGCTTACAAAGACAAATGAAGAAGCGTTACAAATCACAGGATTGCTTTTAGAAAATGGTGTGCAGGCAAAATTGATTCAGTCAAATGAAGGCTTTAGTTTATATAATCTTTATGAGGTTCGATTCTTTTTAAGCCTGTTGAATTTGCCTGATGAAGTTTTTATAATCAATGATGGTATTTGGGAAAAAGCAAAAAGAGAATTGATAAACAAATTATACAACAGTACCAAATTGGAAATTTGTAACAATCTTATCAGAGGTTTTGAAGCAGTAAATACAAAGAAAAAATACAAATCCGATTTAGAAACTTTCATTCGTGAATCCAAACTGGAAGATTTCTTCAACGAAAATGGTGAGACAATTTTTGTTTCAACAATTCATAAAGCAAAAGGAAAAGAATTTGAGAATGTTTTTCTAATGCTTGAAAACTTCAATCCTGCGATAGACGAAGCTAAACGATTGTTGTATGTTGCTATGACACGAGCAAAAAACAATTTGACCATTCATCTAAACTCAGACTTTCTTGACAATCTCACAGCAGACGATTTAGAACGAGTTGAAAACAGAGAAAATCATTTGCAGCCAAACAAATTGGCAATGCACTTGTCTTTAAAAGATATTTGGTTGGACTATTTCATCAATAGACAACACTTGATTTCTCAATTTATATGCGGAGATACCTTGACGTTAAGCGGAGATGAATGTTTAGATAGCAATGGAAAATCGGTTTTAAAATTCTCCAAGCAATTTGTTGGACAAATTGAAAATATGAAACTGAAAAATTATGAATTGAAAAGTGCTAAAGTAAATTTCATTGTTTACTGGAAAAAGGAAGGAACAGAACAAGAAGTGAAAATTATTTTGCCTGAATTGTATTTTGAAAAAAAATAGAAGAAAGATAAGAATATTAGGAATAGATGAATATCCCTATCTCCGTACTCTTAGCATTTAATGGCTATTCTTAACTTACCAAGTTCCCAACCATAGCATCAATAAACCCTATCCCACAATTGACATATACGATTGTATTTTCATCCTGATGATACCAACGATCTCCGGTTGATTCATACATAATGAATTCATCATTGGTAAATAGTTTCTCAAACTCCCTTAATTGCTTCACAACTTCGTAGGATTGGTACCTTACAATACCGTTTTTCATCCCCTGAGATGTTGCAGAATCAGGTCTTATAATTTTGTAAAAGATTTGGTGGTTTTTTAAAGAAGTATCGGTAATAACAATCTCAATGTTATTCCTTTTACTCCTGTGAATAAAAAGTGTGATAAGCTTCCAGATATTCCCGTCAAATGGATGTAAATACAGTACCTTGAATAAGGCATTCATATCAGCAGCAGTCATGTTTGAAGTATCCATGTTTTGTATGTTTAAAGTGTTTTTATTTTAATAGCCTTGTAAGCCTTAATTTTATCTGCAACAATTAAAAAGGCTCGAAAATATCCGAGCCTATAATGAGTATATATGGATTATACGGATAGATTATTCTATAAAAACTACTTTTAAGACGAACGTTTTATCCCCTGTTAATTTTATCCAGAAAACACCGGAATTAATGTTCAGGTATTTTTTATCAATTTCAAAACTACTGGTGTTGGTTCTACCTGAATAAACATTTTTGCCGAATACATCCGTTAGTTGTAGTTCATAGCTACTATTACCTGCATTCGGAAATTCGATTATGATTTTATCTTTTGCGGGGTTAGGGTAAATTTTTGCTTTCAATGCTGTTCCGGCATCGATACCCGTTTCTATTATTATAGAAGGCTTGATTACCCGATTTGAAGCGGTTTCCATATATTCCCCCGTTCTATTATAATAAGAAGGGCTATCCACGCATGGAGTCGTCTTGTATGCTCTTATTTCATAATAAACGATACCCGAATCCGGTTCAAGGTCAGTATAGAAATTTAACGAAGCCTGTATCGAATCAAGGGCTACAAGGCTATCCGGGTCGGTACCCCTGAAAATATAGTATGTGGAAAATTCAAATCCTTCGTAATGATCCCAGATCAAACTTACTCCTCCTGTGGTGTTGGGAGATGCGGATAGATGGATCGTTTTATGAGGGATAGATGCCGGCGTAATATCCCCACATTCATATCTGGCAGTCATCCTGTAACGGTTAGATTTCTTAAGAGGATTCGATGTCGTGTCGATAAAATATCCGGTAGTGTCATCGTAAATCGTACCGATCAATTCATAATCGTTCGCAGAGGTGGATTCCCTGTATATATAAAATACCTCGGCACCGGTGTTTAGATTCCAATTGACCCGATTGTTGCCATTGGCATTATCTACGCTGACCAGGCACAAAGGCTTACGGGAAAAATTGCAATTAAGGGTTCCATACAGGTCATCCATCACGGTAACTATATCTTTTCTTTTACGATCCTTTGTTTCCAGGAGGCTATACAGTATCACATTCCGGCCATTTACGATTTGCGTGCTGTTGATCATTGAATATTTGGAATATGTTTTAATGCTGTCCACAAGAGAACCATCGGATTTGTTGAACCGGGTCATCTTGTGGATCATGAACGCGCTATTGGCCCACATCGGGTATTGCGGATTCTGTGATGATATACGGAATACGAGAACCGATGAATCCGGCCCTACCATCACTACGTTGTTCAAAGAATCCTGCGGGTCAGGCAATCTACGTGAAAAGAGATCCTGGGCATTTAATAGGGTGGGTTCGATCGTGATCATCAGTATCAATCCCACAAATAACGATTTGATTAGTTTTTTCATAAAAAAATATTTAGTTAGGTTATTTTTCAAGCCTCGTGCCAGAGCTTTCATATGCCTTTCTGTATATCCTCTGGGCATGACAGGTGCATGACATGTTTTTATTTTACCGCCCACCAATAACAATACATGGTTGTTTTAAGATATCTATATCCTTAGTCCAGCCTGTTCTTAATAAGATCGAACCAATAAAGGAGTAAACTTTAGGATCACCATCCATCTCTTCTACTTTTAATGAATTATACTTGTTTGCTTTCTTGAATAGTTGTATTCCTGTTTTACAATCGTTGATATGCTGGCTCCCCTTGGCAGGTTTTTTATTCTTCCCGCTTAAAAATGCCTCCCAAATTATTATTTGGCTTTTATTGTTTGATTTTTTTAGCTTATTAATAGTACTTATGTCTTTGAGCAAATGCACTTCTGCTTCTGATGACTTGACCGATAGTTGTTGGAATAACCAAGTTACTTGCGCTAATCCTGTAGTCAGCGTATAAGGCCCGGCTCCCCCAGACCAGGGGTGGGCTCCTTCAAAGGATCTTTTATTTGTCACGTCAGATGAATTCTTTTGAATTTCAAAATACATTGGTAAATCAAAGCCTATACAAACGTTTCTTTTTTTTGCAATGTCACTTAGCAGGTTTTTTTCTAAAGACAATAGTGTTTCACCCTTTTTCTTAGAACCGGTACTAGTATCTTCTGATAACCAAGCAAACCTTTTTTTCTTTTCAGAACCAATATCTACACAGTAGATTATCATATTATGGGGGCTTATTTTAAAAACAATGGTAGGCAAAATAATTTATAATACCAAGTATACTTGTGTACAAGCGTACTTGGGAATAGAGAAATTTGATGTGTGCTTAAAAAAACAAAGAAAACCGACAAATTTCTAAAAGCGTTCGGAGAAAACCTCAGGCGAATACGTAGGGAAAAAGGTATGTCTCAGGGCACACTGGCTGTTAAAGCAGGTATAAGCGAAAATTATATCGGAAGCATAGAGAGAGCGGAGTACAATCCTACCATCGGTGCAATTCAAATTATTGCAGATACACTTAAAATAGAACCCGCAGAGTTATTCAATTTTAAATATTAATCATTTCTTCTTCGGTTGTCGATCATTTCTTTCAACTATAAAAATTGTAAGCAGCTTGTCGTCGGTATGAACTTCAAATCTGGCGTGTTTGTGGCGGGCTATAATTAGTCCGGAAGTGCGGAAACGATCATCTTCTATGAAAATCCTTTTTGAGATATCATCAAGTCGAATCCGTTCCTTTTTTAATCCTTCTTTATTTGAGAGATTTTTTAACTGTGGAATTCCGCGCTTAACCTTGACATCATTATTAACAATTTCATCAAAAAAGTCTTGATGCTTTATGTATACTCCGGCTACTGTTTTTCGTGACACGCGAAGTATGCTCACGATTTGAGAAGTGGTTAATCCCTCCAATATTAGTTGAGCGATTTTTATTTCATAATATTTATTAGCAATCGGAGCTGGACCTGCAAAGAATGTTTTATTACATTCGATGCACTTGTATCTCATTTGCTCATACCCATGTTGGTGAATATTTTCACTACCGCAATTGACGCAAATTGTCTCCTCAAAACTTTCAATTTCCCTAACCAACATTTTTCTGCTTCTTGAGTTGGCCGTCTTTTTTAGAACCGGAGAATAATATTGCTCCATCAAGCGATGCATTAAATTGATATCATCCTCTCGTTTTTGAGCATTTGCTTTAGCAATAGGGTCAAGCTGTGGGTTTTGAGCCTGCTTTTTTATTGCGACAGCAACTTGTGGTTTATCTGCGCTTAGCGACGCAAAAGAAGCTGATTTTTCAGATTTTTTTTTCATGTAAATCCCACGTTTTTGTTTCATTTTATGAAAATACAAAAGTTTTTAAAAAGTGACAAATGCCGTTTTCAGACGATAATTACAATTATTTACCTCATGGTGGAACCTCATAGGCAGTAGGTGCTGTAGGTTCTTATGAACCACAATTCAAAAAGCGGAGCTACCGACAGGACGTTGGAGTCGCAAGAGCAATCTTTTCAAAGTACAACTGCAATTGATTTTGGAAACTTAAAGCAATTTTTCCGAGGAACTCTGATTACAGATAAGGAACAAAATGAAGCAGTGAATGTAGTTGTTAGAGTTTTGGAGATATTCAATTATATCCAGGGTGATCAAAATAATCAATACTCTACCGTCAAACCCTTTCGACCGCAGATTATTCTAAATGTATTAAAGTTTCTATTTGAAATCAATGCCATTAATAAGGCACCCTATTGCTGTCGACAAAGATGTACTCCCACCCGCACACACTTCTTCAAATTCTTCAATAAGGATTATTCTGAGCAGTCTTATCAGGATGCAATAAAGTTGAAGCGGATGCTCTATACAGATTATAATAGAGAATACTTTATAATGTTCAGCGAATTCATGATGGAATGGAACGTATTTAAAAAAAATAGAAAGATTTAAGTATTAATGAGGAAATAATTACTAACGGTATCATCAGGTGTATTCCGGAAGTATTAAAATATTTCTCTTAAAGTACAACCAACGAACTTTGTTACGCATTAAAAAAATTAACAAATGAAAAATTTAAACAAAAACTTTACTGTGGCTACCATGCCACTAGCAACAATGGAAAATGATCTTCGCAAAGCATTACAATTAAATGCAGGCTGTGTGGATGATCGTATTGATAACTGCCTCGAGGCATCAGGCATCAAACATATCAAGTGTACTGAATACAGGTTCAAAGGGCAAACGTTGAGAGCAACGTATTTCCCTGGTTTCCCGATACTGGGTGTGGAGCAGGGTGAAGATTCTCTACGTCTATTTTCCATTAACAATTCGCCGCAGGATTTTGTATTTGGAACAGGAATGAAGCCAGTTATATTAGGACTGCGTTCAATAGACCCTCAGCTTGGTCACATAATTTTAACTCAAGGCTTTGATAATTATTATACCCTGAAAAGTTTAGGGTTAAATGCAGTATGCGTGGAGGAACCATTTACTACAGAGGTAAAGTATCTTGTTCAAGAAAGACATAAAATACTCGGGGGGAGCGGTGATCTTATATTCTTTAGTGTATTCAACGACACATACAGTGGACAAATGCTTACGGATAAGTATTTACGCGAGTTTCGTATAATACCATTGCAAGGGATGACAGATTTCTTTTTCTCTAAAAAGTACGGATCGCCAAATTGCATTTCAGAGGCATTGTCTCAATGTAAATTCTTCGGAAAAGAAAATGGTATCGGAATTTTCCTCTCACGATTGGAGATGTTCCTCGGGCCACTTCCGGTTAATTCTTTCAGCGATGAAGATACCAAACGAAGGCTGGCCAATTACGACATGTAATTGGTAGCCTACTCGCAATGAAAAAGCATCCTTTAACGGGTGCTTTTTTGCTTTAATACAATTTGCTACATCACAACGATTTACAAGGTCTTAACAGTAATTAAGAAGGTAATAACACAGATATATCCAACAGTACAAAAACAGCTTAACGTGCTGAAATAGAGGCTATTTGCGAACATGTTGAACTTAAAGTTTAATGTAACTGTAGAGACTGAAGCAGTTGAACAGTTACTCTCGCACATAGTTGCCGAGCAGATCCGGGAAGTGCTACCCGCATTATTACCAACTCCATCAGTCCAGGCACAGGAAAGACTGATGACCATTCCTGAAGTCGCTAGCTGGCTTCATAAATCCAAGCCTACCATTTATAAAGCTATCAGAGAGGGCCAGCTGAAAGCAGTTCGCATACCTGGATGTAGTGGTTTGCGGATGAAGGAATCTGAATTGTTGAACAATCTAAAAATCGTGAAATTATGAGCCAGGCAGGAGACTCACCGAATCTAAACGTCGTTTTCCTGCCGAGCGTCAAGGAAACGAAGAACGAAAAAATTAAGGTTAATAACCTGATAACCGGGTACGAGTTGATCTTTGACAAGGAGAAAATGTCCAGGCACTATCAGCGTGTGATGGATTACAGAAATGCAACTGATAAAAAGGTCAAAGACGAAATTAAAGAGAATGTGTTTGCAGTTTCGCCGTCAGTGTTAAAGTACGATGGGAAAGGAACTCGTCAGGAGAATATTGTTGAACGAACAAACTGGATGGTCATCGATATTGACAACGTTGATAAGGTTGAGGAAAAGAAAGACGAACTGATTGAAAAGTTCGGCACCTATTGCGGGGTAATCACTACATCAATATCTGGCAGAGGTATCCACATGATCGTTTACATCAAGCATCCCGATCAGTATGAAAGGCACTGGGCGGCATTTGCAGAAGATGTTAAGCGAGAAGTAGGATTGACTGTTGACCATAATGCGAAGGATGTTGGCAGGAAGCTTTTTATAGGGTATTGTGAGTCCCCTTTTTTCAACGACATTCCTGAGGTATATGAAAAGACCGCTACCCCGATTCTTTCACCTGAAATAGTAAAGGAAAAACCTGCGTCGTCAGAAAGCAATATAGTAGTCTTAAAGTCCATCGAATCACAGTTGCGAAAAATGGGTGAAGAGTTCATTACTGGCCAGCGGAATAGTTTCATCTTAAAATTTGCCTCATTCGCTAACCATCATGGGATACCCTTATCAGAGGCTCAAAGCTACCTGCAGGATACGCATGAGATCGATCAGTATTTGGAACACCTGAAAACGCTAGGTTACATTTATCGGACTAAGCAAAGTGAGTTTGGCACCAAACGATTCGAAGTGAATACTAAGGCAAGGCAGAATACCCTGGAAGGTCTCTCTGCCACGTTGGTGCATGATATACTCGCTGCAATAAACAAATATTATATCCTCACACCTAAGAAGTAAAGTATCGCTACCAGGGTTACCGGTAGCGATTATACATAATCTATAAAAATTATTTAAATATGACTGAAAGAAATTTTGATGCGTTTATGCATCTTGGAACTAACAAAGAAAAATTGGAGATGAACAACTGGCTTGAGGAGCAAGAGTCGGAAACTAAACCGCGGAAATTCTCCGCAAGAGTTAAGGACAAAGAAGTTAAGCGTATTCGCACTGCACCGCAAAGGATTGAAGATGCCCGGTACGAACCAAACTACAAAGACCTGTTCGGAAGCATGGTACAGACCGGTAGGATCACCATTCTTTTTGCCGATACAGGCTGTGGAAAGTCATTACTGGCAACGTCGATCGGATCTGGAGTTTCCAAAGGAGATAAGATCGTCATGGATCAATCTTCTATCGGCAGAGAAATCAACGTGCTCATGTATGATTGTGAAAATTCTGATCAGGATTTCTCTAACCGTTATCATCGTACAGAACTTAGTCCAAATCTCAACATAGCGAATTCTCTCGTTAAGACTAAGTATGGCGATCTCGATAAGTCACAGTTGTTGGCAGATATAGAAGAAACACAAGCGGATCTTGTGATCATTGATAACATAACCTATTCTTCACTCGACTCAACTACCGATACTGATGCCAGCTTGAAAATCATGAACGTATTTGTTGAAGTAAAAAAGGAAACTGGAGTTGCATTTCTAATAGTAGCCCACGTTCCTAAAATTGACCCCTTCTCGAAGCTTACTCTGAATTCATTGGGTGGATCGAAGATGTTGTCAAACTTTGCGGAGTCCGTAATTGCGATGGGGAAGTCCATTCATTCTATTGACACCAGGTACATTAAGCATATCAAACGGAGAGGATCTGCGGAATCAAATGAAGTTTTGGTATACGATCTGGTAAGTGAAGAAGGTAATCTTCATTTCCAATACACGGGTATCTCCACGGAAGATGAAATGATTCGGAAGGAGGCAAAATACAGTAATGAGATGAAGGAGAAAGCAAAGGAAATGAAAGCCAAAGGCATAAGCGAAGCAAAAATCTCAGCAGAATTGGGTGTGCCTCCTACTACCATTAATAACTGGATGAAGGGCAAGTAATCACCCATCCATCTATCTCCAACAGCTCCCATCCACCCACCCTTTTAGGGGTGGGTGGATGGGAGTACTGTCTAGATGTTGGAAGTTATTTTTTTAGCTTCTGACTTTCGTCAGACAGGCCGATCAAAATATTCTTGATCGTAGGAAAAAATGTATCGAAAAGTTGTTGCTTTTGCGGAGGTATATCTGTCGGTTCTGTTGCCAAAATATAAATCGCAACTTCCGGCACCTCAAAGAAATCGCAGAGTTTTTTCATCGTTCCCGGATTCGGTCTTTTCAATCCGGATTCGATTTGTGACAATGAAGTCTGTGTAAGTCCACAGGCAGATGCAAGCTCCCGTTGATTTAAACTTCTTCTTTTGCGTAATTCTTTTACAGCGTTACCTATGTTCATCTTTGTTTCTATGTGCTTCCCATAATTATTTGCCAGATAAGGGAAGTTAATTTTATTAATGTATCAATGGATTCTTTATCGAAACCCTTTTTCTTTGTCTTTGCAGATTCTGATTTAAGTTCGGTATATAGTGGTATTAATCTGCGTTTTTGCTCTGCTGTTAGATTAGTTTTATTATTCTCTAACTCGCTTTCAATTAATGCTATGAATATATCTATGTCCTCTTGTGTTCTCATGTGTTAAAATGTTCTTTAAATAATAAGAAATAATAGTTCTAGTATTTTTTAAAGAACTGTGTGCATCATCGAGATTCTTAAATAGAAATTTAATGATTGATCGAATACGAGATCTCTTATCTGTAATGAAAGGTCTCAAAAGTATTCTGGTAAGATGGCGTAACCGACGATCAATACGTCTCAATAATCTAGTATAATTATCTTGGGCTGGGCCAACTGCAACAATACTCCAAAGACTGCATCCACACTCTTGCGCAAGTCTTTCTATTTCGAGGTAAAAGTCATGTGCTAGTTTTTGAAGGTATGCGTCATCTATGTTGGTAGCAACATCTTCCGTGATAGAGTTGTATAAAGATTGGGCAAATAATAAATACTTATAGCTTTCACTGCTAACAATTCCATACTTCTGAAGTATCTGAACTCTTTGGCTATGAGAATCTTCAAGCTTCTTTTTGATTTCAAGTAAGGTATGAACTTCATGTTCAATAAATCTACGATCTTTCATAATGCAAATTATTACACAAAGTTAATCAAAATATTAACATCTAATAACTTTTTGTAAAATTAATTATAAGATATTGATTATGACAAGCTTACATGCTCGCATGACAGCTTGATATGTCTGAGACATTTCAAGGGGCCGTGGCACGTCCCTTGAAAATTTAGTAAAGGGGGCCATGAAACCTTATCATCCATGCATTATAATATATGGTAAAGACATAGAAAATGAATATTAGTTTGGATTTTTACTGCGATCGTCCTTACCTGAAAGGAGTCGACCATGAAGAAGTACGTCTTACGAAGAAACTGGGTAAGTCTCTTGACCGTTTCCTGGTTCAGAAGCCTCGAGCAATATTTGCAATGCTCAATTACGGCGGTAAATTAATGAAGTTCAAAACCGGAGAGAAGATCCTACCGAAGCAATTCGATTTCTATACCAACAGGGTTAAGAAAAATGTTGCCGGAGCATTCGAGTGGAACCTGCAGCTCGATACTTTTAAATCAAATATCCATAAGGGATTAATGCAGGCAAGACTTGAAGGTAAGCTTAACACCCATGAAGATGTCAGAGCTGTCGTGATTCGATCACTTATTGGCGGGCTGCCTGTTAAATCTCAAAAAACACTTCTCTATTATTATGACGAATGGGTAAAAGAACGATCGTTACACCTTAAACATCAAACAATAAAAAAGTACGGTTCATTACGGTCCTGGCTCGACACATATCAAAAGCATTCGCGTAAGAGACTCTATTTTGAAGATGTGAATAGGGATTTTGATAACGAATTCAGATTACTACTTCTCGATAGTGGATTATTGAACGGCTCGATGCAGAAGTATTATGCTACTTTAAAAGTTTTCATGACATGGGGTCTTGATAACGGGTATCACAAATCATTGGATTATCGAAAATTTAAAAAAGAGAAAACCACTACGGATATCATTTATCTTACACAGGAGGAATTGGATGCTATCTATCATGTTGATTTATCCAAATGGCCAGGTAAAGCAAAAGTCCGAGACATCTTTATTTTTCAATGTCTTACGGGACAGCGATTCTCTGATATTAAAAATGTTAAGTGTGAAGATATACGCAAGATTGGCGATCGATATGAATGGCACTTGTTTCAAATAAAGGGAAACAAAGATAGTAAGGTAACAATCCCACTTTCAAAACGTGCGACAGAAATATTCTTGAAGATTGGAAGACCTGAAGGGTACGTCTTTCCCTGTAATTCCGACGTGACCACAAACAGAATGCTTAAGGGCATCGCAAAAGTTGCAGGTATTTGCCAACTTGTATCTCAGGTAAAATACTCGGGTATTAAACGTATTGAAGTCACAAAGCCGAAATACGAATTCGTAACTACTCACTGTGCAAGACGAACCTTTACCACTCTCAGTCTTGAAAAGAATCTCCGACCGGAAGTAGTCATGAAAATAACTGGCCATTCAGATTACAAGACGATGAAGCTTTATATGAAACTGGTTGACTCGGTAGTAAAGAAAGAGATGTTGGATGCTTGGGATTAGTACCTAATCATGACTAATTTCTTTACCCAACCAAACTCCATATTTTTTCCATTCTTGGTAATGTATACACCATTCAGTAATCCAAGGAATCATTTCAACAAGAGGAATTGTTCGAAACAGCGGCACATCTTGTACAGGATGATAAAGGCATAGGCTCATGTCCCCATATACATGAATCTTTTTATGATACGAAATTCCTTTTATATAAATCCTATCGAACCGAAATCTAAAAAATGGAGAATAGCTCAACGCTACCTGGTAGCGCTCGTCTCCTACTTTTAGAATGCCAGATCCGTTAATCTGTTTACCATCAACCACAAGATGAAGCCAACTGAAATGTTGTTTCACCAACTCCACCTGCGCAAATAAAAAAAATGCATAATCCTTTCGACAGGCAAGAGTCACCTCATTCTCCATAATTATGATGTGCGGTATTTTTATAGCCCTGGTCCTTATTAATTGACCCAGTTTTATCTGTAAAAGCCGCACCTGCAATGACTAATCCATTCGCGCGTGTAACAGGTGATTGTGAGAATTTTGACAATACCTTTATTTGTTCCTGAAGAGACTTTTTATAAATTCCTTCATCAAATAATTCAATATAATGTTCACAGCTCTTTTCGAAACTGTCTTTTAACGCATTCCACTTTTTATGAAGTGATTCTATGAAACGGTAGAAGTGATCATAATGTTCATTTGTCCAACTATCGGTAAAATGTTCCTGAGTATTCACAGGATTGGAGACAGTAAAACGAGTTCGGTTTTTTAAAGCAAGATTATAATCAAGCTTAATTCGATCCAATACATTGTTGATCGTTTCGTAAATCGAAGGCTCGCCTTGGTAATTTAAACCCATTAGTGTCGTTAGAACAATGCTGGAAGTGCAATATTCTGCATTGTCTCCTGAAAAGTAAATATCTCTGTATCGTTTCACCAGCTGTACGGCACGCTGTAACGGAGATTTGTTGTAAAGATCGTCTTTAGGCAAATCTTCAATCTGTGCGCGCAATTCTGTCTTCATCCGACTATAATAACCTTGTAGTAATGACTCGTGACGTATAGCTGCGGCACGTGCAAGAAACCACTCTCCGAAACCTTTAGGATTACTGATGGCCCAATCCCGTAGCAATCTATCTGGAATGCGTATTACATTTTTATCATTATACAAAACTATACATCCCGGTAGGATGTCCATATGAAAATCGTTGGCATAATTTATACGCACACAGCGGTTTTTCTTTTCTAGTTTATCACTATAATGATTGTTGCCTTCTAATTTTTTAAGTAGAGCGTTATAAATTTCCGCTGGAGTGAATCGACTGTAGAGTTCGTTTATCTGAACAACAATGTCCAAATCAAATTCGCTGCCCTTATATGGGCGAACTGTTGTACCCGTTAATACCGATCCTTGTGGATAGACGTCAATGTTTAAATCTTTAAAAAAAACTTGATCCTGATCTAACAATGTTGAAATCGAACGGTAAGCTGATTCCATTCGCTCTTTCCTTGTTTCGTCTAACTGCAGATTCTGTGCAATTCGAGCCAGCAGCTCCTCCCGCTGTAATTCATAATGTTTAAATATATCTTCCATAACTAAAAATTTTGATTGATGATTAATTTTGTATGCTGTCCGATTTTAACCACCTGCATATCATTATGATTAAGTCGGCACTGCTCAATATCTTCGCACTCAACTATTGCGTAACCACTTAACAAATCTAATGGTAGTGCAGCAAGTGCCTTTAGTTCTTCTTTTTGTTTATCAGTAGGTAATAGCTCGTATACGTCATATATCAGCACCTCGTAGCACTTATGAAACTCGCTCCATTTTAGATGCCTCGAATGTCTACGGATGTGTTTATAACTGATGCTTCTGAATGCTTCCGGGTCTAATATATTCTTGTCCAGCAATTCTTCACGAAACTCGCGCTCGGCACTAACTTCTCTCTCTTTGGCTTCCTCAAACCATTTAATAACATCTACCGTGTACTTTCCTTTTACACGAAATCTTAAATCATTATCACTGATGTCGTCCACTCCAAGACCATTTAGTTTGCTGTCCGGTACAAATTCCCAAGATTCGAATAATTTGTCATCGCCATAACGTTTATAAACTCCTCCTACAGGTTGCAGTTGATTTGCAATTCTCCGATTTAGCACCAACAGATAGTTATTCGTACCGGGTATTTTTATTCGAAACAAATAGCTCAACGAAAACCTGATTTGTTTTGTGCGATAACTCCACAATAGGGTACGGATATACAGCCAGATCAGATCTTTGTTGTCCCATAGCTTACTGACTCCTTTAGAGAACACCTGTTTCACGAGTGCAATTAATATCTCCGACATTCTTTCTAAAAGTTATTGGTTATACCATAAGCCAACTGCTAGTAAGACTGCTAAACCTCCAATGACGTATCGAACCTGTTTGCTTGTAGGCAAACCGGTGGTTACCTCGGTTGCAAAATGCTCACAGTTGTATTGAAGCAGGTCGTAAGGTTTACCCGCCAACTGTAATGCGCGTAAGATTGCTTCGCGTCTCTGGTGTTCAGTTCCATTAAACCGATCAATACGCACTATACGGCGTGATTTTTGATAATCTTTAAAAGTGATAAGCCGCACGCCTGCAGTTGAATGATGATTCTCGGCTATCCACTCTTGTCCATCAGATAGACGTCCGAGATATACGGAAAAATGTTTGGTCAATCTAGTTGCAAAAATGGCCTCAACTAATTTGTCGCCTGGTTTTAAAAAGTAATGTTTCATATCTATAATGATAATTTTAGTGTTTTTTATCTTTCGGAGGATTCGGATCATTACCGTAGCTATCCTTGTCACGGATTTTTCCGTCTTTGCCATGAATTACGAGTTCTGATTCCTGATTCTTAGCAATTTCTCGCGCTATTTCAATAGCCTCTTTTTGTGTATCAACCACTTTTGTGGCTTTTTCATTTCCTTCACCCTTTACAGCCCAGCCGTCAGGATGTGTTACAACATGTTGGTTTTTACCCATTTTCTTTATAATTTGGTACTATTAGATAGTACTTTAAAGCGTGACATTCGATTTTGTCACGCTTTAAAGTAAGAGTTATAAAAACCTAACAATTTCTATTTTTGGAAACGGAAGCCAATTTAATCAGCCCCACTGATATAGAATTGATAAAGATGCTTTGTTCACAGAAAGACGACGAAGACCTTTATAATCAATTTGTGAATCGCTTCCTACAGGATATCTTAAAAGAGTGTAATCGAATCTGTATTGCCAGAAAATTGCATAAGCATGTCGGAGAACAAATTGCTCATGAAACCTTTGAACGAGTTAGAAAGTACAAGTCTTTTAATATAGATAAGGTTACAATTCCAAATAGCAGGAATGCAATCTTAGTTTATTTGAAGCGAATGGTTACAAGTCTATTCGCAGATTATCATAGAAAAGAAAATACTGAGATAATCAATCATAAAACATATTTAGAAGACATTTTAGATTCCAATGAGATTGAACTTGATCCTTCTAATCTCAAAGAAAAGAAGGAAATAGCGCAGCTCATTTTTAAAAAATTGAATAAAAAGGAGCAAAGAGTCGTTATAACTGATATGGAGTATAAAAGACATCAAAAATATTTACCTGATGATGCTTTAGAAGTACTCGCTAAAGAACTTGGTGTAAAAAAGGACAGCATCCGTAAAATACGATCTCGTGCTATAGAAAAAATTAATTTAGCCATTAGTGAAATCAACCAATAATATGAACAAACTATTTTCCATGGATGATTTTGAAAAAGGATTAATGTTGGCGGGCTACATTACTCCTAATTCAATTTCTGAGATTCACGAAAGAAACGCATTGGAAGACTATGAAAAGGAACTGGGTCAAGAAAAGAGCCACTTGTATTTTAAACGAGTAGTTTTAGCTGCAGAAATTGCAAACAAGATGTATTCTGAACCAACCTTTGGACATGTTAAATTTCAAAAACTGATTTTTTTGTGTGAAAATACCGTAAGCATGAATATCAATGCTAAATATAGCAAACAAGCCGCGGGACCTTTTGATAGGAAATTTATGCACACAATAGATAAAGATCTTAAGAGACAAAAGTGGTTTCAGGTGGAAAAAGTATCCGAGAACAATATTCAACGATATAAGTACACACCTTTAGATAACTTGGGGAAATACAAACAGTATTATGAGTCTTATTATAAAGATGTAAATGATAAAATCCAATATGTTTTGGATTTATTTCTCAAGCAAAAGACCGATGCAGTTGAAATTGTAGCCACTATATATGCTTGTTTAATTGAATTGAAACAAAATGATTCGACTATAACTGAAGATAGCCTGTTGCATATCTTTTATTCATGGTCTGAAGAGAAGAAAAAGTTTAATAAAGAGCAAATAATTTCGAGTTGGAATTGGATGAAAGAAAAAGAATTAATTCCAACATTGCGTTAGACAGTATAATCAGAATGACATTAAATGATAAAATTTACACTTCTTGAGAATGCAATTGATTCTATTGATTCAGGTATAGAACAATTGGAACAAGCAGAGAGAACATCTATTAAGAAATACTATAAGCAATCGCTCCTTAATTTATTTCAAGGAACGGAATTGTTACTTAAAGAAATACTTGTACAAGTAAATCCAATAATAATATTTGATAAGAACACCTTGTTCAGAAAATGTAATGATCCTTTGAATCCAACAATTGATGAATTATATAACTGTAAGTCCATTGATATTAATGACCTCTGCGATGAACTTATAAGGTATTACCCAGGCTCATTTGATAAAATAGCGATAAAAACAATTGAAAAAATGGCTAAGGAGCGTAACAAAGTTCAGCACTTCGCTTTAGAAATTTCGGCTGAATTTCTTAAAGTCAATTTGATTCAACTTTATGGCAAAGTAATTAAACCCTCGTTTGAGATAATTGGATATAGTAGAAAAAAAAGTATTAATAAACTTGGAGAACACATTGAAGACCTTTATTGCCTCGCAGCAAATGCAGACAGAGAAGAATCAATCCTAAAGATTACAAAGGAGGATTTTACTCGCGGTTCTTGCTTTAATTGCGATAATTATTCGATGTTTATTTTTTTCGACAAGGGGTCTTATCCAACAAGATTTTATTGTACTTCGTGTCCGCATTCACGCAAGGATATTAATATTGACGAATATAAAATGTGCCCCGAGTGTGGAAATTATTCCTTAATTTTTGATGATTCCATTTATGCAGGTTTATGCCTTAACTATAGATGTGGTAATCATAAAGATGGAGGAATTTCTGTGGAAATGGAATATTGTGACATATGTGAGGATTATAAAATTGAAGGTAGGTGTAATTGTAGGTAATATTACATCGCATAACATTGGCTTACTAAGCAAAAAACGATATGTAAATTTAGTAAAAGAAGAGCATCGGTTTCAGACGAACGTTTCTTTAATAATTCTCTTATTCTTTTATTAATATTATCCACATTTTTTAGTTCATTCAAATGCAATTCGATTTGTTCGAAAATCGGAATTACTCTAGCACCTTGAAAATACTCATACCTGTGCGGGTCAAATAAATACATTTCCACCAAGTATAAATACCAACCGATAACATCAACCTTATCTAGTAGCAAAGTCCCTTCTGTTAAAGGTCTCGAGAATGGTTTATCCGGGGATAAAACGAATTGAAGTTTTTGTTTCGATATTTGCCTTTCTTTTTTTCCATTCTTCCTTAGATATGAAAGACATAAATCATTCCCAAGATTTTTTATATTACTTTTGTTTTCAGGTGAATCAATTTTCATGAGCACTGTACTAATGTTTCAAAAAATGGCGCTTTCTGTTTTTATACTGTATTAATATATTAAAAGTGACAAAATATGTTGAGTTTAGGTGAACATACTTTAGAATCATATGCACACATTCTAAATGTTGATAGGACGATATTAAAGCTTAATAATGTCTTGAAGAAATTCGGATATGAGTTTCTTTGGATCGATACCTCTGAATTTGAGAAGATTTTTCTGAAATATTTAACGTTCCTATAAGGAATGATAAGCCTCTTACTATAATGATAGGGCGCGAATTCAAGAGAGTATCTCACGAATTACATAATGCACTTATGCATACGAAAACGTTGGGACAAATGTTTCTTCACATGGAATATCCTGAGATTATTTTGCTGAGAAAAAAGTTGATTTCAAAATTACAGGAGATCACGATGATTCTATTGAATTGTCAAATTATGTGAGAACTGCTATAAGGTTTTGTAATACTCCTACACCTACAAAAGAAGAACTATTTGATGATTTTAATTCACGTGGATTTTAAGCCAGTTAAAAATGAAACATATTAAAAAACGCTTTTTGTTTGAAAAGCAAACAACTCCTGATCAAACTATAGAGGATGAGTTCTTACATACTTTTAGTATAAATGATCAATTTGACGAAAGTATTTTATCGAAGCACAAGGATCAAATGATATATTTTGGCACCGAGAGTAACAAATTAATTGGTGGCTTTTGCCATAAAGTATCTGGAAAAAACTATGTAGTTCCGATACCGGATCCGACATTGATTTATTTTCATTCTGCACAAATCGGACTGACTCGTATTGAAGATGAAAAGAACAAACTTATACAAAAGTTAGAGATTAAATCTGGACTTTCCGAAGCTGTTATCTTCGAACTTTATAATTATTTCACTTTAACTAGCGGATTTGTAATATACTTATTCACAGCAATTGAGTCATTCATAAATAAGAGTATTCCTAAGGATTATATTTTCAATAGGAAATTAAATAATCGGACTGAACTGTATAATTTATCTCAGATACAGGAACACATTGATTTCAAAACCAAGATTACAACAATTTTAACAGAAATAACTGGGAAGGATTTTTTCAAAAAACAGGACGCCCATAGAATCTGGAACTTAAAAGAGTTTAGAGACCAAATTGTTCATACAAAGAAAGGAGAGACAGAGATTGCGTACGACAGTTTGGTCAAACGTACTTTAAATTTTAAGTATAGAGATACTTTGAAAACTACCGCTGATTTTATGAATTATTATGAAAAAGACTACATTGTTGAATGTGGGTGTGGTAAGGATTTTTGAATTTATAAAAACTGATTTTCCTATGCGAAAATGCCGCAAGCATGAATATTACTGCTAAATACAATAAACAAGCTGTTGGTCCTTATTGGTAGGAAATTTATGCATACGATAGATGAGGACTTTAAAAAGCAGAAATAGTTCCAGGCTGAGAAAGTAACTAAGAATGGTGTTCAGCGGTTTCAATGTAACTCTTTAGAGAATCTGGGAAAGTACAAACAGTACTATAATCTTATTATAGAAATGATAATGACAAAATCTAATATATTTTAGATTTGTTTGTGAAACAAAAGACGGATGTATTTGAACTTGTTGTAACTATATATGCATGTTTAACTGAACTCAAACAAGACAACTCAATTATAAACGAAGAATCTTTATTGCATATTTTTTATTCTTGATCCGAAGAAAAATCTAAGTTTAATAAGGATCAGGTCATTTCAAGCTGGAATTGGATAAAGGAAAAATTGTTGATACTATTATAAGTTATTTAGTAAAGAGTTAGTAAAAGAGAACTTTTCTGTATAGCGCTGAATAATTCTAAGTAATCCTCTCTCGATTTTCTGAAAATAACGAACCCTCTTCTTTATATTAAGAAAAGTTATTCGGAATTATATAGTATTAAAATCTACCACCCCGCCGGGGCCACTACACATAAGCTGAAAATGCCCTTCCGATATATCGGAAGGGCATTTTTGTTTTTTTCATATAATTGAT
>CAYVTM010000007.1:0-88732 GCA_964454645.1 uncultured Sphingobacteriaceae bacterium | reverse complement strand
TTTAGTACTCATGGCATGACTATAGTCATGCCATGAGTACTAAATCATCAATTCTTATCCTTTTCCGGATATTTTTTAAGGAAATCTTCATACGCCAAGGCGATACCTTCCGGCAATTCTATTCGATGCTTCCAACCAAGCCCATGAATTCTGCTTACATCCATCAGTTTTCGGGGGGTGCCATCCGGCTTATCAGTATTGAAGCGTAAATTCCCTTCGTAACCAACAATACGTTTTACCAGTAAGGCTAAATCTTTAATCGAAAGATCATGACCGGTACCGATATTTAAAAATTGCGCTTCGTTGTATTCCTGCATCAGAAAATAACAAGCATCAGCTAAATCGTCGGAAAACAGGAACTCGCGCAAGGGACTTCCTGTCCCCCAAATTTCTACCTCTGGAGCATTGTTGAGTTTTGCTTCATGAAACTTTCGAATGAGTGCCGGTAAAACATGTGAGTTTTCGGGATGATAATTATCGTTGATACCGTATAAATTTGTCGGCATAACAGAAATAAAATTACAAGCATACTGACTGCGGTAGGCTTCAATCAATTTAATACCCGCAATCTTGGCAATCGCATAGGGTTCGTTGGTAGGTTCCAATAAACCGGTTAATAAATACTCTTCCTTAAGTGGTTGAATGGCAAGTTTCGGATAGATACAAGAGGAGCCCAAAAACAATAGCTTCTTCACTCCATTTACATAAGACTGGTGAATAATATTATTTTGAATTTGAATATTATCGTATAAAAACTCCGCACGATACGTATTATTTGCTACAATGCCTCCCACTTTTGCTGCTGCCAGAAATACATATTCGGGCTTTTCGGTTTCGAAAAATTTATACACAGCTAATTGGTCCCGAAGATCTAATTCCGAAGATGTTCGCCTTATAATATTCGTATAACCTTCTTTTTCTAATTTTCTGAATATAGCAGAACCCACCATTCCACGATGCCCCGCTATATATATTTTCGAATTTTTATTCATCCGTTTTTTGTGATTTATCTTGCAAAGATACAGTCCTTTTTATGGGAGGATAAAAGAATGCTCCCGGACCGGAAAGAAAGCGTGCAAATACGGCACTTATTAATTCTCCGGTTTGTGTGAAATTTAACTTACGCGATTTAGCAGCTACAAATAAAGTAAGTCCAAAACTAACCGCAAAGTTCATAATCCCTATTCCACATATCCCTGTAATAACACCAAAAAGAATCTCATTGTTTACATCCCCGCCTAAAGTGAAATACGACATGGCAGCACTACAGCCCGAAAGTGTAATATGTCTGACATCCAAAGGCAAACCTGTAAGATCTCCAATAGTAGGTGCCAGTCCAAGGAAAAGTCCCAATGAAACATTTCCGGCAATACCGCCCAAATGATTATCGATATACCTGCTTGCTTTTTGGATGAAAAGTTGTGAAAACAAACGGTTCAGCCCTTTATGCGCCCGAATACGTTCAGGGATCTTCTGATAATCAACCTTATTGTCGTAATACCCGGAGATTAGTCCCGAAAGAAATAAAAACACTCCGGTTATCCCACCATAAAAAACACATAAAGAAGTAAATGCATTATTATCTATTAAAGTCTTTAATGCTTTTTCACTATGTACAATAACATCTCCCGTAAAATAATGATAGAGATAGGCGATTAAATATCCGATAGGAATAACGATCAACAGGTTCCCTAAAAATGAAACAAACTGGCTTCTTGCCATTTTTACAACCAAATCAGCTGCATTACTTATATTGACCCGGTTCTTCTTAGTATCAAGCGAACTCGCTAATGCCGAAGCCGTCATTGCCGGCTGTTTGGTAGCTAATGTAAATCCCGGAACATAAATGGCAACAAAACCGATGGCATAATTAGTGCTAAACCAAAAAGCTTCCGTAAGTGCCGGAAATTTCGCAAAAGAGATGATGTATTTAATCCATGTCACTAAACAAATTACCAATCCACCCCCCATCGATTTCCATAAAAACTTAAAGTATTCCTGAGGAGTGTTTGTGATATAGTGTTCCCCCGTATGTCCGGTATGCTCAATAATTTGATATGCCAGCATATCGGTATTCGATTTGAAATGCTCTTTAAGACCGTGCTTTTTATTTTCATGCCGCACCAGATCCTTAAGAAATTTTACGAGACGTGTTTTTTTTTCCGAAGCATTGTTCGGATATGTAAAGAATATTAATTCCTGTAGACGTTCCAGATTTTGTGCAATCCGTAAAATCAGATATACCAATTTTATACTTACACCCTCCTCTTTCTGTTCGCCCCTTACCTGCTCTAATTGCTTTTTACATAAACGGATGATATGAATTACCTGCTCATACTTTTCATTTATCTCTTCCATACCTGCCTCCGCTTTTATTAATTCAATATATAGAAACACTTCCTGTGGTAAGGAGATAAAAGAAGACTGATATTTTTCGATATGAGGTAAGCGAGCTATTAATTCCTTCTCCAAACCCAATGCCGAAATACGATTGGCAAGAATTTTTATCGATACAGTAAGCGGAAGTAAGAATTCATCTGCTATATATTTGTTCTTTCTATTCTTCAGATGAATCAAATCGAAGAGTTGTATAAAGATCTCATCGGGTATCTTTTCTACCCATATATAATCTTTGTTGTTTGAAAATAAATCTTCCAGTAAATCCATCATCTCTACCTTATCGATTAATGGAGGAAGAATTTTTTCGTTGATACGTCGGAATAATTCAGAAAAGAAATCGGGATTAGAAGAAATACCCAATTCGCATAATAAGCGTATATAATTTTTTTGTTGAAGTAAATGTTTGATGTAAACACGAAAGTCGTTTAATAAATGCTTATCGCTTATCAGGATATTTATAATCTCAGTGATTTTATTCTCTGTAGGATGAAAATTGTGCGGATTGTCCGGGCGTATATAGGCAATAAGGTCAACCAAATAACGCTGATCAGCACTATCTTTGTTATGAGCGATAGCTATTAATAAATCTTTCGCGTTTGAGGTTTTCATACAGGCTCAAATTACTATTTTTGCATTAAAATATTTCATCCTTGGGAAAAAATAAACTCGCTCGATTTGAAGAGCTTAAAAAATTTACAAACGTGTTTCAGATGGACCCGGTCCATAAAGGACATTGGAATAATAGCTATTTTGCTAAAAACCAAGCTATTGTTTTAGAATTAGGGTGTGGAAGAGGGGAATATACCGTAAACCTGGCTCAGTTTTACCCGGATAAAAATTTTATCGGGGTCGATATTAAAGGAGCCCGTCTTTGGCGGGGAGCCAAAACTGCCTTCGAAGAAAGGATAGCAAATGTTGCCTTTCTACGCATTCAGATCGAAACGCTCAGCGATTATTTCGATACCGGAGAAGTGTCTGAAATATGGATTACCTTTCCCGATCCCCAACCCCAAATAAGCCGGGAGCGTAAACGCCTTACTTCAGACCGTTTTTTGAGTATGTATAAAACGATTCTCAAACCTCAGGGTATAATACATTTAAAAACCGATAATGATGGCTTGTATGAATATACACTTGATAAAATAAAGGAATTAGGATTAAAACTCTTGTTACATACCAATGATCTGTATCATTCTGAAATACTGAATGAGGAGTTGTCTATTCAAACTACCTACGAAAAAATTTACCGTTCTGAAGGAAAAAATATAAATTACATCCGGTTTTCGTTTTAATCAATATGTCGGATGAACCGTTTTTTGAAAAGGTGTACGAGGTAGTACGACAAATTCCTCATGGAAAAGTGTGCACTTATGGAGCTATTGCCGAATACCTTGGCAGAAAAGGATCTTCGCGAATGGTAGGATGGGCAATGAATGCGGCTCATAGCTCACGTGATTTTATCCCGGCACACCGCGTAGTAAACCGAAATGGAATGCTTACCGGGAAATTTCATTTTCCTACACCTGCTTTGATGGAAGAACTTCTGCAAAACGAGGGAATTGAAGTTGTTAACGATAAAATAATTAACTTTAAGAGTCATTTCTGGGATCCTTCTGTAGAGTTGTAAAGTTTTATTTATGGGAAAATTAATTGATGAGTTTAATACTTATCGTTCAAAAATGAATGAACGTATTCTTTCGGAAAACAATCTGAACATCAAACGTTTTTTCAATCTGGATACAAATACTTATGCCGAAGGCGCTTTGGATGTTAAGACAAAAGAGATGCTGGGCTTAGTTGCTTCAATGGTATTGCGTTGCGACGATTGCATTAAATATCATCTCGGAAAATGTAAAGAAGAGAATGTTACAAATGCCGAAATATGGGAAGTGTTTATGATTGCAAATCTGGTCGGTGGATCTATTGTTATTCCACACTTTCGTCGTGCGGTTGAATATTGGGATGAACTTTCGGAAGTATAATTTTACAAGCATTTATAATTATATATAATGACAAAAAAACGTTGTACCTGGTGCGGAACCGATCCTTTGTATGTAAAGTATCATGATGAAGAATGGGGTAAGGAAGTGCGCGATGATCAAACCATGTTTGAATTTTTAGTCCTTGAAAGCGCACAAGCCGGATTGAGCTGGATTATTGTATTGCGAAAACGCGAAAACTATCGTAAAGCATTTGCCGGATTTGATGTTCAGAAAGTTGCTGAATTTAAACAGAAAGATATCGACAAGCTGATGCAGAACGAAGGCATCATACGTAATAAACAAAAGATTGAAGCAGCTATAAACAACGCTAAACTTTTTATAGAAATTCAGAAAGAGTTCGGAAGTTTCTGCAATTACATATGGGGATTTATGCCTAATAATAAACCGCTGATCAATAAGCCTAAAACCGGCGGTGATATTCCCGTAAGCTCCGGATTATCAGATGCAATCAGCAAGGATATGAAGAAACGCGGGTTTAAATTTTTTGGTACTACGATTTGTTATGCTCACATGCAAGCTACCGGTATGGTCAACGATCATTTGGTATCTTGTTTCTGCAAATAAATTAACTTATAATTTTTATACATAATACAAAGAAGGTGAGTAAGAAATTATTTTTATTAGATGGAATGGCACTAATCTATCGTGCACATTTTGCATTAAGTAAATCTCCCCGGTTTACTTCCAACGGATTAAATACATCTGCCGTATTCGGATTTGCCAATACGCTGTTAGAATTATTGAAAAAAGAAAAGCCTACGCACATAGCTGTAGTGTTTGATACCGCAGCACCTACCGAACGCCATACCGATTTTACCGATTACAAAGCTCATCGCGAAGAAATGCCCGAAGATCTTTCGGCAGCGATCCCTTATGTGTTTCGTTTGATCGAAGGGTTTAATATTCCGGTAATTACTTCCGATGGATATGAAGCTGATGACATTATCGGAACACTTGCAAAAAAAGCCGAGAAGGAAGGATATACTGTTTTCTGCATGACTCCCGATAAAGATTTTGCCCAATTGGTTTCGGAAAATATCTTCCTGTACAAACCGGCAAGGTTAGGGAATGGTGCGGAAATTATGGGTGTAAAAGAAGTGTTGGAGAAATGGGAAGTAGAACGTGTGGAGCAGGTGATTGATATTTTGGGTCTGTGGGGGGATGCGGTCGATAATATTCCGGGAATACCCGGCATTGGGGAGAAGACAGCCAAAGATCTTATCAAACGTTATGGCTCTGTAGAAAATATCCTCTCAAACAGCCACGAACTTAAAGGCAAACAAAAAGAAAATGTAGAAACCTATGCCGATCAGGGTTTGCTTTCAAAGAAATTAGCAACTATTATCCTGAATGTTCCCGTAGAGTTTCATGAAGAAGAATTTTTATTATCTGATCCCAATCCGAAAATATTAGAACCTTTATTTGCAGAGCTTGAATTCCGCACCCTGGGGAAACGAGTATTTGGCGGGGACTTTAGTATTGCCGAAGCAGCTAATAAAAATCAAACGGGGCAAACCGATCTATTTGGTGCCGTAGTAGAAAATTCCAATACGAATTCAAGTTCTGATGAAGAGGATTACGAATCAGAGGCGGGACTAAAACGTTATATGACCATTAATGATTACGAGCATCAATATCATCTAATAAATACTGAAGAAGAAATTAAGAAATTAGCAGCCTTATTAAGTAAGTCTAAGTCCTTTTGTTTTGATACCGAAACGACTTCTTCCGATGCGAACAATGCCGAACTTGTAGGTCTGTCATTTTCAGTAAAAAAAGCCGAAGCCTATTATGTACCTATTCCTGCCGGCCGGAACGAGGCATTAAAAATTCTCGAACACTTTAAACCGGTATTGGAGAATGAGCAGATTGAAAAAATCGGACAGAATATAAAATATGATATTCTTATTTTGAAATGGTACGACATTCACATGCAAGGAAAATTATTTGATACCATGTTAGCACATTATTTAATTGATGCCGATTCGCGCCATAATATGGATATACTTGCCGAAGCTTATTTGGATTATTCCCCCGTTTCAATTACCGAACTGATTGGTAAAAAAGGAAAAACACAAGGAAATATGCGCGATGTAGCTATCGAAGTAGCCAAAGAATATGCTGCAGAAGATGCCGACATCACCCTGCAATTAAAAAATGTGTTTGAGCCGATCTTGGATGAAAACAATGCAAAGGAGCTTGCCGAAAGCATTGAATTTCCACTGGTGTATGTTTTGGCGGATATGGAAAAGGAAGGCGTAAATATTGATAAAGAAACCTTATTACAGTTATCGAAAGAATTAGAAATCGACATTGTAAAAAGTGAAAAAGTAATTTATGAAAAAGCCGGAGTACGGTTTAACATCGCATCGCCCAAACAATTGGGAGAAGTTCTTTTCGAAAAATTAATGCTCGATCCCAAAGCGAAAAAAACTAAGACTGGGCAATATCAAACGGGGGAAGATATCCTACTCGGATTAGCTTCCAAGCACGATATCGTTCAGGATATTTTAGATTTTCGTTCCTTGCAAAAATTAAAATCGACTTATGTTGATGCTCTACCGGAAATGATTAACCCAAAAACCGGAAGAATACATACCTCTTACAATCAAGCGGTAGCTTCTACCGGTCGCTTGAGTTCAAACAATCCGAACCTTCAGAACATTCCGATTAAAACAGAACGCGGAAGAGAAGTACGTAAAGCATTTATTCCCCGCGATAAAGATCATGTGATTGTTTCTGCCGATTATTCGCAGATAGAGCTTCGTGTAATTGCCGAAATAAGTAAAGAAAAAAATATGCTGGATGCCTTTAAACAAGGAATCGATATTCATACAGCTACTGCGGCACGTGTATATGGTTTAGATATTAAAGAAGTAAGTTCCGATCAACGTAGAAATGCTAAAGCCGTAAACTTCGGAATCATCTACGGACAATCGGCCTTTGGTTTATCGCAAAGTTTAGGTATTCCTCGTAAAGAAGCGGCCGGAATCATCGAGCAATATTTTATTCAGTACCCGGGCATTAAAAAATACATGAACGATACAATTGAGTTTGCACGTAAGCACGGATATGTAGAAACGATTATGAAACGCAGAAGATATCTGCGCGATATCAATTCTGCGAACGCTACCGTAAGAAGTTTTGCCGAACGAAATGCCATCAATGCTCCTATACAAGGCTCTGCAGCCGATATGATAAAAATTGCAATGATTCGGATTCACGAGAGAATGAAAGAACTGCAATTAGTTTCGAAAATGACCATGCAGGTGCATGATGAGCTGGTGTTCGATGTTCATGTCTCGGAATTAGAAAAAATAAAACCGCTTATCATCGAAAGTATGCAGTCGGCTATACAAATGGAAATCCCTATTGTTGCTGAAATCGGCCAGGGAAACAATTGGCTAGAGGCACATTGAATACAACTCATGGCATGACTATAGTCATGCCATGAGTATCATTTAAGCAGCTTTTCTTCCCCTACCTTTAAAAAATATGCGGTAACTCCTGCGTTTTTAAATTTCTCTTTACTAACTATGTGATCTATCTTAATAAAACCGAAAGTATCAAAATGCATAGGGATGATATTTTTGCATCGGATAAAATCACAGGCAATAATTGCCTCATCAATACCCATTGTGAAGTTATCGCCAACAGGTAAGAAGGCTATATCGGGAGGATACAGTTCTCCGATTAATTTCATATCCTGAATAAGCGCGGTATCACCACTATAATAAATACGTTTGCCTTTATAATCAATAAGATATCCTGCCGCTACACCTCCATAACTTCCATCGGGTAAGGAATTGGAATGTGCGGCAAAAACCATTTTTACAGAGCCAAAACCGAAGTTCCATTTTCCGCCAATATTCATGGGATGATTGTTACTTACGCCTTGCTTATCGAGCCATTGCTTCATTTCCCAGGAACATACTACCGTAGCATTACTTTGTTTCGCAATCTGTACTAAATCGGCCATGTGATCTTCGTGCCCATGCGATTGTAAAATATAATCGGGGTGTATTGTTTTAATATCAATATGCGCCGCCAATTCATTCGGTTGAATAAAGGGATCGAATAAAATTTTTGTATCATCCAGTTCTAATAAAAAACAAGAATGACCGTAATAAGTAACTTTCATAATGCAAGGGTTAAAACGCTAATTTAAGAGATAATAAAGAGGAATACAATTAAGCGGCGAGCATTTTACCTATCTGTATTGACAATAAAATCATGAACATAAAAAACTGCAAGAACGAGGTTTTACATTTTATTCCTTTCGGGTAGTTTTAAAGAAAAATTATGTCGGCAATGATTCCTTATTCTAGTGCTACCGAAGAGCGGGTCTTTAATAAAATTTATTCGTTAAGAGGGCAAAAAATAATGCTTGATGAAGATCTAGCTGAATTATATGATATACAAACCCGAAGATTAAACGAACAGGTTAAACGTAATGCAGATCGTTTTCCTCCGGATTTCATGTTTCAATTGACAAAGGAAGAGTATGAATACTTGATGTCGCAGTTTGCGACATCAAGTTGGGGAGGGCGAAGAAAACTTCCCTATGCCTTTACCGAACACGGTATATTAATGTTGTCGAGTGTATTGAGTTCTCCGAGAGCAATTCAGATAAATATAGAAATCATGCGAATTTTTGTGAAGATACGCACATTGTTTTCTGAATATGCAGAATTACAATTGGAGTTTATCAGTATTAAAGAGATTATTCAGCAACAGGGGCAAAACATCGATCTCATCTTCCAATATCTGGATGAACTAATTAAACAGAAAGAAAGCATTAACAGCAGAACGAGTGTCGGTTTTATCTTGAAAGGAGGGAAAGGTTCCTGGATCCGGGAAATCATGAAAAAATTTACTTCTTAGCTTAATTTCTTTCCAATTCCCTCCAAAAATGATACCTTTGCCCAATTTATAACATTCCTTCCATGCCAAAAGACAATTCCATCAAATCCGTTTTAATTATAGGTTCCGGACCCATTATCATTGGCCAGGCTTGTGAATTCGACTATTCGGGTTCTCAGGCAGCATTATCTTTAAAAGAAGAAGGTATTGAAGTCTCTATCATCAACTCGAATCCGGCTACGATTATGACCGATAAGGTTATTGCCGACAACGTATATTTACTGCCGCTTACCTGTGAGTCGATTGAAAAGATCTTATCGGAAAGAAAGATAGATGCAGTGCTTCCTACTATGGGAGGTCAGACGGCATTAAACTTAGCGAAAGAAGCCGACGAACGGGGGATATGGAAGAAATACGGAGTGAAAATTATCGGTGTAGCAATAGATGCCATCGAAAAAACGGAAAATCGTGAAGAGTTCCGAAAATTAATGGTAGAGATAGGTGTGGGCGTTGCAAAATCGAAAATTGCAAACTCTTTTCTCGAAGGAAAAGAAGCAGCACAAGAAATAGGTTATCCCTTGGTGATTCGCCCTTCCTATACGCTTGGTGGATATGGAGGAGGTTTTGTACATACCAAAGAAGAGTTTGATACTGCATTGAACCATGGTTTACAGGCATCCCCTACACATGAAGTATTGGTAGAGCAGGCTGTGTTGGGATGGAAAGAATATGAGCTGGAATTGCTGAGAGATAATAACGACAATGTTATCATTATTTGTTCCATCGAAAACTTCGACCCGATGGGTGTACATACCGGAGACTCTATTACCGTAGCTCCTGCAATGACATTATCCGACAGATGTTATCAGGATATGCGTAACCAGGCCATCCGGATGATGCGTGCGATCGGGGATTTTGCAGGTGGTTGTAATGTGCAGTTCTCGGTAAACCCGGACGATGAAAGTATCATCGCTATAGAAATCAACCCTCGTGTATCGCGCTCATCGGCATTAGCTTCAAAGGCTACAGGATATCCGATCGCAAAAATTGCTGCTAAGCTTGCTATCGGGTATAATTTAGATGAGATAGAAAATCAGATTACCAAAACTACTTCTGCATATTTCGAACCTACCCTGGATTATGTGATTGTAAAAATACCCAGATGGAATTTCGATAAATTTAAAGGTGCAAACAGGGAATTGGGTTTACAAATGAAGTCGGTTGGAGAGGTGATGGCAATCGGAAGAAGCTTTAATGAAGCTCTTCAAAAAGCTTGTCAATCGCTCGAAATAAACCGTATCGGTTTAGGTGCCGATGGAAAGCAGAGCAGAAACCTGGATGAAATAATGCATTCACTGGAACATCCAAGCTGGGATCGGTTATTTCATATACACAATGCGATAAGTTTGGGGGTGCCTATTACATCTATTCAAAAAGCAACAAAAATCGATCGTTGGTTTTTAATGCAGATTAACGAGTTGGTAAACCTGGAATTGGAACTTAAACGATATTCGATTCATAATATTCCTACCGAAATTCTTTACAATGCAAAACAAAAAGGATTTTCAGATTTACAAATCGCCTACCTTATAGGTGTTACGGAAGACGAGGTTTATAACAAACGTAAAGAATTGGGTATGCACAGAGTATTTAAAATGGTTGATACCTGTGCTGCAGAGTTTCCGGCACAAACCCCCTATTATTACTCGACTTTCGAAGGAGAAAACGAATCGCATGTTTCGGACAGGAAAAAAATTATTGTATTGGGTTCAGGGCCAAATCGTATCGGGCAAGGCATCGAATTTGATTACTCTTGTGTACACGGATTGATGGCTGCGAAAGAATCAGGATACGAAGCAATCATGATTAATTGCAATCCGGAAACAGTTTCTACCGATTTTAACATGGCCGATAAATTATATTTCGAGCCTGTTTTCTGGGAACACGTTCGTGAAATTATTGAACTTGAAAAACCCGAAGGTGTAATTGTCCAGTTGGGTGGACAAACCGCATTGAAGATGGCCGAAAAACTGCAAGAGCATGGAATCAAAATTATCGGAACTTCTTTCGAAAACATGGACATCGCGGAAGATCGCGGAAGATTCTCCGACCTGTTAAAAAAATTAAATATTCCTTATCCGAAATACGGTGTTGCTGAAAGTGCAGAAGAAGCATTGGAAGTAGCGCATAACGTAGGATATCCGGTATTGGTCCGCCCGAGCTATGTATTGGGAGGGCAGGGAATGAGTATTGTTATTAATGATGAAGACCTAGAACATGCCGTAGTAAAGTTATTAAGGGATATTCCGGGCAACCGGATATTGATCGATCATTTCCTCGATCGTGCCGAAGAAGCGGAATCGGATTCTATCTGTGATGGTGAAGATGTTCATATTATCGGAATGATGGAACATATAGAGCCCGCAGGAATTCACTCGGGGGATTCGAGTGCAGTGTTACCCCCGTTTAACCTTTCCGAAGCAGTGATTAATAAGATGGAAGAATATACCATACAGCTGGCAAAAGCATTAAATGTATGCGGCTTATTAAACATACAATTCGCTATAAAAAATGAAGAGGTATATGTAATCGAAGCAAATCCACGCGCTTCCCGTACGGTTCCTTTTATTGCAAAAGCATACGATGTGCCTTATATTAACATTGCTGCTAAAGTAATGTTAGGTGCTAATAAATTAAAAGATTTTACAATTGAGCGCAAGCTTAAAGGATATGCCATTAAAGAGCCTGTATTCTCTTTTAATAAATTCCCTGAAGTAAAGAAAGAGCTCGGCCCTGAAATGAAATCAACCGGTGAAGCTATTGTATTTATTAAGGATTTGGAGGATTCTTATTTCAGAGAGCTTTATAACAAGAAATCGATGTATTTAAGTAAATAAAAAAATCCCCGGATAAACTTCGGGGATTTTTTTTAATGTATCAAACGGGTTTCTTCAACCTGGATAATTTCTTTGGTAATATTATCCTGAACAAATACTACGATAGAAATATCTTTCTCTTTCCAACCTAGGTCTATACTTATATCCGAATAGGATTTATTAATCTTGGACCCTTTAGTAATTACGGTTGAACTAGTCAACTGATCACCCCATGTGCCTGTTACACCTTTACGCAACACATGTCGGTGCAGGTAATCCGGTTCATTGTATTGCAATCCGGTAGCACTGCATTCTTTATAAAATAATTGCCAGTTGATAATGCTGTCTTCGACAACATATACCACCAACTGATGATTCCCGTTTCCGTCCGAAAGATATTCCAGTTCTGCCTCCAGAGAAAAGATTCGGTTTGTAGCATTGTATGTTGCTTTTAGATTAATATCAATATCAGGTGTTTGTCTTACCATAGAATCCACTGCACCCGCCCATGCTCCATAACTCAGTAAACGTGTAGGTAATGCTTTACGATCGACCATCCCCTTAGGCAGTCCCGCTGCATCAAAAGAAAAATATGTATTTAACTCCTCGCCAACAGGTGTTCGGAAATCGTATGAAAAAGCACCGCTCGAATTAGTCTCGGCAAAAAAACCAACATGAGTTGCAACCACAATTACTCTTCCTTTATATAAAGAATCAAGCAAAATGGCCTGCTCTGCAGCACAGGGGCAATTCCCGCATTTATGTCCGGTAAAATCTTCCAGCAAAACTTTTTTTACCGGCATGGAATGATCGATCGTATCAATAATAATTGCCTCATCGTAAGGACCTTCGATGATATCGCATGCCTGTGCAATAAATAAAAAGAATATGGATAATAAAATTAAATACTTCATCTTCAGATATACTAGATTCAAATTAAAAACTGCTGCTTATCGATATACCAAAACCGTTCGATGCCGGGATTAAACGACAAACTCCACCCACACATAAATATCCTTCTCTTTGTTTACCATACGATAGAGCAATGCGTGTTGCTTTGCGCACATACCCGAAACTACCCGTTACATAATGAACACGTTTTTCTGCTTTATCGTTTCCGTAATTATACTGATCGAACACCGCAAAAAACCAATGTGGTGAAATCGTATATTCAGCCAAAGCCATTGTCCAGCTACCTTCATCCTGTTTCGTAAACAATTCCTGTTTTTCGAATCGTATAGTATTCTTCGGATTAATTTTATAGAGGATCTCTAAAATTCCGATATGCGAATAAATTGTTCCATATCCCGCTAAACCTTGTACCACATCTTTATTAAATTCCTGGTACATATAAGTAGCATTTATTTTCAAACGATTATTTATTTTCTTTTGTATTTCAATATCTGCATCGCGATACATTAATACATCACCGGGGCCTGCGGAATTTACTTCATATCCTAATCCGCCAGTGACGCGTGAAGTATCCAAACTATTAACCTGAGAATAACTTACATTAACGAGTGTGCCGTATTTACCACCCAATACAGTTCCTTTTTTAAAATTATAAGCAAGTTCGGTATGATAACCAAACTCTCCATTGGGTTGTGTAGCATAGGGATAGAAGGCTGCAAATGCATAGGTATATTGTTTGGTAATTGCCGGCAGGTAATTAATCAATAAGATATTTCCATCGGCATCTCTGTTCGATTTAAAGTCCATATTATCTACATACTTACCCGATAAAGAAAGACTAAAGCCTTTGACCGAATAGGATAAAGATGTGTATAAAGATCTGCCATCTTTATAAATATACTGATTGGTATAAGAAGGATCATTAATCTTATACGCATACTCGGAATAAAAATTAAGTTTAGGTCCGATGAAGTTAAATCGCCCTGCTGCCGAAGCAACATTCTCCGGTAATTTTTTCAATGGATTTTCATCAGCCTGATATTTGCTTACAAAGCTTCCTCCAACGATATATGAATATTTAGACGACAAGTTGGGAAACAGTTCGGAAAGGTTTGCTTCAGCATCGAAACCACGTACAATACCCTTACCTGTTTCGAAGAAAAAGCGTTGACGGCCCATTAAACCTTTCAGGTAAACACCTTTTACAGGTTTATATCGTACACGAACTCCTTCCATAGCATTATCAATTCCTAAACCGCGTTCTTCATAACTTCGAAAGATAAGTCCGGTACCAAACTGTTCATAAAAATTTCCGACTGTAAATTCAAAGCCTTCGTAATCGTAGCTCGCGTATTTATAGGTTATTCCACTACCTTCGTAGCGTTGGTCAAAACCGATTAAGGGTTTTAAATAGGATTCGTAGCGAATACCCGCTTTAAAATTTCCTCGTGTATAATTAATATTCGCAAAGGCATTCATCCGAACTTTTTCCGGAACATTTTGCGCACCTATGGTAGTATCTTCATAATAATTCTGAGCATCCATCTGAAAATTGCCATGAATTTCTCCCATTTGGTATTTATTGTCCTGAGCTTTTGAAACGTAAGCAAATAGTATGATTGCCAGTGCAAGTAAACTGATTTTATTCATTCTAAACAGATAAGAATATAGGCTATACCGTATGATACGGCTATTAAAGATCGCTTATTTTTTTTCTATAGGTTCATTCTTAGCTGCTTTTTTCAGCAGCTCATAAAGTTCTGTCTCATCTCCCTGAACATAGTTGGTATGTTGCCAGACAATTTCACCTTTACCGTTTACTAAAAACGTATGTGGAATATTGTTTACATTCATAGCACGTTTAAAATCTCCGTTCGGGTCTAACAGAACATCGTATTCCCAGGCACGTGCATTCACAAAAGGTTGAACGCGGCCCTGACTGCGGGAATCATCGGTAGAAACTGCAAAAAGTTTTACTCCTGTTTCGCTTTGCCAATCATCATAGCTTTCGGCAATGGTATTTAATTCCTGGATACAAGGCTTGCACCAGGTTGCCCAGAAGCTAATAATCATAGGCTTCCCATCGTTTTGCAATAGTTCGGTGTTGAAGCTTTCTCCACCTAATTTTTTAATCTCGACAGCAGGGACTTTATTTTCCTGAGCGAAAACATTACTAAAAAAGAATGCTAATGCAGATACTAAAATTATTTTTTTCATTTTTTATATACTTTCTATTAAATACGAAAACAGCCGATATGTTATACCGACTGTTTTCGCTCGTAATTAATTCGTATCAGCGATTAATTACTATTTTTTTACTTGTTGATGAGTTACCAACTCTTACAACCACATTGTAAATTCCTGAAGGTACTGTCTCACCTGCATTCCATTCAAAGAAATTCATCCCTGTATTCATGTATCCTTTATCTTCAGATGTAATCAATTTACCCATCACATCGTAAACTTCATAAGATACTTTAGAAGCTTTATCCAACATTAATTTAAAGGCGAATTTTCCATCTGTACTAGGATTCGGAAATACTTTAACATCCACTACTTCATTTGAGTTTTTGCTTACACCCAATACTCCACCTAATTTACCCCATGCTGATTGATATACTTGCTTGGTTGTTTGATTTTGTACAAAGACAACAACGGAAAGGTTATCAAAATTTTCAACATCGTTCGATCCTGTGAAATCAAATGTTTCCGCTAAAGTAAATACGTTACCCGCTGTTAAATTACCAACACTTGTTCCTGAAGAACTAGGTAGCATTTTCTTCATAACTGAATAGAAAATAGTTTCGCCATTTGTTCTTGCATTGTTATAGGTAGTATCTTCAACAATAACTATATGAGCAACCAAATTTCCATTGATATCTTCGGTAGATACAATATGCGCTTCAACATCTACAGCAGTACCCGTTATATCGTAAACTGCATAGATATTCATTTTTGCTTCTACAGCTGCAAACTGATCGTAAACTGCCTGAGTATAGGAATTACTATTATTATCCCACTGTCCGTCTATTTCTAAACGAGGGATAGAATTAATTCCATAATAATTTCTTCTTTCTAAACTTTGCTGTGTAAAGTATGGGTCGTTACCCGGAGCAGGAAAATTTTGCTGGTATTTTATAGAAGTCCAATTCGTATTTGCATCTAAAATATTTTGTGTATTCACATTACCCGGAGTGCAGGGAGGACAGGTTGAGCTTGTAAATGTTTCGTGCAATATCATTCTCAATACTTGATGAATTTTTACAACTTTGTAAACAGTATCATTTGCTGTAATCTCATCCGCATGAGACCCGTTGATATTTCCTGTCCACATTTTGATGTTGTATTCACCGGTTGCAGATGGAGTCCAGGCACTCAGATGACTATAAGTATGATTTGTAAACTGAGGGATCGAAACACCACTGATCGTTTGTGTAACAGGTGCTCCACCATTAATACTGTAACTCACATCAAAACTGGTAACGGTTTCCGTTCCTCCGTTAAATAATTTGCCCCCCATATAGAAAGGACCATCATTAATTCCCAGGTTCGATCCCAGTACTAAGTCTGTTCCTTTGATATCGTATGTAGGTTGTGTGCCGTATGAAAACTGATAATACGAATTATCTACAGCTAAAGCATTTGATCCTGCATGACTAGGAGTAGTTGGTGCACCGGCAACTTCGTATGCAAAAATTCCGTCAACCTGAATACCGATAGTTAACTCATGTACACATCCGTTAGAACGCATATCAACTACGTAAATATTATTCGTAGTTTCCTCCAAAACGATGCTCCAATATGTATAACAGTTGGTAGATGCAGGTGAAGGCAAGCTATAGGAAGAGAAATGTACCCATAACTGACGATTGGGTGCTGTTCCAAATACTTTGGTTTGGATAAGGTCTCCTGTTTGTCTTCCTGCAATTCCCCATGCCATAATCGAATTATCCGGAATATTTGCTGATGGCAAAGATTGCGGAACATAAGAAGGAACAGCAACAGCATTGGTAGAAAAGGTTAATACCCCTGATGTAGATGCTTTAAATTGCGTAACAGGCGTTCCATTAAAGGAAAAATTAAATGGAATATTTGCAACAGAAGACCATGCGGGAGTCGCTGCAGCGCCATTCTGTATGGTTGTCCAGCCCGGATTTTGCCCGCCTGCCAAAGGATACTCCGGATCTGTGTTTAATCCACCCGGATTTTCACCCGCATTGATAAAGGGAATGATGTAATATTGTGCATTTGCTGTGCCTATCAGCATAAGCATACACAAGGTCATTAAAGTAAAGAGTTTTTTCATAATAAGAAACGAGTTTAATGTTAATTTATTTGTATTATCAAAAGGTTAAATAAATATAGTTTTTTTTGCTAATGTAATTACTTGGTACGATATTAGCATTATTAGAAATCAAATATATTTATATAATAGTATGAAAAAAGCGATACTTTCTGTATTAATTGTTCTTTTTGGAATATTTTCCTATGCTCAATCGTTAACTTTGGTAAATCCGATAGAATCAATTGACGGAAACAGCACTGATGAAGTATATATAAATCTTCAAATTCAGAATACCGGTAGCGGCGAAATGAGTGTTGTTGCTAAACGATACATCATTCACCTCCCTCAGGGCCAGCAAAGTTATTTTTGCTTCTCTTCCGGTTGTTACGCTCCGGTAGTAAGTATTTCCCCGGATAATGTGTATCTGGAACCAAGTAATACTGACGACACCTTCAAAGGATACATCAATCCCAAAGAAACGGAAGGCACCAGCGTTATCAAATATTGTTTTGTTGATCAGATTTCCGGCAGCGATTCTGTTTGCATTACACTTACTACTAATATCAGTTCAAGTGTAGGTATTGTAAACAACAGCCATAAATCCTTTATTAAAGCTTATCCCAACCCCGCGGCAGACCAGCTGACCGTTTTATTTAATACAGAAAAAATTTATTCAAATGCTTCTATCATCATTCGTGATTTATCCGGTCGTATCGTATCGGAAGAGTTTGTACATTCGGCAGAAGGATTGGTAGAAATTAACACTTCCGGCTTAAGTAACGGGCTGTATTTTGCAAATCTTTCAATCGATGGACAAGCATTAGCTTCCGAAAAAATTATTATCAGCAAATAATATCTTTTCATAGAAATAAAAAAGCGATGAAAAAAATTCATCGCTTTTTTTATGCAATACAAGTACCTCTCTTATTTGAATTTACTTTTCAGCATCGCAAGTTTTTGCTTCATCTCTTCTGCTTCATCCATTTTCGGTTTTTTATCTTCTCCTTTTTTCCGTACAGATGCCGGCGAAACATTTCCTTTCATACTGAGTGAAATTCTTTTTCTGGGGACATCCACTTCTAATACGGTAACCTCTACTTTTTGCTGAACCTTCAATATTTTCGCGGGATCATCCACAAAGCGATCAGAAATATGACTTACATGTATTAATCCATCCTGATGCACACCAATATCTACAAAGGCTCCGAATTTGGTAAGGTTAGTAACAATTCCCGGTAGTTTCATTCCGATTCTAAGATCTTCAATTCCATTCACACCTTCCGCAAACTGAAATGCTTCGAACTTCTCACGCGGATCCCTCCCGGGTTTTGCAAGCTCTTTTATAATATCATTAAGCGTAGGTATTCCTGTCTGTTCATTCACATATTTCGAAAGATTCAATTGTTTTCTTAATACATCGTTTTTCATCAGGTCATCAATTGTACAATTCAAATCTTTAGCCATCTGTCCGACCAAGTCGTAGCGTTCGGGATGCACCGCACTGGCATCCAACAAATTTTTCGCATTACGGATACGTAAGAATCCCGCCGCTTGTTCGAAGGCTTTATCTCCCAGTCTCGGCACTTTTTTTAGTTCGCTTCTGCTGCTGAATGCTCCGTTTTGATTTCGGTATTCAACGATGTTCTGAGCTAACTGAGGCCCTAATCCGGAAATGTATGCCAGTATTTGTTTTGATGCCGTATTCAGTTCCACACCAACCGCATTTACACTGTTTATCACTACGTCGTCCAAAGATTTTTGTAATTTATTCTGATCGACATCATGCTGATACTGTCCTACACCAATCGATTTCGGATCAATCTTTACCAGTTCTGCCAGCGGATCCATTAATCTTCTTCCGATCGAAACTGCACCTCGTACCGTAAGATCATGATCCGGAAATTCTTCCCGTGCCACATCCGATGCAGAATAAATCGATGCGCCACTTTCATTCACCATTACTACCAATACATTCGGAAGCTTTAATTCATTCACAAAACTTTCGGTTTCTCTACCGGCTGTTCCATTTCCGATAGCAATGGCTTCGATCAAATGTTTATCACATAAAGCACGAAGCATTGCTGCTGCTTCCGTAGTTTTTTTCTGCGGTTCGTGAGGATAGATGGCTGTGTACTCCAATAATTTACCCTGACTATCCAGACAAGCAACTTTACAGCCGGTTCTAAATCCCGGATCAATCGCCAATACATTTTTTTGCCCGAGTGGTGCCGCCAATAACAACTGACGTGCATTCTCCGCGAATACCCTTATCGCTTCATCATCGGCTTTGTTTTTGGTTAATACACGTGTTTCGGTCTCCATTGCCGGACCCAACAATCGTTTGTATCCATCCTTAATAGCAAGCTTCACTTGCCCCGAAGCTTCATTCGAAGCCTTAATAAAAATACTTTCCAATAAATCAATCGCATCTTCTTCGGGAGGTTGTAAATCGAGTGATAAAAACATTTCCTTTTCTCCGCGACGCATAGCGAGTATGCGATGCGAAGGTGCCGATTTTACAGCCTCTGCCCATTCGAAATAATCACTGAATTTTATTCCCGCATCTTCTTTGCCTTTTAATACCTTCGTTTTAAAAACACCTTTCTCCCAATACAGTGTACGCATCTTTGCACGTGTATCTGCATCTTCCGAAATCATCTCCGCCAGTATATCACGCGAGCCCTGCAAAGCATCTTCCCATGTATGTACATCTTTCTCCGGATTGATAAATTTTTCCGCTTCTGCCTGAATATGGATATTACCCTGCTCTAAAAGCAATAATGCCAAAGGTTCCAGTCCTTTTTCTTTCGCAACACTTGCTTTGGTTTTTCGCTTCGGACGATAAGGCAAATACAAATCTTCCAATATGGTCATAGTTTCTGCCGCTTCTATTTTTGCTTTTAACTCATCACTGAGTTTTCCCATTTCCATCAAGGAATTTAAGATACTTTCTCTGCGTTTATCCAGCTCTCTTAATTGAAGAATGCGATCGCGAACGGCTGTTACTTCAACTTCATCCAAACTCCCCGTCATCTCCTTACGATAGCGGGAAATAAATGGAATTGTAGCACCCTCATCCAATAAATTTATGGTAGATTCTACCTGATGCTTTTTGATACTAAGCTCAAGTGCAATTTTTTCAGAATGTGTCATGGGGATTTAAAAAATAAAAATTAAGATATGCGTTTAAATACGCATATCTTAATAGGAATATGTATTGTATGAATTACCTGGTAATATACATCACTTCATTTACAGCCTTAATAATTTTAGAGGGATTAGGCAGGTATTCTTCGATGAGTGTAGGAGCATAAGGTAGAGGAACATCTCCACCCATTACACGAAGAACCGGAGCATCTAAATAATCGAATGCGTCTTTCTGAACTTTAAAGGTTACTTCCGTAGCGATAGAACCCAATGGCCATGATTCCTCTATAAATACCATACGATTCGTTTTCTTTACAGAATTTATTACACAATCGTAGTCAATGGGTCGAACGCTGCGCAAATCAATTACTTCCGCATCGATACCTTCTTTGGCAAGTTCTTCCGCAGCAGCCATTACTACTTTCAACATTTTTCCAAAAGTAACGAGCGTTACATCTGAACCTTCACGTTTAATATCCGCTTTACCTATTTCGATATAATATTCTTCTTCGGGAACCATTCCTTTATCACCATACATCAATTCCGACTCCATAAAAATTACAGGATCAGGGTCGAGTATCGCACTCTTTAGAAGTCCTTTTGCATCGTATGGGTTTGAAGGAACAACTACTTTAAGTCCCGGACAGTTTGCGTACCAGGATTCAAAACATTGTGAATGTTGTGAGCTAAGCATTCCCGCATTACCGGTGGGACCCCGAAACACAATAGGTACCGGGAACTGGCCGCCGCTCATCGACATCATTTTCGCAGCAGAATTAATTACCTGGTCGATGGCTACCAATGAAAAGTTAAAGGTCATAAATTCGATAATCGGACGCAAGCCATTCATAGCAGCCCCTATTCCGATCCCGGTAAATCCCAATTCCGATATAGGCGTATCGATTACCCGTTTTGCACCAAATTCGGCAAGCATACCCTGGCTAACTTTATAAGCTCCGTTATATTCGGCAACTTCTTCACCCATTAAAAAGATACGCTCATCTTTACGCATTTCCTCATTCATTGCTTCACGCAGCGCTTCACGAAATTGTATTTCTCTCATTGTTGATACATTAATAGTTGAAAGGCAAATATAATAAAGATTGAGATATTCAATACCTCATTGTATAATATACAATTAACTATTATTCAGTTAGTTAATTCGATTTTTTATAATGAATCTCAGAAACATTTTTTTTTCGGGCTGTATTTCTGTTTTTTCTTATTCATCGTCTTCGGGCTGCATGATATCATAATCGCGAAAATTATTCTTTACGAAATTGCACCATTCACAATCTTTACGACCACAACCTTTTGTAAATTCGTGATTTTGGATTTTCGCATACACTTCTTTAATCTGTTGCTTTACGATCCGAACATCTTCATCCTTAATCAGGATCCGTTCTTTACGAAATACTTCTGAATCTTTATTATCATTCGCATTTCCTTTATCTTTCACGGGTTCTATAAAATCAAACTCTGTACTTATGACATTCCAGTTTTTATGCTTATAATTATCGATTAATATTTTATAAAATACTGCTTGTCTCCAATAATCTCCCCCGTTCGGATCTTTTTCATTCGGTGGTTCAAACTTAATCTTTGCATTTTCATATGAACCGGTCTTATAATCGACTACATTTAAGTTTTCTCCCTTAAATTCGATTTTATCAATTTTTCCTTTAATCGGAATTCCATCAAGTTCTACATTTTTAATATTGAATTCGGGTAAAGCATTCAATTCCCATTTATGGATGTATTCATTGTAATAATTCTGAAGAATAATTCGCCCGTATTCCATTCTTCGTTCGAACTGCTCTTTTGTGAAAGCTTCACGATTATGATTCATGTACCATTCAAAATTTTGAATGATCACCTCAACACCCGGAAACTCTTTACTCTCTATGGATAAACGGAAGAATTTCTCCAAGCCCCAATGTATTGATGAACCAAAAGTTAAGGTTTCTGTTTTTCCGCTCGGGACACGAACCAGATTCTGGAAATAAAATTTTAGGGGGCAGTATAAATAATTATTCAGATTGGTAACACTCAAAGCATAATTTGCTAACTGCTCATCAATCCATACATGATCTAATAAAGGAATGTTAACTTCTTCTTCATCTTTAAAATGCAATCCGAAGAAATCCGCTATTTCAGATTCTGTTGGCTCCCTGTTTTCATATTTTAAATCTGTACGACTTATAATTTCACTTACAAAAAGCGATCGTTCTACATCCTTTTCCTTATTATCTTTTGAATAGTAGGATATTTCCAATTGCTTTTCTGTACGCGTCATTGCTACATAAAACAACCTCCTCAGCTCTTCGATATCATCTGCATCATTGTATGTATGATTAAATAATTCAGAAGGTATCTTATATGTTATACTCCGTTTTCTTTTTTTCTCCCAATACGAACTAATCGTTGATATAATAAACACATATTCAAACTCAAGGCCTTTGGAAGCATGACAGGTTAAAAAATTCACTCCGTGATGGCTAATAATAGTTTTATTAAGCTCCAGGCTGATATTATTTTCTTCCAAGAGTGAAAGCGTGTTTATAAATCTTTTTAGATCGAGATTAGGATTTCTTCGGCTTTCCTCTTTCAGAAAATTAAACACAGAGGTTAATACCTGCATATACCAGGTTTTCTCGGGTGATTTGAGAATATAAGCAAGCACACCTCCACGGTTTACAATTTTTTCGAACAGGTTTTGCAGCGTTAAGTTGGCAGCTTCTTTTATCCAGTATTCTATATCCGAGCTTAAACGCCGGATATCTTTCATGCTTTTACTTTCGAACATATCTGCCTGCTTCTTGCTCAGCTTTTCGATTTCGTTTCGGATAGATGTTTTCTCTTTTATTTTTGCCGAATAATTCAGGTTTGTAACGGATGCGCTTATCCTGGCAATATCGATGGGATCAATCTCATAGAAATCGTAATGCATGATTTCGAAAAGAAGTTCATCTCCACTATAAGGTATTTCTAATTCGGCAGCGAGGTATTCTAAAATAGTCAGCAATTTTTTCCCGAAAGGGATTTTTAAAATATCTACTTTCTTTTTCGAATTAACAGGTATTCCCTTACGTTGAAAAAATTGTGCAAGCTCTTCTCCCGATTTATGTTCTTTATAGATGATAGCAATATCATCAGGGTTAACACCTTCCTCAGCAATCAGCTTGTGAACTTTGGAAGTAACGGAAGCAAACTCATCGAAAGGAGTATTGTACTCGATAATTTCAGGCTCAATGCTGAGCTCAGCATACTCTTTATTTTTTGCTATTAATGTTTTGGGATTATCAGTATCTTCTACACGTGTAGTATTCAGGTCGATTAAGGCTTTTGCTGTATCTAAAATTATCTGGGTTGAACGATAGTTGTCCACCAACATTATTTCATTTAACTGCTTCTCAAACTTCTTCTTAAAATTTTCTATGTTTTCTATATTTGCTCCCTGAAAGCGATAGATAGACTGATCTCCGTCACCCACAACAAATACATTGGGATTATCATGATAATCGATTAACAGGCTTATCAATTCGTTTTGGGCACCGCTGGTATCCTGAAATTCATCGATCAAGAAATAATGATAGCGTTCCTGATAAAGCACTAAGAAATTTTTATCCTTGGTAAATGCGTCAATCACCCATAAAATCATATCATCGAAATCGTAGCGATTGCTTTCGGCCATCAACTTCTGATAATTCGGATATTCGCGTGCGGCGGCTTTGAGAAGTTCTATATCATTTTTTTCCTTTTCGAATGCGGGTTTTAAATCACCTGCTTGTTTATCTTTCGTCTTGCGTACATACTTGAATGTTTTATAATAAGGATGACCTTCTTCAGCTTCTTCAACAGCCTGAATATACCGGTCGGCCTGAGTGCAAACATATTCGGTCGACCAATATTCTCTTTTCATAATAGAGAACAGGTTCATCAATCGGCTTACTTCAAAATATACATCACCCCGGTATCTTTTTAGCGGGTGTCCTTCTTTAAACCGGTTGACTAATTTTCGAAAGAGTTCGACTTTTTCTAATTCGGAAATTGCTTCGAGATTTAGTTTTCCGAAATAATCTAAATTATCCTGAATGATATCATTACAAAAAGAGTGAAAGGTGTGTATATGAATACGGTAGGCTTCCGGGCCAATTATTTCGAACAAACGTTTTCGCATATTTACCGCAGCGGCATCGGTAAAAGTAAGGCATAAAATGTTATGCGATTCTGCCCTTCCTTCGTACAAAATATTCCCGATTCGTGTAGCTAATATTTGCGTTTTACCCGTTCCCGGACCAGCATTTACCAGCATCGGCCCATCTGTTTTATCAACCGCTTCTTTTTGTTCGTTGTTTAATTGTCCTAGTGTCTCTAAGAATTTCTGATTATATGTATTTCTATCCACTATTTAAAAATTAGAGCTATTCAAACTTAATAAAAAAACCCGCAACACTGTTCACGTTACGGGTATTAATTTAGTTTAGTGGCAAAAAACGCTCAACATATTCTCAAATAGCTGTCAGAGATATGCATCCGATTGGATAAACGAATATCTATCGAATGAAAGAAGTATTCAATACCCATTATTAGGTATTTTACACAGAATCTTATATACGGATAGTTATTCTAATACTAATAAATAGGTATTTTTATATCCTTAAATCCTGATACTTTTGATCTATGTTCGGTCCCGTAAAAATTATTTCCGGTTTGCTATGCCTGTTTCTGTCTATACAGGTATATGCGGATACACTGTTTGTCGACCAGCAAACACAAAAAGTTTTAGTAGGAAATAAGATTGAATTCATTAGTGACACTAAACGTCAATATAGTATTCAGGATTTTCTGGATAGTAATCAAACACAAACATTTCAGGTAAATCAAACAAGCATGCTACGATTCCGGGAGCACGAATACAATACCGATGTATGGTTAAAAATTCCAATACAAAATATTTCTGATACAACCGTAGTCTTAGTCTTATCAGTCAATAATTCACTAATCAATGTTATCGAATTTTATAATACCATTAATGGGCGGTTTCTTGCCCAAAACAGAACAGGAGATAGTTTAACATTTGATACAAGGGCTATCAATTACCGTGATTATATTTTCAGGGTTCGTATCGAACCGCAAAAAACACATACACTCTATATGCGTTTCGATGTGGATGGACGAAGGCTTCATCTTCCCTTAATACTCTATAGTTACGATGAGTTTATCTCTTACTTTTCTATTAAAGAAATGCAGTTGGGGTTGCTATACGGAGTGCTTTTTTGTGTTTCTATTATTAGTTTCTATCTGTATTATTTAATTAAAGACCGAAGCTTTTTATTTTTCTCTATTTACTCTTTCATTCAGGGTTTATTACACTTCTCTAATAGTGGTTATGCCTCTCAATTATTATGGCCCGATTACCCTTTGGTTACCGACCGGGCACCACTTATACTTATGGCTCTTACGATTACCAGCGGTGCCCAATTTATCATTTCATTTATTCAGAAAGAACATTTTAAAAGGTGGCAGTTAATAAGCATCCGTAGCCTGCAAGCTTTAGGTATTTTAATTGTAGTGGGAGCATTGGGGAATGGTTTTGTATATAACATCACGGTTTGGTCTATCTACCGCCTGGTTATCCCTTTCTATTTCTGCATGTTTATTATTGCGCTGGTATTTTTTTCTTCACGCTATAAACCGGCAAGAGTTCTTTTCCTCGCGCTTGTATTATCCATTGGAACAGTTGCAGGCCTTACCTATCACGAATATTCCAGCCATGGGAATTTCCTTACCAACAGTTTTGTTGTGTATAGTGAAATGTTCAAATGCTTATTGCTCTGTATAGCGCTGTTTGATCGTTTACGTATTTATAAAGAGGAGAAAGAAAAGGCACAAGCGGCATTAATTGAGCAACTCGAAGAGATGAACACATATAAGCAAAAAATAAATGCGGAACTGGAGCATACCATTGCCATAAAGAGTAAAGAATTGCTGGAGAAGCAAACAGAAGTACAACGGGCCTTAATATGGGGTGAAGAGAAAGAACGGCAACGTGTTGCACAGGAATTGCACGATGGTTTGGGGAGCTTATTGTCGACACTACGCCTGAATGCGGAATCGATAGACTTATCCGGTAAGAATCTAAATACTCAGGAAAAAATGGCCTATCAAAACGTTATCGAATTAATAGACAAGGCCTGTACCGAACTGCGCAGCATCTCACACAATATGATGCCCGCAAGTATTCAACAATTTGGCCTGGGAGATACCTTATACACTATCATCAACAAAATAAATACCGGGTCGTCTATTCATTTTACATTGGATATATATGGTTTTGAGAAACGATTGGAAGATGAAATAGAGCTTTCTGTCTATCGCATTATCCTGGAACTGACCAATAATATCGTAAAGCATTCGCAAGCAAAAAATGCAACCATTCAACTTATCCGTTACGACGACTCAATATCAATTCTTGTTGAAGACGATGGAATTGGTATTCGGAATGAAGACCTTGTTAATAAAGGCATCGGTTTACTAAGTCTCAGCACACGTGTTGAATCGCTGAAAGGCAAAATTATAATTGATAGTAACAAAAATACCGGAACAACCTTCAATATAGAAATTCCAATCGCATCATGAGAACAAGCTATAATATACTTATTGCCGACGATCATCAATTATTTTTAGATGGTTTAAAGCTTATATTTTCCAACAATGATCGATACAAGATTATTGCTGAAGCGAATAACGGTGAAGATGTACTGAAAGCATTAAAAACAATGCCTGTTGACATAGCCATTTTAGACATGAATATGCCTAAACCCAATGGAATGGAACTTGCTAAAATTATCAAGAAAGAATATCCCGATTGTAAGGTGATTATTTTATCGATGTATGGAGAAGAAGCATTTATGACAGAGAGTATGAAGATTGGTGTTTCGGCCTATCTGCTGAAGAATGCCGGAAGAGAGGAATTATTGCTTGCAATCTCCGAAGTACTCCGAAGCAATACATATATCAGCAAAGAGTTGCGTTCGACCAAAGAATTATCAAGCGATCATTTTGTGAAATCACTTTCGCTGACAAAAAGAGAAATCGAAATTATTTCACTTTTAGCTAAAGAAAAAAGCAGTCAGGAAATTGCAGACGAATTATTTTTAAGCATTTATACCGTAAACACACATCGAAAAAACATCCTTCATAAATTGGGTATTAAAAACTCGGCAGGATTGGTCAAATTTGCAATAGATAATAATTTGATTTGATCAACCCAAACATTTACATCCTTGAGGTAAATATTAAAAACCAATGTCCCTGTTTGCTTTGAGCTAATGCCTGTACACAAAAAAGAAATATTAATGTAAGCATTAAATAGGATTTTAAGTTCTTACAAATGATGGATGAGCTATGCAACTCATGGCATGACTATAGTCATGCCATGAGTTGCATAGCTACAAATGCAAAAAACCCCAAAAGGGGCTTCTGCATTTTTTAATTGTTCACTTTAAAAAAAATCAAATTCTTATTAACTGCAGCCTCCCTGTGTTCCGCAGTTGAGACATTTGTAGCAGGTTCCCGAACGAACCATGATATGACCGCAGTTGGTACATGGAGGTGCGTCTGATTGTGCACCACCCGATATATCCAATACAGGTTTTTTACTTACAAACTCTGCGGCTTTCATTTCTTGTTTCGTAGCTTTTGGAGCAGATGTTTTCTGAATGCTGTTTTCTGCATCCGGGTTTACATCTTCATCAGTCATCTGCGGATTACCGATAACCGCATTTTTTTCGGAAATGACATGCACCAAATCTGCTCTGTCTAAATACTCATATCCCAACATACGGAAGATATAATCGATGATAGACGTTGCCGTCTTAATATTATCATGACCCGATACCATACCCGATGGCTCGAAACGAGTGAAGGTGAATTTATCGACAAACTCTTCCAAAGGTACGCCGTATTGTAAACCCACCGATACAGCAATGGCAAAGCAGTTCATCAACGAACGGAAGGTCGCACCTTCTTTATGCATATCGATAAAAATTTCACCCAACGTTCCGTCTTCATATTCTCCGGTACGTACATAAATAGTTTGTCCGCCTACAGCTGCTTTTTGTGTAAAGCCGTGACGTTTCGAAGGCATATTTTTACGTTCTACAACACTCGATAACTGACGTTTGAAGGTTGTATCTTTCGATTTTTCGATAATAGCTTTCGCCGCTTCCAATACCTGTTCAGGGGTAAGATCGCTCAGTTTCACATTTGCTGCTTCTCCTAATACTTCTTCTACAGAATCAATTTTCTCATCATCTTTCGATGCTTTGGTAGAAAGCGGCTGAGATAATTTACAACCATCCCGATACAATGCATTTGCTTTCAGTCCCAGCTCCCAGCTTAACTGATAACAATCTTTAATTTCATCAACCGTAGCTTCGTTCGGAAGATTGATGGTTTTAGAAATTGCACCGGATAAGAACGGTTGTGCCGCAGCCATCATTTTAATATGACCGTGTGCATGAATATAACGTACCCCTATCGATCCGCATTTGTTAGCACAATCGAAAATAGGGTAGTGTTCTTGTTTTAAATAAGGTGCTCCCTCGATCGTCATTGTTCCGCAAACATATTCGTTTGCTTCGGCGATCTGTGTTTTTGTAAAGCCTAATGCTTGCAATAAGTTGAAATTAGGTGCATTGTATTGTTCCGGTTTAAAACCTAAACGTTTCACACACTCTTCACCCAAAGACCATATATTAAATGCAAAACTAATTTCGAAAGCAGCAACCATTCCCTTATCTACACGTTGTAAATCATCTTGTGTAAAGCCTTTCGCTGCTAAAGAGTTAAAATTAATGTGAGGTGCCCCGTCAATGGTTGCATGACCTTTTGCATAATTTACAATCTCTTCAACTTCGTGCTCTTTATATCCCTGATTTTTCAATGCAGCAGGTACGGCCTGATTAATAATTTTAAAGTAACCACCGCCCGAAAGTTTTTTAAATTTAACCAATGCAAAATCGGGTTCGATACCGGTAGTATCGCAATCCATTACCAAACCGATTGTTCCGGTAGGGGCGATAACTGTTGTTTGTGCATTGCGGTATCCGTGTTTCTCTCCCAATTCAACCGCTTTATCCCATGCATTGCATGCTGCCGATAATAAATAATCGGGACAATATTTAGGATCGATACCCGGAGGCGCTATTTCCAATCCTTCGTATGCATCAGTTGCATTGTAAGCAGCATAACGATGATTACGCATTACGCGCATCATGTGATTTTTATTTTTCTTAAATTCTTTAAAAGGTCCCAGCTCCCTCGCCATCTCCGCAGAGGTAGCATAGGCAACACCTGTCATGATTGCTGTGATTGCGCCCCCGATTGCACGGCCTTTGTCGCTATCGTATGGAATACCGGCAACCATCAACATTGAGCCCAGATTTGCATAACCCAAACCCAGTGTACGGTAGTCGTATGATAATTGAGCAACTTCTTTCGACGGGAACTGAGCCATCAATACAGAAATTTCCAACACGATTGTCCATAAACGACAAATATGTTCGTATCCTTTTACATCAAATTCGAGTGTATCGGGATTAAAGAAATGACGAAGATTTACGGACGCTAAATTACAGGCCGTATTATCCAGGAACATATATTCGGAACAAGGGTTCGATGCATTGATGCGGCCACCTTCGGGGCAGGTATGCCACTCGTTAATGGTAGTATCGTACTGAACTCCCGGGTCGGCACAAGCCCATGCAGCAAATGCGATATCGTCCCAAAGTTTTCCGGAAGACACTGTTTTAACGACTTTCCCGGATGATCTTCCGATAAGCTCCCAATCCTTACGCTCTTTAAGTGCGTTAAAGAAAGCATTCGGAATACGAACCGAATTATTTGAGTTCTGACCGGAAACGGTTCTGTATGCCTCACCTTCATAATCCGAAGAGTAACCTGCGGCGATTAATGCCGCAACTTTTTTCTCTTCTTCAACTTTCCAGTTTACAAAGCCTTCTATTTCGGGATGATCTAAATCGAGGCAGACCATTTTTGCGGCACGACGGGTTGTGCCTCCCGATTTAATAGCACCCGCTGCACGGTCGCCTATTTTCAGGAAAGACATTAATCCGGAAGAGTATCCTCCACCCGATAGTTTTTCATTCTCTCCGCGAATCTTCGAGAAGTTGGTTCCTACTCCCGATCCGTACTTAAAGATACGGGCTTCACGAACCCAAAGGTCCATGATACCGCCTTCATTCACCAAATCATCATCCACCGACAAGATAAAACATGCATGTGGCTGTGGTCTTTCATAAGCCGAAGTGGATTTACTTAAGACTTCTGTTTCGGGATCTACATAATAATGCCCCTGTGGTTTTCCGGTAATGCCATAAGAACTGTGTAAACCGGTATTGAACCATTGCGGAGAATTTGGTGCAGCTAACTGACCAACAATTGTATATACCAATTCATCATAAAATACCTCCGCATCTTTTTCGGAGGCAAAGTATCCATAGCGTTTTCCCCAACCCATCCAGCAATGCGCCATACGATGAGCTACCTGTTTGATAGAAGTTTCTGAACCCAGCGTTCCGTCTGCTTGAGGAACACCTGCTTTTCTAAAATACTTCTGTGCTAAAATATCTGTAGCTACCTGCGACCAGGTATTAGGAACTTCTACATCATTCATTTCAAATACGGCATCACCTGCGGGATTACGAATTACGGAAGATCTCTTCTCGTATGTAAATTGGTCGTATGGGCTTTGACCATCGCGGGTGAAGTATCTCTCTACCTTCAGCCCTTTTCCTTTTGTCTCTTTCTTACTCATAAAAATCGTATTTAGAAATTAGTTTATTTGTTAGTTGTTAGTTATTAATCGCTTACACCCAAAACTAGTGTTTAGGGGTTTTTAACCAAAGTTAACCTTAGAAGTACCGATGACAAAACAGAGTTTTCCACAGTGAAAGGAATAAGATGCTCTTATCAAATTAAAGCTCTTATAAACGCTTGATTCTACACTTATTAAACGTGTGGAAAACAATAAAAAATACGGTTTTATGATTTTTTTATTGTACCTGATTATCAGTCGATAACGCTTACTTTAATCATATTGGTACGTCCTTTTAGGGCGATGGGAATACTTGCGGTATTGATTAAGATATCTCCTTTCCTTACAAACTTCGCCTGCTTCAAAACAGCATTCACTTCTTTAATCGTTTCATCGGTACTGATAAATTTATCGTAATAGAACCCGTGTACACCCCATACGAGACTTAGGGTACACAGTAATTTTTCGTTACTTGTAAAAATGAAAGTACGTGATTTGGAACGATGACTTGAAATTTGAAAGGCTGTATAACCCGAAGAGGTCATCGATACAATCCCACTCGCATCGTTTTGTTCGGCTAAGACACAGGCTGTATAACAAACAGAATCCGACATAAAGGTTGATGATTTTTTAGTTGGAGTTTCTGTCGGGCCATAGGGATAGCTTGTCTTTTCTATTTTCTGAATGATTTGCTGCATAGCCTCTATCACCTCTACGGGGTATTCGCCCACCGAGGTCTCACCACTCAACATAACGGCATCGGCACCATCCAACACAGAATTGGCTACATCGTTTACTTCCGCACGTGTGGGGCGTGGGTTACTAATCATACTTTCCATCATTTGCGTTGCAATTATGACAGGCTTCGCTACTACGATACATTTTTTTACAATACGTTTTTGGATAATCGGCACTTCTTCCATAGGACATTCAACGCCCAAATCTCCCCGGGCAACCATTACGCCATCGGTCGCTTCAATAATATCATCTAGGTTTTTTACTGCTTCGGGTTTTTCGATTTTCGCAATAACACGCGTCGAGGCTCCTTTACTTTTAATGATTGCTTTCAGCTCATCAATGTCTTTTGCTTCCCGTACAAAAGATAAACCGACCCATTCAATATCTTGCTTTAGAATAAAATCGAGGTCTTCCAGGTCTTTGGGCGTTAAGCTGGGTATCGACACTTTTGTATCCGGAAGGTTTACGCCTTTGTTTGACGAAAGCACCCCTCCATAAATAACTTTTGCTTTAACCAGGTCTTTATGATTGGTTTCCAGGATTCTGAACTGGAGCTTTCCATCATCCAATAAAATAATTTCACCTTTTTTTACATCCTTCGGAAAATCCTGATAAGTAATATACAACTGCTCACTATTCCCGATTTGTTCCTTTGTAGTAATATAGATTTCCTGATTCTTTATGAGCTGAATCCCATTATTTTCCACTTCGCCGATACGAATTTTGGGGCCTTGTAAATCGGCCAATATGCCTACATGTGTTTTGTGTCTGGTATTTATTTCACGTATAATGTTGATTATTTTGAGATGGTCTTCGTGTTTTCCATGAGAAAAATTAATTCGGCAGATATCTACTCCCGCACGTATCATTTTCAGTAATACTTCTTTAGAAGAAGAGGCCGGTCCCAGTGTCGCGACAATTTTAGTTCTGTTGTATTGAATTTTCATAGTGGTTTATGTCCTGGCTAATATAAGGTAATATTACTCATTTTGTTTGCCCGGAGCCTCTATTCTCAGAATATCAAGAAGTTTTCTTTTGATTTCAGTGTTTCCGGATTAATCAAATAAGCTGCGTGAATAACTTCTATCTTATTCATATCGGAAAGTAAATTTCTTTCTTCAGCATTATTTAACCGATAATTTGCCATTAAGAAATAATCGGTTTCCTTACTTTCGGGGATAAGATAGTTGCTATTTCCTTTGTTTGAGAGGTAAAAAAAATCTGTCTCGGAATTTTCAACGGCATGTTTGTATAAACTGAAATATGCATCTTCCGAATTATCTGTGCGCATTTCCAAATCATCCATGCGAATAAATTCAAAGCCCAATTCTTTGTTTAAGTACCAGCAAAGGCGGTATTCTTTGACGGATGCGCTGATTCCTATCAAAGTAAAGTCAAAATCGTATTCAATTCTCAGGACTTTCTTTGCCAAAACAAAAAATTTATTTGTCAAAAATATAAAAAAAGCCTACTATTGAGGTGAAAAAGACCGATTTTTATAAACTAATCGAACAGAAAAATAAAGTTTGATTATTTGTTATAATATTTTTTTCTTTGCACAGAATTGTAAAACACTAAAAAAAATAAAGCTATGTCAGATATTGCATCAAGAGTAAAAGCAATTATTGTTGAAAAGTTAGGTGTAGATGAAAGCGAAGTTACACCTGAAGCTAGTTTCACAAACGACTTAGGTGCCGATTCATTGGATACCGTTGAATTGATCATGGAGTTTGAAAAAGAATTTAATATCGCTATACCTGATGAACAGGCTGAAACGATTGGCACTGTAGGTCAGGCGGTCTCTTATCTTGAGAAGAACGTTAAGTAAGAACACTTAATTCCTTTGCATGGAACTTAAAAGAGTTGTAGTAACAGGTATTGGGGCACTAACACCCATCGGTAATTCTGCTCCTGAATTTTGGAGTGCTCTTATCAATGGTGTTAGTGGCGCTGATATGATTACTCGTTTCGATGCTTCTAAGTTTAAAACTCAGATTGCATGTGAGGTAAAGAACTTCAATGTAGAAGATTTTCTTGAGAAAAAAGAAGCAAGAAAATTAGACCCCTTTGTTCATTATGCTCTTGTAAGTACAGATGAAGCAGTAAAAGATTCGGGTATAGACTTCAGTACAATCGACCCCGACCGCGCAGGCGTTATTTGGGGTTCGGGAATTGGAGGTTTACGTACCTTAGTGGATGAAGTAGCAGCTTTCACACAGGGTGATGGCACTCCCCGCTTCAATCCTTTTTTTATTCCTAAAATGATTATTGATATCGCTCCCGGTCATATCTCTATGAAATATGGCCTTCGCGGCCCTAATTTTGCAACGGTTTCTGCTTGTGCGTCTTCTACAAACGCAATTATCGATGCCTTTAGTTACATCCGCTTAAACAAAGCTGATATTATTGTAGCAGGAGGTTCAGAAGCTGTAGTAAACGAGGCTGCCATTGGTGGATTCAATGCCATGCATGCCTTATCAACCCGAAACGATTCACCGAAAACTGCTTCACGTCCTTTCGATTTGGATCGTGACGGTTTTATTTTAGGTGAAGGCGCAGGAGCTTTGATATTAGAAGAATATGAGCATGCCAAAAAACGTGGCGCAAAAATTTATGCGGAAATTGTCGGCGGTGGAATGTCGGCAGATGCTAATCATATTACCGCTCCACACCCGGAAGGTTTAGGAGCTTTAAGCGTTATGAGGAATGCATTAAACGATGCCGGACTTAAAACCTCCGACATTGATTACATTAATGTTCACGGCACCTCAACTCCTTTGGGAGACATTAGCGAAACCAAAGCTATTGTTAGCTTGTTTGGCGATGATGCTTTTAAATTAAACATCAGCTCTACCAAATCAATGACCGGGCATTTATTAGGCGCTACCGGTGCTGTTGAAGCTATTGCTTCCATACTTGCAGTAAAAAATGATATTATTCCTCCAACAATTAATCACTTTACCGACGACCCTCAATTCGACCCTCGTTTAAACCTTACTTTTAATAAAGCACAAAAAAGAACAGTACGGGCTGCTTTAAGTAATACATTTGGTTTCGGTGGTCATAACGCATCCGTAATCTTTAGAAAGATTGATTAATTTTTTTACTTCTGATTTATCATGATCTTTTTTAACTTTATGATAAGTTAATGTCCGTATGATTTTTTCAACCCTCAGATTATATTTTTCTCCCCATAAGAATTTCATTCGTTCTCTAAAAAATATGTTGGGATTTGTTCCCGCCAATCATGTTTTATACCGCCTTGCCCTCAGACATAAATCGATGGCCAATGATATTCGCAAAGGAGTAAAAAACAGTAACGAACGTCTTGAATTTTTAGGCGATGCGGTATTAGGTACCATAATCGCTGAAGTACTCTTTAAAAAATTTCCGTATAAAGATGAGGGATTCCTTACCGAAATGCGATCGAAAATCGTCAACCGCTCTCACCTGAATCAGTTATCTAAAAAACTGGGTATTGCCGATATGATTGATTACGATGTTCGCATTACTAATCAACAAAATAAAAACAGTTCACTTTTCGGAGATGCCTTCGAAGCGCTAATCGGAGCTATCTATTTAGATAAAGGTTACGATTTCACCCATTCATTTATTATTAAACGTATCCTCATTCCTCATATCGATATCGACCTCCTCGAACAATTGGAAACGAATTATAAAAGCCGGCTTCTGGAATGGGGGCAAAAAGAAAATAAAGAAGTACTTTTCGAACTGGTTGAAGAGAAAACCTCGGGAAGCTCCCGTTTGTTTACCGTTCGTGTACTTATTAGCGGCGAAGAAATGGGAATCGGGAAAGATTTCAGCAAGAAAAACGCCGAGAAGAATGCCGCTGAGAAAGCTTGCCTCAGCTTAAGTATTTAAAGGATCGCTATGAATATTCTTCGAAAAATTGCAGCAGGAATTTATCTTATTTATGGACTGCTGATTTTTTTCGGATTCATGTTATGTCTGCTTCCCTTTATTTTATTGGCGACAACGCTCAAAGGAAAAGCCGGCGCATCCCTTTCTTTTTTCTTCTTACGTTGTTGGGCATGGCTTGTTTGTGCTTTTCTCTTTATCCCCGTAATCTATAAGAACAGATCGAAAGTAAATAAACGAAAAGCATATATCTATATCTCGAATCATAACTCATATCTCGATTCTCCTTCAGTAGTTATATCTGCTCCCAATGCTTTTAAACCATTGGGGAAGATTGAGATGAGCAAAATACCGGGCTTCGGAATTATTTATAAACGCGTCGTTGTCATGATCGACCGTAGCAGTAAGGAGAGTCGTACTGCAAGTGTTGAACTGTTAAAGAAAGTTCTTCAGGAGGGTATTTCCATTCTGATATTTCCGGAGGGGACGATGAATACCGACCTGCATATTCCCCTTAAAGATTTTTATGACGGCGCTTTTCGTATCGCCATCGAAACACAAACACCTATTGCTCCATTTGTTATTATTAATGCACGTACGCTTTTCCCCAGAAGCAATCCATTGGCTTTACATCCCGGATTGATTCATGTTTATTTCGCCGATCCTGTCGATGTATCGGGATATACAATCGAACAGGTTCCCGAATTAAAAGAGAGAGTCTTCAAAGAAATGGAAAATTTAATCCTTCAACATCAATATTAATATTTTACATTTGCAGAGCCCAATATTTTCGGGTTCTTAATGTCTAATATACTACGCGTTCACCTTTCTCTTTTCCTGGTTGCATTTATTTATGCAGCAACTTTTACCATTGCAAAAGAAGTTATGCCTCTCTATATTAAACCTATGGGCTTAATACTCATACGCGCTTGGGGAGCAATGCTCTTGCTATGGATAACACACGCCCTTTTTGTACGTGAAAAAATTAATGACAGAAAAGATTATTTTGAATTGTTCAAATGTTCGGTATTCGGAGTTGCCGCTAATATGCTTTTGTTCTTTAAAGGTCTTGCCATTACAACACCTATCAATGCTGCTATCTTAATGGTATGCACACCTTTGTTTGTAGGTATTTTTGCTTTTGTTATTCTGAAAGAACAGCTGAGTGCAACAAAAATTACCGGATTAATTTCAGGCTTAGCCGCTGCAACATTGCTATTGTTGGGACCAGACTTAAGCTTCAACTCTTCAACATTATGGGGAGATATTATGGTGATGTTAAATGCTATTATTTATGCTTATTATCTGATCATTGCAAAAAGACTCCTGCTAAAATATTCGCCCGTTACGGTAATTAAATGGACCTTCTTTTTTGGCGGGATACTTATTCTTCCTTTCGGTTTACCCGAATTGCCGGATGTGGAATGGTCTGCGATTCCCACATCTATTTATTATTCCATACTCTTTTTAATTATAGGTGCTACTTTTTTAACTTACCTGTTAAATGGTTGGGCATTACGTCATGCCAACTCCTCTTTAGTAGGCGCTTATATTTATTTACAACCGGTATTAGCTATATTCATTGCGGTACTATCGGGCAAAGATACACTCAGCCTGACACAAGCGGGACTGGCACTCATAATCTTTCTCGGCGTGTATTTAGTAAGTTTACCTGCATTCCCTGTTCTCAGAAAGCAGGAAACTGAAGTAAAATAAGCTATCGTTATTACAAGGCTGAATTTATATCTTTACCAAAATTTTACAACATGCTAAAATCAATGACGGGTTACGGCCAGGCTGTAACCGAATTCAATAACATTCGTTTTACTGTTGAGATAAAATCGCTCAACTCGAAATTTCTGGAATTAAATTTAAAGCTTCCCAAAAATTATAATGAAAAAGAGACCTTTCTACGTAACGAATGTGCGCGTCTGATTGAACGCGGGAAAGTGAACGTAAGCATTAATGTAGAAAAACAAGATACCGAAGATGCGACCATTCATTCCTTGAACGCCTCTTTGCTGAAAGCTTATTATCGTCAATTAAAAACTATTGCCGATGAATTAGGTGATGACAGATCTGCTGTCATGCAATTAGCTATGCAAATCCCGGATGTTTGGAATACACAATCAGAAGCATTTAATGAAGAGGAATGGAGTGTACTGTATCAATGTTTCCTAAAAGCTATCGAGCAATTTAATACTTTCCGATATCAGGAAGGAAAAGTATTGCAGGCGGATTTAGAACAACGCATACAGATAATCCTTAAAGCCATCCCTGAAGTTGAAAAATACGAATTCAACCGCATCCCTGCCATCAAAGAAAAACTGAATCAATTATTATCCGATGCCGTTTCTGCCGATATGATTGATCAAAATCGCCTGGAACAGGAACTTGTGTATTATATAGAGAAATATGATATCACGGAGGAAAAAACCCGATTAAAAAGCCATTGCGATTATTTTATACAGGTGATAAATGAAAAGGAGTCGAACGGGAAAAAACTGGGTTTTATTTCTCAGGAAATGGGCAGAGAAATTAATACATTGGGTTCTAAAGCCAATGATGCCGACATCCAAAAAATTGTAGTGGGGATGAAAGATGAACTGGAAAAAATTAAAGAACAATTATTAAATATTTTATAAGCGATACGCTTTGTCAGGTATATGAAACAGGGGAAACTTATCATATTTTCAGCACCGTCGGGAGCAGGTAAAACTACCATTGTGCATCACCTTTTAAAAAAATTTCCGGAGTTACAGTTTTCCATCTCTGCAACTACACGTACTCCGCGCGGAGATGAAAAAGATAAGAAAGATTACTATTTTATAACTAAAGAAGAATTCCTTCACAAAGTTGCCAAGCACGCGTTTGTTGAATTTGAAGAAGTATATTCGGGAACTTTCTATGGAACCTTAAACTCAGAGATTCATCGTATATGGCATGCAGACAAGCATGTTATTTTCGATCTGGATGTAGAAGGCGGGCTTCGTCTGAAAAAGAAATTCGGAGAGAATGCACTTGCCATATTCGTTAAACCTCCTTCTATGGAAGTATTGACCGAACGCTTAAGAGGCCGTGGTACCGATTCGGAAGAGAAGCTCAAAGAACGTATCCAAAAAGCTGCTAAAGAATTAGAGTATGCGTCAAAATTTGATGTCATCCTCGAAAATAATAGCCTGGAGGAAGCTTGCTCAGCCGCTGAAAAATTAGTGCTTGACTTTTTAAAATAATTCTGCAAAATGAAAATAGGTTTGTTCTTTGGCTCCTTTAATCCGATTCATATCGGGCACATGGTCATCGCAAATTATTTGGCACATTATACCGACCTGGATAAGGTATGGGTTGTCGTTTCTCCGCATAATCCTTTAAAAGATAAATCGGCATTAATTAATGCTTATGACCGGCTTGAAATGTGTAAGCTTGCTTTCGAAGACAATACAAAAATTCAGGTAAGTGATGTCGAACTGCATCTTCCACAACCTTCCTATACCATTGATACCTTAACCTATTTAAAGGAGCGCTATCCCGAACATCAGTTCGCATTAATCATGGGTTCGGATAATCTCCATACCTTAAAAAAATGGAAGAATTACGAAATAATCCTGCGCGATTACAGCATCTACGTATATCCCCGTCCGGGCTTTGTGAATAGCGAATACAAAGGCCACCCGAATATTTATATTACCAATACACCCTTAATGGAATTGTCATCTACCTTTATCCGCAATTCCATTAAGACCGGAAAGAATATCGATTATTTTCTATCTGATAAAGTAATCGATTTCATCGAAGGAAAATCTTTGTACAAATAACACTCAAACAATATCAGTAAAGCACAATTGTATTGAACTGTTTTCTTTTGTTTATACCGGTTCTGTTAATCTAGCACTAATAGACATAATCATTCCTTCATCACTTTCAGCATCACTTCTTCTCCCGATACCAGCTGCAATTTTAACACATACATTCCGGGATGCAGTTCGCTTACAGGAATATTCGTTTCATATATTCCTTCCGCAACATGTTCTCCTAACACAGTGTAAATCGCGTAGCCCTGTATTTCTTTTGCAGATTGAATATAGAGCTGTTCCTTAGCCGGATTAGGATATGCAATAATTCCATGCGCTTTAACGGTTTGTACAATGCCTGTTAAATGGCAGTCCGCCTGCAAACAGCCCATGCTGTCTACTTTCAGCACCCAGACATCCTGGTCATGGCCCGCTTTATCCGGATCATCCCCAAAGCCCACCAGTATATATCCTTCTTCCGCCTCTGAAATATTATAAATATGATCGGTGGCACTTCCCGTATCTCCTTCTCGCCAGCTATCATAGGTCCGCTGCCACAACGTATTACCCGAGCTATCCAGCTTTACTATCCAGGCATCTCCATCGTTACGGGGATTAAAACTTCTTGAAGTTCCCCCGATTATGATATAATCCTGTTCTATTATTGCCCGATTAAATGCATCTGTAGAAATTCCGCCATAAAGCTTTTCCCATAAAACGTTCCCGTTTTTATCAATCTTTGCAAGAATAGCATCAGGACTATAAGGAAATTCCTTTTCTTCTGAACCCATCAGGTAAAAAAACTCATCTTTATAATTTAATATTTCTAACCCCACTCTATCTAGAACCTGATCTCCATATTTTTTTTGCCACTGCATGTTTCCCAGCGAATCCGTTTTGACCAGGTACCAGGAACGTAATCCCGAGCTGCTGCTGTACCCGAACAGTAAAAAACCTTTATCGGAAGTTTCGGTCAAGGCATGACCTGTTTCGAACGAAGATACATTCCAGCTGTAACGCTTGTTGATCTGTACGCTGCCCGAGCTGTCGATCTTCAACAGATAGTAATCGCAATTAACGGGGCCTGCTCCCATCTGCGTACAGACCTGCCCATTCATGGCAATGCCCCCGTCGCTGGTTTGGATCATATCCAACACGTACTCATCTCCCGGCCCTAATGAGATCGTTTTGCTCCAAAGCGTATCTCCCTGTAAATTGCTTTTGACGATATATACATCCGAACCGATGCTGTCTTCTTTGTATCTGATCAAATTGGTAATGTCTCCCGCCATATATAAAAACCCATTCAGCTCTTCTATCTTGGAAAGCTCCACATTATGATAAGGCTTCCAATGACTGCGCGACCATAGCGTATCTCCCTGCAAATCCAGCATGAAATAATAATGATAGGTTCTTATATAATTGAAAGTATCTGTATGAAAGGGATCTACCGACAAAGCACTAACTGCATATCCTGTGTGTGGAATGTATGTAATCTTTCCTGCCAGATCGTTCGTTTTGATCTTGTTTGCATAATATCGCGAAAAACGTTCCTGGGCTTCAACAACAAAGTATAAGCCCAGGAACAGGAGTATAAAAAATAGTCGTTTCATTTAGCGGATGATTAACATGTATTGATCATTCCTTCATCACTTTCAGCATCACTTCCTCTCCCGATCTTAGCTGTAATTTCAATACATACATACCCGGGTTCAGTTCGCTTACAGGAATATTCGTTTCATACAACCCCTCCGCAACACGTTCTCCCAGCATCGTGTACAGCGCATAACGTACGATGGTTTCCGGGGAATGAATATACAGGTACTCTTTTGCAGGATTGGGATATAACCTAATGCCGGACGCTTTATGTACTTGCACAATACCTGTTAAATGGCAGTCCGCCTGCAAACAGCCCATACTGTCCACTTTCAGCACCCAGACATCCTGGTCGTGGCCTGCTTTATCCGGATTATCTCCAAAGCCCACCAGTATATACCCTTCTTCCGCCTCTGAAATATTATAAATATGATCGGTGGCACTCCCCGTATCTCCTTCTCTCCAAGTATCGAATACTCGTTCCCAAATTATCGCACCTGAAGTGTCTAACTTCATTAACCATCCATCTGTATCTTCACGAATATTATAGCTTTGCGTATTCCCGGCTAATACTACTTCATTACTTCCCAAGTATATCCCTCTATCAAAATTATCATATGCACTTCCCCCATATTCCTTTATCCAGATAATATCTCCCTGTTGATTAATTTTTATAATCAATCCATTGTGCTTTATTGGAAATTCTTTTCTTGTTATACCAATTAGAAAATAATCCCCATTTTTTAGATCAATTATATCTAAACCCGTTCTACTTAGTTGAATATCTCTATACTCTTTTTGCCACTGCATGTTTCCAAACGAGTCCGTTTTCACTAAATACATCGACCTAATATCACTACCTGACGGATCAGAAGTACCAAACAACAAGAAGCCTTTATCGGAAGTTTCGGTCAAGGCATATCCGTATTCAAAGGAGGTTGCATTCCAGCTGTAACGCTTGTTGATCTGCACGCTGCCCGAGCTGTCGATCTTCAACAGATAGTAATCGCAGTTGACGGAGCCTGCTCCCATCTGCGTGCAGACCTGCCCATTCATGGCAATGCCTCCGTCGCTGGTTTTAATCATATCCAACACGTACTCATCTCCCGGCCCTAATGAGATCGTTTTGCTCCAAAGCGTATCTCCCTGTAAATTGCTTTTGACGATATATACATCCGAACCGATGCTGTCTTCTTTGTATCTGATCAAATTGGTAATGTCTCCCGCCATATATAAAAACCCATTCAGCTCTTCTATCTTGGAAAGCTCCACATTATGATAAGGCTTCCAATGACTGCGCGACCATAGCGTATCTCCCTGCAAATCCAGCATGAAATAATAATGATAGGTTCTTATATAATTGAAAGTATCTGTATGAAAGGGATCTACCGACAAAGCACTAACTGCATATCCTGTGTGTGGAATGTATGTAATCTTTCCTGCCAGATCGTTCGTTTTGATCTTGTTTGCATAATATCGCGAAAAACGTTCCTGGGCTTCAACAACAAAGTATAAGCCCAGGAACAGGAGTATAAAAAATAGTTTCTTCATCTACTTTATAATTAACATACGCTCAGTACGCACCATTCTTCCTTCTTTATGAATCAGGTTCACAAAATATACGCCATTTTCAAAACGCATGCTGTTCAGCTCGATACGCATAACCGACTGATTAAGCATATAGGTATCCAGCGTTCTGCCCAATACATCATTAATTACGATCTTGTAATCTTCCGGGTTTTCCACACGAAGCTCTATGCTGCCCATACCCGTTAAAGGATTGGGGATGATCCGGAGCTGAGCATCCGACTGCCTGTTTTCCTGTAAGGTACTGTCGGCTTCTTCCCCGGCAGCCAGACGCATTCCCGGCGCTTCCTCTTCCCAGGCTTCCGGCTCCTGCATAATCTCCTGCTTAAAATATACTCTTGCGATATAGCGTGCAGCCTCGGAAATATACGTATCATGCATAGCTATCTCCAAAATGATCGCGGCATCATCGTCCGCCTCAAAATCCAGATCATGCAATGTTTTCATATCCTCCCGGATATTTTTCAATGCCGTGTAGAAATCTTTGTAATCCACCTCCTCTTCGGTCGAATAGGGTAAATTACTCAATAAATTACCGGCATCTGTCAGCAAGCTATCGTCTATATATAGCGGCAGCAGCAGGGCTTCCAGGTCGGGGTCGCCGCTTTGCTGGATATAGTAAGCGATGTCCACATAATCGTTCGTATCGGCCATCTGCCGGAACAGCTCGAGGTACAATTGCTTTTCGGCACGCTCATCCTCGTTCTCCTGAATAGCATCTAAAATTTGCTGTAAACAGGGATAAGGGTTGCCCATACAGGGGTCAGGGTTTGGTTCTCCGCATTCGGAGTCATATGAACTACCCAAAACCGGTTGTGTATTCACATTACCTGTATAAAAAAGCGGTTGGGCTTCCTGTCTGTCTTCCACATAATAATAATCCATATTCATCTCTTCATTCAAACGGATGTGACGGTAGTGGTGCGAACCTTCCGTCTGGTCGAGAAAGAGGTTAGCGGCTTGAGGCAAATCGAGTACGTCCGATCCCTGATTCGCAATTATCCCTGCCTGCTGCGGGTTCAGCGAAAGCGCATAACTCACTGTTTTGTATTCGTTGCAATTGATAAGCAGGGAGGGGTTATTTCCCTCGGTTTGGGCAGCCTGCCCCAGGGATTCGTAATAGTTCCATTTCAGGTCCACCGGTAAATTGCCGGAGTTTAAAATGACCGAACCGAAGGCCGTTTTCGGGGAGCCGCTGCTCAGCGTATAGAATTCGTTCTGATGAACTACTGCCCCGCCGGCGTTACGGGAATAAATACCCCAGGTACCAAGTACCTGCGAAGGAAAGTCGTTCGGCAGCGGTAGTGTAAATGAATTGTTTTTAATTACACTGCCCACCCCTGCCGACTCGGTGAAAGCATATTTTGTGCCTGTAAAAATATTCGAAGTAACAAAGTTACGTCTTGAAACATTATAATACCCTCCGGCATCGATACCCCTTGTGAGGTTAAAAAATGTATTCGCGCTTATGGATGCCCGGGAATTATAGATAATGATCCCTGTGCCGCCGCCTTCGCTTACTGTACGTACCTTCGTATCGAATTCGTTCTCCAATACGAGAATCCCGCTTTGCTGGTAAATATGCAGGTGATAATCGATCCCCAGCCGTTGCCCGTTTCCGGTATATACCGGGTCGTTCATCGGCTTATCGCATAAAAACTCAGCCCGCACAACATGGCTTTTATTGGTATTGACCGGGAACAAAGGCGGACCGTACAGGCCGAAGAAAATTCCCTGCCGGTTTCCCCGGAAGATGGCTTTATTTATTTTTACCATACCACCGTCCAAACTTTTTACAGCCAAATGAGCATGCTCTATTTCAGCATTGTTTTTCATCTCGAGCGTGCCGTGTGTGGAGGGGCTTTGTGCATACAAACGATTTCCTTCTACCACAATGCCTGCCCACATTTTTCCGCAGGCGGTGGTAATGGTACCGCCATCCATTACTAATTTTGCCCCGGGCCTGATTGTAATTTTTGCCTCTTCGGGAAGATAAAGCGAAGCTTTCAGCGTGAGTAAGGCTCCCGGATATAAAATAATATCCTGCGATAAACGCATATCTTTCTCCCAGGTCAGGTTGCCTTCTATTGCCAGAGGTGTTCCCGATTTAGCGGGGCAGGGGATATCGGTTACCCACAATCCGCGTCCGAATGTCCCGGCAAATAATTTACCCTGTGTATAATCAACCTCCAGATCGGTAATAATGGTTAAGGGCAGCCCTGAACTGAAAAGCTCCCAGGAGCTCATGTTTTTATTACGATAATATACTCCCACATCTGTACCGGCAAACTCTTCATCCAGGTCTCCCATGAGCACCACTATTTTATTCACGGGGAACTTTGGCAAACCGGACGAATAATTAAGCCAGGTCAGCCCTCCGTTCGTAGTCTTATACACACGATGATTTTCATCAAAGCCGTAAAGACCGGCATAAGCAATGGTTTCATCATCGGGATCTACCGCTAAGGTAGCGATACCGATGTTTCCTCCCAGGGTCGGGAAACCGTTAGTTATATCCGCCCATTCGGAAACCTGGTTCACTATATTCTGCGGGCTTGTAGCTTTGGTTGTTTTATAAACATGAGATGCATCGGCAATATACATGACATCGGGGCTGGAATGCGATATAGCTAACTGGGATCCTGTTCTCGGGCTGACCTGCTCCCAGGTTACAGCAGAATTTTGAGTACGGTATAATCCCGCCGGATTGGTAGCACTCCCCTGACTATGAAAAGTAAATAACATGGAGGAGTTCGTTGGATGCATCACTGACCAGCATTCATAACCTGACTTTGGGAAAGTAGACTTTGACCAGTTGAACCCTCCGTCTGTCGATTTCGTAAAGTCCCCGTTGCTACCGGAATATATCTTATTCGCGTTCGTATAATCAATGATGCAGTCTCCGCCATCACCCTCGGAAGTATTTCGCCAGCTACCATCCTTCAATACCAGAACCGACAGATCCTGGGTTCCCCCGGCAACCATCCCCGGTACCGTTTCGCTTACCCCTATGCCGTAAAACTGGGTAATGTCTAAACCCTGATTGTAACTATGGTTACCATTAAGCTGGTTCGCAGGCAGATGATCGGCTCCGCTTATACTACTGATCCCCCCATCGTGACCGACAAAGACTAAATCTTCATCTGAATCGGGAAGTACATGCAATTCACGCACATCGTCATGCATGCCCGAACCAATTTCTTCATAAGATGGAATGTTCAGATTAACACGATAAAATCGAATCCCACCTAAATAAAAAATATCTTGATTCACTTGTGATTGCTCAAACTCGAATTTGGTATTTATAAACTTGTTATTGTCTACATGAAGCATACTCGTCCACTGATCGTTGACAACATCGTAATCTAACAGATAGACACCCCCGGATACCATCTCGTTTATTTGTTCAACAGTTATTGCAGCTATGTGATAGATATCAGGATTCCACTTGTCTATTACTACTTTATGATGAATAGCTTTTACAGGTTCTCTATACAATTGCAAACGATAATTGTCGATAACAAGCATATCCGTTTCATTATAATTCTCATTCGACTCAGCTTCTATTATTACTTTATGTGTATTTGCATTAATATCTGATAGAATGATATCCTCCTGAATGGTGCCACTAAAGTCAACATTCATAAACTCTCCAATATAGAATGTTTTTAAAACTGCTCCCGGTTTCTCAAATTCCTTTACGGATATCTTCAATCGAGTTCCTTTTGGAATCGTAGCATCTAAAGTCAAACGATAGCTGCATGTTACTGTAGACAAGTGTATAATATCAAAAAGATGCAAAAATTCAAGATTAGATAATTGCGGTGGTGTCTGATTTTTTTTAGGGATTACCGCTGCAACGTTATTTCCATTAACGGTTGCCTGAATCCATGCATTATCAGATACAAGCGGAGAAGGGTATTGTTCCCAATGTCCATTATTCGGATTATTTGTACCCAAAAATAATCCATTACTCCCCCCATTAAACCCTGGATCTAACATCCACGGTTCGTATACTTGTATAAACTCCGATTTTCTCATATCTTCCATTCCGGGAATCACACTAAAACTATCTCCCCCATCCGTTGACTTAAAGATGTCCTTGCTGCTTACAATAATTATATCCGGATTAGTCGGATGAAAATCAATATCATTCAGGCTATTCTGATAGGTTTCTCCCGGATAATGAGGAGCCGTAAATTGTTCTGTCCAGGTTTCGCCATTATCCAAACTTCTGAATACCATGCTTTCATCAAACTGATCGTTGGTAACAGCGATGATAAAACCCGAAATCAAGGGATGATATTTAATCTTATTTACTTTCAAGCCCCATTCCGAGTAGGGGTCACTGCTCAGGGAGGTCCGGGTAAAAGTTTTTCCGGCATCGGTAGATTTTAAGATTCCAAATCCATAAGTAATATTTCCATCGTTCCCTAAAGCAATCAAAACTTCCTGCGGATTGTTGGGATTAACCGCAATATCGCTGATACCAAAAATAGCACCGCTGTTTCCCAAATCGGAAGCTTTCCAGCTTTGGCTCGCAAGGTCGAAATAGAACAGGCCTCCGGTATTGCTGCCGGCAAGCATAGGTATTTTACTTAGCGGGTCTATATAAAGCGCATTCACTCTACCTACACCCCTGCTTTTCCCTCCCGGCGGAGTATTAAACGGCCCCCAGGCTTCCCAGTTTGAAGACGGTACATTCGGGTTTGAGCTTCCTCCCGAGCTCGATTGATTCAGAAGCTGGATATGCTCCTCCATCATTTTATTCCCATACACAAAACTTGAACCGGCAACATTTCTCGTCGACCAGAAACTTTTCCAACGCATATAATCCTTATATCCGCTGCCTTTAACGGTATCCAGGCCGGGATTATTCATCAGAAACTCGTCAATTTCGTTTGTAATTTCCTGATAGCTTTTTGCCCGGTCGTTCATTAAATCGAACCATTGTGCCGATACTTCATTTGCGGTTGCAATGCATAGCAGAACGCCTGCAATAAACGCTCTTGTTGTTTTCATTGTGTTATTAATTTAGTTTGAGTATTAGTTCGTTGAACGTAAATATACTCAATCACAATAAGATAACAAATCCTGTTTCAAAACATCTGTTTAATATCCGGCTGTTTATATAGAATATATGGAAGGGAAATCTTTGTATAAATAATAGCTACTTCTTCCTTACCTTTAATTTCTCACCTACACTTATTTCATTCCCGCGTTTATTATTCATCGATTTGATCGTATCAACACTTACATTATATTTTTTAGAAATAGAATACAGCGTATCTCCTTTTTTTACTTCATGATACGTGTATTCGTTAGAAGAAGTGCTTTTACGGTCAGTGTTCTTTTCCTTTGATCGATCTTGTTCTCTTATCTTTCGTTTGGCTCCTTTTTTATCATAATCATCCAAATCATAACGCTCAATCAAACGAATCAACAGCTGAGGGTAATTGGGATTTGTCGCATAACCGGCTTTCTTTAGTCCGTTTGCCCATGCTTTGTAATCCTGCTTATCGTAATCGAACAGAAACTTATAACGATCGCGTTTAGCAATAAATTCGGAATGATCGCGGTAAGAATGTTCTGCTTTACGATAGCGTCGGAAACATTCGTTTTTTTTATCATCATCCTCCCGTATTTTTCTACCCGTCCAATCGCTCGTACATTTTATTCCGAAATGATTTTTTCCTTTCACAGCCAACCTGCTCTTACCATTTCCCGATTCTAAAATGCCTTGCGCCAACGTAATGCTGGCAGGTATTCCGTATTGTTTCATTTCCTTAACAGCAATTTTTCGATACTTTTTAATATAAGCTTCGGTTTCATCTGCTTTTAAGTCATGTACATAAATGAGTAGAAGAGCTAAGAGTAGAATTTTTTTTATCATTTCTCGATTATAAGCTTTTGTCCGGGTTTAATTAAATTACTTTTTAAATTATTATTTTGTTTGATCGTTGCTACATCCGTTCGATATCGCTTTGCTATAATGTACAAAGATTCTCCGCTTTTCACTTTATGAATTTCGGGCTCATGTACTCCATCGGTAATCTTGCCAGGTTTTATATAGCTGCTATCTTTCCGGTCGTACTGATGCAAATCATATAGATTAATAATGCTCAGTAAGTGATTTGCATAGCTATTACTTGCTGCATAGCCCGAACGTTGCAACCCGTAAGCCCATTTTTGATATTCCCAGGTTTTATATTGAAACAAGAATTTATATTTTTTATTTGTTGAAAGAAAACGTGAACGATCCTTATAGGCATCCTCAACGCTTTCATAATTCCGGAAACAATTATTGCGGGGATTATTATTCCTGTAATATTTTTTACCCGTCCAATTCGAGGCGCACTTCACTCCGAAATGATTGTTTGCCTGTACAGCCAGTTGGCTTGTACCTGCTGCCGATTCGTGTATGGCTTGTGCCAGTGTAATACTTGCAGGGATACCCTTTAATTCCATTTCGCGAATGGCAAGCACTTTATAGCTTTCAATATAATTTATAGCCGCAGGACTTTTCGACTGAGCCTGTAAACATATATTGCTAAGCAGAATTAAGCCTGTCAAAAAATATACCCGCATTTATTTTTTATTTCTTACGTGCAATTAACAAGCCGTCACGTATCGGGAACAGAACATTCTCAACACGGGAATCCGACTGAACTTTTGCATTGAAATCTAAAATCGATTGAGTGTCTTTATCTTTCTTTTCCGATTGAGCAATTACTTTTCCGCTCCAAAGTACATTGTCGGCAATAATGTATCCGCCGGAATTTACCTTGTCAAAAACCAAATCGTAATATTTTGCATAGTTTTCTTTATCGGCATCGATAAATACAATATCAAATGTTTGATCAATAGCCGGAATAAGATCCAGCGCATTACCTAAACGATAATCGATTTGATTTTTATATGCCGAACGGTTAAAATAAGAACGGACCATATCTTCCAATTCGGCATTAATATCCAGGGTAATTAAGGTTCCGCCGGGTTTCAGCCCTTCCGCCAGACACAGTGCCGAATAGCCGGTATAAGTACCTATTTCGAGAATATGTTGTGCTTGTATCATTTTACTCAACATGCTCAACACTCTTCCCTGAAAATGTCCCGATATCATTCGCGGCATGAGCACTTTCAGATTTGTTTCACGGTTAAGTTCTTTTAACAGTTCCGGTTCTGCATCGGTATGTTTAAGAATATACTCTGCTAAAGAAGCTTCTAAAAATTCCATTATTTCTTAGGATTAAAAATTAAGTTACTCAAATTTTTCGTATCAAAAATTTCATTACAAATTTCCAAAATCTCATCGGCATTTACTGCATTTATTTTTGCATAAACCTCTTCCAGAGAATCCGAAACACCATGATCTAAAATACTTTTAGCGATGGATATAATTACCGCTAATTTATTTTCTTCGGCTAAAGATACCTGCCCGATAAATTTTTGTTTCGCCTGGTGCAATGCCAATGTGCTGAGCTTTTGTTCACGCAAGCGCTTCAATTCTTTATGCACCAGTTTTAAACAACGGTCCATCTTCCCGGGATCGGTACCCATATAAATATTAAAAATACCGGTATCGGTCAGCGGAATATAACTCGAATCGATGGAATAGCAGATTCCATATTTTTCCCTGATCTCCATATTTAACCGCGAGCTCATTCCAGGGCCGGCTAAATAATTAGTTAATAACAACATCGCTGTCTTGTAAGGGTGCTTTAAATCATAAGCACGGTTTCCTATGATCGCATGAGATTGATTAATATTCTTTTTTAGCTCTATCTGCTGCGGGAAATAAGTATTGGGCATTACTCTATGATTGGCTTCTTTATTAGCGGGTATATCCGATAAATATTTTGCGGCAGTATGCATTACTTTTTTTTGCGGGATATTTCCATAAACCGCCAATACAATCTGATCGGTTCTGTAATTTTCCCTAATAAATCGAAGTATATCATTTTTTGTTAATGCCAATACCGATCGCGGGGTTCCCAAAATATTATTTCCAAGCGAATGGCCCGCAAATAATATTCCTTCAAAATCATCCTGGATAGCTTCTTCGGGAATATCCTGGTAAGAATCGATCTCATCGATAATTACACTTTTTTCTTTCTCGATTTCGTTTTCGGGAAATACCGAATGAAACATAATATCGGTGAGCAATTCAACAGCACGATCCAAATGCGGTACCAGAAAAGAGCTGTGAATACAGATCTGTTCTTTGGTAGTATAAGCATTCAGATCCCCTCCAACCAATTCCATCCGATTGAGCAGATGATAGGTATTTCGCTTCTCGGTCCCTTTAAATAACAGGTGTTCGATAAAATGCGCGAGCCCTTCTTTACCTGCCGCTTCATCACGGGAACCGGTATCTATTACAAAACAGCAATGTGCAATATTCGAATGCGGATTCTCTTTATGAACAATCCGTATGCCGTTATCCAGTGTTTTAATCGTATAATCCATGAAATGCAAAAATACGGTTTTAATCAATCCGATGAGATCATAAATTTAGTAGATTCGTTGCTGATTAAGTCCAAAACCAATGATTGTTAACGGAAAACCCTTTAAAGAATTTATATCCTACGAACGTATTCAGCAACGCATTAAAGAAATGGCTGCCGATATTGAACTTGATTACGCTAACGAAACCATACATTTTCTTTCGGTACTCAACGGAGCTTTTATGTTTACATCCGATTTAACAAGAGAAATACAAAACGACTCCCGGATTAATTTTGTAAAAATAAAATCCTACGAAGGACTAAGCTCTTCGGGAAAGATCGAGTTAGCGCTCGATATTCAGGGATCTGTAGAAGGCCACTCCCTGCTTATCATAGAAGATATTATCGACAGTGGTTTAACATTGAATTTTCTGATCGGGCATTTACAAAAATTAAAACCACACTCGATAAAAGTTGCGAGCCTATTGTTAAAGCCTGATGCATTGAAATATCCTGTAAATCCTGATTATATTGGCTTTGAGATCCCTTCCGATTTTGTGGTGGGCTATGGTTTGGATTATGATGGTTATGGAAGAAATTTAAAGTCTATTCTCGTAGCAGCCGATTGAGTAGATGAATATATAATCCTGCATACCCCAATTAAATTTACTTAATCCCTAGAATACACAGATAAAAATCACAGGCTCAAAAACAAGCTTAATTTTTTAGTCCGTCGAAATATTTCCCTACTTTCTCTTTGTAATAGGGTTTTAGGGTAGGTGGTAATGTTTTGTACAATTCCAGCTCTTTCATTTTCGTTTTTTGATATTCTTCAAAAAGAATATTGTAATTAATGGAATGTTCTTTACCCGATTCGGCTTCGCGTTTATTATCGTATTCACGTTCACGCAAAGCATTCTCCGCCTCTAACAAACGTGTCATAATTTCTTTTTGACGATTGAGTGTTTCCTGTGTGATGTTTTTATTATATAAATCGGTTTCTGTTTTTTCCATTTCCTTTTTCAACTGATTCAGCTCTTTCGCGTTTCCGCCTTTTCCCATCTCTTTTTCCAATTCCTGCAAAGCATTTCGGATCGCTTGCTGTTGTGCAGCCATACGTGCCATCTGCTCGCTCATCTGCCCTCTACCCGGCTTCTCTCCGGGCTTCATACCGTTTTTCATTTGCTGCATCTGCTTGTTCAATTCTTCCTGCATCTTCGCAATACTTTGTCCCGGTTTTTGTCCTTTCTTTTTCCCTTTCTGCTGGCCCGGTTTTCCTCCTTGTTTTTGCTCCATCATCTCTTCCTGCATTTGTTGCAGAACTTCACTCAACATTACCGCTAAATTATTTACGGAAGTCATCACATATTGCTGACGCATAGTAGCCTCACCCGTCCGGCGATCGGCCAAATGCTCGATGCTTTTTTCTGCGTTAAGATTGATGGCGGCTATTTCTTTGTTGACAAAAGATTCGATCTGACTTACTTTTTTGCTCAATGCAAACAAGCTGTCTTCAACCATTTTTAAATCGTCTTTTAAGCTTTTTTGCTTTTGTGTAAGCGTTAAATAATTCGGATCATTGATACTTGTACGTTTCAGGGATTCCATCGTTTTCTCCTGATCGAAAGAAATTTTCAGCAGGTTTTCAAGAATATCCCTCAATGCTTTCATATTGAAAGCAAGCTCCTCCGCTTCTCCCATCATTTGCATCTCTTTCATTTTTTTCAGCACTTCTTTCATATTCTCCGATGCACTCTTCTGCATATCCGATGCAGATTTTTTCTTGTTTTTATTCAACTCTTCGGAACTTTTTTTCATTTCCTCAGATATCTTATTCATCTCCTGCTCAGGGTTTTCAAATGATTGCGAATTTTCTAATTCTTCATTTTTCTTTTCCAGATCCTGCATATCTTTTTTTATCTCTTCCATCTCCTTGTTCAACTCTTCCTGTTTCTTCGCCAACTCTTCATGATCGGCATCCTTATTCAGACTTTCCTTGGCAAGCTCTTCCTGCTTCTTCGCCAACTCTTCCAGTTTATCCATACTCTCGTTCAACTTCTGCTCAAATTCCAACTGTTTAAACAATTCCAGCATACGATCCATTTCTTTCTCCAATTGTTTATTATCCATCTGCATTTGCTTTAGTTGTTCCTGCGTCATCTCCTTATTGTTCTGCTCCATCATCTTTTCCAATTGACGAATCATCTCTTTGGTTTTTTCGTCCAACACATTTTCGAATAAGTCCTCCAACTGTTTTTTCTTTTCCAACAATTGCGCGTCCATATTTTTAAACTCCTGCTCCTCGCGATTGTTCTGCTCATTTTGATTCCGAATTTCTTCGATAGTTTTTTCAAGTTCTTTTTGTTTCTCGAGAAGCTCTTTAATCTTTTTCTTCTCATCGAAACTTAAACTCTTCTTATTGAGCAATTGCTCATTTAGTTTTTTGGCTTCACGTTGTATCGCTTCCGATTGTTTAATACTTTCGGACATCTTATCTTTTAAACTCTTATTATTATCTTCCGTTTTCTTTGCAATATCTTCTACACTGGGGGCTTTATAAGTTTGCATTACCGTGCGCGCCGATTTCGAGCCGTTCACTCCGTCATTATCCCATATTTCAAAATAATACTCTATCTGATCTCCGGCTTTAATATCAATGCCCGATAAATCCCAGTAATAAAAAAAGCGATCCCTATTTTTTGATTTCGCAATCGGAATATTTGTACTTACCAATTCGGACTTTACCCCCTCAGTAAGTTTAGTGTAATTAAAGTTCAATTGTTTGAAACCATAATCGTCTTTGATATCTCCCATGAAATATAAAGTTTTACTGCTCAGGGAATCAATCTTACTATTAACTTCTATCTCAGGATATAAATCGGGAATGATTTGTATGCTGTAAATGATAGAATCTTTAGAGCCACTTAAAGCATTATGCGGACGCAAACTGTATTGTGCATTTTTTAATACGCGTTTCGAAAAATAAAAACGATTCGACTTTTGTTCTGCCTGTTCCATAACTTCATTGAAACGTATATCCAAACGATCGGTATTCTCGGCATTGAATATCCATTTTACATTTGTTCCCTGGGGAATATGTAAATCGCCGGTATTTGAAATATGCTCTTTCTTTTTTCCAAGATAAGCGGGATAATCCAGCTCAACATCGAAACGTACTACCGAAGGTTTAGGTAATACACTTATTTCATAAGGCTTTGAATAAAATCCGGAAGCATATAAGCGAAGTGTAAAACTCTTCTGTAAGTTTTTAAAGCTATACAGAAATTCAAGCAACGATCTCTTCTCTAATTTATGACGGGTATCATCTACAAGCAGATAGATATCTTGTGGTATTTCCTCTCCTTTTAGTTTTACTGCCAAATCCAGATCATCACCCTGCATCACTTCTAATTCTTCCTTCATCAAGGTAAATTGAAAAGGTGCCGGACGTTCGTAATAATGATTGTAATGTAAAAGCCTTTCACTTCCTTCAGTAATAATGGAAGGTGAAATAATTAAGATAAGTAAAAAGGCAGACAAAGGTATTGCCGCATATTTAACATATTTTTTATTTTTTTTGAGATCGATGGCGCCCGTAAAAGATATCGGTCGAAGCTGCTCTATCTTCTGATCGATGCTGGCTTGTATCAGGGTACTTAAATCTTTGTTCTCTCCTGCAAGTTTATGCAACTGCAAGGTGTTGATGAGCTTATCCTGAATATCGCTGAAATGTTCGCCTATTATTTCAGCTGCCTGCGTATGGTTAATTATTTTACCCAGTCTGTAATAGCTTAATACATGACGAATTAAATTTTTGTATAGATACAGTCCGTTAATAATAAGAAAGGAATAAAAGAGCAGTGCCCGGACAGCGCTGCTCAGGTAAAAGAAATATTCGATAACATTAATAAAGATGAAAGAGGCAATAAGTATAGCAAAGGAATAGATAAGTCCCCTTATACACAAATTCTTATAGTATTTGCGTATAAACTCATCAAGCTTATGTATGAGTAAGGAATAATTGGAATTACCTGAAGTTGACATAGCGATTAAACGCTAAATTTACTAAAATATGTTTATTTATTGCCATTGAACAGCATTTTTACATGAAGAAGAACGGGCAGCAGGGTTCTTTAAAGCTTTAGGATGCTTAATAGCCTGCTCATGAATCACGCAAGGATAACATCGGGTAAATGAAACCTCGTTCCGGGCTAAGCTATATTTACTTTTTATTTTTCAGAGAAAACGTTATTATTGTATAGAAAATAGTCTATAGTTCCTAACTAAACTTAAAATACGATTTTATGAAAATGAATACCGGTATTTTCTCTCGGATGCTGGCATTGTTGATAATTGCAATGTTAACTCTAAATGTAAGTCCTTTATCTGCCCAGGATGATAAAAAAGGAAAGAAGAAAGATAAAACCAAAGAGAAGATTATCCCCGTAAACTTTCAAACGGTTTTTACCGATGACGTAAATCCGATGACAGGAATTGCTGTATCGAAAAAAGGAAGAATATTTATTTCCTATCCCAATTGGGGAGATTCGTATAAATATGCTTTGGTAGAAATGTATATGGATGGATCTATACGCCCCTATCCAAACGAGTTTATGAACACCTGGAAAAGTACCGAAGATGGAAAATCGAAATGGGTATGTGTGCAATCGTTATACATCGATGAGTTTGATCAGATGTGGGTAGTGGATGCTGCAAACCCGCAATTTAAAGGAGTTCAGGGCAATGGAACTAAGTTGGTGAAAATTGATTTAGCAGGCGATCGCATCCTGGAAACATATACTTTCGAAGAGGTTTTAGGGGCAGATAGTTATATCAGCGAAGTGCGTGTAGATAATAAAGAGCAATATGCATATCTGACGAACTCTACTACCGGTGGGTTACTGGTCCTGAACCTTAAAACAAGAAAATCGAATTTGGTTCTTAGTAATCATGCTTCTGTGAAATCGGATAAAAGCTATCCTTTTAAAATTGATGAGAAAGAAGTTAAACATGATCAGGGTAATTTGTATATCCATTCGAACGCTTTGGCATTAAATCCGGACAAGGAATGGCTGTACTATAAACCAACTACCGACAATAAATTGTATCGCATTAAAACGAAAGAATTAATGACGAAAAAACCGAATGATAAAAAGTTGGCGAAAAAGGTAAAAGATTTAGGGTTCTTTAATACAAGCGATGGAATGGTCTTCGATGCGTTAGGAAATCTATATATGGGTGATATCGAAAAGAAAAGCATCGTTCGTTATTCAGCTAAGAAATTCAAGAAAGAAATTTTGCTAACCGACGAGCGCCTGATCTGGCCCGATTCCTATACAATTTCTCATGATGGGTATTTATACATCACCTGTTCACAAATCCATAAATTACCTAAATTTAATGGGGGTGAGGACAAGCACAAAGTGCCTTATACTATTTATCGTTTACGATTATAATATTTCTTATTTTAAGCTTGAAAGCCCTCAGACAGTATACTGAGGGCTTTTTATGTATAAATCTTCATTATAAAGAAGCTATTGTCGGGGGGAATATTTTCTTATTGAACACATTTATATGTAAATTTATACAAATCAATCAATAAGGAGGCCTTATGAATATGATTCAATCTATACAGCTTTGGAACGATACGCATCATTCCAAATGGTTGGCGGTATTAAGAATCCTGTTGGGGGTTTTTATCTTTACCAAAGGTATTGCGTTTATCAGTAATACCGACGCATTAATAGACCTTATTAGTCAAAGCAGCTTTAATTTTTATGCTTTTATACTGGCACATTATGTAGCCTGTGCCCATTTAGTAGGTGGTATAATGATTATGTTGGGTGCTCAGACACGCATCTTTATTGCCTTTCAATTGCCGGTCCTATTGGGAGCGATTTTCTTTGTAAACATTACGAAAGGTTTTTCGGCGCTTAACTCTGAATTGTGGTTATCGATCCTGGTCTTTGCGCTCTTGGTCTTCTTCTTTATTCACGGCTCCGATGAATGGTCTTTTGATGAGATGATGAAAAGAAAATGATACAATGATTAATGGTTAATGAAGGATAATAGTGAAAGGAAAAAAATTCAATAATTAATCAATATCCATATTTATCCTTCCACAAATTTTGTAAAAATTTTCTCAATTCGTTTTCACGGGGATTTTTTCCGGGATCGTATAATTTCTTTCCTTTTATTTTTTCGGGAAGATATTCCTGCGTTTCGAAATTATCTTCGTAATCATGCGAATACAAATAGGATTTCCCATATCCGATGTCCTTCATCAGTTGTGTAGGAGCATTGCGCAAATGCAAGGGTACCGGGAGATCACCGCTTTCCCGTACCAATTGTTCTGCATTATTTATAGCCATGTACGAAGCATTGCTTTTGGGAGAAGAGGCTAAATAAGTTACGGTTTGTGCTAAAATGATTCTTGCTTCCGGCCAACCGATAACATTTACCGCCTGAAAGCAATTGTTTGCCAGCAACAATGCATTGGGATTCGCATTGCCAATATCTTCGGAAGCTAATATCACCAAACGTCTTGCAATAAATAAAGGATCTTCACCACCCTCGGTCATTCTTGCCAACCAATATACCGCAGCATTGGGATCACTGCCCCGTATCGATTTTATAAACGCCGAAATGATATCGTAATGCTGTTCTCCCGCTTTATCGTACAGGGCAATATTCTGCTGAACAATTTGCATTACCCGTTCGTTATTGAGCGCGATTTCTTCTTCATCAATAGCCTGTACGAGCAATTCGAAAATATTTAACAGCTTACGCGCATCACCTCCCGACAAACGCAATAAAGCTTCATTTTCTTCAATCGTTATTTTTTTATCTTTAAAGAAATCGTCGCGCTCAATAGCCTGTCCCAGTAATTTCTCGAGATCATCTTTTTCCAAAGATTTTAAAATATATACCTGACAACGGGATAACAATGCCGAAATAACCTCAAAAGAAGGATTTTCGGTCGTTGCACCGATTAAGGTGACTATTCCTTTTTCTACAGCACCTAATAAAGAATCTTGTTGCGACTTACTGAAGCGATGGATCTCATCAATAAATAAAATGGGATTGGCGGAATGAAAGAAAGTGCTGTTTTTTGCTTTTTCAATTACCTCACGCACATCTTTAACTCCCGAATTGATAGCGCTTAAGGAATAGAACGGACGTTTTAATTGCTGAGAAATGATATGTGCTAAACTGGTTTTACCTACACCTGGCGGTCCCCAGAGAATCATTGAGGGAATATTCCCCGATTCAATGATCTTGCGCAATACGGCTCCCTTGCCTACTAAATGTTCCTGGCCAATATATTCATCAAGATTATTCGGACGTAAACGTTCTGCTAAGGGTATGCTCATTTGTTCATATTATTTTTATCCGTCGGCTTTTGTATTTTTGCCACCGGTATTCAAATTCTAAAGATAGAAAGATATGTTGGGATTAAAATTAGCAACCGATCCGCATTGGGTAAATATTGTTGAAAGCAATATCGATGAAATATTAACAGATCATGCTTTTTGCGAACAAAAGGCGGCATCCAATGCCATTACCCTGATTGTAAATTATCCCGAGCTATCGGATCTGGTTCAGGAACTCTCTCTATTGGTTCAGGAAGAAATGGATCATTTTAAACGGGTTCATGACATCATTCTCAAACGCGGAAAGGTTTTGGGAAAGGAACGTAAGGATAATTATGTAAACGAGCTGATGAAATTTGTACGTAAAGGTGCTGTTAAAAATATTGCTCTCATGGACAGGCTTTTATTTTCTGCTATGATAGAAGCACGAAGTTGTGAACGTTTCCGCGTATTATCTCAAAATATAAAGGATAAAGAATTATCCGGCTTTTATCATGAACTCATGGTAAGTGAAGCCGGACATTATACCATGTTTTTACGCCTTGCAAAAAAATACTGCGATCCCAAAGAAGTTGAGAAAAGATGGAAAGAATTTTTGGATTACGAATCAATCGTGATTCAATCGTATGGGAAAAGCGAGACGGTGCATGGTTAATACCATCAATAAATTCCATATTCCGAACCGAAGCTTTTAACCCTTCTTTCTATATATCGAAAAAACTACAGGGCGTTTGTGTAATTCGGGTTTTTCTTTTTTCCAATCGGCGATCGGTTTTGTTCGTATAAACTCATTGGCATGTGTAAGGTCGCAGGCGATGGAAAGCATTGTATTTGCCGAACAGCTTCGCAAAAGTTCATCGAATAAAGGATTGTTACGAAAAGGGGTTTCGATAAATAATTGTGTTTGATTGAATCGCTCCGATTGCTTTTCCAATTCCTGGATGCGTTTGCTTCTTGCACTCTTATCAATCGGAAGGTATCCGTGAAATGTAAAACTTTGTCCGTTAAAACCCGATGCCATTACGGCTAATAAAATAGAGCTTGGCCCTACCAATGGTTTTACCCGAATGTGGTGCTTATGTGCCCAGGCAACTATCTCTGCCCCCGGATCAGCAACAGCGGGACAACCCGCTTCAGATAAAAGCCCTACATTTTCTCCCTGAAGTAATGCCTTTAAATATAATTTTTCGGATAATCGTTCATGTTTCCCATAAACGAGAATATTAAGCTCGTTTTGGGGAGTTTTTACCCCTGCTTTCTTTAAAAACTTCCTTGCCGATTTTTCATTTTCAACAATAAAGTTTTTTAACAGAGATGCTTGTGAAATCGTCTGCTCAGGTAATACATCGAAGGTATTTCCCTCTTCATCAAGCAGGCAAGGGATGAGGTAAAGTATTCCGGGCATATTTTATGTCTTGTATATATAGTTCTTATACTGATTTATTAAACCATAAAATCCTAAATTATGAAAATTCTGAATGTTCTACGATTTTACTGCGTGATGTGCGTGCTTATTATAAGTACGAGTCCGGTAATGGCCCAGTCAATATTGGGAATACATGGTACCTTCTCCGAATATGATGGTGATTTGGGCGACAGCTATTATTATCGATTTAAGCACATGGAGCCGGGAGCCGGTATTTCTTTACAGCAAAAACTAAATCCATCCTTTAATTTAATGGAGAAATTTTCATTTACGCAGGTTAAACATAGCGATAAAATCGGGAATACTTTTAATGCAGAATTTCTGACCCTTAACCTTAAACTGAAATATAAAACCGATAATGGTTATATCTTTAAAGAAGATGCGGTTGTTGCACCGTTTTTAATTGCAGGGGTGGGAGGAACTTATCTTTCATCCGATCAAATACCCGACAATAAATTAAAGCCGAACTTTGCCGCGGGTGGCGGGATCACTTTTAAATTTAACGATCGTGTCGGATTGGAGTGGTCGAATGTAATCAACTGGCCAACGGACGATACCTGGGATGGTATGACGAGTGGAGAGTTTTCGGATCTGTATCTTGTGCATAGTTTAGGCTTGGTTTTTAACATAGGTAAATCGCAGGACAGCGATGGAGATGGAGTTTCGGATAAACGGGATAACTGTCCGGATACCCCCGAAGGTATCGGAGTGGATAGCAGAGGCTGTCCGCTTGATACAGACAAAGACGGAGTTCCCGATTATTTAGACCAGTGTAAAGACCTTGCAGGATTACAATCGCTTAACGGTTGTCCTGACAGGGATGGAGATGGCATTTCCGATAAAGATGATAAATGCCCGGACGCATCGGGATTGGCGCGCTTCCAGGGATGCCCCGATACCGATGGGGATGGTATTGAAGATGCGAAAGATAAATGCCCGAATGTTGCCGGCCTGGATATATTCCAGGGATGTCCGGATAGCGATGGGGATGGTATTGAAGACGCAAAAGATAAATGCCCGGATACCGAAAAAGGAATTAAAGTAGATGACTCCGGTTGTCCCGCAGATACCGATGGTGACGGAGTGATTGATTCGAGAGACCGATGCCCTACAACACCCGGTGATCCGGATAATAACGGTTGTCCGGTTGTAAAAGAAGAGGTTAAAAAACGTTTACAATTTGCAACACGTGGAATTAATTTCGAAACCGGAAAAGCAACTTTAAAAACCAGCTCTTATCCCATGCTCGATGAGATAATTGCCATCTTAAATGAGTACACCGATTATAACTTAAAACTTAGCGGACATACGGATAATGTTGGTAAAGCGGAAAATAATTTAGCGCTTTCGCAAGCGCGTGTGGATGCCGTAAAATCGTATCTGGTAGTTAAAGGGAATATAGATGAATTGCGCCTCGAAGCTACGGGTTATGGTGCAAGCATGCCGATTGCCGATAATAAAACGGCTGTCGGACGAGCGCAAAACCGTAGAGTAGATCTGGAACTGTATCTGAAATAAAAGATGCAGGCCGGTCTGAGAAAATGCTCCTTATGGAGCATTTTTTGTTTTTGGAAAAAGGTATTCTGATTGTAACTACATGTTCCTGAAGCATTCTCTGCGTGGTTCATGTTTAAAAGTAGGAATACATCTCCGTGAACTTTGCGGTTTAAAAAAGAATAACCGCAGAGGGCGCAATGGTTTTCGCGGAGCACGCAAAGCGCATATCCCAAATCTATTGCTTAAAAAATTTTTCATTCATATCGGAAGGACCTCGAACATATTAAATACCCAAAATACTTTTTAACCGGGGATAGCCGCTCTTACTCACCGGAATACGGATATCATTTTTTAAAACAGCCAGGTATTGATCTTTCTCGAATGACTCGAGCTTTACGATTTGTTTAATGTTTAAGATATAGGAGCGGTGTACACGAACAAAAGAATGTGCAGGCAAGTGCTGTTCGAAATAGTTCATTGTTTTCTTTTTCAAAAATGCACCTTCAACACTTTGAATTTTCACATAATCATCTTCAGCTTGCAGATAAAAAATATCGTCTAAAGGAATCAATTTGATTTGATTCTCAACTTTTACAACAATACGCTCTAAAGCAGTATGATTACTTTCGATTTTGCTGTAATCGTTAATATTATTTTTGGAATGCAGGGATAAAAATTTATGCATCGATTTTTGCAACCGGTCTTTTCCGAAAGGTTTCAACAAATAATCAATAGCATTAGCTTCAAAAGCTTTGATAGCATATTCATCGAAAGCTGTAGTGAAAATAATGGATACAGGCTCTTCAATTAATTCCAATAATTCGAAGCCCGAAATTTTAGGCATTTGTATATCCAAAAAAATCAGATCGGGTTTATGGGTCTGAATAGCTTTTAATCCTTCAAAACCGTCATTACATTCTTCTACAATAGAAATGTCCTGAAAGCCTTCGAGATATTCTTTCAGTAAACTTCTTGCCAAAGGCTCATCGTCAATTAACAGTACTTTTATCATCTTGCAAGGGTATTGATAAACGAATGGTATATATATTTCCTTCCGAAAAGCTTTCCATTAAATCGTTTCTTGCATACAATAAATACAAACGGCGTTTTACGGAACTTAACCCGAATCCGGTTCCTTGTTGCGAACGTATGCTATCCGAATCGAAAGGGTTACGAATAGAAATTTGCAGCATTCCCTTTTCGATTTTCGTTTTTACATGGATATCCGTTAATCCGGTGGTTCCATACAAACCGAACTTAATCGCATTCTCAACCATCGGTTGTAAGATTAATCCGGGTAACAAACAATCTTTTGTCTCATCCGCAATCTTAAAACATACATTCAAGCGATTTCCGAAACGTATCTTTTCAATATCTAAGTACAATTGTAAATGATTCAGCTCGTCTTTTAAATAATATAGTTCCGATTCATGGCCTTTCAGGGTTCCGCGTAAAAAGTCCGAAAGTTTTTGAATCATATTGCGTGCTTCTGCGGGTTGTGCACCAATCAACGCATTAATCGAATTTAAACTGTTGAATAAAAAATGAGGTTGTAACTGCTGACGCAGTTTAAACAATTCTGCTTCCTTACTCATTTGTTCCGAACTGCGTTTGCGTTTATCATCTTCCTGACTGTCCACGATATCGATCCAAATGCCCACAACCATTAAAAAGCAAACAATTAATAAGAAAGTAATAAGTATGCGAATGATTAGCGTTTGGTCCAGAAATTCCAGATATAATACATCATCGGTAAAAAGAGTTTGTAAAGTTAGTTGTGTTATAGATGTAGCAACAAATACACCTACAAGCGATTTGAATAACAGATGAGCGTATCGTTGTTTGTCCGGATTAAAATATTGAAAACCCCTGATCAGAAAAAAGCTTACCAAACCGATAATCGTATTGCTGATAAGGGAATCGCTCAGCGAAATGATATAGGGTAAATCTGTCTGTATTAAAACAAGCGTATGGATAGCTACCCAGATAATCCATAAGATTAAATAGTTTAGGAAAAACTTTTTATTATCGAAAGGAGTAGTACTCATGATTACTCAATAATCATATTCGATAATAATTTATTTCTTTCGGAAATAGTATATAAATAAATTTCCGCGCTTTCCTGTACTTCCGATCCTGCATAAATCATTTGTCCGCTCCGCAGATCATCTATCCTGAAAACATCTGTAATGCCTATAAACTTCCACTCTACCTGTGTATGTTTTAAAGAAATAAGTTCTTCTTCTTCCTTCCCCAATCGTATTCCTTTTTGAATAGCTTCTTGCTCATTAAGCGCTTCGACATAACGCAGTTGTTGTTCAAATTCTGTCTTATCGGATTGATCCGAAAAAAGTTGAAAGTGTAGTTTCACTAAGTAATTCATATGCGTATAATTAGCTTAATAACTCCGAATTTCTATGCCTGCCATAATGCAGGTTCCTTTAAGAATTAATGTTTTTGCTCCTGTAAGGGCAGGATTTATTCTACGTTTATCATCGATACCCCCGAATATGGCAATCATCTCCGATTTAATTTCCCAATTAGCGGGGATAATAATTTTTATACCTCCCATAATTTGAACCACTTCGAGTTCAGCACCATCTGCCAGATCTGCCTGTGATAAATCGATCTCGGCTCCACCCATTATGGTTACAATTTCACCCCCTTTGAAATTTTTCGAGAGTATGGTTTTTTTGACCCCTGCAAAAATGCATACGGCATCTATCTCATCTCCGCTATCGATTAATCCTCCGGAGATTAGGCCATGTTCATAATCTCCATCCTTATCTTTATGGTTTAAAAAACGGGGTCTTTTCGTACCAATTAGTATCCAAATTCCGATTAGAATTAAGATGGATGGCCATATTAAACGGTTTAAATTCAGTCCGGGATAAAAGCGGTTCAATAAAAGTATTGCCCCGAAAACAATAAAGAACCAGGCAAAGCCGACACCTTTCTGTGCGTTAACGCCAAAACCATGATTAATACCTAAGAAGATTCCCAAAGCGACAAATGCCGTACCCCAGGAAAAAACCCAGTCCGGGACAGGCAACCCCATACGATCTATCAGAAATATACACCCGATGATAATAAGAACAACTCCTGTTCCTACTGCACCCGACTGATTGCAATTATTGCGTTTTGAACCCATAACAAATAATTTTTAAACAAATGTAGAACAAGATACGCTTTGTTTAAACAGCTTTGGCTCGCATACAATCCAGAGTAGGTGAATGCAGGAAATAAGTAGGTGAATTTTTTATGCCTGTAACTGCTCGATGGCTTTTTTTAACCGACCGAAAGAAGCCTCAATGCTTGCCTGATTGGCGGCGCCTACCGATAATCGAAACCAGGTGGAATTTGAAGAAGATCCAAATGCACTAAAAGGAACCATTGCCAGATTTGCCTGTGATAAAATATATGAAGTTATATCCATTGCATCTTTCAATACTTTTCCATCCATGGTTTTCATGCCGATAATATCAACCTTTACGGTTAAATAAATAGCCCCCATAGGCACAATGGAATCCAACGGAAAGCCTTCTGTTTTTAAACTTTGAAAGCCTTTGTGCAGGGCATCTAAACTCGATTTTATTTTTGATTTGAATACCTCCATAAAACTATCGATAGCGGTATTATCGACAATATATTTTGCCGTTGCAATTTGTTCCGCTTTTGGTGACCAGGCTCCCACATGCCCCAAAATTGCCTTCATCTTATCCAATACATGCGATGGACCGAAAGCCCAACCTACCCGTACTCCCGTGGCAGCAAATGCTTTGGAAATACCATCAATGTAAATAACGTAATCACGTAATTCCGGACGAAGATTAATGGGATCGTAATGGATATTGTTCCCGAAGGTTAAAGCCCAATACACCTGATCATATAAAATATATAACGGTTTTTCTCCTTTTTTTCTTCGATTGTTTTCTTCGATAACTAAATCACAAATAGCGGTTAGGTCTTCTTTTGTAAAGAGTGTTCCGGTTGGATTCAACGGACTGCACAAAGCTAAGAGTGATGCTCCTTTCAGATGGCGTTCCAGATCGGATGCTGTCGGCATAAAATTATTCTCGACTGTTGTTTCTACCATCACAGGAATTGCCCTCGATAAATGACAGTAATGATTGTTATTCCAGGATGGAATCGGAAAAACAACACGGTCGCCCGGATCAACTAATGCTAAATAGGTAGCATATATTAATGGCCGAGAACCTCCCGCTATTAATATGTCTTCGGAGGCATAACTTAAATTACCGCGACTCCGCAGATAGTCGGAAACTGCTTTTCGTAAACTCGACTCTCCATTCGCCGGTGGATAATTCGTATGGCCTTGCTGATAGGCTTTGATAATCTCTTCATGAAGTTCCGAAGGAATGGGATATACCGAAGGATCGAAATCACCGATAGTAAGGTTGCATATTTTTGATCCCTTACGAATCATATCATTCACTTCATTCCCAATTTTGATGATCTCCGAGCCAATTAAAGTGGCAGCCATTTTCGATATTCTTTCCATTGCCTGATTGTTGAGTTCTAAAAATAAAAAAGAATTTGTTATTTCTTCCCTCAGCAGGAAAAAATTCCTCGATTTTATTTTTTTAAGATATATACTCTGAAATTTCCCACTTGAGTATACGTATCAGATAAATACTTATTAATTGCTGCATCTTTCCAAACAGTAGAATCGTTTGTGTAGAGATTTTTCGCTCCCCGTTCGATATAGGATTCGATTAATGTTTTATCATTGATCCGGTCCAAAAGATCCGATTTATCCGCAAACCCGAATCCTTTCTTCTCAAGAAAATAAAAATAAATACATCCTGAGATGTCGGGGCCAACGATAGACAATTCTCCGGGCTTGCTTGATTGCATAAGTTCTTTACGGCTTTCTTCCTGATACAATTCCGGTGGGACCCGTGTATCATTATTGTTCCAGCGAGCCGGAACAATGCGTGCATAAGCGTGTATAGGTTGTTCGAGCAGTAAAACGATAAGAAGGATACGATATATTCTTCTTGATTCGAGTTGTTTTGCTCCGTATGCTGATGCCAAAAACAATACCGGAAGATAGGGCATCATATAATAGGTATGCACATCCATCTGCCCCAATTCAATAATATGATACGCAAGTAATGCAAGTGTCCAGGCAAGCATCGGCAAGAACCATTTGCTCTTCCATGCATTTTTTTTAAGAAAAATAAATACTCCGATGAGCAGTAATGCGAATGATCCGTAATTCATTAGTAATTCCGGAAGATCACTGATCAGATTTTTTGTGAGAGTATTCATACCACTTTCCCAATCCTTTACCGGATTAAAACGTATGCCGAAATCGCTTAATCCACTCTCTTCAATCATACGTACAGAATAAATGTACCAGCTTAGTGTAAACCCTACAGAGACGAGCGTAAACGCAAGCAATTGAAAAAATTTCTTCAAGGTATGCTCCGGGGTATATCGTTTAAAATACATCCAAACATAAACAGCGATAAAGAAACCCACAGCCAAAAACTGAATTTTTGTTAATCCGGCTAATGTGATACAGCATAAGGAAAGTACCCAATCCGTATTTTTTCCCTTTTCGAACCATTTAATAAAGAGATAGAGCCCCCAAACAGACGCTGCCAGAGCGAGAATATCAGGCAGGGCAAGAAATCCGAAATAGAACAATTCCGGACTGAAGGTATATGACCATGCGGCAATTCCTGCTGCAAGTGCTGAAGCAAGTAAATAGTTGGCAAGCAAATACATGCCTATTATCCCCAAACTGGTTATAATCAGAGAAATAAGATGATGTACCCAGGCATATTCTCCAAAAGCATGATAAGCCAGGGCTACCAAATATTCGTAGGAAGGGAACTGCATACCCGTCACTCCCTCGGTATCTAGGCGGCGGTCCACCCGGGGTTTAAGAATATTCATGTCTTCATGATAAAAATTCCGGGCAACGGCAAGAGTATTACATTGTCTCCAAACATGTACATTTCTGGGAGGAGTATGGAAAAACCGAAAATGACTTACAAGGTTAATTATCAAGCATATAGATAAAACAACGAATTTGTTCCTAAAAAGACTAAGGATATGCATGTCGGGTAAATTTTCGATAAAGATAGGGTAGATTAGATGGTTCAAACAAAATCTTTTACAAATATGGGCCTATGGCATTGTACTTTAATTATTTTAGCTTACCTTTGCCCTCCCTCCGGATGAGGGAAATAATCAAATTAAAAAACAAATTTTTAAAAAGCAATGAATACGTTAAGTTACAAAACTGTCTCTGCTAACAGTAAAACTGTTAATAAAGAATGGGTCTTAATCGACGCCAATGCAGAGATTTTGGGGCGCCTTAGCTCTAAGATAGCTTTTATCTTAAGAGGTAAACACAAGGCTGATTTCACCCCACACGTAGACTGCGGAGATAATGTGATCATTATTAATGCAGACAAGGTTAAGCTGACAGGAAACAAATTCGAAGACAAAGGATATGTTTCTTATACCGGTTACCCCGGAGGTCAGAAATTCATTTCTCCTAAGGAGTTGATGGTAAAACACCCTACACGTGTGGTTGAAAAAGCTGTGAGAGGTATGTTACCTAAGAACAGACTTGGAAACAAGATCTTCAAAAATTTACATGTGTATGCAGGTGCGGAACATCCTCATGCAGCGCAAACTCCTAAAACCATTAAATTCTAAGAGAAATGACAGCAGTAACAAACACATCAGGTAGAAGAAAAACAGCTGTTGCCCGTATCTATATGAAAGAAGGTAACGGCTCTATTATCGTAAACGGTAAAGACTACAAAGCATACTTCCCTACACTTCCTCTACAATATATCGTAAATCAATCTTTAATGGTTACCGATCTGGTTGGTAAATACGATGTAAACGTAAATGTTGATGGTGGAGGAATTACAGGACAAGCGGAAGCTGTTCGCCTGGCAATTGCAAAAGCAATTGTAGAAAATGATCCCGAAAAGAGATCTGCGCTAAAAGCAAAAGGATTAATGACACGTGACGGCCGTATGGTTGAGCGTAAAAAACCCGGACGCAAGAAAGCAAGAAAAAGATTTCAATTTAGTAAACGTTAATTTTTGGAGGATCATACACAATGGCACGTACAACATATCAAGACTTACTGGATGCTGGTGTTCACTTTGGACACTTAACCAGAAAATGGAATCCTAAAATGGCTCCGTACATCTTCATGGAGAAGAACGGAATCCATATTATAGATTTAAATAAAACTTTAGTGAAAGTTGAAGAAGCAGCTTCAGCGATTAAACAAATCGTAAAATCAGGACGTAAAGTTCTGTTTGTAGCTACTAAAAAACAAGCTAAAGACATCGTTGCAGAACATGCAAAAAACGTTAATATGCCTTATATCACCGAAAGATGGTTGGGTGGTATGTTAACCAACTTCGCTACGGTTAGAAAATCAATTAAGAAAATGACAAACATCGATAAGCTGTCGAAAGATGGTACTTACGAGATCCTGTCGAAAAAAGAAAAATTGATGATCTCTCGTGAGCGTATCAAACTAGAAAGAGTATTAGGTGGTATCGCCGATTTGAACCGTCTTCCGGCAGCTTTATTTATTATCGATGTTAAGAAAGAACACATCGCTGTTACTGAAGCAATCAAATTAAATATCCCGACTTTTGCTATGGTAGATACAAACTCCGAACCTACAAACATCGACTTTATTATTCCTTCAAATGACGATGCTACGAAATCAATCAGTTTGATTACGGGCATCATCGCTAAAGCGATTCAGGAAGGTTTAGATGAGCGGAAGCGAGAGCGTGAGGATGAAGCGGAAAAAGAAGGCGCAGCAGCGAAAATTGCAGCAGAAACTTCTGAAGAGAAAAAACCTGCAAGAAGAAAAAAATCAGAAGCTGAGAACTCAGCTGAATAATTAAAAGAAAAGGTTGAAAAGATTATTCATTTGATTCGGGTTTCTCAACTCTTTTCAGAATGATCTTTTCGACCTTTATTTGTTAATAGATATTTAATCAGAATTATATGTCAACAGTAACTATTAGCGCGGCAGATGTAAACAAATTAAGATTACAAACCGGCGCAGGAATGATGGATTGTAAAAAAGCATTGATCGAATCGAATGGAGATTTTGAAGCAGCAGTAGATTACCTTCGTAAAAAAGGTGCTAAAGTTGCGGCAAGCCGTCAGGATCGCGATGCAGCAGAAGGGGTTGTAATTGCTAAAACTAACAGCGATAGCAGCAAAGGTATTATCATTGAATTAAACTGCGAAACAGATTTTGTCGCTAAAAATGCAAACTTTATCGATTTCGCGAATTCCATTTCTGACCTGGCTATTAAACATGATCCGGCTACTTTGGAAGACTTATTAGCATTGGATTTAAACGGTATTAAAGTTTCGGACGCAATCCTTGATCAAACCGGAAAAATTGGCGAGAAAATCGGTGTTTCTGTATATGAGAAGTTATCAGCAGTAAAAGTTATTCCGTATATCCACGCAGGTTACAGATTAGGTGTTTTGGTAGGATTGTCATCAGATGCCTCAGGTAAAGCTGAAGAAGCAGGTAAAGATGTGGCAATGCAAATTGCTGCGATGAATCCTGTAGCGGTTGATAAAGCGGATGTAGATACAAAAACTATCGAACGTGAACTGGAAATTGCTAAAGAGCAAATCCGTGCAGAGGGTAAACCCGAAGATATGGTTGAAAAAATCGCTCAGGGTAAATTGAATAAATTTTACAAAGATTCTACTTTGTTAAATCAGGAGTTTGTAAAAGATGCTTCGAAAACAGTTGCTCAAATGTTGAACGATGTTGAAAAAGGACTTACAATTACCGGATTTAAACGGGTGGCCTTAGGAGCTTAAACAATATATTTTATGAAATCCCGCTTCCGCGGGATTTTTTTTGCACCTTCAATTCCCTATTCTCTGTTAAAATGAATTATATTTGACAAAATTTTTTCCTTATGAAGTATAAACGAATACTCCTCAAACTTAGTGGCGAATCTTTAATGGGCTCTAAACAATACGGAATCGATCCCGCAATGCTTACACAATATGCACGTGATATTAAAGAAGTAGTAGCTAAGGGTATTGAGGTAGCGATCGTTATCGGAGGAGGAAATATTCATCGGGGGCTGGATGCAGAGAAGGCGGGTATGGATCGTGTACAGGCCGATTATATGGGTATGCTTGCAACCGTAATCAACAGTATGGCATTGCAGGATGCGCTTGAACATGTCGGAATTAAAACACGGCTCCTGTCTGCCATTAAGATGGAACAAATCTGCGAGCCTTTTATCCGCCGCAGAGCCATCCGGCATCTGGAGAAAGGACGTGTGGTTATTTTCGGAGCAGGAACCGGGAACCCTTACTTCACTACCGATACAGCTGCGTCCTTACGTGCAATAGAAATTGAAGCGGATGTAGTTTTGAAAGGTACGCGTGTAGACGGTATTTATTCCGCCGATCCCGAAAAAGATAAAAATGCAACCCGCTACGAACAGGTTTCATTTAATGAAGTTTATGATAAAGGATTAAATGTAATGGATATGACCGCGTTTACCCTTTGTCACGAAAACAAATTGCCGATTATTGTTTTTGATATGAATAAACAAGGAAACTTTTTAAAAGTTGCCGAAGGAAATAATATTGGTACATTAGTGCATGCCTGATTTGCATAGAATTTCTAAGAACATATATATAAACCTATGGATGAAAAAATTAAAATTCAATTAGAGGAAGCAAAAGATAATATGATTAAAGCCGTGGACCATGTTGAAGTGGAACTCAGCAAAATTCGTGCAGGAAAAGCTAGCCCCCAAATGTTGGATGGTTTGATGGTTGATTATTATGGAACTCCTACACCACTTAATCAGGTAGGGAATGTGAATACTCCCGATGCCCGCACAATTGTTGTTCAGCCTTGGGAAAAATCATTAATACCTGCTATCGAGAAAGCAATTACAGATGCTAATCTCGGACTGAATCCTCAAAACGATGGTTCGGTTATTCGTCTGAATGTTCCGCCTCTTACCGAAGAACGAAGAAAAGATCTGGTGAAAAAAGTAAAAGCCGAAGGAGAAGCAGGTAAGGTCGCTGTTCGTAATATTCGTAAAGATGTGAACGAACGCCTGAAAAAACTACAGAAAGACGGTATCGCCGAAGACGAAATAAAAGCCGGCGAAGCAGAAGTGCAAAAGCTTACCGACTCCTTTATCCTTAAAATCGATAAACACATCGAGATTAAAGATAAAGATATTATGACTGTTTAATATCTTAACATTATGGATTATGATAGCTTTTTATAATCCATAATTTTTATCCCTACATACATGCATCGCCTCACACTGGGTTTCTCCCCTTGTCCAAACGATACTTTCATTTTCGATGCAATGATTCATCATAAAATCGACACGGAAGGATTGGAGTTCGAATGTGTTATTCAGGATGTGGAACAACTCAATCAAAAAGCTTCCCGCGCCGAACTCGATATTACAAAGTTAAGCTATCATGCTTTTGCTTATTTCATCAATAACTATGTTTTACTGGATGCCGGGAGTGCATTGGGTTTTGGAGTGGGACCTTTATTAATTACTCATAAAGAAATTTATGAGTCTTTAAATCTTAAAAAAGATTCTTCAGATTTAGCAACGAAGCTGACGGGACTTAAAACCGGTATTCCCGGAAAATTAACAACGGCTAATTTCTTGTTAGACCTGGCTTTTCCTCTAATACAGAATAAAGTTGAAATGCTTTTCTCGGATATTGAGAATGCCTTGATAGAGCGAAAAATAGATTTGGGGTTAATCATTCACGAGAACCGTTTCACCTATCAGTCGAAAGGCCTTTATAAAATTATCGATCTGGGTAATTTTTGGGAACAGGAAACACATTCGGCAATTCCATTGGGTGGAATTGTAGCCAATCGTAAGTTAGGCAGGGAAATACAGCTGAAAGTAAATCGCATTATTCGCAGAAGTATAGAGTTTGCCTTTGCCAATCCCAAATCCTCATACGATTTTGTTCGTAAACATTCACAGGAAATGAGCGAAGAAGTAATGTATAAACATATCGAACTGTATGTAAATAAATATTCATTAAATTTGGGAGAAGAAGGGAGAAAAGCAGTGCAAACCTTATTCGATAAAGCATATCGTTTGCAACTGATTCCAAATGCTTCAGAAAATATTTTTATTACACAGGAATCATAAATATTTGTTGCTGAAAAAATAATTGTTTTATCTCATACATTATCATGATTATCATTACCGGTGCAGCAGGTTTTATTGCAAGTTGCTTAGTAAAAAAACTAAACGACGAACAGTTCTATGATCTAATTTTAGTCGACGATTTTTCGAATACAGCTAAAAATAAAAATCTGGATGGTAAAAAATATACTGCGAAAATAGAACGCTCGGAATTGTTTAGCTGGCTGAAAGAAAATCATCGATTGGTGCAATTTGTTTTTCATATAGGTGCCCGTACCGACACTACCGAATTTAACAAAGCGATTTTTGATAAACTGAATGTTTCGTACTCCAAAACACTTTGGGAACATTGCGTAAGCTACGGATTGCCCCTGGTGTATGCTTCTTCTGCTGCTACCTATGGCTTAGGAGAACAGGGTTATGAGGATGATCATAATCTCATAGCTAAATTAAAACCATTGAATCCATACGGAGATTCTAAAAATGAGTTCGATAATTGGGCATTAGAACAGGAACAAAAACCGTATTTCTGGGCAGGGCTTAAATTTTTTAATGTATATGGTCCGAACGAGTATCATAAAGGACGGATGGCTTCTGTCATTTTTCATGCATATCAGCAAATTAAAAATAGCGGAAGCATGAAATTGTTTCGTTCGCACCATCCCGATTTTAACGATGGTGAACAGAAACGCGATTTTATTTATGTAAAAGATCTGGTGAATGTGCTTTTCTTTTTGATGAACCTTCGCAAACATTCGGGTATCTATAATTTAGGCTCGGGTAAAGCAAGAACTTTTATTGATTTAGCCCAAGCAACTTTTCGGGCGATGAACCTAGAATCCTCTGTTCAATTCATTGATACACCCGCCGACATACGTGACAAATACCAATACTTTACCGAAGCTAAGATGAACAAGCTTAAATCGATCGGCTATGCACAAGCTTTTACAAGTCTGGAAGATGGAGTAGAAGAATATGTAAAGAAATATTTGATGAGAGAATGCTACGAGTAGGCTCTCTATTTAACATAATTTACTAATTTTCGTATCTCTAATAAATTTTACTATCCTGATAATCAGTAATATATGTTATAATTATTAAATGTTTAAACATTTAATTGTTCCTGCTGTTCTCTTATTAAAAACCAAGAAATTTTATAAGACAATGAAAACAACATTAACAAAAGCAAAATGGGCATTGGATGCAAGTCATTCCGAGGTGCAGTTCAAAGTAAAGCACATGGTGATATCAACATTAACCGGGAAGTTTAAAGTATTCGGAGGCGAATTAGAAACAAATTCTGATGATTTATCAGATGCAAAAGCCAAATTTTCTGTTGACGTATCCACTATCGATACAAATAATGATGACAGAGATGCTCATTTGAAATCCGATGATTTTTTTGCATCAGAAAAATTTCCGGAAATGAAATTCGTATCCACATCCTTTAAGAAAGTCGACAATGATGAGTACGAAGTAGAGGGAGATTTAACGATCCGGGATATTACAAAGAGAATAAAATTCGATGCCGGGTTTGGCGGGATCATTACAGACCCCTATGGAAATAAACGTTTGGGATTTGAGGTAGATGGAAAAATCAACCGTAAAGATTTCGGATTGGCCTGGAGTGCATTAACGGAAACCGGAGGCTTAGTAGTTTCCGACGATGTTAAAATGCATATCAATGTCGAGTTTATTCGTCAATAATTAATGGAGTTTGGGTTAATAATAAATAAGTTAAGAGCTTCTGTTTAGATAACAGAGGCTCTTTTTTGTTACATTTTTTATACTTGTCAAAGTATAAAATATACATATTTTGTACAAATGTGTATTTAATATGTATATGAAATATATAGCCCGATTTTTCATTTTAGTATAATGAAACATCAGGGCGAAATAGTAGAAAAAGCAGTACGTGAGAGTGGAATTTCAATTGTTCGTTTAGCCGAACGCTTAGGGCTGAGCAGGCAAACCGTATATAATATTTTCGATAATCCCGTAGTTCCCTGGGATACTGTTACCAAAATCGGCTACATAATTAATCACGATTTTTCAAAAGAAATAAAACCGAAAGTAAATAAAGAAACCTATAAAGAAGCCGAAACACCAAGCAATTATTATTTCCGCGATTTGAATGAGGAAGTAACGTATTGGAAAAATAAATACAACGAACTGCTCGAAAGATACCGGGAATTATTAGACCGTTTGGCAAAAAAATAATTATTCCACCAAAGCATCACGGATGGCACCGAAGTTACGAACACTGTGTCTTGCCGTAAACCAGGAAGCTGTAAACGAAATTATAAACACGGTAATTATTACTATCCAAAAATCTTTAAATAATACTTTCGCGGGATATACCTGAATTAAAAAACTTCCCGAAGTATTTATTTTTATGATTCCATAATGCTCCTGAAGAAAAGCAAATCCCCCGCCTAAGATAAGCCCTGCCAGCGCACCCAATAAGGCAATCAGCAGCCCTTCATACAAGAATATTTTCTGCACGTTTTTCTTTGTTAAACCCATACTTTGTAAAATGGCTATATCTTTTTTCTTATCGATAACTAACATTGTTACCGATCCGATAATATTACATATTGCAATCATCAGGATAAAACTTAGAATCAGATACACTCCCCAACGTTCGGTATTTAAAACCTTATACAAAATTTCATTCAGCTCGTAACGGTCTCTGATCCGAAAATCATCATCCAGTATTGTGCTTAATTTCTTTTTAACTTTAGCAATACTTTTTTCATCACTCAAATAAATTTCTACAGAACTGATACGTTTGTACTCGTCGAATAATTCCCTGGCAAAAGTAATCGGTACAAAGCATACCTGGTCGTCCATCTCCTGTTGTACACTAAAAATTCCCGCCGGATAAATTTCCATACGCTTTAAAGCGCTTTGAGGATTGAGGATTGTATGCGAAAAATCTTTTTGGGGAACCAGAACACTTATCTGATCGATGGGTTGTGTAACATCAAGACCCAATGCGTATTCAACTCCCCGGCCGATTACAGCATAAGGAATACTATCGGCATATAAATCGAACGTTCCGGCAATAACTGCTTCATCCAAATTCTTATATTTCAGGAAATCATCCGACACTCCTTTTACCTTCGAAAAGTATTGTGCATTTCCATACTTTAATAAAGCATTATCTTCCAATACTTCAACAAATAATGCAGAGCCATCTATCGCCTTTAAATCCGAAATGTTGATTTTATTTGAATCGAAAAATTTTCCTTCCTTAGCTGTAATCTGAATATCCGGACTCAGCTGTTTGTATAATATTAGGTTGAGTTCTTCGAAACCGTTGAATACAGAGAGGATAATAAATAGCGCAGCACTGCCGATACATACGCCTGCCATCGAAATCATCGAAATAATATTGATGGCATTGGTAGATTTTCTTGAAAACAGGTAACGTCTGGCTATGTATAAAGCAATGTTCATTCCTTTTGTTTCGGTAAAGATAGCTGAATTTGAGAATGAATCAGGAATTTAAGAACGGATTATGCAATCGTTCAGAAAGGATGGTTGTACTGGATCCATGCCCGCTATATACCAGGGTATCATCGGGTAATGTCATTAGTTTACTTTCGATAGCCTGTATCAGGATATTGTAATCTCCTCCGGTTAAATCGGTTCTTCCGATGCCTCTGTAAAACAAAACATCTCCGGAAATTACAAAACCTTCTTTTTTTGAATAAAAAGAAATACTGCCGGGTGAATGCCCCGGAGTAAATAAAACGTTTAACTCTTCCTCCCCGATTTTAATCACATCTCCCTCTGCTAAAAATATTTCCGGTTCTCCGGAAGCAACATATCTCAAACCATAATTGGATGCATAAGATGGAATGGCACGGATTATGGGAAGCTCTAAACGATGCATCTGTGGTCTTAATTTATACAAATCACTTACAAAATAATTTCCCAGAACATGGTCGATATGAGTATGAGTATTTAATAAGGATATGGGTGTAAGCCCCTGTGTTTGTATATATGAACTTAACTCTGCCTGTTCTTCCTGCGTATAACATCCCGGATCGATAATGGCACATAAGCCTTCTGCATTGGATAGAACATACGTATTTTCCTGAAATGGATTGAAAGTAAATGATTTAACTTTGAGCATATTTGGCATTAAATTACAAAGATAGCTATATGATAAGGAATGTTTGTTATGCAAATTTTGTTTGTTCAGCTACGAATGTTTGTCAAAATTGGGCTATAAAAGAGTATTTATATAAATTATTGTTAATTTTCTATCCTATTTTTATACGAGTATTCGTTCTATAACGCATGAGGAAGCTGTACCTATATAGCCTTGTTTTTTTCATTTTGGGAATGTTTTTTTCAGAGATGCTCTTTGCTCAGGCACAGGGGACACGAACCGAATTCGGGAAAAACCGGGTTCAGTACAAAGATTTTCAATGGTTCTATTATCGCTCCCCTCATTTCGATACCTATTATTATAAGAACGGAAAAGAACTGGGTGCTATGGTTGGTAAAATTGCTGAACAGAATCTGAAAGAGATTGAAAATATTCTGGATTATCAACTGGAAGGAAGAATAAAAATTCTTGCTTACAACAAGCTCTCTGATCTGAAGCAAACCAATCTGGCATTAAATACCGACCTGAATACCAATACCGGCGGACTCACACAAATCGTGGGAAATAAAATTTTTATTTATTTCGATGGGAATACCCATAACCTTCGCAAACAAATTCGTGCCGGTATTGCACAGGTATTGATAAACGAAATGCTGTATGGAGGAAATCTCCAGGAAATGTTGTCGAATGCTACTCTGCTTACTTTACCCGAATGGTTCTTACCCGGTTTGGTTTCTTATATATCGGAAGAATGGAGCATCGACCTCGATAATGAATTGAAAGATGGTATTCTCAGCAATCGTTATAAAAAATTTAACCGCTTAATCGATAACGATGCAATGATTGCAGGACATTCCATCTGGAAATATGTTGTCGATAATTTTGGGATTGCTTCCATTTCGAATATTGTTTACATGACCCGCATAAATAAAAATGCTGAAAATGGTTTTGTTTATATTATAGGACTGGATTTTAAAGAACTTTCAACAAAATGGTTTACATATTATAAAGATCAATACCATAAAATGGATGAGGATAAAACTCTTCCAAACGAATCGGACCGGTTTTCACATAAACAAAAAAAACGTACCAAGAAATTTCAATACACACAATTAAAAGTTAGTCCCGACGGGAAGAATTATGCCTATATTGTCAATCGTAACGGTAAAAATTTGGTGTATTTGTACGACCCGGTCAACGAAAAAACTAAAAAAGTTTTTTCGTTCGGCATGAGAAATACGTCTTTCATTAATGAAAACAACCGGCCTGTTATGAGCTGGCATCCCAGTGGTTTGCTTCTGGCTGTTGCTTATGAACGTAAGAGCGAAGCAATGATTGAGATTGTTAATCTTCGCGATCCGAAGGAGAACATGGAAGTAAAAATGTATAAATATGAAAAGATCCTTGATTTCGATTATTCGGATGATGGGCGTAAATGGTTGCTTTCGGCAATAATCGACGGCCAATCGGATATTTTTGTTTTTGATATTCCTTCCCGTAGAGATGAACGTATCACAAACGATTGGTATGATGATTTAAACCCGCGATTTATTGAAAACTCTTCAAAGATTGTTTTCAGCTCGAACCGTACCCAAGATACCCTGAAGAGAGAAGCGTACAGAGAAATGCCGCAGTTCAATAATTACGATTTGTTTGTTTATGATTATTCGAAAAAAGATCCGGCATTAAAACGTATTACCAATACCTTGTTTATAAATGAAAGCAATCCCATCGCATACGATACAAACTCCGTTGCGTATTTAAGCGATGAAACCGGTATTCGCAACAGGGGCATTTTACTTTTCGATAGCGTCTTGCTGTACACCTACGATACAACCATATTTTGGTACGATACAACCATATCTGTCTATGCCGACACCTTCCTTCATTACACAAATACAAATTATAAACGCAATATTATCGAACACGATCTTGCTAAACGAAACAGACGCTTTACAGAATTAATTTTTAATAAAAATCAAACACAACTTTTTTTACATAAGAATAAATTAAATAAGGATTCGGCAAACGTTTCAAATACACCCTTTAGTTTAAAACGCTTAAAACAAAAAGAGCAAGCGTATGCGCTCATGCTTGAACGCATTCGTCAGGATTCCGTTGCAAAGGAAGATTCGATACGTTTGGCCAATTTGCCTAAACTGACAGACACCATACTTACAGAGGAAGATAGCCTGATGGAATTACTGAACAGTACCGAGAGCAATTATTTTTTCCAAACCGAATTTCCCAGAAAAAAAGATAATACGACCATCGCTCTTCCTCAACGTACAAGCTCGGGAACACAAGTAGTATATATTAAAGAACAAAAAACTGAACAAAAGGAAAAGAAACCAACTTTAGAAGATTATTTCGGACGCTCCACTCCGATCCCTTATCTGCCGATTTTTTCAACGAATTATGTAGTCAGTCAGTTGGATAATAGTTTATTGGCGAATACCTATCAGCAGTTTACGGGAACAGGGCCGGTATTTTATAATTCCAATATCAATATGCTTATTAAAGTGGGAGCAAGTGATTTGATGGAGGATTATCGTTTCACCGGAGGTTTTCGTCTGTCGGGCGATTTAACCATTCCCGAATATTATATCAGTTACGAAAATTTAAAAAAGCGGCTTGATAAACAATTAGTGTTTTATAAGCAGGGTGATGATGAATTATCGGGCTTTGGTGCAGTGCGTACAAACAGTTATGAGTTTAGAGGCATACTAAAATATCCTTTCAACGAACAGGCATCTATTCGTGGAACCCTTTTTTATCGTCGCGATGAAACCATCTTTTTATCGACCGATATCTTCAGTTTGCTGGAACCAAACAGATATACCAATAATGTTGGCGGGCGATTGGAGTATGTGTATGATAATACCATTTCGCGCGGATTGAATTTATATAACGGAACCCGTTATAAATTTTATGTAGAGAATTTTAAAGAACTTGATACAAAGGGTCAGAACATGATTAACCTGGGTTTCGACTTCCGTCATTATCAGAAAATCAGCCGGCAAATAATTTTTGCAGGACGTGTTGCCGGATCAAGCTCTATTGCGAATCAAAAGGTAATGTATTATATGGGAAGTGTGGATAACTGGATTATTCCTCGTTTCAATAATTCCATTCAAATTGACCGGACACGTAATTATAAATACCAGGCCCTGGCAACAAACCTGAGAGGTTTTACGCAGAATATACGAAATGGAAATAATTTTGTTGTGATAAATTCCGAAATAAGGGTTCCTGTATTTACTTACTTCCTGAACCGGCCGATAAAGTCTGATTTTGTGAAAAATTTCCAAATCGTTCCCTTTGCTGATATGGGTGCCGCATGGTTAGGTGCAGATCCTTTCAGCGAAGAGAATATGTATAATAAAATTGATGTACAGCCTTATCCGGTAAAGGTTACCGTTATACAGCCGAAATATCCTATTGTAGGGGGCTTCGGAGGCGGGTTGCGCACACGTATCTTAGGATATTTTATACGCTTCGATACAGCCTGGGGTGTGCAAAATTCAAAAGTTGAAAAGAAACCTGTTTACTATTTTTCTTTGAGTCTGGATTTTTAATTTAATCCTTAGTCCACTTAAAACTTTTCAATAAAACATCCATATCCTCTTTCACAAAATTCAAAACGGGTTTAATAGAATCAGCCTGGGGTTCGGCATAGAAATACAAAGAGCCGCGTAAAAAATGTTGGCTGCTGTCGGTAATAAAAAACTGAACGGATGAAGCGGTATTTCCGGCAATATCATAATACAAACCATATACCTTTTCGGCATCGTTTGTAATCCTGCTTTCATCAATACCTTCTGCTTTTACCGTATGTTTAAAAGCTAAGCGCCGGGAGTCTTCAATTAAGTTGATAAACATTTCTTCCGATTGTATTTTGTAATAGCTGATATGCAATCTTCCGTTTAAGCTTGGGAACACAAGGTTTTTCCAGCATGCCTGTGCATCACGTGAACTATCTTCGCGTATTTCTGAGTATACCGGAATATCAAAAGAATAACCGCAATCGCTCTGGTAACGGACATATTTTTTTTCGGGAAGATCAATACGAAAATACCCTCTCGGTTTGGGAGAATAATCAGAACCTCCGCAAGAGCAAAAAAATAATACTAAACTTATACTGTAAATCAAATAGCGCATTTTATTCTTTCTCGTTTTGAACAATTGTCATTTTTACTCTTTTTATCCTTCTTCTGTTTGCCGATTCAACCGTAAAAATAAAATTTTCGTATTGTACTTTTTCCTTGTTGTATAAAAATCTTCCGGAAATGGCAAGTACCAAACCTCCGATGGTATCCGCTTCCCCGTGTATATCCTCGAAAGTAGATTCATCCAAATCCAATAAACGATAAATATCTGTTAATGGTGTTTTACCATCAAACACATAATTATAATCATCTAATTTAGAATAACGTAATTCGTCATCCGCTTCATCGTATTCATCACTAATATCTCCAACAATCTCTTCAAGAATATCTTCAAGCGTAACGATTCCGGATGTCCCACCATACTCATCCACTACAATGGCAATATGTGTATGAGTCGATTTGAATTCCTTTAATAAATCATCAATTTTCTTGCTCTCAGGAACAAAATATGCCGGACGAATCAAACTCTGCCATTCGAAATCCGTTCGGTCACGATTGATAAGAATATCCTTTATATACAAAATGCCCTTTATCGTGTCGAGATTCTTTTCATACACAGGTATTCGTGAATAACGGGTCTCTTTAATTTTATTGTAGATAACATCATATTCAAGATTTGCATCGAAAGCAACAACATCCATTCGGCTGCGCATGATTTGTTTTACCGAGATATTACCGAAGTTGGCAATACCTTTTAAAATCATCTGCTCATCTTCGTTTTCTTCATGGATTAATTCCGAATCACGCATTTTATTGAACTCTTCGCGAGTGATGCGATATTCTTTAGGTATAATCTTGTTCAGGATTTTTGCATAATACAACAAGAAAACAATAACCGGTCTTAATATCCATTGTAAAGCAAGCAGTACAAATACCGTCGATTGGGAAAAGCTCAAATATTGTTTTCCGGCATATAGTTTCGGTACGAATACGCATGTAAGCAGCAGATACAAAGAGATGAATAATGTGTAGATCATAATATCCAAAGAGATATGTTGTTCGAAAAACAACATATTACTCAACAGAATTACCGAAACAATAATAAGCGGCACAAGTAGTAAAGTCTTTGCGATAGAAAAAGTTGCCTGTAAGCTGGCGGGTTTATCGAGTATTTTTAATAAGAGCTCTTCTCGTTTAGTATCCGCTTTCTTTAATGCTGCAATATCTTTCTCGCTTATGTGAGCTAAAGCAGTTTGCATAGCTGTTAAGAGGCCTATAAAGCCGCTTAAAATTAAGATCGTAAGAATGTAGTAAAATAATTGATCAGGCGCTATGTTCTGCGTCTGATCAATTAAACTGATTACCGAAGGGTAGGGGTCTGAATTTGTTTCCAAAATATTGTGTCTTATTTACTAAAAAGGAAGATCATCGCTTCCTGAATCATTAGCGGTATCAATGGCAGGCGATTTAAAAGTTTCACTTTTTTCGTATGCTCCTCCTCCACCCGTTTCATCGGATTTACGACCGAGCATTGTGAAGTTATCAGCGACAATTTCTGTTGTATAACGCTTATTCCCATCCTTATCATCCCATGAACGCGTTCGCAGCTTTCCTTCAACATATACTAATTTACCTTTTTGCAGATACTTGGCAGCAATGTCTGCCAATCCTCTCCATACTACAACATTGTGCCATTCGGTTTGATCAACACGCTCACCGCTTTTATTGGTGTAGCTTTCTGTCGTTGCTAACGAAAATGAAGCTACTGTTGTACCTCCTTCTAAGTGTCTTACCTCAGGGTCCTTGCCCAAATGTCCGACCAAAATCACTTTGTTTACACCTGACATAATTTTAATTTTTAACAGCTTGAAATTAATAATTTTTTTGCAAATAAGAATCAATTAATCGGGGTAATGCATAATTCATTAATTCTTCATCCTTAATGAATACAAAGTTATTCTGTTTTTGATGCCATTTGGGGCTTATTTCAATTTCCCAAAATCGGGTATGTAGATGTTGATGTGATAACACATGCTTGACAGGACCGGATATTTTCAGAATTTTAACCCTTTCTTTTCTGAAGAGATTCTGCCAATCATTGCTTCCTACCAGTTTCTTCTCGGGTATTTCTGTCGAAGTTTCTATTAAAGGCAGTTCAAAAAGATTTTGCCAGATATCTTTTTCCAGGCGTTGTCGTAAGACAGTACCTCCTTTTGCACGTATCAGGAAATAATTGAAATAGCGATTTCGGATTTGTATTTTATTCTTTTTCGCAGGGAGGGTATTAACTTTATTTTCTTTGAAAGCGATACATTCTGTTCGAAACATACAAATATTGCAATCGGGATTCTGTGGTTTGCATTGTATAGATCCGAATTCCATAATCGCCTGATTATAAATATCCGGATGCTTATGATCTATTAATTCCTGAGCAAGTGCTTCGAATTGCTTTTTTCCTCCGGTGCTGTCGATCGCTGTCTGAATTCCGAAATACCGGGAAAGAAAACGAAATACATTTCCATCGAGTACCGCTTTGGCTTCAGAAAAAGCAAAGGATGCAATCGCCGCCGCCGTATAAGTACCGATTCCTTTGAGTTTTATTAATTCGGAGTAGCGGCCTGGAAATCTTCCCTGATTCTCCTGATAAATATGCTGTGCGGTTGCATGCATGTTTCTCGCTCTTGAATAATACCCCAGTCCCTGCCACAATTTCATTACCTCTTCTTCTCTGGCTAAGGCAAGCGACCGCACATCGGGATACTTCTCAATAAATTTCAGATAATAGGGTAAACCCTGATTGATACGGGTCTGCTGAAGGATAATTTCGGACAGCCATATACGATAAGGGTCCTTCGTTTCCCTCCAGGGGAGTTCTCGTTTATTGAATTGATACCAGGAAATTAATTGACTCGAGACAGACATATCAGGGGAACAAAAGTAAGAGGAACTATGTTAAAAGGAAATGAAATTTGGTTTTTAAAGATCGGCGAATTAAGTTAAACATAATCAACAAGTTAAAAAAAAGCGATAAAAGAGTAAAAAGAAATTTATTTCTATTAATTATTTCATAATACGAACTAAAAATCCTATAATTGCAGCCCTTAAATTATTTATTTGCAAACAATTAATAATATCATTATATAACTATGACTAAGGCTGAAATCATTGCTCAAATTGCAGCAAAAACAGGAATCGAGAAAGTTGACGTACAAGAGACAGTAGAGTCCTTTTTCAAGGTAATCAAAGGATCTTTACAAGAAGGTGAAAACGTGTATGTAAGAGGATTTGGTTCTTTTATCGTAAAGAAAAGAGCTAAAAAAACGGCTAGAAATATTTCTAAAAATACAGCCATCATTATTCCGGAGCACTATGTTCCCAGTTTTAAACCAGCAAAAACTTTTGTTGAGAAAGTAAAAAACTCAGTGAAAATGAAAGCTGCCGTAGAAAAGTAATCAACCGATGAAATCTCTTAAAAAAGGTCAGTGGATATTAATAGCAGCGATTGCCGTTCTGGTAGTTGTTATATTTAGTCTTGACCTCGTAGCTCCCAATACTTCCAAAGCGAATCAGGGGGGTGCTGCCAGAGATCAGGGTACTACTCAGACAGTAACGGTAACGTTGGAAAGCGAGGCTAAGCAGGCTAAGCAAAATGTTACCGCTACCGTTAAACAAAACATCGAGTCGCTAGAGAAAGGGCTTAAAGGTTTAGAAGCTGTTGAAAAAGCTGCCGGTTTGAAGCAGATCGCCGAGAGCTATGCCGCTTCCAGTCAGTTTGCAGCGGCAGGATTTTATTATTCGGAAGCAGCGGCTATTGAAAATACTTCAAATACCTATGTACTTGCGGGCGATTATTTCAGAAATGAGTACCGGACTACCGGAGATTCTTTACGTTCGGACGCTTTTGCAGAAAAAGCAACAACTGCTTATAAGCAGGCATTGGAAATTAATCCTTCCGATTTAGAAGCTAAAACCGGATTGGGAGCGTGTTATGTAGATGCTTCTCAAAATCCGATGGAAGGGATTCAGTTACTCTTATCGGTAGTAAAAGAAAATCCCGAACACATCAATGCAAATCTGAATTTAGGTTTGTTCTCGATGCGTTCAGGCCAGTATGATAAAGCAATTGAACGTTTCGAAACCGTAGCGAAATACCGGCCTACTGCAGAGATTTATGCATTCATCGCCGAATCTTATGAAAAAGTTGGCGACAATACCAAGGCTATTCAGGCATTGGAAAAAGTTAAAGAATATGTAATCGATCCGTCTGTTATTAATGGAATCGATGAATACATTAAGACATTAAAAAAATAATTGTTTCACTCATAAATACCAGGAATTATGCCAAGCGGTAAGAAAAGAAAAAGACATAAAATGGCAACTCACAAGCGTAAAAAACGTTTGAGAAAGAACAGACATAAAAAGAAATAATCGTTAGCGGTTATTCCTTTTAAGCACTTTGCACGATATGCTTCCGGGCTGTCGTGCAAGGCTTGTTTATTCTTAGGCTTATCATATTGATGATAAAAATAGGGCTTGTTTGTAAATTATTTAAACAAACATATTGAGGGATAAAAGAATAATAACTTGAACAAGGAACTTGTAATAAATGCTACTCCCGGCGGAGTTGTATTGGCATTGTTGCAAGACAAACAGCTAATAGAACTTCATCAGGAAAAAAGCAATAACAATTTTTCCGTAGGAGATCTCTATCTGGGCAGGATAAAAAAAATTATGCCGGGATTGAACGCTGCATTTGTTGATGTAGGGTATGAGAAAGATGCCTTCCTGCATTATCTCGATTTAGGATCGCAGGTACAATCGCTTATAAAATTTACAAAAAGGGTGCGCACGGCTCCCCGAAACGAAAAGATACTTCTCGAGCAATTCAAACTCGAATCGGATATACATAAAAGCGGTAAGATTACGGAAGTACTTACCAAGAACTTATTAATTCCGGTACAAATAGCCAAGGAACCGATCTCTTCCAAGGGTCCGCGATTAAGCTCAGAACTCTCGCTTGCCGGCAGATATGTGGTCCTGGTACCTTTCAGCGATGCCATATCCGTATCTAAAAAAATAAAAACGGCTGCCGAACGAAACCGACTGAAGCGCATTATCGAAAGCATTAAACCCAAAAACTTCGGAGTAATTATCCGTACTGTTTCCGAAGGAAAAGGGGTAGCTGAAATGCATGCCGACCTGAATGAACTTCTGGAACGTTGGAAAATGTTCTGTGCAAAGCTACAGACTACGGAACCGTCGAAAAAGATCTTGGGTGAGATGGATAAAACCTCTACGGTTTTAAGAGATATGCTCAATGCATCGTTCAACAACATCCATATAGATGATCCTGCTATTTACGAAGACGTAAAAAACTATATACATACCATTGCTCCGGAACAGGAGAAGATCGTGAAACTGTACAGAGGCCGTGAACCGATGTTCGATCATTTCGGTATAGACAGACAAATAAAAAATCTTTTCGGAAAAACCGTTAACCTTCCCGGTGGGGCGTATTTAGTGATTGAACATACCGAAGCTTTACATGTGATTGATGTAAACAGCGGAAACCGTTCTGTTGCCGACAGTAATCAGGAAGAGAATGCGCTGCAGGTAAATATTGAAGCGGCTAAAGAGATTGCGCGTCAACTGCGTTTACGCGATATGGGTGGAATTATTGTAATCGATTTTATCGATATGCACAAAGCGGCGAATAAAAAAATATTGTTCGAACATTTGCGCGGATTAATGAATGAAGATCGGGCGAAACATACCATCCTGCCTCCCAGCAAATTTGGATTGGTACAAATAACACGTCAGCGCGTCCGTCCCGAAATGAATATCGTAACGGTTGAGAAATGCCCAACCTGCGGTGGCAGCGGAGAGATACGTGCAAGTATTGTTGTGGTAGATGATATTGAAAACAATTTGAATTATATCCTTACCGAACAAAACGAAAAAAATATTACACTTACTGCACATCCTTTTGTGGTAGCATTCCTGAAGAAAGGATTGATCTCGCAACAAGTAAAATGGTGGATTAAATACAGATGCTGGATTAAAATAAAAGCAGTAACTTCATATACTTATCTGGAGTTTCATTTCTTCAACGATAAAGAAGAAGAAATCATGATCGGTTAAAATATAACGCTTAAGCCTCGATTTCTTTTTGCATTTCACCGAAGTACACAAATTGCTCATAATTGGCTTTTTTCCTATAGCATCCTCCGTGAAAACCCTGCATACATCTGTGGCCGTGTAAAACATAAAAGGATCAGGCCTTTCTTGTTTCAAATATTTTTTGAATTTCATCGGATGGGTAAATAAAAATTCCGCTTTTATTTTCTTTGGCCTGAATATGCATGGCATGTGCAACTACCATTGCGTCGACCGGTTTATATTTTCTAGCCGGGCCAATCATCAACGGAGAAAATATATGCATTAAAACCTGAGCAATCCGTTCTCCGGCACGAAACTCTTTACGGAGTCCGGTTAATAAAGAAGGTTGAAAAACATGAGTGCTTTGAAAAGGTATTTTTTTCAACGCCTCCTGCATTTCTCCTTTTACACGATTGTAAAAGATTGAAGAATTTTTATCGGCACCCAGAGCCGATATAATTAAAAATTGTTTCGCTTTATTTTGACTTGTAATTTTTGCCAATTCGATGGGATAGTACTGATCGACTTTACGAAAGTTTTCCTTTGAGCCTGCCGCTTTGATTGTTGTTCCGAGGCAACAAAAAATATCATCGGCTGTCAAACGCTCTTTGTAATGATCGAGTCTATCGAAATCGACAACCACTTGCTCGAGCTTAGGATCCTTCAACGGAAGCTCTTTACGAAGCACAGCAATTACTTTTTCATATTGTGCATCCATCAGCAAATAGCTGAGACAAAACCTTCCGACCAATCCGGTAGATCCGACAATTAATGCAGTTCTCTTTTCCATTCTGTAAAGATACAAAGCATTTGCTTAGCTCATCAAAAGAAGGAACACCATAAGAAATTAAAATCTCCGCGCTAAATAAATGTTTTCTTTATCCGTCATCAGATTCTTATCTTTTTCAGCCTTATCCTTATAACCTAATAAATGCAAGGTTCCGTGTATTAATATACGGCATAATTCGTCGAATTCGGACTCTGTAAAAGTTTTTGCATTTTCCCGGACCCGGTCGATGCTGATGAAAATATCTCCTTCAATAATGCCTTGTTTTTCGGAGTTATCGAAAGTAATAATATCGGTGTACGTATCGTGCTGCAAATAATTTCGGTTAATGCCAAGCAGATACTCATCACTGCAAAAGATAAAATTAAGTTCTTTTAATTTATTGTTCTCTGCTTCGACGGTATCCTTTATCCAGCGTTTGATCATACGCTTTTGGGGGAGCTTGTAAACGATGTCTTCTTCAAAAAAATGTACCGCCATGGGGGCAAAGATAATTGAATAAGGATTCTTGTCCTAAAATAAAGCCTTCAATAGTATAAAAAACGAAACCCCGGTATCGCTACCGGGGTTTCTGTTTTTCCAAAATAATTGATTATGATATCAATTATTTTTTAGATAAATCTATTACTCTTATCATGGCTCCCTGGCCATTGACAATCAAACGAATCATATACA
>CAYVTM010000006.1:0-187198 GCA_964454645.1 uncultured Sphingobacteriaceae bacterium | reverse complement strand
GATCTACGACATCCCAATCCAGGGTATAAGGTTTTCCCACACAAAAGAACGTTAAAGGGGCCTTACGGAACTCCGGGGAAGAGTTAAAACGATAGGGAGAGGGAGTGCCAGTTGTATTTAACCGGGGAAACTCCATCACGAATTGAGTACCATAAGAAGATGAAGTTCCTTCAACATTAGCAATTCCAATATTACGGCAACAATCAGATCCTACCAAATAATATCCGCTTACAGAAGACAAGGCACTCAAATCTAAAGGGTCTGATAAAAACTCCCCAAACTCAATCGGCTGCAAATTGGGCGGAGGACAATCTTCGGGTAAGTAACTTAAAAAAGTCTGAGGATTTGACTTATAGCAGATAATTGTGCCTGAAAGTGGCACAGGAACAGGGCTTCCATCATTTGCATACAAGCGAAAACCAACGGTAGCAGGCATCGGATTCGTTCCGGGTTTGGCGTCTCTGAAAAGCTTAACATAGATTTCATACTTTCCTGCGTTATTACCTGAAGATATATACCGCAAACACATATCATAACCAGCAATATGCGTTGCCAAACCATTCAAACTAATCAAGAGTAAAAGCGCGAGGGTAAGAAGTAGTTTTTTGTTCATAGTTTATTTTATAACAAGATGATTTTCGCAAAAACCATGCTAAAAATATATATTGATCAAAAATTATTCAAAAATGGGGCATTTTAGTATTAAAAGACGGTAATATTTCCTTAGTCAATAAATTCCGTTTCCAAGAATCAATGCAATTACAGAATAAAAACAGGTTATAATTATTAAGACTAGCGATTTGTCTGCATACATTTTTAGTATAATTATTGAATAGGATAATACTCATCCCTTACCATAAAAATGAAAGGCACGATACATTCATTGCCGTAAATCGCATTGTTAGGAATCTATTTATTAATCGTTCAACTCCGACCATCCACACTCCTACTACTAATCATAGAAAAAGTGGGATCCTCCACCGAAACGGGTAATAATAAAACCAAAGATGTATAAAAAAATACGAGAATTTCTGAAATAAATTTTTCGAGCAAAGAGGCTCTTTGGCCATTGATTGGTATATTTGGGGGATTGTTTTTTCGACCCCTGCTTGATTAAATTTAAAATGGCAGCTATCCTTAGCTTTATAGAAAAGTATTATATGTTTGAATGAGTCGGTCTATCTTAAAAAAAGAATTCGCCAAACAGGAACTTAAAGAGCTCTTCATGCTGAAGCCTGTAAACCGGCATTGGTCTGTTCCGCTTTTAGCTGCCCTATGCGTTGGCACACCTTTGTTTATCGGGTTATTACTCGAGGAGTTTGCATCTGCATTAACCGTAAGCTTAGCGGGTTTAGTCATCTTGTATATGCCTACTCATTCTAATTCCGTAGCCCGGATGGCAACATTGCTTATCTGTTCTTTCGGCTTTATGGTTTCTTATGGATTGGGAGTTACGTTTAGTTTCAATCCGATTATTTCCTCTGTTTCATTCGGTATTTTCAGCATCATCATACATTGGATTTCTTTACTGTTCAAGGTTAAAGCTCCGGGGAATTTCTTTTTTATCATGCTTGCATCTATGGCAAGTGGATTACCTTTTAGTCTCGAACAAATCCCGCAACGCATCGGACTGATTGCCATGGGAACCATGTTGGCTTGTTTCTTCGCATTAGTATATAGTTTAATCATTAAGAAACCCAATATACTCAATGAGACCAAATACATACTCGACAACGTTAGTCTTCAGAAAGAAGCGAATTATGTAGAAGCTTTTATCGTTGGGGTTTTCATGTTTTTATCCCTGCTTATTGGGCACTTATTCGCCCTGAAAAATCCGTATTGGATCCCTATCTCTTGTCTTGCCGTGATGCAAGGTGCTACTACCTATCATATATGGAGAAGAGGTTTGTATCGAATTATCGGTACTGTATTGGGAATGGCTTTGTGTTGGTTGATCTTAACAAATATTAAAAGCCCTTTAGGTATTTGTATCGCGATTGTCCTCTTACAATTTAGTATCGAAAGCTTAATCACACGGAATTATACCTGGGCAGTATTGTTTATTACACCCATGACGATCCTCTTGTCGGAAGTAGGCAGTCCGATTGCCGATGTGCCCACAGAGCTTATTAAAAGCCGCCTGATGGATGTTTGCATCGGAAGTATCTTAGGAGCGGCAGGCGGCTGGTTCTTGTATCATGAAAACTTAAGGAATCAAGCGGTAAAGGGCATCCGGTTAACACGCGGAATAATGACAGAACGCGAGTAAAAGTTTTCTTATGTCATTGTAAAAAATATAATATAGTTAGTATTAAGAACATAAAACACTCATGCCTAGTAGCAGCAAACACTACCAGGCAGTGGAAATCCATTGAAAACATTACCCTACAGATTGTATCCAAATGGAATTCAGCATATAAAAGAAATTATTATCTTCGTTCAAGTGTACATATCCATTTTGCTTTAATTCTATCGTCGGCTCCTCTCCTATAATTTATTTCGTGAATGAGTCCATAGTTTATCTTATGCGTAACAGATAGGGTATTGCCGTATTATTTTCTTTAAACAGAATATTAAATAAAGCTATCTAAGATGGATAATAATATTACTCCAAACAAACTAACAAAATCATTTGGTTTAAAGATGGCAGTCATTATCGTAATGAGTGCGATTATCGGATCGGGAGTATTTAAGAAAGTTGCGCCCATGGCAGAATTTTTACATACTCCGTGGTTAATAGTACTGGCTTGGTTATTAGCAGGTATAGTTATATTATTTGGTGTATTTTGTATTGCTGAATTAAGTGCGATGTTTCCTGATTCAGGCGGCCCTTTCAGTTGGTTGGAAAAAATTTACGGCAAGTTAATTTCATTTCTTTATGGTTGGTCCTGTTTCACTGTCATACAAACAGCAGCCATTTCTTCTATAGCTTTTGTATTTGCAGGTGCATTAAATACATTCATAGAATTGCCCCGATTATCTGAAACGTATGAATCTATTCATTTCTTAGGATTACAGCCTTTAGGCAATATCGGAGCAAAGCTAATTTCCTGTATATTAATTATCGGCTTAACGATTGTAAACATTAATGGCACTAAAAAAGGAGGAAATCTTAGTTTGGTATTTACACTAATCATTGTACTTTCCATATTCGTTGTTATAGTTGGGGCTTTCGGAAGCGGTACAGGCAGTATTTCAACCTTTGAAACGCATTCCGAGAATTATCCATCGGAAGGCTTTACATTTTTTGCATTTGTAAGTGCAATGGTATTGGCTATGCGTGCAGCCTTTTGGGGTTATGAAGGATGGATCGGATTAGGTTTTATTTCCGAAGAAATAAAAAATCCGCAGAAGAATTTGCCAAGGGCTTTGTTATTGGGTATTTCAATGATTATTTTGATTTATCTGTTGATCAATTCGGCATACTTATACGTTATGCCCATCGATGAAATGATGACGGCAATTCATTTAGATGAAAATAATATTGCTGCGGTACTTGTAGTCGATAAAATATTAGGCACAGGCGGTGCATATATTATCAGTGCGATGATACTTGTCTCAACCTTTGGATGTACCAATGCTACTATCCTGGTCTCTTCACGTATCTATTATGCCATGGCACAAAAAGGTTTGTTTTTCAAAAAGGCGTCACAAACCCATACAAAAAAACATACCCCTCATTATGCACTTATCTATCAATGTATGTGGGCATGCTTGCTAGTATTTTCCGGCTCGTTTGAATTGCTGACCGACTTAGTAATTATATCAGCATTTATTTTTAATGGGTTAATCGTATTCGGTGTAATTTGGCTGCGCAAAAAAATGAAGGACCATACGAGACCTTTCAAAACTCCTTTATACCCTTTCATTCCAATCGTATTTATTCTCTTTTGTATGGTATTGATGGGAATATCATTTTATGAATCACCGGAAAAATCCCTGACCGGCTTATTGCTTATTTTATCCGGACTACCATTTTATGCATATTGGAGAAGGAGATTCAGCTAAACGCTAAGGGTCAGGTATAAACATTATGGTGTACGAGCAGTTTAAATCCCTCGTATTACACATATACTCTGTTATTTTTGGTTTTGCAGTTTATGGATAATTTTCATTTCTGTCGTATGAGAATGAATGTCCGATAAGAATTTTGTAATTATTAGGATGATATTGTTGTATCTTCTCGTCCACTTCCTGTGTTATAAATTTATGAAGTGGCAATTCGTTATCAGCTAAAGTTTTTATCCCGCATTCTTTATATCTGTTCAACAATGGGATAGACACAATAATTGCTTGAGGTATTTGATGGGTGTACTGTAAATTTTTGATAGTGTTCAAAAGAGGATTAACAAACCATTCGTGTTGATCGTCTAAAACATATATAACCGGTAGCTTAACTTCTTCAGATTGGTACTTGTAAAATTCAGGTGTAGTTATGTAAATTATTCTCTTGCTGTCAAATGACTTAGCATAAAACTCCAAAGTGTCTATCTTCTGTGCAAAAATAGATATCGAAATAAATAGTGTCATAATTCATGTCAGCTTAACTTTCAATGTCGTTTGTTTGAAAGTGGGTGATAATGGTTTCATATTCGCTTTTATTCTTCGATGATACGTTTGTCAACATAATCACAATTCATGATGCGTAAAATACCCATATAATCGAGGTTAAATTCTATCAGGCTTCCTATCTTATAGTGACCATACTCATCTCCCAAATCCACCACCATCATATCTGAACTTGAGCCCACAACTTTAATATTCTCAGAAGTCGGAAAAATATGATGTACATCTACATCCAGCAATCCCATATCTATAATAGCTCTGTATGCCGTTGTATTTGTTTTATTTCCGACAAAAGTCATATTCTCTCCACTCAGATTATATCCTAAGTCCCCATCGGGCATTGTCGGTTTCTCCCTAAGCTCTATTATTTCCGCATATAATTTAAAAATATCCTGACTAAGTTTAGGGTTAGGCTCATTATTGTAAACATCCGTACCTAAAAACAAGGTCTCCCCTACACGAAAGTGATTGATCCCTTTGGGAAGTAATCCCTTTTCAATAAGTGGCAAAGTTACGGAAGTCCCTCCGGTAATGTGAGGAATAACCTTATTGAACTTCGCTTCAATCAACTGTTCATATAAACAAAGCTGTATAAGTTTATCCTGATTCGGCAACACCCCATACATACAAGTAAGATTCGTTCCAATCCCTGTTACTTCAATATTAGGAAGCTTAAAAACTTTTGCATAGAAATCTACGAAATCCTCACGCATTACACCCTCACGAAGCTCTCCCAATTCAATCATAATAATAATTTTATGTTTCTTATTTTGCTTCACAGCTTCATTCGAAATCATACGAATAGTTTCATATTCGGTATTGAAACTGGCATCGGCATATTTCACAACACTTGATATATAACGCTTAGCGGGAGGTTTTATAAATACGGTTTCGATGCTCGGGTCTAAAGATTTAATGATTTTAAGATTCGTAATTCTACTGTCACATATTTGCCGAATCCCTAAATTGATAATCTCCTTCAGATATTCCCTTGATCCGCAAAATACTTTAGACACTATCCCCCATTCTATCTCATTCTCTCTAAAAAGCTTATTGAGATAGCGGTAATTGTGTAAAAGCTTCTTTCTGTTTAATACGATATGTGCCATATATTATTTATTCAACCTCATCTCGAGATACTTGTTTGTGAAACCTAATTTCTCGTACATTCTCTTTGCAGGATTATCCGGCTCTACATGTAATGCTATATTTCCCTTAGTATTTTGAATAGCCATTTCCATCAGTCCCTTAGCAATTCCTTTTCCTCTGTATGCATTATGTGTAGCGATATAGACTAAAATATTTTCGGGAATATATCCTTCCATCCCGGTATAATTAATTACTACTGCAGCAACTATTTGCTCTTTATCTTTTGCCGTAAGCAACAAACCTCCTTGCTTCCCATTCCTTTGCAAAGCATAATCAATTGCTTTTTGAATATCATCTTTCTTATCTCCATATTGCTCTAAATGTTCAAAAAGAAAATCGAGAAATAACTTTTCTGCATGTACGGAAATAGTCTGTTCGTTGGGGTAGCTTTCGTATTGTATCATTCTATTAAACTTTGTGTACAACACAGAATGTCTTGTACGATTATTTAATTTTATACCGATTAAAATTAGCCGAATTGAAAGGTATGATTCTTCGAATACCGAGAAAACTTGATGTTAAGCAGCAAACATTACAGTCAGGAGAAAATCATATCTCCTTTGCTTAAACAGGATACTTGTACCGCAAAGATATAAAAAAAAATTAAATGACATTAATAAGATGCCTTATATCACTTTAATCAAGGTTTCAGAACAACTTAATTCAGCTTTATTCTGAATTACATGTTTAGAATGAAATAAATACAAAACCTGAAAACTTATGGCAATTCTGAATGGGGGCATATAATCATCCGATACAATTAATAAACATCCAAGAAGTTAATCTGTGCTTTTATTGAGCTATATAACAGTTGTTTTGTAACATGGATCAATGAGAAATTCTTATAAAGCCTGTATTTTTGTATAGATTATAAAAAAGCTTAAGAATATGAAAAAAGTAGAAAGAGTAGTACAACCCCGTCAACCTCATTTTGTGGGGGATGGTTTCAGAGTGCATAATTTTATTCCGGGTGGACATGGCCTGGATATGAAACGTATGAGCCCCTTTATTATGTTGGATTATAATTCTAAATTCTATTTCCCGCCGAGTGAAGAACCTAAAGGCGTAGGTGTACACCCCCATAGGGGATTCGAGACGGTAACCATCGCTTATAAAGGACGAGTAGAGCATCACGACAGCAGTGGCGGCGGTGGTATAATTGGCGAGGGTGATGTACAGTGGATGACCGCAGCATCGGGAGTATTACATAAAGAATTTCATGAACATACATTCAGCAAAGAGGGCGGAGATTTTCAGATGGTGCAACTATGGGTAAATCTGCCGGCAAAAGATAAAATGAGTACACCTAAATATCAGGCTTTACAAAATAAAGATATCGTAAGACAGCCACTTGAAAACAATGGAGGAGAAATTGAAATTATTGCCGGAGAATATAAAGGAAAAAGGGGGTCGGCGAGCACCTTCAGCCCTGTTCATTTACTAAACGCTAAATTAAAAAAAGGAGGAAAAGCAGATTTCAGCTTTCCATCTCATTTCAATACAGCTTTATTGGTCATTGAAGGAAGCATCCAAACAAATAATACGGAAGATGTTCCTGCCGATCATTTCGCTTTGTTCGAAAATAAAGGTGAAAGCTTTACGATCGAAGCAGCTGAAGATGCCATTGTTCTGATATTAAGCGGCGAACCGATCAACGAGCCGATTGCAGCTCATGGTCCTTTCGTAATGAATACCCAAGCGGAAATTATGCAGGCTTTTGAAGATTATAACCAAGGCAAATTCGGACATTTGGAAGACTAAGTCCATAACATTCATTTGATAAAAATATATTTCCAATAAACCATTAATGAATATCTTTTTTATATTCGTTAATGGTTTATTCATTTTAGATAAAAGAGCAATGCAAACCGAATTCAAGCCCAAAGGATACAACTCTGTTTCACCCTACTTCATTGTAAAAGATGCGGAACGATTTATAGGACAGATGAAACAGATTTTTGATGCTGCAGTGCTACGGGATTACCGTATGCCTGACGGGACAATTATGCATGCGGAAATACAGATTGACGACTCTGTCATTATGCTGGGCGAAGCTTCCGATGAATTTCCTCCGGTACCCATCGTTATGCATGTGTACGTTAGCGATGTCGATAAAACTTTTGATAAAGCCATCCAAGCCGGATGTGAAATTGTCCAGGCTCCGAAACAGCGTGAAGGAGATCCCGACAGACGTGCCACCTTTAAAGATTATGCAGGTAATATGTGGTCGGTAGGAACTCAAATCTAAACATTATGGAAGTAAAGATCGAACGATTGCAAGCCGGAACGCTGGAAGAATTCAGACAGCTTCTGCAAATTTTCGACGAAGTTTTCGAATATGAAGAAATTGCTCGTGCTAAAGACAGCCATCTAAATAAACTCTTGGAAAACGATGCTTTTTTTGTAATTGTTGCGAAGCATAAAAGCAAGATCGTTGCAGGACTTTCGGCCTACAGACTCGAACAATATCATTCGGATAAGCCCATTTTATATATTCAGGATTTGGCAGTATTGGAAAGCTATCAACGCAAAAAAATCGGTAGCCGCTTAATCGATTTTACCAAAGCATACAGTAACACCCATGGTTTTCAGATGACCTCCGTTGAAGCAGAGAAAGCGGATGATTACGCCATCGACTTTTATCGAAGCCTGAAACCTTCGGGCGAAATTGAAGCCGTTTATTTTTACTACAATTCCGATACAGAAAATGAAGCACTGAATTTATAATTAATATTCACTAAATTATCACAGCAAACAACAGAAGCAATGAGTACCATCAACAAAAAACTATCTACTACACAGGCTAAAGAACTAATCGCAATTCTAAAAGAACGTTTCGAAAAAAGCATGAACCGGCACAAAGGGATCGACTGGAAAAAAGTTGAAAGCAAACTGGAAGCAAATCCTTCCAAACTTTGGTCGCTGAATGAAATGGAGCGTAGCGGAGGAGAACCGGATGTGGTCGCATACGATAAAAAAAACGATGGATATGTTTTCTATGATTGTTCACCTGAAAGTCCGAAAAGCCGCCGAAGTGTTTGCTACGATCCCGAAGCTTTGGCATCGCGCAAAGAGCATAAGCCCGCACATAGCGCTTTAGGTATGGCAAAAGAAATGGGAGTGGAAATATTAAGCCGGGAAGAATATACTGAATTACAGAAGTTGGGACATTTTGATGCAAAAACTTCCAGTTGGGTACTTACTCCTCCCGAAATTCGAAAACTCGGCGGAGCACTCTTTGGAGATTACCGTTACGATACCGTATTTTTCTATCATAACGGTGCCGAATCGTATTATGCGGCAAGGGGATTCCGGGCTTCGCTCATTATTGCCTGAGAGCCTTATCACACGTTTCAGCAAGATCATATACTGAAAATAAAAAGATATTTTTTGCTTGCAATTCTCCGATCTCTTATTAACTTTGTACTGCAAAGTACTTTTAATATGGACAACCAACAAGAACAATTAGAGGCCTTACAAGAGATTCGCGGGATTATGGACCGAACATCCCGCTTTATTTCTTTAAGCGGACTTTCGGGCATTGCAGCCGGAGTGTCTGCACTGATAGGCGCGGCAGCCGTTCAGAATTATCTAAACAAATATTCCATCTCCTATTCCGATACCGGCGGAACCATACTGAGCAATGAAGCTAACTTCTTTCTGATTTCATTAACGTTTATTGTTTTCATGCTCGCCCTTTCTTCAGCATGCTATTTTACGCTTAGAAATGCCCATAAATCGAAGCAGAAAGTTTGGAATAATCAAACCGAACGCATGTTGATTAATTTGTTTATTCCCATAGCGGCAGGCGGTATCTTTTGTGCCATATTGCTCTATCATCACCTGCTCTACTTAATTGCCCCTGTCATGTTGGTATTCTATGGCCTAGCCTTGCTCAACGCAAGTAAGTATACCCTTAGCGACATTCGTTACCTGGGCATGCTCGAAATACTATTGGGTTTGTCCGCAGGCTTTTTTGTGCAATACGGTTTGCTGACATGGACAATAGGTTTTGGGCTTTTACATATAGTGTATGGTACTCTGGTGTATTTTAAATACGAACATCAATAGCCTGTGAAAGATTATTTGGAACATATAAACAAAGCTTTTGAAAGTAAAGCACGACTCGGTATTATGTCGGTATTGATGGTAGAAGAACGCGCAGATTTCAACACTTTAAAAGAAAATTTGCAACTAAGCGACGGAAATTTGGCGAGCCATTTACGTGCGCTCGAGAAAGCGAAATACCTGCGCGTAAATAAACAGTTTATAGGCCGTAAACCCAATACTACTTATCAAAGTACACAAGCCGGGCGAAAGGCTTTTAACAACCATCTGGATGCATTGGAACAGCTTATCATGAATAACCGTAAAGACTATTGATATTTTTTTTATTCATTAACTTTGAAATTCAAAGTACTTTTAATAAATTTAACAAACTACAAATCATGAAAGAGACCATTCGTTCCCTGCTCGACAATCCGGCAGAACTTGAAAAACTTTACCGAAGCAACAAACCAGCTTTTGAACGTGATTTCAGAATCCTTTATCCGGAAATAAAAGGCAATAGCTTCTCCGAATTCTGGAAAGAAAGACTGAATTACGAGAGCGAAGAAATTCGTTGGGGCACGGGTAAAGAAATATTCTTTGTATTGATCGCTGCTCTACTCGCGGGTCTTATCGCTAAAATTCCCGCTATATTTTCGCTTGATGAAGAATTCTTCTATCCCAGAAACATCGGATTTATTTTCCTTCCTTTATTGACAGCTTACTTCATCCGGAAAAACAGAGTATCGGGGAAACAGCTAATACTAACCATTGCCGGGTTATTACTTTCAATTGTATATATCAATATGCTTCCCGCTTCCGAACAAAGCGACACGCTCATCCTGGCATGCATCTATTTACCTGTTACACTTTGGTCGCTGCTCGGGATAAGTTTTGCCGGGAATTATCGCGATACCTATAAGCGTCTCGACTTTTTAAAATACAATGGAGATCTTATCGTGATGACTACACTTATTCTGATTGCCGGAGGAATTATGACCGGAATTACCATAGGCCTTTTTTCATTAATAGGGATTTCGATTGAAGATTTTTATGTTGAATATATTGGTGTGATGGGATTGGCTGCAGCACCCATCATTGGCAGCTATTTAACCCGGACAAATCCGCAATTGGTCAACAAAGTCTCTCCGGTTATCGCTAAAATATTCAGTCCATTGGTATTGATTACACTTGTTATATACCTCATCACCATTCTTTATATAGGAAAAGATCCTTACAACGACCGAGACTTTTTGATTTTATTCAATTTACTTCTGGCCGGTGTGATGGCTATACTTTTCTTTTCCTTAACCGAAAATTATAAATCCACAAGCAAAACCAATACCTGGGTGCTTTTCCTTTTATCTGTTATCACAATCCTGATAAGTAGTATTGCCGCTTCTGCTATTATTTTCCGAATCATTGAATGGGGCATTACACCCAACAGGCTTGCTGTGTTGGGAACAAATGTGTTGATGTTAATAAATCTAATATATATCAGTCTTCTGCTCTTCCGCACACTCAGAAAAAAAACGGAAGGGATAAATATCGGAAAACCCATCGCCGACTTTTTACCGGGATATACTATATGGGCAATGATTGTGGTTTATTTATTTCCGATGATATTCGGATTCAACTAAGAAAAAACAAGCATTCGTATATACCTTTCTATGGATGAATACGAATGCTTATAATTGGATTATCAGGTTTGAATAATGCCTACGTTAAAACGTTTTTCAATGGGGGCATGATTGGCAGCTTCTATACCCATTGAGATAACTTTACGTGTTTCCAGCGGATCGATGATTCCATCTACCCATAAACGTGCCGCTGCATAATATGGAGTCGTTTGTGAATTATAACGATCGGTAATGGTATCCAATAATTTTTGTTCTTCTTCGGGGTCGATTATTTCCCCTTTAGCTTTCAAAGAAGATACCTGAATCTGCAACAAAGTTTTAGCAGCCTGCGATCCACCCATCACAGCAATTTTAGCTGATGGCCATGCATAAATCAAGCGTGGATCGTAAGCCTTTCCGCACATCGCATAATTTCCTGCACCGTATGAATTACCTATAACAATGGTAAATTTAGGAACAACCGAATTTGCTACCGCGCTCACCATCTTCGCACCGTCTTTAATAATACCGCCATGTTCCGAACGTGAGCCTACCATAAATCCCGTTACATCCTGTAAAAATACCAATGGAATTTTTTTCTGATTACAGTTCATAATAAAACGTGCTGCCTTATCTGCCGAATCGGAGTAAATAACTCCGCCGAACTGCATCTCTCCTTTTTTACTTTTTACAACCTTACGTTGATTCGCTACAATACCTACTGCCCAACCATCGATACGCGCCAGTCCGCATAATATCGATTGCCCGTATTTCTCTTTATATTGTTCGAAATCCGAATTATCTACCAAACGCTCGATAATCTCTAGCATATCATAAGGCTTCTCACGATTGTCGGGAAGCAGTCCATAAATTTCTTTGGGATCCTTTTTGGGCAAAGCTGCTTTAATACGATCAAAACCCGCAGATGTATAAGCGCCTACTTTGCTGAGTATATTCCGGATAGAATCCAGGCAAGTCTGGTCATTGGGATGCTTATAATCGGTAACGCCCGATATTTCACTATGTGTTGTTGCACCACCCAGGGTTTCATTATCAATATCTTCTCCTATCGAAGATTTTACGAGATACGAACCTGCAAGGAATACCGATCCGGTACCTTCCACAATCATCGCCTCATCACTCATAATCGGAAGGTAAGCACCTCCGGCAACACAGCTTCCCATGATAGCGGCAATCTGCAATATACCCATCGACGACATGATCGCGTTGTTGCGAAAGATGCGGCCGAAATGTTCTTTATCCGGAAAAATTTCATCCTGCATAGGCAAATAAACTCCGGCACTATCCACTAAATAAATAATCGGCAATTTATTTTCCATGGCAATCTCCTGCGCACGTAAGTTCTTTTTACCCGTCATCGGGAACCAGGCTCCGGCCTTAACAGTAGCATCGTTCGCCACAATCATACACTGACGGCCCGATATATAGCCGATGCCCGTGATCACTCCTGCTGCAGGGCATCCACCATGCTCGGCATACATCCCCTCGGCGGCAAAAGCTCCTATCTCCAAAAAATCCGAATCCTTATCGATCAGATATTGTATTCGCTCGCGTGCAAGCATCTTCCCTTTATCCTTTTGTTTCGCCGCGCTCTTGGCTCCTCCACCTTCCGTTATTTTTTTCAAACGCTGTTTCATCTCATACAACATTTGCTTATTGATGTCTTCGTTCTTATTGAATGTTATATCCATGCCCGAATTTAGAAGTAAAAAATGAAATACGAAAAAGCGTCTCCATTCTTCTCTGTATTAACTAATTACACAGATCCGGGATCAGTAGGAGACAAAAGATACAAGCAGGATAGCGCTAATTTTACTACTTTAGCCGATCATTTATGCTATGAATATGTACCGCATCATCCGCCCTTTTAAAGAGTTTTTTCAATCGGAACAGATTACCGGATTTATCCTCATCTTTTGTGTGGGTATTTCCCTGCTGATTGCTAATTCTTCCGGGGCAGAAGGCTATCACTATCTCTTATCTTATGAATTTGGAATAAGCGTTGGAAATATTTCTTTTGAACGATCGCTGCACTTTTGGATTAATGATGCTTTGATGGCCGTATTTTTTCTGCTGGTAGGATTAGAAATTAAACGCGAAGTATTGGAGGGTGAACTTGCAGGATTTAAAAAAGCCAGTCTGCCGATCTTTGCAGCTTTAGGTGGAATGTTAGTTCCGGCTCTCTTCTATACTTTATTCAATAAATCTTTGGATAGCATTTCCGGATGGGGAATTCCAATGGCAACCGATATTGCTTTTGCTTTAGGAATATTATCACTCTTAGGCAAACGTGTTCCTTTATCCATCAAAGTTTTTCTTGCAGCCCTGGCTATTGCAGATGATTTAGGCGCTATTCTGGTGATCGCCCTGTTTTATACCGAGCAATTGCAAAGCAGCTATCTGCTTTATGCCGCACTCATTGTAGTTACACTTATTGCATTGAACCGCACCGATAGAAAAAATCTGTTATACTATCTGATTCCGGGAATATTTCTTTGGTATTTCATCTATCGATCGGGAATACATGCAACTATTTCGGGTGTACTTCTGGCGCTTTGTATTCCGACAAACAAGAGCCGTGAAATTTCTCCGCTCGAACGCCTGGAACACAGCCTTCACAAGCCCGTGGCTTTTTTCATCATGCCCATATTTGCTTTGTCGAATACCGATATCAGTTTTAGTAAAGAACTGTTTGCTGCCTTATCCTCTCCGGTAAGTTTGGGGATTATCCTGGGTTTATGTGTCGGCAAACCTATGGGAATTTTATTCTTCTCTTATCTCGCTATTCGTCTTAATTTTTCCAACCTTCCGGCACGTGCGAACTGGATACACGTAGCAGGAGTCGGATGTTTGGCAGGGATAGGCTTTACCATGTCGATCTTTATTGCGCTCCTATCTTTCCCCAATGCGGCGGATACACAATTGCTCGCTAAACTTTCTATTTTGATCGCCTCGGTAATATCGGCCATCATTGGCTTTACCATATTGAGGACAAGAAAGGAAGTGGCAGAAACAGATGAACCGATAGCAATAAAAAGAAAGTAGCCTGTAAGAAAAAAATAAGTCCCCAGAAAAATGCCGGCAGATAGGTAAACTGCTGTAAACTTTTTGCATCTCCTGACTGCCTGGGATTTTTAATACTCAGATACAGAATGATGCATGCCGAAACAAATGCATCGATCACTACAATAGCGGAGATGAGCAAGGCGGTATATTTTTTTGCTTCCTGCAAATCAAAATAAAAAATGCTGCCGATGCCCAGGCATATTACAATCAGCCAAATAACACCATAGGTATTTCTCACCCACAGCAATAAATTTAAAACCGCAAGTGTAAGAAATGCATACAGAATAATACCATAAGCCTCTATATAAACCCAATAAGCCAACACGAAAGAAAAGACCGAAGCAAACACATATCCCGATAGGGCAATCAGAAATTTACTGATACTATTTTTAGGCTTGGTTGTTGCGGAACCTTCTGCATTGGAAAATAAATGGATAGATACCACTTCACCCGAAGCTATCAAACTCATAAAGGCATGTGCGTTTTCATGCACCAACGTATTAAACACCTTAAAAAATTTTCCGACATAAGGAATATAATTTAAAGCGATGGCTAATACTACTGCAAGAATGAGTTCGTACTCCTTTCCCATCGTCTTATTTCAAAGGTGAATCGGTTTCTTTGGCAAAATGATTGAAGACCAGTTTATCGCTGAAAGAAGGGAATAATTTCGATAACCAAACGGTTAACTTGCCCTGAGTAGTCATAATTAAATCACGTTTACCGGCAAGCAAGCCACGCACGATCCGATCGGCAACTTCCTCTGCCTGCATGATATTTTTCTCGTTCAAAGGTGACTCTCCTTGTGAAGACCCATCCTTCGCTCTCGCCACTTTACGAATGTTTGAAGCCGTAAATCCCGGACAAGCAACCATTACATGCAATCCTTTTTTGAGATTCTCTATCCGCACCGATTCTAAAAAACCCTGCATGGCAAATTTCGATGCGGAATACCCGGTCCGCCCCGGCAAGCCTTTATATCCGGCAATAGAAGAGATACCTACAAGGCTTCCCTTACGCTTCAACAATTCGGGTAATGCATATTTTGTACAATAAACAGTTCCGTAAAAATTAATATCCATTACTTCACGAATCACTTTCAAATCCAGGTCCTCTAATAAAGCACGCATGGAAATTCCGGCATTATTCACCAAAACATCAATCCCTCCGAATAATTTCACCGTTTCTTTCACCAGGTTTTCGCAATACGTTTCCTGAGAAACGTCGGCTGCAAATGCTATTGCTCTTACCTTATATCTATCTTCAATATCCCGAGCTATCTGACACATCAATGGATACTGACGGGCAGCCAACATAAGCTGCGCTCCTTCTTCCGCAAAACGATACGCCAATGCTTTGCCTATACCCGAACTGGCACCGGTGATAATTACGATTTTATCTTTCAATGTTTGAGGCATGTCTTCCTAATGATCTGAATGATTTCCATATTATTACCCAATCGTTTTCTACCTGGTAATGCTTAGCGTATAATAGATTCAAACGTTTGGTGGTATGTCCGTCGATCCGGCTTTTATCGCTGAGCGCATCAAGCGGGCTTAATATTCCCTTTTTCAGCTTAGGTAAATTCTCATTATCGATACTGCCGTTCGCATAGGCTACCCAGGTATATGTACCCAACAACACCCCTAAAATATTTTTCAAAAATTGCATGGGACGATGAACAATAAACAGAGTTATGGGAAAGCTTATCAATAACACGATCGCTACACAATAATCAAGCACTAATTTATTTCGTTTTGAAGTAGCTTTCGTTATCGAAAAATTAATATCAATCGTGTATAGATCACCCGGATTATCTACCGAATTGCTTCCGATAATAAATAAACTTTCTTCCGGCGCAATCTTATAATCGACACTGGGAATATTTACGGTTGACATGGAATTGATAATCTCTTGCAACTGTATATCTTTCGTCGAAAAAATCACTTCATCGATGCGATAGACTTCCACGATCTCGCTCAGCTGCACAATGTTGCCGAGATAATCTTCATCGGCCTCCTGATAAATCTTATCGGGATGTACGAAACCAATCAGATTTATTTTTCCCGAAGCCTGCTTAATCGTTTCCAGTACACGCTGCCCTTCCTCTACTTTCGATACTATAATAATATTCTTATCTCCCGAAATTCCATCCAGTTTAAAATTACGTAAGCCCAATGCATTCAATATAAGGCGTAATGAAATGGATGATATAACTGTCCAGAATGCTCCTAAAATAATCAGAGCCCTTGAGAAGCGCCAGCTTTCATCCAGAAAGGCATATACACATGCGATGATGAGTGTGCCCACAAACAAACCTCTTGCCAGCTTAGAAAGTTTATAGGGTTTATCATACCCTCCCATCATCCATACCGACAATAACCAGGTTAAGATATAAGCAGGAACAGCAACCTCCATCAATTCGGGAGCATATTCCATTCGCACATATTTATGATTATCTTCCCAATAAATTTTCAAGAAATACATTCCCACATACCAGATCGAGGCATCCAGAAAAGGAAGTATCAGCCGGCGTATCATACGGTTGGCAATAGCCATCGCAGCACGAATATAGATAGCAATATTAATGAGGAATGAAAAGAGTTTTGCATTCTTTTGCGAGAAATGCTTCTTCGCAAAAATGATCATCGCATTATAGAATACGAATACATAGTTCACCGAACTTTTCTTGGTACTCTCCCCTTTGTAATGAATAATCTGTGTTTCGGGGAAATAATAATTTTTGTACCCGCCCAGCTGAATGCGGTACGAAAGATCGATATCCTCCCCATACATAAAAAAGGTTTCATCCAAAAAACCTACTTTATCAAGCGCTTCTTTACGCATCAGCATAAAGGCTCCTGCCAGCACATCGATCTCATGTATTTTATCTTTATCGAGATACCCCAAATGATAACGTCCGAACTGCTTCGAATTCGGAAACAATTTCGACAATCCGAATACTTTGTAGAACGCAACTCCCGGTGTAGGTAGTCCCCGTTTCGATTCCGGCAGGAAATTTCCCTTGCCATCTATCATCTTTACACCCAATGCTCCCGCTTCGGGATGGGCATCCATAAAAGCAATAATTTTTTCAAAGGTATCTTCCTGAACAACCGTATCGGGATTCAGCAATAAAACATACTCCCCTTCAGCTTGCAGGATTGCCTGATTATTCGCTACCGAGAAACCAACATTCTTTTTGTTTTCGATAAGAATAACTTCCGGAAATTTTTCCTTCAACATTTCTACCGAACCATCCACCGAATTATTATCAACTACAAATACTTCCAGCTCTATGCCACGTTTTGCTTTACGCAAAGAATACAGGCACTGCTCAAGAAAATATTTAACATTATAATTGACTATTACAATCGATAGTTTCATGCTAAGGGCAAATCCGGTTTAGAGAAAAAAGCGTTTGCTTGTTCAGAGAATTCGCAAATCCTTTCTCCGAAAATTTCATTTTTATCTTATCTGTTTTTACGATTCGTAAGGCACACGGGCCAATATCGATCGTCCCAGGGTTACTTCATCTACATATTCCAATTCTCCTCCAAACGCTACTCCACGCGCTAAAGTACTTATTTTTATTTCAAAGGCTTTCAATTTTTTCGAAAGATAAAAGATGGTCGTATCTCCTTCCATAGTAGCACTTAATGCCATAATCAATTCTTTGGGCTTAGTTGTTTCAACACGTTCAAGCAATGAATCGATCTTCAGGTCTCCCGGGCCTATTCCTTCCATCGGAGAAATGAGTCCGCCCAAAACATGATACAAACCATTATACTGTTGTGTATTTTCAATCGCCAGAATATCCCGGATATCCTCAACAATACAAATCTCTTCCGTATTTCTTCTTGAATTCGAACAAATAGAACATATGGGGGCATCCGAGATATTATTACATACCTTACAATATTTCACATGTTCTTTCAACAGTAGAAAAGCATTACCGAAATTCTCCAGCGTTTCGTCATCTTGTTTCAATAAATGCAAAACCAATCGTAAAGCCGTCTTATTCCCTACCCCGGGTAATCGGGCAAACTGATTTACAGCATCTTCTAAATGTTTCGACGGAATATTCATTAAACAAAAATAATTAAATTAAAATGCGAATATAAGCCCTAATAATTTATTCGGATATAATCTTCCCATATATGTGGATATTTTTATGAATTTACTCTTTTTTAAAAAATACTACATTTGACCTTTATCATTCATCATGGCGAGTATCTGGATTTTAATTTCTATCGTTACCTATTTTGCATTACTCCTGCTGATCTCCTGGATTACAGGTCGCAATGCCGATAGCAACGCTTATTTCTTAGGCAATAAGCAATCGCCCTGGTATTTGGTAGCTTTCGGTCTTATCGGCGATTCATTATCAGGGGTTACCTTCGTCTCTATTCCGGGCACGGTTGCCCAGCAAAGCTTTTCGTACATGCAGTTGGTATTCGGCTATATACTTGGATATTATGTCATTGCCAAAGTATTACTGCCTTTATACTACCGGCTGAATCTTACCTCGATCTATGCTTACCTGGGAGAACGTTTCGGACATCGTTCCCAAAAAACGGGATCTTTCTTTTTCCTCATCTCCCGACTCATTGGCGCTGCTTTTCGTTTGTTTATATCAGCAACCGTTCTGCAACTATTTATTTTCGATGCATGGGGAATTCCTTTTGCCTTAACCGTATCTATCATCATCTTTTTAATTTTAGTATATACATATCGCGGGGGTATTAAAACATTGGTGTGGACCGACACTTTGCAATCGGGCTTTTTACTGATGGGCGTGATCCTTTCAATTGTTGCTATTTCGAACGAACTGAATTTAAGTTTCGGTGAGATGATAAGTACCGTACGCGACAGTGAGTATTCACAGATCTTCTTTTGGGACTGGCATGAAAAAAACTATTTCTTCAAACAGTTTTTCAGCGGAGCTTTTATTGCGATAGTAATGACCGGATTAGACCAGAACATGATGCAGAAAAACCTGAGTTGCCGCTCTTTACCCGAAGCACAAAAAAATATTTATTCCTTCAGCGCCATCCTCATATTTGTAAACTTATTCTTTGTCTCCTTGGGAGCATTACTCTTCACCTATGCCGAAAGCAAGGGTATAGCTATCCCCGCTAAAAGCGATGAGCTCTTTCCTTTATTAGCATTGAACCATTTGGGGCTCTTCGCAGCAATCGTTTTCATTTTGGGAATAACCGCAGCAACCTTTTCCAGCGCCGATTCAGTATTAACTACTTTAACGACCTCCTTCTGCATCGACTTTTTGGGAATGACCGGAAAGGAAGAAACACAGAAAGCCCGAAATACAAGACATATTGTGCATGCAGCATTTGCAGTATTGCTGTTGTTCGTCATTATCATTTTCAGAGAAATCAATAATGATGCCGTCATCAATGCCGTGTTTACGGTGGCGGGATATACCTACGGCCCGCTGCTCGGACTCTTTGCTTTTGGCTTATTTACAAAATATCCGGTACGCGACAATTGGGTACCCTTGATATGCGTTATTGCCCCGGCATTGAGTTATGTACTGCATGCAAACTCTCAGGAATGGATGAATGGTTATAAATTTGGATTTGAGTTGTTAATGCTCAATGGACTTATTACATTTATAGGTTTATACATTATTAATACGAAAAAAGCAGAAAGGAACAGAGAATATGACCGGTGACGATAAAATAAGAAGTGCATTTGAAAATAAAAGCTGGAATGAAATAAAAACCCAAAACTCCTGGCAGATCTTTAAGATGATGGCAGAGTTTGTGGAAGGCTTTGAGAAATTGGCAAAGATAGGACCTTGTGTCTCGATCTTTGGTTCGGCAAGAACCAAACCCGATCATCCTTATTATAAATTGGGAGAAGAGATTGCACAAAAGCTGACACAAATAGGATATGGAATCATTACAGGTGGTGGTCCGGGTATTATGGAAGCGGGGAATAAAGGAGCTCAATCTACCGGAGGTAAATCGGTAGGGCTGAATATAGTGCTGCCTTTCGAGCAAACACATAATCCCTATATCGATATGGACAAGCTGATGAACTTCGATTATTTCTTTGTTCGAAAGGTGATGTTCCTGAAATATGCGCAAGGCTTTGTCGTATTACCCGGAGGCTTTGGTACACTCGATGAAATGTTCGAAGCAATGACCCTGATACAAACCGGCAAAGTTGCCCGCTTCCCCATTGTTTTGGTAGGCTCCGGCTTCTGGAGCGGCTTGATCGATTGGATAAAAGAAGTAATGCTCGAAAAAGAAAATAACATTAGTGAGAAAGATATGGATCTGTTTAAAATAGTAGATACCGCCGACGATGCCGTACATCATATTGTGGAATTCTATGAACAATATGTATTGAAACCGAATTTTTAACCGGATTATTATTTAAAATACGATATATACCATTCTGACGTTGGATATGCAATTTTTATTTATGCATAAATGAACGATTCTTCGAATACGCTTTCATTCAAACAACAATGTTGGCAAAGTATTGCAATAATCATTTGCTGCATACTTTTTTTGTTTTATATTGATGAGGGTTATTATAGCTTCAAATGGATGTTGGATATAGGGAATTGGATCGTTTTTATCATCTATTTGTTTATACTTTCTATCTTTCCTTTTCTGTGCATCTGTCTTTTCCGAAAACAAAAAATAACCCGATTTAGCTCATTCTTATTGACTTTATTGGCGCTTATCCCGGGTATATGGCTTGCATTCTTCCTGTTATCCTAATGCAGCCGTGAAGAATGGAAAAGATTCATTTCCATAATCTTTAAATGTTCCATACCCTTAAACAATTTTCTCTAATCATTTCAGGAATCCGTTCAGCAATAATTCCAACAAATACCTGTAAAATTTGGCATCAAGGCTTGAATGCCTGTTTTTAAAACCTGTACACTTGTAATATAATTTGATTTATCGGCCGAAGAAATTATCTTTATAAAAAAACGATTATCAGGAATGATAAGCATCCCTCAATTCAAATCCATTGCATTGTCCTTTCCGGAAAGTGAAGAACATCCGCATTTCGAGAATCTTGCTTATAAAGTAAAGAAGAAAATATTTGTTACCCTCAATGAAAAAGAAAAGCGCGCTTGTGTAAAATTATCGGAAATTGACCAATCGACTTTTTGCAGTTTTAATAAAAATATTATTTACCCTGTGCCCAATAAATGGGGTAAACAAGGCTGGACGAATATCAATTTACAATTGATTGAAAAAGAAATGCTGACCGATGCCATTACCACTGCGTACTGTACAGTTGCCCCCAAGACTCTCTCAAAAAAATTATACTGATTTATAAACTTAAAAACAAACTTAAACCATTCTTTATTATGAGAAAAAGATTATCTGTATTAATAATAGTTTGCTTAGGAATTGTCGTATTCAATTCCTGCAAAAAAGACGAAGATTCACCTCCTGCCGCCAATCCGCCTGTTGCTGCGTTCAGCCATAGCGGAACGGTGGATGTACTTCCGGCTCAAATTACATTTATCAATAGCTCGACGGATGCCGAGACTTATCTTTGGAGTTTTGGTGATGGGGAAACTTCTACCGATAAAGACCCTCAACATACCTATACAAGTGACGGTATGTTTACGGTTATATTAACAGCAATAGGAAAAGGAGGAACCGATACCAGTTCTGCCCTATTAAAAATAGGTAACCCATCGACTCCTACAGGAACAAAATTACGTTGGACAGAAATGCCCAACAATGGACTTAATAAAACTTTCGTGGATATAGGCGGAAAAATTTATTCCAATCCTTATCGCTATTCCGAAGATGGTTGCGCTAGCTGGGTAGATATTCCCAGCGATGGTATGGGTAAAGAATTTCTGCGCTTATCAACGGATAAAATTGTTATTTCTCGTAACAATGGTACCGGAAAAATCTTTTCAAGTTTAGATAATAGTACTTCGTTATCAACACCTGTTAACCCTGCGCAAGTAAGTTGGGATTTGAATGCTACGGGATATGCCTATTTCAATGATGAACTTCAAAAAACAACCAATTCGGGAACGAGTTGGGCTCCTGTAAGCTTCACGAAACGTACCGATTTCAAAGGTATTACCAATATTTCCCAGAATGGTTCAACCGTATATGCCGTACAGGAATTTGCAGAACAACCGGGAGCATTCATTCGTTATGTCTTAATGATTAGTTCAGATGGAGGAAATACATGGATAGAGTCCGCTGTTAAAACACGCCCTATAAGTGTAATCGTAATTAATCCCAACACTGTATATGCTTTCCTTGGGGATCAATCAACCAGTGAAGGCATCCATACAATTAGTGTTTCGGGAAGTACAATAAACTTCACGGCTCTTACTTTCGATGGGCGCCCGAATAATCTTCGCGCAACCATTATCACCCATTTGCCCAACAATCAATTGTTCATAAGCAGTCCTACAGAAGGCTATTATATCCCTCATCCGCAAAGCGGAAAAATGTATATGCCAAGCTCGTTACCTATGTCTATAAACGCAATGACTATCAGTAATGGCATGATATATATCAGTAATTCAAATAAGATTTACAAAACCGATTATCCATTCAAGTTTTACGAGACTGAATAAAAATTAAAAGGATTGTAAATTTTGCATAAAAAAACCATTAGGGAAAATCCTTAATGGTTTTTTTATGTAGAAAAAGATAATAATAAATCCGGTAAATTTATTCCATTATAAAATACCCTACTAATTCATCATACTGATTCCCTACTCTGCGATGATAAACCAATACCTGATAGTCATTTTCGGTGTCGTAAAAATTCCCTTCAATCATACCTACATCTTCCAGTCGCGCATCTTTCGCTATAAAAACATATTGATAATCGTAAATACCCTGCTTGAGATATAATTCCAATTCATAATTACGGGAAGCAAGATTATAAGTCATTTTATTCACTTCAGTTTTTCTCCAATCATTGAATTTGCCAACCACATAAAAATCCCCATAGGGATTATGCGCACCGTAATCGAGTGAGAATAATACATGTACATAATCTCCTTCCACTTCCGGTTTAGTACCCTCAGTTCTTCGGATGAAAAAATTTCCGTTCATATCAATCTCCGTCACATAGCGATTATTATTTCTGCTGATATCTTCCAGCAGATAAACCCTGTTCACGGTATCGGCAATAAGCTTCGCCATTCGTTCCGACATAAAACGGGTACTGCGTATATCGAATTTTCGAAATTCATTCCCTCCGTCGAAAATATTGGCATCTACATGATCGTACACCAGCTCATTTTTTCGAATAAAGGTGGGACGAGTATTCAGTTTTGCAGTATTCCATCTTGTATTTTGCATCACATAAACTTTCAGTTCGTCGAAAGGGTTGGTAATGTTTAAATCAGGATGAAAAACATTCAGGTTTATTTTCTGCTTCTTAAAACGATCGTTTATAACACTCGAACGGTCCATGCTTGTACGAACCCCTACTTTGGAATCATATATCATGAAACGGCGTGTGAAAGCAGGCTGATCGGATTCTCCCGGAAGAAAAACTTTCAGAATATAATTCCCCGACAAGAGTATTTTCATATCTGAATTGGGAAAACTCAATTCATAATGCGTATAATTTTGAATCGTATTGAAAGAAAATCTATACTCGGTAATAGGGTTTTCGAAAAAGCCGTTGATGTATTGCACCTGGCTTAAATTCGACGCTTGCCAATCGTGTGTACAATGCTCGATGGTATAGTAATAGGTTTGTGTCAGCAGTGAAAAATCATCGAAAGATAGGAGGAGTTTTTCTTCGCTATTCAGCGCTATTAAGGGAAAAGATTGTTCGGAGCGTTCATTATACAACAATAAACTATGAATGTTGGAATGATAGATACGATCTTCATAAACCTGAGCATAAACAGGGTTCATACAAGCAAAGAGAAGCAATATAGATAAAACAAGCACTCGCATAAATCATTTTTAGGTTTCCAATTGCATAATCTGCTCAGCTGTTAATTCCCATTCAAAACTTTTTTGTTTCAAGGCTGTTTTCACTTCTTCATACCGTTTATTACAGGCATCGAGTTTATCAGGAACGGTATAGATCTCTTCCAGGCTCAACTCCTTCTCTATCTCTGCTTTCAAATCTTCCAGCTCTGCCACTTCCGCTTCCTGCTTCTGCAATTCCCGATTCAGTTTCATCAACCTTTTCTTCTTCTCTTCCTGCTCATCATTCGTCAACACCTTGGTCTTAGTTTCTTTTACTGCAGGAGATTCGGGTTTAATCGTTTTCTTAGGCAATTCTTTTTTCGACATCCACTCTTCGTATTCCGCGTAGGTTCCGGGATATTCCTTAATCTGATGATCCTCAATATACCAAATTTTGTTCGCAACATTATCCAGTAAATACCTATCGTGAGATACAACGATAAAGGTTCCTTCATATTGCTGTAATGCCTGGATGAGAATATTTACCGATTGAATATCCAGGTGGTTGGTAGGCTCATCCAGAATCAGGAAATTGGCATCCGAAGTAATTGCTTTCGCTAAGGCAACCCGCGACTTCTCACCTCCTGACAACACCTTGATTTTCTTAAACACTTCATCACCCGAAAACAGGAAGCAACCTAAGAGCGAACGTATTTCTGTTTCGGTATATTCGGGAGCGAAGGACTGCAATTCCTGAAGAATTTCGTTGTCTAAATGCAAAGACTCCAGCTGATGTTGAGCAAAAAATGTTTTAGTTACATTATGTCCCATGAGTGCCGATCCCTGAAAATCTTCTGTACCTGCAATAATACGCAGGAGTGTCGATTTTCCTTTACCGTTAGCCCCAATCAACGCAATCTTATCACCCTTCTCTATTAAAGCGTGTGTATCTTTCAGGATATCGATAGTGGGGTAGGATTTCGTTATATGTTCGAGTGTACATACATGACGGCCCGATACTTTTGAAAATTTAAACTTGAAATTTACGGAAGCAGAATCATCGCGAACATCATCTACCCGATCCAAACGCTCGAGGGCTTTGATACGCGACTGCGCCATTTTTGCCTTACTCGCTTTCGCACGAAAACGTTCAATCAAGCGCTCCTGCTCTTTGATATATTGCTGTTGATTCTGAAACTGGCCTTTTTGAATTTCTTCACGTAAAGCCTTTTCTTCCAGGTAAAAAGAATAATTTCCGGAATAAATAACAAGGTCCTGATTTTTCGATTCGACAATACGGGTAACGGTACGATCAAGAAAATAACGGTCGTGTGAAACAATCACATAGGCTCCTTCAAAATCATTCAGATAATTTTCCAGCCATTTAATGGAAGGTAAGTCCATGTGATTGGTCGGCTCGTCCAACAAAAGCAAATCGGGCTTTTGTAATAATATTTTCGCAAGCATCACACGCATTCTCCATCCACCCGAAAAAGTAGATAAAGGACGCTGTGTATCGTTTGATGAAAACCCGAGTCCTGCCAATATTTGCTCGGCTTTGTACTGAATATTATATCCGTCTAATGCTTCGAACTCTTCCTGTTTACTGCTGAGTTTATAAATAAGATCGTCGGAATAATCACTTTCCAGCTTCTTCAACAAATCCTCGATCTCATCATGCAACTGGTTTTGACGTTCGAATGCCTCCATCGCCACATGTAAGATGCTATAATCGGACTGATAAGAAAGCAGATCCTGATTCAGGTATCCAATCTTTAAATCTTTTGAACGTGAGATGGTTCCGGAAGTAGGTTTGTATTCCCCGACCAGAATTTTCAATAAAGTAGTTTTACCGGTTCCGTTCGCACCGATTAAGCCGATTTTTTCATTGGGCTTAATATGCCAGCTGGCATCTTCGTATAAAGCTCTGGCTCCAAACTCGAAAGTAATATTATTTAATGCTATCACAAGTATAATCTCCGGACGCAAAAATAGCATTTTTCGCCGTATTCGGATTGATAATCACTAAAGATTCTCCTGCATTTGTTGTAATGCCTCCGTGATACTATGTACAGGCAAACGACAGCTTTTATCAACACATACATAAATAGTCGATACCCCTCCTGTCTTTCCTTGCGTTAACGGTAAGGCACTTCGATCTTTTGCTGCCATCAGAAATTTATTCGGAAGATAAACCCGATCCAGCTCTTTAGAAAAAGCAGAAGCAACATCTTCCGTAATCACAAGTTCATAAGGAGGAAAAACATGGTAAAGTGCTAACATTGCCCAGTTGGAATATGATGAAGGATAGTGCTTAATCTGTTCACGCAAATTGTTCAGCATTTGTTTTGAGCACTGTAAATCTTTTGCATCATCGAAGAGTATCCCTAATTTATAAAGCACCTGCGCCATTACAGAGTTGGAAGCAGGAATCACCGAGTCGAAGACCTCTTGTTTTCGGGCAATCAAAGAAGGATTTTTCAGGGATGTATAAAAATACATGGCACTCTGTTCATCCGAAAAATATTCATTTGTTTTCGCTTTTATTTTTTGAGCGAGATGCAGATAGCTTTCGTCGAAAGTTGCCTGATACAATTCGACGAAAGCATCTATTACAAAAGCATAATCGTCGAGAAAAGCAGAGATAGACGATTTTCCATTCTTATAGGAACGATAGAGCGTATAATCCTTTTGTATAAAATTATCCTGAATAAAATCAGCATTTCGCAAAGCGAGTGTTAAAAAATCATCTTCCTGAAATACGCGGTAAGCATCAACGAGAGCTTTTAACATTAAGGCATTCCAGGAACAAAGTATTTTATCATCAAGCCCGGGGCGAACTCTTTGTTCGCGATACCTGAAAAGTTTTTCTTTTGCCGAATGTATTTTATTCATCAAAGATCCGACAGTCATTCCAAGAAGCTCTGCAAGTACTTTGTCGTCTTTTGTTCTCCATAAAATATTGTGTCCTTCTTCCCAATTCCCTTCATCGCTTATATTGAAATAAATACAAAACAAGGCTGCATCATCTTTCAGAATTGTGTTTATTTCATCCTTCGTCCATACATAATACTTCCCTTCCACTCCTTCGCTGTCGGCATCCAAAGCCGAATAAAACCCGTACTCCGGAGAACATAATTCTCTTTCTGTAAATCCTATGCAATCGTAAACAACCTCTTTATATAGAGAATTTCCGGATTGTTGATACGCTTCGGAATACAACGAAATTAACTGAGCATTATCATAAAGCATTTTTTCGAAATGAGGAGCTTTCCAAAAAGCATCGACCGAATAGCGGGCAAAACCCCCGCCTAACTGATCGTATATTCCACCAAAAGCCATCTTCTCTAAAGTAATATGCGTAATAATTTCAGCGCTTTCATCCTTCATCAGATGTGCATATTTCAATAGGAATGAAAAATTATTCGGCATGGGAAATTTAGGTGCTGTACCTTGTCCACCATCCGTAAAATCAAAATTTCTTTTCCACCCATCATACAAAGTTTTCAAATCATCTTTCGTAAAAGACAAATCGGCCTCTGCACGTTTCACCAATTCCGATTGGCGGATACCCTGAGTCAGCTTCTCGGCATACCCAAGCATCTCGGCAGGTTTTTCGGAATAAAATTTAGCTAAGTTCAGCAGAATATTAATCCAGTCTTTTTTTGTAAAATAGGTTCCTCCATATACAGGCCGTTGATCGGGCAATGCGATACAGTTCAATGGCCACCCTCCTCTGCCGCTCATCAGTTGCACCGCATTCATATAAACCTGATCGATATCGGGCCGCTCTTCACGATCAACTTTAATAGATATAAAATATCGATTCATTATCTCAGCAACTTCATGATTCTCAAAAGATTCATGTTCCATAACGTGGCACCAATGACAAGCTGAATAACCGATACTGATCAGCAAGAGCTTATTTTCATCTTTCGCTTTCTGCAAAGCTTCCGGTCCCCAGGGATACCAATCCACAGGGTTTGAAGCATGTTGCAAAAGGTAAGGTGAGCTTTCTGCAGCCAGTCGATTCATTTATTATTCTATTTGTAATACAACTTTTATTTACAATGTTAAGGATAAAATATATATTAGATACATTAAACTCGCTGCTATTATGATTAAATCTGTACTTATCCTCCTGTTCAGTCTGTCGCTAAGCCTGAGTAGCATTGCTCAACAAAAATATACTGTTGATTTGTTGAATGTAAAGAAAGACCGCATAAAAATAGAACTTGAGATTGACACTCTCTTGAAAGAACAAGTTCGTTTTAATTTTCCTAAAACCGTTCCCGGAACATATTCCACACTCGATTATGGAAAGTACATTCATAAGTTTAAAGCCTATAACAAAAACAGAGAGGCATTAAAAGTAAAACGATCCGGAGAAAATAGTTTTATAATCTATAAAGCAAATACCTTATCTAACATTCGGTATGAGGTAGAGGACAGTTGGGATTCGGGGGTGAAGAAAAATAAAATATTTGAACCGGCAGGGACAGGCTTTGAAAAAGAAAAATATTTTTACATCAATAACGGAGCGTTGTTCGGGTATTTCGACAAGGAATATTCTCATAGCTACGATATTAAATTTATTAAATCATCGTTGACAGAGGGGACGAGCTCATTGCATTCTATCGAAAAATCGACATTATCGGAAAGATACTTTGCCTCCGATTATCACGAATTAATTGATAACCCGGTTTTATTCACAAACGAAAAAAGAGAGGAACTGTCCTTAGCGGGTATCGATATCATCATTGCTTCTTATTATAAAAATTCCGACAGCAGCGCTTATTATATTCGGAAAGAAATTGAACCCTCTATGCAGGCAATAGCTTCTTTTGTAGGCGTTCCGCCAGTTAACCGGTATGTATTTGTAAATTATGTAGATGATCAGCGAAAGATCGGAGCCCTATTATCCAAAGGACGTTTGGGTGTTTTTGATATAATAAGGGTGCTCATCAAACTCGGCGGACAAGGTTACGGGGCATTAGAGCATGGCAATTCTTCAAGTTATTACTTAGCCGATTTCGGAAAAAACACGTATGCCAACATGGTTACAGAAACGGCAATTCATGAATTCATGCATATCTATACCCCACTTAATTTACACAGTACCCGCATTGGAAATTTCGATTATGACAACCCACTTATGTCTAAACATTTATGGCTTTATGAAGGAGTGACTGAATACTTTTCAGTACTCATTCAATTGCAGGGAAAACTGGATAGCATTGATCGGATTTTGAATAATCAAATAAAAGCAAAGATTGTACAGGCAGCTAAATATCCTGATTCCATTCCTTTTACAAAAATGAGTGAACAAGTATTGTCAAAACCCTACACCGATTTATACAATCATGTTTACGATCGCGGTGCAATTATGGGTATGCTGCTCGATTTCGAGATTATGTATTTAACAAAGGGAACAAAAACATTAAAATCGGTAGTATTCGAGCTCGCTGAAGAATTCGGGAAAGACCGTTCCTTCGATGAAGATGCGCTTATCCCCCTTTTTGTTTCTAAAGTACATCCCGGTTTACAAGCGTTTTTCGACAATTATATAAATGGTAAAAAGCCACTTCCCATTCGCGAAGGTTTCGAAAAAGCAGGTATCTCCTATCAGGCAAAAACAGAGGGAATGTATCCTGTAAATATTTTATCCAAAAGAGATAATGATATAAAGGTAATTGCGGGATTTATCGAAAATGATTATCTGACCATTGTAAAAACCGGTAAAAAAGAATATTGTGGTTTTAGGCCCGGCGACAAAGTAAAAGCCGAAGATATACGGAATTGTTATCGCGATAAAAACGGGGACTACGTAAAAGAAGGGTCATTAATTTCGCTAAAGGTTCTTCGACAAGGTAAAGAAGAAACCATACTCTTTCCTGCAAAATTCAAAAAGGAAACACGCACTCATCAGATTGAACGGCTTGATAAGTTAACTCCCGAACAGCAGAAACTATTTACTTTATGGACTACGGGAAATTAGAGTGATAATTGTTTGATATGCAAGCGACGAAATCCCCAATAGGTAATTAAACAGATGACCGCTACCATATACCACCAGATTCTGAATCCGAATGCCGCTACCATGAATGCTCCCAATGTAGGGGCTACAATATGTGCTGTGGAATAAGCAATGGTATATAAAGCTGCATATTGCCCGCGGTTTGTATCGTTGCTTCGCGATATCCAATAAGAATTCATAAAAGGCATAGAAATAATTTCTCCGGCTGATATCAGCAACATGGCAAAAAGCACTCCAACAAAAGGAAACCATGGGAAAGCCAATACTATAAAGGATAATCCGATAATCAATACTCCGTACCGTATGTACACCAGGTCTTGTCTTTTTCCATCCAACTTATATACCACAATCATTTCCGTGAGGGCTATGATCAAACCATTAATGGACAAAACCACACCGATTAAAAATTCCGGCAGGTGAACTTCCTGTTTGTAATAGACGGGGATAATGGAAAACAGCTGAAAAAAACAGATCGCATTTAACGTTACCAACACAATAAACCATAAATACGGATAGTCTTTATAAGCCGATTGCGGAGTTTTCAAATCAGTTCCCTGAATTTCTATCACAGGCTTTTTTGTTTTTTCTTTCGAAAACAAATAAATGAAAAGCAAAGCAGAACCTATACAGGTAAGACCATCCACCCAAAATAATAATTCGTAACTGATACTTGCTAAAATACCACCGATTGCCGGGCCCACCGACCAACCCAAATTAACTGCCAGCCGATTCAGGGAATAGGAACGCGTTCTGTTTTCGGCAGTACTATAAAAAGCTACCGCAGATGCATTTGCCGGACGAAAAGCTTCCCCCAATACACTCATAAAGAAAATGACAATCATAATACCCGGGAGCGTATGCATCTGCCCGAGAAGAATAAAGAAAATCCCGTTAAGCAATAAAGACCAAAACTGAATAGAATAAAACCCGAAACGGTCGCTCAGTTTACCACCCATATAAGCCCCTATTACCGCACCTAAACCAAACACTGCCAGGACCAAACCCGCTTGAGTGATAGAAAAGGATAACTCTTGCGTGAGATAAACGGTCATAAAAGGGATAACCATCGTACCGCTTCTATTGATTAACAGAATGAGGGATAACATCCAGATATTCCGGGGTAATCCCCGGTACGAACGGATGTATAAATCGGCAAGATGTTTTACCATGAAACCAAATATCAGATTTTTTCAGATTATTTAATCTAATGACATTAATTTTCTCTTCCGACCCTATACTTAAAAAAAAACAGATAGATTTAATGAAAAATAATTTTTACAGATAAGCTTCTTACCTTTGCAGGAATGAAATTAATTATTTTTATAGAGTTATTGGGAGTTATCGCCTTTGCATATTCGGGAGCTATTTCGGCAATGCATAAGCGGCTCGATATATTCGGGGTATTGATAGTTTCTTTTGTTACAGCTATTGGAGGCGGAACTATCCGCGATATGCTTATCGGAAGTTTTCCTGTAGCCTGGATTCAGGATCTGCGTTTGATCCTTACCATCATAGTAACCTATATTATATCCCTGCTATATCATCCTCGAATAAGAACATTCCGCCGGGCAATGTTTTGGTTCGACACTATTGGATTAGCAGTATTTGCCACTTTAGCCATCTATAAAGGAATCGATTTTAATTTGCATCCCTTGGTATGTATTGCTTTGGGGACGATTACCGGATGTTTCGGCGGGATTATTCGCGATGTATTACTGAATGAAGTCCCTTATGTTTTTCGTCAGGATATTTATGCTTCGGCATGTATCGCCGGAGGTATTGTTTATTTCATTGTCCAGTATTCCGGAGCATCCGAAAGGATGTGCGGATTAATAGCCGGCGGAACGATTGTATTGATTCGTATCGGAGCCAATTATCTGAAGTGGAGACTGCCCTTAATTTATATTAAGGAAAAGAAAAAATAAAAAAGGTGCTTGTATAATACTATATACGAACACCTTTTTGATATTGCGAAGAAAAGTTTATTTACTCAGTTCCGCAAAATATTTATGGAATAAAGGAATGGTTTCAATTCCTTTATAATAATTAAACAATCCATAATGTTCGTTCGGAGAATGTAAGGCATCCGAATCCAATCCGAATCCCATCAATACCGATTTAATTCCTAATTCTTTTTCGAAAAGAGCTACGATCGGAATACTTCCTCCACCTCTTGTAGGGATTGGTTTCTTACCATAAGTATCTTCCATGGCTTTGCTTGCTGCACGAAATGCAATCGAATCGGTTGGTGTAAGTACAGGCTCGCCACCATGATGCAATTCTACTTTCACTTTTACCGATTTCGGAGCGATGCTTTGAAAATGTTTTGTAAACAGTTCGGTGATCTTGTCCGATTTTTGATTCGGCACTAAGCGCATAGAAATTTTGGCATAAGCTTTTGAAGGCAATACAGTTTTTGCACCCTCACCGGTATAACCTCCCCAAATACCGTTCACATCTAAAGTCGGACGGATACCGGTACGTTCGATGGTTGAAAAACCTTTCTCGCCCCATTCCTCATCAATACCCAAATCTTTTTTATAGGCATCCAGATCGAAAGGAGTTTTCGCCATATCCGCACGGTCAGATGCACTTACTTCCAACACATCATCATAAAAACCGGGAATGGTAACATGATTATTTTCATCGTGCATGGATGCAATCATTTTGGAAAGAATATTAATCGGATTCGCTACAGCACCTCCGTAAACTCCCGAATGCAAATCGCGGTTCGGACCGGTAACTTCTACCTCCACATAACTCAAGCCACGTAATCCGCAATCAATCGAAGGGCAATCGTTTGCAATCATTGAAGTATCAGAAATCAAAACCACATCGGCTTTTAATCGCTCTTTATTTGCACTCACGAAAATACCCAGGTTTGCAGAACCCACTTCTTCTTCACCCTCAATCATAAATTTAATATTGCAAGGTAAGGTATTTGTCTGCATCATCATTTCAAAGGCTTTCACATGCATATACATTTGACCTTTATCATCGCAAGAACCACGTGCGAATATTGCACCATCGGGATGAACGGCAGTTTTACGAATAGTAGGTTCAAAAGGCGGTGTTTCCCATAATTCTAAAGGAGTTGCGGGCTGTACATCGTAATGTCCATATACTAACACCGTTGGCAATTTCGGGTCGATCATTTTTTCACCATATACAATCGGATAACCCGCTGTTTGGCAAAGCTCTACTTTATCGGCTCCGGCATCCATCAATTTCTGCTTCACAAATTCCGCCGTCTTAAACACATCTTCTTTAAATGCCGAATCGGCGCTTACCGAAGGCATTCTTAATAGATCGAATAATTCATCTAAAAACCTTTGTTTGTTTTTCTCAACGTACTGTTTAATGTGTTCCATATTTAAAATATATAGTGTAATATATTATTGTATAATTTTAAAAAGCAAAACCTAATTTTACACCTGCTGTAAATACAGGTGTTCTACTCCTTTTCGTACCGATATCACCATACTTAGGGCTATTTATATCCGAGTTCGATTCTTCCATATTTACATTTCTGATTCCAAAACCTAAGTAATAATCGATTAAAATATTCGCATCTAAATAATCCTGATATCCAAAAAGGATTTTAAAATCTGTTTGTATTTTTTTGAGGTTATAGGTATCGGAACTTGCAGCCGCCGGGACGAATCCCTGCTTGTATTGAAAAGAACGATAATACATGCGGGTCATAATTTCGGGTGCAAAATAATATCCTAATATAGGCTCTTCGGCAGATGAAGGATAAAATTTCAAAGCAGCCCGAAAGCTGTATCCAAATTTATCATTATCAATTACTTCTGAAGTATTTGAAGAATTATCGTTATCGGCTATGTCGAGATAATAATTACGCAAGGTCACTCCTACTGCCATTTCTCCCGACAACTTTTCCCCCAACCTATGTTCAAAATACACAGGTATTTCTCCAAAAAGAATCAGGATAGGATTTAGCTTAACTGCTAATTTATAGTTATCAGATGCATAAAAAAAATCTTTCGTATTCGAAGGATTAAAAACTTTGACTCTATTCACATTGGTTGAATCTCCATTAACAACATTTTGAGCATTTGCCGTATTACTGTATAAAAAAATAAAAATCAACAATAAATAATGTACCGGGCGACTTTTCATCTTACTATTTTTTTGCTAAGGTGCAGAATTTTCTGCTGTTTCTCAATTATTTTTTTAGATTAATTGAGACATTTCATTATAATTGGGGCCCAAACAATTCATCGATTTAACCCTTTAACTCAAAACTAATATGTCGATTAAACCCTACATTCTGACTTTCCTGTTAGTTGCTCCTCTTGTTAGCTTCTCTCAAAATATCAGTACCCATTTCGGTCCCAAACAAAAAACACCTCCACGTACAGAAATCTCATTTGTTGGCGGTAATGAGAATGAGCTCAGGGTGCTAAAAACACAATCTACCGGTTTATTAGGTCGCAATAAATTATTTTTTTTAGAAAAATATGATGCTAAACATCAGGTAGTAAGCAAGTCGGAACTGAGAATGCCGAATACGAACGGACATGAATTAACATTCGAGGGCGTTGAACTCTTTAAAGATAAACTAAACTTATTTACTTCATACTTTAATAAACGAGACAGTATGAATGTGTTTTTCTCAAATTCAATTAACGAAAAAGGCATTGTTGATGCTGATTACAAACAGCTCGATGAAATTTATACCAATCGGAAAAGAAATGCAGGTGGGTTTAATTACTATACTTCAAAAGACTCATCGAAAATTTTAATTGTACATCACAATCCCTTCATTAAAGGAAAGAAAGAAACTTTTGCCTGTAAAGTGCTGGATCAATCTTTTAATACTATCTGGACGAAAGAATTTGAGCTCCCTATTAGAGATGAACAATTTGAGTTTATTGATTTTGCAATCGATAATAATGGGAAGGTTTATATTATTGGATCAGCTGATGCAAAAAAGTCCAATTTAAAAAAAATGGGTGACTTATACACCATATTAAGTTACGACCCGGGCAATGATGTATTCAGTCAGTTCGACCTGGACTTAGGAAAATATATAATCGAAATCGCATTTGAAGTAAATAGTCAGAATGATCTTATTTGTGTTGGATTTTATTCGGATGTAACACGTAATGCAACTTATTCATGGAATAGAAAAACGCTCACATTAACCGAACGCACAAGTATTCGTAATACGACAAGCCATGGTATTTTTGTTGTTAAAATTGATGGCAATACCCAAACTGTAAAACATAAAAATATTCAGGAATTTGATAAAAAAGCGGTTGCCCTATTCACGTCTCAAAGAGGAGCTGAAAAAAATAAAGGTATTGTCGACCTGCATATCAACCGGTTGATATTAAAAGACAATGGAGGAATTGTGCTTTTGGCAGAGCAGGATTATGTGACCGTGACGGTCACACAGAATCCATCAACCAGTAGTAGTATGAGCCCTTCTGGCGTACGTAGACCAACCGGTAAAAGCACAAGCAAAACGTACAATTTTTACTACAACAATATTATAGCAATTAGCATTGCCCCTGATGCCGGTATCGAATGGCAAATCCCCATTTCCAAAAATCAGTTAACTAAAAACGATCAAGGCTTCTTTTCTTCGTATGCCTCTTTTGTCTATGATGATATTGTTTACTTAATCTATAATGATCATCCCCAAAATCTTAAAATAACGGATGTGAAAAAAAGGAAAATAATGAAGACTCCGAAAAAGTCAGTTGCCGTAGTAACCACAATCGATACTCAGGGGAATTTTAAGAGTTCCCAATTATTTAATTCGAAATCTCAAGGTGTAGTTATCCGTCCCAAATCAAATCTGGATACCAACACGGGTAAACTAATGATTGTAGGATATGAAAATAAAGGGGCAAATCCTCGGAATTCAAAAAGTACACAAATAGGCAGTATTGAGATTAAATAGAAAAATAAAGAATCCGGGAATAAATATTTTGGAAGCCTGTATCAAAAGATGCGGGCTTTTTCATGTATAAATGTGGAAAGAATTCTATTAAAGCTAAGTCATATTTCGTATTTTTGGAAAATATAGTGACGGGATGACTGCGAATTATTTAGAACAATTAAATCCACAGCAAAGAGCAGCTGTGGAAAACATACAGGGGCCGATGATGATTGTTGCGGGTGCCGGTTCGGGGAAGACCCGGGTAATTACAACGCGTATTGCTCATATTATCAATCGGGGCACCGATGCTTTTCAGATTTTAGCTCTTACATTTACTAACAAAGCGGCACGCGAGATGCGTGAACGTATCGGACATCTGGTGGGTGCCGATGCACGCAATATCTGGATGGGAACTTTCCATTCAGTATTTGCCAAAATACTGCGTATCGAAGCAGATAAAATCGGATACCCCTCTAACTTTACCATTTATGATACCGATGATAGCAAGAGTCTGCTCAAAGCTATCTTAAAAGAACAAAACCTCGACGATAAGTTGTACAACCCGAACTTTGTCTATAACCGTATATCTTCTGCTAAGAATAATCTTATTTCTGTAAAAGAATATCAGGACGATGATAACATTCAGGCTGACGACTTTTCTTCAGGGCGTGGCAAACTGGGCTATATCTATCAACTCTATACTCAACGATGCTTTAAGGCAGGGGCAATGGATTTCGATGATCTGCTCTTCAAAACCAATGTACTTTTTAAGGATCATCCCGAAGTATTGCATAAATACCAGCATAAGTTTAAATATATTATGGTGGATGAGTATCAAGACACTAATTTTGCTCAATACCTCATCGTAAAAAAACTTGCCGCCATACACGAAAACATTTGTGTCGTAGGCGATGATGCCCAAAGTATTTATGCATTCAGAGGTGCCAACATTCAAAATATCTTAAATTTCGAGAAAGATTATCCCGACCTGAAGATTTTTAAACTCGAGCAAAATTATCGTTCTACCCAAACGATTGTAAAAGTAGCGAATGCCGTAATCGCCAATAATCAGGAACAATTGCAAAAGAACGTTTTCTCGGAAAAAGAAACCGGCGAAAAAATATCCTTGTTAAAAGCTTTTACGGATAATGAGGAAGGGAAACAGGTTGCCGAATCGATCATGCAATACCAAGCTTCTCAATCCTTAAACTATAAAAGTTTTGCGATCTTATACCGTACCAATTCTCAGTCGCGGGCAATGGAGGAAGCATTGCGGAAGTTAAATATTCCTTATAAAATTTACGGAGGCCTCTCTTTCTATCATCGCAAAGAAATTAAAGATATAATTGCCTACTTCCGTTTATCAGTGAATCACAGCGATGAAGAAGCATTGAAAAGAGTGATCAATTATCCGGCTCGCGGTATCGGCAAAACCAGCATGGATAAAATAATTCTTGCCGCCGATCAACAAAATTTAAGTTTGTGGCAGGTTTGTGAAGATATACACACGCTTATTCCGGGCAAATCGGGAGAGAGTATTTCGAACTTTATAATCATGATTAAAAGCTTTGCTGTGATGATTAAAAACAGTAATGCTTACGATGCTGCCATGCATATCGCCAAGCAATCGGGATTATTAAAAGATTTACATGAAGATAAATCGATAGAAGGGCTGGCACGTTATGAAAACATTCAGGAACTTCTGAACGGTATCAAAGAATTCTCTGAACGGGAAGATTTGGAAGATACCGGATTAGCGCAATTCCTGCAGGATGTAGCCTTGCTTACGGGGGATGAAAAAGAAGAGGATAAAAACAAGGACACGGTTTCGCTAATGACGATACATTCGGCAAAAGGGCTTGAGTTTCCCTATGTATACGTAGTGGGGATGGAAGAAAACCTTTTCCCTTCTCAATTGTCATTAAATTCAAGAAGCGATCTGGAAGAAGAACGCCGATTGTTTTATGTGGCTATTACACGTGCAGAAACAAAGCTTACACTCTCCTATGCTACTTCCCGTTACCGCTGGGGAACCTTAACGAATTGTGAACCCAGCAGGTTTTTGGAAGAAATAGAACCTAAATTTTTAGAGATTAGTTTTTTACAGAAAAGCGGCTTGCAGGCAAGTGCCGGTTTCGACAGGGATAGAGACAGCTATACCAGGCTTAGTACCAAAACAATTGGTATTCCGCCAAAACCAAGCTTGCAAAAAAACTATGTACACAAAGCATCCGGAGATTTTAATCCCGACGATCCTGCAAAAATTGATATAGGCATGGAGGTTGAGCACCAACGCTTTGGCTTTGGAAGGGTGATTGCCTTGGAAGGGCGGGCCCCGGATATAAAAACAACAATAGATTTTAAAGAATTAGGACAAAAGCAACTTTTACTTAAATTTGCCAAACTGCGCATTGTAAAAGAGTAATAAGCTTATCAATTTAATTCCTCAAACAGGACAAAATAAAAACAGATGACATTCGACTATAATTCAACCCGTCCCCCTCTTTTGTATGCCGAATACGGAAGAAACATACAAAATATGGTGAAGTATATAAAAACACTTCCTACAAAAGAAGAACGGAACAAGCATGCACAGGCAGTAATCGAACTGATGGGATTTTTAAATCCGCATTTACGTGATGTTGCCGATTTTAAACATAAACTTTGGGATCATCTTTTCATTATTGCCAATTTTGATTTGGATGTAGATTCACCTTATCCGATTCCATCTCGGGAAACCTTTGAGCGCAAACCTAACAGGGTTAACTATCCTACTAACCGTATTGCTTTTAAACATTACGGTAAAACGGTAGAGCTGATGATTCAAAAAGCTAAAGAAATGGAAGATTCCGAACGTAAAGAAGCGATGGTTTCTGCTATTGCCAATTTTATGAAAATGGCTTACGTGACCTGGAACAAAGACAATGTAAGTGATGATACCATACTGAATGATTTACATATACTTTCTAAAGGAGAATTGGCTTTATCGGACCGTAGCTTATTGAACAAAGTGGAATACAAAAAAGCTATTCCTACCAATCGCAGCAATGGCCATAAGCAAAGAAACAATGGTAGTAACCGTAAAAAAAGCTCCGGCAAACACCGTTATTAATTTAAGCAATACATCTATCATCTAAAAGCATACCGATCAATATGGATACTTTTGAAATACACGGAGGTAAAAAATTAAAAGGAGAGATTCGTCCCCAAGGCGCCAAGAACGAAGCCCTGCAAGTAATCTCTGCTGTTTTGCTAAGCGATGAGCTAATCACTATCTCCAATATTCCGGATATTGTGGATGTAAATAAACTGATCGATTTACTGAAAGATATGGGTGTAGAAGTGAACCGTCTTTCGAAAGACACCTATACTTTTAAGGCTGCAAACATCAATCTGGATTATTTCAGCTCAGATGTTTTCAAAGCAAAAGGATCGGCATTGCGGGGTTCGGTAATGATTGTAGGCCCACTTCTGGCAAGGTTCAGGAAAGCCTACATTCCTCGTCCGGGTGGCGACAAGATCGGCCGTCGTCGTTTGGATACTCATTTCATCGGCTTCCAAAAATTAGGCGCTAAATTTAATTACGATACCAAAGACAGTTTCTTTACGGTTGACGCATCCGAATTGAAAGGCACTTATATGCTGCTCGATGAAGCATCGGTAACAGGAACAGCCAATATCCTAATGGCGGCAGTGCTTGCAGAAGGTACTACAACTATCTACAATGCAGCATGCGAACCCTATATACAACAGCTTTGTAAAATGCTGAATAGTATGGGTGCGAAAATTTCGGGAATCGGTTCGAATTTATTAACGATTGAAGGTGTAAGAAAATTAGGGGGTTGCGAACACCGTATGCTTCCCGATATGATTGAGATTGGAAGCTTCATCGGATTGGCGGCAATGACACGCTCGGAGATAACCATTAAAGATGTAGGCTACGAACATCTGGGAATTATTCCGGATGTATTTAAAAAATTAGGGATCAAAATGGAACGTCGTGGCGACGATATTTTTATTCCTTCTCAGGAAGTGTACGAAATAGAAACCTTTATCGACGGCTCTATCTTAACCATTGCCGATTCGCCCTGGCCGGGTTTCACTCCCGACTTGTTAAGCATTGTTTTGGTAGTTGCTACACAAGCCAAAGGGTCGGTACTCATCCATCAAAAAATGTTCGAGAGCAGATTGTTCTTCGTGGATAAACTCATTGATATGGGTGCGCAAATTATTTTATGCGACCCGCATCGCGCCAATATTATCGGTTTAGGAAGAACTCATCCCCTACGCGGTATAGCTATGAGTTCTCCTGATATACGTGCCGGAGTATCTTTGTTGATCGCCGCACTTTCTGCGGAAGGTAAAAGCACCATTTCCAATATCGAACAAATCGACAGAGGCTATCAGGATATTGAACAAAGGCTGCAAGCCTTGGGAGCAGATATTATACGGAAATAAATATTGTTCAAGAACTGATAGTCTCAATTTTTTCTGTATATTGATATAAATTTATACCATTGAATACCGGCTCAGGAAGTCCTATATCTAAAGATTTAGATTTTCACTTCGAATGTTTCTTCGAATTATCCCTCGACCTGTTATGTATTGCGGGATATGACGGATACTTCAAAAAAGTAAACCCGGCTGTATGTTCGGTCTTAGAGTATAATTATGATGAATTGTACTCCAGGCCCATCAACAGCTTTATTCATCCCGACGATCGTGAGATTACTTCACAACAGCGTAAGGAACTGCTTAACGAAAAATACCTGTCAAACTTCGAAAATCGTTATATTAAGAAAAACGGAGAGTATGTATGGCTTTCCTGGACTTCCATCCCCTCTCCTCCCAATCAGGTAATTTACGCTATTGCAAAAAACATCAGCCATATAAAAAAAACGGAATTAAACCGGAACCTGCAATTAGCCAAACTTAGCAATACCAACCATCAGTTAAAACAACTGAGCTATACTACCTCCCACGATTTACGATCACCCGTAAACAATATGCTTTCTTTATTTCAGTTATTAGACCTGTCGAAAATAACCGATACAGAAACACTTAAAACTTTAGAGATTCTGCAATACAATGCCGAATATCTGAACAAAGTATTAAACAAATCAGTGGATGGTTTATTAGAAAGTGATTTCATTCACCCCCAATCGGAGCTGCTTAATATAAAACAGGTGCTGCAACACGAGTTAGACGCGATCAAATCCTTAATACACATATCGGGCACAAAAATCCTGTGCGATTTCTCGGCATTTGAAGAAGTGTACTTTGACAGATCTTATCTCGAAAGTATTTTTCTGAACCTGATAAGTAATTCCATCAAGTATGCCCGTCCGGGAATCCCGGCAGAAATAAGCATACATACTCAATATGCTGATTCAATGCAACAATTAGTATTTTCAGATAATGGCCTGGGAATGGATTTAGAGAAATATAAACATCGGCTCTTTGGTTTAAATCAGAAATTTCATGAGCATATCAACGACAGCAAAGGAGTAGGTTTATACCTGGTAAATAATTATATAAACGCCATGGGAGGACAAATAGAAGTAAAAAGCACTCCCAATAAGGGTACCTCTTTTTGTATTAGCTTTAAAGCTGCTCCTGATAAATAATTCTCATGAGTACAAACCTTCTTACGGGAATCGGGTTCTCTCTTACAGAACTGATTACAGTTCTTTACTTTTTCACCATAAAAACAGTATATCATGAAAAAAATACTCTTAATGACAGCCTTGCTGGGATTTATTTTCACCAATGCTCCTGCACAGGAAAAAAGAATAGAAACCAATGAATTGCCTTTGATCAGCAGGGCGTTTATTCAGGAGCACTTCCCTGATCAACATATTTTGGTGGCTGTAAAAGAATCGGATAATTTATCACATACCTTCGAAGTGATGCTCGACAATCAGACTAAGCTTGAATTCAGTAAAAATGGAAAAGTTAATTCAGTCAGCAGTAAATCGAAACTTCCCGATTCTCTGATTCCGGCTTCTATTTTAAACTATGTCAAAACTAATTATGCAAATGCCTATATAACCGAATGGGAAATAGAGAAAGGTATCCAAACAGTTGAATTAAATAACGACATAGATTTGAAATTTTCGAAAAAAGGAAAGTATATGGGCTTAGACCTGTAAGTACAAAAAATGAATAGCCTCCAACAAAATAAGTTGAGGCTATTCTATATTTAATTTACAATCCCTAATAATATTTTTACTCTTTGAGGTCCTCATCTCTCGGTTGCGATTCGTTCTCGAAAGCATCCGGTGCGGAAAATACTTTCTTGTATAAAGACTCGCATAACATGAGGGTATGTGGGTGATACAGGCCCATCATCATTAACATATCATCAAGCGGATAACCGATTTCACCATGCAGAACTAAAGCCTGACAATATTTTCCCCACATATCATTCATGGCATCATACATATCATTTCCCCAATGAGCGGCATAAGGTAAAGGAAAAGGCTCGTATTGTTCCTGTAAGAAATATTCGATTTCAAATATATTCTCATCTTCTGCTTCCATCTCAAGGCCTTCTTCCCATTCTCCATAATTATCCTCTTCGATTTCCTCTTCAATATCTTCATCAGCAGCAAAACCGATATCCTGATATCTGCGCAACATTAAAGGTATTTTCAGTAATTCCGGATCTTCGGATAATAATGTCCGCATAGAAATGCAATCATCCGTTTCATCTTTATTAATGCTTTCTACAATCGCCATACGAATGCGATCGGCTTTTGCTGTGTCATATCCCGATATTAATTTCTCCATATCAGCATAAGAGGTAAAGAGATATACATCTACCAATTCGTCAGTCGCCATATGCACTAAATGTAAGGATACATTTAAGGTTAAAGTATCACCTTCGTACACGTAAATTTCTTTCAACTTCATTCGGTCTGCTAATACATAAGCCGGTCCGTCCATTTGTAATTTTGCGTTCATCTTCCAATCCTTCTTTATTAATTATAACCTAAAATTCCTTATTCTGTTTTAAAAAAAACCTGTATTCATTATAACCCTATTTCGGCAAATATTTACACTAACAGCCTATTTTACAAGTAGTTGTTTGTTTTAAAAACTAAAACAAAAATACAAAATATAGAAGGTTTAGTCGAGGAAAACCGATTAAAAATTTACAATAGGGCTACCGGGCTTTAGAAGCGGGTTTTTAGACCAAAAATGATTGGGTTCTCTATGAGCAACCTGTCCTAAAAAGAGAATTTATACCTGGTTTGACATATTCGCTGCAAGAATGTCAATAGCTGTCCGGTCAGAACCAGAGCCTATAGGAGGAGACGACGGTGGTAATTTATCTGGCCCAGATGATAGCTGAAATGGGCTAATAAATGTAGGCTTACATATTGGACAGATCGCTGTTCATTTAAAAAGAAACCGGGGAAATTTGCATGAAATTGCCCATCATCCATATTGTTAAGTGTTTTTTGAATCATCTCAATCACTTCATCGATATCGGATAATAAAGTTCTTAAAGGAATCTTTTTCAGATTGAATTCATCCTCACGATGGCGGACGTATCCGTTATTCCCTAAGCAGGCTCCAAAATAATGTTTCAGGTTTCCGATAAGGTGGAGTGTTAAATTCCCGGCCGAATTATTAATATCCTTTTCAACTTTCCATATAGCCTCTTCAGAAGTATATAGTTTAAGTTCTTCCTTCAAGGTATTCAGTTCGCGGGTGTAAAGTTCGGTTAAAATATTAGTGTTCATATTTTTTAAGGTATTCGGGAACTTCTATGGATTCTACATTATGGGCAGGAGTTAATCGACCCAAGCTTTGGCAGAGTGTTAATACACCCGACCAAATGGGTAAGTGCATATCCTCTTCATCATCAATCGCATTTGCATTTCGCATTTTCGCCGAAGCTTCTTCAATGCTAAATGCAAGCACCAGGGTTTGCCGCCACTCCTTTTCATTAGGTTTGCGTATATCGTCCCATCTGCCCTTTACAATTTTATCCGTAAGTGCAATTAATGACTGTGTACGTTCTTCATTGTCGGATACCACACGTGCTTTGCTGAAAAGAACAACGGAGCGGTAATTCATCGAATGATTGAATGCCGATTTAGCAAGTACCATTCCATCTAATAAGGTTGCTGAAATACATACTTCACCGGCTTCTGCCAATGCTGTCAAAAACGAACTCCCTACCGAACCATGCAAATACAATTGGTTATCTATCCGGCTAAATCCTATAGGCAATTGAAAAGCTCTTCCCTCAAAAATATAAGCCACCGTACAAAAATATGCCTGATCGAGTATTGAATAAATAAGGTCTTTGTCAAAGTGTACACGTTTAGCTAAGCGGCTGGGTATTAATCTTTCTTTTTTTATCATTACTAATCTATGTATGTATGTATTTTTTAAAGTAAGGACACGCTGCTAATGTTATACCCTTTACACTATTTAAAAAGTTTCGTTTGATATCCCTTTGATCCTTCCTGTTCGTGGTCAATCAGCCAATGCTTACGCCAAAGCCCACCCGCATAACCGGTTAAACTTCCATCCGACCCGATTACTCTGTGACAAGGAATAATAATACCAATCGGATTTTGACCATTTGCAGCGGCGATTGCACGAATAGCTTTGGGATGATTCATCTGCTCACTCAACTCTGCATAGGAAATAGTTTTACCGTAGGGAATCTGAGTAAGCTGCCTCCATACCTCTTTCTGAAAGTCGGTACCTTCAGCCTGTATCGGTATATCGAAACTATGTAACTTCTTATTAAAATAAGCCTTAATCTGAGCGGCAACATCCAGCAGTACCGGATGTACTTCATTATGAATAATGATCTCATCTTCCATAAAACTTACTTCCGACAAAACACCGTTCAGTTCTTTTAATTGTATAAATCCCAAAGGACATTGTAACGAATATGTTGAAGTCATGGTTAAAATTGAGAATTTTTCTTGAAAAACAAGGCATTACAAAAAAAATTATTCTCCATCACAAATCCTTTACAAATTAAGTGCAACGTATTTGCGTTTTCTGCTGTCATCCTTACAAACAAAATCAAAAAAATGAAAACTAAATTAATTTTACCCTTAGTGTTTATTCTGGGAATGGGAATAAACATAGCAAAGGCACAAACGATTCTTGGGACTTATCCGGTACCTAATGACACTACACAAATCGACCTGCAGCATTTTTCAAGGTTCATTACCGGGAACGATGCAACAACAGATTCCGAAAAGACTGAAAAAATTGTAAACTGGATTAACCGGAATATGGCATGGAATTATACAGATCATAAAATCCATTCCACAAAAGAAATACTTAAACGCGGAGGAGGAAACAGCTACGAACTCAACCCTTTCGTTTCGGAAATTCTTACAGCATCCGGAATAAAGACCCGTACAATCATGGAAGTAAGTTTACTTACCGAAAACAAACAACGTCATAAAAAAGCAATGAGTAAAATACAAGCTCAGGGAAACAAAGCATCCTTATGTGGCTTAAAACATGCCAACACCTATTGGTTGGAGTATTGGAACAGAGAGCTGAATACCTGGGAGCCTATCGTTGCCGATATGGAAGTCGTGGGTATGGATCAATGGTTGAAAGCGAAATTAAAGTTCGGAGAACGCAATAGAAAATCGATTACACAAACTCAAAAAGAAATTGTCCCCATGGCAATCTTTGTAATTGATTCCCGAAGCGGAGCAATACAAGAGAATAGAAGTCTCACTTACCTTTCTGATGCATTTAACAGCTATTACAAAAATAAACTAACAGAACTCAATGCCTGGAATACCTGGAAAAATCAAATACAATTACTCAGTGAGCAGGTACAACAAGCCTATACAGGTACCCTAAATCTGCATGAACAACAAACAGCGATTGATGCACTGGAAGCGCAATATTCACAGCTTAAACAAGAGTATCAGAAAGCATTGCTGGCGAACTGATTTATCAATAATTAGAACCAAGAGAAACATTAAATACAAAGGGCATGAATGTTTAAGTTTCATGCCCTTTGTATTATGCTTTCTATTGCTTATGCAATACCCGTTTGTTTCAGATATTTAACATGAGAACGGATAGCAGACATTACTGTAGGAAATTCTTTATAATATACATTGAACTCTTTACACGTATCCATCACAATTTTATTCAGTGCAGGATAATGCACATGACTAATACGCGGGAACAAATGATGTTCCACCTGAAAGTTAAGTCCGCCTAATAACCAGTTAACCAATTTACTTTTTGTAGCAAAATTAGCAGTGGTATTTACCTGATGAATCGCCCATTCGTTTTCAATTTCAACTTTAGAAGTTTTCGGTGCAACAAATTCAGTTTCCTCTACAATATGTGCCAATTGAAAAACGACTGATAAAATAACGCCTGTAACAAAAGACATCACTGTATAACCAATTATGGTTTCTAATACACCAACAGTAAATATCGGCAGTACAATAAACAATCCGATATGAACAACTTTCGAAATCCAAAAAACAAAATGATCGTCTAGCTGCATTTTACGTAGTTTTGTATTTGCAGCTACTTTGCCACTGAAATATTTTTTAAAATCGCGGTAAAACACCCAAAAGAAAAGGGTTAATCCGTACAGGAAGAAACTATAAAAATGCTGAAAGCGATGCATCCATAACTTCTTTTGGTCGGGATGTAAACGAATAAAAGGTTTGATGTCGATATCATCATCCATACCTTCTACATTCGTAAAAGAATGGTGATTCTCATTATGTTTTTGCTTCCAAAGATAAGCATTTCCTCCCATCACATTTAAGGAAAATGCCATACACTCATTCAATGCTTTATTTTTTGAGTAGCTTCCATGTGCGCCATCGTGCATCATATTAAATCCGATAGCTGCAAAATTTGCTCCCAATAAAGCACAAAATAAGAGACTTAAAAAAATGTTCGAAGGAGTAAAAAATACAAGTGTAATATAAAGGGACAAAAATGTAGCTATTAAAATAATAGCCTTCCAATATAAGCGCCAGTTGCCGGTAGTTTTAATTTTATTTGCTTTGAAATAAGCATCTGTTTTCTGTCTTAATGCAACAAAGAAGACAGGATTTGAGGTGTTAAATGTAACTTGGTTCATTCGTAATTATAATAGAATTATTACAATAATACTCAATAATATTGGGATAAATTTATTTATTCGAAAATAAAAAGAGTCAAATGCCCTTTATTCATACCAAAAGCCCTTTTTAGAACGGCTGTGTCAGCCCATCAGGCTGAGGATATCTGCGCGAATTCACATCTCAGGTGTGTCATCGTTACAAACCAAGCGGATTTTGCCGGTTCCTTGTTTGGAAAAATAATGAGCAACGCTGAGATAATTCATCGTTCCGATGTTCAGCCTTACAACAGGCCAGGTCTTGTGTGAGAGCTTGAAAGGAATACATCAAAGCATATAAATAACGATGACAACGCAGCCCGCAGGGATGCCGCAGCTCAGTATTTCGATCAAAATATTTTGAAATAATTAATTATTGGCAATCAGAATAGCGACTATAGCCGACAGGAAAATAACACCATAGCCTAAGTATAAATAACTCCGTAATTTTTTACTGCCTGCCCAAACTGCTATACCTGTTTTAACAAATGTATTACTGATAGCGGCAATAAGAATGGCATTAACAGCACTATGTAAAGCAAGCGTATTTCCAGCTAATTTAGAAACCGAAATGGTTATGGCGTCGATATCCGAAAAGCCGGCGATCGCACTCGAAATATAAATACCTTCGTTACCAAAACGATCGGCAGCATAGGTTACTACCAGGGTAATCATCAGATAAATAAACCCGAACACAAAAGCTCCTTGTAGATTCAAGGGCTTACCTTGTTTCATCTCAGTATCAACTTTTGTACTTTTTTTCTGTTTAAAATAGAAGAATAGTGTAATGCCTATTGCAGAAAGAAACATTAATCCAAGGGGAGCTGTAAGTACGGGCAATAATTCCTGATTAAAAAGAAAGATCCAAACCCATATCCGGATCATCATGATTGAAGATGCGGCAAGAATAGCAATAGCACAATTCAATGACAGGGCCTCTTCTGTTTTACTTTTTTTGGCAAATACCCAGGTAACAACGGTACTCGATACAAAGCCTCCGATAACTCCGGTCAGTAAAATTCCCCGGCCCGGCCCCAGGAACTTCATCATCGCATAGCCTACGAGTCCTAATCCTGATGTAAGTATAATTATCCAGGCAATTTCTTTCAGATTAATTACATTGTAGGGACCGAAATTCCCATCCGGTAAAAAAGGATACAGCAGTAATATAACCGTCACAAAACGAATAAAGTCATACAGTTCTTCAGCAGTAATTTTTCCGATAGCCGTCTGTATTTTTAATTTTGATGAAAGTAAGAATACGATTACTACGGTAATCATCAGACTAATTTCAATGAGGCCCATAAATAAAAGTATTCCCAACACGAAAGCAATAATAGCGGAGAACTCTGTAGTTCCACCAATATCACCCTTACTGGCAGTAATCCAATATGAAATAACAATCAAAGTTATTACGGCTATTAAAATTCCGAGGAATACAAAGGGAGAAAAAAGAAAGTGTAAGAGTGCAGCCATGAAACCCAGGGTTACAACGAACATAAAACTGCGTATCCCGGCAAATACTTCTTCTTTTTGCTTCATCGCAGCATGTTCTCTTTCCAAACCAATCAGGAAACCAACGCCTAATGCAATTACAAAGCGAATGATAAAATCAAATTGAGTAAGCTGAAAATCGGGAGTATCTATCAGTACCGTATCCATAATTTATGACTCGTTATAATCATCAATAATCGCTTCAGATTTTTTCTTAATATATCCAAGAATCGAAGATACCAAAAGTGTCACCATTAATCCAATCAAACACCCAACGGCAACACAAACAAATCTTTCAACCGCACCCAATACCGATACTTTATCTTGCTCGTACAGGAACACAATTATCAAACTGACAATAGCCGTACGTGTTACACTCATCAGCTTAAGCAGTGCACAAACAACAATCGTGATAATAATACCGATTAAGATAGTTGTTAATACAGGTTCGTCCAGAAGATAACAAAGTAAGCCGACCAAAGAACCGATAAAGTTTGCCTTGGTACGTTCTATCGCCAATCGTTTCGAATCGCTTCCATCGGGCGAAATAACCAGTAAAATGGAAAGTAATGCCCAATACATTTCGTATTGAGGGAACTGGATATACAGCGAATATCCGATGATGAAGCCTACAATACATTTGATGGCATACACCACCATATCGAAATTCACAACTTGTTTATAAACTTCACGCATCTTTCAAGACTAATTGCTTTACTAATTTATCGAGTGTTTCTTTAGCATCGGATGTAAGTCCGGGATGAACTTTGGAACATTGCACAACCGTACTTCGTGTAGCCGTCAACCAACGAAAGCGGGAAGGCATATCTAACATCCCGATAGCTCCCCCTTCAGTCCCACCTATACTAATGGTGATAAACGACTGCAAATGTTTTTTTATTTCTTCACAATCTATACCCGGAGCAAAAGCATTCAGCCGATCTTCATCCAAAGCAATTTTCGCTTCCAGGAATTTCTCTTTAGCACAATATAAAATCACCCCCACATTTAAAAACTCTTCACGTTCTACCTGTGGGACAAGCCTGATAACGGCATACTCAAATAAGTTTTTCTCTGGCATGTTTGGCTTCTTTTACAAAATTATCGGAATATGCTAAACGTTTTATTAAAAAATCTACATACATCTGACGCTGTCCGGCTTTATCTTCCTGTTCTTCTAACCATTCATCGGGAACATAATTAACGATGGATCGGATAAGTTCTTCATTCAATATTTCTTTAAACAGAATATTTATGGTATCCAACTCACTTGCCTGTTTTAGTAAGGCATGGTCTTTTATCATCGGAAAAGCTTTTATGGCTTGTTCATTTCCATGATCGGATGAATGATGAAAATATAAAGATGCACCATGATCAATCAGCCAAAGTTGTTTATTCCAAAAGAGCATATTGGTATTTTTACAGGTACGATCCATATTCATCAGGTATGCATCCAGCCAAACAATTTGAGAGGCAAGGTGTGCATCCGCCCTATTAACGGAAGCATCGAAAGTGATGGCTCCCGAAAGATAATGCAAGGCTAAGTTAAGCCCTACGCTAAACTTCAGCAAATCCTGAATTTCCTCATCAGGCTCTGAACGACCGAAGGCTTCATCGAGATTAGCAAAGACAAGTTCGGGAACTCTTAAGCCCAATGCCCTTGCCAGTTCGGAGCCGATTAGTTCGGCAATAAGCACTTTCGGTCCTTGTCCGGCACCCCTGAATTTCAATACATATAAAAAGCCATCATCAGCTTCTGCGATAGCCGGTAAAGACCCTCCTTCCCGGAGCGGAGTAATATACCGGGTTACATTAACTGTTCTAATCATTTCATTCTTAAAAATAACAGCAATAAACTGTATATGTTTTTTACGCTTCTTCAGTATGCTCATTGGAATCGGGCAATTCGAGCTGGCGTACCGATTGAATCGCATTTCCCGCAATACCTTTTATAGATGCATGCATATCAATGGTATTCACCATCACTTTTTCGATCTGTTTCTCGCGTTTCTTCCAGATACCTTGCATCGAGCGTTTCTCCGCTTCCAAATCGATGCGCATTTGTGTAAAGCCTTCGACGATGGCCTCAACCTGCAAACGAAACGTATGTCCGGTCAGGTAATCGTAAAGCATGTGCATCTTATCCCCTTTATTTTCCTGTGATTCCAATGCATTGCTAATCTGTATCAGCGACTCCCGCAGTACCGCACACAGTCCCTTAAACTCTTCGAAAGAACAAATCCACACCCCCTCTTTCATCCCCATACGTTGCATATCCGATGGCATGGCTTCGGTTACCAGTACACCTATGTTTGCTCCCCGTTCACGAATATCGGCTTTAAACTTTTCAATCCATCCCACCTGAAACTCTTTGGTACGTTTGCTTTCGTAATAGATAGAGCCGCAATTCTGACGGGTTCGAGTATGAATAATCTGAATGCAATCTCCTCCCCTTGCTCCTTTTTTAATTTCTTCGATAGTATCCAAAGGAAATTGGCTTGCCAACCATTCTTCGATCGCCAGCTCCATTACCTCTCCCTGCAACTGCATAGAACCTTGTTCCTGCTTACGTTTCATCTCTTCGGTAAGTCTTTTCTGATCTTCGAATTGCTTTTGAAGTTCTTTATACCTTAGTTCGTTTTTGTCTTCTTCCTGTTTACGGATTTTTTCTTTCTCTTCATTTAAGATCGTATTAAGTTTTCGCTGCGAATCCGCTTCAATAGATTCCTTCAATTCTTCTTTTTCGCGCTTCAGGCGCTCAATCTCTGCACGGGTCTTATTCAGTTCACGCAGTTGCTCCGACTTTTCATTGAGCTCTTTTTGCAAGGCAGCAAATTGTTCGGATTGTTCTTCCTGTATTTTTTTATTCAGCTTATCCTCAATTGTTTTACTTTCTTCTTTCAGCCGGGCTTGCAGACGCTCCTGAAAAAGTTCGTTCTCTTTTTGTTTCCTGCGTTCAAATTCGGCCTTCTCTTTCGCCAGGGCTTCCATTTCCTTATCATACTTCTGCTTTTCCTCCGCCAATTGCAAACTGTATTTTTTCTTCAGTTCATCCTCCATTTGCAGGGATAGAATATTTTGAACATCTATCGATGTAGCACAATTGGGGCATTTTATTGTTGTATTTTCCATAACAGCATTCGCGTATTGACACGTCGAATTTAGAAAATTTTGTTCAATAATTCTGCTTAGACAGCGAAACAGAAAAACAAGAAATAAAGAATAAAATCGAAAAGATTATAAATACAAAGGTTCCTCCTGAGTACGAAGGTTATAGTGCGATTGCATTACTTCACCATAAGCGCCTGTGGTACGTATGGCAATCAAATCACCGCGAAAAGTTTCCGGAAGTTCCACCGCTTTTCCGAAACAGTCGGAAGATTCACAGACGGGACCTACTACATCGTATTTCCAAAGCTTTCCTTCGTTTTGCCTGCTCAGGTTTTCGATCTTGTGATAAGCCTGGTATAATGCGGGGCGGAGTAGCTCCGTCATCCCGGCATCGAGTATCGCAAAATTGGTTTGTATTCCATGCTTTATATACAATACGCTGCTGATTAAGCTCGCACATTGGCCTACCAAAGCCCTTCCCAGTTCGAAATGTACCTGCTGACCGGGATTGAGTTCGATGAAGGTATTGAATATGGAAAAAAAACTTTCAAAATCCTCAATGGCATATTCATCAGGAGCGTGATAATTTACTCCCAATCCACCACCTACATTCAATACAGGTACCGGCAGGTTTCTGTCTGTAAACCATTGATTAAATTCATTCACTCGAAGACACAGGCTTTTAAAAACGTTCTTATCCGTAATCTGAGATCCAATATGAAAATGTAATCCGATTAATTGCAGAGCGTCATATGTTTTCAATATATCTATCAAAACATCCAGTTCCCAGGCATTGATCCCGAATTTATTTTCATCCAATCCTGTAGTAATATAATGATGCGTATGAGCATTGACATTCGGATTGATGCGCAAGGCAATACGGGCTTTTGTATCCTTAGCTTTTGCCAGTTCGTTCAATACACTTAACTCCTGCAGGGACTCTACATTGAAGCAGGCAATACCGGCATCGAGAGCAGTATTTATTTCCTTATCGGATTTCCCAACGCCGGCGAACACAATTTTATCGTTTTCAAATCCTGTTTCCAAGGCACGGGTTATTTCATTTCCACTCACACAATCGGCTCCGAAACCGGCATTTGCAATACGTTTCAAGATGGGTCCATTCGAATTCGCTTTTAAGGCATAATGCACGGTAAAGTTATAGCGGTCGGCTACTTTCTTACAGGCTGCAAGCGTATCATCTAACAATCCCATATTATAACAATAAAAAGGAGTTTGCTTTTGCCGGAACTGTTCTATATGTGTTCGGGTGAACATGGTGCTAATACTAATCGTTTGAATAATTATTTATGCCTGATGAAATAAGTGTTTATGTAAAGCTCTCAGCGTATCGTTCTTACGATCGGAGTTTACCAGAATAGAAACATTATGAGCACTCCCGCCATAAGAAATCATTCGAATAGGAATATCCTTAATTGCTTCAAAAATTTTCGCGGCATAACCCGATTCCTCCGATACTAAATTCCCTACAATGCAGACAATGCTCTGATCTTTATCAACCGAAACCTTTCCGAAGTCTTTCAGCTCTGCAATAATATCGTCCAGATGGCTGATATCATCAATCGTTAATGATACGGCAACCTCTGAAGTAGTAATCATATCAATCGGAGTTTTATAGCGTTCGAATACTTCAAATATTTTACGCAAAAAACCATAGGCAAGCAACATGCGCGAGGATTGAATTTTCAATGCCACTATTCCGTCTTTTGCGGCAATGGATTTGATAACCGAATCGCTTTTTTCGGAATTGATAATAGTTCCGGAAGCTAATGGTTCCAAGGTATTCAATAAACGCACGGGGATATTATATTTTTGAGCCGGGAATACACTTTGGGGATGTAAAATTTTCGCACCGAAATAAGCCAGCTCCGCTGCCTCATCGAAGGAAAGCTGACGAAGCGGTTTTGTCCCTTCTACCACACGCGGATCGTTGTTATGCATTCCATCGATATCCGTCCATATCTGAACTTCTTCTGCCCTTATCGCCGCCGCAATCAGCGAAGCCGAATAATCACTTCCTCCTCTTTTTAAATTATCAATTTCACCGAAGGCATTTCTACAAATGTAGCCTTGCGTAATGAATAAAACATCTCCGGGCTGTTCATTTAATAAAGGTGATAAATGTTCTTGCAAATAATCGATCACAGGTTCCTGATCGGCATCGATTCGCATAAAATCCAATGCGGGTAATAACACTGCGGAATGCCCTTGCTGTTGAAGAAAATAAGTAAACAAAGCCGTCGAAAGTAGTTCCCCTTTGGATAAAATAATACGCTCTTCATAAGCCGTAAAAAGGTCTTGCGTAAAAGCGCGTATCGCATTAAAATGTTCGCTGATTAAAATGCTGCTTTGCTTTAAATAATGCTTATCCTGAAAAAGTTCCTTGATAAAATCGAAATAATTCGACTCTAACAGATCGGTCAATTCATTGGCTGCTTCATGCTCTTTCGCATACAAACACCTGGCGATTTCCAGCAAATGATTGGTTGTTCCGGCAACGGCCGATAAAACAATGATGCTCCTTTCCTGTAATGGAACAATATCGAGCAGGCGACGCATACGTTCCGGACTACCGACTGAAGTTCCCCCAAATTTTAATACCTTCATTCCCCCAAATATTTTGCGCAAAGGTAATTTTTTACCTGAAATTCTTGGAAAAAGAATCCTAGATTTTTAAATATTATAGAATTATTGCCCATACATGTCAATTAACGAAGATATTGACACTAAATATATATAGTTCAACATCCTTCTCCAAGCATTTTCATTTGTTACCCAAGAGCATGTATTCCTAAAATTATCTCGAAACACATTCGGATCATCTAAATATAAGCCGGGAAATAAACGGGAATTAAAAGATTTTGATATTTTTGAAGCATTCAATAAAGAAAACGAAAGAATGACACAGATCAAATTTGGGACGGATGGCTGGAGAGCTATCATAGCGAAAGATTTTACGGAGCATAATGTAGAACGGGTAGCTTATGCTACTGCTAAATGGATAAAAGCAAATTACCCCTCAGCGAGTATAACCTTAGGAAACGATTGTCGCTTTGCAGGTAAATTATTTATACATGCTGTTGCTAGAGTGATGGCTTCAGAAGGGATTAAAGTTCATATCTGCTCCAACAACTTTGTTTCAACACCGATGATATCCTTAGCTACGGTAAAACTAAAAGCCAGTGCCGGGATTATCATTACTGCTAGTCATAATCCGCCCGAGTACAACGGCTTTAAAATAAAAGCTGATTATGGCGGCCCGGCAACCCCGCAAGTAATTACCGAAATCGAAAACACTATCCCCGCAAGCATAGAAATAAAAAGCGAATCGTACGAAAGCTATCTTAAAAAAGGTATGATAGCAGAAGTGGATATGGAACAAATGTATATAGAGCACGTAGAAGCAAATTTTGATTTGGATGCTATTCGTAATTCCGGATTAAACTTTGCATACGACGCGATGTATGGTGCAGGGCAAGATGTGATGCGTAGAATTGTTCCGGAAGCCACCTTCCTGCATTGCGAACACAATCCGGGATTCGACGCACAAGCTCCCGAACCCATTCATAAAAATTTACAGGAATTGTCGGAAATGATCAAAATATCGGGAGATATGGATTCAGCCTTGGCAACCGATGGGGATGCCGACCGTATTGGATTGTATGATGATGAAGGGAATTTTGTGGATTCGCATCATATCATCTTATTATTGATTCACTATTTAGTAAAATATAAGAAACAAAAAGGACACGTAATCACTACTTTCTCATGTACACAAAAAATAGAGAGCTTGTGTAAGAAGTATGAATTACCGCATACCATTACAAAAATAGGCTTCAAATACATCTGTGAATTGCTCGTAGAAAACAAGCATCCTTTCTTAGCCGGAGGTGAAGAGTCAGGCGGTATAGCTATTACCGGGCATATACCCGAACGTGACGGAATATGGATTGGACTAACGATCTGGGAGTTTATGGCAAAAACCGGTAAATCATTACGCGAACTGATTGATGAAGTGTATGCTGAAGTAGGGGCATTCGCAGTAGAACGTTACGATTTACATTTAGATGAGTCGCTCAAACAGGAAATTATTGCAAACTGTAAAGCCGGCAAATACACACAATTCGGCAAGTATAAAGTTGAGCGTGTAGAAGATATGGACGGATATAAATTTCATTTAGGAAACGACACCTGGGTGATGATTCGCCCTTCGGGAACAGAACCGGTATTACGTACCTATGCAGAAGCGGGCAATAGCGAAGCCTCCTTTGCGATTTTAGAAGCAACAAAAAAAGTCCTGCTGGGATAATCCCGGTTTGCTGATTAATAGTTAGAATCATGAATTTCAAATTGGGTGACCCGGTACGTTTTTTAAATGAGAAGCAGGAAGGCATTATCACACGTATTGTGGATCATCAACTGGTTGGAGTAAGCATTGAGGGGGATTTTGAAATTTTGATCTTGGCGAACGAATTGGTTCCTATTCATTCGATGGAATCTTCCTTACGTGATGATTTTTCATCATCTATCCCCGAAAGTCCCAAGGTTAAAGGAGTTACCATTCATCAGGGAATTTATTGGGCGGCACATCCCGATGAACGTGCCTCTTCTCTGTATCGTTTCCATTTGATTAACCAAACCGATTATGAGTTACTCTATATTTGCGCCATTGAAAGCGATCATACGATTAAAGGATTGGGCTATGGAGAATTAAAAGCTCATAATCACACCACTCTGTTCTCTTTAGGTTTGGATGAGCTCGATACCAAACGTATTTATCATTTTCAATTTTTGTTTTATCAGGATGGTGAATTTTCTGTACGACAACCCTTAGTGATACAAAAGGAATTGAAAGCTAAGCAACTCATCACTTCTCAAAAAAATATTCCCGGTTTAGCTATTTCCGGGTTTCTGCAACAACTTGATGAAAGCCGTGTAGATATTGACCCCGAACGCCTGAAAGATAAATTCTATACCAATACCCAATTACAAGAAAGCCTGAGCAAACCGGAACACGAAATCGATTTACATATCGAAGCCATCCGGGAAGATTCTCAGAATTTATCTTCACAGGAAATACTGAACATACAACGTGAAGTATTTCGAAAAAATTTGGAAGCAGCTATCGCACACAATTACCAAAGCATTATCTTTATTCATGGTGTAGGAAACGGAACCTTGCGTAATGAAATCCATAAGCAACTGGGAAAACATCCACAGGTACGTACCTTTAAAGATGCCCGTAAAGAAAAGTTCGGATACGGTGCCACGGAAGTTATCTTAAAATAAAGCATGCTGAATACCGGAAAAGCCTCTTATACAATTTTGGGTATTCCTGAAGGATCGGGTATCGAAAGTATCAAGAAAGCCTACCGAAGAAAAGCAAAGGAATTACACCCCGACAGGAATAAAGCATCTGATGCACAAGAACGTTTCATAGAATTGAATGAAGCCTACGAGTATTTACTGGACTTAAAATATGGGCGAATTTCTAAAACAAGGAAAATACCATCCCCTGCCAAAAACACTCATCAAACACAACAAGAACAAGTCCGTGAACGTGCCAAAGCCTATGCACGCATGCGTTACGAAGAATACCTTCGCTCCGATCATTACAAATCCTCTCAGGCAGCAGTTGTTGTATTTGACTTTTTCATATTAATAATAAGCCTTTCATTTTTAATTGCATTATTAATATTCGCCCCGATCTATTTTGGTATAAGTGGATTCTGGATAGCATTACTTATTTTTTTAAGTGTATCCCCTCTCATCAAACGCATGATAACGCGTGCAAAGGAAATACATATACACGACTTAAAGCAATCATTCTATCATCTATCCACACGACCCGGTTTTTGGGTACTTATAATCAGCCTTGTGAACATCTATGTATTTATGCGTATTGCCTTACAAACGCTGATTACACCCGGAACTTTCCTGTTTCTATACATGTGTTATCCTTTACTCTTATATTTTTCAGGAAAATATTTAAAAAAAGGAGTAAAGATCCGTTTATTGATAACAACTTACGGAGTGTTATTGATAAGCCTGTTCTTATTGCTGAATTATATTTTCAGCAGCGGAAGCTATACCGAAACCTACCGCTTTACAAATGAAGATAAAAATGGAAACAGAAGCACCTATATTCGCTTATCCCACAATGCTTACCAAGCCTATCCGGGGATTCGCATCTTTATCGATTATCAAAAAATATATGGAAACAATCAAATTGAATATACTCTTTCCGACGGACTTCTGGGATATAAAGTAATGAAAGATTATCGTTTTGAATTTGTTTCGGAGAAAAGAAAAAGATAAACACACATATACTAACTAATATTATCAACCCTTATTTTACATACAATTAAGCCAATTACCTATTTTTCTTTAAACCTGAACGTTACCTTAACGATTCGGGTTTAATAAGCTCATGTAAAATAAATATTGCGTTTTATTAATCTTTAAATTAACGTTTCAAAAACCGCGTCGAGTATTGGTTTGCTTGAAGTATATACTGCCCTTTGGGTAGTTCCGAAACATCAATGTTTTTATTTTTCGGCATACTTATCTTTTTCATCAGCTTACCTTGCATCGTATAAATTCTTATGGTTTGTATATCTTCGAGTCCCTCGATTGTAATCCAATCGGATGTAGGATTCGGATATACCTGTATTTGAGATTTACGGTCTTTCACAATATTCGTAACCGTGTAATCATTAAAATTATTTGACTAATAGATAAGAAGTTAACCCAAATTAATAGGATCTATCTTTTATCTGATGGGAGGAAATCGGATATTCTTTTTCGAATACCATTAATTTAAGGTATCAAACTTATCCAGCATCTTCAAAAGCGTTTCATAATCTTTGGAATAAGCGGCTTCAACAGTAATTCCGGTGTTGTCGGGCAATTGAAAGCTAAGCTCTTTGGCATGAAGCGCAAAGCGTTTCATCATAGGTTGTTCTTCTTCGTTTTTGGATAATTTATACCCACGCTTGATTTTAGAAAGGAAGACAGGCTTACCACCATACATTTCATCACCTGCTATGGAAGCACGCTGGGAAGCCAGGTGAATACGTATCTGGTGCATACGGCCTGTTATCGGCCGGCACTCTACGAGTGTATAGTGTTTATAATAACGTATGGAATTGAAAAGGGTCAATGCATTCTTCCCTTCTTTACGATCGATCTTTACATTACTCTTTCCTAAGTTCAGGATCGGCAGGTTAACACTCAGGTTTTCAAAACGATGATGCCCGTCAATTAAGGCATGATAAACCTTGTTCACTTGCCGGTGTTCAAATTGCATGGATATGAACCGGTAAGTCTCCGGGGTTTTCGCTACGATTAAGGCACCCGAAGTTTCTTTGTCCAAACGATGACAGATTTGCGCATCCGGAAAAACATCCTTCAATAGCTTAATAACAGTAACCGTATCTCCGCTCCTGTCATCCAGGGTACTGATAAAAGGAGGCTTGTTCAATACAAGTATATCCTCATTTTCAAAAATGATTAATGATTTTAAATCGGGAAACTTCATATGCAATGCTAAAGGGCAAAGATGCAGAATTTTTCAGGATTTTTTGAAGATTTCCGATGTAGCAAGAGAGCCGATCAGGATTTCTTCAGGGTAAAACCGAAGGTAGTCCCTATACCCGGAGTGCTGCGCACATTGATGGTTTGATTATGTGCTTCGATAATATGTTTTACGATGGATAAGCCCAATCCGGTTCCCCCTTCTTCGCGGGAGCGGCTTTTATCAACACGGTAAAAACGTTCGAACAAGCGTGATAAATGTTCTTCGGCAACCCCTATTCCGTTATCGGTCACTTCCACCAATATATTTTCGTCCATATCGTACAGACCAATGAGTGTATGCCCTTCCTCTTTTCCATATTTTATTGAGTTCACTACCAGATTTACCAGCACCTGGCTTATACGTTCCTTATCTGCCTCGACAATAAAAGGGCGATCGCATCCTTCTTTAAAGTCAAGCTTAATATTTTTTTCATTCGCCCTGAACTCTAAAGAATCGAGAATATCGGAGGCTAAATCGTGAATATCGAAGGTCTCTATCTCCATAGTCATAAAACCCGACTCGAGCTGAGAGATGGCTTCCAGGTCTTCCACCAAACGGGCAATACGATCGGTGCTCTTCGCAGCTTTTTTTAAAAAATGTGCTAATATTTCGGGGTCTTCCATGGCTCCATCCAACAAGGTATTGATGTACCCCTGTATGTTAAAGATCGGAGTTTTCAGTTCATGCGAAACATTTCCCAAAAACTCTTTCCGATAGTTCTCAACCATACGAAGCTGATTGATCTCTATGGTTTTATCTTCCGCCCAATCGCGTACCTCTTTTTCCACATCGGTAATGGGATCGCGGGTACTCAGGTCGGGAGATTTAATCGGCTCGGTACGTTTTACCTTCAGGTTATGAATGTTTTTATAAACCAATTTTATCTTACGGTAAATAAAAATTTCAATCGAATATAAAAACAGGAAATAAGAAACGAAAAAGCAAAGCACGAAAAGCGAGAAAAGAACCACCGGATTCTTTTCAAAAAAGTAACTAAACAGAACTACTACTATAGACACCATGAGCGAGGTATAGAATGCTATACTTCTTGGTGTTGGATTTTTGGTCATATTTCAAATTTATACCCTACCCCCTTTACCGTAGTTACATAATGATCGCCTAATTTTTCACGTAATTTACGAATATGCACATCGATGGTACGGTTGGTTACGATTACCGAATCTTCCCAAATATTATTCAGGATTACTTCGCGTGTAAACACTTTACCGGGTTTAGATGCAAGCAAATATAACAATTCAAACTCTTTCTTGGCCAGTACCACTTTCTTTCCTGCCTGAAACACTAAATAAGCGTCTCTGTCTATAACCAAATCGCCGATTTCCAACTTGTTCGTAATATTAGTTTCTGCCATGGTATTGCGTCGGAGGATAGCGTTGATACGGCTTACCAAAGCTCGCGGCTTTATAGGTTTTGCAATATAATCGTCGGCACCCACATTAAAGCCTGATATTTCAGAATACTCCTCACTGCGCGCTGTTAAAAATACCATGAAAGTACTTTTAAATTCAGGCATCGCGCGTAATTGCCTGCAGGTTTCTATCCCATCGAGTTTAGGCATCATGATATCCAATATAATCAAATCGGGCAAATGTCTTTTCGCCTGTTGAATACCTTCCAATCCATTACTTGCAGTAATAACAGCATATCCCTCTTTCTTTAAATTGTATTCGATTAATTCCAGAATATCCGGTTCATCGTCTACAATTAAAACCTTTTGCTTAGTATTGTTCATACGAATTATTTTGCAACGAAAATAGCTTGATCATAAGACCTATTGGTTAAATATATGTTAATTTATAGTTAATTAGTTAAAGATTTTTTAAACCTGTGCTATCATTAACTAAACAAATTCTTTAAAAACATACGTAACTCTTCGGCTCTTAAATTCTTCGCCAATATCTTTCCATCCTGATCAATTAAGAAAGTTGCCGGTATAGCTTCCACATTATAAGCTGCTGCCGGCCCCGAGTTCCAAAATTTCAAATCGGATACATGCAACCAGGTCAAGCGATCCTGCATAATTGCCTGCTTCCAATCCTCCGCTTTACGGTCTAAGGAAACGGCATATATTTCAAAACCTTTGTTTTTGAATTCGTTATAGACCTTTACAATCTTAGGGTTTTCCTGCCGGCAAGGACCACACCAGGATGCCCAGAAATCGATCAATACCACTTTTCCTTTTAAAGAGGATAAGGCGATTTCATTCCCGTTCGGATCGGGAAGCCTGATTTCGGGAGCAGGCTGACCAATTGCCAGCCGCTTGATAAATTTATACTTATCGTACAGCTGTTTCATATAAGAAGAGCGCTCAATGCTCGCACCATGTTCCTGAAACACCTGGTCGTAATAGCTCATATTTTCATCCATATTCAAATACGAAAGCGCATAGATATCGACTAATGGATTTGTACTTGTTTCGATAAATTCTTTGATGGATGCTATCTGTTCATCGATAATTATTTTATATTGAAACTCCAGCATCCGGGAGATGGAGTCGATATCTTTTGAGTTTTGATTTTGAATAAACTGTACTTGCAAAGCATTTACTTTTTCGTAGGTATTATACAGGATAGTATTGACAGCTTTCAACTGTTCCGATGCTTCCGAACCTTTTACTTCATAATCGAACAAAGGTTTAGACTCATCAATATTCAATTCCACATCCGATGTATTATCCAATACCAAATCGATAGCACGTTGATTACCGAAATTCAAACGATAAATACCCGCTTCGTTGGCAGAGCCTATAAAACGGAATTTACCATTTGTTCCAATCGCCATAGAATCGAGTAATACCGACTGGCCACTGATACGTTCCAGATAGATCATTTTAATTCCCTCACCGGTATAGGTTCCGCTTATCTCATAACCATTCTTAGGAGCACAGGCATTTAAAAACAATGCAAGTAGCGGAAATACCCAAAGATTTTTTAACTTGTTTAATCTATTCAACATATATCTTATTTTTCTAAACGTTCCATCAATAAACGGTTTGCTTCTTTGGGATCTAATTTTCCTTTTGCCAGTTTCATTAGTTCTCCCATAAATAAACCCAATAATCCCTTCTTTCCCGATTGATACTCGGCAACTTTATCGGGATATTTCGCCATCACTTCATCAATAAACCCCTGAAGTTCATTAAGGTTTGTCGAAATGATCAAATTCAGTCTTTGTGCAATTCCGATAGGCTTTTCCAAAGGATGCCGGATCAGCTCCGGAAAAATTTGCTGGGTAGCAACGGTATTATTCACTTTACCCTCATCGATCAATGCAATTAATGCCGCTAATTGCTCAACCCCTACAGGAAATTTCTGAATATCAATTGCCTGCTCGTTCAAATACGATTTTACGGAACCCATAATCCAGTTCGCTGCCGACTTATAATTTTGAGTATGGTTACAAAGCGATTGATAGTAAAGAGCTATTTCTTTATTTTCGATCAGCAGTAATGCATCACTTTCTGAAAGAGCATAGTTATTCGTAAATTTTTTGAACAATTGATCGGGCAGTTCAGGCATCTGAATCAGGATTTCCTGAATATAATGGTCAGTTAAAATTACCGGAGGCAAATCGGGTTCGGGGAAGTAGCGATAATCGTTTGCCATTTCTTTCGAGCGCAACACAGAAGTCGTTCCCGAAACCGCATCAAAGTTTAACGTATTCTGATCGATAAGCCCCCCCGATTCAATCACATCGATCTGACGTTTCATTTCATACTCTATAGCTCTTTGTACATTTCGTATCGAGTTCAGGTTTTTCACTTCACAACGATTGCCATAGCCGGTACTGCCTTTCTTACGCACGGAAATGTTTGCATCGCAGCGCAGACTTCCTTCTTCCATATTTCCATCGCATATATCTAAGTAACGCACCAATTTACGGACTTCTGAAAGATAAGCACCGGCTTCTTCTGCCGAACGGATATCAGGCTCGGAAACAATTTCTACCAACGCAACACCTGCACGGTTCAGGTCGATCAGCGAATCGTACATATCCTGATCATGCATACTTTTCCCGGCATCTTCTTCCATGTGAATCCGGGTAATACCTATCTTCTTTTTTGTTGCGTCTTTCAGCTTTACTTCCAGAAAACCTCCTGTACAGATAGGTGTGGTATCCTGAGTTATCTGATAACCTTTGGGCAAATCGGCATAGAAATAATTTTTACGCGCGTACTGATTTTCCTTACGGACGACACAATTGCATGCTAAACCCATCTTTACCGCATATTCAATTACCCGCTCATTCGCTTTGGGTAAAGCCCCGGGATGTGCTAAAGTGATTACACTTATATTCGTATTCGGCTCATCTCCATAACCCGCCGAATCGGAAGAATAGGCCTTACTGAGCGTCGAAAGCTGCGCATGGATCTCTAACCCTACAACAACTTCGTATTGATCGTATTTATGATTTGACATAGTTCACAAAAATAACAGAATTGAAAGATTAATGAAGTATATCCCTTCTTTTTCATTTAAAACCGTTCCAGTTCCCGAATAAGCGTTTGGGTATGCCTTTCCAGGCCTTTTACTTGTTTCCTGCGTTTGATGTAGTATTGAAAGGAAGAAAGAAACAAAACCCTTCTGCGGTTATAAGCAAAAGCAATAAAACCACTTAGCGCAAATACGATAAGCAAACCTATCGTAACAAAGAGCGAGCGAAATACAAAGAGGAACAGTAGCGCATAGATCAGATAGAGAAATAAAAATGACAGAGCTGCTCCGGCTACATTAATTGAACTGTGAAACTCGGGTTCTTCCGGGAATTTTTTTTTAGCAGCATACTCCGGTAAGAAAAAAGCGAGTCCGTTTGTAAGGAAGCCTAATACAAACACCGGAAATAAAAACACCATATCGAAACCTCGAATCGCTAATAAATAATATTGTTTCCACTTTGAATAGGATAATTCGCGTAAGAATGCGGGATGAATAGAATAACGTTTCAACGCTTTAAAATAATCCTTACAAACAATTATTAAGGTTTCTTTTAATTCTTTATCAGCCTGATTAAGGCAGTCCGCATAGGTTTTATTGAGCGAAAAATCCGAATGAACTCCCGGGCTTATTTTCCAATACGATTCAAGCAGGTATTCATCTTCTTTATGATCGATGATAAAAAGCTGTTCACGTAACTCATTTTCGATGCGGTCGGTAAGAAGTTTATATCCTTCATGCTTATCAGATAAATATGCTTCCTTATAGGTATTCACTAAAAAAGGATCAGAACTATACACATGCAGAAAACCCCCGAAGCGGTTTAATCGTTCGTAATTCAGTCCTACGCAAACGCAGGAAATATTTAATTGAAAATTATTTTTTTCCTCTGCTGCAAGGACTAGTTTAGCGGCACCTTTCTGAAGTTTACGTAATCGTCTTTCCTGAATACAACTAGCCTCAGGGAAAATAATGATCGCACCCTTTTGTTCAAAAACCCGGCAACATTCCTCAAAGGTATTTCTGTTTTTATCGAGTTGATGATAACCATCTCTCATCCGGTAAATCGGAATGAGACGAATACTTCGCAGCAACTTATTCGCAAGCGGATGCTCAAATACATCGGCACGTACCAATACATGAAAGGGACGTTTGCAAGTAACCATTACAATCATCGCATCCAAAAAAGAATTGGGATGATTCATGCAAACCAATAACGGCCCATCCGTTTCGAGCATGTGTAAATGCCGGATGTATCTCTTTCTGAAAAAAAGAAAAACGGCTATCCGAATAATTACTTTTAGGAATTGATACAACAATGCCTTTTGCTTAGAAAGTTCGAAAATAATTTAACCTGTAATGTAATTTACTGCGTTCTTCAAAGCCTTATCGATTCCCTCGACATCTTTACCTCCCGCAGTTGCAAAAAAAGGCTGTCCTCCTCCTCCTCCCTGAATATCTTTTCCTAAGGCCCTGACAATCGTACTGGCATTCAGCTTTCTTTCTTGGACTAGCTCATCCGAAATAATTACTGCCAGATGCGGCTTATCTTCAATGATTGCTCCCAAAACAACAAATGCCTTTTGCAATTGATTGCGTAATTCAAAAGCCAGGTTTTTTACTAAGTCGGCATTGGGTAAATCGATCTTTGCTGCAAGGAAAGCTACTCCGTTTATATCTTTCACTTCATCCAGCAATTGTTTTTTTATTTGTTGTGCTTTACCGGCAGCATACTGATCCACTTGTCTCTTCAATTTAGCTTGCTCCTCTATCAACAACTCCAAGCTTTTCTTAGGGTCGGCGGGATTTTTTAACAATGCCTTCAACTCATCCAGCAAAGCCAATTGCTTATTCATATAGTTCATGGCAGCTTCTCCGCTAATGGCTTCAATACGCCGAACTCCTGCCGCTACGGCACTTTCGGCAATAATTTTAAACATCCCTATTTTTCCGCTTGATGAAACATGTGTACCTCCACATAACTCTTTCGAGAAAGAGTCATCAAAAGTAATCACACGTACGAAATCGCCATACTTCTCACCGAACAAGGCTGTCACTCCCGAATTGATTGCTTCCTGATAAGGTACGTTGCGCTGCTCTTTCAAAGCAATATTTTCGAATATTTTTTCATTCACAATTTTCTCAATCGCTTTCAGTTCCTCATCCGTCACTTTGGCAAAATGTGAAAAGTCGAAACGCAGGTACTGTTCATTTACCAGGGAGCCTTTTTGATTGACATGCGCACCCAAAACCTGTTTCAAGGCAGCGTGCAATAAGTGCGTAGCCGAATGATTGTTTGCAGTCGAGGTGCGTTTTGCAGCATCTACCTTTGCCTTAAATACAGACTGAAGGTTTCCCGGCAATTTATCTGTCAAATGAACAATTAAATTATTTTCTTTCCGGGTATCGATGATCCTGATAATTTCTCCTGCGTTTTCCAATACACCCGTATCTCCTACTTGTCCGCCACTCTCTGCATAAAAAGGAGTACGGTTTAAAACAATCTGATAAAGCTCTTTCCCTTTTGCTTTTACCTTTCGGTATTTTACTATTTCCGATTCTGCCTCCAGGCTATCGTACCCTATAAATTCCGTCTCTTCATCTTTCTTCAATTCCACCCAATCCCCGGTATCGATGGTGGTAGCCACACGCGAGCGATTCTTCTGCTCTTCGAGGGCTTTCAGGAATCCTTCCATATCAACTGTCCAACCTTTTTCGCGAGCCATCAACCGGGTTAAATCTACCGGAAAGCCATAGGTATCGAACAATTCAAAAGCAAATTCTCCCGAAATATTTTGGCTATCGGATTCATATTTTTCGAAACGTTGTATCCCTGTAGACAGCGTCCTTAAGAAAGAACTTTCTTCTTCCATAATTACTTTCTTCACAAATTCTTTTTGTGTTTTCAATTCATCAAAAACACCCTCAAATTGATTGGCGATAATATCTGTTAGGCGATATAAAAACGCTTCTTTAAAATTCAGATAAGTATAAGCATAACGTACGGCACGGCGTAAGATACGACGGATGACATAACCCGCACCGGTGTTTGAAGGTAATTGACCATCCGTAATACAAAAAGCAATCGCGCGAATATGATCGGCCATTACACGCATGGCGATATCCGTTTGTTCGTTTTTCCCGTATGGGATTTTGCTTTCCTGAGCGATAAATTGTATCAGGGGTTGAAAAACATCTGTATCGTAATTCGAAGTTTTTCCTTGCAAAGCCATACATAAACGCTCGAATCCCATCCCCGTATCCACGTGCTTGGCAGGTAAAGGGACTAAACTCCCATTTGCCATGCGTTGATACTGCATGAATACATTGTTCCATATTTCTACTACCTGCGGATGATCTTTATTCACTAAGTCTTTACCGGGAACTTTCGCACGTTCGGCATCCGTACGTAAGTCGATATGTATCTCGGAGCAGGGACCGCAGGGGCCAGTATCTCCCATTTCCCAGAAATTATCTTTTTTATTCCCATTCAGAATGCGATTTTCGTCTATTAAGCTTTTCCAAATTTCACAGGTTTCTGCATCACGCTCCAGGTTTTCTTTTTCATCCCCTTCAAAAATGGTAACGTACAAACGATCCCGGGGAATTCCATACACTTCTGTAAGTAATTCCCATGCCCAGGGAATTGCTTCTTTCTTAAAATAATCACCAAATGACCAGTTTCCTAGCATTTCGAACATGGTATGGTGATAGGTGTCTATACCCACTTCTTCCAAATCATTGTGTTTTCCGGATACCCGCAAACACTTTTGGGTATCGGCAACCCGGCTGTATTTGACCGGGCTTTCGCCTAAGAAGATAGATTTAAACGGAGCCATACCCGAATTAATAAACATCAGGCTGGGATCGTTTTTCACCACCATAGGTGCCGAGGGAACAATTTTATGTTGACGTGCTTCGAAAAAATCTAAAAACGCTTTGCGTATGTCTCTGGAGTTCATAGAGGGCAAAAATAGCGTTTTAAACGAAAAAATCTACATTTTCAGAAGCTTAGCATATTTCTCTTATTTTAAGCCATATTTATTAACTTTGTGCAGTTTCACAGATTTGATTCAGAATGGCTAAACGTGTAAAATACTTCTACAATACCCACACCCTAAAATATGAAAAAGTAGAGGTCAGTATTGGTAAAAAAATACTGAGGGTAACCGGTTATTTGGCATCTGTCGCTGTATTTGCAGGTATCGTTATGATATTCGCCTACTCATACATCGACTCTCCTAAGGAAAAACAATTGAAACGTGAGATTGAACAATTGACTTTACAGTTCGACCTCCTGCAGGACCGATTGAAGATTATGGATGTAGTTATGGAGGATTTGAGCGAACGCGACGATAATATTTACCGGGTAATTTTCGAAGCCGACCCCATTCCATCCGATATTCGTAAAGCCGGATACGGAGGAGTCAATAAGTATAAAAATTTAGAGAACTATGATTATTCGAAAGTAGTAATTGAAACTACCAAGAAACTCGACCGTATTGCCAAGCAGATGTATGTACAGTCGAAATCGTATGACGAATTGCTGAAAGAAGTAAAAAATAAAAGTAAGCTACTCGCATCCATTCCGGCAATACAGCCTATTTCCAATAAACGTTTACGTCACATGGCTTCGGGATTCGGGTTCCGTATCCACCCTATTTACAAAACTTCAAAGATGCATACGGGGATGGACTTTACCGCACCTACGGGAACACCTATCTATGCTACGGGTGATGGTGTTGTGATTGAGGCGGATGCATCGCGCAGAGGTTATGGGAACCATGTTGTGATTAACCATGGCTACGGATACAAAACCTTGTATGGACACATGAGTCGGATCAAAGTGCGTCGTGGTCAATCGGTAAAACGTGGCGAAGTAATCGGTTTTGTAGGAAATACAGGAACTTCCACTGCTCCTCACTTGCACTACGAAGTAATTAAAAACGGTAAGCATATTAATCCGATCAATTTCTACTACAACGATTTAAATCCGGCCGAATACGAACAAATGTTAGAGATGTCATCGAAAGCAAATCAATCTTTCGATTAAAAATAAGAATGGCTTACAAAGAATACGAATCTCAGAAATTGTATTATTCGATTGGCGAAGTAGCGAAGATATTCCATGTGAATGCTTCTCTGATTCGCTTTTGGGAGAGTGAATTTGATATCTTACAACCTAAGAAAAACCGTAAGGGCAACCGGCTTTTTACTCAGGAGGATATAAACCATCTGAAAATTATTCATCATCTTGTAAAAGAAAAAGGCTATACCCTGCAAGGTGCCAAAGAAGAGATGAAAAAACGCCCCAATGACTTACGCGACAATCAAAAGGTAATCGACTCCTTAAACAACCTGAAGAATTTCTTATTAGAAATTAAGGATCAATTATAAACCCGCATATCTAAAGTTCTAATTCTCCTTCATCAACCATAGCTTTGTGAAAAAGACAAGTGTTATGGGAAGGATTGTATGTTTTTTCTTTTTTCTGATTTTCCAATCGGCGATACTTTATGCACAAGCTTTTGATGATGCACGTTCGCTGGCATTAGCTAAAAGTAATCTTGCTCTAAACAATCAGTCGCTATGGGGCAGTAACCCTTCCGGACTTTCTTTACAGCGCTCATTCTTCGAGTTCAATGTCTCCAATCAGTTTATGATTCCCGATCTGAATATGTTTTCAGCTTCTTATACACTTGTTCATCAAAAACAAAACTTCTCATTCGGAATCGCACATTTCGGACATCCTTATTATTTTCAGAACCGATATATATTGAATTACAGCAGAGCCTTCGGGCTGAATCTGTTTACAGGTATTCGTTTCCGCTTACAACAAAATTCATTTCAGGGATACAGCAATTACTTCGACCTCCACCCGGATATAGGTGTACGTTATGTACTCAGCAAGAAAAGCAGCCTCGCGTTTGCAATCGAACAACTAAGACTCGGAGCATATACACCTTATGGCTCTTCAGCGATAAGCTCAGGTTATGCATATACACTTTCCGATAAAGTGAATATGTGCTTTCAATTAAGCTATTTCCAAAACAGACAGAGCATACATGGTGGTATGGAATATATAGTAACGAAAGAACTTACCCTGCGTACAGGTTTTCAGACAGCAACAGAAGCATTCAGCTTTGGGTTAACTTATAAGCTTTCTGATATACATATCGATATATCCTGTCATACACATCCTGTACTCGATCATTCAACAGCCATTGGATTGCGTTATGAATTATAAACTATCTAGTATGTTTTTGCTGTTGATGTTTGCAGCTTTTCCCGTTTGGTCGCAAACAGATACAGAAGAAATACAGTTAAATACCTTCTTTAACGAAGATGAGGAAAATGACCTGAGTATTATCGCCGAACAATTATCCTATTATCTTGAACATCCAATTCTCATTCGGAAAAACAATCTGAAAGAACTTGAGCAGCTCTACCTTCTGAATGCTTTGCAAATAGAGACATTGCGGGAGCATATTATATTATTCGGAGAACTGATAAGTATTTACGAATTACAATCGGTCGATTATTTCGATACCGAAAGTATTTTCAGGATTTTACCCTATGTAAAAGTAGAGACCGACACAAGAATTCGTTTCGATCATCGTAAAATTTCGGGAAATATTCTTTACAGAGTTTCGGAAAGAAGCAACAATCCCGATAAGAAAAAATATTTAGGAAGTATGTCGAAGCATTACCTGCGCTTAGGATTTGAACAAAACGGATTCGGAGGAATTGCATTATGTGGAGAGAAAGACCCCGGAGAAGAATTCTTCAAGGGTTCTAATGCGCAGGGTTTCGACCATCTTTCAGGAAATATCCATCTCTACAATCGTACCCTTTTCAGCACTTTAATTTTAGGAGATTTTCAAGTCGGATTCGGTCAAGGTTTACTGATAAACCAGGGACGTACAGCTATTGCTTCTATTGATATGTTAGGCATCAAACGCTCGGGAAAAATATTTCATCCTTATGCCTCTGCCATGGAAATAAATTTCAATCGTGGCATTGCTCTCAGTATTCCACTGAAACGTTTCAGCATACATACATTTTATTCCAGCACCCCGGTAGACAGCGGCTCCGGAACGGGATTGCACCGCAATTCTTTAGAGCTTTCCAAAAAATATGGACAAAGGAAAAAACTTTCGGGAACAAGTATCCGCTATAACCACAATCGTATTCAAATAGGACTACAACACATTAATGAATACAGCATTTTAGCTCCCCAACCGTCCTTATCTATGGACTACACTTTTTCTCATCTAAATCTGCTCTGGTTCGGGGAGCTTGCTTTATATCACACAGCATGGGCATGGATTCAGGGATTGATATGTGTGCCGGCTAATGGTTTAACCCTGAATATTTTGTATAGAAACTATGCAGGAAATTACAATGCTCCTTATGCTTCCGCATTTGGAGAAAACAGTACGAACAGGAACGAACAGGGAATATTTTGGGGAGCTAATTACAAAGCCAACAAACGGGTCAGCCTGAGTCAGTCGGTCGATCTCTTTCAATTTCGCCTGAATCAATATCGTATCGATAAAGCATCTTATGGCTATTCAACCATCAGTAATTGCGATATTTCTTTAAAGAAACAGCAGGCCCTTTCCATACGTATTCGATACAAAGAAAAATACAGAAATGAAAATACAGAAGAACAGCAACTGAAGCAGGTCAATGAAACCCGTCGGCTTGCTTACCGCATTGTATATACTTATAAATTAAGTTCTTCCATACTCCTGAAAAGCATGTATGAACAAGCCTATTTCCGAACTCCTTTAAAAAAAGACCGGGGGAATTTCTGTATGCTCGAACTCGGGTACAAACCCATGAGCAAAGCCTTATCCTTCAGCAGCGGGTACCGCATATTTAATGTAGAAGATTACGATGCCCGTTTGTATGCATACGAAGCCGATTTGCCCGGAGCTTATTCCATGCCTGTAATTAACGATCAGGGAAATCGGTTCTACATCAACGTCCGCTACAAGATCAGCAAAAGCATACAGCTTGCCTTGAAATATGCCTATAACCAAAGCGGACCGGACAAGCATTATGAATACAAAACCCAGTTATATTACAAGATATGATTCGCAAAGAAATACGCTCTATTCCTTACATTCGTCTATGTATTCCTTTTGGCTTGGGAATTATTGCAGCATTCGAATGGAATTATGCGGACAACCCTGTTATTCCACTCAGTTTTATCTTAAGCGGAATATCCTGTATCCTTTTTATTTATTTGCTTTGCGGGTTTCTCATAAAAAATTTCACATTCAAACTATACAACGGAGTTTGCGTGTATCTTATCTTATTCGGAACCGGCTTCCTGCTTTCCTATCAACATTATCAATATTCCGGATCTCATCATTTCAGCAAACATGATCAAAAATATTTATTACTAGAAGTAGATGATGAACCCCGGAAGGGCCCGAAATACATGCGTTTTAAAGGGAGGGTACTGAGTAATGAAAACGGAGAAAAATTACAAGGAAACCTAATGGTTTATCTCCTTCCATCCGATTCACTGCATATATCCTATGGCAGTCGCATACAGCTTCCGGCGAAGTATTCGGAAATTCCTGCACAAAAAAATCCGGGAGGCTTTAATTACAAACGCTACTTAGCCGTCAACAATATTTTTCATCAGAGTTATCCGAAAATTTCAGAAGTGCATACAATAGCTTACCAAGCCGGTTTCTCAATAGAAGCTTATAGCGTACAATTATGTAAAAAATTGATTTCCATACTCAGGGAAGAACTGAGTGATGATGAGGCATACAATATGTGTGCGGCATTAATACTGGGTTACCGTGCCGAACTGAGCGAAGAACTGATGCGTATCTATTCCGATACCGGAACCATACATATCTTATCCGTTTCAGGGTTGCATGTGGGAATCATTTACATTGTACTCAATATTATTGTTTCTTTTATACTACCCGGACGCAGAACACGATTGCTGAAAGTAGTGCTGTTGATTGCATTCGTTTGGTTCTATGCCTTACTGACCGGCTTATCGCCATCGGTATGCAGATCGGCAACCATGCTGAGTTTTACAACAGTGGGAATCAATTTCAAGCGACGCAGCAATGCCTTTAATTTATTAGCCGCTTCGGCATTCTTCCTGTTGAGTATAAATCCTTTTTATATTTTCGACATCGGGTTTATCCTTTCCTATTTAGCGGTTGCCGGAATTCTCTACTTTCAAAAAGGAATTTATGAATTACTACGCTTCAAAAATAATTGGGTCGATAAAATCTGGCTGATGGCGGCAGTATCCATTGCGGCACAACTCAGCACCTTCCTTATGAGTGTATATTATTTTCATAAATTTCCCAACTACTTTTTATTCGCAAACATATTAGTCATTCCCTTATCGGGCATTATCCTGTATGCCGGAATGGCTTTACTCTTTGTCGCATTCATTCCCTTCCTCTCCGATCTCATTGCCTATCTGCTTATGTACAGCATACGTCTGATGAATAATATACTGGATTTTTTCGCTTCACTTCCTTTTGCTACCAGCGATCAGTTATTTTTCGACGGGAAAGAAGTATTGATTCTGTATTTGTTTTGTATCACACTGTTCATATACATCACACAAAAGAAAACAAAATATTTAAGATACAGCTTAGCTTTGTTCTCCATCCTGACCGCATACGGGTTCTGTCAAAACATCTACCGCCGGATAAATCCAGAACTGAGTATTTATCATTCAAACAGCAATCGCCTGATATCCTGGTTCGATGGCGATACACTTTATATCTTTCATAAAAATCCATTAGCATCCGGCGATAGTGTGCTTATTCAGAATGCAAGTTACGGATACCGGAGCAAGGCAATGATTCCCATACAATCCGATGGAAATTATTCACAGGTAAAATTAAAATACCCTTGTTTACAAATGGGCAATCAACGTATCCTCCTGCTGGAAAATAAAATTGATACATCACTGTTAAAAATATTTAAACCCCATATACTGATAAGCGATAACGTTTATCCTTCTCATCTGAAGCTAATAGCTTCTTTGGCACCCGGGGCACATATCCTTACCAGTGCATATACGAATGCTGAAAATTATATAAAACTGCTCGGAATGAGCAATAATCCCCTATATTCGACGTATTTATCGGGTGCTTATCGTATAAAAATTAAAAGAATAGATTCGAAAAATGTACCTTTACAAAAATTAGAACCCATGAAAAAAGCAATTTTTTTAAATACATTATTATTGTTATTGGTAGTACAGACCACTGTATTTGCTCAAAAGAAATTCAACGAAGGAACCATTGTGTACAGTATTTCTGTTGATGCTGCCGAATTAGGAATGATGGCAGCTATGATGCCCAGCGAAATGACCATGAAAATAAAAGGGAATTTTTCGCGTACGGAAATGGAAGCCCCCATGATGGGGAAAACCATTGCTATCAACAATTCAAAAAATAATACAGGTGTGATGCTGATGGATTTGATGGATAAGAAATTTGCTTTGACGATTGATGAAAAATTTATGAAATCACAAATGGGAAAAATGCCCGATTACAGTATAACAGAAACGATCCAAACTAAAGAAATCTTAGGATATACTTGTAAAAAGGTGGTATTAACAGATAAGCAAACATTAGATGAAATGACTGTCTATTATACCGAGGAGATTCCCTATCATGGAACAGCAATGACCAGCCAGTTACAAACCATAAAAGGTATGCCTATGGAATATACAACAACCATGCAGGGGGTATCTATGTCAATAAAGGTAAAAAGCATAGTTGCCGAAAAATTATCGGATGAACTTTTCAAACAACCTGCTGAATATAAAATTGTTACTCAAGAGCAACTGATGCAGGCAATGATGGGCGGAGACACCAATTAAATTAAAACATTCGGAGTATTGCGGATATGAAGAAACAATTATTTCTCCTGCTGAAATTATTTCTTTTTTGGATAAGTTTCTTTGTTTTACAGCGCGCTATTTTTATTGCTTTCCATTTTGATTCGATACGTGAACAAGGTTTTTATGAACTATTAAAAACCTTTCGTTATGGCTTCAATCTGGACCTGTCGGTAAGCAGCTATCTCATGGGCTTTCCCTTGCTCTTGTTTTTTATTTCATGCTTCAGTCCGATAGCCAATACAGCCTTTCGAAAAATCGTATCCATTTATCATTTGATACTTCTGGTACTGATAAGCCTTTTAACCATCATCGATTTTAATCTCTACGAAGAATGGGGATCAAAGCTTAACAGCAGAGCCATAGAGTTCCTTATACTTTCACCGGGGGAAGCGCTTGCCTCCAGTGCATCTTCCCCGATTTTACTTTCTATGCTTATTTTCGGAATAAATTTATCCTTGGCGTATATAGTACTGATTAAATGGGTCCAATTCGATTATACCCCTTTTAAATTTTCCGTATGGAATTTATTCGCGGTTCCGGCAATCACGTTTTTAGCAATCATTGGATTAAGGGGGGGAGTCCAATTAGCTCCCATCAACCAAAGTGCAGTATATTTTTCAAACAAACCTATACTTAACCATACGGCGCTCAATACCGAATGGAATCTCTTACATTCTTTTATCGAAAATAATTTCAGTTCGGGAAATCCTTATATAACATTAGATCAATCAGAAGCTGAAGAAATTGTGAAAGCATTGTATCCCGCTTCGGAAGACAGTACTTCCATACTAACCGTAAAACATCCGAATGTTGTATGTATTATTCTCGAAAGCTTTACTGCCGATGTTGTTGAAGCCTTTGGAGGAGAAGCGGATGTAAGTCCTTTCCTTTCTGCTATCGCAAGAGAAGGTTTACGATTCAGCAATGCCTATGCTTCGGGAGATCGTACCGATAAAGGACTCATTGCCATACTGAGCGGCTATCCCACTCAAGCCTCACGCAGCATTATCCAGCAACCCGACAAGTTTGAAAAACTCCCGTCTTTGGTACAAGCTTTTAATGAACATCAATACCATAGTTCATTTGTTTATGGAGGAGAATCGGAGTTTGCCAATATCAAATCTTACCTACGAGCCGCAGGTATTGAAAAAATTATCGACAAAAACGATTTTCCAAAAGAACAAATGAATTCCAAATGGGGTGCACACGACGGATATGTTTTTGATAAACAATTGGAAATCCTTAAAAATCAAGCGCAGCCTTTCTTTTCGGTACTCTTAACCTTAAGCTCACACGAGCCTTTCGAAGTGCCTATAAAATCAAGGTTTCAGGGGGATGACCTACCGGGTAAATTCCGGAAAGCGGCAAATTACACCGACCTTTCCCTCGGTGAATATTTCGCTAAGGCCAAACAGGAAGAATGGTATGATAACACTTTATTTATAATTGTTGCTGACCACGGACATCGTTTACCTAAAGAATATAATGATGCATACGATCCCCGAAAATTTCATATACCCCTGATCTTTTATGGAGAAGTTCTACGTCCTGCGTATCGTGGTAAACAAATCGATCGTATTGTTTCGCAAACCGATATTGCATCGACTCTTCTGCGTCAATTATACTTCGACTCTGAAAAATTCAAATGGTCGAAGAATATGCTTGATGATTCATTACCTGAATTTGCCTTCTACAGCTTCGATAATGGTTTCGGATGGATCAGCAGCAAAAAAAGTAAATTCGCTTTCGATAATGTAAGCAAAGAGGTTATTTATAAAGATATTTCATCAGGTGACTCTCTCAACACTTACAATTTGAATAATGGAAAGGCCTATATGCAATGTGTTTTCGAAAGCTATCTGAATTATTGATACCAAAACCGTTGTAGTATTAATTCTGCAACCTTACGATCAATAGGCAAAGTAAGTTCGTCGCTTCTCAGATCCGCCAACTTTATCCAACGTAAACTTTGCTGCCCATTACTATCATCAACAAAATCAAAACGTTTGGTACTTGTTTTAAAGTTTAATTCCGATAGATTTTTAACGATATAATAGATACTGATAATTTGTGTGTTGTTAAAAGCCGATTTCTGAAAAAAGTCCGTTGTATAAAAATGGTCCTGAACTTCTACATCTAAATCGCACTCTTCTTTAAATTCTCTTTGCAAGCACTCACGTGTGCCCTCTCCGTATTCGAGTCCGCCACCCGGAAATTTCGTATGCGGAAAGCTGAAGTCGTATTCATCGGAAAGCAATAATTCACCTTGGGGGTTAATCAGAATTCCATATACTCTTACATTAAAACGATAATTCATGATGAAAAGTGTTTAGTATTATTCATTACGTTCTCCAGGTTCCATTCGATGTCGCGTATTTTGTTCATCTCGCGTACTTCGCAATTCTGCACATTACAATATGAGCAACATTCCGGAATACAGGGATCTACATGAATAAAAAGTTCTACTCCGGTATTTTGTTTTTGTACAATCAGTTGTTCTATACGTGTAACCTCATCGTGCATTTGATTGAGGTCATAATAATATGGCAAAGTAAGATGACAATCGATATGCAAATCGGCACCGTATTTTTGTGCTCTTAAATTATGAATATCTATCCAGTCGGATTTACGATTCACTTGCAATACCGCAACAATCTGTTTAACCAAACTCAGGTCCACCTCATCCATTAATCCCGATACCGACTTACGCAAAAGCTTATATCCGTTATACAGAATGATCAGCCCCAAAGCCATAGCCAGCAAACTATCGAGCAATACAAAACCCGTCCACTTAATAATCAACAATCCCAAAACCAAACCCGCACTGGTATAACTATCCGCAAGTAAATGTTGCCCATCGGCTTCCAAAGTCATGGATTTTAATTCTTTCCCTTTTCGTTTCAGAAAAATCCCTAAGACAAAATTTATTACACCCGCAACAGCGGTAATAATCACACCTTCCTCAATTCTATTAATATTTTGTGGTGAAAGAATTCCTGATACGGCATTATAAATAATTACAATACCTGCCAGAAAAATCAAGGCCCCTTCAAATCCTACCGCAAAAAATTCTATTTTACCATGACCGTAAGGATGGTTACGATCCTTAGGTCTTGCTGCTAAATAAATGCTGTAAAAGGCAAAGGCGCCGGCTACAATATTAATAATACTTTCGAGAGCATCTGTTAAGACAACATTCGATTGAGTAATATAATAAGCAACAAATTTGGAAATAGTAAGGAGACAACCGATAAGTAATGCCCATACAATAAGTCTCGTTTTCTTTTTAGTATATTCCACAGGAATGAATTTCTTTTCTAATTTCAGTATTTTTTTGAATATCTTTAAACATATTCATATTAAATTCATGTTTTGTATTGATTATGTTCATCAAAAAAATAGTATTCCTCTTTCTGTTACTGTTAACATTTTCCGGATTACGTGCTCAGGAATTCAAATTAATAGTTATCGGGGGCTTTAATGCTTCACAAATCAATGGGGATGGATTGGCGGGATTCAATAAATACGGATTACAGGGCGGACTGGGAGTTGTCCGGAAAGTTTCGAACCGGGGCGCCTGGCAATTCGAAGTACTATACTCAGAAAAAGGAAGTCGCGATATACTGAATGACTGGAATCAGGTACAAGACACTTTGTTCAAAGTAAATTATATCGACATTCCCTTACTATATACCTATTTTATCATGCCCGAACTTCGGGTACAAATGGGTATCTATGCCGCTACACTTACTTATGCCAGCTATACCGATACCAACAGTGAAATCGAGTACGATCGTATGAATGATTTCTATCGTTTGGATGCCGGTGTTACAGGGGGACTCGAATACCAATTTTATAAGCAGTTTAGTGTCAATCTGCGTCTGTCCCAATCGCTTACCGATGCCAACAAAACATTTGAGAGCTATTATCATTTATATACAGGATTAAGTCTGAGATATACATTTCAATAAATTGGGATTTTAGTATCTTAGCCCTTTCATTAAACATACTATTGCATGATAAAACTATCGGATAGGCTCAATTTATTTAGCGAATCTCAAACGCTGAAGATGGCTAAAATGAGTCGTGAACTGAAATCTCAAGGCATTGATATCATCAGTTTAAGTTTAGGAGAGCCTGATTTTCATACTCCGGATCATATTAAAGAAGCTGCAAAAAAAGCAATCGACGAGAATTATACCTATTATACACCGGTTTCGGGATATTTAGATTTACGTGAAGCGATCTGCAGAAAACTCAAACGCGACAATCAATTAAACTATACCCCCGATCAGATTGTTGTTTCTACAGGAGCTAAACAATCCATCGCTAATGCGATGCTTTCGATTGTAAATCCGGGAGATGAAATAATTGTCCCCGCACCTTATTGGGTTTCTTATTCCGAAATCATTAAACTTTCGGAAGGAGTTCCGGTTTACATAAAAACTACAGTTGAAAGTAATTTTAAAATTACTGCGAAGCAATTGGAAGAAGCAATCACACCGAAAACCAAACTACTCATTTTCTCTTCGCCATGTAATCCGACAGGGTCGGTTTATTCCGAACAAGAACTTGCCGGTTTAGCAGAGATATTAAAAAAATATCCGAACATATTAATCATTTCCGATGAAATTTACGAACATATTAATTTCGTAGGAAAGCATACTTCCATTGCACAGTTCGATAGCGTACATAATCGTTGTATCGTTATCAACGGATTATCTAAAGGCTTTGCCATGACGGGATGGAGATTAGGTTATATGGCAGCTCCGAAATACATTGCTCAAGCTTGCGATAAAATGCAGGGACAATTTACTTCGGGAACCAATTCCATTACACAACGTGCTGCTATTACAGCATTGGATTCGGACTTAAAGCCTACCTTCGAAATGAAAAAGGCTTTTGAAAAACGCAGAGAATTAGTGTATAATTTACTTTCCGAAATTCCGGGAATGCATGTAAACAAACCTGAAGGAGCTTTCTATTTTTTCCCTGACATCAGTGATTACTTAGGAAGATCTTATCAGGATATACAAATAAATACAGCAGAAGACTTGTGTATGTATTTATTGAATGAAGCTCATGTAGCAGTTGTTACGGGGAAAGCATTTGGTGGTGATACAAATATCCGTATCTCTTATGCTACTTCCGAAGAAAATTTAACCAAAGCAATAAGCCGAATAAAATTGGCATTGTCAAAACTGAATTAGCAAAAGCATATATGTCATCTTATATCAATAATTTATTTACTTCATTCAACCAAACCCAAATTATGGTGATTGGAGATGTAATGATTGATTCATATTTGTGGGGTAAAGTAGATCGCATCTCACCCGAAGCGCCGGTCCCGGTATTATCGGTACAAAAGAAAGAAGATCGCCTGGGCGGAGCCGCAAACGTAGCGCTGAATTTACAATCGATGGGTGCCGTACCTATTGTATGTACAACGATTGGAGACGATGCAAACGGTAAATTACTGACAGACCTTTTTATTCAACAATCTATTTCTACCGAAGGTATTGTCCGGGATATAAACAGAAGTACAACCGTTAAAACCCGTGCTATCGCTCACCATCAGCATCTGATGCGTATTGATGATGAAAGTGATGCAGAACTGACAAAAGCACAAACACAAACTTTATTGGAACGTATTCAAAAACTATTGGAACAACATACTATTGAAGCCATCATTTTTGAAGATTACGACAAGGGGGTAATCAATCCGGAGCTAATTACCTTCGTAGTTTCAGAAGCAAAGAAGCGTTCGATTCCGGTGGTTGTCGATCCTAAAAAAAGGAACTTTCTGGCTTATAAAGGAGTAACTTTATTTAAGCCGAATCTGAAAGAATTAAAGGAGGGTTTAAAGATAGAATTTGACCATACACAACCGGAGCATTTACGGGCAGCGGCAAAGCAGTTAAAGGAAAAACTTCAGGCTGATATGGTTATGATTACTTTATCCGAGCATGGTGTTTTCATTATAAACGACAAAGAATACCATCACATACCTGCGCACATTCGTAATATATCGGATGTATCGGGTGCCGGCGATACGGTTATTTCCATTGCTACTTTAGGATTGGCTAAAAAAACTCCGGCAATTTTTTTCGCAGCACTTGCAAATTTAGCCGGAGGATTGGTATGCGAGAAAGTAGGTGTTGTTCCCATTGATAAAATGCAGTTACAACAAGAAGCCTTACTTTTAGATGATCCTGCAGAAATATAAATTAGTATTATTACTATTATTTGTTGCTTGTATTACGACACCGTCGATTTATGCACAGCAAATCTCATCGCTGATTTTCACCGGGCTCGAACGCACTAATTATTCTTACCTCTATAATTTTGTACACAGCCACCCCAACACAGTTCTTGACTCTGCCCAATTAAAGAGAGACCGGCAACAGTTGCTAAATTTAAAACTGTTTGAATATGTTGAATATGCTGTTCATCCTCTCCCCGATTCAACGATACAGGTAGAGTTTAAAATGCAGGAAGTGTTTACCTTACTACCCAATCTCGATATTGGTATCGCAAACGGGCTTTACCGTATTCAAACGGGTTTCAACGATTTCAATTCTTTGGGTAAAGGAGGCGAGTTAAGTCTATACCTGAAATATTTTATGCGTTTCTCGGTGATGCTTAGCGGTGATTATCCCTATATTTTCAAAAAGGGAAACGGTATCGGATTTAACCTTCAGTTGAATTCTACCATCGAACCCCTGTATCTATTCAATAACTCCAATTATCGTGTTGATCTTAATTATAATCAATATCAAGCTTTTGTATATTACCGAAAAGATTTCGACATACATACTTTCCTGAAATTAGGTACAGGCTATTTTAAGGAAGATTATGTAACACGTTCAGACAATGATATTCCCCTAAGCATACGTGAAAACTGGGAAAGAATCTTAGTAAGAAATATTATTACGAATCGTCACCTGAATTATACGTTTAGTTATGTTGAAGGATTTCAAAATGAATTCACTGCGGAGTATAATTATTTCATCAATACAACTATTGATACAAAAGGGTACCTGCGTTTACAAAATGAGTTTAAATACTTTGCCCATCCTTATCCCTCCGGAAATTTTGCCGTACGCGCACGTATCGGATTATCCAGTGATCAGCTTACGATTTTCGGCCCTTATTATCTCGACAGTTATTTAAACATACGGGGTATCGGGAATAAGCCCATTCGCGGAAATTCCGAGATTACCCTGAACATTGAGCATAGGCAAACGGTATTCAGCAATCGCCTCGGAGCTGTTGGTGTTGTAGCCTTCAGCGATATCGGACATATCGAATACCTCAAACCCCGTGAAACACTTTTCAATAATTTTGACATTGGCAAGACGTTTATAGGCGGAGGATTACGCTTATTCATCTTAAAACTCCATAGTCTTAATGTTCGCTTTGATTATGGAATCAATGTAAAAAACTCGAAAGAACGGGGATATGTATTCGGTATCAACCAGTATTTTTAAAAGATCAGATTATACTTCCCGTATTAATGATCCTTCGGCAAATTCTCGAATCATTTTAATTTGTTGCGTATCAGCCGCGCCTTTTATCGCATCGAGCTGGCCGAATGCTAATTGTACATAATGCTGCTTTTCTTTTGCGATATAGTCGGTAATGTTCAGACGATTGTAAATTTGTTTCACTGCTTCAATCTTATCTTCCGCCTTAAAAATTTTTGCATTCAACCAAAAGTCAAGCTCCTGCTTATCCCTGCCAACAGCCAATTCCATTGCTTTTACAAGCATATAGGTTTTCTTATTGGAAAGAATATCCCCTCCTACTTGTTTTCCGAACTTATCAGGATCGGCATATAAATCCAGGTAATCATCTTGTAATTGAAAGGCAATCCCTAAGTTAACCCCAAAAGTATAAATCCTTTCGGCATCCTCTTTCGAAGCATTAGCAATGATTGCTCCCATTTGCAAAGCAGCTCCCAACAATACCGCTGTCTTCAGTCTGATCATTTGTATGTACTCGGGAATATATACATCATCGCGATGTTCGAAATTCATATCTATCTGTTGTCCTTCACATACTTCCGTAGCAGTACGGTTAAACAGGTTTAACAATTCACCGAGTCCCACCCCCTCATAATACATCAATAACTTGTAGGATTCTACCAGCATTACATCGCCCGAAAGGATCGCTGTATTTATATTCCAGCGTTCATGTACCGTTTGCTTTCCTCTGCGTAAAGGGGCATTGTCCATGATATCGTCGTGCATCAATGTAAAATTATGGAAAGTTTCTATAGCCATTGCAGCTTTCAAAGCTTGTTCCGCTTTGATTCCGAAAAGTTCTGCCGACATCAACACCAATACCGGACGCAAGCGTTTGCCTCCCAAACTAAGCATATAAGCGATGGGCTCGTATAATTCTACGGGTGTTTTGCGAAAATTATTCAGCTCGGATTCGGCAAGTATTAAACTTTGATATCTTTTAATCATAGTATATCCACTAACGACCTTTTCTCCCTGTTGATTTTGAAGACGCCCGCTCTTCTTTGCGAGGCCCATCAGTTATCAACTGAAAGTCGATCTGTTTCTTCGACAAATCTACTTTCTTTACTTTAATTTTCACCTCATCTCCCAATTGATATTTACGCTTTTTTCTTTGCCCGATGATGCAATAATTTGCCGGATCCAATACATAAAAATCGTCATCAATCTCTTTCAGGCGGATCATACCTTCACATTTATTTTCGATAATCTCCACATAAATTCCCCATTCCGTTACTCCCGAGATAATTCCATCGTATATGGTTCCTATATTATCCATCAGGTATTCGGCCTGCTTATATTTAATGAACAGACGCTCAGCATCGGCAGCCCGTTTCTCCATCTGCGAAGCATGTAGACAAAGCTTTTCATACGCTTCGACATCTACCGATTTCCCGCCATCCAAATAATTTTGCAATAACCGATGCGCCATCACATCCGGGTAACGGCGTATGGGTGAAGTGAAATGCGTATAATAATCGAAAGCCAGTCCGTAATGCGAAGTTTTTTTAGTAGTATAGATAGCCTTCGCCATGGAACGAATGGCAAGATGCGTTAATACATTCTGTTCTTTTTTCCCTTCCACATCACTCATCAATTGGTTCAGCGATTTTGATATTTCACGATGATTCTTCGTTTGAATCTTATAGCCGAAACGGGCTGCAAACTTTGCGAAGCCATCCAGCGCTTCCGTATCGGGAGCATCGTGAACCCGATAAACATAGGTAAGCGTTTTCTTTTTATCCCCTTTAGTAGCAATAAACTCGGCAACTTTACGATTGGCAAGCAACATAAAATCCTCTATTAATTTATGTGCATCATTCCGTTCTTTCACATACACTCCGATTGGCTTACCGGCATCGTCGAGTTTAAATTTCACTTCCGTTGTTTCAAAATTGATAGCTCCATTTTTAAAACGAGCCTCGCGAAGCTTATACGCCAGGTCGTTTAAGTGGGTAAGCTCTTCAACATAATCGCCGGATTTGGTTTGCAAAATATCCCAAACCTCTTCATAGGCAAATCTGTGGTCGGAATGAATAACGGTTCGGCCAAACCACTCATTCACTACATGTGCCCGGGCATCCAATTCGAACACTGCCGAAAAAGTAAGCTTATCTTCATGCGGTCTTAATGAACATAAGTCGTTCGATAATTTTTCCGGAAGCATAGGAATCACTTTCCCGACGAGATATACAGAAGTACCTCTGTCGAAAGCCTCGGCATCGAGAGCCGTATCCGGCTGTACATAATGCGATACATCGGCGATATGTACTCCTACTTCCACATTTCCATTGGCCAATCGTTTGAAAGATATGGCATCATCGAAATCTTTCGCATCGACCGGATCAATGGTGAAGGTTAGTGTTTTTCTGAAATCTTTACGCTTTGCAATATCTTTATCACTAATCGTTGAACTAATTGCCTGCGATTCTTTCTCTACTTCATCGGGAAATGAAAGTGGGAATCCGAACTCAGCCAATACGGCATTCATTTCTGTCTCATGCTCTCCTTTTTTCCCCAGCACATGCGTAATGATTCCTATAGGATTTTTTGCATCATAGGGCCAATCGGTAATGTGTGCAACGGCTTTCATTCCATCTTCCGCACCATTCAGTTTATCGAGCGGAATGAAGATATCGTGCTGCATTTTCTTATTGTCGGGAACAAGAAAAGCAAAGCGTGGAAGAACCTGAACCACTCCCGTAAAATCGGTTTTAGCACGTTGTATAATTTCTAACACTTCTCCTTCCAAATATTTTCCACTGCGTTTTGCATACACAAAAACCTTTACGATATCTCCATGTAAAGCATTCCTGAGCTTACGGGGTGCAATATAAATATCTTCATCCATCCCTTCTACAATCAAGTATGCTGAACCGCTTTGGGTAAGATCAATTCTACCTTCGACATGATTAGGGCGTTCTTTAAATTGATATTTCCCTTTTTCTTTTTCTACAATGATTCCCTTCTCTACCTCTTCTAAAATAATCTCCAGAATAATCTGCCGGGTATCGTTATCATCGACATTAAGCTTAGAGGAAACTTGTTTATAGTTAAGGCTTTGATTGATATTATCGGCAAAAATATCCAACACTAACTGTGTAAGTATTTTCTTTATGGCACTATTTTTTTTCTTAGTCATTCTTTATGAATTAGTGTTGTAGCTCTTCCCGGCTTTGGGAATCGCCTGAATTAATTTTTGGGTATAGGCATCTTTCGGTGCATGATAAATTTCATCGGGATCACCCATCTCCACGATTTTTCCTTTGTTCATCACAAGCATGCGGTCGGAAATATGTTTCACAACGGATAAGTCGTGGGAAATAAAAACATAACTCAGGTTAAATTGTTCGCGCAGTTCTGCCAACAAATTCAGCACCTGCGCCTGTACCGACACATCCAGTGCCGACACCGATTCATCGCAAATAATAAAGGAAGGCTCCAATGCCAGCGCTCTGGCAATACAGATACGTTGACGTTGACCGCCCGAAAATTCATGAGGGTAACGATTGAACTGATCGGCTTTGAGTCCTACACGTTCGAGTAAGTCGATTACTTTTTCCAAACGTTGTTTATCGTTCGCATGTAATTGATGGACCTGCATCGGTTCCATAATCGCCCGGCCTATGGTGAAGCGCGGGTTTAAAGAAGAGTAGGGATCCTGAAAGATTATTTGCATTTTCTTACGATGCTTACGCAAACGTTCTTTATCAAATTCCAGGATATTTTCGCCTTCAAACCATATAGCTTCTGCCTCCGGCTCAATCAGGCGGAGAATGCTTCTTCCCAGGGTAGTCTTTCCACAACCCGACTCTCCCACCAAGCCCAATGTTTCCCCGGGATATACTTCCAGGCTTACCCCATCCACCGCTTTTATATACTCATTTACTTTTCCGAAGAGACCCTTCTTAACAGGAAAATGCACATTCAGATTTTTCACCTGCAACAAAGGTGTCTGTGCATATAATTTTTGCTTACGTGCATCGTACTCGTCAGGCAAATAGCTATACACATTTCTCACTTGCTCAATCGTCAAACCGGTATTTTCTACAGAGCCTCCCCTCCCTATACGCATAAAATCCGAAACGACCGGAAGGCTTTTCAACCGATAATCCAAAGAAGGGCGACAGGCTAAAAGCCCCTGGGTATAAGGGTGCCTGGGAGATGCGAAAATTTGTTCCGTTTTTCCTGATTCTACTTTATCTCCCTTATACATCACAATTACCTGATCGGCAATTTCAGCTATCACCCCTAAATCGTGCGAGATAAAAATCATACTCATCCCTCTTTCTTTCTTTAGCTGAAGCAGGAGCTCAATGATTGTTTTTTGTACGGTTACGTCTAAAGCAGTAGTAGGTTCGTCGGCTATTAGTAATTCCGGATCGCAGGAAAGCGCCATGGCAATCATTACCCGCTGCTTTTGTCCTCCCGACAATTGATGCGGATAAGCATCGAATAGTTGTTCGGGACGAGGCAGTTGCACTTCTTCAAACAAGGCTATTGTTTTACGCTTCGCGGATTTAAAATCGATCCCTTTATGCAGGCGTATTACTTCGGTAATCTGTTTACCACAAGTAATTACGGGATTAAGCGAGGTCATGGGTTCCTGAAAAATCATTGCGATTTTGTTTCCCCGATAGCTGCGCATCTCTTCATCGTTCAGCGTTAAAAGTTCCACCTCCGTTTGTTTGTTATGATAAACGATACTTCCTTCGATAAGCGCGTTCGTTTGTTGTATCAAACGCATAATGCTTAAAGAACTTACGGATTTACCCGAGCCCGATTCTCCCACAATTCCCGTGACCGTTCCGCGCATTAGGTCAAAAGATAATGCATTTACGGCTTTCACAATGCCTTCTTCAGCTTGAAAAGAAACGGATAAGTTGGAGACCGATAAAATTTTACTCATACTCAATCAAAGGTATTAAACCTGTCTGACGACGAATAAACATACCAATAATTTTCGAGTTTGATTTCAAAAAAGAAAGAAAGATGCGTTTTTAAACATAGATGATTTTATCGTCCTGTAAGGAATCCATTCCCTTAAACTTCATTAAAAGCCGGGCCAAGGTAACTACATCCTTCTGGCAATAGATACGAATGCGTTCCAAATCCTTTTCCTTCCAATATACCCTTGCTACATCAGCACCGCTGATATCATCCTTAGGAGTATCCAGTTTAAAAAGCAAGGCTAAATGATCGAGTGAGGTATAGTGTTTATAATCCCCGAACTTCCATAATTCCAAAGTATCAATAAAATTAACTTCCCAGGGTTTCTTCCCCGCCATATCGAGTAAAGCGGGAAGAGGAATTTCATTGATAAGTAATCTTCTGCATAAATAGGGGAAATCGAATTCTTTACCATTATGTGCACATAAGCGAATACCGCGGGGCAAAGCATTTAAGATGTGTGTGAATTCTTTCAGGAGACTCAACTCATCGGTATGGAACAGACTTTTAATTTTGAGATGGAAGGCGTTGTTTCCCTGTCTGATAAATTTCCCGAGACTGATACATACTACTTTTCCAAATTCGGCATAAATCCCTGCACGTTCATAAAAACGGCCCTCCTCCACAGCGTCTTTATTCAGATAGCCGGCCTTTCTATCCCAGAAAATACGTTCCTCTTCCGGGACCATAGCCAAATCCGGGTATTGAGGGACTGTCTCAATATCTATCAATAAAAGGTGTTCAAGTTTAAGTGAATCCAGCATAATTTTTATACACATAAAATTACAGACTCCCGGGCAAAGAAAAAACTTATTAAGTACAAGTATTTTTTAATATAACAGGTTATTTTTTCAACGCTAGGATTTATCTCATAAAAAAAGCCCCAAATACCTGGGGCTTTTTTTATTACTCAGCTTTTGGAGCTTCTTCTTTTTTATCAGGTCTGGGTATCAACACCTTTCTCGAAAGCTTCATCTTACCGGTTTTCTTATCGATATCCAGTAATTTCACTTTCACCTCTTCCCCTACTTCCAACACCCCATCCATCGTTTCGTATCGTTTCCAATCGATTTCCGAAATGTGTAGCAGGCCGTCTTTACCCGGCAGGATTTCCACAAAGGCACCGAAAGGCATAATCGATTTTACTTTTCCTTCGTACACTTCACCAATTTCCGGAACGGTAGTAATTCCTTTAATCTTATTAAATACAAAATCGATTGCTTCTTTATTATCCGCATAAATCTGAACCACTCCCACATTATCTACCTCATCAATACTAATGGTTGCACCGCTTTCACGCTGCATTTCCTGAATGATCTTACCACCAGGTCCGATCACCGCACCGATAAACTCTTTCGCAATACGTAATTCAACGATACGAGGAGCATGTGGCTTATAATCTTCCCGTGGAGCATCAATCGTTTTCATCATTTCATTTAAGATATGATGACGGCCTTGTTTGGCCTGTTCCAATGCTTCCGCTAATGTTTCGAAGGATAGTCCGTCGATTTTCAGATCCATCTGACAAGAAGTAATACCATTAATCGTTCCGGTTACTTTAAAGTCCATATCTCCTAAATGATCTTCATCACCCAAGATATCCGAAAGGATGGCATATTTTTTTGATTTACTGTCGGTAATTAATCCCATTGCAATTCCCGATACAGGTGCTTTAATTTTTACACCGGCATCCATCAAAGCAAGTGTTCCTGCACAAACCGTAGCCATTGATGATGAACCGTTCGATTCCAGGATGTCAGATACCACACGGATTACATAAGGGTTTTGATCATCGGGAGGTAATACCTGTTTCAGCGAACGCATCGCTAAGTTACCATGACCGATTTCTCTTCTTCCCGGGCCACGGTTAGGGCGTACTTCACCGGTTGAAAATCCGGGGAAATTATAATGCAATAAAAATTTATTGTATCCGTAAAACATCGCACCGTCGATCAGTTGCTCATCGGTTTTTGCTCCCAAGGTAACCGTAGTGAGCGATTGTGTTTCACCGCGTGTAAAGATTGCAGAACCGTGCGCGGAAGGCAGGTATGATATTTCCGACCAAATCGGACGGATATCTTTTGTTCCTCTTCCATCCAAACGTTTTCCTTCATCTAAGATTAAGGCACGTACGGCATCGTATTCCAAATCGTGGAAATATTTTTTCAAGAGGAATGCAAAATCGGCATCTTCCATTTTTTCCTGAACTGTCGCTTCAAACTCTGCACGTATTTCTTTAAAAGCTGCTGAACGTTCGTCTTTACCCAAAGCCGATTTGGCAACATTATAAATACGATCGTAGGCGAAAGCATGAATCTCTTTTGCCAATTCTTCATTCGCATCGGGCTCATGTTTATAGCCGCGTTTTTCTTTTGCTCCAACTTTTGCAAGGAAATCTAATTGTGCCTGTACCTGTAATTTAATAGCTTCATGAGCGAACATGATTGCATCGGCCATTTCTTTTTCCGATACTTCTTTCATCTGCCCTTCAACCATACAAATATCTCTTGCCGAACCGGCTACAACCAATTCAATATCCGCAAGTTCTAATTCGGAGATAGTAGGATTGACCACAAACTGGCCGTCAATACGAGCGACACGTACTTCAGAGATAGGGCCGTTGAAAGGGATATCACTGATTGTTATGGCTGCTGATGCCGCTAATGCCGCTAATGCATCAGGCATAATATTTTTATCGGCAGAAATTAAAGATACCATTACCTGTGTATCGGCATGATAATCTTCGGGAAACATCGGGCGTAAAGCACGGTCAATCAAACGACAGATCAAAACTTCATAATCCGATAAACGCGCTTCTCTGCGTAAAAATCCTCCGGGTATGCGTCCGGTAGAGGCGTACTTTTCCTGATAATCAACAGATAAGGGTAAGAAATCGGCGCCTGATTTTGCTTCTTGTGAAGAAACTACTGTGGCCAGGAGCATCGTATCTCCCATTTTTACTACAACGGAACCATCCGCTTGTTTGGCTAATTTGCCAGTTTCGATGGAAATCTTTTTTCCATCACCCATCTCAAATTCGTGGGTTATTCCAATTTTCGACATATATATTTTTTTAAATCGTGTCAAAGGTACTTATTTTTTCATACGCCCGACAATATAACGCAAAAAAGCCGTTCCGGGATTCCCCCGGAGACGGCTCTTAAAACATAAAACATGAAAAAATTATTTTCTAAGATCTAGTTTTTTAATGATTGCGCGATAACGTTCGATATCTTTGTTCATTAAATAGTTCAACTGTGCTCTTCTTTTTCCAACTAACTTAGTCAATGCTAATTGTGTAGAGAAATCTTTACGATTTTTCTTCAAATGCTCAGTTAAATGACTGATTCTGTGGGTAAATAATGCAATTTGACCCTCTGCTGCTCCTGTGTCAGCTTCGTTTTTTCCAAACGACTTGAAAATTTCTTTTTTCTTTTCGTTACTTAAATACATTTCTTGAATGGTACTAAAGCGTTAAACAATATGTGAATTATTAGAACAGCAAAAATAAACCAATCCGCCGACTTTGCCAAACCTAAGTCCGTAATATTTACAATACATTGCAAGTCAGATATTTAATATATTTTTTATAGAGTTTTTAGAGTGCCTGAAAATTCCGAAAAACGCCCTTTAAATGAATACTGATTTTTATTAATTACTCTGTATCAAGCTTCTATATTCCGCCTATCGAACTGCCGTCTTTTGCCTTTCCGGGAAATAAAGCCTTTATTTGTTGCATGGATCCTACCTCTGAAAAAGCCTATAGTTCCTTCGAAACCGAATTACAGGTACGCCCCGATGACATTGATATGAACCAACATGTTCATAACAGCAAATACTTCGATTATGTATTGGCTGCGCGCTACGAACAAATGGAAAGTTGTTATCATTTCTCGATGGAAGAATTTCTGAAAAACAACTATGGTTGGGTAGTACGCAAAGCGGTGATCGAATATAAACGTCCTTTGGGTTTGGGCGATCGCTTTTTAGTAAAGACAAGAATCGTAGAAATTGAAACAAAGGGTTGTGTGGTTGCTTTCGAGATTAAAAATAAAAAAACGAATAAGCTTTGTTGCGATGGAGTATTCCACTATACCATGATTAATACCCAAACCGGCAGAGCGGAAATCATTCCCGATTGGATTATCGAGAAGTACAGTATTTAAAAATCAGGTATTAAAAACTTTCCTCGATTAACTGCCCATAAAAGGTTTTTAAATCCATGCCCGAAGCAAGTACTTGCTGTGGAATTAAGCTGGTTTCGGTTTGTCCGGGGACTGTATTAATCTCGAGAAAATAAATATTTCCCGGCTCATCGATAATAAAATCGACACGTACCACACCTCTGCAATTGAGACGATTGTATATTTGTAAGCCCATTACTTCTACTCGCGCGCGCTCTTCGGAAGCCAAACGCCCCGGAGTAATCTCATCGGTAACTCCGGGGGTATATTTTGCTTCGTAATCGAAAAACTCTTTGGAAGGAACAATTTCGGTACAAGGTAATACCTGAACTTTACCTTGCAAACGAACCACCCCTACCGTAAACTCCCGCCCTTTGATAAACTCTTCTACAATAATCTGATCATCCTCCCGGAAGGCTCTGTCTATAGCCTCCTGCAAAGCACCGGGTTCATTCACTTTACTCATCCCGATACTGCTTCCTCCATTATTTGTTTTCACAAAAAGCGGATATTTCAATTGCTTATTCAATTCATCCAAAGAATATTTTTGTCGGGAGAATAATTGTACAGACTTAGCAATATGTATATGCATCAAATCGGCAACGATGGCTTTGGTATAACTCTTGTTCATGGTAACGGAAGAGCTTAGCGCATCGCAGGTTGTATAAGGCAAGCCGATCATATCGAAGTATCCCTGGAGCTTTCCATCTTCACCGGGACTTCCATGAATAATGATAAAGGCGATATCAAAGCGAACTTTATTTCCATTTAGGCTTATACTGAAATCGTTCTTATCGATGATATGTTTGCTCTCCTGTGTATCGATATGATACCACCCCTCATGATCAATAATTACCCGGTACACATCATAGAGATTGCGGTCTATTTGTTTATCGATCATTGCAGCACTTTTTACAGAGATAACAGACTCGCCGGTAAAACCTCCTGCTACCAAAGCTATTTTCTTTTTCATGGATGTTCGGAATATTCTAAAACGGAAACGAAAATCGTCTCAATCAATTATAATCAAAAAACGTTATTTTTTTACATCAATGCAATATTTTTTACCAGGATTCTCAAAATCTTTATTATTCCTGATTTTTCTTTAAGTTTGAGCGAATATTCAACTATGAAGTTTATACAGTTTCTTAAGAGCAAAACATTCCGTAAACATTTGGGAATTGCCATTCTAAGTATTGCGGCAATCTTATTGATTGTTTTCAAAGGATTAGATATCTATACAAAACACGGAGAATCGGTTACGGTTCCCGACATACGCAATCTACCGACAGAGGAAGCAACAAGGGTATTGGAAAATCAGAATTTTCGTTATGTGATTGATTCAACTTATAGCGATAAGCTTCCGGGAGGTACGGTATTGGAACAAGATCCCGAAGCCGGTGCCCAGGTAAAAGAATACCGAACCATTTATTTAACCATTGTTTCAGGTGCAGCGCCAACGGTTAAACTACCCGATTTAATTGATGTTTCTTTTCGTGAAGCTAAAGCAATCATAGAAAGTTACGGCTTGCGTGTGGGGCAGTTAATCTATCAGCCCGACCTGGCACAAAATGCCGTTTTGGGAATTAAATATAATGGAGAAAGTATTGATAAAGGATATCAGCTTCCAAAAGGTTCGGTAGTGGATCTTATTTTGGGGGATGGGTTTGGAAATACCAAAGTAAAAATTCCTAATCTGATCGGATTAAGCCTAGAAGAAGCTATCTTCGTACTTCAGGGTTCGAAACTTATTATAGGTGCTGTTATTTTCGAGGGTCCGATTAAGGACAGCTCGAATACCCGGGTATATATGCAATCACCCGAATTTTCTACCGATTCAAGTCTGAGCAGTATCAGTCAGGGGGAAGCTATCGATATCTATTTACATCAGGAATAAAAATAATACGCTTAGATCAGCGTTTCTTTCTCATGAAAAAACTAATTTTTATACTTTTCTTCTTTAGCTTTCAACGTTCTATGGCACAAGTAGAAATGCTTATGCCGATGGAAGTAAACCATACGATTCAAAAATTCTTACAAGAACACCCCGGTTACTTCAACTATAAGCAACGAACATCATCAATTGTATCCCTACCCTTCTTCGATGATTTTTCTTCCAAAGGGATCTATCCCCGTACCGATTTATGGCTCGATAACAATGTTTATATAAATAACACATTCGGGTACGAATCCATATCCATTGGCGTTGCAACCTTCGACGGTTTCGATTCTGCGGGAGCACCCTATGGGAATGCAAGCTATAACTTTGGCATTGCCGACTATCTTACATCGCAACCAATTAATTTAGAATATTCTGCTTCCGATTCTATTTACTTAAGTTTCTTTGTGCAGCCACAAGGTAACGGAAGAAGACCGGATACAAAAGATTCGCTTATTTTAGAATTTAAGTCGAGCAACCAGGGCTACTGGATTCCGGTAAAACGGTTTGCCGGAACAACACGTACTCCCTTTCAACAAATATTAATACCGATTACCGATCCTCAATTTTTATACAGCGGTTTTCAATTTCGATTTAAAAACAAAGGGTCTTTATTGGGTGGAGATGACCATTGGCATATCGATTATTTAGAGCTCGACCGCAATCGTTCGGCGAATGATACCTTGATTGAAGATGTTTCTTTTAATGCAGCACCTACTTCCTTGTTGAATTCTTATTCGGCAATACCTTATAATCAATTCTCAGCAGCTTTAATTGCGGATAATCATTTTGTGAATATCAAAAATAATTTTAGCAGTCCGGTAACCGTATTGCTTACTTTCGAAGCTACCGACCTGAAAAGCGGCGCTATACTCGATGAAGTAACACGTGGGGAACCCTTTGCTCCCAATACCACACAAAAAGAAGAATCGCGTAAGTTTACCATTAATCCGTACAACGAACCCTTCGACATTCAAACCAAATATTATACAAACGTCGGTAACGACAATAACAAGTTTAACGATACGGTTGTGGCTATTCAACATTTCGGAAATTATTTTTCGTATGATGATGGAAGTGCCGAAAACGGTTATGGAATATACGGCGGGGCGGGACGTGTAGCTTTTGAGTTTAACGCCACCAATCCCGACACTTTACGCGAAGTACAATTCTTTTTTACCCGCAAACAAACGGAGCCCACGAATGATGTATTTACTTTAACTATTTGGAAAAGTATTAATCCCGAAGAAATTGTTTATCAGAAAACCAGCTTAACCCCTGCTTTTGGAAATACTATTAACGGATTCGTTTCTTACGTTTTAGACAGCCCGATTATTGTAGGTGGCCAGTTTTATGTAGGCTGGGTACAAAGCAACGACTTCTTCATGAACGTAGGATTAGATGTAAATAATGATAACCGTTCGAAATTATTTTACAGAACAACAGCCGCGGGTTGGGAGCCGACAAGCGTTGTAGGTTCTCCGATGATCCGCCCTGTATTTTCGGATGAAGATATCGTCTCAGGAATAAATAATAATAAATCAACGCAAAAATTAGCCTTGAATATCTACCCAAACCCTGCCGGAGATTATCTTTATATTGATCTTGCAGAAAAGAATAATTCCCTGAATTATCAAGTAAGAATAATCGATTTATTGGGACAAACAATCTATGAATCCGGGCTTATATCGGAACGTATTTCTGTAGCGGATCTATCACAAGGATTATATTTAGTACGTGTTACCGACATGCGTACACTTCGCTCCAATACTTTAAAATTTTATAAAAACTAAGGATGGGCTTGGAAATCGACAGCGAAGAATTTATGTTACGCAGACAGTCAGATCAGCAGATACATATTATTGATGTGCGCGAGCCGGTAGAGTATCATACCTATAATTTAGGAGGATTAAATATTCCATTGGGGAAACTTCCGGAGCAGATCGAAAACCTAGACTTCGACTTATCGGATGAAATCGTTGTATTGTGTCAACGCGGTATCCGAAGTAAAACCGCCCAACAACTTTTAGAAGCTGCGGGTTTCAGGAATATACGCAATTTAAAAGGTGGCATTCTGGGCATAGAAAAATCGCATCGTTAAGTATTTTTAGTATTTTTAAGGCATGATGAATATAAAGCGGGGCTTCTTATTTTTATGCATGATTGTACTTTCTGCGACATTCATCTTTACGACTATCTATTGTAATACAAACCCTGCTTCCCCTAATGAATATGTTTATCTAAACCATCACGACAGTGTAGCTTATATTGGGATGGATGCCTGCAAAGCCTGCCATTACAATCATTACGAAAGTTTTTTACAAACAGGCATGGGACAATCATTCGCTGAGGCTACTCGTGAGAAAACTGCCGCTAAATTTTCGAAACACGATGTTATCTACGATGTGCATTTAGATTTTTATTATAAACCTTTTTTCGAAAACGATAACTTTTACATCATGGAGTTTCGTTTGGATGAACATAAAGATACCATCCACAAGCGCGTGGAAAGGGTCAATTATATTATAGGTTCGGGACAACATACCAATTCGCATATGCACGAAGAGAACGGATATTTTTTCCAGATGCCTCTCACCTATTATACGCAAAAGGGAATGTGGGACCTTCCTCCGGGTTTCGAGGGAGGACATAATTCCCGTTTCAGCAGAACCATTGAGTTGGAATGTATGAGTTGCCATAATGCCTATCCGAATTTTATTGCCGGATCCCGTAATAAATTTACCAGTGTACCTCAGGGTATTGATTGCGAACGTTGCCATGGACCGGGCTCATTGCATGCAAAAGAAAAAGCTTTGGGTAAACTAGTCGACACCGCAACTCATATCGACTATACCATCGTTAATCCAAAAAAACTTTCCTACGACTTACAGGTAGATGTTTGTCAGCGCTGCCATCTGCAAGGAAATGCCATACTCAAAGAAGGGAAAACATTTTTTGATTTTCGCCCCGGACAAAAACTATCTGATTATATGAATGTTTTTCTTCCCCGTTACGAAGGAAATAATGAAGAGTTTATCATGGCTTCGCATGCAGATCGTTTAAAGATGAGTAAATGTTTTATCGAAAGTACCAAACAAAAAATTCATACCAATCAACGTACTTATATAAACAGTAAGGTTAAAAATGAGAATGTTTCATCACTCACCTGTATCAGTTGTCATAACCCGCATGTAAGTATACAATTTACAGGGGATAATCAATACAATAATACCTGCAAATCCTGTCATGGAAATAAAGAGCTTTCACAATTACCTTTATGTACCGAAACACTTAACAACCGGAAAATAAATAACGACAACTGCTGGAAATGCCACATGCCCCAAACCGGTACGATTGATATTCCACACGTGAGTGTACATGATCATCGTATACAAATTCCGATTAGTAAAGAAAATAAAGAAGATATAAAAAAATTCATCGGTTTAGCGGCAATTAACAACCCTGCCCCGGATGCCAATACTATCGGAGAAGCTTATCTCTCCTATTTCGAAAAGTTCGACAATAAAATAATGTACCTCGATTCCGCAAGTAAGTACCTGGAAGCACCCGATGCATTTTCACCGCGTCATTATTTCAACAATAAAATCCGCCTGTACTTTTTACAAAGGAACTATCCGGCACTGATTAATTTAGCCAATACACAAAAGAGTGATTTTGCAAAAGACGACTGGACCTATTATCGGATCGGAGAGGCTTATGTAAATGCCAAGAACTATCCGAAAGCCCTGGAATATTTTAAACTGGCAACAAGTTTGTCTCCTTATCGTTTAGATATTTTGATTAAACAAGCCGGCGTAGAAAATAGCTTAGGAAACATACAGGCAGCACAATCTATTTATGAATTTATCTTACAAGAATATCCCAAACATACTATTGCTTTATCGAATTTAGGGTATAGTTATTTAAGTCAGAACCGTATTGAAGAAGCAACACGCTTACTGGACAAAGCCCTTGCACTCGATCCCGATTACGAACAAGCTTTATTGAACAAGGCAGCCTTACTGGTCTATACAAATAAAAACAAAGAAGCACTTATCTATCTAAACCGAATATTAAAAATTAATCCCAAGCATGCTCAGGCTTTGGAAGCTGTTAAACGCTTAAACACACTATGAAACGTAAGACATCATTCCGAAAAAAAATAATAATTTCTGCACTGATCATCATGATCGCTTTACTAACCGTTTACGGTATTGACTTGTCTGTTAAATTATTTCGCAATAATATCAACAGCCCATTCGATGAAGAATACTTATACATTCCTACCGGAAGCAGCTTCGAAGATGTTGTTGCTATCGTAAAAGAGCATCAGGTGCTTCGTAATACCGAATCTTTTCAATGGGTTGCCGAGAAGATGAAGTACACAAATATAAGGCCGGGAAGGTATCAGCTGAAACCCAATATGCACAATGTGGAACTGATAAAGTTACTACGTTCGGGAAAACAGAGTCCTGTAAAAGTAAGCTTCCGCGACATCCGGCTAAAAACTAATTTTGCCGGGCATATCAGTAAATTATTAGAAGCAGATTCTGCAAAATTACTGGCAGCTATCGACAGTATGTATATTGACACACTGGGTTTTACTAAGGAAAATATTTACACCCTGTTTATTCCCAACACCTATGAGCTTTATTGGAACACCAATGAAAAAGCTTTTATGAAAAGGATGTTGAAAGAGTATCAGGCATTCTGGAACACGGAACGATTAGTGAAAGCAAATGCCTTAAAGATGAGCAGTCAGGAAGTAGGTGTACTTGCCTCGATTGTAGATCAGGAAGCATTGATTAATTCGGAGATGCCGAGAATTTCCGGAGTATATATCAATCGTTTACGAAAAAAAATGAAACTCGAAGCCGACCCGACTGTTATATTTGCAAACGGGGATTTTAGCATACAAAGAGTGTTGAACAAATTGTTACGAAAAGATTCTCCATACAACACATATATGTACAGAGGATTACCTCCGGGACCGATCAGTATGCCTTCGCAGGCAGCCATTGATGCGGTATTAAATTATGAAACACATAGCTATTTGTATTTCTGTGCTAAAGATGATTTTTCGGGGTACCATGCTTTTGCAAGCAGTTTTGCTCAACATAAAGAGAATGCACGAAAATTTCAAAGAGCCTTAAGTGCAAGGGGCATAAAAAAATAAGTATGTTCATATTCGAAACAAAAGTACGCGTACGTTACGGAGAAACCGACCAGATGGGTTATATGTATTATGGTAATTATGCCGAGATATATGAGGTTGCCCGGGTAGAGATGTTGCGCAGTTTAAACCTGAGCTATAAAGGTTTTGAAGAAAACGGGGTGATGATGCCTGTACTGGAGTTAAAGTGTAAATACATTAAGCCTGCCTATTACGATGACGAGATCCGCATCAAAGTTATCTTGAAAGAAATGCCGGCGACACGTATCCTGTTTTATTACGAATTATACAATACGCAGGATGAATTGATTAACTTAGGGGAGACGATGCTGGTATTCGTAAATATTGAAAGTAAGCGCCCATGCTTAGCCCCCGATATTTTACTCTCAAAATTAAAACCCTTATTTAATCTGAACGTATAAAGAGATTCATGAAATGGCTGCACAGACTTCTGCTAAAACTTAAACCCTATCGGCTGCTGATCTATTGGGCTAAGTCAACATCCATTACCGGTTTCGATCAATTACCTATTTATACGGTTCTTGAATTTTTATCCAAAGAAATTCCGAAAGAGCATTTACATACCAAAGCAAGCTCTCTTGCTTTTAGCTTTTTATTAGCCATCTTTCCGGCAACTATTTTCCTGTTCACCTTGATACCTTATGTACCTGTCAACAATTTTCAGGATCAGCTGATGTATATTTTTCTACAGATATTACCCCAAGATGCCTTCATTGTAGTACAATCAACCCTTACCGATGTTATAGAGAATCAACACGGCGGATTATTATCCATCGGTTTTATCACTGCCATCTTCTTCTCAACAAATGGAGTAATTAATCTTATGAAAAGTTTTAACAAAACTTCACTTATTCTGGAAACGCGTAGTGCCTTTAAACAAAGGCAGATAGCCCTTTTCCTCACCTTCTTTATTTCATTGCTGGTAATTGTATCCGTTTCACTTATTGTTGCTGGAGAATTTTTTATCAACCTTTTGAAAGAACATGAAATTATTAAAGGAAAGCTTTTGTACTATATGCTTTTCGTTGTGAAATGGATAATTATTCTGGCCCTGTTTTTTTCGGTAATCTCCACGCTTTATTATTTCGGTCCGGCTACCGTGAAAAAATTTCGTTTCATTTCGGCCGGCTCAACCCTGGCAACCATCTTGTGTATATTAACCTCACTGGGTTTTGCATTCTATGTCAATAATTTCAGCAGTTACAATAAACTTTACGGATCGATCGGAACACTGATCGTGATTATGCTTTGGCTATATATAAACTCTCTGATTCTCTTAATCGGGTTTGAATTAAATGCAAGCATCGATATCATCAAACGTAATTTACCCGAACCTCCGAAACCAAGAATCGGAAATCGTTTCAGATCCCCGGAATAATTTTTAATACTTCCCCCACTTGTGTCCCCCCTCATTCATCATAAAAAATCACCTTCCGGTTTTCAATGATCTATAATTGCTTTTTACATTCTAACCGCAAAGTTCACAAAGGTTTTCGCAGAGTTCGCCAAGACACTTATAACAAACTTATCACACAATACTCGTATCGGGCGAATAAAGTCTTTGCGGCCTTTGCGTAATACAAGTTTGTACAATATTATGGAATGCTTCTCTGCGTTCTTCGCGGTAAAAAATAATAACCACTCGCAAAGTTCTTCGCAGAACAGGGAAATCGAAATACAACTGAAAATACCAACTGCCCTAAACGGAATTATTGAAAAAATTGTTGCAACGTAAAAACCGGACACGTCAGAAAGCAATTTACCTGAACCTCCGAAACCAGGAGCCGGAAATCGTTTCAGGCCCCGGAATAATTCTCAATCTTACATTAGAGGATTAATCGAAGCAAAAAAATCAATCCAAAGCTTCGATCTTAAATCCTGACTTTTTAACTACTTCCACCACACCCTCCGGGGAAATTCCATCCGGATGCACCGTGAGTACCTTATCTTTATTCGTAATATCCACAGTCCAACTTACTATACCTTCTGCTGCGTTTAAGAAAGGGCTTACTGTAGCCAAGCATCCGCTGCAATTAATATTAGTCTTAAACAAGTACTTCTTTTTATTACCTTCCATTGTCATAATCATTATATTCAACTTATTTCTTCATTTTTAAACGTAAGCTGTTCCCTACCACACTTACACTGCTCATGGCCATAGCAGCTCCGGCAATCATCGGGTTCAGCAGGAAACCGTTAATCGGATACATCAGTCCGGCAGCTAAAGGAATACCGATGATATTATAAATAAATGCCCAGAATAAATTCTGACGGATAGTAGCAACCGTTTGTTTGGATAATTTAATTGCATCGGCAATTTTCATTAGATCGGAAGATATGATGGTCATCTTCGCTACATCCATTGCGATATCACTTCCTTTTCCCATTGCAATACTTACATCCGCTTGCGCCAATGCCGTACTGTCGTTGATACCATCCCCTACCATTGCAACGATTTTACCTTCATCCTGTAATTGTTTAATAAAGTCGGCTTTTTGTCCGGGCAAAACCTCTGCCCGGTAATCGCTGATACCCGTTTGTACCGCAATCGCTTTCGCTGTAGCTTCATTATCTCCGGTAAGCATATACACCCTAAGTCCCGAATCTCTAAGCTTTTGTATTGCTTCAACCGAAGTCTCCTTAATTTTATCCGATATCGCTAACACAGCCAATGCTTTTTCCGTATCGGCAAACCATATCACGGTTTTCGATTCATCGCTCCATTGTTCTGAATATTCATGCATGCGATCCGAAATTTTTATATCGAATTCCCTGATAGCATTCAGGTTTCCAATAGTATAGGTTTTAGCATCCACAACAGCCCGGATACCTTTACCGACCAGACTATCAAAGCCTGTAAGCAAAACACTTTCCATATTGCCGCCAAAGTGGTTCACAACAGCATCCGCCAATGGGTGTTCCGATTGTTGTTCAATACTTAATAATATTTGTTTAAAGAAATCCCTTTCATCTTCCCAATAGCTATTCGTTACTACCGGTTTTCCTTCGGTGATGGTACCTGTTTTATCCAACACTACAGCATTCAATTTCTTTGCAAGCTCCAAACTTTGCGCATCTTTTATCAGGATACCCTGTTCGGCAGCTTTACCGATACCGACCATAATGGCCGTTGGCGTGGCAAGACCCAGGGCACAAGGGCAAGCAATAACTAATACGGTAGCCAATGCGATCAAGCCTTGTGAAAACCCGTTTTCCCCTCCCCAAATTACCCATGCTGTAAAAGCAAGTAGCGCAATAAGAATAACAACCGGAACGAATATACCGGCAATTTTATCCACCAGCTTTTGGACAGGAGCTTTGCTTCCCTGCGCATCCTGCACAGTACGGATAATTTGCGCTAACATCGTTTCTGCTCCTACCTTTTCGGCAAGAAAACGAAAACTGCCCTTTTGATTAATAGTCCCGGCAAATACTTTCTCATTTTCCTGTTTCAATACCGGTAATGATTCCCCACTTAACATACTTTCATCCACATAGGAACTCCCCGCTATCACCAATCCATCCACCGCTATTCTCTCTCCGGGTTTTACCAATAGGATATCACCCTTAACAACTTGTTCTATCGGAATATTTTTTTGTTCATCTCCGCTTGAAATAAGCGTAACAGTCTTCGGTTGCAGACCCATTAATTTTTTGATTGCCGATGAAGTATTTCCTTTCGCTTTTTCTTCCAGTAACCGTCCCAATAAAATAAAAGTAATGATGACTGCTGCTGCTTCGAAATACACATGTCCGTGCAAACCACGCACATGCCAGAATTTAGAATAGAGTGTATTAAACACACTAAAAACATAGGCAATACCCGATCCCAAGGCAACCAGTGTGTCCATGTTTGCCGAGCGATGCTTCGCTTGTTTCCAGGCATTGACAAAAAAATCTTTTCCGAACCATAAAATTACCGGAGTGGAGAGTACCCACATAATTTCGTTCGCATAGGGCATATCCATGAAGAACATCCCCAAAATAACAATAGGAAGCGTAAAAATCGCAGCCCAAATGGTCTTATTCTTTAACTTTTGATAATTGATCCGATGAATTCCTTCCAGGGTTTCCGCCTCTTTGCTGCTCTCTTCGATCAGCAAATCGTATCCTACCGCTTGTACCGCACGTTGAATATCTATAGCCTGAATCATATTCGGAAGATATTCGATCACAGCAGTACCGGTTCCATAATTTACGGAAGCGTTCAGCACACCGCGCTGAGAACGGATAATGCTCTCTACACTTACCGCACAGGAAGCACAACTCATCATTAATACCGGAAAAGTTTTTTTAACACTGCTTACACCATAGCCTAAATCGCGGATTGCCTGCACAGCTTCCGGCAAAACATTTTCATTTTCGGTAATAATGCCTGCCCTGCTGTTGTTCAGCTCTACACTATGCGAACGGATACCTTTCACTTTCGCTAAGCCTTTGTCGACAATAAGTGCACAATGCTCGCTCTCCACGCCTTCCAATGGAATATATATAATGGGATTTTCTTCCTTTACCATGTCAATCGTTTGTTTGATGCATACAAAGATCGTAAGAAAAAGGGATTATGTCTTTACATTATTTTGGAAAAGGTTTGTAAGATTTACACCAGATCGATGGGTATTCTTTTTGCTTCTTTTATTTTCTTGAAGTGACTGGGTGTTAATCCGCTCACTTTTTTAAACTGATTACTGAGATAAGCTACACTGGAATAATTTAAGAGATAGGCAATTTCACTCAAAGTTAATTCGTCATACACCAAAAGTTCTTTTACGCGCTCTATTTTTTGTGCGATAAAATATTTCTCGATAGTAGTCCCTTCTACTTCCGAAAATAAATTGGAGAGATAGGAATAATCCTGTTGTAAGCGTTCCGATAAATAACCGGAAAGATTCACGCTCAGCTCACCGTTCAAATGGTGAACCAAATCGATAATCAGATTTTTTATTTTCTCAATGGTTCTGCTTTTCTTATCATCCATCCATTCAAAACCCAATTCGTTTAGCCGTTGCACCAGGACTTTCTTTTGGCCTTCAGAAATCTCTCCGGCAATTGTCGCTTCGCCTAAGATCACATTTTCGGGCTGAAGTCCCGCTTTCTCCAACTCCTGCTTTACCACCATCACACAGCGGTTACAAACCATATTTTTTATATAAAGTTTCATATAATCGATCTTGTTTATTTATAACAAAGATAGAAGGGCGAAAGTTTGTACGTGTATAGATTGTATAAATTATGATAGTGTCTTTTATATAGAAATAGTAATGCGATTACTTTCCGATACAAAACTTACTAAAAATATTATCCAACAGATCATCGGTAGAGATAGTCCCCGTGATTTCGCCAAGGTAATGCAGTGCTTGTTTAATATCCAGGGTAAGAAAATCGGAAGTGACAGATTGATCGATTCCTGTTAATACGCGTGTTAGTGCTTCTTCCGTTTTTTGCAGAGCTTCGAGATGACGAATATTGGAAACGATGGTTTGGTCGCTTTGTAATGCCTGTGTATTCACAATGCTCAGCAATTCTTTTTCGAGCTGATCCAACCCGGTTTTGTGTAAAGCGGAAATATTTAATAAAGGAATATCCGAAGTGAATTTCCCTTCCGGAACCTCTTTGTATTTATCAGCTTTGTTAGCTAACAGGATCAATTTACTTTTATTCGCATCAGTGATGGCCTTTAAATCCTTAACGATTTTTTCCAGTTCCGGCCCCCGGGTTTCTTGCGGATCAAACAAATAAATCACAATGGCAGAGCTGTGAATTTTTGCGATGCTACGCTCCACACCCTGCGCTTCGATACGGTCTTCGGTTTCGCGGATTCCGGCTGTATCGATAAAACGAAAACGAATTCCTTTGATATTGATTTCATCTTCAATGGTATCACGTGTTGTTCCTGCAATTTCGGATACAATGGCGCGTTCTTCATTCAACAGTACATTCAGCAAGGTCGATTTACCTACATTCGGCTTTCCGGCTATCACAACAGGTATCCCGTTTTTAATTACATTCCCTAACTCAAAGGATTCGATTAAGCGAATAATAACCCGATGAATTTCAGCAATCAGATTTTTCATCTGATCGCGATTGGCGAACTCTACATCTTCTTCCGAAAAGTCTAATTCCAATTCTACCAGGGAAGCAAAATGGATTAACTCCTCGCGCAGTTTTTTCAATTCGTTCGAAAATCCTCCCCGCATTTGCTGCAGGGCAATTTTATGGGATGCTTCGGAATGAGATGCTATTAAATCGGCAACCGCTTCGGCTTGGGATAAATCCAACTGTCCATTCATAAAAGCGCGAAGAGTAAACTCTCCGGCCTTTGCGGCTCTTGCTCCTTTAGAAATTAACAGGCGGATAATTTTCCCGATAATATAGGTTGAGCCATGACAGGAAATCTCGGCTACATTTTCTTTGGTATAGGAATGCGGTGCAATAAATAAAGACACCAACACCTCGTCGATTATATCTTTTCCATCGTATATGGTTCCGAAATGAACCGTATGGGAAGCTTGTTTCTGTAAATCTTTTCCCCGGAATACCGAAGCGCAAATCGCAATGGCATCCTTACCCGAAAGGCGGATAACTGCGATGGCCCCTACTCCACTTGCTGTTGCTAAAGCTACTATGGTATCGTTTGATGGATGCATGTTTTAATTAAAATAGAATGAATAGTTCTCGATGGCAAGTGTATCTTTTTCCTGCATATCGAATAAGCCATTATATCCAACTTCTTCGAGTGCTACTTCCGGAGTTAATTTACCAAAACCGGTCTTGGATATAGTTATCCCATCGTTCCCTAAATGCAAATACATTTGATAAGGTTCAAATATTATTTCGTTGTTCTTATATCTGCCTATTGGGAGATACCAGGTAGTGTCGAAGAAATCAATATAGAAACCAAAGAAAAGAGTATCCTGTTTAAGTTTATATTCAAGTGTATCGGAGTCTGCTGTCGAAGATAACAGAATTACAGTATTGAGATTGACGAATTTCATTGCGGCAGCATTATCAAACTCCATATTCTCAAGAAAATCATCCGGAGTGTATAGCCCATACGGAGTTTTTATTTTATTAATCCATACGTTGAAATCACTCGTTGATTTTGTGTAAGTAAATGTACGCAAAGGAATAAATGAAAAGCCTGCTCCTGTTGCTCCTTCATCTTTCTTACATGCTGACAATATACTGACAACAAATAGTAACAGAAGAAATGTTATGTAATTTTTCATGAATATTTTTTTAAAAACTATTTTCTTTTTGCCTTATCCGCCCGAATCATTTGCCCGTAATCCCAGCCTTTCGTCATCGCATCTACTGTTAACATTATGCGTTTTGTACGGGTCGCTTCTGTTTTAGCGCTATTGATCCAATTGATAAAATAATTTTGATGTGATTTTGCAAGCTTCTCAAAACCATCGATCAATCTTTCTTCTTCCAAACATACATATAAGTCTTCGGGTATTGTTATTACAAATTCTTTATCGTGTTCAAGTTGCACATCTAACATTACGCCTGCTTCTTTGTATATTTTTTTTCGAATGCCGGCATTTAATGCAATGATGAAATTACCATCGCCCATAGGTATTGTTGATAGTCCCTGCACTTCTATTTTATCAAAATAACCTTTTACACGAAATGATTTTTTATTGTTCTTCAATATTTTTTGAGCAAGGTGAGCAGGTAATTCGATATAGGTCCAGCCGGTTTTCTCGCCTTTACTTTCAAATTTCATGAGTAATGTTTGATACGAAATCATATTAATACCTGATACTTATTTTGAAAACATTTTCTCCTCAATACTTAAGCCGAATAATGCGAAATCGTACTTCACCGGATCCTTAGAATCAAAGCTACTCAATGCATCTGTAAGTTCCAATGCTGCTTTCCAATCGCTTTGTCTGCGTTGAATAAGCCCTAGGCCACGTGCTGTACGATCTACATGAACATCGAGCGGACAAGTCAGTTCCGAGGGTTTTATACGTTTCCAGATTCCAAAATCAACACCTGCCTGATCGCTTCGCACCATCCAGCGTAAAAACATATTCAAACGTTTACATGCCGATTGTTGTGCAGGAGAACTGATATGTTTTTTAGTACGTTGAGGTACATTATCCAAAGCGAAAAACCGTTCCTTGAAAACGGTCAAACAATTTTGCATATAAGGTTCCCCATCGATACGCCTAACCGGGATAAATGCATCTTCCAAAGAATTATATTTACTGTAATGATCTTTGAAAAAGGCAATAAAATAAAGCAGATCGGTTGCCGCAAAAGTTCTGTGCTTAAAATTCATGAGTACTTTTAAATCCTGCTCTTCGTGATGGCAAATAAAATCATACGGGGCATTATCCATATAACTGAACAGCTCCTCACATTTATTAATAATTGTTTTACGTAACCCCCAGGCTAATATCGAGGCAAAAAATCCGGCAATTTCCCGATCCGTATTTTTCGAAAATTTATGCGGAATGCAAATGGGATCGTTCTGAATAAACTCCAGACGATTGTATTGCTCTACCTTTCGATTTAACAGTTCTTGGATGTAAGAGGGAGTACGATGATGCAAGTTGTGATATTTTTAATGCTGTAATTGGCTAATGTGATAATTATTGATAGCGAACTAAGATTTTCTTCAGTTTATCATTATTGAATTTTCCAATTAATTAGTTATCCCATTAAAAAATTGTCCCACTATTGAATTCTCTAATTAGCTAATTATCACATTAAATCATTATCTCATTAGCTACCTCGAATAATTCGGTGCTTCATTTGTAATAATAATATCATGCGGATGGCTTTCTCGAATACCTGATGCCGTAATTCTTACGAAACGCGCTTTCTGCATTGTTGCAATATCCTTCGCACCACAATAGCCCATGCCTGCTTTTAATCCTCCTACATACTGATACACTACTTCCGACAGGGTACCTTTGTAAGGCACACGACCTACAATACCTTCCGGGACTAATTTTTTAATATCATCTTCCACATCCTGAAAGTAGCGATCTTTCGAACCACTTTCCATTGCTTCGATAGATCCCATACCACGGTACGATTTGAATTTTCGTCCTTCATATATAATCGTTTCTCCCGGCGACTCTTCTACTCCTGCGAATAAAGATCCTGCCATGACGCTGCTTGCTCCTGCAGCGATAGCCTTGGGAATATCACCGGTATGTTTTATTCCGCCGTCGGCAATAACCGGAACCCCTGTACCTTTCAAAGCCAGAGCACATTCATACACGGCATAAAGCTGAGGTACTCCTACTCCGGCGATAACACGGGTGGTACAGATAGAGCCCGGGCCGATCCCTACTTTCACCGCATCGGCACCTGCTTCGGCCAAGGCTTTAGCGGCATCTCCGGTAGCAATGTTTCCGGCAATAATTTGTAATTGAGGATATGCTTTTTTCACACGTTTCAACATTTCTATCACACCTTTAGAGTGCCCATGTGCCGTATCGATAGCAATCACATCTACTCCCGCATTTACCAATGCTTTAACACGATCCAGTGTATCTGCAGTAACTCCCACCGCAGCGCCAACACGTAGCCTGCCATGTTCATCTTTACAAGCATTCGGGAAGTTTTTGAATTTCTGTATATCCTTATAGGTAATAAGTCCGGTGAGTTTACCTTTTTTATCTACGATCGGTAATTTTTCAATTTTATATTTCTGAAGAATAAGTTCGGCTTTTTTTAAATCAGTACCCTTAGGAGCTGTTACCAGATTTTCTTTAGTCATTACCGACTTAACTTTTACGGACATATCTCTCTGAAAACGCAGATCGCGATTGGTAAGTATTCCTAATAAAATACCTTGTTTGTCAATAATGGGAATTCCTCCGATTCCGTTTTCTTTCATCAATTTAGAAGCTTCCGCTACTAAAGCATCATCGTGTAAAGTAACAGGGTCCTGAATCATACCACTCTCCGAGCGTTTCACTTTACGTACTTCCTCTGCTTGTCGTTCGATACTCATGTTCTTATGCAGAATACCAATTCCGCCACTTTGAGCCATAGCTATGGCCAAAGCCGACTCAGTAACCGTATCCATTGCTGCGGAAATAAGCGGAATGTTTAATTTAATTTTCCTGGTAAGCCAGGTTTGTGTATTTACCTCGCGCGGAAGAACTTCAGAATAACTGGGGAGGAGCAGAACATCATCGTAGGTTAATCCTTCGGCGACGAATTTATCAGATTGAGTTGTCATGTGGCAAATAATTACGTTCTATTACTTGCCGCACAAAAATAGGAAAATAATTCGATTCTTAAAATTATTTATTTGTACCGGATACAAATACGCTTGTTTTTTTGAGCAGAATTTAGTCTAACAACGCTATTGTCCCCACTTTTCGCAAGGTTTTACCGGTAGAGTCAGTAATCTCAATAACATAGACATAGGCTCCGGTAGGCGCAATCTGCCCCGAATCCCTGTCGACACCATTCCAGCCTGCAAATTCATCGTTGGTATCATAAAGTAGCTTACCCCAACGATTATAAATCTTCATATTGAATTTATTAGCTGTAGCCGTTAGGACACGAGGCCGGAAAGTTGTGGTCAGCCCGTTCGGAGTAAAAGCATTCGGAGCTACAATCTTTAAATCTTTATAGATATAAGCAAAATTCGATTGTGATAAACCCTGAACACTGAATGGGTTGTTCTGATTTTCAATTGCCCGGATGTAATACGATGTCACTTCGGTTTGTCCCAATAATTCCGGGTCATTATCAATATAAGTATGGATATTTCCGCCAACCGTATCAATGGTTGATGCCACATTGTTACCCAGTCCATCTTTCAACACACGGAAAATAATATAACCATATACCCCCATCTCCCATTCCTCATAGGGATTCCAGGTAAGCACATTGGTCATATCATCGATATACTGCGCCTTTAATAAGATTGTTTGGGCAACATTCGAAGTATCGAGGGTGTCGGGACAAGAACATTCGGTAAGAATCCGGAAATAATACCTGTTTCGTTCCGCTATCAGATTATCGATGGCAAACTGGCGGGAACGGCGGTATTCCAAAGAATCCTGCTGTTGTACCACCTGATAGTTTATACTATCTGTACTCATCAATACTTTATACGTAAGCTTCGCCTCGGTACTATCGCTGGTAATAACTGTTAAAGTAGCCGTACGGTTGGTAACAGCTACCGACACATTGGCTAAATAAATATCCGCGGGAAAAGTAAAAAAGTTGCCGGTTAGCGTACGTACATTCGAAGTACTGGTTTTATTCATATTCCCACTTATCGCCCTGATTTTATAACGGTAAGCCACTCCTTTTTGCAAGTCACGACGGATAAAAGAAGTTGCATTAGCTTTGAACTTTAACATAAACGGTCCATCATTTTGGCTTTCCCATACCTCATAGGTAGAAACTCCATCCGACCAACCATTATAAGCATTGGCGTACTCATTCCATCTTAGATGTACCAATCCGTTACAGATATCCACATTTTGAGTAAAAAATAAGGTTTGATGGGGTTTAGAAGCAAAAGTATCGATATTCGATTGAATATTCGGGTTAACATCGTGATCAAAAGCGGTAATATAGAAGCGCAAAGAACCTTGACTCGGGTAATCGGGCTGACCCACCTGATCGGTATAAAGCCAGTTTTGTGTATCTTTACCGTAAACCGTTGTGGTATCCGTAAAAATAATGTTTCCTAAATTGTTCTTATATACCCTGTAAATAATATATCCATCGACACGGGCATCATTAGAAGGTTGCCAGTCAATCAATACCGACTGATCGTTAATGACGGTAACCGAGTCAATCTGTACGACAGGAATATCCTGAGCTTGTAGCTGATTAATGCTCAGAAATCCAATCAAAAGGGCTAAGCGCGTTAATTTCATTCTTCAAATATAATTATTTTTTCCCTACAACTACCTCAATAAAGCTGTCGGAATTAAAATATTGGTTTGCCAGACTCAATAATCGTTCCGAATTTATGGTTTTTATTTTATTAAAAAAGTTTTCGTAATAACTGTAATCCAAATTGTGGAAATACACACTTTTAAATTTATCGGCATAACTGAAGATGTTTTCAATGCTACCGATGAAAACCCCCATCATGTAATTTCTCACCAACATCAATTCCTCCTCCGGTATTAACTCTGTTCTTAAGCGGTTTATTTCATGATAGATTTCACTTATTGCTTTTTCGCATACATCAGCTCCCACTTCACTTGCAATATAAAAATATCCTGCCTCTTTCATTGCAGATATTCCCGAACCTATTCCATAGGTATAACCCTTGTCTTCACGGATATTGGTCATTAACCGGGACCCGAAATATCCTCCCAATACCGTATTCAGAATTTGCATATCTATAAAATCGGGATGCTGCTTGGTTATCAGACGTTTACCGATGCGTATAGCTGATTGTAAAGATTCCTTTTTCTCTATAAGTGTTTGTATTGGATGATACTCGGGCATAATTACCGGATTATGCTTCGCCGGTTCCGGGAACCCAATACCCGAAAACTGATCCGATAGTATTTTCAAAACTTCATCCGTAACATTTCCCGAAAGTACCAGGGTGCAATTTCCCAATGAATAATATTTCCGGTAAAAATCTTGTAGCTGTACCCTTGACAAATTATCGAGATCTTCGGAATCAACTTTTCTTCCGTAGGGATGTGTTTTAAAAAGTAAATGATTAAAGGTTCTTCGAGCTACAAATTCATTTTTAGTTAAGTTAATTTGTAAGCGTTGCCTGGTATTTTCCGCAAAAATGCGAATCTCTTCTTCAGGAAACTGAGCATCTGTTACAATTTCTTTCAGAACCGAGAGCGTTTCTTCAAAATATTTATTAAGGGTATATAAACTTAACGATGCGCGATCGAAAGCGGTTTCGTGTTGATAATAAGCACCGTAATAATCAAAGTATTCGGCTATATCCGCCGAACTGCGTTTACTTGTCCCTGATGACAACAGTGCATTGCAGGCATTTGCGATAAACGGACTTTCCTCATAAAGATTACCGGCATGAAAAATCATTTCAAGTTTCAACAATTCTTCTTCTCCCCCCCGAATATAGAATACAGGAATACCATTACTTAACCGAATTTCTTTAGGTTGTATCAGTAATACCTGTTCGAGCTCTTTCGCTTCAGGTGCTATCATTCTATTCAAATCCATCTTATTGCTCAGTCAGATAATACAATGTAGAACTGTTTTCTTTTCTAAAAATTTCCTTTGCAAGATTCTTCAAATCTTCTGGTTGTACAGAACGGTATCGCTCCATCTCGCGATTTACCCAAGCGGCATCTCCCAACAATTCGAAATAAGCCAAATTCATAGCTTTATTTAACAGGCTCATTTCCGAAAACAACATTGACGATTCCAATTTATTCAGAATCTTTTCAAACTCTCGTGTTTCAATCCGGTTCTCTTTTACTTTTTCCAACTCCTCCCATATTGCTTTCTCAGCATCTTCGACCGATATATTTTCGGCTATCTTACCCTCTACAACCAACAAACCTTCATCGATATCGCCGGTAATATAGGCATTGATATCACTGAACAACCGCAGCTCCTTTACCAGTCGCTGATATAAGCGCGCCGATTCTCCTCTGGAAAGTATATCTGAAATTAAATCAGCTTGATAATACTCATCCTGCATACGAGCTGCCACGTGAAAAGTAATATAGATTGCATTCGAAGGGACACGGGCTTTTACCGTTAGGCTTTTTGCCTGTTCCTGTTTAGGTTCTTTGGCCAAAGCACGAATGTATTTATTTCCCGAAGGAATATTTCCGAACCATTTTTCCGACAATTGTTTCACTGTATCTGAATCCACATTACCCACAACAACTAATACAGCATTCTGAGGATTGTAATGTTTATTAAAGAAAGCGCGCACGTCTTCCATTTTCGCATGCTCAATGTGTGCTATGTCTTTCCCGATGGTTGCCCATTGATAAGAATGAGTGGAATATGACAAAGGCCTCAGTTTCAACCATACATCACCATAAGGCTGATTCAGGTAGCGTTGTTTGAACTCTTCCACCACCACATTCTTCTGAACTTCTAAACTTTTTTCGGAAAAAGCTAAAGACAGCATGCGGTCCGACTCCAACCAAAAAGCAGTTTCAATATTTACTGACGGAACCTGTATATAATAATTTGTGATATCGTTATTGGTAAAGGCATTATTCTCTCCACCTACACGTTGAAGCGGTTCATCGTAGGAAGGAATATTTATGGAACCTCCAAACATCAGATGTTCGAAGAGGTGTGCAAAACCTGTCTTTTCCGGATCTTCATCACGGGCACCTACATCATACAGAACATTAAGCACCGCCATAGGAACGGTATGATCTTCGTGTATTAATACACGCAAGCCATTCGGGAGCGTAAACCTGTTAAAACTTATCATAAATCAAATTTCACCTATCGAATTACTGTTGCTGAATAAGTTTAATTTCTTTTTCTAACATTTCAAATGCATCGCCGGTATGCCCGATATTTACAAATTGTACGATTCCTTCTTTATCTACCACCACATGCGTAGGATACTTGCTTATTTTCAAATCAATAATCATATCTTCCACATCGGCTGCAATGGCAAACCTGAATGGGTTTTTTGCAATAAAATCCAATACATCTTGCGCAGGGTCATAAGTTACAGCTAAAAATTCCACCCCTTTGTTTTTGTATTTGTCCACCAGCCGATTCAGATCGGGAGCTTGCTCTTTACAAGCATTCGCATCTTTATACCAAAATACGATTACAGCTATTTTCCCTTTGATGGTTTCATTGCTATGTACTTTCCCCTGAATATCTGTTACCGAAAACTTTCCCATAGGTTGATAGGTTGTAAAACCTGCCAAAGTCATTGGAGGACGTTTTACCGGAGGGGGTGACAAGGCTTTTATTTCTTCAGCGGTACTTTTACGAAACAAAAATTCGACAGGGACATCATTTTCAAAAGCCTTAGCCTCAATGGTATAAAGTCCCGACTTAACTTGCTCAAACCATTCCGATGGAGCTAATACCAGTCCTGCACTATCCTTCACTAATATGGTACTGTCTTGCTTATATTCACTGATAGGCTTCCCCCCTGTTTGGGCAAAACTCATTGCCGAAAGGAAAGTAAAAAAAACGATTAGACAAATCTTTTGCATATCCTTATTTGTTAAAGATTAAACTTCTCAAATATATGCATTTGATCTATATTTAAAACTGATGTTAATAAATGAGAGCGGATTGTTTATTTTTTATATTTGCAGCCTATGAATGTAACAACACTCCTTAAAAAGGCGCAATCTCTCGAATTCTTAAGTATTGAAGAAGGGCTTTACCTCTATCACAATGCTTTGCTTCCCGAATTGATGTATGTAGCAAACGAATTGCGTAAGTTGAAAAAAGCAGATAATGATACGGTTACCTGGATTATTGACCGGAATCTGAATACGACCAATGTTTGTATAGCGAATTGTAAATTTTGTAATTTTTTCCGCCGTCCGGGGCATGAAGAAAGTTATATTACTGATATAGAGGAATACAAACAAAAAATAGAAGAGACTTTCCGTTACGGAGGCGATCAGTTACTCTTACAAGGGGGGCATCATCCTGATTTGGGATTATCTTACTATGCGGATTTATTTAAAGAATTGAAACGACTGTACCCTCAGTTGAAATTACATTCGCTCGGACCTCCTGAAATTGCACATATTGCCAAACTTGATAAACTGAGTCATACCGAAGTACTCACAGCATTGAAAGAAGCGGGTCTCGATTCCCTGCCGGGTGCAGGAGCAGAAATATTAAATGATCGTGTACGACGCCTGATATCTAAAGGAAAATGCACCGGACGCGAATGGCTGGATGTTATGCGTGCTGCCCATCAATTGAATCTCACTACCTCGGCAACCATGATGTTCGGACATGTGGAAACATTAGAAGAACGTTTCGAACATCTAACCCGGATACGCGAAGTGCAATCCGAAAAACCGGCGGATGCCAAAGGCTTCATTGCCTTTATCCCCTGGCCTTTTCAAGACGATGGCACTCTATTGAAACGTGTAAAAGGAATTACCAATAAAGTTACGGGAGAAGAATATATACGAATGATTGCCTTAAGCCGTATTATGCTCCCAAATATTGATAATATACAAGCATCCTGGCTGACGGTAGGAAAAGAAATTGCACAAATTTGCCTGCATGCCGGAGCAAACGATTTCGGATCGATTATGATTGAGGAGAATGTAGTATCGGCTGCCGGTGCCCCCCATCGTTTTACCGCCGATGGTATTCAGCAAGCCATACGCGAAGCCGGCTTTACCCCTCGTTTACGTACCCAACAATACGAATACCGCGAACTGCCCAAAGGCATTGAGCAGCAGGTAATCAACTATTAGGATGAATGTTAAGAATTAATTGTTTGAAATAAGGAATCATATTTCTTACGAATAAAGATTATTTATTAATATTGAAAATTAATTGATAAAAATTGGATCCAGTACAAGCAAATATCGAAGCCTTAATTTTCGCTTCCGAGCAAAGTATCAGTATTAACGATTTAAAAGTATGCATGAGTAATTTTCTAAAATCCGCAATGGATGAAAATGAACTCTTCGATATACTCGAACGTATCCGTTTAAAATACTTAAACGATGCTTTTATTTTCGAACTCGTAGAAATTAACGGAGGTTATCAGTTTCTTTCTAAGAAGAATTACCACGAAGTACTTAATCTGTTAATCGCTCATAAAGAGAAGAGAAAGCTCTCTACGGCATCGATGGAAACCCTAGCCATTATTGCCTATAAGCAGCCCATTACAAAATCGGAGATAGAACAAATACGGGGTGTTAATTGCGATTACAGTGTACAGAAATTACTCGAGAAAGAACTTATTTCGATAAGTGGCAGAAGCAATGCACCGGGCAAGCCAATACTTTATGAGACAAGTACTGTGTTCATGGACTACTTCGGTTTACGTAGTACTAAAGACCTGCCTCAATTAAAAGATATACAAGGCAACGACAATGTTATTCACCCCGAAGACGGAATTGTTGGCCGGGGAGAAGCGGAAACAGAAATAATCCAAGCAGACGAAAGGCAGGAATCATCGAAAGTTTCCAATACAGAAAGCAATTCTCAGGAGGAAGAAAACATACCCATGCCGGAGCAGGAAGAAAGCGAAGAAAATTTGGACAAAGCTTCTAATCTCTTGGAAAACAGAGATGACCTAAATGACGAAGAAAATCAGAATATGAATTAAAAATATTTTTGTATTCATTCGTTTCTTTCTATTAATTTTGCCGAACTATTTAAAATTTTTTATCAAAGATTATTTGCTTTTATCAGAAAAAAAATAAATATCTTTATAACAGGAAAAAAAGGTAATCTATTCCAATGAAAAGCCCTAAAAAAGCAACTACAAAAAAAGCCGTAAAACCGACAAAATCTTCCGGTGCCGGAGCAAAGAAAAGCAGCGCAAAGCCCAGCCTTTCTAAAGAGAACAAAAAAATATCCAGATTGGATGACGAAGATGATGACTTCGATTTAGAGATGGAAGACGAGTTTGATGATTTTGAGGACTTCGATGATTTCGAAGACGATGATGATCGATACTAATTCTTATCTACATTAAAATGTCAATACCTATCAGGTAAACATTAATTCAGAATTTTAAAATAAGAGATCCCCCCATGGGGATTTCTTATTTACTGATAAATAATTTTACATCCTTGTGCTTCTATTTCGGGATAGTCCGCATCAACACCATCCAGCGAAGCTTCTATTGCATCTTCCAGATAAGCCATAGTTACTATTTGCTCACTTTCCCAGACATCATCAATAGCTCCTTTATATACTAATTCTCTTTTCGAATTAAACACAAAAACTTCGGGAATATATTGCGCTCCACACAAACGAGCCAGTTGTTGGTCATCATCGATTAAATATAAATGCTCCATACCTATTGCTTCGGCAATATTCTTCATATCCTCAAACGATTCTCCGGCAACTCCTTTTCCCGAAGGGTTCACACGCACAATACCTATATTATCTTCTTCATAACGTTGCTCCAATTTCATCATACGATTGCGGTAAGCTTGCGCCATCGGGCAGGTATTGTTCGTAAAATAAATTAGCAATACATACCGATCGGAAAAATCGAAATTCGTATGCCAATTATTATCTACTCCTTTTAATTTAAACTCCGGAAGTATATCTCCTATCTGAATCATTTTTTCTCCTTTTTATTAAAATTAAGCGAATACTATCAATTATTTTTGAATAATTACATATTTTGCAAGCAAATAGTACTTATTCAGAACGATTATATGAAGATTACAGAAGTAAACGATAAACAAAGCCATAAGGCATTCTTAAACGTAGTAGATTTAATCTATAAGAATGACCCCACTTATGTGCGCCCTCTGGATGTTGAAATAGAAGCAATATTCGATACCACTCTCAATAATTTTCATTCACACGGCGAAGCAACACGATGGATATTATATAACGATACAGGCAAAGCCATAGGTCGTGTCGCTGCGTTCATCAATACTAAAAAAGCGTTTACATTTGATCAACCAACAGGAGGAATGGGTTTCTTCGAATGCATCAACGATAAGGAAGCTGCCCGTTTGCTGATGGATACCTGTCGCAACTGGCTACAGGAAAGAGGGATGGATGCCATGGATGGGCCAATTAATTTCGGAGAGAATGATAATTTCTGGGGATTACTGGTGCAAGGATTTACTCATCCCGCTGTAGGAATGAATTACAATCCTCCGTATTATCAGGAATTATTTGAGTCCTATGGTTTTAGCATGTATTTCCAGCAGATTTCCAATCACCTCGATATTACCAAACCATTCCCGGAGCGTTTTTCAAAAATTGCCGACTGGGTTTCTAAAAAAGAGGGTTATACTTTTGAGCATTTAAAACTGGATAATCTCGATAAATATTCGAAAGACTTTCAAAACATATACAATGATGCCTGGCAGTTTCACGAGAACTTCACTCCTATGACCGATGAAACGGTTAAAGAAAGTCTCAAGAAAATGAAAAACTTTATGGACGAGCGTGTCATTTGGTTTGCCTATGTGGATGGAGATCCGGCTGCTTTTGTTATCGTATTGCCCGATGTCAATCAAATCATCAAACACATGGGAGGTAAATTAAATATATGGTCTAAATTAAAATTCGTTTACCACCGTTGGAGGGGCACTATCGACCGTTTGCGTGTAGTAATCATGGGAGTTAAGCCCGTATATCAGAAACTCGGGCTTGAGTCGGCACTGATTATGCGATTACATGAAATTGTGATCCCTATGAATCATTATAAAGAAGTCGAACTCTCCTGGGTAGGCGATTTCAATCCGAAAATGCGTGCATTACATGATGCTACCGGCGCTTATTTAGCGAAGGTACATTATACTTATCGTTGTTTATTCAGTGATACGAAGGGTTTCAAACGCTCAACGATCATTGCCCGCGATACAAAGGAAAAAGTAATATCTCAGAAAAGTAATATTTAAAAAACTGATACTAAAAGCCTTAGTCTGCGGTCATAAAAAAAATAAAATTTGTCCTTGTAAACTATTCAAAAGGGTGTATATTTGCGAACCTTTTACGGAAGGAATGATCTCGTAGCTCAGCTGGTAGAGCATAACACTTTTAATGTTGGGGTCCTGGGTTCGAGTCCCAGCGGGATCACTAAAAGCCTCAGATTATTCTGAGGTTTTTTTGTTTTTAGGGTTTTTGAGAGATCCCTTCTCAATTATTTACTCCGTATCGCTTCCACCGGATCCATACGTGCAGCCGTCAATGCGGGAGTAAATCCCGAAATAACACCAATAATTACCGATACCGTTATTCCTAACACAATATTTGCGAAACTTAAAGCTATGGAAAAGTTTGCCAGTCCGGCCAAAAGTGTAACGAACCATACCAGAATTAAGCCGATACTTCCGCCAATAAAGCAAAGTACGATCGCTTCGGTTAAGAATTGTAATAAAATAAAATGTTTTTTTGCACCAAGTGATTTTTGGATACCAATGATGTTTGTACGTTCTTTTACTGATACAAACATGATATTGGCAATACCGAATCCGCCCACTAAAATCGAAAAGCCTCCGATAATCCATCCGGCTATATCTACAATCCCAAACACAGCTTCCATCTGTATCGCCAGCATACTCGATTGGTTCAGGGAGAAATCATCTTCTTCTTTCGGGCTTACCTTCCGTATCGAACGCAGCAATCCGCGAAGCTCATTCCGCAAATCCGTAAGTTCCACTCCCCCGGCTGCTTTAACCATAATTAAGGGATTATACCTGTCGCTACGCGTATCTACCAAATTACGTGCAAAATTGATGGGAATAAAAACGGCCCCATCAACCGTATTATTCAGGATATCTTCACCTTCTCGTTTCAAAACACCAATCACACGCAGCTTTCTTCCCATCAATTTTATTTCTTTCCCGATCGGTTCTTCATTCGGAAATAAACCTTCGGCAATATCGACACCAATCAAGGCATAGTTTCTTCCGCTACGCGAATCACTTAAGGAAAAATAGCGCCCCTGCTCAAACTCCATGCTTCGTACCTGATCGTAACTGTGCGAACCTGCAATTATCGACACATTTTCTACACTATTCGATTTATATTTAAGAGTCTTTCCACTGATATCAATCTGAAAAGCAACCGCGTCAATTTGACTGGAAGCACGACGTTCCAATTCTTCGAAATCTTTATAGTTCGGATTCGGGCGATTGAAATATTTCCACCAGGGGAAATCCCCGCTAAAGGTCCATGGCCATTTTTGCACATAGATTACATTATTACCTAATTTGGCAACGCTTCCGTTTAGATTACGTTCGAAGGAATCGACCACCGTAAATACCATAATAATGGTAAATATCCCGATGGAGATCCCCAACAGTGATAAGAAAGTACGCAATTTATTAACCCGTAAAGAATTAATAGCCATAGCAATACTCTCCCAAACCAAACGAAAAAAGATAATCATAGAAACAAATCTATTAAAATTCGTATTAAATATATGGATTCAGCAAAAATCAGGGGGTCCTGCAAATAAATTTGTCCAAAAACATGATTTTTTCAAAAAGCCCCTTACATGGCAAAAATATTGTTAAATTCGCTGCCTTAATTAATTTACGCAATATATGCTTTGTTGGCACGTATAGGCAATAAATCTCATCCTGCAAAATTTAAAATCGAATATGAAACTTTCACAATTTAATTTCAATCTCCCCGAATCATTAATCGCACATACGCCTGCTAAACACAGAGACGAATCCCGCCTGATGGTTCTCGATCGTAAAACCGGAAAGATTGAACATAAACTTTTTAAAGATTTACTCGGATATTTCGATGAGGGGGATGTCATGATCCTGAACAATACCAAAGTATTTCCTGCCCGTATGTATGGGAATAAAGAAAAGACCGGAGCACAAATCGAAGTATTCCTGTTAAGAGAATTGAACCGTGAGATGCGTCTTTGGGATGTGCTGGTTGACCCGGCACGAAAAATTCGTGTTGGTAATAAATTGTATTTCGGTGAGGATGATTTATTGATTGCCGAAGTAGTTGATAACACCACTTCGCGTGGACGTACAATCCGTTTCTTATTTGACGGAACCGATGAAGAGTTCCGCAAAGCCATTGAAATATTAGGAGAAACACCTCTTCCTAAATATATAAAACGTAAAGCGACAGCAGAAGATAAAGAGCGTTATCAAACTATTTTCGCGAAAGAAGAAGGTGCGGTTGCCGCTCCTACTGCAGGCTTGCATTTCAGCCGGGAACTTTACAAACGCCTTGAATTAAAAGGGGTCGATTTTGCAGAGATCACTTTGCATGTGGGCCTGGGAACTTTCCGACCTGTAGAGGTTGAAGACTTAACTAAACATAAAATGGATTCGGAACAATTTATCATTTCCGAAAAATCGGCAGAACGTATCAACCGGGCGAATGAAGAAAAGAAAAGAGTTTGTGCGGTAGGAACAACCAGTATGCGTGCAATTGAATCATCGGTATCTGCAGGCGGGAAGCTGAAACCTGCTAACGATTGGACCAGCAAATTCATTTTCCCTCCGTTCGAATTTAATATTGCAAATTGTATGGTTACCAATTTCCATACTCCCGAATCGACTTTGTTGATGATGGTTGCCGCTTTTGGCGGTTATGAATTTGTGATGGAAGCCTATAAGATCGCTGTTAAAGAAAAATATCGTTTCTATAGTTACGGCGATGCGATGTTGATTTTATAAAAACATCTATCCCCTAAAATATTAAACGCTTTGCTTGTCAAGGCGTTTTCTTTTTAGTTCCTTTGTGTATGTTGAATACCAGCTCTAAACGTTATGCATTAATTGTTGCAGGAGGCACCGGTTCAAGGATGCAACAGGAATTACCCAAACAATTTTTGCTATTAAACGGTAAACCGATTTTGATGCATACTCTTGAAGCATTCGCTAAAGAAAGTATTGATGCCGAATTAATTTTAGTACTGAATGTCGATTATCACAACCATTGGAAAGAACTGCAAAAAAAATATACATTCAGCCTTTCGCACACACTTGTTAAAGGCGGAAATACTCGTTTCGAATCGGTAAAGCGCGGCTTGCAGGGAATTGAAAAGCAAGCCTGGGTTGCCGTGCACGATGCCGTTCGTCCTTTGGTTTCGGAGAAGACAATATTGTCGGCTTTTAAAACTGCTGAAGAAAAAGGAAATGCCGTAGTTGCGGCCCCTATGTTTGAATCGATCAGAAAAACTTTAGGCGAACACACACAGGCATTGAATCGTGAAGAATATTTTTCGGTACAAACCCCGCAAGTATTTAAAGCCGAACATTTACAAAAAGCTTATCAGCAAGTATTCAGAAATGAATTTACCGATGATGCTTCTGTAATGGAACGTATGGGGCATACGATTCACCTGGTAGAAGGCAATCGCAGCAATATTAAAATTACTTACCCTGAAGATCTGATGATTGCAGAAGCTTTATGGAAGGGATATATTCAAGACTAAGGAGTAAGTATATATTCTAAAAAGCACTCCGAGAAAAACCCTGAGCATATCTCAGATATATGATCTACAAATACTAGTTTAACTTTGCATTTGCCGTACGTTGGAACTCATTAAAGAAATAGTACTTCTTATTGTTCGTTATTGTAGTTGTAGCAATACTTATAGCAGTTAATTGAATAGAAATTTCTCCCGCCGGAATATCAGCTAATTCAGCAGCTGTCATCGTAATTGTATTTGTTCCCGGAGACACCAATTTATAGACTCGCTTGCTTTGATCAGCATACGAAGCTACTAAAAATAATGCTGTGTCGGTATGCTGATATCCGGCAGGCAAGGTAATAGTAATTCCTGACGACTTTAAATAATTACTTTTAACATCCCATAGATCAAAATCAGGAAATGTATTTCTGCCGGTATGTGTAAAGGCACTAACTCCTGTAGCCGAATTTCCGGTAATTGTCCAGGTATTCCCTCCGTTGAAAATATCCAAAGAAGAAGTTAACATATAAGCTCCATTAAAAATAGTAAGCGTATCGGTAGAATTCAGGATTACATTCCCACCGTTAATATAAGAAGTTACCGGAACTTCATTATAGAATGCTCCGAAAGCAACATACATATCGCTTTCCGTAATAACATCGTTCGCTGGTCCAATAAAATAATTTATGGTGTAAACTGCAGCAAAATAACCATTTCCATCTGTCGGAGAAATTTCACCATCTTCAAAAACAATTGTTTGATTATTATTATCTGATGCTGGGGCAGGAGAATCATTATCCTTCTTACATGCTTGCAGGAATATTACTCCGACACATAAAGTCAGCAATAAAGCTTTGTTCATAATTATTTAGAGTTAAATTATTAACACGTAAAAGATGAAAATACAAATTAAACAATCACATTCAGGATACAACCTATCTTCATTACAAAAAATATCTGATTATGAATAGTTTAGTGTTAATCTTTCTAATAATAACTTATATCTTCATTCTTTTAGATGCACTGTTCATATAAATATTTCATAAAATACAGAAAAGTGGTTATAGACAATCTTCTCAAATAAATTATACACTGGAATTAACTCCCCAATTCCACAATCCGGTCGAACTCTTCTGCTTTTAAAGGCATCACCGATAAACGCCCCTGACGGACCAATGATATTGCCTGGAGTCGCTTATCCTTTTTTATCGTATCCAAGCTTACAGGATTTTTCAAAGCCTTAACAGGTGATAGGTCTACTACAACCCAATTCGGATCATCAGTAGTCGGGTCCTGATAAAATTCTTTGACAACTTTTGCAATACCTACTACTTCTTTTCCTTCATTGCTATGATAGAAAAGCACCAGATCGCCTTTCTTCATTTCCTTCAAATTATTCCTTGCCTGATAGTTGCGTACACCATCCCAAAATGTTTTTTTATCCTGAACAAATTTCTCCCAGGAATATTTTACAGGCTCCGATTTTACCAACCAATAATTCATAGTAATTTTTTATGTATCTGTTTTATTAATGTAAAATTTGAAAAACCAATTCCTTCATCAACTCTCCCTCCTCCGTATTTCCCGTATTATCAACTCCTTTGGCTTTTAAATCGTAACTGCGCAAGAGAGAAATTACCGAGAATACTTTTTCAGGTGGATAATTCCTTGCTGCTGTTTCGTAATCACTCACAAAAAAAGGATTCACTTTTAATGCCGCAGCTACCGATGCTTTCGATTTATCGGCTAAAAAATGATACGCAAAAAGTTTGGTGAAATAATTATTCAGGGTTCCCAATATTACTACAAAAGGGTTATCTTTTTTATTAGCGGCAAAGTAACCGATAATCTGATTGGCTTTTAAGACTTGCTTTTTCCCCAGAGCCGTAGTAAGCTCAAAGGTATTGAACTCTTTACTGATACCAATATTCCGTTCGATATCATCCAGTGTGATATCCATACGTTCTTTCAGATTGATCATCAGTTTTTCCAGTTCGTTGGCAATTTTCGATAAGTCGGCACCCAGGTACTCGGCAACCATAGCCGCTGCTTTGGGTTCGATTGTATAAGCCTTTGCAGAAAGATATTTGCTTACCCAATCGGCTAATTGATTATCGTATAGTTTTTTAGACTCGAATAAAACTCCGTTTTTATCAATCAGCTTAGCTATCTTCAATCGCTTATCCAAACTGCCGTATTTATGACAGAAGACCAGCAAAGTACTTTTCAAAGGATTCTCCAGATAAGCGGCAAAGGGATCTTTCTCTTTCTGCCCTTCTTTCCCGAATTTAATATTCTGGGCTTCTTTCACAATCACTACCTGATATTCCGACATCATCGGGAAACGTTTGGCAGCATTTAAGATGGTCATCAGATCGGTATCTTTACCGTACAAGATGGTCTGATTAAATCCTTTTTCAGCATCATTTAATACTTTACTTTCGATTGCATCGGTTATACGATCAATATAATACGACTCCTCTCCATGCAAAAAGTAGATGGGCTTAAATTGTCGGTTCTTAATATCTTTTAAAATATCTTCGGCGGTCATGTTTCAAATATACTAGATTTCATAAAATATTTCAGCAAGATACCCTTTCTATACTCGGCAGATTTAAGCATCTTCGCTTATGAATTTCCCACGATTAAACTTTCCTGCGTACAGTTTTAAACTCAGTCGCGAAGACGATACGGTTTATGTATTCGATGAAATACGTAAAAAGAAAATCCGGTTAAGTCCGGAGGAATGGGTACGCCAACATGTCGTACAGTATTTAATTCAGGAAAAAAACATTCCAAAAGGACTTATCAAGCTTGAGTCGGGGCTGCGTTTACACGGCAAACAAAAACGAAGCGATATTTTGGTTTACGATCGCAATACACAACCTGTGCTATTGGCAGAGTGTAAAGCCCCACAGATCAGCATTGACGAAAAAGTTTTTGAGCAGGCAATTCGTTATAATTTCATACACCGGGTGCCTTATATCCTACTCAGCAATGGCATTGCACATTATCTCTGCCGAATGGATTACGAAGAGGGTAACTGGGAATATTGCGATCTCGAAACCTGGGAGATGGCTTAACTTATTTGCTTCAGACTTTCTTCGAGTATCTTTATCTTCTGCTCCGCATCAGCTTTTTTCTTCCTTTCGTTTTCAATGATCTCAGCTTTTGCATTTTGCACAAAGCGTTCGTTCGATAATTTCACATCTACTGACTTTAAAAAACCTCTCAGATAATCGAGCTCTTTATGAATCCGCTCCTTTTCAACTTCCGGATCAAGAGCATTCGCAAGGGGAATAAAAAATTCGTCTGTACCGGCAAGAAAAGAGCTTGCCTGTGCCACTTTTTCTTTTACGAAACTTACTTCCTGAATATTCGCAAGCTTTTGTATAATATAAATGTAGTTTTGATAATTGATACCCGAGTTCGATTGTATCAACAGATTCAAAGCTTCTTTCGGAGATATCTGTTTTGCATTTCTGGTATTCCGTATTTCGGAAATAATCGTTTTCACGATTTCCATTTCCTTTAAAAGTGCGGCATCACCTGCTTTGCTTTTTGGATAAGCTGCGACAATACAACAATCGTTTGCAGTACGGGGGCCAAATACCTCTTCATCATGCCAAAGCTCCTCCGACAGGAAAGGCATATAAGGATGAATGAGTTTCAGAATTTCTTCGAAGAAAGAAACCGTAGCGGCATAACTTTCAGCATCGATCGGCTGTTGGTAAGCAGGCTTTACCATTTCCAGATACCAGGAACAGAAATCATCCCATACCAGTTTGTACGTAGCCATCAAAGCTTCCGACAAACGATATTGATCAAAATGAGACTCAATTTCTTTCAGAGCTTCGTCGAATCGGTTGCAGAACCATGCTATACTTACAGCATTCGGATTCACCAAGCTTTTATCTGTTTCCCATCCTTTCAACAAACGAAAAGCATTCCATATCTTATTTGAAAAATTTCTTCCCTGTTCACAATAGGATTCATCAAACATTAGATCGTTTCCTGCCGGAGAACATAAGAGCATCCCGACACGCACACCATCCGCACCGTATTTTTCAATCAGGTCGATCGGGTCGGGGGAATTTCCCAATGATTTCGACATTTTACGTCCTTGTTTATCCCGAACGATACCTGTCAGGTATACATTTTTAAAAGGGGCTTCCTCTCTGAATTCATGCCCTGCCATAATCATTCGCGCTACCCAAAAGAAAAGAATTTCAGGAGCTGTCACTAAATCGTTGGTCGGGTAATAATAATTAACATCTGCATTTCCTTTGGCATCAGGATTACCGCATACTTCCGGATCGAATACCGACAAAGGCCATAACCAGGAAGAAAACCAGGTATCTACTACATCTTCATCCTGCGATAAATCATCCGCCTTCAGCGATGCATAGGCATTTGATTTTGCCTGAAATAAAAACAAGGATTCTTCCGCAGTTTTAGCAATCACATATTCCCCATCGGGTGCATACCATGCAGGAATACGTTGTCCCCACCACAGCTGACGTGAGATACACCAGTCCTTCACATTCTCCATCCAATGTTTATAGGTATTGATAAACTTATCAGGAATTAGTTTCACCTCTCCTTCCAATACATAGGCCAATGCGGGTTTCGCCATTTCCTCCATCTTCACAAACCATTGCAATGAAAGTTTCGGTTCGATAACGGCATCGGTTCGTTCGGAATAACCTACCTGAGATTTATAATCTTCTACCTTTACTAATTGTCCTGCATCTTCCAGCATTGCTACAATTTTTTTACGTGCAGCAAAACGATCTTCCCCTATTAATATTTCCGCTTTCTCATTGAGCGAACCATCATCATTCAAAATATCAATTATGGGTAATTTATGTTTGATACCCAGTTCATAGTCGTTCAAATCGTGCGCCGGTGTTACTTTCAAACAGCCTGTACCAAAATCCATGCTCACGTATTCATCCAGAATAACAGGAATCTCCCGTTGGATTAAAGGAACAAAAACTTTCTTCCCATGTAAGTGCTTAAAGCGCTCATCGAGCGGATGAATGCATACCGCAGTATCGGCCATGATGGTTTCCGGGCGTGTTGTTGCAATAGTCAGCGAGGTCTCTTCTCCAACAATTTTATAATTGATATAATATAATTTCTGATTGACTTCTTTACGAATTACTTCTTCATCGGAAACAGCTGTTAAGCCTTTCGGATCCCAGTTTACCATACGTATTCCGCGATATACCAGGCCTTTCTTATGTAAGTGTATAAAAGTATCGATTACCGCTTCCGACAATGCCGGATCCATGGTAAACCGTGTACGGTCCCAATCGCAGGATGCCCCCAATTTTTTCAGCTGTTCGAGGATGATACCTCCGTATTTATTTTTCCATTCGTAAGCATATTCCAAAAAGGCTTCGCGACCGATTGCTTTCTTCTCTAAACCTTGATCTTTAAGCATAGCAACCACTTTCGCTTCGGTAGCGATGGAAGCATGGTCGGTTCCGGGAACCCAGCAGGCATTTTTCCCCTGCATACGTGCGCGGCGAATCAACACATCCTGAATCGTATTATTCAGCATATGCCCCATATGCAATACACCCGTCACATTGGGCGGTGGCATCACAATCGTGTAAGGCTCACGATCATCGGGTGTCGATTTAAAAAATTTGTGCTCAAGCCAATAGCTGTACCACTTCTCTTCTGCTTCGCGTGGATTATAGGTTTTCGGTATACTCATTTAAAATTAAGAATCCCCGGACATTAGGTCCGGGGATTACAAAAATAAAAAAATATCTCGTGCTTTTATAGTATATAGTAGTGTTAAGGAAAGCCTTGTTCAATTCGCTAAGTCTTTACAAATAAAATCCCAGCGAAATCCCCAGTCTTGGCATAACACCGGTAACACTGTGATCGGAAAACAGATCGGAGCCATCAACAATTCTTTCATATGTTTTAGAAACGAATGATTTCTTATACACGAAGCCGGCATAATAATCAATATAAAAGCCCACTTTCAAATCACGTTTAATACCAAATAACATAAAGGCATCCATCCGATTGTTCGTTTGGGTTTGATCTCCGAGCCGGAATTCCGAATAGGTTAATCCATCCGAACCGATATAATTGAACCATCCATTAGCTTTGAAAGAATATTTCAGATAAGAATACCCTAAGCCTGCTTTGATATACCCTATTTGCTTACTTTCATCATCTAATTTTAAATAATGGCGGTAAGCAATATCAAGACCATATCCCTCCAGATTGTAATTATTTTCTCCCATATTATTGTCCTCATTTGCTCCATTATTATCAAAATAAATCAATGGCATCATAACGATTCCATTCTTGCCATCTTTCAGAGAATAATCAAATTCGGCCCGAAAATGCCCCCAAAAATAACTAAGTCCGTGCACCCAAACCGAATTTTTACTCATTACGGTCGAGTCCATCTGTGCCTTTGCAGAAAAAGCCGCCGGCAAAACAAGCAACGAAATAATAATTAGTTTTTTCATATCTATTTTAAAATTCTTTTAGTATTGAGCTCAGATAAGTCAAATTCGCTCCATCGTAGTTATACTGAAACAAGCCATTATCGGCTGTTAAAATTAATAAACCATTATAGGCAATCACATCATTTGCCAGGACGGGAAAAGTATGTAGCAATTTCAGGGAATCGACATTTGCCGCATTGTACACTTTCAATTGATTGTCGCATACAAACAGCAGGTTACCATCCTTTGCCAATCCTTTGGGGCTGGTCATGCCATAAAAGTTTTCGAGCTGCGGTTTTTTCAGATTGGAAATATCAATAATCTCCAAGCGATTTACTCCTCTTGAACAACGGAAAGCACTTTGATTGTTTAGGGTAAGATAAGCATAGTTCGTATCGGCTACAACAGGGTCGCAACTTAAAACATGACTATAAAACGATTCATATAAAGGCAAACCCTGCGCATTTATAGAGAAAATACGCATACCGCTTGAAGCTCCTACAAATAAGATATCTCCCAATGAAAACAGTGTTTCGCTATCGCTTCCTACTGCATCCACTTTCGCTTTACTAAGTGAAGCATTCGGATTGATGTGATAGGTAATTAACTTCTCTCCGGAAAGGATATACAGGTTATCTTCATTTATAGCAAACCTTGCTAAAGACCCCCCAATTCCCGTACCCTGGGGGCCGGTAGATGAATCACTACTACTGCTACATGCTGCAAAGAGTGTGATAGCGCATACTAAAAATATTGGCACACAGGTTTTTCTTTTCATATTATTTTTCATTCCAGGCAACTATTATTAATCCGGGCTTTCGATTTTCTTTACGATAGATTTCAGGAATCGTTCCCATATCCGGTGGGTTCATTTCCGGGAAGACATCCTTTTCGCGAGCAATCACTTGTATTTGTAAAGGGTTTTGAATGGATAAGCTTACGAGATCTACGGCATTGTCGGCAAATAATAAATCGTTGCGAATGGCAATATCAATACATCCCGGAATACGAATAAAACTCATTTTCTGCGGGGAGGCAGGATTACTATTGTCGATGACATGTACTCCTTTGTAGCGCTCCACCAAATAAATATAATTTTGATACAGGACTATCTTTCCGGGCTGAATAGTTTTCTGTACCCCTACAGATGCAATAGATGTTTCCAGTTGCGAACGTGGCATAAACAGTGGCGTATAATTTGTCGGAGGTACTATCTCCCCGCCTTCATAAACCGGGCAGGCAGAAAGAAGCAGCGCCAGTAAGGGTAGAAGTATTAAAATACGTCTATTCATAGATAACGGGTAGTTTTATTTAGTTTCTCGAAGATAAAAAATAATACTATATATTTGGCTAACTAATATTCCAATCTGTTTCTAAAAATTAATTACGATTCGATTAAACTTAGTTAACGATGCCTCCTCTAAGGCAAAAAGAAAAAACAAAAAAATAAATCCCATGAAAAAAACTATTTATCTGGCTGTACTCGCATTTTCTGCCAGCACCCTATTATTCAGTGCCTGTAAAACACGTAAAGTAGAACGTATCGACCCTTCCCAACAAACCGACTTAAGCGGCAGATGGAACGATACCGACTCACGTTTAGTATCTAATGAAATGATCAGCGACTGCATGGCTCGTCCCTGGAGGACCGATTTTACAGCAGCGAAAAGCCGTAAACCCGTAGTTATTGTAGGGACTGTTCGTAATAAGACTACCGAGCATATTGAACCGGAAACTTTTATCAAAGATATTGAAAAAGCATTCATTAACTCCGGATTAGTATCTGTGGTCCAGGCAGGAGATGCCCGTAAAGAATTACGCGAAGAGCGTAACGACCAACAAACTTTCTCTTCCGAAGAGACTAAAAAACAATGGGGGCGTGAAAAAGGTGCCGACTTTATGTTAAATGGAGTAATGACTTCTATTGTTGACCAATATGGTAAAAACAAAGTTGTTTATTATCAAATCGATTTGGAATTAACTAATCTCGAGACCAACGAAAAAGTTTGGATTGGTGACAAAAAAATTAAAAAAGCAATCGAAAACTAATATGCTTTATCTGTCAAATGCCTGTATTCATACAGGTATTTGACAGATTTTTTTATTGGATTAATGATTCTCTCCTTGAAAAACACAATTCGTCTTTTCCTTTTCTTATTGATATCGTTGTCGCTGACAGCTTGTGCAAGCTATTATCAAAAATTAGCTGAGTTTAATTCGAATTTCGAATCGGGCAATATTGAAAAAGCCCGGGCTTATCTCGAAAAAGATAAAAAAGGACCAAAAGGAAAAAACAAATTATTATACAACTTAAACCGCGGTACAGTTGAATGGATGTTGGGCAATTCCGAAGTCAGCAATACTTATTTCAACCAGGCAGATTTACTAGCTGAAGATTACAGAAAGAATGCCGCAAATACGGCTCTTTCTTTGGTAAGTAATCCCATGGCTCTAGAATACAAAGGCGAAGATTTTGAATTGGTATTGATGCATTATTACAAAGCCGTCAATTACCTGCATCTGGAACAACACGATGCGGCATTGGTAGAATGCAGAAGATTAAACTTAAAACTGAGTCAACTCAACGATAAGTACAAGAAAAAAAATCGTTATTCGGTAGATGCTTTCGGTTTAAATTTAATGGGTATGATTTATGAAGCGGATGGCGATTATAACAATGCATTTATTGCATACAGAAATGCTGTTGAAGCTTATGAAAACAGTTATACTTCACAATTTGGAACCGGAGTTCCCGAACAATTAAAAAAAGATATTATTCATGCTGCTTATAAAACCGGCTTCGACAACGAAGTAGATTTCTTCGAGCGGAAATTCAACATGAAATATAAGGCAAAGCCCGCAAACACAGGTGAAATTATTTTCTTCTGGAACAATGGCTTAGGTCCCGTAAAAGATGAGAACAGCATTAACTTCAGCATTATTAAAGGTCAGGGAGGGTATGTTACTTTTGTAAACGAAGAAATGGGGCTTACTTTCCCTTTTTATCTTCCTGCCAATGAATCAGACAATAGCTCCGGATTAAGTGATCTCGAGTTTTTCAGAGTTTCATTCCCGAAATATGTAGAGCGTAAGCCTTATTATAATTCTGCATATATAAAAGCCGCCGGGCAAAATTTCAAATTAGAGGAAGCCGAAAATATTAATAAGATTGCTTTCAAAACATTGGAAGACCGTATGCTTAGGGAAATGGGAAATTCCCTCCTGCGTTTAGCGACTAAGAAAGCCGCCGAATATGCACTACGCGATCAAAACCAGGATTTGGGAGCTGTCTTAGGTATCGTTAATGCTTTTACCGAAAAAGCAGATACCCGAAACTGGCAAACTCTGCCCTATTCAATTTCCTATACGCGGATTTCGCTACCCGAAGGAACTCAGGATATTACCTTACATACCCGCTCCTTTGACAATAAAAGTGAAAAAACGCAAAATTTCCGGTTTGATATTAAAAGGGGGCAAACCTTGTTTCATTCCTACCAATCTCTTGAAAGCCTGGGTTACCGGCTCAGCAATTTTTATCAAAGCAATGAGAAATAAATACGCTATTTAATCGTTTTATTTTTTATTTTGCATACAATTACTTATTAAAGTTTTCCATGAAAACACTCAAGGCTGTACTTTTTACGGTAGGATTTCTTTTCAGCATTTCCTTTGTTCTTGCCCAAAGCCCACTCAAAGTAAATTCAATCGAATTTAAAGCTAATTATTACAAGCATAAAGGTTTGATATTGGATGTACGCAGTGCCGATGAATATGCTGCCGGACATATAGAGGGGTCGAAAAACATAGATGTTGAGAACGAAGCTTTCGAATCGAATATTGAGAAACTCGATAAGAATCAGGCAATATTCGTGTATTGTACTGCAGGGGAACGAAGCGCCATTGCCGCCAATATTCTTCGCAAAAACGGCTTCATCGTATTCGACCTGAATGGAGGATATCCCGATTTGATTAAAGCGGGTATGAAATCGACCCAATAAAATGTCCGGATCACTTTATATCCTTCCCACTTCCGATGGGTCTAAAACCATTTTCAATGCAGCAATTGGGGAATCGTATCATTCCAAACATGGTGCATTACAGGAATCAAAGCATGTTTTTGTCGATGGCGGACTGAAACATTATCATCAGTTATATCCCGACAAAACAACCTTTTCGGTGTTGGAAATTGGTTTCGGGACGGGTTTAAATTTTTTATTGAGTAACGAATTCGCTCTGGAAGCAAACATTCCTTTGTATTATCAAGGGATTGAAGCCTACCCGCTTGATGTACAGCTCCTGCAACAAACCGGCTATCAATACTTATTAAAAATACCTGATACCTGGGAAGATTTTCTTCAAAATTATACACGGTACTTTGAAGAAGAAGTTCAGATAAATCCTTCTACTAAATTGCGCATTAGCCCGGTAAAAGTTTTGGATTTTAAAAAAGCACAAAGCTTTGATATCATATATTTCGATGCGTTTGCAGCGATTCATCAACCCGAAATGTGGACCCGGGAAGTTTTACAACATGTATGTTCCTTTTTAAAAGATAAGGGTATATTTGTGACCTATAGCGTTACCGGGAATTTAAAACGCATATTGTCTTCTTTGGGCTTTTCTATAGAAAGGCCTAAAGGGGCCGCCGGTAAACGTGAAATGATGCGCGCGACTAAACACGAATCGAAAAATGTACAAACACTTTCTTAAACCTATCCTTTTTAAATTCGATCCCGAACAAATCCATCACAGTGTTTTTAAATTAATTAAATGGGGAAACTACATTCCTTTTCTTCCCTATATGCTTCGTAAAATTTTCTGTATCTCTCATCCTGCACTCAAACGGACGGTATTTGGAATAGACTTTCCTAATCCGGTAGGGCTTGCCGCCGGTTTCGATAAAGATGCCAAACTGTTTAATGAGCTTTCGAATTTCGGTTTCGGTTTTATAGAGATAGGAACATTAACTCCTTTAGCCCAATCGGGAAATCCCAAGCCCCGAATGTTTCGTTTACCCGAAGATAATGCGCTTATCAATCGCATGGGTTTCAACAACGAAGGAGTTGCCAAAGCCGTTGAACGTTTGAGAAAAAGAAATAAAAGATTGATTATCGGAGGGAACATCGGTAAAAATAAATTAACCGATAATGCCGATGCAAGGAAAGATTACGAGATATGTTTCGAACAATTATTCGGTCATGTAGATTATTTTGTAGTTAATGTAAGCTCTCCGAATACACCCAACCTCAGAGCTTTACAGGAAAAGGAACCCCTCAAGGAACTGTTAAATCATATTCAATCGCTGAATAAAACAAAGCCAAACCCTAAGCCTGTTTTATTAAAAATTGCTCCCGACTTAAGTTTCGAGCAGTTGGATGACATTATCGAGATTGTTGCCGAAACAGAGATTGCAGGTGTTATTGCCGGGAATACAACCATTTCCCGAAATAATTTAAGTACATCGGCAGAAGAGATAGAGCGTATAGGAACCGGCGGATTAAGCGGAAAACCTCTAACCCAAAAGTCCACAGGCGTGATTCGTTATTTAGCGGAAAAATCGGGAAAAGCCTTTCCTATTATTGGTGTAGGAGGAATTCATTCGGCAGAAGATGCTTTGGAAAAACTGGCCGCAGGAGCCGATCTGATTCAGATCTATACGGGTTTTATTTACGAAGGTCCGGCATTAATCAAGCGTATTAATAAGGCTGTCCTTAAGAAATAAAAAAACCTCGTTTGAACGAGGTTTTAAGAATATTCTATACATTGAAAGAATTACTCGGCAGAATCTGGTTTCGTTTCAGCCGAACGCACTACCGGTCTTTTGATTGATTTATCGGTAGCTTTCTTTAAATGTTGTTTTTTCAATCTCGAAACAGTTTTATTTTTTCTGTCTTTTCTTTTTAGTCTTGTAACGCCCATTGTAGATTTTTATTAATGTTCTTTATCTTATTGAAACGAATCAATATTTGTTTTTTGAGGTCGAGAGCGGATTCGAACCGCTGTACAAGGTTTTGCAGACCTCTGCCTAGCCACTCGGCCACTCGACCCTCATTTCAAGTCTGCAAATGTACAAAATAAATGTTTGCAGACAAGTTTTTTTATAAATAGGCAATTGCCGGATTATCGTCGCATAAATTCCGAACAAAGTATTCCGCCCGCCACAGCTACATTCAAAGATTCGGCCCCGCCGAAAAGCGGGATCGTCAAGGGCCTGTTAATCAAAGTCCTAAGCTCCTCAGAGATACCGTGTGATTCGCTTCCTAGAATCAAAAGTCCTGCCCTATTAAGCTCCGCTGCATAGACATTCTCTCCTTCGAGCAAGGCTCCATAAACTTCTTCAATAACAACCTTCCCGATCCAGTCTTTCAACTCGGTATAATAAACCGATACACGGGATATCGAACCCATACTCGCCTGAACGACCTTGGGATTATAAAGCTCCACACAATCGTTTGAACAAATTATACGTTTTATTCCGAACCAGTCGGCTATACGTAAGAGTGTGCCTATATTTCCGGGATCTTTGATCCCGTCTAAACAAAGGCTCAGGTTTTCGGCAAAATATTTTTCATCGTATAAGTCTTGTTCATCGGAGTATTGCTGATACACAAGCGCTATCACTTCCGGTGCGGTTTGTAATGTACTGATTCTTTCCATATCCGATTGTGTCGCTGCAAAAATCTCCGTACTTTTAAGGAACTTTGTATATGCAGATTTAAATTCTTCAAGTTTATCAGAAAGAATAAATAAACTCTTAATTTTAAATCCGGTATGTAACAACTCAATAACCAATTTATAACCTTCCGCAAGGAATAATTTATATTCACTGCGGTATTTTTTTTGATGTAACGATTTAACGAAACTTATCTGTGCTTTTGAAATCATCCGACCGTACGTATATATTCATCACAATAATACTTATTTCCTTTCTTTTTATTTTAGGAAGTTGCAGCACGACCCGAAAATTACCGAAAGATCAGGCTTTAATGCATTCGTATAAAATAGAAGGGTTAAAAGGAAACCTGAAAGATCAATCGCATGTATATATCCGTCAGAAACCCAATCGGAAGTTCCTCGGTTTCTTTAAAGTATATTTAAGTATCCATAATACTTTCGACGGAAAGTCGAAACTGGCAAAACGTATGCGCGAAGGTTTAGGAGAGCCGCCTGTGATATACGACTCTACAATCAGTAAATTCAGTGCTTCACAGATTCAACAATTTCTTTTCAATAAGGGATATTTCAATGCAGAAGTACGCTACAGCGATACCATAAAACATCAAAAAGCTTATGTACACTACAAAGCAGTCTTAAAGGAACCTTATACCATTCGGAATATTCATTACAATATTAAAGACAGTGCGGTACGTTCCATTTATTTTATGGGTTTGAATCGCAGCAAATTGGCAATGGATGCCAATTACGATCAGGATGTAATACAAGAAGAACGCGAGCGTATTGCAAACAGTTTAAAAAATCAGGGTTATTACTATTTTAATCGTGAATATATTCATTTTGATATTGATAGTGCATTAAATTCAAATCAGGTAGATGTTTATTTAGTCATCGAGAACCGTCCGGGAGATTTACCTCATCAATATTATCATATTAAAAATGTTGAGCTGAAAGTAGAACCTTCCGAAGGCTACAAACGCAGCGCATCGGCAGTAGAAGACACTACATACATTGAAGGCATTCGCATCATCGATCCGGAACGTAAGTTCAAAGCCCGTACACTCGAACGAATGAACTTTATCGACAGTGCATCCCTTTATGCACAACAAAATGTTGACCTGACCTATACCCGTTTAGGTGACTTAGGTGTTTTTAAATTTGTTGATATTTCGTTTGCACCAAGCAGCACCGACAGCAATAAATTAGATGCACTCATTAGCCTCTCTCCCAGTTCAAAACGAAGTACACAATTTGAATTGGAAGGATATGTTGCTTCCGAAAACCTGGGATCTTCAATCAATTTTTTACACACCAACCGAAATATTTTTAAAGGAGGGGAAACTTTTGAATTCCGTATCCGGGGTGGTTTGGAAACACAAGCTTTCATCGATGAGAGGCAAAGCAGATTACCTGTTTTCAACAGCCGCGAAGCCAATGCTTCGGCAACACTTACTTTCCCCGAATTCCTTTTTCTCTCTGAAAACTTAAGCGATGGCAGATATGGCAATCCGCGTACGCGTATCGGTATCAATTATACTTTCGAAAGCCGTCCCGAATATTTACGCCGTACCGTTAACGGAATTTTTTCGTACGAATGGAAACGTAATAATTTTATAACACATTTGGTTTCCCCTGTTGACATCAGCTTTGTACGCTCGGTACTTTCACAAGAAGCAATCGATGCATTCGAAAATTTAAACAATCAATTTCTAAAAGCAAGTTTCGATCCACATGTATCTTTAGGGGCCGAGTATAGCCTGACCATAAACACACAAATCTTAAACCTTGTAAGAGACTATTACTATTTCCGGTTTAATATCGAAGTAACGGGAACCGGCAGCTATTTAATTAGTCAGGCACTCGGAGCAGATAAAGATATCAACGGGAATTATCGCATTTTAAATTTACCCTTTTACAGCTTTACCAGACCGGAAATAGATATTCGGTATTTCAATTACGTCAACCGGAAAAATCTGGTTGCCTATCGCTTTAATACCGGTATAGGTTTTACCTACTGGAACTCGAGGGTGCTTCCTTTCGAGCGGCAATTTTTCACGGGAGGTTCTAACAGTATCCGTGCCTTCAAAGCCCGCTCTGTTGGACCGGGAACCTTTTCGGGCGACAATCAGACGGGTTTAAATTTAGATCAAACAGGAGATATAAAACTGGAAGGAAATGTGGAATATCGCTTTGATATTTTTGATCGATTTTTCGGCTCGAAGCTGAAAGGTGCAAGCTTTTTGGATATGGGAAATGTGTGGACGATGAAAAACCAAAGCTCCATTCCCGGTGCACAATTCAAATGGAATTCCTTTTTAAAAGAGTTGGCAGTGGGTACAGGGGTCGGATTACGAATGGATTATAGTTTCTTATTACTTCGATTCGATCTGGGTATCAAATTACGCGATCCGCAGTTTGCAAGTTCCGAACGCTGGGTGATTTCGAAATTCGGTAACAGTCAATGGAAGAATGATCATCGATACAGTTTTCTGAATTTTAATTTAGGTATAGGGTATCCTTTTTAATTATCACGTTAATTAAATAAAGAAGAGATGGATATCTTGATTAAGTTCAGGAATGAGCTGAGATCCAATCCGGAAAATAAAAAGAACACAACTACCCCCAGAATTAGAATCAGATAAATCAATCGCCTGAAAACTATTGACAGTAAAACGATAAATAAAGGCAATGCCAGAACAATCCAAAGAGGAACAGGAATTATAAGCCCCGCAATCCGCCCGTACAACCGGTAAATATTTTCAACACGGTTCTCGTATTTAATGAAAATAATTCCGTTCGACGATATTGATTTATTTAATGTAGCAACCCCTTCCTTAAAATAAATATCTTCAATAAATCCGTTGATGATGAAAGTATATTTCCCGTCTGCTGTTTCATCGACTGTATTACCTGAGTCCAGGGCAACCAAACTCAATTGGCCATCACCGTCAATATCTCCCTCAAGCCTAAAGTCGGCAATCGGGAAAAGCTCACGAAAGTTTATATCGTACACGTGTTGAGCTTTTAATGTATTTACCATTAAAAGCGGAATAATAATTGCTATAAACAAACGAAATATAACCATCTTATTGTTTTCTTGTTAGATATCCATGCGCAAATATATTCTTATTATTTATATACTTTTAGCTAATCTAAATGCTTTTGCACAGAAATTAAGCTATATTCAGGATTATTCGGTACCGGTCTATCAGGAAAACCGATTAATGAAGTATCCTTTCGGGGGAGGTATAGAAATCCCGCAATTTTCTGAAGTCGATCTAAATAATGATGGAATCAAAGACCTTATCATTTATGATAAACTCAGCAATGATTTTTCTTTTTTCCTAAATAGCGGCATCCCCAATACCATTCTTTACACACAAAGTAATGCCTATGAACAAATTTTTCCGAAACCTGGAATACGTAACTGGGTCTTAACAAGAGATTATAATAATGACGGGCTTGATGATTTATTTGTTGGTGTAGCAAACAACAAAGTACGTGTTTGGAAAAATATCTCTAATGATATAAACGGATTAGCGTTTAAATTGACAGCACCCCAATTAGTGGCTGATATGGGGACATTTATTTTTTATATAGCTATCCAATCCACGGATATCCCAAGTATTGTAGATGTAGATGGAGACGGTGATCTCGACGTACTTACTTTCGAAAGCAGTATTTTCGCCGGAGGAGACGGAATATATTGGTATAAGAATCTTTCACAGGAAAAATACGGTCATAGCGATTCTTTAGAATTCAAACTGGAGAAACATTGTTGGGGAAAATTCCGTGAGCAAAATTCTTCTTGTCAGGTCACCTTGAATTATCCCGAAGGGGTATGCCAAACCGGAAAAAAAAACAGTTCACCTTTTCCCGACTCTGCAAGCTACGAAAGCTATCTTCTGGAAAGAAATAATATGGATGGTGCTTCAACATCGTTAGTATTTGACGCAAACGGAGATCAGAAATACGACATAATTATCGGAGACATGGCCTGTGCTACAATGTATTTGCTGACTAATACCGGAACAAATGCCGAGCCTGATATGACATCCTACACAAATCCTTTTCCTAATGAGAATTACCCTGTGAGTGGCTCTCCTTTACCTGCAGCATATTATATAGATGTAAACAACGATGGTAAAAAAGATCTGATTTCTGCTCCCGGGTCAATCAGCAGCATCGACAACTCCGAACATATAAACTTACATTTAAATCTAAGTACAAATCATATACCCGATTTTCAATTTCAAAGTGCTGCGTTTATTGAAGAAGAGATGATTGATGTCGGACGATCGGCATTTCCCCATTTATTCGATTATAATAACGATGGTTTACTGGATTTGCTTATTGGAAATTTCGGATATCATATTTCGGAGAATACCTATCGTAATGCTCTAAGTTTATACGAAAATATCGGCACAAATACCTCCCCTGCTTTCAAACTTATCAGCCATGATTATTGTAATCTGTCACAACTCGATTTGTACGGAATTATCCCAAGCACCGGTGATATAGACAATGATCAGGACCCCGATTTAATTGTTGGTTCGAGTGATGGACATTTATACTATTTCGAAAATATTGCTCAAAATAACGAGCCTGCAGATTTTGTTTTCCGAAAAGATTTAGGGATCGACATCGGCCAGTTAAGTGCTGCGGCTATTTTCGATTCGGATGGAGATGGAAAAACAGAAATGATTGTTACCGGTAGAAATTCAAATGTTTACCTCTATGAAGATACCTCGAATACTGTGGGTAATCCTCAATATAAACTCATCACCGATAGTCTGGGTGGATTCAATTTTCGCGCTCAGTTTGGATTTCCGGGAGGTTACCTTGTTCCTTATATCGGCAACATTTATAAGCAATCAGGCTTCGACCTTGCCTTCGCAAATGCGAATGGTAATATTTATTTCTATCAAAGAGATAGTCTGATTAGTGATGCTTATACACTCAAAGATTCGATACGTGTCGGTGCCCATGCGTTAATAAATATTACCGGTATAGGTTTTACGATGGGAGATTTAAACGGAGATAACGAACCGGAAATTATTATCGGGACGAGTAAAGGCGGGCTTCTTTATTATCAGAACAACACGCATCCGCTTCCGCAATCGGTTGCTCATAATAGAAAGTTACAGGTTCATGTATATCCTAATCCCGCTCAAAACACACTCTATTTACAGTCAGACCAAGACCTGACAAACTCCCGCTTTGAATTATACAACTTAATCGGAAATTCAGTATTTTCGGGAAATATAGAGGCTAAAAATCGTATCTCTTTACCTGTATTAACAGAAGGGTATTACATTTTAAAATTGAATACAAATCATGAAAGCATTCACACAAAAATATTTATTAAAACATTCTAACCCGGTAATTTCAATGAAATACTTTTTGACTGCATATTTTATATGCATCTTATCTTTTGCCGCTAAGACCCAGTCACTTTCTTTTCAATACAAGAATACGATTCCTGTTACTAAAAATTCGGCTAGCTTACCTTTACCCTTTGCAGGTGGAATTGAGGTTCCTCAGTTCTCCGAAATAGATTTGAACGGAGACGGAATAAAAGATCTGGTAATTTTCGATCGTAAAGGATATCGTGTTAGCTGCTATTTAAATGGTGGTACACCGAACAAAATCGATTATACCCCGGCACCACAATATGTAGCCAGCTTTCCTAAAGATTTATTTGAATGGGTATATATGATTGATTATAACGGCGATGGCAAAGAGGATTTATTTACCGCAGCTCCGGGTGGTGTACGTGTTTATAAAAATGTTTCCGATACAAGTTTAAGATTTCAATTGGTAAAAAAAGAAGTAATTGCTGATTACGGAAGTTTTAAAACAAGGTTGTATGTAAGTCAGGCCGATTTCCCTTCCTTACTCGATATTGACGGCGATGGAGATCTGGATATTTTATCTTTCGAATTAGGTATAGATACTGCCGGAGATGCCATGTATTGGTATAAAAACATTTCTCAGGAAAAATACGGCATTCCTGATTCCCTGGAATATGTAGTTGAAAAAAGATGCTGGGGAAGATTCAGGGAATCTTTTACCGATTGTACGGTTACCCTACAATACCCTGTAGGAATATGTGGTGCCGGTGGAAAAAACACAAAGAGTTTCGATATGTCTCAGGAAGAATTTGAGGCGCTTATTGCCGAAAGAGAAGCATCCGGCGAAAGACATGCGGGATCCACAACACTTATTTTTGATGCCAATGGGGATGGTCTTTACGATCTATTGATCGGCGACATCGGCTGTAATCATATGTATTTACTAACCAACACCAATACCAATGTTGAGCCGATAATGACTTCGATTACTCAAAATTATCCGCCCAATAATCCCATCGATATTCAAACTTTCCCGATAGCATTTAATATAGATGTAAATAACGACGGTAAAAAAGATTTGATAGCTGTGCCTAACACCAGCAGTAATTCATATAACCTGGGAAATATTCACTTATACCTGAACACCAGCGCCACAGATATTCCTTTCTTCGAACTATTTACCGATGCATTTCTGGAGGAAGGTATGATTGAAGTCGGAGAATGTGCCGCACCCCATTTATTCGATTATAATAACGACGGTTTACTCGATTTACTAATCGGCAATGGCAGTTCATGGGAAGTAAATACTCCGAACCGCGTATCTTCCCTTAGCCTGTATAAAAATACAGGGACAGCTACGAACCCTGTATTCGAATGGCAGAGCAGCGACTTCTCAAACCTCTCGGCACTTAATATTAATGGGATTTTTCCTGGTACCGGAGATTTAGACAATGATAATGATCCCGATTTATTAATCGGTACGCGTGATGGAGAGTTACATTATTTTACAAATACTGCACTAAGCGGAAGTAACGCGAATTTTCAATTGACTACCCCTAATTTTCACAATATCGACATAGGCTCTAACAGCATGCCCTTTTTAGTGGATAATAATGGAGACGGGAAATTGGATTTAATTATTGCAGAACGAAGTAATAATATTAATTACTATATTGATTCATCTGCAACTGTGGGATCACCTCAATTCAAATTATACAGTGATAGCTTAGGAGGTATAGAACTTCGCTCTTACTTCGGTTACCCATCGGGATATGCCGGCATATTTATTGGTGATTTGTATCAATCTACCGGAAAAGATTTAGCCATAGCCAATGCAAACGGGAAAGCCTATTTCTTTGAACGCTTAGATATGACCGAACCCGCCAGCTATATACTTAAAGATTCTTTACAGCTCAATGCCGGAATTTTTGCAGGGAATAATTGTGGATTTGGAATAACAATGGGCGACCTAGATAATGACGGAGATTTGGATTTGATTGTCGGCTTACCCTCGGGAGGATTGATGTATTATGAGAATACGGCTTTTGTTGATGGCATCGCTGTGCAAAAACAAATACCTGATAATGAATTCATTATATTCCCAAATCCTTCCCAAGCCAGTATAAATATTCGAAACAAGTCGAATAAATATCCTATGCAGAAGATAGAAATTCTGAATATGTTTGGACAACAGGTTTATTTCTCAAACGATAAGGACATCTATCATAAACAAATAAATTTATATGATCTTCAGAATGGGCAGTACATTGTACGTATTTACACAAATGACGCGATAGCAGTTAAGAAAATTGTATTGATGCGATAAGCTTTGTCCGCAATCTCTTTACACACAGAATCCTTCTGATTGCAATTTGAAAAATTTCTTATCTTAAATCCATAATAAAAAAAGCAAGGGAGTCATATTATTGTGAATCCCTTGCTTTTTTTATTTCTTCCGAACCTTTTCTTCAATACTTCTATTGAATATCTCCGTAAGCTTCCAAAATTCGCTTCACCAATTTATGGCGCACAACATCCTGGCCCGACAAATAAATAATATCAATACCGGGTATATCTTCCAGAATACGTAAGGCATTAAACAAGCCCGACATCTGTTTTTTAGGTAAATCGATTTGGGTTACATCTCCCGTCAAAATAAATTTTGCGGTAGGCCCCATGCGGGTTAAAAACATTTTCAATTGCATATCGGTAGCATTCTGTGCTTCGTCCAATATAACAAAGGCATTATCGAGGGTTCTTCCGCGCATAAAAGCCAGAGGAGCTATTTCGATCGTACGGTTTTCCAAATATACTTTCAGCTTATCTGCCGGAATCATATCATCCAGTGCATCATAAAGCGGACGTAGATACGGGTCTATTTTTTCCTTAAGATCTCCGGGAAGAAAGCCTAAATTTTCTCCTGCTTCTACTGCCGGGCGGGTAAGGATAATGCGTTTCACTTCTTTATTTTTTAACGCCCTTACGGCAAGTGCTACTGCTGTATAGGTTTTTCCGGTTCCTGCCGGACCGATGGCGAAAATAATATCATTCTTAACCGAACTACTCACCATTTTTTGCTGGTTTTGCGTTCGCGCTTTTACGATAATTCCGTTCGGTCCGAAAACTAATGTTTCAGCATTGCTTAATCCACCGGCAGATGATCCGGATTTCTCTTCCGCTTCTATCCTGGCATCCAACAAAACAGGCACATCGTCTTCTTTTAAAACCCGGTGTTTTACAAAATGATTAACAAGCGCCTGAATCTTTTTATCAAAGACCTGCAACATCTCATCATCACCTATTGCTTTTAATTCTGTTCCCCGCGTAACTATCTTTAATTTAGGAAATGCCTTTTTTACCGTATTAAAATTTTCATTATTCAAACCCCAAAACTCTGCAGGGTTAATATCTTCCAATTCTATTATGAGCTCGTTCAATGCGTATCTTTTGAGGTTATTAATTATTTTAGCCTGATTACTGCTAAAATAATTATTTTTGGAACAATATTACTCGTTTACAAAATTTTATTAATGCCAATTATCACGCTCACTTCCGACTTAGGAAATAAAGACTTTTATTTAGCCGCTGTAAAGGGCTCTATACTAAGCGGTTTACCTGATGCGCGGATTGTCGATATTACTCATCAGATCCCTTCGTACAATATTGCACAAGCAGCTTTTATTGTCGGCAATGCCTTTCACTATTTTCCTGAAGGAACGGTTCATATTGTAAGTGTAGATAACTCTTATGAGGCAAATGCTCGCTTTGTAGCCCTAAAAGCTATGGGGCATTATTTTATCGCTCCCGATAATGGCCTCTTGTCTATCTTCTTAAAGCCCGAACAGATTGAAAAAATTGTTAAGATAAATTTACGTATCCTAAGCGATTATATTCATTTCCCCATTAAAGATATTTTGGTTAAGTCAGCAATTCACCTTGCTAAGGGAGGGAACATAGATTTGATTGGAAGAAAAATGGAAAGATTAAACTATCGAACCATTCTTCAACCCATTATCGATAACAAACAAATACGAGGTAGCATTATTTATATCGATTCTTTCGAAAATGCGATTACTAATATTACTAAAGAACTTTTTGAAGAAGTAGGAAAAAACAAATCTTTTCAAATTTTATTTAAACGCAGCGAAACCATTGAAGAGATTAGTAAAAGCTACAGTGATGTTCCCGAAGGTGAGAAACTTTGTTTAACAGGCATTACAGGGTACCTGGAGATTGCTATCAACAAAGGGAAAGCAAGCTCCTTACTGGGTTTAAATTTAGGTGAAACCATTATCATTCAATTCACATGATTACACGATTTGTAAAACTTCAATTCACCCCCGAACGTATTCCTGAATTTTTAGAAGTTTTTGAAAAAAGTAAAAATCAAATCCGAAACTTTCCGGGTTGCCGACATCTTGAACTGTTAAACGATGTACAGAATCCGCATGTATTTTTCACACTCAGTAAATGGGATTCGGAAGAAGACCTGAATAAATACAGATACTCCGAACTATTTCGAACTATATGGGCACAAACTAAAATTCATTTTGAAGCAAAACCCGAAACCTGGAGCTTACTTGTTCAATCGGAAAGCGATTAATCTAGTCGAAAGGCCCTTTATTAAATATTAAATACCCCATATTGAATAAGAAACTATAGTTACGACGATCATCGTCATAAATACTGAAATTCAGGCTGATCGGGCCTATCGGACTCCGATAAACTAAAGAAGTATTGCCTGCTAAACTAATATCTTCAAGCGGTTTTCCTAAAACACCTTTCTGATCGGCAGAAGGTTTTAACAATTGATAAGGTTGAAAGACATAGGCTTCGAGACGAAGATGCAGGTTTTTGTTTAAGAAAAAAATATTCCGGATTCCTGCAGCAGCAAAATTAAAGGCGCGGTAATTAGGCAATAATAAGGTTCGCGAATCGATCATGGGATTAAATGCGGGGCTAATTAATTTCGTTCCCTGATATGAAGTAAAGCGTGGTTGATTCGAGAACACTCCCTGTAATACCCATCCCAGTGTATAGTCTTTTGTAACAGTCGAATATTGTTCTATTCCTGCCGAAACCTTTATCCAGTCACGGTTCATCCGGGTATATCTCAAAGTAGATTCCGTTCCGGGAAGGTATTTGGAGATCCCTGCAAAATAGTGTGCCCGAATATACATCGCAGCCCCTGCTGTGGCAAATTGTTTCTCGTTCAGGCTATTCATCTCATAAGCAACACTCTGTTTTAGGGTATTAAAAGTTGCAAAGTCCAATGTATCCCCTTCTGTATATACATTCGTCTGACTGTAACGATTTTTCACATTAAAGCCACCCGAAGTAATTACAAGTTTAGCATTCCCTTTTATCGGAAGTCCGAGTGAAAATTGCAAAGTTCTGTCTGTTTGATCAACAAATGTTAGAATAGGGTCTTCCAAAAACAACTGGCTTCCTTTAAAATAATCCCAATGGTTATAAACAAAATCTGCATCTACATAAAAAGGAAATTTCCAGGGGTAGTCGATACGGGTATTTAATTTTACTGCTTCGTAAAACCTTCCTAAATAAAAATCGCTCGATACGGTTAGAGAATATACATTCAGATAATTGTATAATAAGCCGAAGAATACTGTATTTAATGGCCGGGAGCTGATATTACCTCCAATTTCGGCACGCAAATTCCGTTCGGGACGAACCTCTAAATCGAAATCGAATACATTATCCTTATCCGAACGTATCAGCCGTGGATAAACCGTACGGAAATTATCGTCTGCTACCACACGATAATATCCTTCTTTAATATCGCTCAAACTTAAATTTGTATTCGACAAACGAATAACATTATCTAAATATATTTTTTGTCTGCTGTTTATGCCTGTAAATTTCAACTCATTAAAACGCATAGTCGGTTTGCGGTTGATGAATTTTTCCCGCATCAACCGCTTCTGTTGCTCCGATTGCTCACGGGTAATCAATGCTTTTATCTCAGGCATCTTTGCCGTCGCGGCATCGTAACCCGCTTTAATCATAGAAGCTGCACTTTTAAAATCTACTACTGAATAATTCCCGACATCGGGCTGAATATAAATACCATCATCACCGATTGCATTACTATCCGTTTTCGATAGAAATAAAAAATTAAGCAAACGTGAAGAAACCAAATCCTCATCCGTTTCGAAGGGATATTCCTGATAGGTTTTCGAAGAAACGTTTACACCAATAACCACATCAGGATTAAATTCTTCATGCATTACATCCACAGGAAAGTTATTATAAATGCCACCATCGAACACATACCTGCCATTAACCTTTATAGGCCGGTAAACAAAGGGTACCGTCATTGTAGCACGCAAGGCATCACTCAGATTACCCGAACGGATAGCGATTTGCTCCTGAGAAAAAACATCCGCAATCATACAACGATAAGGAATCATCAAACTATCGAAATTAGCATTCGAGTTCAATGTTGCTTGCGCGGTCATCTGTAACAAAGCAAAATTCAACGGAATGTCGTTTACCAAATTCGAACGCAAGCGGGCCTGAAAAGAAGAATCGATCCCTAAACCCAGAGAGACGATCGAGGCATTCGTATTTTTCTTTTTATAAAAATATTTATAGTCGGAAGTGAAATTTCCACTTACCCAATTTTGAAAATCTTTACTGAGAGCGATATACTCCATATCGGAAGGAGAATAACCGGAAGCGTATAGCCCGCCAACCATACCACCCATGGAAGTTCCCGCAATATAATCGATCGGAACATTGTTCTCTTCCAAAGCTATTAACACGCCCACATGAGCTATGCCTTTTGCGCCACCACCGCTTAATACCAATCCGACAGTTTGCGAATAGGTTCCCTGTGCAAGCAAGATAATCAGCATCACAAGACTCCACTTTTTCACAAGCATATTAAAACTCAACATAAGCAAATAATATTCAATAGATTGCTTTAAAAATACAATTAAAAACTGATGAAATATAATACGATAACATATTCATCAAAACTATGTTGAATAATTCTAACTTATACAAATTTCTCAACTATATTTGCAATAAAAATAAAACAATGAAATCGAAACCCGCATCCGATTCTCTGACTATTATGACCGAGCTGGTATTACCAAACGATACCAACACCCTGAATAATTTAATGGGTGGACGATTATTGCATTTAATGGATATTGCAGCAGCTATTTCCGCTCAAAAACATTCCAATAGAATTGTGGTAACGGTTTCTGTGGATAGTGTTTCGTTTAAAGCTCCGATAAAACTAGGCGATGTAATTACCATTGAAGCTAAAGTTACCCGTTCTTTCAATTCTTCTATGGAGGTGCGCTTAAAAGTTTGGGCAGAAAATATTCCATCGAATACACGCATACAAAGCAATGAAGCTTTTTACACTTTCGTTGCTGTCGATCAAACGGGACGACCGATTCCTGTTCCTACAGTAAGTGTTGAAGACGAAGAAGAACAGAAATATTACGATGGAGCCTTACGTCGGAGGCAATTGCGCTTAATTCTGGCAGGTAAAATGAAAGCGAATGATGCTACCGAATTAAAAGCACTTTTCTTCCCATCGGAAAAGTAATGACAAGCCGATAATCCTTAATGCTTTAACCAATTTCGTTGTTCCGATACCAAAATTTTAAGCTTTCCGTTTCGGAATACGTCATTTTTTTGTATTTTTGTGCCGGGTAAGTCTTATACGACCAGCTCCCTTTGAACTCCCCCAGGTTCGGAAGGAAGCAAGGGCAGAAGGTTGTAGCGGTGCGATATGAGGTGCTTACCCATTTTTTCTTTTTCGCTTTTGATCAATTAAGCACATATATAAAAATCCCCCGTATGAAATTTTTTATTGATACTGCAAATCTCGAACAAATTAAAGAAGCACAGTCCTTAGGTATCTTAGATGGTGTTACCACGAACCCCTCCCTGATGGCCAAAGAAGGTATCAGCGGTGATGAAGCCGTGATGAAACATTACAAAGCTATTTGTGATATCGTGGACGATAATGTAAGTGCAGAAGTAATTTCTACCGATTATAAGGGAATGATTGCCGAAGGGGAACGACTTGCAGCGATTGATCCGAAAATAGTCGTTAAAATTCCGATGATTAAAGACGGCTTAAAAGCCTTAAAATATTTTTCAGGGAAAGGAATACGTACCAATTGTACTTTAATCTTTTCAGCCGGGCAAGCATTGCTTGCCGCTAAAGCCGGAGCTAGCTATGTTTCCCCTTTCATCGGTCGTTTAGACGATATTTCTACCGATGGATTGCAATTGATCGAAGACATTCGTTTAATCTATGATAATTATGCCTTCCAAACCGAAATATTAGCCGCTTCGGTTCGCCACCCGATGCACATTATTAATTGTGCAAAATTAGGTGCCGATGTAATGACAGGCCCACTTTCGGCAATTGTTGCTTTATTGAAACACCCTTTAACCGATTCGGGACTGGCACAATTCCTTGCAGATCATGCAAAGGCTGCACAGAAATAATATTGTTGTATATTCAGCTACTGTTTGCTACAACTACTAAAAATAAAAAAACATGAAAAAACAGCTTTTTCTATTAGTAGTAATCATCAGTATGGCAAGTTGTGAGAAGCAAAAAGTTCCTCCTGGCAAGGCATACTATAACTTTGAAAATGCTGACCGCATACGCATTCCAAACTATACAGAAGGGCAAGTGCTTTCGTATAAAAATGAGAATGGGCAACAAATTACTTTTACCGTAACAAATTTTGACTTTTCTGAAAAAAAGATATATGGTGTAGGCATGGGTTTTTTTGGTCCCTATGCTGCCGAATATTTTTTCTATGATGAATTAGAAATAGGATTTAGGGACGATTCGGGCTATACATTTTCTACATCCTATAGAAAATGGCCCTTAGATGTAGAATTAGCAAAAGAGGAACTTTTTACAAAGCATGAATCTGATTTATTCATACAAATTGAAAATTTCCCATATTGGAACGAACGGGATAAGAACTATCCTTCACTCTATATACTCGTAAATTTATCGCATCAGAAAGTAACACTAACAATAAATGGGAAGTCGTACAATAACGTACTAAAAATAGTCTCAAAAGACATCTTTCCTTTGTCTGAGAAGAGAAACGTAAATATCCTATACTATTACGATGGTCTTGGAATAATTGGCTTTGATGATCTTAATAATAATCATTGGCGACTTCTATAAGGCTAAAACAGTAAATTAGCAGTTCAGCTAACACAGATCCTTATGTAAGGTGTGCGAAAGAAAGAGTAATACAATCATGAAAAGGTTAAGCTTGTTATTTCTATTTGGTTTATCTATTTCTGTGCTATTGTCTAGCTGTAAGCACACCTATTATATACCCAATACCCACAACGTCCCTATGTTTAAAGAGAAGAATGAGCTAAGGGCAAGCATTTCCAATGGAGAAGCGGAGCATATTAAGACTCTCGATTTCCAAGGAGCTTATTCTATCACCAACCATATTGCTTTAATGGGCAGTTATATGGAAGCCCGGGGAGGAAACTACAGTGCAGGGAATGGCGGCAAGGGAACTTATTCGGATTTAGCACTGGGATACTATCGAACCGTCGGAGAAAATGGAGTTCTGGAAGCTTTCGCCGGATACGGGATCTCCCACCAACAACATCGGTACAACTCTAAGTCGCCTCATGTACATAATGTCTCCAGTATGTCCTATATGAAATATTTCATACAACCTTCCATAGGTATCACCACAAAATATATAGACCTCGCGTTTTCTCCCAGATTCTCGCAGGTATCTTTTTATAATTTTTCTACTAATCTCGAAAGCTCGCATGATGAGTATCCTTATCTCGATACACTTTCGCGCAACCGTACCTCTTATCTCTTTGAACCGGCAATAACAATTCGCGGAGGATGGCAATACATAAAACTTCAGCTACAGATATCTGATGCAAAAATCTTATCCGGGCGTAATTTACCTTTTGAAAAAAGTATTGCCAGTATAGGTTTTTCTTTTTCATTAGCTAATAGATATCGAAATACAAAAGTGCGTTCCTCGCCCCATCCGGTAAAAACATATCCTATGGAATAGGCTTACAAAAATAATTTCCTATAATCCAATTTTTGTATCTTCGTATATGGTTCAACGCGAAGTGAAAGCGAAAAAGATCTACGACTATAAATCGGCTAAAGCCAAAGCCGAATACTATTGTGCGTATCAGGAACGCAGCCAATACGAAGTACGTACTAAATTATACGAGATGGGCCTGCATAGCCGCGATGTGGAACTCATCATCAGCGAATTAATTGATACCAACTTCCTGAATGAAGAACGATTCGCCATACATTATGCAGGCGGCAAGTTCCGTATTAAACATTGGGGAAAACAAAAAATTGAACAGGCCCTCAAACTCAAAAAAGTCAGTCCGTATTGCATACATAAGGCTTTGCAACAAATAGACGACGAAACCTATGCTTCCACAATAAGTGCTTTAATCCAAAAAAAAGCTATTGAGCTGAAAACCGTACCGAACCCTAAAAAGAATTACAAAATCGCTCAATACCTTATAAGCAGGGGATTTGAAGCGGAACAAATTTGGGATCAGATACATAAAGCCGAAAAACTAATATCCTGATATGAAAGTTCATACCACCAATTACCAAAATACCTTTATAGAAATTGCAGAAGATTGCAAATTAAAATCTGCCGAAATACCGCCAATAAAAGTTAGCGGAAAAACACTGGCAAATATTCAGTTTGAAATGATCAGCCAACATCCTTATAAATTCACCTCCGACGATGTGCTGTTCCATTGCTATGCCATCAAAAACAACATTCCCCAATCTCAGCAGGCAAAAGCAAGAGAAGATTTTTTCTCGAAGGGACAAGCCTGTTTTCGGACTTCTCCCCTGTGCAAGCGCTACGGTTTCGGAATTCATCATAATTCCGAAGGGAAGATTGCTTTATATGCATGTGAAACAGAAGCCTATAAAAAATTTACTAAAGACCCCGCACTGAAAGTCCTTAAGGCAATGCGTTCAGGTAAAAAATAAAATGGATTTTTCGGAACTTGAAAATGGATAATCTTAAATATCCCAAACTCTTTTGCGGGTTTTTACAAATTTACGAATGTCTAATACGAAGAAAGCCAGGAAATAAAAGAGGATCGGGGCTCCTACCGAAAGAAAAGAAGTATAAATAAAAAACAAGCGGACACGCGAAAGAGAAATACGGAATTTGTTCGCCAAATAGGTGCAAACTCCAAAGGACTGTTTTTCAAAAAAATATAAGATGCTTGCAATCATCATTATGTTTGCTTCATTATCTTTAATCCGATGCCGCAAGTTAAGCATTTTTTTTCATCACAATAATTTTTTTTCAGGTGTAACAGAGCCTGCGAATCGAAAGCGTTGTTATTAGGCATCCCCAATTCTTCGAATAAGCGTAAGATCGCCGGCTCTTCTTTTTCGATGGATAGCAGTAAAGCTATCGCCCGTTGGGCATGACTTTCATTATTTTTCTCCTTACCATAGCTAAACAGGATTACAGCAACCGTATTAACCAAAATTGTATGTACTGCCTCCTTCCCCATCCGTTTTAACTGAAGAGAAGATTTTTTATCGAAGCGGTAATGTTCATTCCAATAATCGGAAAGGTTAACGGAAAAATACCGGTACCATTCTTCCAAGCTTTTTTCATTGAGTATTTCATTGAGTAAAGAAGTTGAACGATACATACAGGCTGCAAGCTGCGCGATCCGTAAGCTCGGAAAATTCCGGGGACGTAAGCGCATGTACCTCCATTGCAATACGGGTATATGTTTTAAATGATATTTCTTTTTCAAAAAGGCATATTCTTTTTTGAGTGCTTTCGGATAGGCTTCTTCAAATGGATATTGTAACATCCCGGCTTGCCCGAATAACAAGGCTTCCAGCTTAAAAAGATCATCGGAATTTTTCAAGAGAATTTTATAATCGATACTCTGAGCCAACTGTTCGAAAGCATCAGCATTCACATTAAACCCAAAATTTCTTACCATCCATTCAAAACATATTTTCTCCCAATCACCTCTGTTTTTCTGTAGAGCATCTTTAATAACATTGCTTTTATATTCCAGGCGTTCTATACCCATGCGTTCGATCCAGGAACGTTTGTTGAAATCATCTACCTCATTAATACGCTGTTCGCAGGGAATCTGAGCAAGATTTTCGATGAGTAATTGATAGGTATGTAACAGAGAAGTATCTATTTTTCCTTGTAGTTCCAAGACCGGAATCTCTGATCCATCCATCCGTATTACCGCCTGATCATGTTTATAAACCACATGCAGGATAACATTATCATAAGCCGGATCAAGCTGGTGATTGTGTTTGTACCAATCGGAAGATCGTACATGAATTTCTACCGTTCCTGCCCAAAGGGTATTATCGATTTGTAGCTGTGCATTAAAAAAGTCGGGACCGGCGTGTGAATTCTGTTGTCCCGACTGTATAACTTTCAGCCCTTGCAGATCGAAGGTCTGTAATTTTTCCCGATGGTATAAACCATACTTCCACACAAAATGTAAAAAATCCTCTTTCATTCGGAAACTTCTTAATATAAATTTCCGGGGAAAGAAGGATTAAGTCAACTTATTAAATACAAGTATTTTTTCCATCTCGGATTGCATCCGTAAAGCTTCTTCGCGGGCTTTTCCGGCAAAATCCTTTCCGGAGGAAGCATATAGGATACTTCGAGAGGCATTCACCAACAGTCCTATTTCTTTGTTTAAACCATGTTTACAGACTTCTTCCAGACTTCCGCCTTGCGCTCCTACCCCCGGAACCAGGAAAAATGAATCGGGCGCTAATTTCCGGATATGCCCCATCGCTTCCGGCTGAGTAGCTCCAATTACAAACATCATTTGCTCCGGAGAACCCCATTGCATCGCTTCCTGCAACACCTTCTCATAGAGTTTTTGTCCGCCGGATAAACTCTGTTGCTGAAAGTCTATACTGCCCGCATTAGAAGTAAGAATCAACAAAATGGCCCATTTATCGGCATAGTTTAAAAATGGCTTGACCGAATCAGAGCCCATATAAGGTGCAACAGTAACCGAATCGAAGGAAAAACCCGAATATTCTTTTTCGAAAAAGGCGCGGGCATATAAAGAAGAAGTATTTCCTATGTCTCCACGTTTTGCATCAGCGATGGTGAACAGGTTGTTCGGGATATAATCCATTGTCTTTTGCAAACTCATCCAACCCTGTGGACCCATGCTTTCGTAAAAGGCGACATTAGGCTTATAAGCCACGCAAATATCCTGCGTAGCATCAATAACAGCCTTGTTAAATTCGAAAACCGGGTCGTTAGCACTTAACAAATGCTTAGGTATTTTCCTGATATCGGTATCTAAACCAATACAGAGAAAAGATTTTTTTTGCTTTATTTGAGCAATAAGAGTACTTTTATTCATAGTTTTATATAGGGAGTAAAAATATAAAAAATAACCCTACGCTTTATACCTTAGCCCTATTTTGAATTTTATCTATAAAAAATTGGTTAATTAAATATTAATTCTTAAAATTGCCCTGTGTTAATCAAGACACATTCTGTATTAAATCTTCATTACAAATTCCTAAACTCTTGTATTGTAGTATTTAAGAAGATCCAGTAATTTATTTCTAGTATTTACAAAAAAATCCATCATTAACATTAATTGAATTGAATGTACGATATTGCTGAATTGAACGACAAGCTCGTTTCAGAGTTAAGAGAGATTGCCAAATCCTTAAATATTTCTAATTATGATGAGTTACGCAAGCAAGAACTTGTGCATCAGATCTTAGATAAAAAAGGAGAAGCCGCTGAGGAAACTACGCATGTTGAACCGGGTGCAGAGGATATCTCTGAACCATCTGAGAAGCCCGAAAAAACCAAACGCCGCCGCACAAAAGCAGACAGTAAGGAAGTAAGTGCTGCTGCTCCTCTAATAGTGCAGGAAGAACCTGGAGAAGAAGCCCCCGTAGAAGCTGAAGTTGAAAAGGTTCCGGAGCCGAGCCCGACGGTATCGGGTACAGAAGTTCAAGAGAGAAGCGAAGACCGCCAACGTCAAAACCGTTTCGACAAAAGTTCAAAATCTCCAAAAGGAGATTCTTTATTAAATACTCTCGACTTCGATAATTCCATCGTAAACGAAGGCGTATTAGAGATCATGCCTGATGGATATGGATTTTTACGTTCTTCCGACTATAACTATCTTACATCACCCGATGATATTTATGTATCTCAATCGCAGATAAAACTATTCGGTTTAAAAACCGGAGATACTGTACATGGAAGTATTCGTCCACCGAAAGAAGGTGAAAAGTATTTCCCCCTGGTTCGGGTAGAAACCATTAATGGTCGTATTCCTGCGGAAGTAAGAGATCGTGTACCTTTCGATTATTTAACTCCTCTGTTTCCGTTCGAGAAATTCAATTTATTTTCAGACCCATCAAATTATTCAACACGTTTGATGGATTTGTTTGCCCCTATTGGTAAAGGGCAGCGGGGTTTGATAGTAGCACAGCCTAAAACAGGTAAGACTGTTTTACTAAAAGATGTTGCGAATGCCATTGCAGCTAATCATCCCGAAGTATATTTAATTATTTTATTAATTGATGAGCGTCCGGAAGAGGTTACAGATATGGCAAGGAGTGTACGTGCAGAGGTGGTCAGTTCGACCTTTGACGAGCCTGCAGAGCGCCATGTAAAAATTGCCAATATTGTTTTGGAAAAGGCAAAACGTATGGTTGAAAGCGGGCATGATGTAGTTATTTTATTAGACTCTATCACTCGTTTAGCGCGAGCATACAATACTGTTGCCCCTGCTTCCGGAAAAATTTTATCGGGAGGAGTGGATGCCAATGCCTTACATAAACCGAAACGTTTCTTCGGTGCTGCGCGTAAAATCGAAAACGGCGGGTCACTCACCATTATCGCTACGGCATTAACAGAGACCGGTTCAAAAATGGATGAGGTAATCTTTGAAGAATTTAAAGGTACCGGTAATATGGAGTTGCAGCTCGACCGTAAGCTAGCTAACAAACGTGTATTCCCTGCAATCGACATCAATGCATCATCTACCCGTCGCGACGATTTATTGCTGGACAAAGATGTATTGCAACGTATTTGGATATTACGAAATCATTTAGCCGACATGAATCCGGTAGAAGCAATGGAGTTTTTACAAAAACAAATGCGCGGAACAAAATCGAACGAAGAGTTTTTGATTTCTATGAATAGTTAACCGTTCGGTAAAATGTATGAAAGCATAGGTATGAAAAAACACATTCCGAATTTTATTACCTGCCTGAATTTATTAAGTGGTTGTATCGCCATTGTATTCGCCTTCAAAGGCGCTTTACAAACTTCAGCTTTATTTATTCTGCTAAGCGCCTTATTCGATTTTATGGATGGAATGATGGCTCGTTTACTGAAAGCTTATTCTCCGTTAGGAAAAGAATTAGATTCACTGGCAGATGTGATTAGTTTTGGTCTGGTACCGGGAGTTATTGTCTATCAAATTTTACTACAATCGGGATTGAATGAAAGCCTTGCTTTTACAGCCTTTATCATTCCGGTATTTTCGGCTTTACGCTTAGCAAAATTCAATATCGATGAACGTCAAAGTGATCGTTTTATCGGCTTACCAACACCTGCCAATGCCCTGTTTTTCGGATCAATCCCTTTTATTCTGGAGGGAGAAACATACATCAGCCGGCTCCTCGCAAATCCGGTAATATTAATTATATTGACTGTGATTATGAGTATCTTATTGATCGCAGAACTGCCCCTTTTTTCGTTAAAAATAAAGCGTTTATCCTGGTCGGAATATCGTATTCAATTTATTTTTTTAATCCTTTCGGCTATATGCATCTTAATTTTTAAGTTTGTAGCCGTACCGGCGATTATTCTCTTGTACCTAATTTTATCCCTTATATCCGTTAAAAAGAAGAACGTATGAAATTCCAAGCAGAAATTAATGTTATGCCTTTAAAAGAAATTTTAGATCCACAAGGAAAGGCAGTAAGTGGGAGTATGAAAACTTTAGGTATTCCTGAGATCAACAATGTTCGTATCGGAAAACATATCAGCTTAGAAGTAGATGCAAAGGATGAGAAGGATGCACACGAGAAAGTGGATACTGCTTGTAAAAAACTTTTAGCGAACCTGATTATGGAAAGCTATGAGTTTACTCTGAAAGCAATATAATTCTTCCTGTAATAAAACAAACTTGTAAAACTTTAGCTTAAGATGTATAAAAACATCTTCCTTACTCAGGTTTTCTTTCTCCGATTAAAAAATAAAAGGTGCCGAAAACAAATTCGACACCTTTCTCATTTTTATCTATAATGAATTACTTAATCACTTTAATCATTTGTTGATTATTACCATTGCTAAGTCTGATAAAGTATATACCGGAACGCAAATCCATATCCAGTGATATAGTTCCTTTACTTTCCTGCACAGTAAATGATTCGAGCCTTTCACCCAGCAAGTTTATTAATTCAATTTTCGCATTTTGCTCAAGCGAATGTCCACGCAAATCGAAATAAATCTGGGATTGATGAGTTAATGGATTCGGGTAAACCTTTAATATATAGAGGTTATTGAGTGTTTGTGATATATTTTCAATAACCGGGCTCTCCATCAACTCTACTTTATCTACTCCTGCTTCAACGATATGATCCGTTCCCAGATCCGAAGCATGGAATATCAGTTTCATAGTTGAGGTAGGAATCATAAAGTCGGCAATACGAAATACACGATTCACCCATGTTCCGTTATCCGTATCGCTTGGAGTAATGGTTTCGAGGCGTTTCGTTTCGGTACCATTGCTCAGTTCGACATACATTGTATCGTTTCCTAAACCGCTTAGATTACGACATACAAACCATCGGTAATAGCCTACTGAGGGGTTGTTCACTACTGTTGCATCTATATTGGGTGATGTCAGTATCGCTGTACCGCCATCCAAATCGGCAGTATTTGGAGCACCGGATTTATTTCCCGTAACGTAACACATATCCCCTATATCATCGCTCACATCTGTCCCCGGATTAATTTGATTCCCCGCAAAAGAAGTTCCAATCGGTACATCTCTAACCCATTGTCCCGAAGTTGCCGTACCACTTATATCCCATCCAAAATCAAAAATCATATCATCATAAAAACCGGGTTTCAACTCTGTAGTATATGTTCCGGTTTGGCTATTCAATACCAGTGAATCTATTTCAATAGATTTCCAGCCTGCTTTACCAACATACATTGTATAGGTTCCCGAGTAGAGCGGATCGATTTGAACTTCTCCATTTGCATCCGTTATTGCATTGTATGTGAATTCATCGTTGAAAATCCGAATCTGTGCATTCGACAACAGGGCTTGCGAGCTTCCATCTTTTACAAGTCCTTCGAAAACAAAGTTCGGACGCTGTACCATTTTTATTTGTAGATTCTTCACTACACCATGATCTAAGTAAACACTATCGACAATCTGCGTAATGTAACCCTCTTTAACAACTTGCAGGGTATAATATCCTGAATCGGCAGTGCCCGATTTAAAACCTCCGCTCAAGGTACTTATCGTATTTACTTCAGGATGACCGATCGCTGTGATTGTTGCATTCACCAGTATAATTCCAGTCGCTGAATCAACAACTGTTCCTTCCAAATAACAAGCGCGTTTATATGAGGGTGTCAACACATACATTCCACCCTGAATATTCGAGATTAATAAATTACCTGAAGGAAGAAAAGGATATACCCCCCAGGTTCCGTTCGTGCCACCTCCGGATAGGTTGGGAGCGGTATCATAATTGCCTACCTGTACCAAATTATCCGGACGGGCAGCATCTACAATTGTTACCCCATCGGTATAATATGAAGTAACCAAAAAGTCAGTATTCACCCCCGTTACTATTGGGTTGTTCAACACATAGGTGTTATGCGGGATCGAACCCGATCCCGGATTCGATTGGATACGATCCAACTCTTTAATATCATGTATATCCGATATATCGTATGAAGTAATATATGAGCCATCTACTTCATCTGTAGTATAAATAACCTTATGATCGCTTGATAACCAGGTATTATGGGTAAACTGATTAGGTGTTAACTGGCTATTGATAACAACCGGATTTTGTGGATCGGTAGCATCAATAATTTCCAACAACCCGGCATAAATTTGTCCGGAATACAAGGTATCTTTCCACACATAGCCGTCGTGTACGTAACGGTCGGAGACCGTCGCTATATAAGTAGGGTTCCAGGGATCGGCAAGTGAGAAAATTTTCGCCTTTCCATCATGAAGATTACCCCCATACAAATACAATTTTCCATGATCGATGTGTAAAGCATGGATCTTGTCCAATTGCCCGGCAATAACACCATCGCCCGTATATATTTTCGGGTTTATGGAATTAGGCAAATCGCGTAAATCTACAATCGTTACTCCTCCTCCGCCTTCGGTAGTAACATAGGCATACCCTTCCCAGGTACGAATTTCGCGCCAACCCGAGTTCGGTCCGGGAACCGTAAATTTTTCTGCCGGATTCTCAGGATCCGAGACATCAACAATAGAAAGATAATTAAATGCGCCTGCCAATGCATACTCAGTTCCTGATGAATCAACATATCCCCATATATTGGAGAGCTGGCCATAGGACTTGTTTGAGCGAAAAGCAATATTTTTATTTTGCGCTATAATCTCTTGAGAAGCTATGCCCATCAGGATTAAAAGACATAGTACATAACTGATTTTTTTTTGTAGCATTTTGGTTTTATTGTTTAATTATTTTGAGAGTTTCAGACTCTTTTCCTTTCGCTATTAATTTTACAAAATACATTCCCGATGATAAATCATACATAGGAACCTGAAACTTTGCTCCTGCTTGTATCCATTCTTCCTTATGTACGCGCCCATATATATCCGTTATACGCAACATTACTTCCTCTTGCTCATAGTACTCAACCGTTAAATAATCGGATACCAAACTTGGGTAAATCCGAAAGAGGCTTACATCAATTAATCCGGTACCCGTACCCACAGGAAACATTTGAACATTCATGGTATGCAATTGCCCGTTCTGAAAGCTTACCGGAATTATTTGTGTGATATATCCGGATTTTAAAATGCGAACATCATACATTCCTGTATCGACTATACCCATTTTAAACTCCCCGGAAATATTTGTATTTTGCATTACACCCTTTCCGAGTATCTGCACATTGGCAGCGGGAATGATATTTTGTGTAAGAGCATCTTTCACAAAACCTTCGAGATAACATCCCTTCACATAGCTTGGTTTCAATATAAACAAACCTTCCTCAATATCCGACACCAACAGATTCCCCGAAGGTAAATAGGGGTACACTCCCCAAGCCCCAACCATATCATTACCCGAAAGCGGTGATGTATCAAAATTTCCGACTTCGATTAAATTATCAGGACGGGAAGCATCCACAATAGTTACCCCTTCGGTATAATAAGATGTAACTAAAAAGTCGCTGTTAAAACCGGTTACCGAAGAATCGTTTAAAACATAAGTATTATGGGGAATAGCACCACCCGCATTTGGGCGTTGGTAACGATCCAGTTCTTTGATATTATTCAAATCGGAAACATCATAAGAAGCTACAAAAGCATTAGGGACTTCATCGGTCGTATATAAATACTTACCATCGGTTGATAACCAGGTGTTGTGTGTAAAATCGGATGGTGTTTTTTGTCCAATAACCGATACAGGATTTGCCTTATCTGTTACATCAATCACATTAAATACACCTTTATAAATTTCTGCTGCATAAATTTTATTATCTTTCACAAAACCATCGTGTACATAATTCTGATTATACACTCCTTCCAATAACGGATTCCAGGGATCACTTAGGCTGATAATATTAACACCACCCATCGATGGTGATGAAGAAGCACCGTACAAATACAAATACCCGTTATCGATATGTAAAGCATGTACATTTCCAATAGATTGATTAGCGGTATATTGTTTGGTATTAATAGAATCCGGCAAATCCGATAAATCAACAATCGTTACCCCGAAGGTTTTATCGGCAGCCTCTGTCGTGATATACGCATAGCTTTGCCAGGTACGTATTTCTCTCCATATAGAATAAGGCCCCTGCACGATAAACTTAATTTGTGGGTCGGTTGGATTATTTACATTAATAATTGCACATGCATCGGTATTCGCCTGGCCCGACACCCCCGTAAGGCCCACCAATGCATACTCATTTCCTAGACTATCTACATAGCCCCAAATATTCGAAAGTTCGCTATTGACAAAGGGAAGATGGCCCAATTGTACAATATTTTTATTTTGTGCATATACCCGATTCATCAAGATTGTGAGTACAAGCAATAAGAGTATTTTTTTCATTTTTATCATGAATTAATATTTAATGATTGACAAGGTCCTGCAGGATTCCCCCTCATTCAGGGGCCTCATGATGAAGTATCTGTACAGAGACACCAGATATGACAAAGCCATTACAAGCAATATTAAGACCAAAATCCTGCTTTATAATGGCCATATCAAAAAAGATACGCACGGTTTGATAAAATTATTCGCTGATAAGCTTATTATTTACCAATATACGCTTCAGACGCAGAGATAACTCCTCCATATTAATGGGCTTGATAATAAAATCATCGGCACCCATATCTACAGAAGTTTGTATCACTTCTACTTCATCTAAGGATGAAATCAGAATAACCGGAATCTTTTTGTTTTCGGTTTTTACAATTTCCAATAATTCGAGTCCCGACATGTATGGCATCATAATATCCGAAATCACAACATCAGGTTGTTCATTCTTAATGATGTCTATCGCTTCCCGACCATCGGTACTGGTGAGTACTTCGTAGTTCTCTCGTTTTAACTGAAGCTCGATCATTTTGATCGCCATTTCTTCATCATCAACAACTAAAATCTTCATAATTCCTATTATCTGTTTTATAATTTATCCTGGGATGAACTTCGTAACACATTACTTTTATATTGTTCCAGTTCCAACACTGCCTCACGGGTTTTATCGACAAGCATCTTGAACACTCCGGGCAATCGTTCCAGATCTTCTCTTTTTTTTGCACTTTTTTCAATAAAGATAAGCAACTCCCTCAACTCTTCCATCCCCATATAAGCATAAGTAGCTTTAAGTTTATGTGCTAAAAAGCCAACTTTATCCCAATCCCTGTTTTGAATTGCGGAACTGAGTTCCTTATGAGCAAGGGGAGTATTTACGATAAACATTTCTACCATTTCAATAACAAAAGGCCGGTTATCTTTCGAAACCTGTTCGATATACTCCATATTGATAAATGCAAATTGCGACATAAGTGCAGATGTAAATACCAAATTTAAAAATATGATTGATATTAAAGAATTTATTTCAGGAGAGTGACCCTAAGCGGGTCGATACATTCGGTTAAAAGCGTACGATTACTTTTTTGCAGTACAGGATGAACCATATCCGGCAACAGGTCAGCTAAAGGTGTTAACACAAATCTCCTTTCAGAAATATGAGGATGCGGAATTTCCAGTCCGGGCTCTTGTAAGCAAAGCCCCTCCATATACAATATATCGATATCGATAATACGGGAACCCCATTTTCGATCGCGTATGCGCCCCATGCGTTTTTCGGTATCCAGGATAAAATCCAATAATTCCCGAGGGCTTAATTTTACACCTACCTGCACAACCATATTGTAATAATTGGGCTGATCATTGAATCCCCAGGCTTCAGTTTCATAAATACCGCTTTCCGATATTTTTTTCTCCGATATTTCCGAAAGATTTTCAATTGCTTTTTGTAAATTCAATAAGCGATTCCCCAAATTTGTACCTAATAGTAATGTAGCATTCATATAACAGAAAAAAATCTAAGCAAATTAATTATTATTATTGCATATATATCCTAAATAAATAAAAATGAAACATTTTTTCAAAATCGTTTTTGCGTCCATGTTCGGAGCATTACTATCGGTATTTATTCTATTCTTGTTGTCGTTGGTACTGCTTACAGGAATCATCCGTTCGGTCGACAGAGGAGATGATGCACCCCTGAAAGCAAACAGTATATTGCATATCACGCTGGATAAGCCGATCGATGAACGCACATCCAACAATCCTTTCAAAGATATCAGTTATCCCAGCTTCGAATCTAATGTAGATTTAGGATTGAATGATATTCTAAAAAACATACAGAATGCTAAAAGCGACCCTAATATTTCAGGGATTTTCTTAGATGTAAGTTCTGTGTCTGCGGGTTTAGCAAGTATCGAAGATATTCGTAATACCTTAATCGATTTTAAAAATTCCGGAAAATTTATTTATGCATACAGTGATATGTATGCACAATCAGGATATTACTTAGCTTCTGTTGCAGATAAAATCTATTTAAATCCGGCAGGGCTTATGGAGTTACGTGGTTTTAATGCTCAGGTAATGTTCTTAAAAGGAGCCTTAGAAAAAATGGGAATCGAAGCACAAATTATTCGCGTAGGAACATTCAAAAGTGCAGTTGAGCCTTTTATGTTGGATAAGATGAGTGAAGCAAACCGCGAACAAACGACTGCTTATGTAGGGTCCATGTACAATCATTTTATACATCGTATCGCAGAAGCCCGTAAACTTAACAGCGACAGTGTTTTCACAATTGCTAAGCAAATGTTGGTACGTACTCCGCAAGATGCTGCCGATTATAAATTAATCGATGGATTAAAATATAAAGATGAGGTATTGGAAGAGCTGGCTTCCCTTACTAATCAGAATGAAGTCAAAAAGATTCCCTTCGTAACTATGAAACGTTACAAACGTTCGGGATCTAAAAAAATATCTACATCGAATCAAAAGATTGCTATTATCTACGCCACCGGAAATATTACCGGAGGGAAGGGTAATGAACAAACGATAGGTTCCGAAGGGCTTTCTGCTGCTATTCGCAAAGCACGTTTAGATAAGGATGTTAAAGCTATAGTCTTACGAATTAATTCTCCGGGAGGAAGTGCTTTAGCTTCGGATGTTATCTGGAGAGAAGTTGTATTGGCAAGAAAAGTAAAACCAATTATTGCGTCGATGAGTGATGTAGCAGCCTCAGGCGGCTATTATATTGCTTGTGCTGCTGACACCATTATTGCCCAACCCAATACCATCACCGGTTCTATTGGGGTATTTGGGGTATTGCCCAATGCACAGGAGTTTTTCAATAAAAAATTAGGAATCACTTTCGATAATGTTAAAACCGGAGATTATTCCGATTTAGGAAACATTACCCGGCCACTTTCTGCTGCTGAACGAGAAATTATTCAACAAGAAGTGAATCGTATTTACGAGGACTTTACACAAAAAGTAGCCGATGGCAGAAATATATCGTTGGAAGATGTGAAAGCTATCGCCGAAGGTAGAGTATGGAGTGGGATCGATGCCAAACGTATCGGATTGGTTGACGAATTAGGCGGTGTAGAAGATGCGATTCGTATAGCCGCTGAAATGGCTAAAATCAGCGAATACCGAACGGTTGCGTTACCCGAATTGCCCGATCCGATCACTCGTATTCTCAGCGATTTCTCTTCCGAAACAAGAAGCTATTTGATGAAAAAAGAGCTGGGTGATGCCTATCGCCACTACCAACAACTCGAACAGCTAAAAACAATAAAAGGAATTCAAGCACGCTTACCTTTTATTGCCGAAATATATTAATGAAAGCATAAAAGCTATTTACACGCTTTGTAAATAGCTTTTATATCAATACTATGGATAACAAAAGCATTTCAAAGGCTATAAAATTATTAGGCCAATTGATGGAACTGCATGATGGTAACACTTTTAAAATAAAGGCTATCAACAATACAGCTTATCGTTTAAGTAAATACTCGGAACCGCTCTCACAAAAAAGTCCCGAAGAGCTTGAAAAAATTGAAGGTATAGGGAAAAGTGTTGCAGCTAAAATCGTAGAGTTTATTAACACCGGAAAAATTGAGGAACTGGAAGCGTTAATAGCTGCTACTCCTGACGGGCTTATCGAGCTTCTGCAAATAAAAGGACTCGGCCCTAAAAAAATTCAGACCATCTGGAAAGAATTAGGGATTGAAAGCATGGGTGAGTTATACTATGCCTGTAATGAAAACCGACTCGTAGAAGCAAAGGGTTTCGGATTGAAAACTCAGGAGGAAGTAAAACGCCTCATCGAATTTACGATGAATAATAAACGTAAATTTTTGTATGCAAGTTTAGAGCCTTTGGCTACTGCATTCAAAAAAAATCTTTCCGAAAGGTTTCCTGATTCTATTGTTGAATATTGCAGTGCTCTCCGTCGTAAATGTGAGATACTTGAATGGATAGATATATTAATCGGAACAGAGAATCCCCAAACAGTTTTCGATTACCTGAATACACAAAAACAACTTCGTTCGGAAACACAAGATGAAGCGATGTGGACCGGTTTAACCGATGAACAATTTCCAATACGGATTCATACCTGCAAGCCGGAAAATTTTGCCAACAGCTTATTTAAACTTACCGCTTCGAAGGAGCATTTAAAACAACTGAACATTGATATCGATACCTTATCCATATTCAAGTCGGAAGAAGCGATCTATCAATCTTTATCCTTAAGTTACATAGAGCCCGAATTGCGTGAAGGGGTATTTGAGTTTGCGCTTGCCAAAAAAAATCAATTACCCAAACTCATCGAACCTGAAGATTTGTTAGGAAGCTTACACAATCACAGTACCTGGTCGGACGGAATTCATACGCTACGCGAGATGGCAGAGTATTGTAAAAAATCAGGCTATACTTATTTAGGGATTTGCGATCATTCAAAATCTGCATTTTATGCGAACGGACTTAAGGAAGATCGCGTGATTCAACAACAGGAAGAAATCGATCTACTCAATAAAGAATTATTTCCATTCAGAATATTTAAAGGAATTGAGTCGGATATCTTATATGATGGTTCTTTAGATTATGATAAAGCTATCTTATCTACCTTCGATTTTGTTGTAGCTTCTGTGCATTCTAATTTAAAAATGAATATTGATAAAGCTGATGAACGTTTGATAAAAGCAATCGAAAATCCTTATACTACTATTTTGGGGCATCCTACGGGAAGGCTCTTACTTGCCCGCGAAGGTTATCCTATTAATCATGCAAAGATTATTGATGCCTGTGCAGCAAACGGAGTGGTGATTGAGCTGAATGCAAACCCACTGCGTTTAGATATCGATTGGAGATGGATTCCTTATGCACTTGGCAAAGGAGTACGTATATCCATCAACCCCGATGCTCACCGTAAAGAAGGGTTTGCGGATATGTATTATGGAGTATGTGTTGCACGGAAAGGCGGACTCAGCAAAGAAGCCTGCCTCAACAGTTTACATGTAAGTGAACTGGAAAATTATTTTAATACCCGAAAACCTGCTTAAATGAAAATCTTAATTCTGCGTTTCAGTTCTATCGGCGATATAGTATTAACGACACCTGTTGTACGATGTATCAAAAAACAATTGAATGCGGAAGTTCATTATTACACAAAAAAAACTTTCAAAGACATATTGGCTCACAATCCGTATATCGATTGTATTCATGTGTTGGAAGAAGAAATGCCGGGACAACTGGATCGACTGAAACAGGAAAACTTCGATTGCATCATCGACTTACATCATAATCTGAGAACACTACGAATTAAGAAAGCACTCAAAGTAAAATCTTTTTCTTTCAATAAATTAAATTTCAAAAAATGGCTGCTTGTAAATTTCAAGCAGAACTATTTACCTCCCGTTCATATTGTTGACAGATACTTGGCTACGACTCAAGCATTGGGTGTCAGGAATGATGAGCAGGGCTTAGATTATTTCATTCCGGAAAAAGAACAAGTGAAACTAAGTTCTTTACCCGGCTCCCATCAGCAAGGATACATTGCATTTGCTATCGGTGCACAACATGCCACAAAACGTTTACCTGCAGAGCAAATTTTAAAAATCTGTTCGGGGATCACTCATCCGATTATATTACTGGGTGGAAAAGACGATGCAGAAACTGCAGAATATATTTGTTCGCAATTGGGGAATCGTATTTTAAATGCCTGCGGTAAATACACTATTAATCAATCGGCATCTCTGGTAAAGCAAGCTGTAAAAGTAATCAGCCACGATACAGGCTTAATGCATATCGCGGCAGCTTTCGATAAAGAGATTATTTCCATCTGGGGCAATACCATTCCTGAATTTGGGATGTATCCGTATCGGGTAAAAGAAAATCATATTTTTGAAGTAAGCGGCCTCTCCTGCCGTCCCTGTTCTAAGATCGGTTTCGAAAATTGTCCCAAAGGCCATTTCAACTGTATGCTGCAACAGGATTTTCATGCAATAATAAAACGAGCCAATACTCCATGAAAAAATTAATTTTAGTAAGGCACGCTAAAGCAAAAAATGTGCTTATCGGTGAAGATGACTATATACGGGCGTTAACAAAGCGTGGCGTTGAGGATGCCGGTATTATGGCCGAACGCCTGAAACAACAAGGGGTAGTCCCGGACTATTGGATAAGCAGCCCCGCCGAACGGGCCTGTCATACAGCAAAAATCTTTGCGGGAAAATTCAACGCACCTTTACAAGACATCCATTTCGGGGAAAAAATATACGAGGCTAATACATCCGACTTATTACACCTTATCAACGACTTTCCCGATTCCGCATCTCAAGCTATTCTGTTCGGACATAATCCTTCACTTATACTTATTGTCGATTATCTCTGCAACCGTGATATTGTACATTTACCAACTTCCGGAACTATTCAAATCGAATTTCCGTTTGATAGCTGGGCATCAATCAGTAAAAACACAGGCCATTTAGTTAATCAGCTGATTAACTAATAATGTAAGGCCTGCTTCAAATCTTCCAACAAATCTTCTATATCTTCAACACCCACACTTAAACGAAGAAGCGTATCTGTTACTCCCACCTTTTCACGATCAGCTTTCGGAATAGATGCATGTGTCATGGTCGCCGGATGATTAATCAAGGACTCTACTCCTCCTAAAGATTCTGCCAAAGAAAATACTTTAAACGATGAAGCCACTTTAAAAGTCTCTTCAATGCCGGCATCTTTTAAAGTAAAAGAAATCATTCCGCCGAAATCGCGCATTTGTTTTTTAGCGATTGCATGATTAGGATGGTCTTCAAAACCCGGCCAGTAAACCTTATCTACTTTGGGATGATTACGTAAAAAATGAGCAACTTCTTTACCGTTTGCACAATGTGCCTTCATGCGCAGATGCAAAGTTTTTATTCCGCGTAATACCAGGAAAGAGTCCATAGGTCCCGGAGTTGCTCCACAGGAATTATAGATGAAGTATAATTGTTCGTACAATTTTTCATCGTTCATCAATAAAGCACCCATTACAACATCCGAATGCCCTCCCAAATATTTCGTTACCGAATGCATTACGATATCAGCACCTAAATCGATAGGGTTTTGTAAATACGGAGATGCGAAAGTATTATCGACTGCGAATAATAAATTATGCTGCCTAGCAATTTTCGAACAAGTTTCAATATCAATTATTTGCATGGTTGGATTTGTAGGCGTTTCCACCCAAAGCATTTTTGTATTCTCATTGATATATGCTTTTACTGTATCAGCATTGTTGAGGTCGATGAAATGAAACTTAATTCCATAGTTTGCAAAGATCTTTGTAAACATACGGTAAGACCCACCATACAAATCATTTCCGGTAATCACTTCATCTCCGGGCCTCAACAATTTCATCACGGCATCGGTAGCTCCCATGCCACTCGAGAAACACAATCCGAATTTTGCATTCTCCAAGGCCGCTATACAATTTTCCAGGGCTGTTCTTGTAGGATTTTTTCCACGCGCATATCCATACCCTTTATTTTTTCCGGGAGATTCCTGCACATAAGTAGAGGTTTGAAAAATAGGGGTCATAATAGCACCTGTACCGGGATCAGGTTCCTGACCGGCATGTATTGCTTTGGTTCCGAATTTATATTTCATGTGTTTATGATTTGCTTCTATCTGTCACAAGGAATGACTAAATAATCATTTGCTGTTGAGGCAAAATTTTACACAGCCATTTCGTGATAATTTTTCTTCAAAAATAACATTAAATAAAGAGAATAAAAATGTATCCCGGAAATATTAGCCTTATGAAAAAATCAGGTGATTAAATGATTGATTTCGAGTAATGACCGGTTGCTTTCAACCAAAATGCCCATAACTCCGGCAGCTTCAGCAGCTTGTATATCACGTTCACGATCTCCAATAAAAAACGATCGCGCCGGGTCTATCCTGAAACGCGCAATTGCCTTCTCTACCCATAAAGACCCGGGTTTACGACACAAGCACTTACCGGTATATTCGGGATGGTGCGGGCAATAATAGATTTCGTGCAAGAGTACTCCTGCATCGTTCAAGTGTTGTTGCAAAAGCATGTGCATTTCTTCAAGATCCCTATGCGTATAAAGCCCCCTAGCTATTCCACCCTGATTGGTGATAACAATCAATAAGTATCCTTTATCCTGCCATATTTTTAATGCTTCGGCAACCTGGGGTAAAATTGTAAATTCTTCGATAGAAGATACATAATTACCTGTCTCGGCGTTTAAAACTCCATCACGATCTAAAAAAACAGCTTTGTTCATATTCAAAAATACGTAATTCAAAATATTATTTATCTTCGTAGTTTATAAATATACATGTCGGACAGTTTAGTTATCATACCTACTTATAATGAAAAAGAAAATATCGAGGCGATTATTCGAAAGGTATTTTCTTTAAGTCACACATTTGATGTATTAATTGTTGATGACGGATCGCCCGATGGCACTGCCGGTATTGTCAAAAATATTATGCAGGAGTATCCCACCCGGCTCTTCTTAGAGCAACGTTTGGGTAAACAGGGATTGGGAACCGCATATATCCACGGGTTTAAATGGGCGTTAAATCGTACTTACGAATATATTTACGAGATGGATGCCGATTTCTCACATAATCCCGAAGATTTACTGAAGCTTTACAAGGTCTGTACAGAGGGTGCCGATTTAGCCATCGGTTCGCGCTATGTGTCGGGAATTAATGTTGTAAACTGGCCTATGTCGCGTGTGCTGCTCTCTTTCTATGCCTCACTCTATGTACGCATCATTACAGGAATGAATATTCGCGATGCTACGGCAGGATTTAAATGTTATCGCCGCAGGGTTTTGGAACATATCAACCTGGATAAGATACATTTTGTGGGCTATGCTTTTCAGATAGAAATGAAATTTACAACCTGGAAATATGGCTTCAAAATCGTTGAGGTGCCGATTATTTTCACCGACCGCAGTATGGGTGAAAGCAAAATGACAAAAGGTATTATAAAAGAAGCTATCTTTGGAGTATTACAAATGAAGATCAGCTCTTTTTTTAAAAGCTATCCCAAGGCTAACTAAAAATTATGTCGAATCCTTTGCTTGATGCATCATCGGAAAATCTGAATCCTACAGAGCGCGAACTTGAACGAGTATTGCGCCCTTCTGCTTTTGATGATTTTACGGGTCAGGCAAAAATCATCGATAACCTTAAAATATTTGTCGAAGCAGCGAAACGAAGAGCCGAAGCGCTGGATCATGTGCTATTACACGGTCCGCCGGGCTTAGGAAAAACTACCTTATCCCATATTATTGCCAATGAACTTGGGGTAGGAATAAAAATTACTTCCGGCCCTGTATTGGATAAGCCGGGGGACTTAGCCGGGTTACTCACCAATCTGGAATCGGGCGACATTCTTTTTATTGATGAGATTCATCGATTATCTCCCGTTGTTGAAGAGTATTTGTACTCGGCAATGGAAGATTACAAAATAGACATCATGCTGGATTCCGGGCCTAACGCGCGTTCGGTACAGATCAGCTTAAACCCTTTTACACTTATTGGTGCTACAACCCGATCGGGATTGTTAACATCTCCCTTACGTGCACGTTTCGGAATTAATGCACGCTTAGAATATTACGATTCCAAATTACTGACATCGATTGTACTTCGCTCCTCGTCGATTTTAAAAACCACTATCACCGAAGAAGGGGCTTTTGAAATCGCAAGAAGAAGCCGGGGAACGCCGCGTATTGCCAATGCCCTACTTCGCCGAACACGCGATTTTGCACAGATAAAAGGGAATGGAAGTATCGATACACCAATCTCGCGTTATGCCTTGGATGCATTAAATGTTGATGAGTATGGACTGGATGAAATGGATAATAAAATTTTATTAACCATTATCGAAAAATTCAAGGGTGGTCCGGTCGGACTCAAAACGATTGCTACAGCTGTTAGTGAAGACGAAGGAACGATTGAAGAAGTGTATGAACCCTACCTTATTCAGGAAGGTTTCTTAATGCGTACACCGCGTGGAAGAGAAGCAACAGAATTAGCTTATAAACATTTACAAATAAAATATAAAGGAAATTACGGTAAGGGGAATACTTTATTTTAAACGATAACTCAGGCGCAGGTCCAAAAAATTTGCGACCTGTTTATGGGCTTTCATATTGATTCCAACAGACCAATCGCGGTTAAGCATATACATCAATCCATGTCGATGGTAGAATAATGAATGATAATTCGACGGATCATACATATACACTCCAATGCGATGCGACAAACGAAATTTACCTAACAAAAATTCCATACCTCCTGTAAAGCCTGACCGGTACTGGCTTTCAGCCCATCCATCCCTGCGTTCCAGATGCTCTCTCAGCACATCATCATACAATCCTTCCACAGCAAAGGTATAAGCCGCAAAGTTTGAAAACTGTTTGAGATACGAAAATTCCACCCCCATAACCAGGTATCTTGTTTTCTCTCCGTTGCGTACCGTACGGCTCGATTGAAGGAATGTCGCTTTCCATTCCTGTAAACTTTTTGAGCGATCGAATTTCCTGGGGTTAATTTTTGGAAAAAATAAACCGGAATTATAAAATGATATTCCCAATCCCAAGCTTACAAAATTTAAACCCTTATTCGGATCTTTAATACCGCCATTGGAAATATGATTGTAATGAAGATGTGTAAATAATTGAGACCTTCTATTTACATGATAATTCAAACGCATGGCGACACCCAAATAACCGTTGACCGGAAGACTGTATGCCTGATTCCTGAAATTATCCACAGGATGATACGGATTCGTTGCGAAAGCCAGTCCTGCCATGGCTTTAGGACTAAAGGAAAATTTTGTGTTCAAAGGAAAAACCGGAGCGATGAAGAAAGAAGCATTTAATCCATAACCCAGCAGGTCCCGGTTTCCATAATCGAATAAAGAAAGGCTAAATCCTGTTTGCGGGAAACATTTACAAGTATTAATAATTCCCGAATCGGTTCGTAAACGATAGAAATCAGCTTGCAATGCATAAGGGTAGGTACTTTTCACTTCCTTCACATCGGAGCTATGCGCTATATTTGCACCGTAATGTATCGACAGGTCGAAAGCTTTATACATATCCTGAGCATACACGGAAGGAAAGCAAAGGAATAATAAAAGAATGGCGATATTTACTTTCATCATAAGGTATTTTTAAATTTACAAAAATTTACCATTGGGTACGAAACAAGTATATACACGAATGATTAAAGCCGAAGCAGAGCGTTTGGGTTTTCTATCCTGTGGTATAGCCAAAGCAGAGTTTTTATCGGAAGAAGCACCTCGCCTGGAAGCGTGGTTAAAGAATGGATATCATGGCGAGATGCAGTATATGGAAAATTATTTCGATAAACGTTTAGACCCGCGTAAACTGGTAGAGGGAGCACGTTCGGTTATTTCCTTAAGTCTAAATTATTATACCGAAACCGTTCAACAGGATCCCACAGCACCCAAAATATCGAAATATGCTTATGGAAAAGATTATCATGAGCTCATCAAAGAAAAATTAAAACAATTACATGCCTATATCCAGGAGCATATAGGAGAAGTAAGCGGGCGGGCTTTTGTTGACTCGGCACCGGTTTTGGACAAAGCCTGGGCAAATCGTGCAGGATTAGGCTGGATAGGAAAGCACAGTAATTTATTAAGCAAACAAAAAGGTTCTTTCTTTTTCTTAGCCGAATTAATTTTAGATATTGATCTGGAATATGATATACCCGTTGCCGATCATTGCGGCAACTGTACACGTTGTATAGATGCTTGTCCGACCGACGCTATTATCGCTCCTTATCTTGTAGATGGTAGTAAATGTATTTCGTATTTAACGATAGAATTAAAAAACGAGATCCCGAATTCTTTCAAAGAGAAAATGGATAACTGGATGTTTGGTTGTGATATATGCCAGGATGTTTGTCCCTGGAATCGTTTCTCAATACAACATGAGGAAGAAGCATTCCATCCCAAGGAAGAGCTTATCAGTAAAAACAGAGAAGAATGGATTGAAATAAGCGAAGAAATTTTTCAGAATTTATTTAAACATTCGGCTGTAAAACGCACTAAATTCAAGGGTTTACAGCGGAACATCCGCTTTCTGAGCAAACCGTAAAAAAGGCTCGCATTTTTTACGAGCCTTAAAATCATACTAGAAAAATAAATTTATTTATCGGGCAATGACGACACGTTGTGTAGTTACGGCCCCCTCCAAACTAATTACCGAATAATAAATTCCCGGAGCCACTTCACTAACATTGATACCAATGGTTTCGATTCCGGTACTTAATCCCGAGAATTCTTTTTCACGAATTACTTTACCCAATACATCTACGAGTTGCAACCGGAGTGTTCCTTGTTTGAGAAGCATCAGATTAAAATTCAACTCTGTATTTGCGGGATTCGGATAAGCTGGTGAAACAGTGAAACCTTTTTCATAAATATTACCAGTACCTACTTTTGTAGTGTCTATAGGGTCACCACACAATCCATGAGGCATTAAAATCATATTAACCGTGTCATTCCTCGGATTCAGATCATCTGTAACTCCATCTAAATATACATATAAGTAACGAGGCGCAGTAGAACAATTTATAGAATCATCGAAAGTGTAGAATAAGCTTTCATTAGGTTCAATAGAGCCGGTAATAACACCATATCCTGTTTCAACTACGGTACCTCCAGTTGTATAGAAACCAGCAGAAAAATTCTCAATCGTAATAGTCCCTGAATTTTTTATAATTACCTGTACGGGTTGTTTTTCACGGATTGTATTTACAGGTTTAACTATTGAAGTTATTTCCCCATCCACAATATCTGTAATGGAAGAGAAGAAAGTTGTGGTTAAAACATTGTCTATACCATCGTCGCCCGGAAGAAACACTTCTACTTTTAAATCATATACACCTGATGCGCCCGGGGTAATCAGACTATCAAACTCGAAGTCGAGTATCTGAGCAGGTAATAAAGCATCTACAACTACTTCAGCTACCTCACCAACGCCATCTACCCAATATTTAATACTCAAACCGGATAATTTACTGGTACCCATATTTTGCAAGGTTACATGTACCGGAACAGTCCCGGGATAAATGTTCGAGCTAAGCGGTTCGTTAATACTTACCAAGCGAACATCTCCCTGTACAAAGAACTCATCCGCCCCTACATCCGGAAAAATAGAATCACGTGGTTCTCCGAAGAAATCGACTGTAACTTCCGGAATAGGTAAGGCAACACCATCCAGGAATGCATTGGTACAACGTAGGTCTATATCCGTAAAATAATCCGGATCGATAGATATCGATTGTTCATCAACGGGAATTTCAGTACGGTATTCATCCAGCGATAAATAATCAGCCAGAAGTGTTTTTGAGAACACACTACCTTTAGTAGCAAAGTTATTATGATCGGAAGTATCAATCGAAGCCGCATCTTCAAAAATAAATGAGAGTCCTCTACCTGCATTATACACCGAATTATTCAACAAACGAATACCTCTACACTCCATATCAATCCGAAGTGTTGCCGAGTTCACGGAAATACCATCATAATTCAGGGAATTGTAATAGAGGCTAGCCCCTATAACCCCGCTCATAGACATACAGGTTCCCGTAATGTCTTTTTTGAAACCGGCGCCGAACATATTGTTATAAAACATAGAGCCCAGACGGCTTTGTATATCTGTAAGAGAAACAGCTGCGCTCGGTGTATTGTACACCCTATTATGGGCCATCTCAATATCATCGCGTGCGATTAAAATATTAATACCTGTTCCGGATGAAAGCCCTTCACGCATAGTAATTGTATTTCCATAGATACGTTTAACATCTACCTTATTTGTAAAAATACCGAAGGATGCTACTTTACGAATGATATTATTTTCAATGACGATACCATTATCGCGTTGGTAAGGGTTTAATCCTCTTAATTGAATTGCCGAAGCCCCGCCGACAAATTCATTATTTGAGATTAGCAGATCCGACCCTCCGATACCATCCGTAAGCAATCCGCTTTTAGCAGAAGTAGTAATAGCAAAAACGTTTGGTGACGGAGCCGCAGCAACAGTATCCATTAAGAATTTACAATTATTAATAGTGATATTTTTCGAAAAGTTCGCGATTTGAAATATCGAAGTTCCGGCAACAGAGTTCAAATTATTATCGAAAGTAATGCCATCAAAAACTATGTATTGAGCGCTATCTATACGTACCACATTTCGTGTAGTTGTAGTACCTGTACCTGTACTTTTAACAATTACGGCATCTCTGTTTCCGCTTTCCGATTTGAACAAAATTGTATTTATATCGGAAGTATTCCGGGGTCGGTAGATTTCGAAACGTTCATTATAGATTCCGTTTCTGATATTAAATACCACCGGGCCGGTAATACCACAGGTAATTGCTGCCGCAGCATCCGAAAGGGTAGCAAAATCAGGACTTGTACCACCTACAGTATAAGAGCCTGCATTTAATCCTACACAAATCAAATCTTTAATTGTATCGTTTGCAGATACTGCATCGCCAACAATTCGTTGAGAAGGATCAATACGAATATGAAAATTGTAGGTAGTATTCGGAGTTACACTAAATAATGAATTAAAGGTATATACATATTCATCGTATGGGTTTAGCATATCCTGTGCCGAGAAAGTAAGTGTTTCGGCAGGGTTTAGCCAAGTAGAACCATCTGCAGAGTATTGGAGTTTAATCGTTTGACCAGCCAAACTTAAGCTTCCTTCATTAAACAATTTCACTTTAATGGTATTAGGAGAAGTGCTGAATACAATCGGATCAATTTCTATCAATGCTAAATCGACAGGATTAAGAATAAACTCATCTGCACCAATATCCGGTCTAAGCGGATTTCTTTTTTGCAGATCAAAATCATGAGTTATTTCATCCAGATGACGTCCTGCTCCATCAAAAATCGGGTTTAAGGTATGCAAATCTACATTCGATACAAACAACGGATCTACTTCGAATGAATTCACATCGTACCCCGGTAATGCCAGTCGAAGCTGATTTAAATTCATACGATCGCCTGTTAAAAAGGCAAAATTTCCGTTTAATGGATCAGCATCAGCATAAAAGTTATTATTATCGGAAGCACGTATCGCTGTAGCTGTTGCACAATAGAACACATATCCACCGGCAGGATTATAAAATATATTGTTATACAGGGTAATATTAGCACCTGATCCAATATATAAAGCAGATGAAGCTGTAGGGCTAACGGTCGGTGTTTTATCGTAATAGATTGAATTGTTATAGACATTTATTTTATTAACCTCATTTAGATATAGCCCGGCACCGTTGTCATTGGCTTTAAATCCACCGGTAATCATATTGTTAGCAATCAACAATTCTGTAACTCCTTCTGAAGTAACGATCTCGATTCCTTTTTGACCGCTATTATGAGTTAAATTCCCCATGATACGACCATTCGAACGCGATCCCATCACACGTATTCCCGAGCTTGTAGCGGTAGCACTCGATTTCATCCGAATTTTATTATTATTAACATCGGTAATGCTTACATTCTGAAGATTAATACCATATAAAGCACTTGAATCGATACTGTTATTTATTAAGCTGATTCCCAAAGAACGCTCAGCTCCTGCTAAACCTTTGTATTGAATACCTATTGACCCCCCTATGATGGTAGAATTGCGTACTGTCAGATGATTTCCTGCTTTATCAGAACTATCAATACCTAAAGGATAGGAAGCCACAACTCCGATTTTCCGATCAGTAATCCCTGCATGATTGGAAAGGTTAATAACACAACTATCGATAGTAACATAATCGGCACTATTTATTAAGCTAAATCCGGAAGCAAAGGCACCGGTCATATTATTTGTAAGCGTTATATTTTTAAAAGTGATATAATCCGAGCCATTAAACTGTACCACATGATGGTTACGAACCTGACTTGTACCTGTTCCCACAATAATTACATCGGCAGCATTTCCTGTTTGTGATTTAAACAAGACTGTGTTCACTTCGGAAGCTCCTAAAATTACCGGGAATATAATTCGTTCTGTATAAGTACCGGGGTAAACATTGAATACGGTAGGGGCACCAACCCCACAAGTAAAGGCTGCAATTGCAGAGGTAAAATCGGAATAGTTTCTTGGCCCTGCCGGACCTCCAATGGTATATGTTCCACTTAAGCCTACGCAAATCGGAAGTACAATACTATCGTTTGCATTATACAAATCGTTCGGAACTGCCGGGCTCACTTTTATAGTAAGTGAATAGGCTCCCGGGGCAGCAATATTCCAGGGGTTATTGGTAAGTTTAAAAACTTGTTTAAGATATGATTTACTTAATTGAGTTAATGTAAATTGTTGAGGACTGGTATAAGCTCCGTTATTTATTTTATAACTGATGTTGATGACGTTTCCATTAAGGCTTAATAATCCGTCATTTTTTATAACCACAGGTAGTATGTTTTGTCCCTCCTTCGGCACAAAGTTTTTTTCAAGGCCGAAAACTTCCAAATCTACTGCACTACGGATCACTTCATCGGCACCAAAATCCGGCATTTCCGGATCACGCGGATGATTTTCGAAATCGTTCAGAATAAAAGGTAAAATATAGGCTGTACGAATTAGTGCCGGATTGTTCGGACGTAATGTTGTATCGTTCGGGAAGTCGGGATTTACAGAAAGAGAGGCAGTATTTTTACCCGGTGTGGCGGTTCGAATCGCTGTGATACTGGTTTTATCTTTATCTATTGCTGTTGCTATTCCAAAAACAGCTAATAGTGATGAAGTTTTATTGTAATAATTATTATAATTAAAAGTATCGATAACTGATAGATTTCTCACAATAACAGGCGCTGCACCGTTCGTACTGTAAAATATATTGTTCTTAATGGAAATTTTAGAAATGGGTAATGCTCCGGTAGAATTTTCAACCAGAAAACAAGTATTATCCGAACCGAGCGGACCGCTATAACTGATAGAGTTATGATAAAACTGCAAATTTGAACTATTCACAACATGTATTCCCTGCGAAAAAGCCGGTTTAGCTTTTCCATAGATAATATTGTTATAGATATATGCTTTTGCCCCCCCCTTTACATTATTAAAGAAAATTCCGAAAGTTCCGAAATTCGAAATTATGTTATTGCTTAAGTTTATATTTCCGCTGAAATTCCTCAAACGAATACCATATTGAGCATCAACGGGATTTTCTCTTAACTGAATAATATTTCCGGTTATAGCAGGGATATCGTTATAATCGATCTCCATCCCTACATAAGCTTTATAAATTTTATTATTTGTAATCTTATTTCCTTTTCCGGGTTTGGCCAAACTTAATCCCGATATCTTAATTCCGAATGCTCCACCTATAATCGTATTATTATTAACAGTGTTATAGTGAGCACAGTTTCCCGGGCTACTGGTATTATTAATATCTGAAAAAACAATTCCCCAAACGGTTCCGCTGAATACTGTAAAATTACTGTCTACTTTAATAATACAACGGGTAATCGTATTATATTGTGAAGGTTGAAAAGTTTCACGATTATAGGTTACATGTATTCCCGACACGAAGTCGTTCGACTGAGTAACATCTTTAGTATTCTGAATAGTAACATCCTGTAAGGTGTAATAGGTAGTACCCTCAAAACGAATAACATGGTTATCGTACAAGGTTCCTAAACCTTGCCCTCTGATTATTACATCACTAGCTCTATTCGTTTCTGATTTAAAAACCACAAAGTTTCTAGGAGAAGCACCATTATAAGGTTTGAAGACAACTGATTCATCATACGTTCCAGGGCGGATATTAAACACTACCCTTCCTACAACCTCTGTACTTTGAGCAGTCAACTCACTGACTGCTTTTTGTATCGATGAGTAGTTTGCTCCGTTTCCTCCGATAGTATATACTCCACTCAGATATTTTGTAATCTGAGTATACCCATCAAAGCCTGTAAATGCAAGGATTACCAGTAAAACGGCTTTTAAAAAAAATCTATTCATTCTATAAAACTAAGGGTTAACAAATTTATTTTCTATTTTTTCAATATAATCTTAGCGTATGATAACAATTCTACCTGTATATTTCATATCTCCCGCATACAGCACATAAAAATAGGTACCATCGTGAAGCGCATCTAACTTCGTGGACAGAATATGTCTTCCTGTCTGTTGTTCACCGAAATTTTCTTCATGCACAATTCTACCTAACATATCTATTACCATCAAACGCAGTTCTTTATTTTTATTCAATGAAAAATCAATATTCAATTCCCCATTTGTCGGATTCGGATACAAACTGTAAATCTCGCCTCCATTGAGTTGTTCAACTCCCTGCTTAATCGTAGAAACGGCTATACAGAGTGAATCATTTTCAGGCAATACATCATCTAACAATGTTGTATAGGAGCAGATATTAAAGTACACAGCATCTTCCGGATCAATAATGTAATCGAAGGTATGATCGTAACTGGATCTACCCAATAGCTCTGTACTGATTAAGTCTGTTTCTACGACTGTTCCCTCAACAACCAAAGAAACATTGTAGTTTTTTGTTGGTAAACTTCCATAATTATATACCCTCACCTTTGCCGGGACTGCTTGCGTCAGAGCTATGCCATGCTCTGGTTGCAGGAATTGTGATACCCCAACATCTGATGTATCCAAGGATACAACATGGATAATCAAAGTATCATTAAAATTGTTAAAGTCGTTATTAACTAATTTTCCGTTTTCCGTTTTTTCAATTCGGGTATACGCTGTCAATTTGTGTTCCCCGCCTTCGCGTGTATGGAATTTTTTAGCAAAGGACATGTTACGCTCCGCTCCTTTCGCAAGCGGTTGTATGATAACAATAGAGTCAACAACTACATCATCCAATAAATATTTCACTTTGTAACTAGGAATCGAAACTGGACCTAAGTTTGTCACTTTCACAACTACCTGCACACTGTCTCTGAATGAATTTCCGGAGGTTGGATTGATAAATGCCGTCACACCCGCATCAGGAATAAGTGAAAATTCATCACATCCTATATCCACGCTATAACCCGGTGTATTCGGAGTCCCCACACGCTTTTCACCGTCAATGTCCCATTCAGAGAAAATCTGATAAACGCCCTGGTCATTTAAGAGTTCGTGGTTGACATGCAAATCGAAATTCGAACGAAATTTCGGGTCGAAGGATGAACCGCCAGGGGAAGTCAATGGAGAGAACGGACTACTCGATTGTTGTCCCAGGTGTATAAGATCCGAACATATCACTCCATTCCAATTGGCTATACTGTCGCCACGTGTATACAACAAGTTTTGACGTACATCTCTAAATTCGGATTGCCCTCCGGCTTCCTTTACAAAACGTACTGCGTAGCCATTGGCATAGTTTGCGAAAATATTATTCAGGATATTCAAGCCGTTGCTATTGTAGATATAAAAAGCAGCTGCCGTATCCGACACTCCATCATATAAAACACTATTGTTTAGAATATCTATTGTTCCTGATGAAATAATTCCTTTAGATGGAAACGCTCCGGTATTCTTAATTGCAAAGGCATAATCTCCTCCTTTACCATCCGGGCGATATCCTCCTGCAATCATATTACTTGCAATCACCCCACCTGTAATTGTACGGCAACTGTCGATACTGATTCCCGAATTTCCGGCATGTGTGATTTTATTTTGGCTTATTCTAAAATCAGTTAATGCACCATAAATATTTATTCCGACATTTTCTTTATTATCGGTTCGCATAGCAATTGTATTGCTGTTGATACTATCAATTTGAGAATAGAATATATCGATTCCTGCTGTATATTGTTTTTTAAATGTTGAACCAATAATCTTATTATTTGAGGTATTCATATTATCTTTCTGTCCCAATAACCTAACTCCAAATCCCCCCCCATGGAAAGTACTGTTCAATACCTTATTATTATTTGCTCCACCCGCCTGCACAGGCCCTAATATGCTTGAGCCCAACACACCAACCAACGTATTGGAAGTAGAGGTGCTGTCAAAATAAAACTTACAGTTGATAATGGAATTATGCCCTGCTGTGTCGGCTAAGTGAATACCCGCTATACGTGCCGTAGAAGTACTTTTGAAGCTTATATTTTTAAAGGTAATGTATTTCGTCCCTTTCAACTGAACAATGTGGAAACTACTATTACCCGCAATGTTCTGATGCTGAATAACTACATCATCCGGATTTCCGGTTGAAGATTCGAAAATAACAGTTGTATCGGGAGATGTCATTAATGGTGGAATCGTTACTTGCTCTTTATATATACCCGGTTTCACTTTGAAAACAATCGATGAGTCGAAACCACATACAAGCGCTTCTACTGCCTGACTAAATTCCTGAAAATCTTCGTTTGGTCCCTGACCAATTGTATAAATACCTCTGTCGAGTCCCACACATAAATCTTTACAAATCTTTTCATATTCGGTAATGGTATCTCCCGGCAAACGGTCGGTTGGTACAATACGCACACATAAAGGCACTGTTATATAATCGCTTTTGGGGAATTTATGATTAAAGGTAACTTCCATTTCATCATATCTTCCATAAAGTCCGGTCAATGGGAAGGTTTGACGCCCAATCCATGTCTGTCCCGAATCGATTGAATATTCCAGGTCGATACTGGCACCCATAACAGATAAATTTGCATGTCCGTCATTCAGAATAATTACCGTTACAGGATTCTGTCCTACGAAGGCACGTTTATTTTCAATCGATAAAATTGATAAATCGAAAATTTCTTTTACATATTCAACCGCACCGATATCAGGGGTACGCGGGCTTCTTTTCTTATTATAGAAATCGCGTTTTACATCTTTTATCAGTATCGCTCTTTCATTGAATCTCAAGGTATCATCCCCGACTAAATCCAATTCGTACGGACTTTTAAAATTCGGCCTGACATTCATCGAGTTAGGGTCTTTACCTGTACTCATCTGCCACAATGCAAAGTTTGCCCGAGGCAGATGATTATTAAATGAAAATAAACTGCTAAAACCTGAATGATAGTTATTATAATCGAACTTCGATAAAGGATCTGTTGAACGATAGAATAATACATATGGAACCACTCCATGTCCTAAACCACCCTCAGTTGTATCTGTAGTCTTAATAATATTATTATGTACACGCAAGCTTGTTACCTGGAAGTACTGCATCGAGGATGGTTCAGGAGGTGGAAGCGAAACCAGGACACTATCCTGGTCAACGCGTAAAGCAGCTCCGGCTCCATCATAATCGATGGAATTAAAATATACACCAATGTTTGCAGAACGTTTCAGGCTGATACCCGCCGAACTGTCTACCGGGCTGATGCTAAAGCCCTGTGTAATCCAATTGTTAGTAACTTTAAATTCATCATCCAGAGAAGCCTCTACACCGAATATGGAGATAGCTGAAAGATTCATATCCCGAACTGTATTCGCATTAATACGTCCTCCCGCGTCGGAGAAATTAAAGGAAATACCCGTAGCCGTATTGGATCCCGCAGGATTTCCAATAATGGTATTAAACCCGATTTCATCAATCTGGTTGAATCTGGTATAGATTCCGTACCTATAAAAATTTTCTATTTTATTGTTGATAATCCGGTTCTGAAGATCCGGTCTGGCAGCAGTTGAACCCAACATCGTAATACCGGAATAACCTCCACTAATCGTATTATTCGACACCAGATTATAAACACCATTAGTCCCCTGAGCCAATTCCTGGCTTTGATCTAATTTATTAAGAGAAGTAAAGGCTATCGGATAAAACAATAAAGAACTGGTGCCGGAATGAACCTGTATTTTACAAGAGTCGACAATATTTGCTCTTGCTCCACGTGTAAAATGAACACCGGATCCATAATTTGGATTGGTATTTTGAATAGTCAGGGCCCGTAATTTTACAAACTGTGAACCATAAAACTGAAATACATAATGTTTTTTATCCTGATCACCCGTAGGCGGCTGTTGGATGGTCACCAACGTATTATCATCCGTATTATGCGGTTGTATCGTAAGTAAAGGTGAATCAAGCGCTACTAAATATTTTGGTATGGTAATACGCTCGGAATAAGTTCCATGCTTAATATTTAAGAAGGTAGGACCGGCAATTCCGCATACTACCCCATAATCTAAAAAGGCTTGCGTACTATCATAATATTTTTGCGGATCAGTTTCCCCATCTATAATTTCATCAATAAATCTTGAATAATAATTTCCCTCGATCCCTGTACAAAGCGTCCGGCAATCGAAGTTATTGGTATAAACCGTGTCCTTAACCAATTGCCCAAACGGTAAAGTCACACATACCGAGTAGTCGCCTCTGACACTTGTGATTACAGGCACTGAGAATTTATGAATTTGTTCGTTTCCATTCTTTGGCATAGCCAATTTAACTGTATCTCTGCTCGAAAATGAAAAGCTATTATCTCCGGTACCATTAACAGTATATTCTAATACTACTTTTTCCGTTAAAGGTGATAAACCCCTGTTTTTCAAACGAATTTGAATATAGTTGGGACGGACAGCGCTCAGCAATGGATTTCTAATCTCATAAACATCTAAGTCTATAGGCGAAATCGCATACTCATCAGCTCCGATATCGGGTTTGATAGACGAACGCAATTCCTGGTCAAAGTCGTTCAGGATACCTACATACGTTCCGGCCTCATTCAAAGCCGGCATATTGATATGCAAATCGTAGGGATATTTCTCAAACTCCGGATAAAAAGCTAATGAAGCTTGTTCTTTAGTCGAGTTGTAATTCTGAACACTCGCTGCCTTTGGCAAATTATTTTTAAAATTATTTAATGCTGTTAAAGGAATGCCCGCTTTCTGATTAAATGAAAACAATTTAGTACGCTCTGCGCTAGGAAGAGGGTTTGCATTTTCTGCTATGCGTTTAATTAATACCAGTGGTATATTTTTATTCGGATGCGAAGTATAAAAATTATTATAATTCGAATGCAATAATCCATTGTTTGCATCGGGATTTTGAGATGTTAGTTTGGTATAATATTCCAAAGGAACGGCTCCGGTATTCGAAGTAAGAATATTATTATACGCTTCGATATTCGTATTGGTAGCTCCAACAATTAAACAACGGGGCACATTGGCATCCGTAAGGGTTGTAGTAGTAAACCTGGGTGCATCCATTAGAATTGTATTATGCAGGATTGAAATACCATTCGAATTGATTAATGAAATTCCCGATGTAAGTGCACTAGTGAAAGTAAACCCACCTCCAATCATATTATTAGAAACCGTAAAACTCGACTTCTTTTGAATGAGGAGACGTTCCCCCAAACATGCATTCAGATAAATCCCATTAAAACTTATATCGTAAATTTTGTTCCCGTCCACTTTGTTTGTAACAACTCCTCCCAATTCCCCCATCGACTTCAAATAAATTCCGGAGGCATTGTTATCCATCCCCAACTTTCCAACTATTTCATTTTGCACAATATCCCCATCTACAAACTCCATATAAATTCCGTTCCGATGAAAACTGGTAATGACATTCTTTTTGATAAGCATTCCCGAGTTTCGTAACGTTGCATCTAATCCGTAAAATGCGACGGCAGAATATCCTCCTAAAATACGGTTTCCTTCGAGTGTAATATTCGAACTGTTATTTCCGGTTCCTGTTAATGTTCCCAACCTACTCGAAACAATACCGAATAAGTTATTGACAGGATAGGGGGTTTGAATCGAGTCGATACGAATAATGCAGTTTTTAATCGTATTGAACTTTGAATTACCTGCAAATTGGATACAGGACCCATTTGTCATACTACGGCTTTCAATCGTTAAGCGATTAAAAATAATGTATTGGGCAGAATTGAAAAGTACAGTTGCATGGTTCTCATTCGTTCCATCCTTGAAAGTGATTTTATGGAAAGAAGGACCTTGCGCACCTTCAAAGGTAAGCGTATTTACAGCAGAAGTATTTCGGATTTTCCAAAGGTAAATTTGTTCGTCGTAAACAGCATCTTCTAAACGGAAAACTGTCGGACCGGCAACACCGCATTGTAAATAAGAAAAAGCTTCTTGCAGGGAAGTGAAATTTCTGTTTCCCGATCCGTTTTGATTAATAGTAAATACTCCATCCAAGCCCACACAAGCATCTATAGTTAAAGTATCGTTTTTCTGACGACTGTCACCAATACCTCCGGAGTTGAAGATATAAGCCGACAGCTCAAACTGTCCGAAATCGGGCCGGGTAATAAACCAGGAAGCAGGAACCGTAAAGGTTTCTGTATCGAATTGTTTAGTAATTTTAGTAAAAGTATGAGCATGCGCATCATCCGGATCAGGAATTTGCTCAATACCATTTACCTTATATAAAAAGTATAATGTAGTATTTGATACGTTATCGGTACCGAAATAGCGTACTGTAATATTCCATGCTGTCGCATTTTGATGGCGGAACACTTCGGGGGTAATTCCAACAATTGCAAAGTCCTTACCACCCGACTCAATATCATCAGCACCGATATCGGGAGGTGTAACCTGGCTTCTTAAATCACCGTCGTAGTCGATAGGGACATCTGCCAGGGCACTGGCAAATCCTTTTTCATTCAGCGAAGCAGAAACGGTATGTAAATCGTTATAAGAAAAATACCCGGGATCAACTGAAATTGATAATAAGTCTTTATTACTTATCGTACGCAAATCAACCAAATTGGTACGTGCTGCACCATTCCACCAGGCAAAACCGGTAGTCGGGTTCGGAATACCTATCATTCCGACAACATACAAATTATTATTATCCGATTGAGTCACGGGATTATTTGCGGCAGCAGATGCGTTGAAATACGCATATCCTGAACCGTTATGCATCAAACTGTTATTATAAACCCTGATCTGACCGGTAGCAGCAGCACCTGTTATATAAAGCGCACTGGTAGGGTCTACAACATTCTTAGCAATAGGGGCATCGAAGTTTACAGAATTGAAATAAATATTCAGCCAACCGGAATTACTCATATACATACCATGTGGTATATCCGTAGCAGGGCTGATTTTATTACTAAAAAACCCACCGGCAATCATATTATTCGAAATATTCACATAACTGTTTGCTAAGCCACGAACAGTAGAACAATAAATTCCATATTGCCCTGCTCCGGTAACATAGTTACGAGCAATTTCGATTCGGCCCCCGGGCCCATTAGTTATTATATTTGATAACCAATACCCTACCGATTTAAGTTCGGCAGAGCTTCTTAAAGTTACGTGGTTTCTTAATACTTTTGTATTCTGATTATTAACAACATAGACACCATAATAGGTTACTTCTTTAATCCTGTTATTTTCTACAATATTGTTTGCATCCGTTGAAGCTGTAGAGCCCATTAAAGCAATCCCATAATAACCACCGGCAATTTCATTATCACGAATAGTTGTCCCCTCTGAACTTTTCGCATTGGTAAGCGTGTAGTTAGCTGCCATTGTTGCCAACATAATTCCTGCAAAGCTATTTTTATTCGAAATAGAATCGACTGAAACTTCACATCCTATAATTGAATTATTATTTGCCTGTCCCAACAAATGAATTCCGATACCCGTAATAATGTTCCGGTTATATACTTTCAGATTACGGAAATGCACATCATCTGTCCCGCTAATTTTAATGGTAGATTGCACGGTCGCGTCACTAATAATCAGAACATCTTTCGTTCCGCTAAGTGTTTCAAAAGTAATAGGGAAAGGTGTTGGGGTTGTATAGCTGACAAATCCTAAATCAATATTTTCAAAATAACTTCCACTGCGGATCTTAAAATGTATTGTGTTATTTACGCCCGAGTATTTTATAGCATTTACCGCATCCCCTATAGTAGGAAAATGATCTGAGGTCTGGTTCCCGATAATAAAGGTTCCTCCGATAGGATTTGCTGTATATGCTTTTAGGGTATCGTTTGAAAATTCCGAATCGTTTTGATTGTTCGGATCTTTGGTATTAAACTCCAATTGTAATCCGGTAACATCTGTAATCGCTGGCAAATTAACCATTACCGTAGAAATTTGGTTCGCGCTTGTAGCAACAGGGATCACTTGATTAAATGTAACATCTGCTTGTTGCACCCCGTCAATCTTCCATTGAATTTTAAAGGTAGTCACAGGCACTGAACCGAAATTCCGTACCCTAACCTGTACAATCCTGCTTGTACCAGTATGAGGTGCCAACGGAGATTCTAGAGCTACAACACCTATATCCAGGCCCTGTGCATTTGATGTAAAATTAGCAAGCAATACAAGAATCGCTAAGCCTATCCATGATTTAATCATTTTACTTACAGACGGTAGATGTGTATTTAACATATTTGCCATTTAAATATTAGTATATACTTTCTTAAAATCGTATCCCTTACCATGCCTTAGTTTCCTGACATGTTAAGGGATACTTCCTTT
>CAYVTM010000005.1:5445-218576 GCA_964454645.1 uncultured Sphingobacteriaceae bacterium | reverse complement strand
AGAATTGATGATTTAGTACTCATGGCATGACTATAGTCATGCCATGAGTACTAAAAAACATCCATCATCTGTACAATTAAAAAGCAGGCTTTCTTTTTTCAATGAAAGCTGAAGTTCCTTCCTTAAAGTCTTTAGTTCCGAAGCATTCAGCGAACCCATTTATCTCTGTTTCGTAGCCGTTTACACCTTCTATAAACTGTGCATTTACAGCTTTTATAGCATGACGTATGGCATTGGGAGATTTCGTTAAAATTTTAGCGACAATCTCCTCGCATTTTGCGATCAGATTTTCCTGAGTAGTAATATAATTCACCAAACCTAATCGATAGGCGTCTTCTGCGTTAAGCATATCGGCAGTAACAATCATTTCGAAAGCTTTACCTTTTCCTACCAGTTGTGCCAGGCGTTGTGTGCCTCCATAACCCGGAATTACACCGAGTGAAACTTCCGGTAATCCCATTTTCGCATTATCACTTGCAACACGAATATGGCAAGCCATCGCGAGCTCGAGCCCTCCGCCTAATGCAAAACCATTGATCGCCGCAATTACGGGCTTCCCGGTATTCTCAATTTGGTCGAAAACTTTATGTTGCCCTTCGGCACTTAATTTTTTCCCTTCCTCTTTCGAGAAATGCGCGAACTCTGTAATATCCGCTCCGGCAACAAATGCTTTTGTTCCGTCACCTGTAAGAATGATGGCACGTACTTCTGTATCGGTATCCGCTGCTTTAAAAGCCTCATGCAATTCGGCAAGGGTTGCTTTGTTTAAAGCGTTTAATTTGCTTGCTCTATTAATGGTTATATACAGCGTTTGATTCTTTTTTTCAGTCAGAATATTTTCGTAGCTCATTTTATTCGAATATTAATTGTTCAACATCAACTGCTTTAGGGCCCTTATATTTTTCCTGCATACTTATGGAGTTAATCGTGCACCATACAGGAGCAATTTTACCTTTATTTAATAATAAGATACGTGTATCGCCTACTTGCCATTCGTAGCCGATATAATTATTATACTCATCTTCCGAGCGGGTCTTATTTTCTTTAATGGCAGGGGATCCGAATTTCATCGTCAGTTCTGAAACAATTGCTGCAAGATCACTGTGTTGTAAATCGAAATTAATTTCACAAAGCTCTCCCTTGTAAAACCTGAAATTTGTAAAAAGATATTTGTATTTATTGAGGAACAACGAATCCTTTGTTTTTAATTCACAATTTTGAAAATGATCGCCGGCTTGATTGGAGGTGCAGCTATGAAATACATTGTATTTACTTTTTTTGCTTCCCCATTCAAAGCCATTATATCCTTTCGAATCAATTTGTGCTTGTGTAAATTGAAAACAAAACAATAAACAAAATAAAACGAATAAGTGTCTCATTAGAAATTACGATTCTTTTTTACCCACTCATTAATGTACGAAACGATATCATTTGTGGAAGTGCCGGGTGCAAAAAGTTTCCCTACGCCCATTTCATTTAACTGTTTCATATCCGATTCGGGAATAATTCCTCCACCCGTTAATAATACATCATTCAAACCCTTGCTTTTAAAAAGGTCAATGATTTTCGGGAAGACGGTCATGTGCGCACCGGATAAAATACTTACTCCAACTGCATCGACATCTTCCTGTAAAGCTGTATTTACAATCATCTCAGGAGTCTGACGAAGTCCGGTGTATATAACTTCCATCCCGGCATCACGCAGTGTGGTAGCAATAATTTTCGCACCTCTGTCATGTCCGTCCAGTCCGCACTTTGCTACTAATACTCTGATAGGTCTGTCCATTAGTAAGGAACCTTGGTTAATGTAAATTTATTCTTTTTGATTTTTTTCAGATATTTCAATAACTGCTCCTCGTTCATTTTTGCATAATACGAAAGCTTTTCCGATTCTTCTTCATCTTTAATAAGCTGTACCTCGCCAAAATATTTTTCAATAAAACCTTTTTCATTCTTCGTATTTTTATTCGGGATGATGGGCGTTACTATTAATTGTCCGTCGGTACGATTTAATAAAATACCGCTCCATTGTTCTTTTTGTTCCCAAAAGATGAAATGCTTGTCTTTATAGGTAGAATAAACATGACTGGTATCCAGAAAATAAATTTTAGTGGCATTTTTGGAAATTTGAGTATAGGAATTTTTTCCGATGTATATACTTAGCGAATCGGGTTGTATGGAATTGTTATAAAATTCGTACTTCCCTCTGAAATCTTCCGGGAACTCGGCATGCGAGATCCCCGGATAGCGATCGAAGCGAAGGGGATGACATCCGCTAAGGCCGAATGCTACCAGGATAATGTATATTATATTTTTCATATGCAGATTTGATTAATGTGCCTATGCTTTAAATGTAGCTACAGCTTTCCTCAATCGATGTAAAGTTATATCTTTTCCTAATAATTCCGCCATTTCGAAAATCGCCGGACCTGATCCTTGTCCGGATATGGCCACCCGGAATATTTGCATGACCCCTCCTGCCTGTAAACCGTTTTTTTCAGCAGATGCTTTTAAACGCTCTTCAACCGAACCTGCGTCGAATGATGTCAGGCCATCCAATGCAGAAATCAAATCCTGCATAAACGCAGGGACCTGATCTTTATATCTTTTGCTTACGATTGACTGATCGTAGTTTTCAGGCTCAACAAAAAAGTATGAAGATAAGTCCCAGAATTCGTTTAGAAATTGTGCTTTCTCTTTTATCAACCTGCATACTTCAATAAGATATGCTCTGTCTTTTGTAATGTTTTTTTCTTTCAGTACCGGTAAAAATAGATCGGCTAATTCTTCATTGCTTTTAGCACGCAGATATTGCTGATTGAACCATTTTGTTTTTACTGCATCGAATTTAGCTCCCGATTTAGAGATACGTTCAACACTAAAAGTATCAATCAGTTCATCCATCGAAAATATTTCCTGATTGGTTCCGGGGTTCCATCCCAACAAAGCAAGCATATTGATAAATGCTTCGGGGAAATATCCTTTTTCACGATACCCCGAACTTATTTCTCCGCTTAGCGGATCTTTCCATTCCAAAGGAAATACAGGAAATCCCAAACGATCGCCATCACGTTTGCTGAGCTTACCATTACCATCGGGTTTTAACAACAAAGGCAAATGGGCAAACTGAGGCATTACATCTTCCCAGCCCAGATAGCGGTATAATAATACATGCAAAGGAGCCGAAGGCAACCATTCTTCACCCCGAATTACATGGGTGATTTTCATTAAATAATCATCCACTACATTTGCCAAATGATAAGTCGGCATACCATCCGATTTGAATAATACCTTATCATCCATTTGCGAACTGTGAACCAATACATTTCCTCTTATCAAATCGCTTACCCGAATTTCTTCTTTACGAGGAACCTTCATACGAATCACATAAGCATCGCCTGCTTCCAGGCGATGTTTTACTTCATCTTCCGGTAAAGTAAGCGAGTTCTTCATGTTCTCGCGGGTGATATAATTGTATTGAGGGGAAGCAACGTTTGCAGCTTTCAGATGCTCGCGCATTTCATCCAATTCTTCCGGAGTATCAAATGCGTAGTAAGCATGTCCTGATTCTACCAATTGCAAAGCATACTGCTTATACATTTCCTTACGTTCCGATTGGCGGTAGGGGGCATGAGGCCCGCCAATATGCACACCCTCATCAAAGTTAACTCCACACCAGCCTAATGCTTCTACAATATATTCTTCGGCACCGGGAACAAAACGGGTTTGGTCAGTATCTTCGATTCGAAGGATCATATCTCCTCCATGTTTTTTTGCGAACAGATAATTATATAAAGCTGTTCTCACGCCTCCCATGTGTAGGGGTCCGGTAGGACTGGGAGCAAAACGTACACGTACTTTTCTTTCCATCTTTCTGAATGATGCTGCAAATATATACTTTTTGAGCTTATATTGCTGAATATACAAGCCCCGGAAGAAATAAGGCACACTATCAATCCATGCTATTTTTTAGTAATTTGCGTTCAGAATGAGTATTTACGAGTCTAAAAAACGTTGGAAGATATTACTGTTAATTTTTGCAGGATTAATAGGACTGTCTTCTTTATTTTATACCAATTTCCTGGTAAAAAAATTACAGCAGCAGGAAAAAGAAAAAATTGAGCTGCGCTTAGAAGCGACCAGGCAATTAGTTAATGCGACCGATAGTACTGATAGTGAGTTTATTGTATTTCTTTTTGATTATATTATCAACAAAAACGATGCAGCACTCATCATCGCCGATTCTGCGGATAATATACTCCAAACCCGCGGACTCGATCCTGCCAAAACACTTTATCCCGACATAGAGCCCGATAAGATATACGATCCCGATTACTTTTCGGATGTTTTAGCCGAAATGAAATCGCAGCATGAACCTATTGTTTACGAAGTATTTGAAGGGGAGAAACAATACATTTATTATAAGGACTCTTTTATGCTTACGCAACTGAAAATTTATCCTTACATACAGCTTACGATTATTGCTATTTTTCTGATTGCATCGTATCTGGCATTCAGCTCGAGCCGGCGTTCCGAACAAAACCGGGTATGGGTAGGGATGGCGAAAGAAACCGCACATCAGTTGGGAACTCCTATATCTTCTTTAATGGCCTGGATGGAACATTTACGCAACAAAGTTCCTGAATCGGATCACAGCTTTTTAGATGAAATAGGAAATGATATTCATCGCCTGGAAATCGTTGCCGATCGTTTTTCGAAGATCGGCTCTGTTCCGGTATTAAATGATGAGAATGTATTTGAAACGATCAATCGTTCCGTCGACTACATTCGCAAACGTACCTCCTCGAAAATTACATTCGAAGTAAAAGGAGACCCCTCGCTGCATGCAAAATTAAATTCGTCCCTATTCGACTGGGTGATTGAAAACTTATGCAAGAATGCAGTAAATGCCATAGGAGTTCAGGGGGAGATAAAAATATGGATTCGTAAACACAAGAAGAATGTGTATATTGATGTTTCCGATACAGGATCCGGTATTCCGAAATCTAAATTCGATGCAGTTTTTGAACCGGGCTATACAACACGTAAGAGGGGGTGGGGATTGGGATTGTCTCTGGTAAAAAGAATTATCGAAAATTATCATTCCGGACAGATCTTTGTAAAAGAATCGGTCCTTGGAAAGGGTACTACATTCAGAATTATCTTACATGCTTAAAAAATTATTTCTCTTCAGTTTGCTCGTTTACATAACTGCCACAGGTATGTTCGCGCAAAGCTACTTAGAGCAAGCGCAAATCGTAGAATCAGAAAAATCCAAACATCTCGCTAAACGGACATCCACGGCAAGCTCTGCCGGTAGTGAATACGATTTGAACTATTTGAAAGCACATTGGTATATAGATCCGAACGTAAAATATATAACCGGGAAAATAACTTATTTCTTTAGGGTTACCCATGATAATACCTCGCAACTTTCCTTCGATTATAAGCAAAACATGGGTATTGATTCTATTGAATTTCGCGGGCAAAAAATTAATACATACGCTCGTACTTCTAATACACTTAATATACAACTGAATCAAACGCTCGCATTAAACGAAAACGATTCGTTGATTATCTGGTATCAGGGTGCGCCAAACTCTTCGGGTTTCGGGTCTTTTGTAAAAGCTAATCACGCTACCGGACCAATTATATGGACACTTTCGGCACCTTTCGGTTCGAGCGAATGGTGGCCGAGTAAAATTGCGTTGAATGATAAAATAGATTCAATCGATCTGTGGATTCATACACCCAAAGCATATCGTGCTGCCGCAAACGGAGTATTAGCAGATGTAGATTCTACAGCAACAGAAAAAATATGGCATTGGAGACATCGCTACCCTATTACCGGCTATCTCATTGCATTTGCCGTAACGAATTATGTGTATTACAGTGATTTTGTCCCGTTACAAAACGATACGCTTGAAGTATTGAATTATGTATATCCGCAAAGTTTAAATACGGCAAAGTCGCAAACGCCGGTAACGATTTCGATCATGCAATTGTTCGACAGTCTGATCGGTACTTATCCTTTTATCAAGGAAAAATACGGTCATGCGCAATGTGGCTTTAGCGGAGGGATGGAGCATCAGACTATGAGCTTTATGGGAAATTTCGGAAGGTCTTTAATTGCCCACGAGCTTTCCCATCAATGGTTCGGGGATAAAGTTACCTGTGCAAGCTGGCAAGACATTTGGCTGAATGAGGGGTTTGCTACTTATTTTACTGCACTGAGCTATGATTTTGGAAGAGATCCGGCAGCCTGGAATAACTGGAAAATTGCTACGGCAAATTTTATTACTTCATCAAACGGAGGATCGGTAAAGGTGGATGATACCACCAGTGTCGGCCGGATCTTTGATCAACGTTTAACCTACGATAAAGGTGGTTATGTCCTGCACATGATACGCGGTATTGTTGGTGATGATCATTTTTTCACTACACTTCGGAATTTTTTAAATGATTCTGTCCTGGCTTATGCTTATGCAAATACGGATATGTTTCAGGCACATCTGGAGCAGGTAAGCAGCCGAAACTTCGATGAATTCTTTAAGGATTGGTTCGAAGGGCAAGGCTATCCTACCTATGATCTATTATGGAGAAATGAAGCGAACAATCAGGTGGTTGTTAAGCTCGACCAAAGTGCCAGCCATGCAAGTGTTAACTTTTTCGAAATGCCTGTACAAATACAATTTAAATCGGCAACACAAGATACCTTGCTTACTTTTGAACATACATTCGACGGACAGGAATTTGTAGCTGACTTAAGCTTTAGCGCAACCGAAGCAGTATTTGATCCTAACCGATGGGTATTAGCCCGACATCGTATCTCGAATATTAAAGATGTGGACCGGTATAAAAAAGTTGAGATTAATTTGAGTCCGAATCCGGCGGAAGATCTTGTTGAAATCACTTTCAACAAAGCTATCTCGTTGAACGAAATTGAAATCACTACCATTAACGGAGAGCTTTTAAGGACAGTTGCTTTTGATGGAAGCTTTACCACGAAAAGTATGCTGGATATAACTGATGTGGAAAGCGGAACCTATCTTCTCCGCATAAAGGCATCGGGCATGCGAAGCGTTGTGAAAATGGTGAAGCTGTAAAGGAAAAAAGAGTCGCGCATCAACTCTTTTTTCCTTTACATATTCATTTTTACTCAACAACCATCTTACGGGTCAGAAGCGAACCGTCCTGTATGATCTGTACATAGTACAGTCCGGCGGCAACCGTACCCAGGCGGATTGATTCCTGATATTTCCCCGAAGCATTTTGTACTGTTTTTGTATATACTTCGCGGCCATTCACATCCACTACTTTTATTTCCAGCTGAGAAGCTGACATCGTATTTACTTTTAGTTCGAAGTCTCCTTTATTCGGATTCGGTGTTAAATGCAATGCGGTAATTTTTGTTCCCGGTTCAATGCTCAGCCCATCGGTAACGGTAAGCGGCTGCGTAGCAATATTAGTACAACCGTTTTCGGTTATTTTATATCCGATATTATGCGTACCCAATCCTGCCAAAGCGGGGTCAAACACCCCATTATTTACAGCCGGCCCGGTATAGCTTCCTCCCGGAGGACTTCCTCCTGTTAAGGTTACCAAACCTCCATTGATATCTACATCAGCAAAAGGTTCTAAACTAACCGAAGGCAATGGCGAGAAATTAAGACTAATGGTATCCGTTCTGCCCGAACAGGTTCCATTACTTGCGATAACATCGCAATAATAATCTCCGGCTTGTGTAACATTGATCGAACGGGTAGCAGCCCCGGTATTCCATACGTAAACACCTCCTCCCTGTGCAGCCGTAAGCATTACTGATTGTCCAACGCATGGACTTGTATTCGATACATTAATCCCTTTAAGCGGTGGTGTATTTACAATAACATAATTTGATTTTTTCTGCAATTTTCCGTCGAGTGTGAGCGTAACTTCGTACCTGCCCGAAGCAGCGTAGCTTACCGTCGGGTTTGGCAGGGTAGATACGGAAGGTGTTCCTCCTGCGAATGTCCATGAGTAATTATTTCCCGTAAAGGTTGATTGATCGCTGAACGTAACACTTTCATCCACACAGATCACTTGCCTGTCGGCTTTAAAATCGGCAACATCGGTATAAGGATCTATTTTTGCCCACCAGGTTGCCCATTGATTGCTCGGGAAACCGGCATATTCCTGAATGGTCCAGAATACCGAGTCGTTTGTTGGATCTATAACAGTATTGCTGTAATCTCCCCAACGGTTCCTGCTCGATCCGAAATCTTTAAAATAAACAGACTCCCCACTTTTGAAAAAATATTCATCCTTAAAAGTGTTGACAGGATCGCTTGCTTTACGGAAAGAATAAGATCCCCCTACATACTGATCACTCGAATAAGAAGCATACCCGATTAATACATCGTTCTTATTATTTACTGCAATACTCGGGAAAGAAAAGAACCGGATTCCGTTCGGGTCTTCAATTCTTCCTCTCTGTAAAATGTTTCCTAAAGTATCGGTTTCCCAATACTGAACACCGCAACGAGTGGGTAATGCTGCCGGTAAAAATACGGTATGTACTACCCATAATTTTGAATCGCGTAAAACAACATGGCGAATACGGTGATCGTTGGTTGCTATTAATTTATCGGTACCTAATTGCGGGCCAAAATTCGTATTGTTATTTCCGGAAGATCCCCATCCGCTTCCGGCAGTTAATACGGTAACGGAAGACAGTACCTCATTGCCGACAGGACCGGAAATGGTTTTCATCTCGATAGTTCCTCCTCCCGAACTTAATGTGCGGAATAAATAAATTTTGTCGGAACTTGCATCGTAATTGATAGATGGACAAACAACAGCTGCTCCTTCATTGGTAATGAAGAATGTGGTGTTCACTCCGGTCCCGTTTGCATACAGGTCGGCTTTGTCATATACATAAATTTTATGTGCTGTACTTTGATTTGTCATCGGAAAAAGATTCATTCCTACAACAATCCATTTTTCATTAAAACCAATGCTCGGATAATCTACCCAACGGGCATTCGTAGCATCCACATCATATTTATATAAATTCCAGTTTCCGGTAGGGTCGCTCGTTTGAGAAACGGCAATCAGTGTCGAAGATGAATTTGATTGCGGATTTGCCGATGCGCAAATCATCCATCGGTCGGCGAAATGATCGTATAATATTTTCGGATCGTAGGTTGAAGTCAAGCCACCTAAAGGAGACCAGAAATTATCGAGTGTAATTGTACTCAATACATTTCCTTCTTTATCCTGAATACGCACTTGTGTGTTCAGGGTAATCATCAGGTGATCCGGCCCTACGGCTCCGTTCACATCCGGAGGAATGGATGTGCTGTTATCATTCAGGCCGTTAAAATTTACTACCGGAGGAGGTGAGGGATTCGCTGCCTTCTGCATCGTTGTTTGTACCGGCCATTTCGGTTCGAACCTGAAAACAGCATCGGGCGGATACACATCACTTTCACCCAACTCGCGGGCTTTACGATTTCCGATAAACTGGATAGGCTTGGTTTTTTTACCCGAATAAGCAGCTTGTAATGCAAGGGCATTGAAGTTTACAACAACTTTTTTATCGGGAGCTTGCTGCTCACGAATAACTTCTGCAAAACTGCCATCCAGGATAAAAAGCAACAACGCAAGAAACGTTATTCCTTTTTTAATCAGGGTAGAAATATTCATATGTATATCTTTTTTATTAAAGTTAAGATTTCTACATGAAATTTTTGCTATTAAATTCGTTTACCGATACAAATCTTTACTTTTGAATATATGAAGATCAATTTTATTGCCCTGCTTTTTTGTGTGGTACTTTTTGGAGCATGTAAAACAACACAAACTAATGCTCCTAAACCTGATACGGGCAAAAACAAACAAATTCCTGTTTACTATTCTACGATCAATCTCCCCGTAAGGGTTTCCTTAACAGAGATTGAAAAAAAAATTAATCAGCAATTTACCGGAGTACTTTACGATGACCCCAGTTATGAAAATAATAACAACGATAATCTGATCGTAAAAATAACCAAGCTGGATCATTTCAGTATTACGGGAATGAACGAATATTTTATGATTAATGCTCCTCTTGATATCTATGTAAAGGGACGGGTAAAAAAGGACTTATTCAGCTTCTTTAATCAGGATATCGGGATTGACCAGGCAAAAGATGCCCGTTTTCGTATCAACATTAAAGTAAAATCGAAGATTGGTATCCGGCCCGATTGGGAAGTACATACGATCTCTGAAGTAGGTTTTGAATGGAGGGAACGCCCTTATCTCGAAATAGGCCCGGTTAAATTTCCCATCGGTACCATCATCGAAAAGATTGTCAACAACCAAATGGTCGAGATTAATAAGCGAATTGATGCAGAAATCAATAAGAATATTAAAATAAAGCCACTTATCGAGAACTATTGGGCGAGCCTTCAGATGCCTGTTCAGGTAAGTGAAACCTATAAAAGTTATTTACAAATTATTCCCGAAAGTATTGCACTGGCACCCATTCAATCTGATCAAAATCATCTGACTATTAACCTGAGTCTGAAATCACAATTAAACCTGATTAGCGGGGGTAGGCCTGTTGTTACGAAAACTGTTCCGTTGCCCAAACTTTCTTCACTTACAAAAACAGACAGCAGCTTTAATCTATGCTTTGTTGCCGAAATACCCTACGCCTATGCTACGGAACTGGCAAAACAAGCCTTCCTTAATAAGACCTTTTCTTTCGAAGAAGGAAAACAAATTGTTACTGTTAAAGATATAGAGATCTATGGAAATGGAGATCGCTTAGGAATGAGGTTATCCCTTGATGCATTGGCGAAGAAAGGTATTTTCAAAAAGAAATTTAAAGGAGATGTATATGCACTAGGGGTTCCGGTTTATGATGCAAATACGCAAATAGTAAGCATCAGCGGATTCGATTTTGATGTAAAAAGTAAAGATGTTTTGGTGGGTACTGCTGAATGGTTATTTAAAGGGAATTTCAGGAAACAGATTGAAAATCAACTCAGATATTCACTTAAAGAGGATATTCAACGATCCACCCGAGTAGCGAATGATGCACTTAACAATACTCCCATCGATAACATGTATTTACAGGGGGATGTGAAAAAGATAGAACCTGTAGGGGTGTTTGTCGATGCACAATCGCTGAAAGTTATGCTGCGCACAATCGGTGATTTGAAGGTTCAGATTAGGGGTTTTTAGTCCCCGGATGCTGATTAATCTGTTCACATTGTTCTCCGTTACAACAAGGTATCACATTCATTTTACACTGTTTGCACTGATAATGACCATGAACGAATTCGAAGGGGGCCTCATAACGGCAATACGGGCAAATATTTTGTTCCTGGGAAAACATCTTTAAAAATACGAAAAGAAATTATATTTGTTGAAATTCAAATTATGGGAAAACCGGAAGAAAAAGAATACCCGAGCTTTTATCATACTTATGTTTCAAAAATTGATACGGAAGATATTCTATCTTTTTTGAAAATACAGCATGACCAACTGCTGGATATTTTTAGATCGATACCCGAATCAAAAGCAAACGATACTTATGCGGAGGGGAAATGGTCTTTCAAAGAACTGCTTTGCCATGTTAACGATGCCGAACGGATTTTTGCATACCGGGCTTTGCGTTTTGCACGGGGAGATGAAAAAGAATTACAAGGCTTCGATCAGGATACGTATGTTGTGGAAAGTAAAGCCTCAGCGAATACGCTTTCGAATTTATTGAATGAATTCTCGCATCTTCGCCGGTCGAACATTGCTTTGTTTGCTGCATTTGACAAAGCGCTTCTTTCGAGAAAAGGAATAGCAAATGCTAAGGAAGTTACGGTAAATGCACTGCTGTATATTATTGCAGGTCATGCCGAACACCATAAAAATGTTTTAATCAGTAAATATTTATAGAAAACAGAATGGATAGATATGTAGGGTTAATAGGCGTTGTACTTATTTTAGGTTTAGCCTTTTTATTATCGAATAATCGTAAAGCTATCAACAAGCGATTGGTGTTTACCGGATTATTTATTCAATTGCTCTTAGCTATATTTATTTTGAAAGTTCCGCTGGGGCAGGCTATCTTCGGTAAGATCGGGATCTTCGTAACCTTACTTTTGGACTACTCCAACGAAGGAGCAAATTTTGTTTTCGGTCCGCTGGTAAATTCACAATTATTAGCACCACTCTTTGGCGCCAATAATACGTTTATCTTTTTCTTTAAAATTATTCCTACCATCATCTTTGTATCGGTACTGGTAAGCATTGCTTATCATATCGGGTTGATGCAACGTATAGTTGCTGTCTTTGCACGTGCAGTACATTGGCTGATGGGTGTTTCAGGATCGGAAGCTTTATCGAATGTGGGTAGTGCATTTGTTGGCCAGGTAGAAGCACAAATTATGATTAAGCCTTATATCTCCGGAATGACGATGTCGGAGTTGCTGGCAAGTATGTCGGGAAGCATGGCTTGTATTGCCGGAGGGGTTATGGCGGTATATATTTCTATGGGTGTACCGGCTGAATACCTGATAGCGGCAAGCATTATGGCTGCACCCGGAGCATTGGTTATTTCTAAAATCGTTTATCCCGAAACGGAAGAATCGGAAACAAAAGGAAAAGTAAAGCTGGAAATTAAAAAAGCGCATGCGAATTTGATGGATGCTATATCGCATGGTGCCAGCGACGGTATGCGCATCTCTTTAAATGTAATTGCTATGCTGTTAGGTTTCATTGCGCTTATTGCAATGGTCGATGCCGGGCTGGGGTGGATCGGAGAAGCATTGTATTATAATACCAGTCTCGATCTGAGCTTCATGGGCATCTCACTAAAAGAATTAAGTTTAAAAGAAATCCTGGGTTCTCTATTTAGTTTATTTGCCTGGGCGATGGGTGTACCTTCTCAGGATACACATACGGTAGGTGCTTTGATGGGAACGAAATTGGTCATTAACGAATTTGTTGCTTACACCGACCTGGCGCCTTTAATTGCATCGGGGGTATTAGACCCGAAATCTGTTATAATTGTAAGTTTTGCATTATGCGGTTTTGCAAACTTCAGCTCCATTGCTATTCAGGTTGGAGGAATTGGTGAACTTGCTCCCAGCCGCAGAGCGGATTTGGCGAAGCTCGGTTTCAAGGCTTTAATATGCGGAACCTTTGCTTCGTATTTAAGCGCTACCATTGCGGGTTTATTAATGTAAAAATAAAAATACTGAAAGGGGTGAATTCACGTTCACCCTTTCTTATTTATTCTGACTCATGATCTATTCCGAAAAAAAAGAAAAATACATTCAGGAAAAAATCCGCATCGACCGAAAAAGCAGACTCATCGGAAATATCCGGTTATTAGTTGCTTGCTTTTTTTTGTTGATGATTTATTATGGCATCAAAGAACCTGAAATATTTTTGTTTCAGATACTGGCTATATTTTCCATACCTGTGTTTGTGGTATTGCTGAAAATGCATAATCAATTAAAAACAAAATCGGCATATACCGAAAAACTAATTCAAATTAATGATCGTGAAATACGCTATATGCAGGGTGATTGTTCAGTATTTAAGGAAGGATTACAGTACCTTCAAACGGATCATCCCTACCTATACGATCTTGATATCTTCGGAAAAAATTCACTCTTTCAGCATCTTAACAGAACGATTTGCAATAGTGGAGAGAAAGTATTGGTAAAAAGTTTGACTGAGGGGACGTCTCTTACCTTGACATCGGTCCAGGAGTCTGTCGGGGAATTGAGCGCTAAAGCGGATTGGCGGCAATCCTTTTCTGCATGGGGAATGATGATGCATGAAAACAGCGATAGCGCCGAACGTTTACTGTCCTGGTCGAAACAAACTAAAACCTTCCACCCCATTTTAAAAGTTCTTACATACCTGATTCCGGTTGCTGTGTTTGGTACTTTAGCACTTTTTATTTTCAGTAATTATGAATATGCTTTCAGTCTGTTTTCGACTTTGTTCATGACCGGATTTATTATTGTTGTTTCACAATTAAAAAAAATAAAGAATGAAACTGATCAACTGAATAGTCTCGCAAAAATCATTTTTTCTTACAGTAAACTCATCGAAAAAATAGAAACGGAAAAATTCGATACCGGAATTTTAAATACATATCAGAAAAAATTTCACAGCGATTCATTCCGGGCAAGTAAAGCTATCCATCGTTTGTCATCAATTGTAGAAAGTCTTGAATCCATTAATAATGCTTTTGCCTTGTTTTTATTCAATGGATTATTCATGTATCACCTGCATACTTTAGATAAATTATATAAATGGAAAAAAAATCATGCGGCTCATATTGAAAGCTGGATAGAGAGCATGGCTCTTTTCGATGCTATGAACAGCCTGGCAAACTTCCATTACAATCATCCCGGATTTTCTTTCCCTGAACGTTCCGATGAACAAACGGTATTTGAAGCGATTGATTTAGGTCATCCATTAATTCCTGTGGATAAAAGAATATGCAATGATGTAAACTTCGATGCGTTTCGTTTCATCGTTTTAACCGGTTCGAATATGTCGGGGAAAAGCACTTTCCTACGCAGCATTGGAATTAATTTAGTGTTGATGAAATGTGGAGCTCCTGTTTGTGCAAAAAAATTCATCAGTTCCGATTTTACTTTGTTTACCAGTATGCGTGTAAACGATTCCCTGTCCGAAAACGAATCTTATTTTTATGCCGAACTGAAACGTTTGCACGAATTGGTGACATTACTGGAAAGCAGTCAGCCGGTATTTGTTATTCTCGATGAAATTTTGCGTGGGACCAATTCCGACGATAAGCGTTTAGGTACGGAAGGATTGATAAGGAAAATTATACAACACCCTGTGTTGGGGATTATTGCAACACATGACATAAGTATTGCCGATATGAAAAAGGGGCACCCCGGAATTATCGAAGCCAAATGCTTTGAAGTAGAAATTAAGGATAAGGATTTACACTTCGATTATAAACTGAGAGATGGGGTGTGTGTAAATAAAAGCGCTACTTTTTTAATGGAAAAGATGAACATTATCGCATCTAATTAGCTAATTGAATGGTCTTTGCAACAACCTCTTTCACATTATCCGGAAAATCTACCCGGATAATATCCGAACGATAAAGCCAGTTATGTAGTGTTGTTTCAAAAAATTCATCCGTATCGTATGCTAATGCGACACCCATTTGTTTTAAAGCCTCAGCATTGCACTGCTGTTCGTATTGCCCTTTCATAGGAATTACAAATACTTTTTTTCCTAAAAACAAAGCTTCTGCCGGGGCTTCGAATCCTCCTCCGGTAAGAAGCCCTTCACATTGGGATAAGCTTAAATTATAAGCCTCATTATGAATAGGCATCACTTTTATCTTTCCTGCCTGGTAGGGGGTTAGGATATGTTTCGAAAAAATTTCCCAATGGATATCATTAAAACGGCCTAATATTTTTACTAATAATTTATCATCATAAGCAGGAAGATAGACCGTATAATGACCCAGGCGTTCGGGTTTTAGCTCGCGTATTTCTTTTCGGATAATAGGGGTATGAATAAAATGATCATAGGGTTTAAAATGAAAACCAACCGGGATGCTGCAAGGCGCATAATACCTGAATAATCTTTCGGCAAAAGCATCCTTTAGTTGTGGGCGCGGAGTATGTTCCGACAAGAAAGAACATTGATGGCTTAATGCAATTACTTTTCTTCCGCGCAGGCGAGCGGCCCAAGCCGATACCGGTTCGAAATCGTTAATAATAAGATCGTATTGCTTAAGCGGAAGACTTAGTACATCCTTTATAAAATGTAAAGGGTCTAAACGTTTAAAGGTTTCCCAATAATCTACCCCCCCTTTTTTTCCAAAAATAAAGCTGATACCTTTTTTCCGATATTTTATTTCCTGCGATAAAGATACATCCACTTGCGTACCGCTGATCAGAATATCTACTTCCCCATAAGCCTGCAAATGCGGCAGGATATCCCTGGCCCTGCTCAGATGGCCATTTCCTGTTCCCTGTATTGCAAACAATATTTTCATATAAGATAATGAGTGCTGTTAATCTTTTTTATTTTTTGGATTCCTTAACAATGGCGAACCCACTAAGTTTTCATACAGCTGTTTAATATCCGTTTTCAACTTCATACTTTCTTCATTTGAGTCATCATCATTGTCTGCATCTTCTTCCGAAACCGAAATATAATCGTCGCGATAAGAGAAAATGCGCCATTGTCCATCATAATATTCTAAAGAAGTTAAGCTTTCTACCCAGTCTCCGGAGTTCAAATATAATACCGAACCCTTGTCATTTTTAATAATTCTTCTTTCTGCCTGATGGATATGTCCGCATATTACATAATCGTATTCCTTTTCGATAGCGATCTCTGCGGCGGCGGCTTCAAAATTGTTGATAAACTTTACCGCATTCTTCACACCGCTTTTAATTTTCTTTGAAAAGCTCATTTTCTCTTTTCCAAAGGATGTCAATATAAAATTGACAAATGTATTCAGCAAGATTAATGTATCATATCCGATAGCTCCTAATTTAGCTAACCATTTCGAATACTGCATGGTAACATCAAAAATATCTCCATGAAAGAACCATGCTTTCTTCTCATCCAATTCCAGTACTAATTTATTACATAAACGCAGCGACCCCCACTCCATATCCGTAAATTTACGCAGAAGTTCGTCGTGATTCCCGGTAAGATAATATACAGGCACATCGTTGCTGATGTACTTCATGATTCTGCGTATTATTTTCATGTGCGATTCGGGCCAGTAGTTCTTACTGAACTGCCAGATATCAATAATATCTCCATTTAGAATAATTTTTTGGGGTTTGATACTCTTTAAATAGTTTAAGAGTTCTTTTGCATGGCAACCATAAGTGCCGAGATGAATATCGGATAGAACAAGGACTTCTATATTTCTTTTAGGCATATATCTTCCTTCCTGTTATTCGCATCAATCCAACTTCATTACATACTATCTTCCTCTTCATCGAAATGAATTTCATAAGGACTAAAGTATAGAAACAATAAACCAGAAATAGTAGAAATGAACAGAATAATTGCAACGCTTTCCATACAAACTAAACATGGTCAAATTTCCCCTGCATATATTAGCTCAGCGTAAAGAAATGATTAAGAATAAACCTGAAATATGAAGCGGGTAGGAATTATAAACAAATTATTAATCAGCGACTTAATACCGGTAAATTTACTGCAAACGGTCGGGAGCTTATGTAGTTCTATTAACATTCACGTTTATTTGCCGTACGATTTGCCGGATACTTTCACCAATCGGAGTAAAAGAAATAGAGATGGCATTCACAAGCTTATAATTGGAATAGCAGTGTTTTTTATTGGCATTACGTGCCGTATAGATACTCAGTGAAGCCGGTTTATTGCTGAATAAAGCAAAGAATGCATTTACTTTCACAGCGGCCGAAAGGAATACCGGGCTTCCATAAATAAAGGGAGCTTTTAAATGCAGTGCCCGGGCAATCTTGGTAAACAATTCCTGAAAAGATAAATCTTCGGAGGAAACAATAAACCGTTCGGAATGTATGTCGGAGTTCATTAATAAAATCATGGTGTTTACCACATCGTTAATATCTACGAATCCGGTAACTCCTTTGGTATAAAAAGGCATTCCTTTTTGTATGTGTTCAAAAAACTGCATACTTCCGCGTCCCAGCGAATCGTAACCTAAAATAACAGACGGATTTATAATCACTGCATTCAGGCCTTCGGTAATCCCTCTCCATACTTCACGTTCGGCTTCGTGTTTGGTTATGGAATAATCCGATTGTTTCTTATTGAAAACCCATCGACAGGTTTCATCAGTCTTTTTGCCCTGTTTGGCTTCGCCGATGGCTGCAATTGAGCTTATATATACAAATTTTTTAATGGGATGGTCAAGACACAGGTTTACCAGATTAGCGGTACCATCTACATTCACTTTCCACAGCTCTTTTTTGTCTTTGGGATCGAAGGATACTTTCGCAGCACAATGATAGACACGGTCGATATCCCGCAGTGCATCTTCCAGACTAAAAATATCGTTCATATCACCCTCCACCCATTCGATTAAATGGTTAAAAGGTAATAGCATTTCGGGGATGCGCGATTGGGTACGTTTTAGCGCCCGTACCTTTTCACCCGAAAAAACCAAGGCATAAAGCAAATGAGAACCTACAAATCCACCGGCTCCGGTAACTAATATCATACTGCAAATATGCTTAAAATACTTCAATTTGTGATTTCGATGAATTAAAGTAGGTTTGTATATAAATATATACGCATGAGTTTAAATGATTTTTTCAGTCCTGTATCTACAGATTCTATAAAACCTCATTCGGGATATGTAAACGGTAGCATCGCTTCCCAAATACAAACATATATCCACAGATTCCCCGATTTAGAAGATATTCATTTAGTATTGATAGGTGTAGAAGAAGATCGCCATGCGATTAATAACAAGGGTTGCGCTTTCGCTGCCGATGCTGTCCGTCCGTATTTTTATAAATTATTTCGGGGCCCTTTCGAGTTAAAAATGGCCGATCTCGGTAACATTAAAGCCGGAGCAAGCGTAAGAGATACCTATGTTGCACTTAAAACAGTAGTTGCCGAATTATTGAAGAAAAATATTGTACCCATAATTATGGGAGGCGGACAGGATTTAAGTTATGCGCAATATTGGGCTTATGAAGAATTGGAACAACGTGTAGATCTGGTTGTGTTGGATGCTCTCTTCGATATTGATGCTCAAAAGGAAGAAAATGCTTTACCGGGTTCTCATTCCTATTTGAATAAAATTATTCTCCATGAGCCTAATTTTCTTTTCAATTACAGTAATATCGGGTATCAAACTTATCTTGTCAATCAGGAGAATATCCGCCTGATGGATAAATTGTACTTTGATGTTCATCGCCTGGGGGAAATCAGTGGAAATGTAAAATTGTCGGAGCCGATTATTCGCAATGCAGATTTATTAAGTGTTGATATTTCGGTTATTCGTCAGTCGGATGCACCGGGGACCCGGAATGCAAACCCCAATGGTTTTTACGGAGAAGAGATGTGTCAGATGATGCGGTATGCCGGTATGAGCGATAAGTTAAGTTCGATCGGATTGTATGAGATGAATCCGGAAGCAGATCGAATGGGACAAACCGCTGCTTTATGTGCACAAATGATCTGGTGTTTTATCGATGGATATTATGCACGTAAAAAGGATCTTCCGAACACGAATAAAAAAGATTTTATAAAATACCGGGCAACATTTAAGGATGGATTGCATGAAGTAGTTTTTTACAAAAGCAAAAGAACCGATCGTTGGTGGATGCAGATTCCTTATCCGAACAACAGAACGAAAAATGAACGCTTTCATTTAGTGCCTTGTTCGTATGAAGATTATAAAACTGCATGCAGCGGAGAGATGCCGGATCGTTGGTGGAAGAGTTTTCAAAAATTGATATAACCAAAACACAACTATTATGAGAAGAATATTAAATTTGATTATACCTGCAGTTTTTATCCTTGCGGCTTGCAGTAACGAACCAAAAACGGAAATATTAAGGATAAAGGGAACATTGGAGTCTGCGCCAAAATCGATGAGTGTTTATCTGGTACATTATGAAGCTGATTCATTAGTTTTCGATTCGGTACAAGCTATTAATGGAAAATTTGAATTGGATATACCATTAAGCGAGCCGCGTCGGTTTTATATTTCTACACCACTCAGCCGCCAAATTCGCCAAAGTTTAGAAATATTTACAGGCCCTGAAACTATAACTGTTTTTGGAAAAGCGGATAGTATTGAAACGGCTGTTATAACCGGATCTTCTATACACGATGCATACCTGAAATATATGGAGATGCTTCAACCTTTTGATGAAAAGGCAAGTGATATTTATGCTATGTACGAGATGCTGACCGAAGGCGATATGGCAGGTGAGAAAGCTATTGATAGTATGTATAGTGATTTATTAAAAGAGCGTGAAGGAGCTATTCAAGACTACATAAGCAAACATCCTAAATCTTTCATCAGCCTTGCTGCCATTGAACAAATAACCGGAGGAGTGATTGATGTAGAATATGTAGAGCCCATTTTTAATTCCCTTGATGAAAGTGTACAAACATCGAAAGCGGGAATGTATTTTTATAAACAAATCGACATTGCTAAAAAAACCATGCCCGGAAATTTAGCTATGAATTTTACGCAAAACGATACCCTGGGAAATCCGATTTCGCTATCTTCTTTCAAGGGGAAATATGTTTTACTCGATTTTTGGGCATCCTGGTGCGGACCATGCAGGGCCGAAAACCCTAATTTGGTAAAGGCTTATAATCAGTACAAACACAAAAATTTCCAAGTACTGGGAATATCTCTTGATGATACTCACAGCGAATGGATGGACGCTATTCATAAAGATAAATTGACCTGGACACAGGTTTCCGATTTAAACGGATGGAGAAATGAAGTTGCTATTCAGTACGGAGTGCGTTCCATTCCTCAAAACTTTTTGCTGGATCCCGAAGGAATAATAATTGCTCGTGATTTGCGTGGAAATTCTCTGCATGAAAAATTAAAAGAGGTGTTATAATATTTAAATCAAAGATGCATCAGGGGGTGTATTTATCAGTACCCCTTTTATATGATAAAAATAAAAGACTTAAAATATGACGAGTATTTCAAGCTTAGTCTTGAATACAAGGCAAAGCCTCCCTTCCTTCAGCATGGACGTTTATTGTGATACCTTTCTGCAATAATTCCGGCAATAGCAATGTTCTTCCGGATTAATTTTTCTTTTCACAACAAAATTCCTTTTGAATTGTCTTCTTAGAGAAAAATTCAGGAATACAATCAATCATAATGGCCATAAATAAAAAAGAGATTTCATATTCGTTATTGGATCTTGTTCTTATTAGAGAAGAAGGCTCTCCTTCGGAATCGTTTAAAAACATGATCGACCTGGCACAGAAAGCAGAAACCTGGGGCTATACACGTTTTTGGCTTGCCGAACATCATAATACAATAAGTATTGCCAGTTCGGCAACGGCTTTGCTTATTGAAAAAGTTGCTGCAAATACTCAAAAGATACGTGTTGGTTCGGGTGGGATTATGCTGCCGAATCATTCTCCGATTATTGTAGCCGAACAATTTGCTACCTTAGGTATTTTCTACCCCGGTCGCATTGATTTAGGGTTGGGCAGAGCGCCGGGAACAGATCAGGAAACAGCTTATGCCATACGCACGGATCGTATGCGGGCGGTTCATGATTTCCCTTCAGAAATAAGCGAGATACAACGTTACCTGTCCAAAGATAACCGGAGCGCAAAAGTACGTGTGCCTTTTGCCGAAGGAATACACATTCCTGTTTATATTTTAGGGTCGAGTACAGACAGCGCTCACCTGGCTGCAGAACGTGGGTTTCCCTATGCTTTTGCCAGTCATTTTTCTACTGCACATTTATTCGATGCACTCAACATCTATAATAACAAGTTTAAATCTTCCGGATTTTTAAAGAAACCTTATAGCATGGCGGCTATCAATATCATTATTGCCGATAGCGATGAAGAAGCTTTAAAACTTTCTACTTCATTAATCCGTATGTTCTTAGGGATTTTTACCGGCGAACATTCTTATTTGAAAAAGCCGGTTGAGATGAATCAGGAACTAGCAGAAATCTGGAAACATCCATCTATTCAGCAAATGTTAAAATATACATTTATTGGAAGCAAAGAAAAGGTAAAAAAACAGGTGAAAGAATTTTTGGAGCAAACGGAAGTCAATGAATTAATAGCAATTTCGAATATTTATGATCATGAAGACCGGTTAAGATCCCATCAGTATTTTGCTGAAATCATGCAGGAGCTCTCTCAAGAATAGTATGATTATTAGTTTCTTAATTCTCTTTAAAGCATGAAGCAATGAAGGCACCAATAAGCCCTTCATTGCTTCACTTATTACAGATTATATGGTTCCTGTAACATGCAATATCGAGTAAACGGCTCCGGGTAACCACCCTAATAAGGTTAGGATTAAACTTATCCAGAAAGGAGTTTCAATTCCTCCATCGTACAACAATACTCCAATCGGAGGAATAAGGATTGCAAAAATGATGATTAATAATTGCATACTGTCCATTGCCAGAGATTTGGAACGATATTCTTGCTTTACTTTTCTAATTTCTTTTCGCAATTCTTTTTTAGAAGAAAACTTTTGTTCCAGAGCCGGTGTGCTTGAAACAATTTCGGAAGCTGTTTGTAAGCGCTCTTCTTTTTGAATGTTTAAAGATGGTACAGCAGTTGTTGTTGAAGCTACCAGATCAGCCTGTAAAGAATTGTTCTCTGTTGCTTTAATTCTGTTTTCAGTTTTGTTGATGATATATTCTAAATTTGCTTGGGGAGCATGACTATTCGATTTAATTTTTTCTGCACGAACCATATCCGACCTGTGAATATGTGATGCAAACTCCGAGGTGCTGCATGCCTGTGCAAATAGCAATACACACGCTGTGCTTAAGTAAAAAATGTTCTTTTTCATATTTATGTGATTTGGTTTATAAATTAATTCAATCGGGAAGCTTCGGTTCTCGCCTTTGCCATAATCTCATCGGCTTTACGATCTCCTTCAGCAATAATTTGCTGCGCCTTTTCATCTGTTTCTTTTCGTAATTTATCGGCAGCTTTCTTAGCAATTGTTTTTGCTACCGGATTTGTTGCTTCTTTCTCGAGTTTATCTGCAGCAGCATACCCCTCTTTACGTGTTTTCTCTGCTAAGTTTCGCGCTTCTGCCTTCACGCGGTCTGCCTGTGCTTGTGCCGCTGCTAAGATTTCCTCGGCCTTTTTACCGGCTTCTTCTTTTACTTTATTTACAGCTTCTGTTTTCTTTGTTTCCAAAACATTTCTTGCTGCATCTGTTAACCCAGATTTTACATCGGCCATATCTAATTTTAGGGTCGGATCGCTACTGGTTCCTCCAACCAATGCATTTACTTTTAATAAGTTCGCTCCATCATAATTCGCTCCCTGTGTATTCATTTTGTCTATCAATCCACCGATTACATTATTGGCAGCAGTACCTATGCTTCCTTTTGGAAGGTCCATTTTTATTACATAATCCAGACTTTGATCCAATCCGCTCGAACCCGCTATATTCATTGAAAGCAGTTTAGTTTTTATATCAAAAGGATTTACGATGAGACGGCCATCCTCAATTTTAAACTGTATCTTTACATCTCTTAACGATAGCTGTTTCAAATCGTCAATCTTTACTGCATCGGCTAATTTTACCAATAAGTTTGAGCCGCTGACACTCGCATCATTCAAACTTAGCAAACCATTTCCCTGAATAGAATTCATCACCGGAGTCATATCTTTTCCCAATACTGATTTAAAAGCAAGCGTAGTATTGAAAGTCCCTGAAGTACGCTCTGCAACCGGTGCTAATTTCTGAATCGTGTTAAATGTTTTAAAGGCTTTTTGAATATTCATGTTCTGAATGGCAAACTGCATATCCACTCTCGGTTCTGTTATATTTTGTGTATTGTATGATCCATCCATCGTTACTTTTCCATCTAAAGTATTTAAGGATACTTTATCGAATGACAGGCTTTGGTTGTGAATCACGATACTTCCTGCAAGCTGTTCGATCTCCATGTTATCGTATAGCACTTTTTCTATGCTTGATGAGAATACAAAATCAATATTTGCAGGGATTTCTATTACAGTCATCTCCGATGTATCTGTACTTCCCTGTTCCTCATCGGTCGATGATCCCATCATTTCATTTACATCTATTAAAGAAGATCGTAAAATCAGCTTCCCTTTTAATGCCTCATCCCGTAATGCGAATGCCAGATAATTATCTAAAGTTCCGTTCGCTTTAAAATCTGATTTACCGAATCTTGCATCGAGATTAGAAAGCGTAATGTTACGCGGGCTGAAACTAAATATTGCCTGAGCAATAGACAAGGGCAGAACATCTTTAGTTGCATAATTGAATTCAGAAATTGATAAACTTCCTTTGGCATCGAAACTTTCATAATTTCCTTTTTCGATAGTCGATAGTTTCCCTTTTGCCGACATATCGGATTGTATGATTCCGGAGATTTTCGTATCCTGTATAGGAACGATATTCGTTATTTGTGCTAAATCAATTTTTCCTTTGATATACATATCGATATCCGGATCGGATATAGGAGTTTTTAAGAGAAAGTGTGCATCAAAAGCTTCCTGAGCAAATTCGATATGTAATTTAGAAAGATCAACTACGGTATGGTCCATATCGCCCGTTGGATTCTGAATACTCAGGTTCATCTGTACATTATTAACACCGCCGGGTAAATCGGGGTATTTAAAATTTCCATTTTCGATTAATGCATCCATCCCGAAACCGGGCATGCTTACCGCATTGTATGTACCTTTCAAAAATCCTTTCATGGCAAAATTTCCTTCGGCCTGTAAGCTCGAGAAATCGGAAGCATACATTGCAGGAATAAGGGATAAGAATTTTTTGAAGTCCGACTTCTCCGCATCGAACTTTAAATCCATATCTATATTAGTGTCCGGCATGGCAACAAAGCCTTCGAAATCGATCATTAAATCGTTCAGGACTAATTCATTTTGAGTAAAGGTAAATTTCATGTTTGTCAGATCCATTTCAATCGGAATCTTTAATTCGGCTTTCACCTTGCTTAAATAGGGAATGCCTCCATAGCTTACAGTCAGCTCATCTGCAAGGGTTTCGGTAAGGAGCGTAAAAACGTCCAATGTGAAATCTCCCGAACCTTTATGATTCATTCCATTTAACTCTGTATAAAATTCTAACGACTGATCATCGTAAACAATATGGCCGTTCCTGATTTCATATTTTTGTAAAGCCATTACGAAACCCGATTCTGTTGTATCTATAGATACTTCTACCGTGGTAGTATCGGGTTTCATGATATCCCAGTTTGCTCTACCGCTTGGTAATACTTTTACATAAATATTGGGCTGGTCGATACGAATGGATTTAATTTTAATAGCATCTCCTTTAATCACACTCATGATATCTACTACTACATAAAATTCTTTGATATTGGCTAAAGTATCATTTACAAATGAATCAGTGCCTGCTACAGAAAGATTTTCTATAGAGAAAGATAAGTTCGGAAAACTTCTGAGTACACTTATGCTGAAATCACCGAACTCAACCTTAGCGGTTAAGTTATCATTAATCAGTGATTTTACTTTTACAATAATATCGTTTTTAAAGATGATGGGTAATGTGATAGCAGCTCCTAATAGCAGGAACAAAAAGATACCTATACCGATACTGATTTTTTTAAACATTTTTTATTTTTTTAGATAGATATAAAATTATTCAAACGTAGTATTAAGCTTTGTGTTTTTTCCAATGCTCATAATTTCGTAATAGTTGAGATGCATGCGATTGTGCATGATCATCGTAAGAGATTAACCAATCATCGACATTCATTTGCCCATGTTCCGAATGAACGGCGAAACGGGAAAATTTTTCTTCGGACAAGTTCATCAACACGTCCGTAGAAAGTTTACGCAGCAATCGAAACAATTCTAAAGCATGATGAAACGACTGATTCGGATAATCCAATTCGTTTGCCCATAAATCCTGATTATACGCTGCAACTTCTGAGCCATTCTCGGCAATCATAGTACGCAAACGTGTGTAAGCATGTGCTTCCGAATCGGCAAGATGAACAATGATTTGGTGTATACTCCAACTTTTTTCATCCGGTTTATAGTTCCATATTTCTTCGGGAATTTCCTTAAGTGTTTTCGTAATGACAAGGTAGCCCTTTTCGAAAGCCTGTATCCGATTTCTGCGTTCTTTTGTACTTAAATGTTTCATACTACCCATAAAATACGTTTATAGATGTATTTAAAGGTAAAGATTTTTTTAGAAATCAAATCAGGTCGAAACCGATATCTTTACGATAATACTTTCCCTCGAATTCAATAATCTCGGCATTCTTATTCGACTTGACGAGTGCTTCATGCAGCGTATCGGCAAGGGATGTAATGGCTAAAACCCTTCCTCCATCGCTTACGATATCATCTTCTTTTAAAGCTGTCCCGGCGTGGAATAGAAAGGAATCTTTTACCAGATCGAGGTTTCGCATTGCTTTTCCCTTTTGATAATCGCCGGGATAACCTCCCGATACAAGCATAATGGTTACGGAAGTACGCGGGTCTGTATCGAGCTGAACAGTGTCTAGCTTTTGTTCGGCAACAGCTTTCAAAAGATTGACTAAATCTGTTTGAATACGGGGGATTACACTCTCTGTTTCCGGGTCTCCCATGCGCACATTGTATTCAATAACATAGGGTTCACCCTTCACATTCATCAGGCCTATAAAAATAAATCCTTTATAGTCGATATTTTCTTTTTGTAAACCCTGAACGGTAGGAAGAATAATACGTTCTTCCACCTTCTTCATAAAAGCGGCATCAGCAAAAGGTACAGGAGAAATAGAGCCCATGCCACCTGTATTCAAACCGGTATCGCCCTCACCTATACGTTTATAATCTTTCGCTTCGGGTAATATTTTATAGGATCTACCATCATACAGTACAAATACCGACAACTCGATTCCGGAAAGGAATTCCTCAATTACAACCGTATTTCCGGCCGCTCCGAACTTTCGGTCGCTCAACATAGAGCGTAACTCTTGCTTTGCATCCGTTTTATTATCACAAATCAACACCCCTTTACCGGCAGCAAGGCCGTCGGCTTTTAATACAACAGGCAGAGGATGATCTTCAACATAGCTCAGAGCTTCATTCAGTTGCTCTTTGGTAAAACTTTTATAACGCGCTGTTGGTATTGCATGGCGTTGCATAAATCGTTTCGAAAAATCTTTACTTCCTTCAAGCTGTGCCCCTTCTTTGGAAGGGCCGATCACAGGGATATGATTTAATAAAGGATCATTTTTGAAAAAATCGGAAATACCCAATACCAAAGGATCTTCAGGTCCAACCACTACCATTCCTATTTTATGGCTTAGACAAAAGGTCTTAATCTGATCGAAATCGTTTACTTTGATAGCAATATTTTGTCCATAGATAGCTGTTCCCGCATTACCGGGCGCAATAAATAACTGATCATAATTTTCGCTTTGGGCAATTTTCCATGCAAATGCGCACTCTCTGCCACCCGAACCTAAAAGAAGAATATTCATGAATTATTTTTTAACAAATGTACTAAAAGACAAAAACAGATAAAGAAAAATATTCGATACATACATAAAACGAAAAGGGCCGGACAAATGCCCGGCCCTTTCGCTTTCATGTTTTATGTTTGTTGTTTAATGAGTAGCATTAGCTTGCACATCTGTAAGTGGAGTCGTTTTAGGGACTAATACTCCCGTAGCCTCAAAAGTTAATGAATTTTCAGGTTCTGTAATTGCGTCAATATACTCTTTTGATTCTCCGGCATCTTCTGCATAATGTTTTAAATCTTCTACCGATACCGTTTCAAATTGCGCTAGACCCTGCATAATTACTTGCTGTCCGACGATCATTGCCGAATCGGTGGGAACAAAAAATCCGTAATCTTTAAAAGTTACACGCATCAGCTCTCCGTTACCGATTTCGATGTTCATCCAACATCCACGTGTTTGGCATACTTCAACTACCTTGCCATAAATTTTCGCTTCATAACTTGGAGCATTCCCCATCTCTTCTACCAAAGTATTTATATCAACCGCGCCGTCGGGACTCATCTTCATGCCATAGTTATCATATTCAACTACTGCATTTGCTTCTGCCTTTTGTTCTTTTGTGTTATTCTCCGAATTACATGCTATGACACTGATAGCTATCGAAACGATTAAGAAAATTCTTTTCATTTTTTGTAAGGCCTTTTATATTGCATTGCACAAATGTAATGAATCTTTAATAATGTATTAAAAATAAATAATTTATATTCTACCCGAATAAAGCAGAGAATACTTCTTCAATTTTTGTTGCCGGTATCAGCTCGATCTTATATTTACTTTTATCTATTCCCTTTAGAGCATATTTTGAGATAAATATTTTATCAAAACCCAGCTTTTCTGCTTCGGAGATACGTTGGTCGATACGGTTGACCGCCCGTATTTCTCCCGATAATCCAACTTCTGCTGCAAAGCAGGTATTCGACGATATGGCGATGTCTTCGTGTGAAGAAATAATGGCGCAGATAACACCCAAATCAATGGCAGGATCTTCTACGCGGATACCTCCCGTAATATTCAGAAATACATCTTTCACACCTAATCTAAATCCTCCCCTTTTTTCAAGCACAGCCAACAGCATGCTTAAACGACGAAGATCAAATCCGGTGGCCGAACGTTGAGGAGTGCCGTATGCCGAATGGCTTACCAGTGCCTGGCTTTCGATCAACATAGGCCGTAAACCTTCGATCGTAGCCGAAATGGTAATACCGCTCAAGCCTTCTTCCCGTTGAGAAATTAGTATCTCCGAAGGGTTCGATACCTCTCGTAACCCGCTTCCCTGCATCTCGTATATGCCCAGTTCGGAAGTTGAACCAAACCGGTTTTTCATCGAACGCAAAATACGATAAGTATGGTGCCGGTCTCCTTCGAACTGAAGAACCGTATCCACCATGTGCTCTAAGATCTTTGGTCCGGCAATGGAACCATCCTTGGTAATATGCCCGACTAAAAATACCGGGGTATTACTCTCTTTTGCGAAACGTAAAAGCTCCGAAGTACATTCCCTTATTTGTGAGACACTTCCCGGAGCAGATTCGATATGTGCCGATGAAAGTGTCTGGATGGAATCAATGATGACGATTTGAGGTTCTAAACTTTCAATCTGTTTAAAAATATTTTGTGTAGAAGTTTCTGTTAAGATAAAACAATTCGAAGAATCTTTTTTACGGATACGTGATGAGCGCATCTGAAGTTGTTGTTCACTTTCTTCGCCCGATACATACAATACCTTTAAATGATTTAATTGAAGTGCCAGTTGTAACATCAATGTAGATTTTCCGATACCCGGCTCTCCACCGATGAGTACCAGAGATCCCGGAACAATTCCTCCGCCTAAAACCCTGTTTAATTCATTGTCTTTTGCATCAATGCGGAGATCTATATGTTGTTCGATCGATTCAATCGGCATTGGCTTTGAAGCTCTTTGTGTACCGGATGAAGCCTTCCAATCGCTCTTAATACTACTTTTTTCCAACACTTCTTCTACAAATGTATTCCACTTCCCGCAAGATGGGCAATTACCTAACCATTTAGAGGCTTGATATCCACAACTCTGACAAAAATAACTCGTTTTTAACTTCGCCATTGGGCGATAAAGATAAAATTTTAATACGAATAATAACTTATCCCTGTGGCTTGCGTATAAACTTGCATGGTATTTGTATTTAAGTCTGAAACTATACCACCTATGAAAACAATTACAACAGCAATCGCGGTATGTCTTCTATTTTCTCTTTTTATATGTAGCGATACATATTCTCAAGCATATACGAATTCTAAGTTCTTATATGGGAAAGCAAGACAATCCAATCCTTTTACGGTCGGATTGGATGTGGGTGTTATTACCCGTCGTACCTTATTTATGAACGATTTTAAAAACGAACGTTTCGATATTGGTTATGGACTTTCACTTAACAAACCCATCAGCAGCCGGTTTGCTCTTGAAGGTGTAGTACGTACCGGTGCCGATTTATACGGGAAGGAAGGAAACAGGGTGACTCCCGAAGGCAGCAGTACCATCGTAAATTATTATGTTATCGAACGTCCTGTAGATTTTTTCGGATCTGTGGTGTATAATATTTATGCGGATGAATTTTTTCAAATCAATGCTTCGGCAGGAGTAGGATTAATTTATTTCAAAACACGTTATTATACTCCCGGGAATACTTACAATAAACGACCTACCTACGAGTTGATAGTTCCATTAACAGTTTCTGCCAAAAGAAAGTTATCGGAAACAATTGATATAGGATTGGGCTATCGTTATTATATAGGATTTGTTGATAATATGGACGGATTTTATGCGAATAACAACAACGATAAATATTCTTATATCTATGCCGGTCTGTATTTCAATATAGGTGAAAAAGATTATCGTTTTAAACGAACGAAAGACTGTCCGAGTGTGTATTAAATATTTACCCTGATGCATATAATAAGAAGAGCCGTTATTAATTTTATTAACGGCTCTTTGTCTTTTTGAAAAGATTGGGATTAACTGTTCATAAGATCCTCAATCTCGTCAGCTAAGATCGGAATGTTTTTCATTAAATCTATATTGCCTTCTTTTGTAATTAAGATATCATTCTCGATACGAATACCTAATCCTTCTTCAGGAATATAAATACCCGGTTCGCAGGTAAAGATCATTCCTGCTTTCATTTTCTCATACCGATTACCGATATCATGAACATCCAATCCTAAGAAGTGAGAAGTTCCATGCATAAAATATTTTTTATATAAAGGCATAGCCGGATTTTGTTTCGCTACTTCATTTTTATCCAGCAGTCCCAATCCGATTAATTCTTTCTCCATAATTTTCCCTACCTCTTTATGGTATTCATCTAAGATAGTTCCTTCTACCAGCATTTTTTTCGCTTCATCCATCACGCGTAATACGGTATTGTAAACATCTTTCTGACGTTTTGTAAATTTCCCGTTTACCGGGATCGAGCGCGATAAGTCGGCATTGTAATTTGCATACTCCGCTCCAAAATCGAACAAGATTACATCACCGTTTTTACACACCTGATTGTTATCGTTATAATGCAATACACAAGCATTAGCGCCTGAGGCAATAATCGGGTTGTAAGCATGTCCGCTGGCGCGATTACGAATAAATTCATGAATAATTTCTGCTTCAATCTCATATTCCGTCACTCCCGGTTTCACAAAGTTCAATACTCTGCGAAAAGCTTTTTCGGTAATGTCGCAAGCTGTCTGAATGAGATCCACTTCGTATAATGATTTCAAGGCACGTAACTCGCGGAAAACCGGTGCGGCACGTTCGTATTTATGTACAGGATATTGCTCCCTCAGTTGTTTTACAAAACGCAAATCGCGGTATTGATTGATATGTACATAGCGGTCGTTCTCGTTGGTGTTGATATAGATGGTCTCTGCATAATGCATCAACATCGGAAAAATCGATTTGAAATCTTCCAGCCAAAAGATCGAATGAATGCCTGATGCTTGTTGTGCCTCTTCCTTGGTATATTTATGCCCTTCCCAGATAGCAATATGCTCGTTTGTCTTTTTCAGAAACAAAACCTCTTTATATGCCGGAACAGGCGAGTCGGGAAAGAGAATTAAAATACTTTCTTCCTGATCAATTCCTGAAAGCCAAAACATGTCGGGATTTTGATGAAAAGGATAATTCTGATCACCACTTCTCGGAAATTCATCGTTTGAATGGATAATGGCCATAGAATTGGGGTTCATCTTTCCAACGAAACGCATTCGGTTATCTGTAAATAAATTGCTGCTTATAGGAGTATATTTCATCACTTATAAATTTTTGATTGTATTCGTATGTATTCACAAATCTAACAACATTTCGCAATCTTATTTAGTTTATTATAAAAACAATATTTGCTGTATCTTTGCGTAAAGTAGAAATTATGAAAAACGAATTCCTGGGTTATTTTTTCAGAAAGAAAGACCCCAATCGTCCTACGAGTTTTAATCTGCGCACCATGCACAGGATTAATAAATTGTCTATACTCATGTTTTTAATGGCCTTGCTTATCTATTTACTCAGCAAATTATTTTAAAATTATTTAAGCTGTTATATTAGGTAAAAGAGATATGCCGGGTACAAATCGATAAAAATGTCCAATGAAAAAAATTATTAATACTCCCAATGCTCCTGCACCAATAGGCCCGTATAGTCAAGCCGTTGCTTTTGGCAATATATTATATATTTCGGGGCAGATCGCTATCAATCCGGAAAATGCACACCTATTAGTAGGTGATATTGAAGTTGAGACCAAGCAAGTGATGGAAAACCTGAAAGCGGTTTTGGGAGCAGCCGGGATGGGTTTTTCAAATGTGATTAAAACGACTATCTTTTTATCAGACATGGCACATTTTGCTTTGGTGAATGAGGTTTACGGAAGTTATTTCAGCTCCGACTTTCCGGCAAGAGAAACGGTGGCAGTAGCAGGTCTTCCTAAAAACGTAAATGTAGAGATTTCGATGATAGCCGCCGGCTAATAAACAATAGAAATACTTCGCCTGAATGATAAGTTCTTTTTTCAATTAAAGGAAGGTATGCTATCCCATTTAATTGAGAGAATATAATTTAGACTCATTTTATACCTGTGTTCAGCCAAGAAATATAATTTTTATTATTCCTTAAATTAAATATATCTTTGCATTATTCTCAAAGGGGTGGTTCCGAATGCATGCGGAGCCTGAGATTACACCCATAGAACCTGATCCGGGTAATGCCGGCGAAGGGAAGAGGTAATAAAACTAATTAGAAGAAGGCTAAATCCCCTGGTCTTCCGAGGTTTTATAAATGAAATAATATGTCACTTAAATTCTGGATTAGCATGGTAGGATTGGGTTTGCTCCCATACACTACATTTGCACAAACCTCTTTCAGCGGAAAAATTTATGATGCTGAAAAAAAAGAAGCACTTGTTGCCGCAGTCGTCTCGCTCGATAATAAATACAGTACTTTGAGCGATGATGAAGGAAATTTCCTGCTCAAAAAAATTACTCCCGGTACTTATGAATTGAAAATTAGTTTTATCGGATATAAAAGTATTCGTCAACAAGTTAATTTAAACAGTCCTGCCACACTGGATTTTTATTTAGAGAAAAGCAGTATCCTTGCCGAAGAAGCATTGATTGTTTCTTCGCGTTTAGAAAATGATGCGGCAGCAACGTATACGCTCATCGATAAACAAGATTTAGAGAAAACAAATCTGGGACAAGATCTTCCTTATCTCTTAAATCAAACTCCATCGGTAGTAGTAAGTTCCGATGCAGGAACAGGAATAGGATATACCGGTATTCGCATCCGGGGAACCGATGCAACACGCACCAATGTTACTATTAACGGAATTCCTTTAAACGACGCAGAATCGCAGGGTACATTTTTGGTCAATATCCCCGACTTTGCTACTTTTGTAGATAATATTCAGATTCAGCGTGGGGTAGGAACCTCTACCAATGGCGCAGGAGCTTTCGGAGCAAGCATCAATATGGAGACCGATAAAATAAGTGCAGAACCTTATGCCGAAGTAAATACAACCCATGGCAGTTTCCGGACCGATCGTTACAGTGCTAAAGTAGGTACGGGAATTATTAATAAACACTGGGCCTTTACGGGGAGACTTTCTAAAATTGCTTCCCAGGGGTACATTGATAACAGCTCTTCGAAGCTGAAATCGTTTTTTACATCGGCAGCGTATTTTGATGAAAAAAATTTGGTAAAGATGAATGTGTTCTCAGGGACTGAACGTACTCATCTTGCCTGGTATGGTGTTCCCGAAGATTCTTTACAAACAAATCGCCGGTACAATCCTTTGAAAGAGCCATTCCCTCATCAAACGGATAATTATCAGCAAGATCATTATCAGGTTTTCTATACACGTAAATTAAATGCGGATATGGATTTTAATTTAGGGTATCATTTTACGCGCGGACAAGGATATTACGAAGAGTATCGTGCCGGCGAAGATTTTGCAGGTTACGGCATGGATACATTGTTTACCGGCGGAGACACTATACTCCAAACAAATATTGTAAGAAGAAGATGGTTGTCGAACGAATTCCAGGGAATTATTTATTCTTTCGATTATCGTATTTCCGATAAGCTGCGCTTAACCTTGGGAGGCGCTGCTAACGAATATGACGGAGAGCATTTTGGAGAAGTAGTATGGGCAGAATATGCCTCGAATAAAAACATGTACGATCGTTTCTATACAAGCTATGGAAATAAAGATGAAATAAATTTCTATACCAAAATAAGCTATTCGCTTAAAAAAATGAACCTCTTTGCCGATGTGCAATACCGTTGGGTAGATTATACCATAAGCGGGATTGATAAAGATGGTATTGATATTACACAAAACGACCAGCTGAATTTTTTGAACCCGAAGATCGGAGCATCATATCAGATCAATCCTAAACAACTGGCTTATGTTTCTTTTGGAATCGCAAACAAAGAGCCTAATCGCGACGATTATACACAGGCCATTGTACAAGGTAAAAAACCCAAACCCGAGCACCTGAAAGATTTAGAAATCGGCTTACGTTCGATTGGAAAAAAAATACGATACGAAGTAAACCTGTTTCACATGCACTACCGCGATCAATTAGTATTGACAGGAGAGATAAATGATGTGGGTGATTTTGTACGCAGCAATATTCCCGAAAGCTTCCGGCAGGGAATTGAATTAAGCGCAAGTTGGAACATCCATAAAAAAATAACCTGGTCGCCGAATGTAGCTTTCAGCAGAAATATCGTGAAAGATTTTACTGAGATGGTATATGCTTACGATGCGGACTATAATTATATCGGAGCTATTGAGCACAAGCATAGCAATACACAAATTGCTTTCTCTCCCGGACTTATTGCCGGAAGTGTCTTACAGTACACGCTCTACAAAAATCTGAATCTTTCTTTGTTCAGTAAATATGTAAGTGAGCAGTATCTGGACAATACAGGCAACGATAACCGTAAAATGGATGCTTTTTTTGTAAATGATCTGGCTTTGGATTACCGTTTCGGTCTCAAAGGACTTAAACGCGTGGATATCATCTTCCGGATCAATAATGTATTCAACGAACTGTATGTAGCGAACGGATATACTTATACCGAGGTATATGATGGAGTACAATCGAACTATAATTCTTATTATCCCCAAGCCGAACGAAATTATTTGTTAGGGCTGAATCTGAAGTTTTAATTATGCAACTCATGGCATGACTATAGTCATGCCATGAGTTAGATATATCATCCACTAATTAGGAAGGATATTCAATAAGTTATAATCGAAAGGAAGTATATAAAAAATTTATTTCTATCTTAGAATAAATTTCGAAATGCAAGCATTAATTATTCAAAATACCATCGATATAAAAGCCCCCGCTTTGGAAGTTTGGGATGCTTTGGTAAATCCCGAAAAAACGAAAATCTATATGTTCGGTTGCGAAACGGTTTCCGACTGGAAGATTGGTTCGGAATTGCTTTGGAGAGGAAATTACGAAGGCAGAGAGATGGTTTTTGTAAAAGGACAGGTTTTACATTTCGAACCCGGCAAAAAATTAATTTACACCACCTTCGATCCTCATTCTACGATTCCTGATCTTCCTGAAAATTATTTAGAAGTAAGTTATGAATTAAATGAAAATGATGGAGTCACAACCCTTATTGTAATCCAGGGTGATTATGCAAAAGTAGCATAAGGAGAACGCAGATATCAGGATAGTTTGAACAATGGGGAAGGCTGGATCCGATCTTAACGGAAATAAAAAAATTAGTTGAAGGCACTATCTGACAAAATTCCCCGGTTCCTGCTAAAACCAGGGAATCGAAAAAATATTTACTATCTGCTAATGATTAATTTTTTGTGTTCGGATTTATCGTTGTTTTCTAAACGAATAAAATAAATTCCATTTTTAAAATCCGATGTATGTATGGTTTCTGTTGAGTTTAATTCTACAGAATGATAAATTACCCGCCCCATCATATCCACAATACTAAGTACTGAACCGCCGGGAATATTACTAATATTGACAATAATATTCGCAGGATTTGGATATACATTGAAGTTTAATTTTGAAGAAAAATTGTTTACTCCGTTTGTTCCACCCAAAAAAACATATACATTCTGCATGTTAAACAGGGTTGCATAAATGGTTCCATTTAAAGATGTAAATGCATTGATCTTACTGTCTAAGCCACCACTTATCTCAGTCCAGGTATCACCATGGTCTGATGACATGTAGGCGTTATTGCTGTTGCGTGTAGAAGCATAAAGATTTGTACCGTCAGAATATACCGCCTGAATCGTCACCGCTCCAAAGGATTCTTGAAAATTTTTATCTACTCTTACCCAGCTATCACCATTATCTGAACTTTTAAACAAACCAACATCCGCTCCAAAATATAATTCGGAGTTATGTACGATAAAAGAGTTTCCTGCACCCTGGAGTTTCCAGGGGGCGTTGGTAAGCGGAAAATCAGTAGATGTTTTCTTGCTCCATGTTTGCCCTCCATCACTTGATATCCAACATCCGTTACTTACTGCTGCAAATAAATCATTGCCTTTTTTGGTAAGCCCCCAAACGATAGAAGTATTACTTCCTATATCAGTTAGATTGACCCAAGAATTATCCGAAGGCTTTTTACGGAAGAGTTGATAAGAAGGATACCCGTAACTAAGATATATGTGAGTTCCATCTGAGAATAAAGAATTTTTTTCTCCGAAGGGAGGTAAACCAACCGTATCGAACTCCCAGGTAGCACCGCCGTCTGAAGACCTATTATTAGCTCCTCTCAGATATATGTAGTTATCAATAAAAACAATCTCACTACCGGAAACATTTGCTGATCCCTGTGATGGGTCATCCCACGCATCGTTATTAAATTTATAGAAACCGTTGTTTGTAATACAATACATGGTATTGTTATGCGTGGTAAGATAAACGGCAGGATAATGTTCAACCGGCTTGGCAATAGTACTCCATTGAGCATTTGCCGTATTGTTCCATCCGATAAATAAGGGGAACATTGAGACTAGTGTAATTAATTTTTTCATCGTTTTATACTTTAATTGGGTTAGAAATTTATAAGTATAAAATTCAGATAATTCAGTTTAGCTATCAATCACACTTTTGTTGGATTTTAAATACGGGAATATTAAGAACGCTTGAAGATTTTATTAATGGCATCTGTACGCGAAGATACCTGAAGTTTTTCGTAGATATGATGAACATGCGAACGTATGGTTTCTATACTCAGAAATAGTTTAGCTGCAATTTCTTTATAACGATATCCCTTAGCCAGGTACTCTAATATCTCGTTTTCTCTTGCAGTCAGATTATATCCCGACTGTATAATTTGGGGAGCATGGAAAGATGCGATCACTTTTCTTGCAATACTGCTGCTCATAGGAGAACCGCCTTGATGCAATTCGCGAACAGCTTGAATAATTTGTTGTGTTGTTGCCGTCTTTAATATATAACCACTTGCCCCTGCTTTTAAGGCATCGAATATTTTTTCATCATCTTCAAAAGTGGTCCATATTAAAAATTGTAGTTTGGGTAAATACAATTTTAATTGTTTCATACATTCAATCCCGTCAATCCTTGGCAAACCTATATCCATCAATATTACATCCGGGTCCAGCATTTCCGCCTCTTTTATAAAGCCCTCGGCATTGGTGTAAGTTTCCAATATCTCTATTTCATCACTTAATGCAAGTGTGTTACGTATTCCTGTCAGAAATTCTTTATCGTCTTCAACGATAGCTATACGTATGGGCTTCATATCTTATACAAATTAGAAAAAATAAAATGCTACTTACAATCACACTTTCGTTGGATTCACGTAAGGAATATTTTCTACAGAAAGTAGGGTTCCCGTATTTCCTGAACTGTTTATAGAAAAATATCCTCTGATATCCATACTCCGTTTTTCCATATTTCTTATTCCATTCCCATTTGTCAAACACCCCTCGGATAATCCCTTCCCATTATCCTTTATCTGAAATGAAAAATAATTTGAATAAATCAACAAGGTTATTTTTACTTCTGTTGCTTTGGAATATTTTACAATATTATTGAGAGATTCCTTTAGAATTAAAAAAACATTTCTGCGTAGTTCCGATGATACGGTAGTATTCGGAATATCATCAGGAAAATGAATCTGGCAGTTGATGTTTGAATCTTCCAAATAATCAAAAGCATAGTTACGTATATATGCCCAAAGATTATCAAATGTGTCGTTTTGTGGATTTAATGCCCAAACAATTTCACTAATATTATAACTGATTTTCCGGGACTCATCCGACATTCTCTCGAGTGTTTCCAGCATATTTTCTTTTATTCCATTTCCGGAAGAACTTAATTGTAGTTTAGCTTGTTCGCTACGCATCAGGATACGGGTTAACCCGGCACCAATTTCGTCATGCATATCACGTGCAATGCGTATTCGTTCTGACTCTTTCTGATTTTGCAATTCTTCTTCTTTTTTTCTTTTCTGTATATTCTTGTACCGGAGAAAGAGGAAGTAGGCGAGAATAGTAATTAATAATATAAGAAGAAGAATTATAATCAGAATGAGCTGCTGTGTTTCTTTTTGAACATTGAGTAATTCGATTTGTTTTTCTTTTCGTTCGGTTTCGTATCGTGCATTGAGCGATTGTGCTTGTTGTATTTTTGTTTCATCAAAAATGCTATCCTTTACACTATAGGCTTTATTCAGATAATGTAACGCTAATTTTAAATCACCTTGGGTTTGGTAGTAATCCGATAATTCCTGATAAGCTACTAAAGCGTTTCGTTTGCTTCCCGCCTCAAGCGATAGCTCAAGCCCTCTTTCAAGTGCATATACTATACTATCGGGATATCCCGCATTCCGATAATAATATCCAAATACATTCCAAACCCCCGACTGGCGAATTTTATCATCCGACTTCTTTGCATACCCTAATGCTTTTGTTAAATGTGTGCGGGCTGTATTAAATTGTTTTAAGTCGGTATGATCCCAGGCAAAATTAATGTGAGTTTGTGTGAGCGCATGCCAGGTATCATGCTTCAAATAAAGTTCTTCGGCAAGTGTATAATAGCTGAAACCCTCGGGATACTTACCCATTTCAGTTAATAACAATCCTTTGTTGAGGTAAGAATTTGCAAGTCCCCTTTCATCATTCAACTCTTTTTTTAATTCAATCGATTTATCGGAATATGATAAAGCTTTGTCGTACTCTTTAATATAGCTATGTGCCAAGGAAAGATTGTTGTAAAATTGTGCAACAAAACTCTTATCGCCGATAGCCGTGGCTTCGTTAATCCCTTGATGGCAAATTAAGATGGCACTATCGGTTTGTGAAAGATTAATATAGTAGTTGGATAGTGCAGTTAAGGTTTTTAATCTGGGGATATAATCCAGGGCATGCTTGCTATAACTTAATGCAGTTCTGTAATTTCCGAGTGCCGATAGATTATCTCCTTCTTTTTCATCAAGAACCCCCATTAAATAATATGCATACGACATTGCCGTTTTATTATTGAATGTATTTGCCTCTTGCTTTAATTCGGAAGTGAAGTGATAGGCTTTTATTTTATCGGAATAAATATAATGTTGCACACTATCTAAAAGATTGTCCATGCTTGTGTTCCCCGTTTGCGCTGATGATAGATGAGCAAGGGTAAAACAACAAAATACCGAGAGCGCTGTTTTCTTGATTGAATACATATATGATTCAATATAAGATTTTTGATTCCATCAAATATATATATTTTTATCTCTAACACACTTGTATTTGCATTCCTGGGTTTTACAAGGTTTGGGAGAATCCATACTGAATTTGGGTTGATAAGATGATTTGAAGGTTTTGAAATTCTTCGGAATGAATATTGAATTTCAGTATCAGGGATGATTGATGACTTATCCGATAGCAGGAATACTCCCGCAAAATGGAGGAGTTAGAAGTAATCGATGAATATAAAAGGCTCCAATCCGCAGAGTTTTATGAATATATACTAGCTTCGAATCAAACCCCATGGATCTGTTTCTTTAGGTAATTCCCATAAAATTTGATTCCATGAAAGAAAAAGTAAACGGAATTTTTCGATTTCCCTGAGGATGCTCTGTGCGTTGTCGGATTCTTCCGGTTCGAATGCTGCCGTTTTTTTTATTTTATCAATCAAATTTTCAACTTCCATCCGCAAACGGATACATTGTTCATATCTTTTTATAAACGAGCTCTCCATTTGCGTTAATACAATCTGATTCAAAATAAAAGTTGCATTACCTACTAAGATTGACTTTATGAATTTTCGGTCTATATCATCTTCATTATCATTGATCAGGATATCAATCATATCAATTATCTCCATTGCTTTTTTCGTTATGGGGAGTTCTTGTATTTCTGCAAAAACGGTTCTGGATCTATGTGCAAAATCATTTAATTCCTGATTAATAAAATTTTCTGCACTAAGATTATTAAAATCAAAATTTTCCCATTCATTTTCAAATGCATTATTGTCATCCGGATCTTCCATGGCGTTTAATTATTGGTGTATTTCAAAAATACTGACATCTCTATCGGAATTTTTAAATATTATTATTTATACCTATAAATAAACCTGCATATTTGAGCAGATATTTTAAGACTAAATATGTATATGAAAATGATTGCCCACATTCATTATTTAACGCAGGAACGTATTTCTGAATTTCCGGTATTGAAACAGGTAGAATCAGCCTGTAAATTGGGGATAAAATGGATACAATACAGGGTTTTTCCTAAGGATGAGAAAGATATGTCGGAAGAGATACAAACGATTGCGGAATGTTGCCGGAAGCATGGGGTTCGTTTAATCGTGAACGACTTTATTCAGATGGCTTTAGAGATATCTTATGTTTCGGGAGTACATATCGGCATTCAGGATATGCCTGTTTCCGAAGTACGAAAAATGTTGGGGCCTGGAAAAATAATCGGTTGCTCGGCATTAAATACGGATGAGCTTATCCATTTTGCTGAGCAAGGTGCAGATTATATTAGTATAGGACCTTTTAAGCCTACCCAAACAAAAACGGTAAATATACCTGCCATTGGTTTGGAAGGATTAAAGAAGTATAAAAACTTCTGTGATACGAGAAGATATACAATTCCTTTAATAGCCGCCGGTGGTATTCTTTTGAAAGATGTAAGGCCGATCAGATTTATAGGAATACATGGTGTCGCTGTATCGTCGGTAATTAATAAAGCGAAGCATCCCGAAGAAATTATGCGTAGTTTTGTTCAGATACAATAATATGTCTTCTCATCATTTTGTAAAAGATAAACAAGAGCCCGCACTTCTTATTCTGGGAAAAACAGAGATGGATGAAGAGTCGATCGGGCAATTACTGGAATGGAGTCCTTCAATATGGATCAGCGAAAATTCACTTGAAGAGGCACTCAGGCTGGGTATTCATATCGATGGAATTTTTTATACAAACCCTTTACAAAAAGAATATATAAACGAGCAACTTGCTGCTTTTCTTACTTTAGAATATGTACTTATTGAAAAAGAAAATTTGCTGAGTAGTATCCTGAACTATTTAATTGACACAAATCATAAAGCTGTTAATATTGTCGGATTAAAGAATTTATCATCAGTGCTTTTATTTGAAAAAAGTAAAGCAATTGATATTATTATATACGATGTCGGGCATAAATCCTATATCTGTACAAAACCTGTTTTCACCAAATGGATGAGCAAGGGGAGCAGATTAAAAATATGCGGAGATAAAAAAATTCCTGTTGCATCTTTACTAAATATGCAACAGGAAACAGAGAATACCTTTGGGGTTATCGAAGATGGGATTGTCGAAATAATTTTCGAACAGGGTCCGGTATTGATAAGTGAAGAATTATAGGATGCTGCCTAAATAATTCCTGCAAGGTATAATACCAGTACAACCAATAATATCAGGAGCAATACTGAGGCTATATTATAAAAAGCCCACCACCCCCAACCGGGTCCGCCGAACAGTAAAAACACAAGTACTACTGCCAATAACACAATTAATAACTGTTCATTACTTAATGCACCTGCTTTATACTCTTTATTGAATTCGTTTTTCTTACGGCTTACTTTATTAATTTTTGATTCCAGTTTCTGAACTTTTTTATTGTTTGCTACTCTTTGTATAACAGTAGCATTTTGTTCATTACTAGTTGTGGTATTAATTGCTTCTGAAGTTGAAGTATTGGGCTTTTGATTATCGGCAGGAGTAGATTTCATACTTGCAGAAATATGCTCCGATTTTTTCTGAGTATGCTGTTCAGCTATTTTTTGTTTGCTTTGCTGATCCTGTTTCGATGCCCGAACCATCGGATAATTGGGCCCGTTCACACTACATGAAACAAAGATACTTCCCATAATAAACAAACTCAGAAGAAGTGATATATTTTTCCTGAAACGCGATGTACAAAGATTTTCCATAATTTTCTAAATTAGGTGTTTATTTAATTTATATGAGAGCTTTTGTTAATATTTATCAGGCGAACGTTGAAGACATTCCGACAATTGTCGATTTGGCTTTCCGTACCTGGTTTGTTACTTACAAAGATATTATATCCGAAGAACAGATTAATTTTATGTTCGGCGAAATCTATACCCCTGATTCGCTGTATAAACAAATGACCTTTTTACAACATCAATTTCTGATTTTATATGAAGGCCAGGTTCCGGTTGCTTATGCATCGTATAGTAAGTTGCCCGATGTTTCGGATACGCATAAACTACACAAGGTTTATGTTTTACCGGATAAACAAGGTAAGAAATATGGAGCAGAATTAATTAAAAAAGTTGAAGAAAATGCAAAAAAAGAGGGGAGCCGTTTTTTGCAGCTGAATGTCAACCGGAATAATAAAGCAAAGGGCTTTTACGAACGATTGGGATATAAAGTAATTGAGATTCAGGATATTTCTATTGGAGAATTTTGGATGAATGATTACTTAATGCAGACGGATTTATATTAAAAACCCGGTGAATGATGTAAATAAGCAGAAAATTGACGTAATGTAGAGGGTTTGCGGTCATATAAAATATCATACAGACCATCCAAATTCCTAAAACCGCTATTTTCGCGATTAGTTAGGATAATTATTGCATTATGATGATTGATATCCCTGAAAAAGAAGGTTTTATACCCGTTCCACCAGCCTCCGTGGTAGATCAGTTGTTTCCCGTCTTTAAAGGTATAAGTTCTCCATCCGAAACCGTAGTTAAAAGGGCCTTTCAGATGTTTGCTCCCCGAAACATAAGCCGAATCGATGGTAGATTTTTTCAAGATACGCTCTGTATATAATGCAAGATCCCATTTATACAGATCTTCTACCGTAGAATAAATTCCTTTATCGCCGCTTACTCCGTCTAAATACGACTCATTCGTTTTTCTGTTCTGGGCTGTATGTCCCCGGATATATTCAAATTCATTGGGATTATGAATATCATATACAAAAGTGTTCTTAAGCCCTGCTTTTGCAAACAGTTCCTTCTCGACAAAATCCTTAAAACTTTTCCCGCTTACCTTCTCGACAATGGCGGCTAAGAGTGCATACCCTGTGTTACTGTAATCGAATACGCGGTCGGGACGAAAATAGATACCCGGTTTCTTCTCGGTCATCATTTGCACTACATCCTGATTATTGATGGGCGTTCTTCTATCACAATAATCTTCGCTGAAATAGGTATAGTTTCCCAGACCCGAGCGATGATGTAATAATAAACGAATGGTAATATTTTCATAAGGAAAATTTGGATAAAATTTTTGAATGTTATCATCCAAACTTAATTTCTTGTTCTCCATGAGTTTCAGAATAGCGGCGGCGGTAAATTGTTTACTGACAGATGCTAATTGAAAGATGTCGTCGATCTTTAATGAATCTTTTTTCCTTCGAACATCCGCATATCCAAAAGCTTTTTTATACAGCACATGCTCGTCTTGCGAAACCAGTACTGTGCCGTTAAATCCGTAGTTATTATATAGTTTATGGAAGAATGCATCAATCTTTTCTGCTTTGATATTAAAGGCGACAGTGTCGTATGCTTTTCCTTCGCTTTCTGCCACACTTTCATCAACCGGAGGACTAGAGGGATTGCATGCAGTTATGTATACCAGGAAACTACAAAGTACACTTAAATATATTCGGCTCATTGCTGCGAATATATTAGTTGTTGGTTAAAGAAAAAAATACAATTTAGAATCAGGTGTTCATTTCGTCTTCTGCAGCTATTTTTCTTTTGAACATAAAGTAAACAGGTATTCCTAATCCGACAATGATAAATCCCGGCCAACTGTATTCAGGTTTATAAATTAATAGAATGATACATACGGCTGATGCCAATAAAATATAGAGTGCCGGAATAATAGGATAGGCAAAAGCTTTATAGGGTCTCTCTGCATCGGGTCTTTTTTTGCGCAGAATAAAAATTCCGATGATGGTTAGTATATAAAATAAGAGAACGGCGAATACAACATAATCCAACAGGTTTCCATAAGATCCCGATAAACACAGGATGCTTGCCCAAACACACTGAAAAACCAGGGCTATTGCAGGCACTCCTCTTGAATTCAACTTCGACATATTTGAAAAAAATAATCCGTCTTTTGCTGTTGCATAATATACACGGGCTCCGGAAAGGATACAGCCGTTATTACAACCGAAAGTAGATACCATAATAAGAACAGCTATAATAATAGTAGCATTTGCACCACCCATCGCTTCGGCAACAGCCGCAGCAACACGATCTTGGGTAGCAAACTGAATTCCTCTGCTCATTACATCGGTTCCATTGGGATCACCCTGCAGAGGAAGTATCAGGAGGTAAACAATATTTACAAGGATATAAATTATCGTAACAAGTGTAGTGCCGATTACCATACTCAATACTAAATTCCGTTTAGGGTTTTTAATTTCATCACCCGAAAAAGTAATATTATTCCATGCATCACTCGAAAACAATGAACCTACCATGGCTATACCTATCGCCGGAACAATCATCCAGCCCACTAATTCTGTCATCGCCCATTCCCCCGAAGCGTCCTGTAAACGGATACTTGCATCCCAAATGTTTGTAAAATTAGCTTTCGCTACATCGGCATTTACTCCAAACAATATACCAAAAATGATTAGTCCGAATAATGCCAGTATCTTTGTACTTCCAAATATATTCTGAATATTCTTTCCGTTTTTAATACCGCGGGAATTGATATACGTGAGCAGTATTATGCTTGCTATAGCAAGAATTTGTACGGAGCTCACATTAAAACTTCCTGCTTGAAACAGGATAATATCCTCACTGATAATTTCCGGAATCAGCACTCCGGTATATTTTGCAAAAGCTACGGCAACAGCAGCAATAGTTCCGGTTTGAATGACCAGGAACAAAGTCCATGCATATAAAAACGCAATTAATTTTCCCCATGCTTCACGCAGGTAAATATATTGTCCGCCGGCTTTGGGCATCATCCCGGCGAGCTCTCCATAGCTGAGTGCCCCGGCAATGGTAATAAAACCGGTAAGCAACCATATCAATAATAAATACCCGCTGGAACCTACCGAACGGGCAATATCCGAGCTGACAATAAAAATTCCTGAGCCTATCATGGTTCCGGCGACTATCATTACCGCATCAAATAGCTTAAGTTCGCGTTTAAATCCTGTTTCTGACATGTGTTTGGTTTAGAAAATTCAAGATAAATAGATTTAGCGATAAATCAATACTCCGGTATTTTTTCTGTTTATTTTACACAAGTATTTCTAACTTTGGATAAAATTTTAAATTATGGTTAAAGAAATTACAGTATTGGAACTTAAACAGTTAATGGATGAGAAGAAAGATTTCCAACTGATTGATGTTCGTGAGCAGTTCGAATACGATACTTCAAACCTGGGAGCGGAACTTATCCCCCTGGGAAACATATTATTAGAAGCAGATAAAATCAATAAAGATAAAATAGTTGTGATACATTGCCGGAGTGGTGCCAGAAGTGCAGCGGCTATCATGCAATTGCAACAACAAATGGGCTTCGATAATTTATACAATTTAAAGGGCGGTATTCTTGCCTGGATCGAACAAGTAGATCCTTCTTTAGCAAAATAAAATTTATTTTTGCTTATACTTCCAAAGGGAAATGGCATGTAAAACATGTGCTATCAGAAAGGATAAAGTTCCCAATACAAAAAAGAAAGTAGCAACACGGCTTGCCGTTGAACTTAATGTGATAAGCGCTGTGAAATAGATAATCATTGTAAACAAGTAAGCATTTCTACTCATGGCAATGGTGTTAGCAGCATGGTGATGATGTTCCTCTTCTTTTTCGAGTGCAAAATTGGGCCTGAACAGCATAAAAGTAAAGGCCGGAATAAGACATAGTAATGCAAGAAATAAAGTGAAACTGCTGTATGAGGAATTGAAGTATTCGGGAAGCGGTACAAAGTAAAGGATGCAGGTTAGTATAACGGCTAAGATGCCCGATATAAATAACCAGGTATACACCATTTGATTTCTTTCAGAGAAGTTCATTTTTGTTTTTTTTCTCAAAAATAAGTTTTATTTACGGCTAATTATTTTTTTATCTTGTAATTTATTAATCTGCCGAATTTATACTAATTAATTAATCAATATGTATGAAATGGCTTGGTAAATGCTTTGCACCAAGCGCAAATAATTACTCAGGACTTTAACCAAAAATTATAAACACATGAAAGCATACGTTTTTCCCGGACAGGGAGCACAATTTGTAGGGATGGGTAAGGAGTTGTATGAACAATCTTCTTTAGCTAAAGAATTATTCGGGAAGGCAGATGAAATTATCGGTTTTCGAATCACAGACCTGATGTTTGCCGGTACGGATGAAGATTTGAAACAGACTAAAGTTACACAGCCTGCAATTTTTTTACATAGTGTTATTTTAGCTAAAACCATTCCCGATTTTCGCCCCGAAATGGTTGCCGGACATTCGTTGGGAGAGTTTTCGGCATTGGTTGCCAATCAGACCTTAGCTTTTGAAGATGCTTTTCGTTTGGTAATTGCGCGTGCCAATGCTATGCAGAAAGCTTGTGAAATTCAAGCTTCTACGATGGCGGCTATCTTAGGTCTGGAAGATACAATTGTGGAAGATATTTGTGCTTCCATTGATGAGATAGTGGTTCCCGCAAACTATAATTGCCCGGGACAATTGGTTATATCGGGAACGACTGAAGGTGTAAATATTGCCTGTGAAAAATTATTGGAAGCCGGAGCCAAACGAGCTTTGGTACTGAACGTGGGAGGCGCTTTCCATTCTCCATTGATGGAGCCGGCACGTATAGAATTGGAAGCTGCTATAAACGAAACTCCTTTTCATCAGGCTATTTGCCCGGTATATCAAAATGTAAATGCGAAACCTACTTCCGATCCTCTCACCATTAAACAAAATTTAATCGCACAATTAACGGGTGCCGTACGTTGGACACAAACCATGCAGGCGATGATTGCCGATGGGGCAGGCTCCTTTACGGAAGTCGGACCGGGATCGGTGCTTCAGGGGCTTGTTAAAAAAGTGGACCGGCAAATGCCTACGTTTAGTGCATAGTGCTTAAGGGTTTTAAAGAACATCCCGCTTATAATTAAACGGGATGCTCTTTTTATTAGTAAATTCGTATACAAAGAAAATACCTTGAGGAATTATCTTAGAAATAGTCTTAATTATTTGTGCATAGCAATCCTTTTTTTTCTGCTTGCATTTGCTTCCGACTATTTTTTTAATTCGAAAGGTTCGCTTAAGCGTATCGGTAAAAAAGTAGAACGAAAAATTATAAGCCAAGAGCAAGAAATTGAAGAACTACTTGCAGATCCTCTTATCGATTCTGCTATACGATTTAATCAGGATCCGGGTATCAATACTCCGATATGGAAAAAATTACAAGAAATATTTTCCGGGAAGAAATTAATACTTCTTGTTTACAATCGTTCAAACCTAGTTTACTGGACTGATAATTCTATCGTTCCTGACCCTAAACTTCTACCCCAGGGAACCGACTTCTTTAAATTGGATAATGCCTGGTACCTGAGTGTAAAAGAAGAACAAGAAGATATTACCTTGCTTGTTTTGCTGCCCGTTAAAAAAGAATACAGCTATCAAAACGAATATCTTAGAAATAAATTTAATGAAGACCTGGGCTTAAATGGTTTTATTGAATTTAAAATGATGGATAGTCCAGAGTCATACACTATTCATTCCAACACCGGGGAAGCATTATTCAGTATCGGATTAAATGAAGATGCCCTGCGATTAACACCGGTTTACTACGAAATCTATTTGTGGATTATAGCTTTTATTTTTTCGTACCTCTGCATCAACAGTTTTGCTAAACATTTATGGAACAAAGGAGAATGGCTTGCAGGCTTGTTAAGTATTACTTGTATCGTCGTAATTTTTCGGTTTATAAGTATTTACTGGACAGTTCCAATTTCTGTCTATAAACTCGATTTGTTTAGTCCGGAGTATTATGCGACAAATTTTCTGTTCCCATCCTTAGGGGATCTGTTAATAAATTTATTGTTGATACACTGGATCATTTATTTCTTCTATGATCGTGTACGCGAATTGAATTTTAGTGTGTACAGTGTGAAAAAAAGTTATGTAATTACTTTTTTGTTTATTGCAGCTTCTTATCTTACCATTGCTTTGTTGAATTATATGCTCGAAGGATTGGTAATGAATTCGAATATCTCTTTCGATCTGACAAATATCCTGAGCTTAAATATTTATAGTCTGGTAGGCTTATTTATTCTCGGGCTTACATTATACTCTTTCTTTCTTTTTGCAGATATCCTCATCACTATCTTTCATCAATTTTATCTCAGTAAAAAAGAGAAAGTAAATGTATTTTTAATTTCCGTAGGTATTATTTCTGCATGGGTATTATTTCTGCATGGCTTTAATATTTTATTTATCTGTAATACTGTATTTCTCATTATTCTGGAACGCGCTAAATCGAGAAGGCAGAATTATTTAAGTTTCCCTACGGTAGTACTTATTCTTACACTTTTTGCCGTTGCTTCGGCCTATCGTCTGAATGACTTCAATTTTGAAAAAGAAAAACAAAACCGTCAGCTGCTTGCCTCGAAACTGGAGTCGGCAAATGATCCTATAGCCGAGTATTTATTAGAAGGCCTGGGAAAACGTATTCAGATCGATTCAAACATTCAGGAGCATTTTATCAGCCCTGCACCTACGAATGAAATTATACATAACCGTATTCAACAATTATATTTCGGAGGCTATTTCTCTAAATACGATTTACGGTTATATGAATTTGATACTGAAGGAACCCCCTTAAACACAAAAAGCCTGCGATCATTAAGTTCTTTCGACGATTTAATCCGGTTGCAATGTACCCCAACCAGCAGCCCCTACTTCTATTATTTATCGAACTCCTATGGGATACTTACCTATTACGGTAAAATTCCTATTCAACAAGACAGGCAAAGTATAGGCACTTTAATGATTGAGTTAAAATCGAAATATTTCCGGGATGATAATATTTTCCCGGAACTGTTATTGGAAGGCAATTTAAAAATGAATAAGGATTTTGAACTTTATTCATACTCGATCTATAAGCAGGGAAAATTAATAAGCCAGCAGGGGGATTATCCGTATAGCCTGCAATCTTCCGAATTCGATGAAGCAGAGAGCGGATACACTTTCCTGGAGCATAAGGATTACAACCACCTTGTTTACAAACCCAATAATGAAATACTTATTGTTGTAAGTAAAAGCAATGATAGTGAGTTTAAAATTCTTGCTTTGTTCTCATACATATTCGGGATTTTCTCGGGATTGGTTTTTGTCTTTTATGTTCGTCGTTTATTAAGCAAAAGCTATAATCTGCTTACTATTAATTTTAAGAATATGCGTGGTCGGATTCGTATTTTATTTAAAACAAGAATCCAGTTATCCATGATTATTTCGGTGATCTTATCGGTGAGTATTATCGGATATATTACCTTTCTGTATATTAGCGATCAGTATAATAAACAGCAGAGTGAACGTGTAAGTCAGAAAACACGATCGATCCTTTTGTCAATCGAAAAACGTACTTCGGGATTAAGTTCGTTCGGTATCAAATCGGACGACATCCTGCATGTGGAGCTCAAAAATCTTTCGGACTTATATCTCACAGACATTAATATATTTGACCTTAACGGTGATCTGATCATTTCTACTCAGCCTAAGATTTATGAAGAAGGGCTTATCTCCAAAAAAATTAACCCGACCGCTTTTATTGAGATTCATCGCTATGCCCGATCCGAATTTTCCAATACCGAAAATATCGGTAGTTTAAATTATTTATCGGTTTATACACCTATTCGGAATATCAATAATAAAACTATTGCTTATCTGAATTTACCATACTTTGCGAATAAGAGCGAGTACGAAAAAAGCATATCTCAATTCCTTACCGCGTTTATCAATGTTTATGTTTTTATTTTTGTGCTGATAGGTTTTGTGGCTTTCTTTTTGGCAAATTCGATTACTTTCCCGCTTACACTTATCGAAGAACAGTTGAGGGAAACAAAATTAGGAAAGAAAATGGATCCGATTTCCTGGAAACGAAAAGACGAGATAGGAACCCTTATAAATGAGTACAACCGGATGATTAAAGAGCTGGAGGAAAGTACCGATCGATTGGCAAGATCGGAGCGTGAATATGCATGGAGAGAAATGGCTAAGCAGGTTGCTCATGAAATAAAGAACCCGTTAACGCCCATGAAGCTCGGACTTCAGTATCTGAAAAAATCCTGGGAAGATGATGACCCGGATTTCGATGATAAGTTTGAGCGTTACAGTAAAACCTTTATCGAACAAATCGAAAGCTTATCTCGCATAGCCTCTGAATTCTCAAACTTTGCTCAGATGCCGCTTGCAGAGAATGTCAAAGTCGATGTCAAAGAGATTTTAATGAACGTTGTTTCTTTGTACAAGAATGATGAGAAAACGGAAATTGATTTAGGCTATATCCCTTCCGTCCGTTCGGTGGTTTTGGCGGATAAGGATCAAATGATACGTACCTTTAACAATTTAATTAAAAATGCTATCCAGGCCATTCCTTCGGATCGTAAAGGAAAAATAGACGTTGAAATATTAAACGATAAAGATACGTTATTAATCATCATTCAGGATAATGGTATCGGTATTGAAAATTCGATGAAAGACAAAATTTTTGAACCTAATTTTACGACTAAAAATTCGGGTATGGGTATGGGATTGGCCATCATATATAATATTATACTGAATATCGGAGGATCGATCCGTTTCGAATCGGCAGTTAATCAGGGAACAACCTTCTTTGTTTCTTTACCATTGTACAAAGGAGAATGAGATTCCTGCGAACCATATCAGTTCTCATTTTGCTTTTCTTAACATCTCAAAGTTTTTCTCAAAGCTTAATCCCTGTCAGGAAAAAAACGATGTATATAAGTAGCGATACCTTACAGGTCGACTCAAACGGTATTGCTCCCGGATCTATATTTATCAGGCAGTCGGGAATTCAGGTTACAGCCGAACAATATTCGATCGATTATGTGAAGGGGTTCCTTATTTCATCGAGTTTGCGTGGTGGACTGGAAATTGAATATCAAACGTTGCCTGAAATTTTTAATAGGCAGTATTTTCATAAAGATCCTTCACTGATAGATAATTCACCCGGTGTAGTGATGAATCCATTTGCATTTGTACCCAAAAATCAAAATGCCGATGTTTTGTCTTTAGGGAATCTCTCAAAATCGGGAAGTATATCGCGGGGAATACAAGTTGGAAATAATCAGGACCTGAGTATTCAGTCGTCCCTGAATTTACAATTATCGGGTAAGTTAGGCGATGATGTTGATGTGATTGCAGCTATATCGGATGACAATATTCCCATACAACCCGAAGGGAACACGCAACAAATTCAGGATTTCGATAAGGTGTATATTCAGGTGAAAAATAATGCAAACCTGCTTACTGCCGGAGACTTCGAACTGAGAAGGCCGGACTCGTATTTTATGAATTATTTTAAGAAATCGAAGGGTGGGTATTTTACGACTTCAACAGCAATAGGAGATTTGGCAAAAATGCAATTCGGAGTTGCGGGGGCTGTTGCCAAAGGAAAATATGCAAGACAAAGTTTGCTTGGTCAGGAAGGAAACCAGGGGCCTTACCGTTTGAGAGGAGATAATAACGAACAGTTTATTATCGTACTTTCGGGTACCGAACGGATTTATTTAGATGGCTTGCTTTTAAAACGGGGAGAAGACGAGGATTATACTATCGATTACAACACCGCGGAAATTACTTTTACCGCCAAACGCTTAATCAATCAATATTCTCGTATTGTCATAGAGTTTGAATACTCCGATAAAAATTACTCACGATCCTTGTTTTATGCAAACAACGAATATGAATTTCAGAAAACAAAACTGAGGGTAAATTTTTACTCGGAGCAGGATGCTAAGAATCAACCCTTGCTACAAGATTTAGACAACGATCAAAAACTTTTCCTGTCGCAATTGGGAGACAATATTCAGGAAGCTTTCTATCCGAATATAGATAGTGTGGGATTTAGTCCGAATGAGATCCGGTATAAAAAAAACGATAGTCTAGGATTTACTATTTATGTATATTCTATTCATCCCGATAGCGCACATTATCGTTTGGGTTTTACAGAGGTTGGTGTGGGGAACGGAAATTATGTACAAATAAATTCTACGGCTAACGGACGGGTTTTTCAATGGGTAGCACCGGTTAATGGAATTCCTCAGGGAAATTTCGAACCTATACGATTATTAATTGCACCGATAAAAAAACAATTGTTAACCTTCGCGGTCGACCGGCAATTGTCGAAATCTTTTAAACTCAGTTTCGAAGGGGCATACAGCGATCATGATTTGAATTTATATGCAGACAAGGGTAATGGCGACAACAAAGGCTTAGCTTCACGTACACGCATTGATCATAGTAAGCGTTTACGCAACGATAGTTTAATACAGATAAGTTTACATTCGAATGTATCTTTAGAATTTGTCGATAAAAATTTTCGTGCATTAGAAGCTTACCGGCCTGTAGAGTTCAACAGGAATTATAACCTTCAAAATACTGCGGCTACAGGAGATGAGTATCTGATAAGTGCAGGAACAGCACTCGAACGTAACGGGAAAAATTTGCTTGCTTATCAGTTGAATTCATTTTTAAAAGATACACTCTATACCGGTATTCAACATAATGTTTCTTCCGATATATCGTATAAAAAATTTAACAGCATCGCTTATGCAAGTTTATTAAATTCGGAAGATCTGATAGCGAAATCTGTTTATCTGAAACACAAAATTGATCTGAACAGAGAATGGCAATATTTTAAGTTGGGGTTTTTTGAGGAAGCGGAAGATAATCGAATGAAAGCCTCAGACTCATTAGTAGCTACGAGTTTTGCTTTTCAGCAATATCAAATTTATGTCGAAAATCCACAAGCATGGAGAAATACCTATCGTCTGGATTATACCTTGCGGGATGATCAATTACCGGATGCCGATCGTATGATTCAGCATAGCCATTCGGAACAAATCAATCTTCAGAGCACTATACTTACAAATGCTAGGTCAACATTAGGCTTAGGGGCAACATACCGAAGTTTAAAAATCCTCTCGAACAAAACAAATCAACAGAATGAAGAAAGTTTAATCTCTCGGGCAAATTATAATTTTAGCACCCGTAAGGGGTTTATAACATCGAATACTTATTACGAAATAGGTAGCGGACAAGAGCCTCGCAGAGAGTTTACTTATGTGCAGGTACCGGCCGGACAGGGTGTTTATGTGCATGTGGATTATAACAACAATGGGATTAAAGAATTGAATGAGTTTGAAATTGCAAAATTTCAATACGAAGCGGAGTATATTCGGGTGTATCAGGTATCAACGAATTTTGTACGTAATAAATCGACATCTTTTACGGAAGTTCTTAATATCAATCCCGAACGCATTTGGTCGGGGAAGAAAGGAATTTTGAAAACACTTTCCTTGTTCTCGAATCAAACGGCTTTCAAGACTGATCGTAAAGTATTACATACACAACGTACTTTTTTTATCAGCCCCTTTGATCTGAATACAACCGACACAGCACTCATCACCTTAAACAGTACTATACGGAATACCTTTTATTTTAAACGCAGCGATCCCGTTTTCGGTGCGGATTATACCGTGCAGCAAAATCAACATAAAGCGTTCCTGTCCAGTGGTTTCGACACGCGAACAAACAGCGAACATTTATTACGTTTCCGTTGGAATTTTACGCAACAATTTGCTTTGAGTAATGAGTTGAAATCCGGAAACAACCAATACAATTCGGAATTTTTATTATCCAAAAATTTCGATATTGATTATTATGTTATCAATCCTGAGTTTAGTGTACAATACAATCATGCATTACGTATCAGCATTTTGTATGGATATAAAATTCAGGAAAACACTACAGGTAATTTGGCTGAGCAGGCGCAAAATTCCAGTTTTAGCGGAACGGTAAATTATAACCGGGGAGGTAAAGGCAGTGCCAGCGTGAAAGTGTCTTACATTCGCAATACCTATACAGCCGAGCCTAATACACCGATTGCTTATGAGATGCTGGAGGGTTTACAGGTGGGGAATAACTATACCTGGAATGCCGGGATACAGAGAAATCTGGGACAAAACTTTCAGCTGAACTTTATTTATGACGGAAGAAAATCGGAAGGAGCTAAAACCATTCATGCCGGAAGCGTTCAGGCGAGAGCTTATTTTTAAAAAGAAAGGCCTGATATGCGAAATAAAAGACCTTTCTGTTAAGCAAAAATGCTTGGGGAGGGAAAACATTTAATTTAACGAGAATCCCTCCCGATAAGTATGTTTATCAAAAAAATTATTTAATTGCCAGCTTTGTTTCTCCAATCGAGTTCCCATCCGCATATAGAATGATTTTGTAAGTACCATCTTTCAGCGTTGAGGATTTGTTCCAATAGATAGAATAGGCTTGTCCCGCTTTATTCTCGAAATTTGCATTTAGTTTAGCTGAGTATTGAAGATCTTCCCCGTCCGCTCTGAATTTACTGTCGGTAGCATCGGTAACTACCAATACTTTTCCATCAGGGTTAATGATACGCAGATAAAAGTCGCGGGCACCCTGGCTTGCAACCGGATTATCGGCAATTATAAAATCTACTCTTATTTTTTCCAATACTTTCTCACGATCGGTTTCTACTTCTTTACCGCTCGAACGTAAACGAATTCCTTTTGCCTGGATGCTCGAAGTTCTTAACAAGGAAGCTACGGCAACTTTATTGGAAAGGCCAATGTTTTCGTTCAGTAAACTGCTGGATTTTTGTTGCTCCGCTACTACACTCTTCTTTAAATCGGTATTCTCGGAAGCAAGCAACTCATTTTCCTTCTTTAGCTCAAAAATTTCGGTTTGATATTTTTTAATGTAATATCTGAGTTGATCGATTTCGTTTCTGGCATTCTCCAGTTCGTTTGCTGTAAGCGAACCTCTTCGAAGAGCATTCTGTAATTGAGCTACTTTGTTTTTTAACTCTTCGTCTTTAGCGAGCAAACTCTCGTTTAGCGAATCTGCATTTGCCGTGGCTTCATTTAATTCTATTTCCAACTGATTTAATTGATCCTGAAGCCGGGATTTTTCAGTATTGGTTTGTTCTACCTTTACTTCAGCCTTATCTTTTTGTAACCATAAAAAAACATTGGTAGCTATTAATAATAAGATTACCGTTAATAAGATGTAAATCTTCTTGGTGTCTTTTTGTGGCTGTTGATTCTTATCAATTTCCATTTTTACTAAATTAATTTTATATCTATTTATTTGAGTTAACCTCTTCTACATAATTCAAACGTAAATCCGTTAAAAACTGATTCAATATCTTTTCAGATTCGGGACTTAAATTTCCCTTCGTTTTCGTTTTTAACATCTCCAACATGTCAATAGAATTCTTTGCCTGCTCGAGATTACGTTCAGTTTTATTTGTTACGGGATTTAAAATTTTCCCTAAGCCCTGCATCCCTGAGCTATGAAAGATATAGAGCAATTGTGCAAATAATTGTTCTTCCTTATTCATATTCTGTTCCAAAATAAATTATTTCTTAGTATTTTCTGATTTTAATAAAAAATCTGTTATCAGCGTTCAAATATATAAAATTAATATCCTTCAATTGATTAGATTAGTGGTTTTTTAGATTCTTAGTATGATTTTTTCAAAAGCTTATTGGAATGAGCGCTATGCGAAACATCAGGACTCATGGGATATAGGGGAGATTTCTACCCCTTTAAGGGAATATTTTAAACAGCTCGAAGATAAAGAGCAGAAAATATTAATTCCGGGTTGCGGCAATGCTTATGAGGCTTTGTACTTGCATAATCAGGGCTTTTCGCAGATATATATACTCGATTATTCGGCTTTCGTTATCAATCTATTCAAAGAACAGCACCCCTGTTTCCCCCGGAAGCATATTCTTTGTGAAGATTTTTTTGAACACAAGGGGGAGTATGATCTTATTATAGAACAGACATTTTTCTGTGCCTTAGATCCCGGGCAAAGACCTGCCTATGCAGAACAGATGTATCGTTTATTGAGACCTGAAGGGAAATTAACAGGACTTTTATTCGACCGCGACTTTTCGGTAAACCCTCCTTTTGGAGGCTCTAAGGCCGAATATCTACAATACTTTCAGCCCTATTTCAATATCCGGAAAATGGAAGAATGTTATAATTCCATTGAACCAAGAAAAGGTTCGGAATTATTTATGATTTTGGAAAAAAGGATTAACCCTGTGCTGCAACCAGCAGGTCCAAATCCTTAAAAGGAAGTTTAAATGTACTTGAAATGTATTGATTGGTGATATGACCATTATACATATACACTCCGCAACGAACGCCCGATTTTTCCCAAAGCATGTTTTTTACTCCACCGGCTTCGCCGATATCGAGCAGTATAGGGGTGAAAATATTTGTTAAAGCATAGGATGCTGTGCGGGCTACGCGTGAAGCGATATTGGGGACACAATAGTGGACGACATCGTGCTTGCGGAATACCGGTTTTGTATGATTGGTTACGTGTGATGTTTCGAAACATCCTCCCTGGTCGATACTTACATCGATGATTATGGAATTAGCTTTCATCTTACTAACCATTTCTTCCGATACAACACAAGGGCTTCTTCCTTCTTTGGCTCGTATGGCTCCGATTGCCACATCACATTTCGACAATGCTTTCATTAACACTACCGGTTGTAAAACCGAAGTGAAAAAACGGGTACCTATATTATTTTGCATACGTCGTAAACGATACACCGAATTATCGAACACTTTTACATCTGCTCCTAATGCCAAGGCTGTCCGGGATGCATATTCACTAACCGTGCCGGCACCGATAATAACAATTTCGGTTGGTGGAATACCCGTAACCCCCCCTAACATTAGTCCTTTGCCATTATGTGTGCTTAAATATTCGGAGGCAATATGAATCGAAGTGGTCCCTACAATTTCACTCATCGAACGCATCACCGTTAGGATTCCTCCTTCATCCCGTAAATATTCAAAAGCCAATGCCGTAATTTTTTTCTGCATCATGGCCTTTAGCAATTCTTCTTTCAGGGAGGATACCTGTATCCCTGAGATAAGCACCTGCCCATGCTTCATCATCGCAACTTCATCTATAGTGGGAGGACCCACTTTAATAATCATATCGGCCTGATATACTTCCTGGGTGTCGTACACAATCTTTGCGCCCTCTTCGCTATAATCCTTATCCGGGAAATTAGCAGCATTACCCGCCCCCGATTCGATTATTACTTCATGCCCGTTATTGACCAATAAGCCTACCGATAAAGGGGTTAAACAAATCCTGTTTTCCTGAAATGAAGTTTCTTTAGGAATGCCTATGTATAAATTATGCTTACGATTACGAACAGCCATCAGCGATTCCTGTGGCATTAATAAAGCTTGTCTTGCAATTTCAGAAAATCCGTGCTTGGGTGATTGAGCCATTCGTTCAGATGCTTAGGAACAGCAAGGTACTAAATTTTTAGAAATTGATAAACAGAAATTTTAATCTGCATGGAGAACTGTCAGGCTGTTATCTTTCTTGCCGGAAAAAACGAAAACTGCGTTGTTGATCATTAAGTATTTCTATAGCAACAGATACATAGTTTTGAGGTAGCAGATGCGGGATTTTTTCAGCCCATTCGATTAAACAGTAGAAGCCGCTGTACAAATAATCTTCGATACCGATATCCAATGCCTCTTCTTCCGAATGGATACGATAAAAATCGAAATGATAAATAGGCCCTGCATTCGAGCGATATTCGTTTACCAGGGAAAAGGTCGGACTGCTCGCTTCATCATCCGAATCCAGAGCATTACAGATATAGCGTACAAAAGTAGTTTTACCTGCCCCCATCGCTCCGTTCAATACAATAACCCTTGTATCGTCCGCATAGGCAATCAATGCTTTTGCTATGTTTAGTAAATCCGATTCCTGTTGAGCCTTATATACATTCATATACTACTTACTGCTATATACAGCGAATGGAATAATCATCTCCTCCAAAGAAATTCCACCATGCTGAAAAGTATTATTAAAGAAGTTTACGAAATGATTATAGTTGTTGGGATAAACAAAATAAAAATCCTCTTTTGCAAAGATAAATGTCTGACTCAGATTTACTCTTGGAAGAAAAGCATCTGCCGGATTTTTTATCTCCAAAACATCTTTAGGTTGATAGTTCAGATTCCTTCCTTGTTTATATCTCAGGTTTGAATTTACGCTTCGGTCGCCGATTACTTTACTCGGATTTTTTACACGTATAGTGCCATGATCGGTAGTAATTATAAGCTTTGCCCGACGTTGAGCAATTTTTTTCAAAGCTTCCAGCAAAGGGGAATGTTCGAGCCAGGAATAGGTAAGCGAACGATAAGCCGCCTCATCCGGAGCTAATTCACGGATCAGTTCCATCTCTGTTCGGGCATGTGAAAGCATATCCACAAAATTATAGACGATAATATTTATCGGATTCTTAAACATGGAATGAATAGATTCTACCAGATTTTTTCCATCATCGCCGCTGATTACTTTGGTATATGAGTACTTGAAATTTTTTCTTAAACGTTGCAATTGATCGGCGAAGAATTCATTTTCATGTAAATTTTTTCCGCCCTCCTCTTCATCGTTTTTCCATAATTTAGGAAAACGCTTTTCCATCTCAGTCGGTAGTAATCCCGAAAAAATTGCATTACGGGCATACTGAGTTGCCGTTGGTAAAATGCTGAGATAACTATCTTCTTCTTCCATTCGAAAATATTCGGTAATCAAAGGGTTAATAATTTTCCATTGATCATAACGAAGATTGTCGACCAGAATAAAAAATACCGGTGTTTTTTCATCGACTAAGGGCAGGACTTTTTTGCGCATCAGGTTATGCGATAAGATTAAACCCTCATCGGTTTTTTGTAAAAAAGAGGTGTAATTTTTTTCGATGAATTTAGAAAACAGCGCATTGGCTTCCGATTTCTGCATAGTAAGTATTTCATGCATTCCCGCGTCTTCTAACTTTTCCAGTTCGAGCTCCCAATAAATAAGCTTGCGGTATACTTCGGTCCATTCTTTCAGGTTATGGACCTCATTTAAAGCCATACCGAGATTCCGAAATTCTTGCTGATAGGCCGAAGTTGTTTTTTCGGTTACCAAACGTTTGTTATCGATAATCTTTTTGATGGTTAACAGGATTTGTTTGGGATTGACAGGCTTAATCAGGTAATCGGCAATTTTACTGCCGATGGCATCTTCCATCAGGTATTCTTCTTCGTTTTTGGTAATGAGTACTACCGGTAAATCGGAATTGATATTTTTTATTTCAGCCAGAGTTTCTAAACCGCTCAAACCCGGCATGTTCTCATCCAGAAAAATGATATCAAAGCTTTCCGTTTTTATCAGGTCGAGCGCATCGCTTCCGTTGGTTACTGTTTTTACTTTGTATCCTTTATCATTTAAAAATAAAACATGGGGTTTTAATAAATCAATTTCATCATCTGCCCAAAGTATCGTAGTTTCTTGCATTTTTTCAGATATTAGCTCCCTAAAAGAGCAATTGTTTTTAATCGTTGTTAAAAATAACAAATTTGTAGGCGAAATAGTATCTGAACACGCGTGAACAAGAAAAAAATATTTAATGACCCGGTATATGGTTTTATAAGTATCCCTTATGAAATCATCTTCGATTTAATTGAACACCCTTATTTCCAACGCTTACGAAATATTAAACAGTTGGGAATGACGCATCTCGTTTATCCGGGAGCTTTGCATACACGCTTTCATCATGCTCTGGGAGCGATGCATTTGATGGGTATTGCCTTGGAAACTTTAAAGAATAAAGATGTTGAGATAAGCAAGGAAGAAGCCGAAGCAGTAACCATAGCCATACTTCTGCACGACATAGGGCATGGTCCTTTTTCGCATGCGCTCGAAAATTGTATTGTTCCGAATATCCATCATGAAGAACTTTCCTTGCTCTTTATGGAGCAGCTCAATAAAGAGTTTAAAGGGAGGCTTGACTTAGCCATTTGTATCTTTCAGGATCGTTATGAAAAAAAATTCTTGCATCAGCTGGTGTCGGGGCAATTAGATATGGACCGTATGGATTATCTGAACAGAGACAGTTTCTTCACAGGCGTATCGGAAGGAGTGATCAGCTCTGATCGCATTCTGAAAATGTTGAATGTCGTAAATGATCAGCTGGTAGTTGAAGAAAAAGGGATTTATTCGATTGAGAAGTTTTTGATTGCACGCCGATTGATGTACTGGCAAGTGTATTTGCACAAGACCGTCATCGCGGCTGAGCAGATGTTAATAAAAATATTACAAAGAGCTCAGGAACTTTCTATGCAAGGCAGGGAATTGTTTGCAGTACCGGCACTTTCGGTATTTTTAAAGCAACAAATCGGGATGGATGAGTTCCGTTCGGATATTGCTTATCTGAATACTTTCGCTTTACTCGACGATCATGATATTTATTCATCGATAAAAGTATGGATAAAGGATAGTGACAAAGTGTTGGCAGAACTGAGCAAAGGTTTCATCGAACGAAAATTATATGCAATAACAATCTCCAGGCAAGCTTTCAATATGAAAACCATCTCCGACTATAAAGAAAAAGTTGCCCGGATAAAGGATATCGGCCGGGAAGAAGCATCTTATTTTGTTTTTGATGGCGTCATTCGAAACAATGCCTACAGTGCCGATATTGGCCCGATAAATATATGGATAAAGTCTGTAGGCCTGATGGATATTACTGATGCTTCGGATAATCTGAATTTAGAAGCCCTTTCGAAAACGGTCGAAAAGTACTTTTTATGCACACCGAAAGAGATTCCGATAAATTAAGTCTTGCTAAAAACAGGATTTTTTTTTAATCTTTGTTAAATTTGTAGCTTTAATAGATAAAATTAACTTTGTATAATGCAATTTACTGCAACTGAAATTTGTGTATTACTGAATGGAGAGCTGGAGGGTAATCCTAACGAAGTTGTTAATACATTATCTAAAATCGAAGAAGGGAGGATAGGTTCATTATCTTTTTTATCCAATCCAAAATATGAGCCTTATCTTTATACTACGAGAGCATCGGTTGTTATTATCAATAAAAATCTGGAACTGGAGAAACCTGTTAATGCTACTTTAATAAGAGTCGATAACCCTTATACTGCATTTTCCATTTTATTAGAAAAATACAATACTATCAAATTAAATAAGAAAGGCATTGAAGAACCTAATTATATAAGTTCAAGTGTGCAGATGGGCAAAGATTGTTATGTAGGAGCCTTCGCTTATATCGGTAAGGATGTGGTAATCGGGGATAACGTGAAGATTTACCCGCAGACTTATATTGGGGATAATGTATTTATCGCCGATAATACGACCCTTTTTTCGGGGGTAAAAATTTATTCCGATTGTGTTATCGGGAAGAATGTCATTATCCATTCGGGATGCGTTATTGGCTCCGATGGTTTCGGCTTTGCCCCGCAAGCAGACGGTTCTTATCAAAAAGTTGCGCAGATTGGTAATGTGGTTATCGAAGACAATGTGGAAATCGGGTCAAATACCTCTATCGATCGGGCTACCATCGGTTCAACGATTATTCATAAAGGGGTTAAATTAGACAATCTCATCCAGATTGCCCACAATGTAGAGATCGGGGAGAATACTGTTATTGCCTCTCAATCAGGAATTTCCGGTAGTACAAAAGTAGGTGAGCAATGTATCATTGGCGGGCAGGTAGGCATTGTAGGGCATATCACCATTGCTAAGGGCTCCCAGATAAACGCAAAGTCGGGAATTTCCAAATCGATAACCGAAGAAAACAAGCAATGGAATGGGGCTCCGGTATCTCCATTCCGGGATTCTTTAAAGATGCAGGCTGTTTACCGGAGGCTTCCCGATCTCGAAAAGAAGATCGAAGAACTCGAGCAATTATTGCGTGATTTAAAGCAAACCACCCTTTAAGTTTTCAAAGATTTTGCATTCCCCATCTTTCTGAATACATTTGCGCTCAAGTTTAATTGGAAATGAACGTAAAACAAACGACCATTAAAGCCCCTATAACGATTGAAGGAGTGGGTTTGCATACAGGGAAAAAGGTAAAGCTCACTTTTAAACCGGCACCGGAAAATCATGGCTATAAATTTCAACGTATTGATTTACCGGGAGCACCGATCATCGACGCAGATGTAGATAATGTTACGGATACTTCCCGTGGTACTACCATTACACAAAATGGTGCCAGTGTATCAACCATTGAGCATACTTTGGCTGCTTTAGCAGGATTAGAAATTGATAATGTGTTAATCGAATTGGATGCTCCGGAAACTCCCATTATGGATGGAAGTTCAATCCAGTTTATCGAGGCACTCGAAAAGGCCGGAATAGAACAACAAGAAGCCGATCGGGAATATTTTGTAATCCCTAATAATATTCATTATTCGGAATCCGACCGCCAGGTAGAGATGATCGCCATGCCTTATCTGGATGATTATCGTTTAACCGTTATGGTGGATTATAACTCACCGGTTTTGGGCTCTCAACATGCTGCCATTACCGGCATCAACGAGTTTAAAGAAGAGATTGCTTCTTGCCGTACTTTCTGTTTCCTGCACGAATTAGAGATGTTGTTAAAACATAATCTGATAAAAGGAGGAGATTTAAACAATGCGATTGTCGTAGTGGATAAAGTAGTAAGCAGTGAAGAGTTAAGCCATCTGGCAAAACTATTCAACCGTGAAAAAATAGAAGTAGCTAAGGAAGGTATTTTAAATAATGCGGAATTGCGTCAGCAAAATGAACCGGCAAGACATAAATTATTGGATGTAATCGGAGATTTAGCCTTAGTAGGGATGCCTTTGAAAGGACATATCATGGCAGCCCGTCCGGGACATGCGGCAAACGTAGCCTTTGCTAAAAAAATCAAAGCGCTGATTAAAAAAGAAAGAGCTAAGAAAAATATTCCTGTTTACAATCCGAATGATACACCGATCTACGATGTCAACGATATCATGAAGATCCTTCCTCACCGCCAACCCTTTTTATTGATTGATAAAATTATCGAACTGACAAGCAATCATGTGGTGGGGGTGAAGAATGTTACGATGAACGAGGATTTTTTCCGGGGACACTTCCCCGGAAACCCTGTAATGCCGGGTGTTTTGCAGATTGAAGCAATGGCACAAACAGGAGGAATTCTGGTATTGAATACTGTTCCCGATCCGGAGAATTACTGGACTTATTTTATGAAAATTGAAAATGCCCGTTTCAAGGATAAGGTATTACCGGGCGATACCCTTATATTTAGATGCGATTTAATAGCTCCTATTCGCCGGGGTATTTGCCAAATGAAAGGTACCGCCTTTGTAGGAGATAAAATTGTTATGGAAGCAGAACTAATGGCACAAATATCTAAGAAAAGCTGATAATAGAATGATTCAACCCTTAGCCAACATACATCCCGAAGCGCAAATTGCGGAGAATGTTATTATAGAACCCTTTGCCACTATTCAAAAAGATGTTGTTATCGGGGAAGGTACATGGATTGGCCCCAATGTGACCATTATGGATGGAGCAAGAATCGGGAAAAATTGTAAAATATTTCCCGGTGCTGTTATATCCGCCGTCCCTCAGGATTTGAAATATAAAGGTGAAAAAACCATTACCGAAATAGGTGATAACACAGTAGTGCGCGAATGTGCAACTATCAATAAAGGTACTGCCGATAAGCATAAAACTTCTGTCGGAAACAATTGCCTTATCATGGCCTATGCGCATATTGCGCACGATTGCCTGTTGGGTAATAATGTTATCTTAGCTAATAGTGTAAATCTTGCCGGACATGTTACCATCGAAGATTATGTAATTATTGAAGGTATGGCAGCAGTCGGACAATTTTTGCGTATCGGCGCGCACAGCTTTATAGCAGGAGGTACCCTGGTTCGTAAAAATGTTCCTCCCTTTACCAAAGCAGCACGCGAACCGATTTCATACGTAGGGATTAATTCGGTTGGTTTGAGAAGGCGCGGATTTACTGATGAAATGATTTTGGAAATAGAAGATATCTATCGTACTATATATGTCCGTGGTTTCAGTATTTCCAATGCTGTCAGTATAGTTGAACGGGATGCTCCCGAATCACCGTTAAAACGTCAGATACTTGATTTTATTAACGCTTCGGACAATGGCATTATGAAAGGATATGCCCGGGACTAATGCATATCGAATTAAATAAAATCGGCAAACGATTCAATCGCGAATGGATTTTTAAAGAGCTGGATTTTATTTTCCTCCATCAATCACATACTGCTATTCTTGGCCCAAACGGATCGGGTAAATCTACTTTACTACTCATTTTATCCGGAATGCTTAGTCAGACATCCGGAAAAATTTCCTATCGCTTAGAAGAGAAAAGCCTCCCGGTAGAGGATGTTTACAAACATCTGAGCATAGTTGCTCCTTACCTCGAGCTACCCGAAGAAATGACACTTTCCGAAATCATCGATTTTCATTTTTCCTTCAAAGCATATTCCTCATCACTCAATAAAGAAACATTAATTCAATGCCTTGCTTTCGAAAAAGTACTCGACAAAGAAATTCGCTATTTCTCTTCCGGAATGAAGCAACGCCTCAAGCTTATTTTGGCTTTGTGTTCGAATACTTCCCTGGTATTGTTGGATGAGCCCTGCTCGAATCTCGATCAGCAAGGTATCGACTGGTATCGCAATTTGATACGGGATTTCGGCATGGATAAAACCCTTGTCATTGCCTCGAATCAGGCACATGAGTATGAATTCTGTAAGCAGGAACTGAATATCCTCAATTATAAATAGCTTACTCTTTTAGGTAATTTCATTATATTTGTTGCTTATTAATAGAATTGATTTATAATACCATACTATGGCTAAAGCATCAGAAGTAAAAACCGGAAATGTGCTGCGTTTCAATGGAAGTTTAGTGGCAGTAGAAGAATTTATACATCGTACACCGGGAAATCTGCGTGCATTTTATCAGGCAAAAATGCGAAATGTAAAAACCGGTAAACTTGTCGAGTATCGTTTTCGTACCGATGAAGATGTAGAGATTTGCCGTGTAGAGACAAAAGATTACCAATATTTATATGAAGATGGAGATTTCTTTGTAGTGATGGATAATGAAAATTTCGAGCAATTTAATATCCCTAAGTTTTTATTCGGAGATTCCGCGCGTTTTGTTTCGGAAGGAATGAACCTGATCATTGCTTTCGAAAGTGATGAGCCGATTATGGCGCAGGCCCCCACGCATGTAGAATTGGAAATTACTTATACCGAACCTGCAGTAAAAGGCGATACGGCAACAAACGTAACCAAAGCCGCCACCGTTTCCAACGGAGTTGAAATTCGTGTTCCTTTATTTATTAATGAAGGCGATAAAGTAAAGATTGATACCCGTACCGGCGATTATGTGGAACGTGTGAAATAATTTATAGGCACTTACAAAGCATAGACATCAGTTGCTAACCCTGAGATATACTCTTTAAGTGATGAAAGCAAAAAGTTGCCGGCAAGCCGGTATTCAATAAATACATATTGTATCATATTTACTTTTTCATAAATAATCAAGAATATTCTTTGAAGGGTTTCTGCTTTTTCTTTGTGTCCTCAGCGGTTAAAAAAACGCAAAGCATGCAAAGGTTTCTCGCGGAGGATGCAAAGTGTCCCTGTTCTTTGTATATGTAAAACATTTGTATTTCACAGAGAAAAAATTATACAAAGGAATCATAAAGTAAATCCCCTGCACAAATTTACAAGCCAGGCAATTCTCTGTCAGCCTTAACAGCCATTTACATTCATTAAAAAGAAAACAAATGACTTTTCTGTCCTTTACTTTTCAGCTTATTCAATCCCGTATTTATCGGCATACTTACGATACAATGCCTTTTGCTTATTTTCTAAATCGATGCCTGCTCCCTGAATAAAGGCATATTCAATGCGCGAAGATTTCATATCCAATACATCTCCCGAACTGATTATAATAGTTGCATCCTTCCCGATTGCCAGACTCCCCGTTCGCCCATCTATCCCTAATACCTTTGCAGGGTTTAAGCTTATGGTTTGCAAGGCTTGTTCTTTGCTTAGGCCATAAGCCGCAGACGTTCCGGCCATATATGCCAGGTTGCGCTGTTGCCAGCTTCCGTCAATACTGATACAAACCAAAATACCCGCATCACTTAACATTTTTGCACGCTGATACGGAAGGCCGACCGCTTCGTCTTCGCGTTGGGGCAAGCTATGGGGTTGGCTCAATATCACCGGAACATTATTTTGTGCCAATTCCTCTTTCACCAGATGTGCATCATTTCCTCCCACAATGACCGGAGTAATGCCATAAGATTTTGCGAAATGGATTGCAGCCAGAATGTCTTTGGAATAATGGGTATGAATAAATAATTTTTTTGTTCCCTTGAATACACCTGTAAAAGATTCGTAACGTAAATTTTTAGTTTCGGGAATTAGATCCTGATAAGTTTTTGCTTCATCGAAAAATACTTTAAGAAGCCCTGTATTTTTTTCGTAGTTCTCTTTTTGTACTTCGGGTTTCGCTGCCCACCGGGAAGCGCTGATGCGCATACTCGGCCAATTTATGTGGATGGCATTGTCTGAAGCATATACAGCATCCTCCCAATTCCAGCCGTCTAATTTCATTATGGATGAAGTGCCGGGAATTAATCCGCCTTCGGGAACAACCTGTGCAAGCAGCACCCCGTTCGAACGAACGGTAGGAATAATACGCGAGTCGGTATTGTATGAAGTAAGTGTACGCACATTCGGATTGATGTTCCCGGTTTCTCGGTAATCGAGTGTGGCACGCACGGCTTCAATCTCTTCTAATCCCAGTCGGGTGTTTAAGGCAATAAATCCGGGGTAAATATGCTTCCCATCTGCATGGATTACTCTTGCATGGGAAGTATCCGGAAAGGCTGCCTCATCAAGGCTCCCCATCGATTGTATGATACCTTTATCAAACCTGATAAATCCATTTTCAATTACATTTCCTTCTGCCGTATGAAAGGTGCCTCCCAAAATCACTACCGCCCGGCTTTGAGCTTTAGCGGGAATTTGCGCCTGTGCACTTAAGCTGTAAAAAAATTGCAGCACTAATACACAAGAGGTATAGATAGCAGTATATATTATTTTCTTCATCATCGTTTATCGATTAATAATCAAAAATATTTTCCAAATCTTCACAGTGGTAAAGTTCCGGTTCTTTAGAAAAATTTTTCTGTGTAGGTCTCCCGATCTTTTTTTCGTGTAAAAGTTTCTGAATAATACGCTCGCGCTCGGCAGCAATTTCTTTTTGCAGCATTGCATCTTTTTCCGAATCGTAATAGATAATCCCATCTACCAGGGTCTTCTCTGCTTTTGCATAAATGGATAAAGGATGGTCTGACCAAAGCACGAGATCCGCATCTTTACCGGATTTAATGCTTCCCACACGATGATCGATATGTAATAGTTTTGCAGGGTTTAGAGTTACTAATTTCAAAGCATCTTCGTTCGATAGATTACCATACAACATTGCTTTGGCAGCTTCCTGGTTCAAGCGTCTTGCCATCTCGGCATCATCCGAATTAAATGCAGTGGTAAGCCCGGCCTTATGCATAATAGCCCCGTTATAAGGGATTGCATCGATCACTTCATATTTATATGCCCACCAGTCCGAGAAGGTTGAAGCCCCCGCGCCATGTGCTTTCATTTTATCTGCAACTTTATATCCTTCTAAGATATGTGTAAAGGTATTCACTTTAAATCCCATCGAATCGGCAACTTTCATCAACATATTTATTTCGGATTGTACATAGGAATGACAAGTGATAAAGCGTTTCCCGTTCAATATTTCTACCAGGGCATCCAATTCCAGGTCGCGGCGAACATTGGCTTTGTTTGCTCTGTTCAATTTCTGCTGGTATTCTTTTGCACGGGTAAAGGCATCGATATAAACCTGCTCAACACCCATTCGGGTTTGCGGAAAGCGTATGCGGTTTTGTTCACCCCAATTCGATTGTTTTACATTTTCTCCCAACGCAAATTTTATAAAGCCATCGGCATTTTCGAATTTCATTTCTTCGGGCGATTTTCCCCAACGTAATTTTATCAATGCCGATTGACCGCCTATAGCATTTGCAGAACCGTGCAATAACTGCGAGGTCGTTACGCCGCCCGAAAGTTGCCGGTAAATATTAATATCATTCGGATTGATGACATCTCCGATGCGCACTTCTGCCGAGTTCGACTGTGTCCCTTCGTTTACCCCACGTGTAATAGCGATGTGCGAGTGTTCATCGATAATTCCCGGAGTAATATGTTTGCCTCTTGCATCAATAATTTTTGCGTTATGGTTGGGAATATTTTTACTTATCTGAATAATTTTTCCTCCATCGGTCAATACATCGGTATCCTCCAGAATCCCATCCGCTTCATTCGTCCATACCGTTGCATGCTTAAATAAAATTCGCTCTGCCTTCGGCGCATCGGTCCATCCGTAAGCTGAAAAAGGATAGGTAATCTTTCCTGGCGGATTTTCCACTTCGGCTTCCTTCTTTTTCTTTTTGTTCTCTTCAAAAGTTTTTATACGTACTGCCGACCATGGGATTATACTTCCATCGAAACGATTGGCTTCACCTTTAAAGTTCAACAGACTATCGCCACTAACCGTACCGCTTAAACGAAGCTTGCCTTTGTTTATCGTCTCGGGTAATTCAAAAATTAAATTGATGAAAGATGCATGGCGGGATATATAAGTTTTTATCCTGATACTATCCTCAACACCCATCAATTCTGCATCGGGCTTATCAATATTGCCGGAGATTATTAATTGATAGTTATCAATATTTCCTATTACTAATCGATAGTTTCCGCGAATATCTTCCCCGGGAGCTTGTTTAATTATATAGGGTTCTCCTTTAATCCAGTTCTGATAAATTTCTACATCCTCCTCAAAAATATTACCTGAGGTAATGATAAAATTCGCATCCAGGCCCAGGTGTAAAGTACCTGCCCGATCCGCTATTTTAAGCAGCTGTGCAGGATGAACCGTCAAAGCTTTTAAGGCTACTTTTTCTGAAAGGCCCTTTGCTACCGCCACGCGAACCTGCTTTAAAAAATCAGAAGTGTTTTTTAAGTCGGAGCTTGTAAAAGAAAAACGAATATTATGATCTTCGAGAAAGGCAGGATTGTAAGGAGCGAGTTCCCATCTCTTTAAATCCGAATAGGAAATATTCATCGCTTCCAAACGATCTTCCACATCATAAGCTGGCGGAAAATTAAGCGGAACAATAATATCCACATTTAATTTCGCTAATTCTTGCAGGCGCTGGTAATCGTTGCCTGCCGACTTATAGATGAAAGTAGTATTAAATTCCTCGGCGATTTTTTGTGCGCGGAAAATATCATACACATCGCTTGCTTCAAATATTTTGGGCATATTCATTTGTTTACCCAATGCTTCCAGCGATAAATTCATTTCAGCAGGATTTTTCAATCCTTTATACCAAATTGCATCATACAAACTCTGACGCAATAAAGCAATGCTTCCCATCAGGGATGAAGGGTAATCCTGGGAGGAGGAACCTCTGCTAAAAGAAAAATGAGCCATCAAATCTTTCCTGATAATCAATTCGTTTTCACGTTTGACCGCTAAGCTCACCAATACCGAATTTCCCCTTGCAATACCATCTCTGCTGAAGCTTAAAACATAGCCGAAACCGACTTTACGAAGCTCTTCGGATTTTTTTTCATCAAAGACAAAATTGTCGGCGGCATTGTATTCGGGCCGTATAGCTTCGTTCCAATTGTAGGCACCCGGCTTATTCGAAATAAATTGCGGCCCTTCCTTACGCTTTGCTTTCTCTTCGGGAATACCGTAATTCGTATAGGGATCTATGAACGAGGGGTAGATGCTTTTCCCTTTCAGGTCGATCACAACAGAACCCTTTGGAGGGTTTATTCCTGTCCCAAGCATTTCGATGATTCCATCTTTGATGACCATGGTTCCGTTCTCAATCACATTTTCCGGATCAGGAACAATACGTGCATGGATGAAACTATAATAGTTTGCATGTACATCCTGAACACCATTTATCGGGAAAGTCTCCTGGGCAATACTTTGTATAGAAAGAAAAAGTAATAGAGTAAGAAGGGGATATTTTCTGTACATAGTTTAGAAATTAAAATCTAAATATAAAAAATTTCATTAAGGAATAATCAACTCCCTGCCCGATCTCTATAAAGAGCTGCCTATCATGTCTGTTACAGTATCTTTTATTTTACATGTCTGTACCGATATCATTACAAAAAAAGAACATGATTTTAATAGGGTCGAAATAATTTTGTGCTGTCGAAAGATTGTTCACCTAATACTAAATAAATATGCAAATTAAATTGTTCACGCTGCTATTCCCACTGCTATTGGGTGTAGCGGGTAATGCGAATGCCGGAGAAGCTTCGGGTTTGGCGACTGCGAACGGAGCGGCTTCCGTTGAAATGGGAAAACTTATCAAAGAGCGAGTGTGTTCGCCTCAGCTGGGAAAATCAAATATTTCGGAAGCTACGGTACTGGTAGAATTTGAAATGAATGAGGCCGGAGAAATTCATGTATTGCAAACCAACGAAAGCAACAAGCAAGTGAAAGAGTATGTAGTAAAGGAATTAGAGAAAATGTGCGTAAAAGACATCGCTAAATTTGACCCCGCACTGTACCGGGTAAAGCTACATTTTAAACTGATTGAGTAAGATTTTTCATTTTCAATTTTTTGGTTAAACCTCCTGTTTTTGAATGGGAGGTTTATTTTATTACTTTTTAATCATTTGCGGATTAAAAATAGGACATATTGTACATTAAGTTTATCTTTGAACAAATTTGTTAAGTATGGCTACTATTAAAACAATCCATTATGTCTTTGCGAGTTTGTTTTTGCTCGATTTTCTGGTTAAAACAATTCTATTGTTATGGAATAAATCAGCGCAATTGGAGAAATACAAAAAGATAGGTAGAATTCCGGGAATGATTATCAGTACAGCATTTTTGCTTTCGGGTATTTATTTAGTTGCGAATATAGGAATGGGCAATATCGGAGGCTGGTTTCATTTGAAACTACTGTTGGTAATAGTGGGTATAGCATTAGGAATTATTGCGTTTAAGAAGAACAGCAAGATGCTGGCTGTAATTACGTCTTTTTTATTTTTGTATGTATTCGCCATCTCCGAAAGTAAGGATATTGGATTGGGTGCAGGGAAAGAAGATGTAAGTTCTATTATCGAGAATTCGGCTGATCCGGAATATGATGCGGTATTACATGGAAAAAAGATTTATGTAAATTTATGTTTTAAGTGTCATGGCGGTGACGGGGATAAAGGTTTAACCGGATCGACCTTCCTTTCTACTTCTGTATTAGCGGATGATTCGTTGATTCATGTGATTTCTCAGGGAAGAGGAACGATGGAACCTTACTCCGATCAATTATCGGAATACGAAATTCAGGTAGTAGCAGAATATGTTAAGACATTAAGAAATTAAATATTTATTAAAGGTGGGAGGTTATGGCCTGGACGCGTGTATTTGAAACGGGAATAAAACAAGAGAAAGCAATTTTAGTTGGAATCATTACGCCCGACGAGACCGAAGAGCAGGAAAAGGAATATCTCGATGAGTTAGCATTTTTAGCGGAGACTGCCGGAGCGCAAACCATACGTTACTTCACACAAAGAGTGTCGAAGCCCGATATCCGGACCTATGTAGGGAAAGGAAAGCTCGAAGAAATTAACGATTTTATTCATGCTGAAGAAATCGATCTGGTTATTTTTGATGATGAGTTAAGTCCTTCGCAGTTGCGTAATATAGAACGCGAATTACAATGTAAGATATTGGATCGTGCGAATTTGATTCTCGATATTTTTGCAAGCAGGGCTCAAACGGCTCAGGCTAAGACGCAGGTAGAGCTTGCGCAATATCAATATCTTCTGCCCCGATTGACCCGGATGTGGACACATCTGGAGCGGCAAAAAGGAGGTATTGGTATGCGTGGTCCCGGGGAAACGCAAATAGAAACCGACCGAAGAATTATCTTAACAAAAATTTCTTTGCTGAAGGAGAAACTGCGCCAGATCAATCGTCAGAATGAAACACAACGCAAGAATCGTATTGAATTAATACGGGTTGCCTTAGTAGGTTATACCAATGTGGGAAAATCTACGATTATGAATATGCTTAGCAAATCGGAAGTATTCGCCGAAAATAAATTGTTCGCTACACTCGATACAACCGTTCGTAAAGTAGTGATTGATAACCTTCCTTTCTTACTTTCCGATACGGTAGGATTTATCCGGAAGCTACCCCATCATTTAATCGAATCATTTAAGTCTACTTTATCGGAAGTTCAGGATGCCGATATTCTATTGCATGTAGTTGATATCTCTCATCCGAATTTTGAAGACCATATAGGAGTGGTAAATGAAACGCTGAAAGAGTTAGGTGCACTTGTCAAGCCGATTATTATGGTGTTCAATAAAATTGATGCCTATCGTCATGATGAGGGAGATATGTCGATTGAAGATTTTAAAAATTCATGGATGGCTAAGACGAATACTCCGGCAATCTTTATTTCTGCTATGCATAAAGAAAATGTCGACGAATTTCGTGCTTTATTATATGAGAAAGTAAAAGAATTGCATGTGAATCGTTATCCTTATGATAAGTTGCTGTACTAAATTTACTTATACAAAAGCCTGCATATCGGACAGCTTTTTATAGATCCCTTCCTGCGCAATTAACTCCGAATGTTTTCCCCGCTCTTTTATTTCTCCGTCCTGCATGACGATAATCTGGTCGGCATATTGAATGGTAGATAAACGATGTGCAATGACAACTGAAGTCCGGTTTTTCATCAGGTTCTGAATAGCGTCTTGTACTAAACGCTCCGACCCGGTATCCAATGCGGAGGTCGCTTCATCCAAAATTAATATCGGTGGATTTTTTAGTACTGCCCGGGCAATGGAAAGACGTTGTCTTTGCCCACCAGACAATCGGCTTCCTCTATCGCCGATATTGGTCTGATAACCTTCCTCCATTTTCGAAATAAATTCATGAGCATTGGCAATCTTCGCCGCTTCAATCACCGCTTCTTCAGAAACATTATCCATTCCGAAAGCGATGTTTTTAAAAATCGTATCGTTAAATAAAATTGATTCCTGAGTAACAATACCCAAGAGATGATTCAGGTCCTGTAATTTCATATCGCGTACATCTACTCCGTCAATAGTAATAGCTCCGCCGCTGACATCATAAAAACGCGGCAACAAATCGGCCATGGTAGATTTGCCCGCCCCCGACTGTCCGACCAGGGCGATGGTCTGTCCCTTCGGTATGGTAAGGTTGATATTTTTCAATACATCATGATCACTATATCGGAAGTAAACATTTTTATATCCGATGCACCCGGTAAAATCTTTTTTATCGATTGCATTTGGTTTTTCGGTAATAGCAATATCATTTTCCAAAATTTTAAAAATACGTTCTCCCGAAGCAATACCTCTTTGAATATTTGTAATGGCGGAAGAAATATTTTTGGCAGGGACTAATATTTGGGAGAATAAAATAATATAGGTAATAAATTCACTTGCGTTCAGTTCCGATTCATTCTCGAGAACCATTTGTCCTCCATACAGCAATACCCCAATAACCACACTTACACCTAAAAACTCAGAAACCGGAGATGCCAATTCTCTTTTATTCCACATCGATTTCAAAATTCCGCGATAACGTCCGTTCTGTTGATCAAACTTTTCCTTTACATAGGCTTGTGCATTGAAAGCTTTGATGATGCGTATTCCCGAAATCGTCTCTTCGATAATGCTCAGTATATTTCCCAGGAGTTCTTGTCCGGTTGTTGCCTGTTTGCGTAATTGTCGTGAAATACCCGTAATTACCAGCCCGGATACAGGAAGCACCAATAAAGTAAAGAGCGTAAGCTCAACACTCATGGTAAACAATAAAATAATATAGCCGATAATCATGAGGGGCTCCCGAAAGATTACCTGTACTGAACTCACTACTGAATTTTCAATTTCATTAACATCGTTCGATAAGCTCGACATCAGATCTCCTTTCCGTTGTCCTTGAAAATAGCCTACATGCAAGTCGGTGATTTTGTAAAACAAGCTTTCGCGGATATTTTTTACGACATAGGTACGCATGGAGGTGAGTACACGCTGCGACCAATAGCGGAAAGTGTTTGCCAAGAGAACCGAAAATATAATCACGGCACATACAAATTGCAAAGCTCCCGATTGCCCGTAGCGATTAAATACAATAGAAAAATAATGATTGAAAAGATCTTTAAAATATTCGATGTTTAAAGCGAATTCGGGTTTGGCAGTAATTTCTCTGATTTCTACTTTTTCGAAAATAACATTCAAAAGAGGAATCAATAAAGTGAAATTGAGAAGCCCGAAGACGACCGCCAATACAGCCAAGACCGCATATTTGGGGACGAACCTCGAATAAGGTTTAGCAAAGGCAAGTAGTTTAAAATAGATCTTCATTGTAATATCTGCGCAATTTAGTATATTTTTATTATCCCATAGAATCCGGTACAATCAATAATACAGATAAATACTATCTTTACCGAAAGTTTAAAAGGATGCTCAGCATTATCACAGCCGTTCATAATCAACTGGATATGAACAAACTATTTCTTGAAAATTTAAGAAAATATACTGTAAATCCCTTCGAGTTAATCATTATTGATAACTGTTCGGACGATGGTACATGCGAATTTTTCGAGCAGGAGGGAGCTGTAGTGATTCGTAATGAAGCTAATTATTCGTATCCCTATTGTCAGAATCAGGGAATCAAAGCTGCTCGTTTCGACACTCTTGCTTTTCTTAACAATGATATAATTGTTTGCCCGCAATGGGACTGGAAACTGCTGGAATGTATGCAGGTAAACGGACTGGACTTAATAACCGTATGCGGGATCGAACGTGTGGAGAATCCGGCGGCTACAAAGCACTTAGGACGGAGATGGAAGCTTATCAAGAATTTTATCAGCAGAATAGGAATAAACCGAAGAACATTATTGCTGATGCATCGTTTAATGTATGGGAACTGGGAGCAGTTCAATACCCGACGCGAGCAGCTATTTAAGAATAAGGTAATAGAAGGGTTTGTCGGAAACTCGGTTGTATTCAATCGTATTGCATTGGAAAAGCTGGGGTATTGGGATGAACGTATTCAGGCTGCCGACTTCGACTTATACATTCGTTCGAAGAAAAGAAATATGGAACAGGGGGATATTCAACCTTGTCACATTGCCCTGGGTGTATTCAATCATCATTATATACGCATTACGGCAAAGTCGAAACCCCCTGCTTTTGCAGACACAGACAGGATGATTCCTTTGGAAAAAAAATGGTCGGAAGAAGAATTAAAATTATATTTAAAAGATAATGTTGCAACTTAATGTAACGAAAATAAAACAGGTATGGAATCTAAACGTCAGCAAAAATTTGCCCGCATAATACAGAAGGAGTTAAGCGACATTTTTCATAAAGAAGGTATTTCTTTTCATGAGGGATCGATTGTTACGATTACTACAGTTCGTGCTACTCCCGATTTATCTATGGCAAGGGTTTACCTAAGTATTTTTAACAGTAGCAATAAAGAAGCTGCGCTCTCGAATATTAAAGCTCAAAGCAAAGAAATTCGGTATAAGCTGGGTACACAAATAAAAAATCAGGTAAGAATTGTTCCGAATCTCGAATTTTTTATCGATGATTCTATTGAATACGCATCGCACATGGATCAATTATTTGAAAAAATAAATAAGTCGAAAGAAGGTGAATAAGATGTTGAGCGGCTTGCGTGAGCCTGTAAATTTTTATACTCATGCGATACCCGCAATAGCTTGTATTCCAGCGGGTGCCTATTTAATAGTAAGCTCGAATTCTGCACTCGAACTTATTAGCTCGATCGTATTAACAATTTGTTTCTTCCTCTTATTTACCTCGAGTGCTTTGTATCATGGTATTCCCAAGAACGACCAGGAGGTTTTGTTTTGGAGGAAGATTGATCATGCCTCTATTTATTTTATGATAGCCGGCACTTATACTCCGACCGTAGTATTGCTGTTCGAAGGCTGGTTAATGTGGTTGTTATTAATTATTGTTTGGGGCATTGCACTATTTGGTTCGGCTTCTAAATTAATGGGCCGTCTCAAAAACCATAAAATATCCTTAGCACTTTATTTGGCTATGGGCTGGTTAATTGTTGCCGTTATCCATAAGATGTATGTGCTGCTTCCTATCGAAGCGCTGCTTTGGTTATTTGGCGGAGGAGTATTCTACAGTGTAGGTGCGGTCTTTTATAACCTCGATAAAAAACAATCGGCCAAGGGTTATCACGAAATATGGCATTTGTTTGTGGTAGGTGGGGCAGCTTGCCATTATTATTATACACTGACGTTTTTGGTAGGTTAGGTAATGTGATGATTCGTTAATGATATAATTTGATCATTGACCTCCGATTTTTTCTCATCAGTTTTCTGTAAATGGTATTTAATTATCGTCCGATAACAACCCTTTGTTTAGTTCTACACAGATACATGTTAGCTTAATTACTAAATTACATCATTAACGAACTCACCATTATTAATTGGTTTAATTATCACATTAACGAATTATCAAATTAAATTAACCCAGGTCAGAAGTAATCAAACGCATAAACTCTGCCCTCGTTTTCTCATTCTCAAAAGCCCCCGTAAATGCCGAAGTAGTAGTTACTGAATTTTGTTTCTGGATACCGCGCATACTCATGCAAAGATGTTTACATTCTATAACTACGGCAACACCGGTAGGTTTTAAAGTATCTTCAATGCAATCGCGTATTTCATTTGTTAAACGTTCCTGAACTTGTAAGCGTCGGGCAAATGCGTCCGCAACACGAGGTATTTTACTTAAGCCTACAATATGCCCGTTCGGTATATAAGCAATGTGTGCTTTCCCAAAGAAAGGAAGTAAATGATGTTCACAGAGCGAATATATTTCAATGTCCTTTACAATCACCATTTGGGAATAATCCTCTTTAAACATAGCAGAACGTAAGATCTCTGCCGGGTTTAAGTCATAACCATGTGTAAGAAATTGTAATGCCTTGGCAACACGTTCAGGTGTTTTTAACAGTCCGTCGCGCGTAGGATCTTCCCCGATATCTTTTAATACAGAACGATAATGTTCTGCAATACGTGAAATTATTTCGGGATTGTATTTATCGATTTTTAAATACCCATCCATCTCGTTTTCTTCGGTCATTGATTGTTCTCTGTTCATATTAGAAGATTATCCAAAATATTCTACGTAATTATTTTCTGTTTCGCATAATTTTACGGAATGTAACTGGGCTCCTTTGGTTTGTAAATGTGCTTGTAAAACATTCCATATCTCCATACAGATAACCTCTGTGGATGCCATTTTCCCTTTCATAAAATCTACATCCAAATTAATATTCCTGTGATCCAGCTTTTCTATCACTTTCGTATGAATGATTGATTTCAGATCTTTCAAATCGATAACAAATCCCGTATCCGGATTGACTTCTCCTTTTACGGTTACAAATAATTCGTAATTATGCCCATGCCAGTTCGGGTTGGAACATTTCCCGAAAATCTCTTTATTTTTCTCATCTGTCCATTCCGGCTTGAATAATTTGTGCGCCGCATTAAATCGCTCTCTGCGTGTTATAAAAATCATACTTTAGTAATTTAATCATGCAAATATACTTATTCGGTTCTTTGATAAGGACTTTTTCAATCCTTTCAATAATATTTGAAGTGTTTAAGCTTTTTTAACCCTTAGAAAAGCGTAATTGTTTTAAATTTAGGCCTTATATTAGTTTTCCTTATGAAATGACCCGGCAATTGGTTTGTACCTGCCGCAAATCATCATTGGTCATTCCATCTGACCGTTAACAAAAAACCTTAACAGATGAATATACTTCTTCTTGCTGCAACCGGATTAGAGCTGAGTTTCTTGTGTGCCGAACTGAATCTGGACATACATACAAGCAACCACATACACACACATCAGATTGATATTTTGATTTCGGGTGTTGGGATGGTGGCTACTACCTATCATTTAAGTAAGGCGCTTAACACCAAGAAGTATGATTTGGTAATCAACGCAGGAATTGCAGGATCTTTCGACAGGGAAATTCCGATTGGCGAAACCCTGAAAATTCAAAGTGATTTGTTTGCCGAGACAGGTGCCGAGGATGGGGACAATTTTCTTTCCTTAATACAATTAGGTTTGATGGAAACGGAGGAATTTCCTTACAGGTGGGGGGAGCTGACACCCGGTTTTCCTTCGCTAAACAGTAAGACCTTTAATGAACTTAATGCGGTGCGTGCAATAACCGTAAATAAAGTGCATGGAAATACAGATAGTATTTTGCAAATTCAAAAACGATTAAATCCTCAACTTGAGAGCATGGAAGGAGCTGCTTGTTTTTATACTTGTATGCTTGAGGGAGTGGGTTGTATCCAGATACGATCGGTATCGAATTATGTAGAGCGAAGAAACGTAGCAGCCTGGAATATTCCTCTTGCCGTGAAAACGCTTAATGAGAAATTAGCCCGGATACTCCGGGAGATATGTGTTTAGCTTTCCAGCGATTTATAATAGGATAAATACTTTTCGAAATATTCGGGATCTCCGGGTCTGGAAGAAAGATAATATTCAATTTTGCCTGAACCATTGTTCAAATGTCCTTCCAGCTTACGTTTCAGATTATTAATGGTTCCTTCATTACCATCGATAATTTGAATTTCGCTTGGGATTACTTGCTTAAAATGATTGATAAAATAAGGGAAGTGTGTACAGCCTAATACAATGGTGCCATATTCGTCTAAGTTTAACCCTGATAATTGTTTCTGTAAATAAGGAATAATCGTTTCGTCGTCGAATTGAAAATTTTCGGCAAACATAACCAATTGTTGGAGCGGTAAATAATCGACAATATTATTGGTATCGATTTTGGATACTAAGTTTTGGAAACGTTCTTCTTTCAGGGTTAATTCGGTTGCGAAAACCAGTACTCTTTTTTCCGATTCATTCTGAACAGCAGGTTTTACGGCAGGCTCCATACCGATAATCGGGAAATTGTGTGTATCACGCAGATCATCAATTGCCACACTGGTTGCAGTATTGCAAGCGACCAATAATGCTTTAATATTTTTATCCGCTAAGAAATCTACTGCATTGAAAACATATTCGCGTATCTGTTCTTTTGATTTGTTTCCATAAGGTGCATTATCTCCATCCGAGAAGTAGATAAAGTCCTCGTTCGGAAGAGACTCCAGAACATCTTTCAGCACTGTTAAGCCACCTATTCCCGAATCAAATAATGCGATCTTCATTTTATTTTTATTCATGTAATCCGTATTGGTCAATCAAATAGATTAATGCAGCCATCGATGCTGCCCCCAATTCTAATTCGCGTTTATTTACTTTATCGAAAGTATCCGAAGCTGCATGGTGATAATCGAAATAACGTTGCGAGTCGGGTCTGAAGCCGATAAGACATACTCCTTGTTTTTTTAAGGGTCCTATATCCGCGCCACTTCCGCCTTTGCTAATCTGATTCAATCCGTATTCGTTTAAGAGATATTTCCAGCTTTGGATTTTTCGGATGATAGAATCAGGAGCATCGATACTAAATCCGCGTGGAGTAAATCCACCGGCATCCGATTCTATCGCAGCAAGATGATATTCATTCCCCGTTTTTGCCAGTTCGGCATATTTTAATCCACCGCGTAAACCGTTTTCCTCATTCATGAATAATACTGCACGAAGAGTTCTTTTTGGGCGTATCTCTAAATTTTTAAACATGCGTAATACTTCGATGGATTGTACACAACCCGCTCCATCGTCATGTGCTCCCTGTCCAAGATCCCAGGAATCTAAATGTCCGCTCACTACTATATATTCATTCGGGAATTCTGATCCGGTTATTTCTCCGATAACATTATATGATAAAGCATCTGCCAATGTTTTACAATTGAGCTGCATGAAAAATTTCAGGTGCTCATCAGTTTTTAATAAGTCGCTTAATACATTGGCATCGTATGTACTGATTGCAGCAGCAGGTATTTGATTTACACTATCCGCATAGGACATAGTTCCGGCATGTGGAAACTTATCGACTTTATGACTCATCGAACGAACAATTACTCCTATGGCTCCATATTTCGCGGCTTCCGAAGCGCCTTGCCCACGTTGGTTTACAGCCCTTCCATAAGCGGGAAATGTTTCAATATGCGTATCTTCCATCGCCCTGTTGAAGAAAACAATTTTTCCTTCAATATTTTTCCTGCCTAAGCTTTCCAGTTCATCAAAGTTCTTTACTTCGACTACTTCTGCAAGGATACCTTCGGGTTCTGTAGCGACAGAACCTCCCAAAGCACATATGGCTGTTTCATGTTTTTTTTTGTCGGATAATTGTATATAGGATGTTTCGGCTGCACCGCGTACCCAATGCGGCACCATCACTTCCTGTAAAAATACTTTGTCGAAACCATATTTATTCATCAGGCGTTCGCTGTATTTTACAGCTAATGCAGCATTTTCGGAACCACTCAAACGATGCCCGATTGTAGTACATAAATATTCCAGATTCTTATAACATTCCGATTTTGTTAATGCATAATCAAATATCCTGCGAATATTCAATGAATCTTTCGGCTGAGCATTCATCGTAGAATAACAGATACAAAGAAGTAGAGATACGAATAAAACTCTTTTCATGGATGACGGATAATAATACGGATACGGCAATCGAAAACTGAATCGATTGAAATTTTTCAGGTGTGTAAAATAATAAAATATTTTTTAATCAAGAATGGGGAATTGTATCCAAACGTGCAAGTTCGATGTAATCGGGACGATCGGCAGCAGTAGTGTGTTTAAACGTCTGTATCACCATTCCCTTATGAATTAGGAATACACCGGGCATTTGGAAGCCGTCTCCGACGAATCTGCCTTGTACATAACCTCTGGAAACCCAGGTGAGGAAACTTCTTAACATTACGTTAAAGCCGTATACCTGAAAAATATTTCCACGTTTCAAACCGAATGAATTGTAAATAGACTTATCGGGATCACTGATTCGCACCAAGTCTTCTAATTGAAATTGCTTGAGTTTAGTTACTGCACACTCCTCTTCGACCATGTGAACCAGAATAATGCGTGTTCCCTGAGCTTCTATCTCACTGCGTTTTTCGGATATTTCCCAAAGGGCTTCTTTGCAAAAAGTACATCCGAAATGTCTTAAGAAAATAAGTAAAGTAGGATCCTGATCGGTAATTTCCTGGAGGCTCTGCCCTTGGTTGGTACGAATGTGTTGCAGTGATTTCAACTTACGCGGGCTCATATCATAAGCTTCGAATTCGTAACATGCCTGTATGTAATCGAATGTTTTGTATAAGATTAGTCCGAAGGGTAAAAGCCAGATTATTTCGTTTGCAATAACCATAGTGCTTAATGAACCGGGAAGCACACCTTTGTAATAGTAATATATAAAGCCAAATGTTGCAATAAATTTAGAACAGAAACCAATAAATACAATCACCCAATGTTTAAAGGGTTTTGTACTGGCAATCAAATAACCGATACCATACATGATCTCTATTAAACCTATTCCCTGCCACATGATTATGTAGTTAGGGAGAGCAAGTTGTAAATTTCTGAAAAAAAATTCGGGTGCGATCATAGAGCATAACCCGAATATCAGGTTATATATACCGGCTACTACCAATATATATTGCATCCAGGGACGTGGTACTATTAATCGCATTGTTTAAATTATTTATAATCCTTTAACCTGAAAAACACCAAAGTGTTTGTGAAAACAAAAATTTAGAATTATTTCAGATAATCATCAAAATACATACTCACTTTATTCATCAGGTGTACACGGTCTTTTCCGCGTACATTATGCGGGTGACCGGGATAAACAAAATAATCGAGCTGTACACCCTCATCAACCGCCTTTTTCAGTAGTGCCAAACTGTGTTGCCAAACAACGAGATCATCTATCGTACCATGTATAACAAGCAATTTGTCTTTTAGTTGGCTGATTGAGTTTAAAAGATTCGCATTTTTATAACCCTGGGTGTTTTCCTCAGGGCTGTCCATATAGCGTTCGGTGTACATTACTTCGTACATTGCCCAATCGATTACAGGTCCGCCGGCAACACCAACTTTAAAAACTCCCGGATATTTCGTCATCAGGGTTGTTGCCATAAAACCTCCGTAGCTCCAGCCATGTACACCTATACGATTTGCATCAACATAGGGTTGAGATTTTAAATAGGCAATACCTTTCATCTGATCTTCTGTTTCCGCTACTCCCAAATTGCGATAGATAGCTTGTTCGAATGCTCTTCCGCGATACATGGAACCTCTCGAATCTATTGTAAATACGATATATCCGCGCTGTGCCATATAATGATACCAGAGATTGGCGCCCGACAACCAGCTATTGTTTATTAATTGAACATGAGGCCCGCCATACACATACACTACTACCGGATATTTTTGGGAAGGATCGAAACCGACAGGTTTTATCATTCTGCAATATAAATCGGTTTGGTTATCGGCAGCCTTGATGGTAAATATACTTGTTTCTCCCAAGGCATACTCCTTAACAGGGTTCTCTGCTTCTAATAATGTTCTTACCTCTATGCCTGAAATCGTATGGATGCCGATATAGTTCGGAATGCTTGTACTACTGTACCGATCGATCAGGTATTGCTTATTACCGGATAGCTGAACGGTATGCACTCCTGCCGTTGAAGTAAGTTTGGTTTTCTTTCCGTTTTTAATGTTCAAAGAATAGGCATGTCGCTCGAGCGGACTTCCTTCTGTGCTCATATAATAAATCATTTCCTCTTTTTCATCCATGTCTAAGAAAGCTGTAACTACCCAATTCCCTTTGGTAAGTTGTTTTAGCAATTTCCCATTTGCATTGTACAAATATAAATGCTTGTAACCATCGCGTTCCGAATGCCAGATGAAATCTCCATTGCTAAGAGGAATTGCCGGATCACTCGGTTCTACATATCTTGCATCCTGTTCGCTGAATAAGGTTTGTATAAATTTACCGGTAATGGCATCGTATTTATTAAATGCATATTCGGAATAATCTCTTTTTACTATTACTACATAAATATATTTTTCATCTTTCGACCAGGAAATATTGGTTAAGTACTGATCCTTTGCCCCTGTAATAGCTAGGTAAATGTTTCTGCCCTCTTTGATATTATATACACCAATACTTACCTTATGGCTTGCTTGTCCTGCCATAGGATATTTAATCGTATTCAGTTGGGCGGGCAGGGGATTAATATCCACCAAAGGGTAATCGCTTACCATGCTTTGGTCCATGCGGTAATATGCAATGTATGTTGAGTTCGGCGACCAGAAGATCCCTTTATTAATTCCGAACTCGTTGCGATGAACTGCATGGCCGTAAAGTATATCCAGGCTAGAATCCTTACTGATATTAATTTCTGTAGAATTTTGTTTCAGATACAATTGATTGTCGAGGGTATAGGCCATCATATTGTACTGTGGATTTAGCTCTATATTCGCTGCCTTTGGGGGATAAGTAATTAGAGCAACATTGGATCTTGTTTCTGTATTGTATCGATATAAAGTATTATCAAGGCGATAAATAAATTCCTTTGCATTCACCCAGTTTATGGAAGGCAATTGTTTCAGGCCGGGCTTTAATGCGGATGCATTCAACACCGTATCAGGCATTTTTCGATTCAGCACATTCGCACGAATCAAATAATCCATACCATTTTGGGGATAGATATAGGAATAGTCGATACTCTCATCAACCCATTGAATCCCTTTTAAATTTTTGGGACTCAATTTTGAGTTGAAAATGGCATCCTCCATGCTTAATTGTTTATGCTGAGCAAGCGAGAGGCTTGATGTCAATAGTCCCAGAAGTGTAATTACACCGATTTTTGTTCGTACAGTTTGAATGTTCATATTTCCTAAAGAATATCAATGAGGGGATTAAATTATAAAATAACCTTAAAAAATGGTAATATACTTTTAAATTTAGTATCAATGGATATTGATTTTTATACTACGTTTTTTAAGGATAATACAGCTGAATTTACTAAATTTACTCACGCATAATTCTAAACGTAATACTATGAACCCGATCATTCGAAATATTTTAGCGCTTGTGGTGGGTGTTTTTGTTGGACATTATATCAACGGAGGAATTATAAAAATCAGCCCGTTTATTATCTCTCCTCCCGAAGGAGTAGGAGATTTAAGAGAATTTGAAGTATTAAAAACTTCAATGCATTTGATGAATCCGCAGCATTTCATTTTACCTTTTTTAGCGCATGCCTTAGGGACTTTTTTCGGGGCGCTTGTGGCAGCATTTCTTGCGGTTAAACGTAAAATGTTAATGGCATTATTGGTCGGGATACTTTTCTTAATCGGAGGAATTATAGTAATTTTTATGCTTCCTTCTCCGCTTTGGTTTACACTTGTTGATTTGATAGTTGCTTATATTCCGATGGCTTATTTAGCCGGAAAAATCCAATTGAAAACCAACTCCTAAAATCAATACGATTGGGGAGAGCTTGCCTGAATCGTATTGATTTTGAAAAATATTGGAGGGATACAAAATCCGATAGTTGATTTAAATTATGAAACAACGCAACCCATTTGTACAATACTTTATTAAGTTAATACTACTTTTTTTATGTGCATTTCCTGCATTCAGTAATGCGGAAACAAAGTCGGAGCGTGAAAAGAGCTATTTAGAACTATTAGTGCATACGGAAGATCGAAAAGCAAAAGTCGATATTCTCTTAAAGTTATCGGTATTGTTCTACGATTACGATGCGAAGAAAAATTTAATGTATGCTGACAGTGCTTTAAGCATTTCGGAACGTATCGGGTATCATTCGGCGATCGGGAATGTGTATATGATAAAGGCAGATACATACTCTCGTTTAGGTTATATTAATATGGCTAATGAATATTGCATGAAAGCCTTGCAAGTATTCGAGAGTCCTCAAGATGATACCTTCATTTCCGGTATTTATACGCTTCTTGGAAATATCAATTTATCCCGGTCAAATCCAACAGAAGCTCAGAAGTATTATCAATTAGCTTATGAGCTGAATACCAAAACAAATCATATAAGAGGTGCTATTCAGGCATTGTTGAATTTAGGGATTATTCATTTGGGAAACGAAGAATATGAAACCGCCAAGATGGTGTTTGAGAAAGCGATAAAGCTAAGTGATGAGCTTAATTATTTGAATGGAAAAGCAATTGGTTATCAAAATCTGGCATCTGCTTATTCATCGATGCACAAAATCGATTCTTCGGATATTTATTACCGGATTGCTCAGGAATTATTTATTCAGGATGGTGATAAAGGAGGGTACTCGGCTTCTTTCCTGGGATTATCCGAAAATGCGATAAAGCTAAATAATTATAAACTTGCTGTTCAGTACGCTAAATCGGCATACGATTCGATTATAAATTATGGAAATACATTTATCGCCATTGATGCGGCAAAAATGTTAATCAGCTATTACGAGCATTTGGGGGATAGCAGTTCAACGCTTAAATACTACAAGGCGATAGCTGAACATGCACAAGAAGTACTTTCTGCCGAAAGAACAAATAATATTGATTTTATTGAGATTATACAGAAAGAGAACGAAAATCAATCTCTTATCAAAGAGCGTGATATTCAAAAAATTGTTAATATAGCTTTACTACTCTGTTCCTTTCTTTTGTTGGGTATTATCGTGTTATTATATCTCAACCGTAAACGGGATAAAAAATATAAAGAACAATTAATGCTAAATGCGAAAGAACTGGAACAGTTGAACAATGAGGTTGAAGAGAAGAACCAGGGTTTAATGCATTTGCTCAATGTTAAGGATAAGCTGATTTCCTTGATGGCACATGATGTGCGCACTCCTCTGAACAATGTAAAAAGCATTATATACCTTTTGAGAGAAGATAGTTTAAGCCAGGAGAAGTTCAATACATACTTATTCGAGTTGGAGCAACAAACCAATACCACATCAGAAATGATTGATAATTTGTTGAATTGGGCGAAGATTCAGATGAATGGAATAAACTTAAAACCTGTAAAGCTTTCTCTTAAATCGGTCTTTGATGAAGTACTCATATTGTTTAATACATCCATAAAAAGTAAACCCTTAAATATTTCAACATTGATTGATGCAGACTTAGTTCTCCATACTGATCCAGAAGCATTGAAAATAATTCTGAGAAATATTATTTCGAATGCTATCAAGTTTAGTATTCCCAATGGAGACATATCTGTGTCAACAGAAAAAAAAGGAGGTTTTATACAAATATGTATAACGGATAGCGGGAACGGCGATGTTAAGGAGCTGAAAAATATTTTGAATAATGCGGATGAGTTCAAAAGTACCCCGGGTACGATGAATGAAAGGGGGACCGGAATAGGATTAAAACTGGTTAAAGAGTTTATAGGATTTTTAGGTGGGAAGATAGAATTGTCGGAAGCGGATAAAGGAATTACCTTTTGTATTACTTTACCCCAAAATTATTCTCCCGGGTAAGCCTTATTTTTCATTTCGCTTATTATACATCCATAGGGCATCTGCATGAATTTGCTCCTCAATACTTAGTTTGTTTTGAACAGCTTTCCTTTTAATATCCTCCATCCATTCTTTACTGTTTCGGATCTCAACTTTTATTTCATCCATAATTTCCGATGGTATTTTGGCTTCAGGAACATAGTTATGAATTAGTATATCGGTTGCGTCTTCAATGAATCCGTAAGGAAACCAACTGAGGTTCGCGTCTGTTGCCATTAAAACAATTACCTCTGCATCTTCTATGTAAGCATACAATAAATCTTTGCTTACGGTATTGCTTATTTCGTTGTAGCCATCGTAAGCAGCATTATAATAAAATAAAAATTTGTAATCGCCGAACTGATTATGAGGTATTTGAGCGCCGTGTATTGTCCACCAATAGCTGTCGGATATGGCCAGCAGGTTTGGTCTGTAGGACTCCTCTGAGCTTTCAAAATCTACAATAGGATAAGCTAATGGATAAGCTTTCAGTTTTGAATAAATATTTAACCCTTTTTCAATATCGTTATCTTCAAAACGGGCAGTGTCGCTCAGCTCTATGCCTAACCATCTTTTTTCGGGTATATTTTTATTTAATAATTGCTCTGTAAATCGTATCAAAGAATCGGCGGCTTTATGCATGCCATATACACTCCAGTGTATTCCGTACTTACCATACAGCGGATATTCAGATATTTCTTTATATTTTCTAAATAGATCGGAAAAATCTATGTGTGGGACTTTCGAAGAAGATAAATGCTTATGATAGGATTTGTAATTTGTTTGTTTATTTACTATCGGATAGTTGTCGGGGATATACTCAGGAAAAAACGATGCTTTCCCCGGAGCTAATACAACAATTAAATATTTGCCTTTACTTTGCAAGGCTGAATCAATTTCCTCTAACGCTCGAACCCTTGTGTTTACCGCGGAATCTCCAATAAAAGTTTTTCCGGTGTATTCATGAATATAAACGTCCTCATACATGTAATTTTCTTTCCCTATAATAACACCTTTGGCATTCGCAATTCTAAAAAACGAGTATAAGATTTGGTTGTAAATAGAAATTAGATAAGAACGATATTGTAGATGGTCATTCAAATATTCGGCATATTCCTCCTGATAGACCCCTTTGAAATAATCTTTAAAATTTAATTCAGGTTTAGGAGCTTGCTTGATAGCACCATGTAATTTTTTTTCCTGTATAATTTTTATCTCTCCATTCAGTACAGGCAAAGAAATAAGTATGATAAGAATTATCAGTATTGATTGTTTAATAAATTCATTTACTTTATTCATACTTTCATTCAATACTACAACGCGTTCGTCTTAATAAATTTACCTGTTATTTATTCTTATTGCGTTCATTATATACCCATAGGGCATCTCTATAACACTGCTCTTCGACAGAGATATTATTCTGTTTAGCTTTTATGATTATCTGATCATGCCATCCTTTATTGAAACGTGCTTCATCTAAGATAGCTTGCAGTTGTTTTTCCTTTTCAGCAACCGATTCGTAATATGTATCACCATATAGTGCCAATACTTTTTCCGGAAAAGCAAAAGGGAACCGCTGGTCGTTTGTTTCGGTAGTTGTAATAATAATATAGTCAGCTTTATCTATTTCTTCTAAAAGATTGATCTCATATACCGGTTTCGCTACCTGGCTCTTATTAAGATAGGCGGTATTAAAATAAAACAAAAAGGCATATTCGTTAAACTGGTTGTCGGGACTTTGTGTGTCATAGATATTCCACCAATAACTATCACCAACAATTAATACATTCGGTTTATAATCCTTTTCGGAGCTTAGGAACTCGACGATGGGTTTGTTTATTTTATATGTAGATAGAGGTTTTAGTAAATTTAAAACTTCTCCTAAATCGTAATCTTTCCCGGTGATTCCACCAGTTTCCACTTCTCCGGTATATTTTTTCCGGGGTAACTTTTTTTGTGAATCATTTTCGATAAAACGAACCAGAGAATCTGCAGCCCAGTGCGCTCCATAATCACTCCAATGTATTCCATATAAAGGGTATAAGACTTCATCGGTTTTTCCTTTCAAACTTATATACCATTTTTTGAAATCGATAAATGCGATGTTCGTATTTTTAAATTTCGCTTTGTAAGCGGAATAATTTGTAGGGAACCCGGAATGAGCGTATGAATCGGGAATGAGTTCGGGAAAGAAAGAGGCTTTCCCCGGACTGAACATTATAATTAATTTTTTATTTTTTGATTTCAGTACACTGTCTAATTTTGAAAGTGTCTGTATATGATAATCGATCCTGCTTTCTCCGGTATAAGTATATCCGTATAAAGATTTGATGTAATTGGGGTCCATCAACGTTCTGCCATCCTTTGCGAGAACAACATCTTCGGTACGTAAAAGCTTAAATATTGAATATCCGATCTGATTGTATAGAGGAATAAGCCATTCTTTAAAACCGGTACTGAATTGAAAATAGCTTTCGAATTTTTCCTGAAATTTTCCCGATAAATATTCTGTTTTGTTTAATAAAGGTTTGTCCTTTTGAACGATAGCTCCCTTTAACGGTTCAAATACAAAGACGGTATATCTTCTTTGAATCCATGGAAGTAGCGTCAAAGTTAATAAAATGAATATAATACATCGCTTTACGATCGCTTCCATTTTAAAATCTAAAATCTAAAATATATAAATGGATTAAATCCGGAACTTACAATATACGAAGCCGATATGATCAATAGTATCATGCAAACAAATCCGATCAGCAATGTGGATCCAGGGCCCTTTGGTTGATTGATAAATTTTTCCTGCCATTGCTCTACACCTTTCATAGAAGCAAAAAAGGCAAAGAAGAGCCCGATAATCAACATCGTAATGAATTCGTTATTTAGTACAATTTTTTCTCCTTCATTAGAGAAGCTGAACATCCGTATCCAATAGGCTTTCGCCTGTGCAAAGCTATCTGCTCTGAATAAGGTCCAGCCTATTAACACAATCAGATACGTGATAATCATACTCGGTATTTTCCCGATACGCTTATAAAAGTCGAGTAAGAATAAGCGATCCATAATTAAAAATGCACCATGAAAAGCACCCCAGAATATAAAAGTCCATTCGGCGCCATGCCATAAACCCGATACTAAAAAGACCAGCCATAAATTAAAATACATTCTGCCTGTTGATACGCGATTACCTCCTAAGGGTATGTATAAATAGTCGCGCATCCATCTGCCCAAACTCATGTGCCACCTTCTCCAAAATTCGGTAATACTTTGTGAAATGTATGGATTGTTGAAATTTTCGATAAAACGGAACCCCATCATTCTACCCATTCCTATTGCCATATCAGAATAACCGGAAAAGTCGAAATAGATTTGTAAGGAATATGCAATAATGCCTATCCATGCCGCACCCGAGCTCATCGTATTTACATCCATTGCAAAAGCTTCGTCGGCGACCTTCGCCATCACATTGGCGATTAATATTTTTTTGGATAAACCAATGATGAAGCGATAAAATCCAAGCAATTTATTATCAAGGGTGTCTTCCTTACTGCGATCGGTCAATTGGTCGGCAATCTCGTGAAAGCGTACAATGGGGCCGGCAATAAGTTTAGGGAATAATAAGATATAGGTATAATAATCTAAAACATTTTTTAAAGGGGCATGAACTCTTCGATACACATCGATCGCATAGGTTAATGTTTCGAATGCGAAAAAAGAAATCCCTATGGGCAATACTACCCGTGTCCATGCAATCTGTTCGATACCTACAGATAACAGCACTGTGTTTACATTATCGATGAAAAAATTGGAATATTTAAAGTAACATAATAATCCAAGGTTTAATAATAAGGATACGACCAGCCATTGCTTTCTGCTTTTCCCTTCACTCTCGTACATTCTCTTTACAATGAAAAAATCGACAAAGGTTACTGCTAATACCGTATATACAAAACTTGGAGCACCCCATTGATAAAACAGAAAGCTGAAAACAAGAATGGTGTAATTTTTATATTTCTTATCGATTAAAAAATAGGTCAGAAAAAAGATCGGGAAAAAATAGAATAGAAATAGGCTACTGCTAAATACCATATATTATTTTAAAGCGATAAAGATAAGAGATAAATGTATTTTATGAAATCTGTTCCCACTGCCGGCCTTTTTTAAAGGATTTGCTTAAAAATATCCGAAGAGGCTGATGTTCGGCTTGCTCTAAATTCATGTCTTTATCAATAAGTTCCTGCACACATATTCTTGCTTCCTGTAAAATACGCTGATCTTTTGCCAGGTCGGCAATATGCAGATCCAGCACCCCGCTTTGTTGTGTGCCCTGCAAATCTCCCGGACCCCTCAGTTGCAAATCGGTTTCAGCAATTTCAAAACCATTGTTTGTACGTACCATTGTTTCTAATCGTGCTTTGCCATCCGTACTTATCTTATTCCCGCTCATTAAAATACAATAGGATTGCTCCGAGCCTCTACCTACGCGGCCTCTCAGCTGGTGTAACTGGGATAGGCCGAAACGTTCCGCATTTTCTATAATCATTACCGAAGCATTCGGGATGTTCACACCGACTTCAATAACTGTTGTAGCAACCATGATATGTGTATTGCCCTTTAAAAATTGTTGCATCTCGAAATCTTTGTCGGAAGCTTTCATCTTTCCGTGAACAATACTCACTTGGTATCCGGGACGAGGAAATGTTTTAATAATGCTTTGATAACCTTCTTCCAAATCTTTCAGGTCTAACTTTTCGGATTCTTTTATCAATGGATAAACGATATAGATCTGCCGGCCCTTTTTGATTTCCTCTTTCATAAAACCGAACAAACGCAAGCGTTGACTTTCATACCAATGGATGGTTTGTACAGGTTTTCGTCCTGCCGGCAATTCATCAATCACCGATACATCCAGATCCCCGTATAAAGTCATTGCGAGCGTTCTGGGAATAGGGGTTGCCGTCATTACCAGTACATGCGGCACACTCGTGTTTTTCTTCCAGAGTTTTGCACGTTGCTCCACCCCGAAACGATGCTGCTCATCAATAATAACCATTCCCAGATTACTGAACTGTACATCCTGTTCGATTAAAGCATGGGTACCTATAAGAATGCCGACCTTACCTTCGGCTAATTCTTCTAAAAGCATTTTCCGGGCTTTCGATTTCGAGGAACCTGTTAACAAGCGTACATGAACCGGCATATCCTCCAACAGAGTATTGATGGTTTGAAAATGTTGCCGGGCAAGTATTTCGGTAGGGGCCATCAGGCATGCCTGCGCTCCGTTATCTATAGCCAGCAGCATACTCATCAATGCAACTACTGTTTTCCCGCTTCCTACATCTCCCTGCAACAAACGATTCATTTGAAAACCTGTATTACAGTCGCTGCGTATTTCTTTTAATACACGTTTCTGCGCATCCGTTAAATCGAAAGGTAATTTTTCGGAATAAAAATGATTGAACAATGTCCCGACCTTACTAAAAACAAACCCTTTTGATTTTAGCTTTCTATGTTTCTGATTCCGTAAAAGTTTATATTGAAGCAGGAAAAACTCTTCAAACTTTAGTCTTGCCCCGGCGCGCTGTAAGCTGCGGGCATCTGTAGGAAAATGAATCTGGTTGAGCGCCTCTCTCTTTGATAACATTTTATATTTATCGAGCAGGTATCCGGGTAGGTTTTCCTGAATTTCGGATTGCGCAATGCTCAATAATTGTCGTTGTAATTTCAGTATTCCTTTGCTGTCGAGGAAAAAATTTTTCAGTTTCTCTGTCGAGTTGTAAACGGGTTGTAAACTGCTTGCTGTTTCTTTACGATGTTCCGAGAACAATTCCATTTCAGGATGAACGATGTTTACCCTGGAACCATAATAGTTGGGCTTCCCGAAAACTACATATTCGGAACCTACCGTTAAATTTTTATCCACCCATTTCAGTCCCTGAAACCATACCAGTTCCAGAAAACCTGTAGAATCCTGAATCGTTGCCACCAATCGTTTCCCCGTTCGTTCGCCGATGATCGATTTTTCGATAAGCTTGCCTGTAACCTGAATATAAGGCAGATCTGTGTTGATCTCGTTAATTTTATAGTATTTGGTTCGGTCGATGTACCGGAACGGATAATGTTTAATAAGGTCGTCGAAGCTGTATATTCCCAGCTCTTTTTTCAACACCTCGGCCTTTGCCGGTCCTACCCCCTTTAAATATTCAATTGCCGTATCAAAAAAATCATTCATCGTTATAAAAATAGAAAAATATCAAAGGAAGTATGCAAATTATTTACGTAATATTGCATTTGTTAAACCGTTCTGAAAAATGTCAAAGTACAGGCAGTTTTTGCCTATCATACTTATCCTGATTTTAGCTGTAATTTGGGGTAGCTCATTTATATTGATGAAAAATGGCCTCAAGGCCTTCTCAGCCGCGCAAGTTGCTACTATGCGCATGTTTTTTTCTTTCCTTTTTTTATTACCACTCAGTTTTATCAATTTCCGGAAAGTGCCTGTTAGGAAATTAGGTATGGTAAGTTTGGTAGGGCTTTTGGGAAACGGATTACCGGCAATTCTTTTCGCATTTGCACAAACCAAATTGAACAGCTCGACGGCGGGAGTGCTCAATTCCTTAACACCCATTTTTACTTTAGTTATCTCCTTTGTATTCTTTAAGCAGCATTTCTCGACACAAAAAGTTTTGGGTATTATACTCGGGCTTGTCGGTGCGGTGGTATTAATTTTACTGAGAGGAAACGGATCCATAGATCCTAACTTTACGTATGGTTTATACATACTGGTAGCAACCATTTGTTATGCATGGAGTGTGAACCTGATTAAATATTATTTACAGGATATTCCTTCGATGGCGATATCCTCTATGGTATTAATTTTTATCGGGCCTCTTTTCGGATGGTATCTTTTTGCACAAACCGATTTTATGGAAATAGCATTTATTCCCGGAAACCAGGACGCGTTTATATCGATAATTATCTTATCGCTTTTTGGAACAGCCATCTCGCTTATCTTATTTAATATGTTAGTGAAACTGACTACTCCGGTATATGCCTCATCGGTAACCTATCTGATTCCTATCGTAGCTCTGTCCTGGGGTCTGATGGATGGGGAGAACCTGGGGATTGTACATATTATCGGGATTGCAGCAATACTAACGGGGGTGTATCTGGCAAACCGAAAATCACGCGTACCGAAATAATATTTATTCTATACCTCTGATGAAATACGAAAAGAAAAAACGGGTTTATCTTTTTAGTAATGATATCAAAAAAACAGATTTAGATGTCATTTATAATTTCTTGGCAGGCAGTTATTGGGCAAAAGACTTGTCCCGGAGAAAAATCAAAAAATCGATCGGCAATTCTTATTGTGTTGCACTTTATCACTACGAAAGACAAATCGGCTTTGCACGGGTGGTTACCGACTTTAGCCGCTTTGCGTACCTGGCTGATGTATTTATCGTGGAGGAATATCAAGGGAAAGGCTTGGGAAAATTTATGCTTAAATGCATTCTGGAGGACCCGAATTTAAAAGACGTAAACCGTTGGTTGCTGAGTACACAAGATGCACATGGATTGTATAAAAAATTCGGTTTTGGGAAGCTGGAAAAGCCACAAAATTTTATGCGACTGAAAAGGGATTAAGAAAGGGAATCCAGAAATGATTCTATTGCCTGTAACGCTTTTTGTTTTCTGGCATCTCCGCTTCCCGAGATGATGATGAAATTCGCTTGCTTCTCCTTCATTAATCGTATATACCATTCCATAAAATAAGTACGCAGATGCGGGAAATCCCGTAATGGATCTTCCTCCCAGGGTAAATCAATATCCATCAAAAGATAAACATCGTATTTTCTTTGCTGATATTCCTGCTCTACTTCATCCGGGCAAAATCCGAACACATGTTCGCACCAAATTTTTACGGTAATAATCGTTGTGTCGCAAATCAACAGTCGAGGAGGAAGCTTATTTACTTTTTTCAGTTTTGTAAGAGCCTCTTCTTCCGAAAGCAATTGTCCCCGAAAGATCGCAAGCTCATCTGCCAGCGTACATTCCCTGTTTAAGTTTGTACAATATTTCCGTGCATATTCAGGTACCCGGAGTGTATTATAATGCGCTGCAAGCTGTTCCGAAAGTTCCGATTTTCCGGTAGATTCCGGACCGATGACTGCAATTTTCACAATACTTTTTGTACTTGTGTTTTTTTCCATGAACGATAACCAATAACGGCTAATATAATTAAGATAGTGTATAAGACAGCTGTTAAATAAGCGTCCTTAAATATATAAATACCGACATAAATAAAATCGACGAAGATCCATACAACCCAATTTTCAATAACTTTTTTTGCAGACAGCCAGGTAGCTGTTAAGCTTAATCCCAGGCAGAAACTGTCTAAAAAGGGTAAGGAAGCATCGGTATAAATTTTTAAGAAGCCGCCTAAAAACAGGGTAGCTGATACGACCATCAGCGTGCAGAGTATAAGCTGATTATTTGACCAGGAATATACCTGCTGTTGGTAGGCCTTAATTTTTTTCCAATTGATCCATCCGAAAATTCCCATCACAACAAAGAAGAGCTGTAAGAGCGAATCGGCATAGAGTTTTAATTCTATAAAATAAAAGAAATAACAGATTGAGCTAATAATGGTTAAGAGCCAGCACCAAATAATTTGGCGGGTGTTCAGCCATATTCCGATAATAGCAAAGCCAAAGCCTAAAATTTCAATCCGGTTCATCTTGGGCAAAGATTGTATCTTTTCAATTAATACCCTAATTATTTTTCATGATGAAGGAACTTAATCAATCAAATGTTTAACCTAGCATGAAGAATTTTTGGTACAACAAATGGGGATACTACAGATCATATTGAAGAGCAGGAGCTAGACAATCTGTACTTCTTAGGCAGGAAGAACCGGAAGGAAATTTTTATAGGTAAGTTTACTGAAATGACAATGGCAGGAATTATAAGTGAGACTGTATCTAAAGGAATTATAGAAGAGGCATCAAATATGTCTAACCTATTGCAATAATTCTAATTCCCTCTTGTTCTATAAAGGTTGCATGTTATATAGAGTCTTTGTCTTATCATCCCATTTCGCCATAAGGTTAATATAATAGCTTGATATAAAACAAAAAGCCCCACATTTTGTGAGGCTTTGCGGAATGGACGGGATTCGAACCCGCGACCTCCTGCGTGACAGGCAGGCATTCTAACCAGCTGAACTACCACTCCGTTTTGGTTAGGACTGCAAATATAGGTTCTTTATTGTATTTGTCAACAAAAAATATAAAAAAGAATTAAGCTGTTGTACCCTCTTTCATACGTTCCGCATTCTCAGCCAATTGCAATTGATCGATCGTATCCTGAATGTCTCCATCCATTACTCCCGAAAGGTTATAGTTGGTAAGACCAATACGGTGATCGGTTAAACGGCTTTGGGGGAAATTATAGGTACGAATTTTCGCTGAACGGTCGCCGGTAGAAACCATAGTTTTACGTTTTTTGGCTACTTCTTCCATACGTTTGGCATATTCCATCTCATAAATACGCGAACGCAATACCGAAAGGGCTTTGTCGAAATTCTTATGCTGCGATTTTTCATCCTGGCATTGTGCTACAATACCGGTTGGAATATGTGTTAAACGTACCGCCGAATAGGTGGTATTTACCGACTGCCCGCCGGGTCCCGACGAACAGAATAAATCCTTACGTATATCATTGGATTTTAGGTCAATATCAAATTCGTCGGCTTCGGGTAATACAACTACCGAAGCAGCGGAGGTATGTACCCGCCCCTGAGTTTCGGTGGCGGGTACACGTTGTACACGATGTACCCCCGATTCGTATTTTAAGGTACCATACACATCTTCCCCAATCACATTTAAAATAATCTCTTTATAGCCTCCCGCTGTACCTTCTGTATAATCTACCAATTCGGTTTTCCAACCCTTTTGTTCGCAATAACGTTGATACATACGGAATAAGTCGCCTGCAAACAGACTGGCTTCATCTCCGCCGGCTCCGGCACGTATCTCAAGAATGGCATTCCGGGCATCTTCAGGGTCCTTAGGAATCAGCATTAATCGTATTACCTCTTCGATTTCATCTCTCTCTTCCAGCAATTGATCCAACTCGCTTTTAGCCATCTCACGAAATTCTTCATCCTTTTCGGTCGCTAAAATTTGCTTATTGGAGTCAATATTACTCATGATATTGCTGTAAATTCGATGCTGCTCAACAATCTTGCTAAGTTCTTTATATTCTTTATTCAATTGCGCAAAACGCTTCATATCCGACATCGCTTCCGGAGAGCTAAGCTCCTTCTCAACATCCTCAAACCGTCTTTTTATGGCTTCTAATTTATCTAACATAAGTTTGCTCTTCAGAGCCTCATTGTTTTTTGGATTGCAAAATTAGGTTATTTTATGCTAAAAATGAATACCTGCGAATCTTTATTCCAATGAGGAACTGTATTTTACATACAGGCTATCGCCTGATACGCTTAAATAACGATCGGCATAGGGAATAAGTTTGCGGACACTGCCTCCCCCGCTTTCCCAGATCAATTCATCCCGGGTGCTGGGTAAATGATAACTATGCAAGGCTTGGCCGGTATAATAGATCAGATAATCTTTCTCGAAACCAAACCACTGTACATCCTTAATGGGTAACCGCCTTTTGTATCCTCCGAATAAATCGAATACATAGATTCCTTTGGATGGGTCATTTATAAAAAGTTCGTCGCCATATTCCGACATACGGTTAGGGATGATTTTACTGCCTAATACCTGAAATAAATCTCCGCTTGTAAAACCTGCTCTGAAATTATCTCCCACCTTGATCAGCTTGCGATTGCTTTCATCGTACATCCAGAAACCATTATTGTTCGAAGCACATACCAAACGAATGATTCCTTCCTGATAATTATCGCGGATGGAATAGGTGTTTATCTCAGATAAATTTCCGTCGAGAAATTTTAGGGTTTGGAAATCGGAATAGAATACCAATACCTGCAAAGGATTTTTAACATCGATACTGTTAATTTTTCCATTGCGTTGACTTGAATAGTTGAATGTGCGTTTGGCATAATTATCAATTTTATGGAGATTGATGCTATGATCGGTATAATAATAATTCCCTAATTTATCGACAGCGATATCCGAAACAGAAGTAGCAAGGAGAATAAGCGAATCGGTTTTCTGGGCTTGTGCTGCCGACAGCATTCCGAAAAGGATGATCAATGTCTTGCTTATTTTTTTCATGTTAATAATTCAATTTATACTCCGCAGAACAAATTCGGATCCATACATTATTGTTCTTTTTCTACTTCCGATTCGAAATAATGTATGATTAATTGTTTAATTAAATATTCCTGTTCCATTAAGGTATAAGGTGGAATTTTTTTTATCAGTTTCCAATGCGGCCATCCATCCTGATCGAGTCCTTCTAACTGGTAGAAGCCCATTTCGCTTAATAAACGACAGGTGGCAATATGCATCAATTCTTCTTTTTGCCGTTTCGAAAATTTGCGTGGCCCCTGTCCCAGTTCCTGCACCCCGATTAAAAATAACATTACTTTCACATCAGGTTCTTCCGAATCAAAATCCCTGGCGATTTTTCCGGCTAAGGCTTTCCATTTTATATTGATTTCTGTGGGTTTCATTCTAAATAATATTTATACATATACTTCTGAAGGCCTCATTCCTTTCAGTATTTCAATAGCATCCGATACGGATGTAATTTTTTCGAAGGTAAGCATTAAACTCGATTTCCCTTCTTTCATACGAACACCGCGAGGGTGCTGTTGCACAAATACGAGTATGCTTTGAAATATTTCGGATTCATAAAATTTAGAGTTCGGATTCGCCGGAAAATATCCGCGCATGGTATTTTGCTTGAGCGATAATTTCTCAAAACCTATCTCCTTGGCTATCCATTGTAAACGCATGGCATTTAATAATTCATGCACTTCCCGGGGGATAGGTCCAAAGCGATCTTCCAAATTCTTTTCGAAACTAAGCAATTCATCTTCGTTTTCAATTTTATTCAATTCGGTGTATAAGCTTAAACGTTCCTGTATATTGGTAACGTATTCATCAGGTATATGTAATTCCTGATCGGTATCAATCTGGCAATAGCCGACAAAAGGTTTGGGCTTTTCATCTTTAAACAATTCCTTAAACTCATCGTCTTTCAATTCGTGTATAGCCTCATCTAGAATTTTATGATACATCTCGTACCCGATTTCGGCAATAAATCCGCTTTGTTCGGCACCCAATAGATTTCCCGCTCCACGGATATCCAGATCTCGCATTGCCACATTAAATCCGCTCCCCAGGTCCGAGAACTCTTCAATAGCACTTAAACGTTTACGGGCTTCGGGGGTAAGGACCGATAAGGGCGGGCTCAATAAATAACAAAAAGCTTTTTTATTTGAACGTCCTACGCGGCCACGCATCTGATGCAGGTCACTGAGTCCGAAATGATGAGCATTGTTAATTAACATGGTATTGGCATTGGAAATATCCAATCCCGATTCGATAATAGTTGTGGCAACCAATACATCGTATTCCCCGTTCACATACTGAAGCATGACCTCTTCGAGGTCCTCTCCGTTCATTTGTCCATGTCCCACACATACACGCACTCCCGGACAAATACGTTGAATGAGTCCGGCAATTTGATGTATATCCTGAACACGGTTGTGAATAAAGAATACCTGTCCTCCACGTTCTACCTCATACTCGACAGCCTCTTTAATAAGCTTCTCATTGAATACATGCAATTCGGTAACAACCGGCTGACGATTGGGAGGAGGAGTGTTGATAATGGATAAATCGCGCGCGCCCATTAAAGAAAAATGCAGGGTACGGGGAATAGGGGTAGCAGTAAGTGTAAGCGTATCAACATTTACACGCATTTGTTTCAGTTTCTCTTTGGTGGCAACACCAAATTTTTGTTCCTCATCAATAATGAGTAAGCCCAGGTCTTTAAACTTCACATCCTTACTTACGATACGGTGGGTGCCGATTAAGATATCAACCTTCCCTTCAGCTACGCGTGCGAGAGTTTCTTTAATTTGTTTGGCAGTTTTAAAGCGACTGATGTATTCAACATTACAAGGAAAATCTTTTAAGCGCTCGCTGAACGTCTTATGATGTTGCATAGCCAGAATAGTAGTAGGAACCAATATGGCAACCTGCTTACTATCCGCAACGGCCTTAAAGGCTGCACGAACGGCAATCTCCGTTTTCCCGAAACCTACATCCCCGCATATTAAGCGGTCCATTGGATGTGCTGCTTCCATATCTTTCTTGACATCGGCGGTCGCTTTTATCTGATCGGGAGTATCTTCAAACATAAAGGATGCTTCAAGCTCTGTTTGAAGATAAGTATCGGGATAAAAAGCATTTCCTTTTTGCGATTTACGCTTTGCATACAATTTGATTAGATCGCGGGCAATATCCTTAACTTTTTTTTTAGTATTTTTTTTCAGCTTCTCCCAGGCATCTGTTCCCAGCTTATGCATTTTCGGAGCAGTGCCATCTTTGCCGGTATATTTCGAAACACGGTTTAGCGAATTAATATTGACATACAATAAGTCGTTGTCTGCATACACCAAACGTATGGTCTCCTGAATTTTTCCGTTTACTTCAATTTTTTCCAAGCCAGCGTATTTCCCGATACCATGATCAATATGTACCACATAATCTCCGGGCTTTAATTCGCGTAGCTCTTTTAAAGTAAGGGCTTGTGAACGGGCATAGTTTTTCTTGAGCTTATATTTATAGTAACGATCGAAGATCTGATGGTCGGTATAGCAGGCGAATTTTATTTCTTCATCGATAAAGCCTTCACGAATGGATAAAGGGATGGGTGTAAATTGTACCGCTTTCTCTCCGTTACCTGCCGCGGCGGCAATATCTTCGAAGATGGTATATAAACGTTCGATTTGTTTCGACTGATCGGCGAAAATGAAATTCTGTATTCCTTCTGTTTCGTTCTTCCTGAAGTTATGGATTAAGAGGTTAAAGTCTTTGTTAAACGAAGGTTGGGGTTTTATAGAAAAGAAAATGGAAGTATCCGCATCGTAGAAAAATTGTTTCCCGAATTCGATAACCGAAAAACGATTCAGTTGTTGGTTAAAGTCTGTTTTTCTTAAAAATACATAATTCGGATCGATGTATTCAGGATGAAGAGTTTTTTCATCTGCATTCAATCCTTTGAAAATCTGATTAGCCTTATCGAGCCCCTGATCAATAATATCAAGCGTAAACTCAACTTCTTTAATCCAGACCGCAGTATCGGGAGAAAGATAATCGAGGAATGAAACAGAATGTTCGGCGCTTAATTTCGATTGTATGTTCGGCAAAATGGTAATTGCTTTTACTTCCTGTACCGACAGTTGATCGTCGATGTTAAACGTACGTATTGATTCGATATGATCGTCGGAGAATTCAATACGATAAGGTAAGTCGTGAGAGAAAGAAAAGATATCGATAATACCACCGCGAATGGAAAATTGTCCGGCTTCATACACAAAATCTTCCCGGCTGAATGTGTATTCGCTTAGAAATTCATTGATAAATTCTATGCCCAAGGTATCGCCGACACGAATCTCTAAGGTATTTTTTTCGAGTACGCTTTTATCAATCACTTTTTCTGCAAGCGCTTCGGGGTAACTTACAACCAGTTTGCTTATGTCCGAATTCTGTTTTAGTTCGTTCAGGACTTCGGTACGTTGTAATACGGAAGCACTGTCGATATTGGTAATGTCGTATGCTTTACGATAAGAAGAGGGGAACAATAATACCGGACGGTCGCTTAGATTTTCCAGGTCGTTCATGAAATAAACCGCCTCTTCACGATCGGGAAGGACAAAGAGATTCCCTCGCTTTTGCATAAAATACAATGCGGAAGCAATAAATACATCCGACGAACCTACCAATCCTTTCAGGTGGATGTGTGCATTTGGTCTAGCAGCCAATGCATGGGCTAAAGATTTTACACGATCGTCGGTTTTGTATATCTGGAAGATGTCTTTAATATTCAAAAACCACGAATTTTGATGCAAAGATAAAATTGAAATCTGAATTCAATATAAAATCCTCAATAAATAAAAAAGCGGGAGGCAGCCCGCTTTCCTATAACAACTTATTTGATTTTTCGTTTGAGTTCGGACCAAAGATCGTGATAAGCTTGTGCCGCTTTGGAATAGGTTGAATAATATACCAAAGGAGCTTCGTGTATTCCCATACGTTCCACATCGGTAGAATAAGGGATAACGGTTTTCAGGAATTTCTTTTTCTTCGTGTATTCTTCCACAAAGTCGTTATGCATATTCTTTCTGACATCGAACATGGAGAAGAATGCAAGTATTTTTTCCTGGTCCAGGCCATTGTTGGTAAAAAATTCGGTAATCATATCGTAGCTGCGAATCGACAAAATGGTCGGAATCATAGGCATCAGGATAAAATCGGCAGCGTAAAAAAGATTTTCCGAAAGTAAGGATATTCCCGGAGGGGCGTCGATAAAGAGGATATCGTAATGTCCGGATAATTCTTTGAGCGATTCGGCCAATTTCCGCCGCGATGATCTTTGTTCATCGAGATGGATATCTACATTACGTAAACTTAAGTCAGCAGGTATTACATCCAGGTTCTGATACTCGGTTTCTTTAATGGCTTCGAGCAATTCCGACTGCTTACCGATCAAACTTCTGAGTCCGCCTTTAACTTTAGGCTTCACTTTATAATAAAAGGAGGTTGAACCCTGAGGGTCTAAATCCCAAAGTAAAGTGCGCTTGTCTTCCGAAGAAGCAATGGCAGCAAGGTTTACAGCGGTGGCAGTCTTCCCGACTCCACCCTTTAAATTATAAACGGCTATAGTTATCATAAAATAAATTTAATTATTTTTTTATTTTTTGCACATTTACAGCATGATACTTTCGGAAATAAGTAATTTTTTAGAACAAATAGCACCGCTTTCTTACCAGGAATCTTACGATAATTCGGGATTATTGGTAGGAAACCCGCAAAAAGAAGTTAAAAAAGCGCTTATCAGCTTAGATTGTACCGAAGAGGTTGTAGATGAGGCGATTCGCGAAGGAGCCGACTTAATTATTTCGCATCACCCCATTGTTTTTTCAGGATTGAAGAAGTTTAACGGAAAGACTTATATCGAGCGGGTTGTTATGAAAGCGATTAGAAACGATATTGCTCTATACGCCATACATACTAATTTAGATAATGTATATCAGGGTGTTAATCATAAAATTATTGAGAAGATAGGCTTGAAAGATGCACAGATATTGAGTCCTAAGCGGGGTCTGTTGAAAAAGCTGGTTACTTTTATCCCCGCTGCCTATAGCGAACAACTGCGTACCGCATTGTTTGAAGCAGGAGCCGGGAACATTGGTGAATACAGCGAATGCAGCTACGAGAGCTCGGGTCAGGGAACTTTTAAAGCGTCTTTGGCAGCGAAGCCTTTTACAGGTAAGAAAGAGGAAAGACATACTGAAAACGAACAACGCATCGAATTCGTTTTTCAGGATTATTTAGAGAGTAAACTGATAAGGGTATTGAAAACAGTACATCCTTATGAAGAGCCGGCATACGATGTTTACCGGTTAGAAAATAAGTATGAAGGAGTTGGTTCTGGGATGATTGCCCGTTTGGATGAGCCTGTTGAGGGCCATGATTTTTTACGCCTGTTAAAGGAAAGGCTTGATTTAAAGCTCATTCGATATACGAAACTATTGGATAAAAACATTCAAAAGGTAGCAGTATGTGGTGGTTCAGGTAGTTTTTTGCTGAAAGAAGCGATAGCTGCGGGTGCAGATATCTTTATTACAGCCGATTATAAATATCATCAATTCTTTGATGCCGAGGATAAAATTATCATTGCAGACATAGGACACTATGAAAGTGAGCGCTTTACGATGGATTTATTATTGGAAAAAATTCAAAATAAATTTCCTACCTTTGCCCTCTGCTTAACGAAAATTAATACAAATCCGGTCCGTTATTTTATTTGATCAGGCTTTAACAGAAAGCGATATCAGGCCAAAAACGATAGAAACATAATTTATATAAATGGAAGCAACGGTAGAACAAAAACTAAAAGCTTTATACGAATTACAAACCATCCATACCGAGATCGATAAGATCAGAACGGTACGTGGAGAATTACCGATGGAGGTTGCAGATTTAGAAGATGATGTAGCCGGTTTAGAAACGCGTATTCATAAAATCAAAGAGGAAATCAACGCTTTAGAAGATGATATTGTCAATAAGAAAAATCTTATTAAACAATCTAATCAGTTGATTAAAAAATACGAAGAGCAACAAAACAATGTAAAAAACAATCGTGAATTCGAAGCGCTTGCGAAAGAGATAGAGATTCAAGGATTGGAAATTCAGGTTGCCGAAAAGAAAATTAAGGAGTTCGGTTTTGAGATCACTTCTAAAACAAAAACACTTGAGCAGGCATTGGTAAATCTGGAAGAACGCAGAAAAGATCTGGATCTTAAAAAAGGCGAGCTGGATGTTATTACCAAAGAGACCGAAAAAGAAGAGGAAGCGTTCATGAAGAAAGCTGCAAAAGCTGAAAAACAAATTGAAGAACGTCTTTTAATCGCTTATAACCGTTTACGTAACAATGCGAAAAACGGTTTGGCGGTAGTTACTATCCAACGCGATTCCTGTGCGGGATGTTTCAACAAGATCCCACCTCAGCGCCAATCGGATATCCGTCAACGTAAAAAAGTTATTGTTTGCGAGCATTGCGGACGTATTTTAGTTGATGACGGATTTGTTTCCGAACTGGCAACGAAATAAAAGATGATACATAAAAAAACGATCCTTGAATTCAAGGATCGTTTTTTTATGGTTTTTTGGGTAGGTGTTTTATTCCTGAATAATTTTCCGGCTTATTTATTCGTCCTCTTCATCATAAAAAATGACTCATGATTTTTTAACTGTACTAACAGGGTCATGATGCTTTCAGAGTAATACGAACCAAAGATCAATTCTATGGGCTATATGAATAGTAATGTCTTAGCCCTTAATAGGATTGGACTAATTTTTACAATCAGTTGTATCGTTTTTAGCATGATTTACTCTTCTCCAAAGTAGTCACTATCAATTTTTTTCAGTTCGTAAATCTGCTGTGTCGTGCAGCCAAGATTATAGTCAATCATTAGTTGGGCAAGCTGTTTACCATCAATAAGTACAATTTTTGTCTCGTTTCTCGGTGTATATTCTAATGCTTCTTTAGTAAAATTTGAAGTCGTGATGAAAATCCCTTTTTTGGCGCCTTGTCCGGCAAGTGCTCCGACAAACTTTTGTAGTTCTGGTCGTCCAACTATATTTCCTGGTTTCCAACGTTTAGCTTGTATGTAAATAATATCAAGCCCAAGTTTATCTTCTTTAATAGTTCCGTCAATTCCTTCATCTCCACTTTTCCCCATTGCTTTCCCTGCGTCTTTTATTGAACCACCGTATCCCATTTTCACAAGTAGTTCAACTACAAGTCTCTCGAAAAAGGCAGGCGAAAGTTCTACCACTTTGTTTAAAAGTTCAGAGGCTAAAGATTTTCTAATCCTCTGATACGCTTTGTCTAAACTTTCTTCCGGCGTTTGTTCATTTGTAGCAATGATGGTTGTAGTTTCTTCTTCAATTTCGTTGTCATTTCTTGATGCGTTTTGAAACTCTAAGAATGCCGGAAATTGTCTTAAATACTTTGCATCGATTCGGTTAGGGTTTTGTGTTAATGTCTGTTTGCCCAGGTCTGTGATTACGAAAGTTGCTCGTTTTGGCGAGTCAAGAAGTCCTGCCTTTTTTAAATATGTCTTTGCCCAGCCAACTCTGTTGTCAAATATGGCTTGAGTACCACTTGCCAAGAGTTCTTTTCTTTCTTCGTCTGTTATTTCAAATTTGATTGCTAAGCGTTCAATCAAGTCTCTGTATTTGTGTTCCTGCCCATCTGAAACAAGTTTTAATAATGGAAGCATTAATGATTGGTAGTCTGGTATCATATTTCTCTTTATTGTCTGCCGTTTTTTGTCTTGATATCGTCTCTTTTAAACCGATGTCTAACCCCATTCCCACCTACTCTACTTTCAAAAACCTGCTTCCATATACCCCATCCTCCGAATAAACACGAATAAAATACATCGAAGGTCCCAGCCCGTTCAGGGATATCGAATAGGAATCGTTTTCATAATTCCAGGCTCCTTTGTCGAAGGACTTTAACAATGACCCTTGTGTCGTATATAACTCGATTTTATATATACCTTTTGGATGAGAGAAATATAAATATTCCTGCACAGGATTTGGGAAGATGTTCAGATTAACCCTTTCGTTGAAAACCGAATTCACAACACCGGTAGTGAAATAACGATTCGCCGAATAATCTCCGACACTTGTTCCTAATTCTGTAGCAACTCTCCAGTAATATTTACGGTTCGCATCTAGCCCGTTTATCACTATGCTTGTATCGGTAATTCCTCCCTGCTCAAATTTAAGGGTACTCTGCGGGAAAAGTGAATTGGTAGATACCTGTATGCGATAGCTGTCGGTACCTTCTACACGAGTCCATACGGTTGTTACATCTACTCCCGGTAAAATGCTTGCCTGCTGAGGTTCTACAAGTGCTGGAGGGAAGAGCCCGGTTATAAAACTTTTTACATCGGATGCATCACTGATGTATCCACCGTTATTTGCTTTTACTCTCCAATAGTAAGTTTGAGAGCCTTGCTCTAAATTTTTTATCGTAAAGGAATTGGTATTGGTCCATTCCTTATAGGTAAGCGTGTTAAAGGTAGAATCTTTGGATAATTCGAGATGATACACTTCTGCTCCATTAACCGCAGACCATTCAAATTTTTGTGTAGCATGTACCCCTCTTTCCTGATCGGAGGGAACTGATGTTTCAGGTGCTTGTATAGTAGTGTTATCATCGGGAAGCCGCGTAATAAACATCTCAATTTTTTTCAGCGGATTATCATTCACATCACGTGGTGATAAGACAATACTGTCAACAATATTGATTCCGTTTTCTACTTTGCCGTATGCGGTATAGTTCCAGTTTAAAGAAGCAGCACTTGCGTGACAGATAAAAAATTGTGAAGTGGCACTATTAATATCCGTACTTCTGGCTGCGGAAAGAACTCCGCGAAGATGGGATACAGGATTAAATTCTGCGGGAACCGTTTGTTGTCCGGCTTGTCCGTAACCCCAGGTATTACGCGGACCGTGACGTGAGTTTGGATCTCCGCCCTGAATTACAAAACCCGGTATAACACGATGAAATGCAGTAGTATCATAGAAACTGATACTTACTAAACTGTCGAAGTTGCGTACATGTTTAGGTGCAATAGTAGGGTATAGTACGAGTACCATGTCGCCCAAATGAACACCTTCTCTATAACTTTCTACTTTGTATCGGGGCTTACCATTATAAACTCCTATTTGTGTGAATCCATAGCCGGCGAATAGCAAACATAGAATCGTTAAAGTGAAAATCTTTTTCATTGTGTATGAGTTTGGTTAAAACGTATTCTTCCACATCATGCTTTCTACAGGTCTTACGGTTTTGGTATTGTATTTGGCATTTCGTTTAGTATTGTACATCGTTTCGATAGAGCCTTCCACAGCAAAATAAATCAACTGTCCGATAGGCATGCCCGGATAAATACGTACCGGTTGTGCACAGGAAATTTCGAGTGTCCAGGTATTACAGAAGCCTACATCTCCTTTACCGGCAGTAGCATGGATGTCAATTCCCAAACGGCCTGTACTCGATTTACCTTCGAGGAAAGGTACATGGGCATGTGTTTCGGTGTATTCCATCGTTACCCCTAAGTATAAAGTATCAGGTTGTAAGACAAAACCGTCTGCCGGAATTTCAAAATGATCGATCTCATTATGCAGGCGGGCATCCAATACCCTGTTCCGGTAGGTTGCTAAATATTTTCCTAAATGAACATCATAGGAATTGGTACCTAAACATTCTCTTTTATAGGGTTCAATAACGATCGTTCCTTTCGCGATCTCTTCTAAAATACGTTTATCTGATAAAATCATCGTTTGATTACTTACTTTTGTCGAAAGTAAAAATATTTTCTGAAAAAGTATTCATTATAAGCTTTGCATATTCGATGCCTGTTATATATACACGAAATTTAAACCGGGATTCGGTCTTAGCGGTATGGCATATTACCGAAAATGCGGAGGAACTTTATGCAAAATTACAGCTTAACGATGCCGAAAAGCGTTTTTACGAAGGACTCAACGGTAAGAAACGAAACATGCATTGGCTGGGAAGCAGGGTTTTGCTCCGCACCTTGCTCAATACCAATTTATATATCGATTGTCAGCTTGATGAAAATAATAAACCTTATCTGGTTAATTTCCCCTATCAGATTTCCATCAGTCATTCCAACGATTTTGCTGCCGTAATCATTTGTAAGGATAGAAAAGCAGGAATCGATATCGAAAAGATGAGCGATAAAATTCGCAGAATCGAGAAGCGCTTTTTAAGTGAAGATGAATTAAGCTTCGTTGATGAAGAACATCGTATCGAGCAACTATACGTTTGTTGGGGAGCTAAGGAGTCGCTCTTTAAATTATACGGTAAAGGAAACCTTCCGTTTATCTCAGGCATACAAATTCAACCCTTTAAATTTTCGGGAGAAGGATCTGTAAACTGTAAAATTGTAAAAGAGGATTATAAGAAAGACTTCCAGGTGTACTATACAGAACTGGAGGATTATATGCTAACCTGGGTAATAGAAGATTAAATTACCCCGTAACAATAATCCCCAGCTTTTGGCATAACTCAATTTCCAACAGTGCAACATTAAGATATTTTTGCATTAATATATCAGCTTCTTCATCACTATGCTTTTCTTTTAACTGATCGGTAAACTCTGTTTTTAATCGGCGTGCTTTACGCAGTAACAAATGATCGAAGGCATTATCGATGGATAGCTTTAGGTTCTGGTCTTCACGGGGAACAATGATGTCGTGATCGATCCAGCGACCGCTGAGTTGATAAGGGTTAGATAATACCGATGCTACGGATTGCTGGACATTCGTATCGGAATGATTAACAAAGAATGACTGATCGGGAAAACGGTCCTGCTCAAATTCATCCTTCGCTATTTCTATAATATGTTTATACGACTCGTTAGCGAATTGTATATTCTGATCTTTGACGGTATCTAAGATATGTTGTATCACGGTTAAATCAGGATGCTCCAAATCCCAATTGGTTTGCGTTCCGTAATTTAAAAGAAGACGAATTATTTCCCGTTCCTGATAATCATCATTCAGACTTATCCTGCTTTGCTCAATCACTAGCCCTAATTCAGGTTCGGGTAAAGGGGTTTGATCTAAATCATTCTCTTTACGAACTTTTCGGATGCGAAGCTTGTTCAATTCGGAAAGCAGCACACGCTCTTCAATCTCCATCAGGACACTGCATTCTTTAATAAATACAGAGGCTTTAATGGAGTCGGGAATTTTAGCAATACTCTCAACAATCTCACGTATTAATCCGGCCTTCTTAACCGGATCATTTTGAACTTCACTAAGCAGCAAGGAAGTTTTAAATAGGATAAAATCTTTTTGATTGGAAAGAACGTACTCGTTGAAAGACGAACTTCCTACTTCGCGAATATAAGAGTCGGGATCATGGCCTTCGGGAAAGAGAACGATTTTTACATTCAGTCCTTCTTCGAGAATCATATCGATACCGCGTAGAGATGCTTTTATTCCTGCGGCGTCACCATCATACAAAATTGTAATATTTTTTGTGAACCGGGCAACCAGCCGGATTTGTTCGGTTGTAAGAGAGGTTCCCGATGAAGCGACTACGTTTTCTACTCCTGCCTGATGCAAAGAAACAACATCGGTATAACCTTCTACCAAAAAACAAGTATCGAATTCGCGGATAGCTTTTCTGGCAAAGAAAATTCCGTATAATACATTACTCTTATGATAGATTTCGCTTTCGGGAGAGTTTACATATTTCGGGCTTTTGGAATCGGTTTTCAGAGTTCTTCCTCCGAAAGCAATCACACGTCCGGTAAGGCTGTGAATCGGGAACATCACTCTTCCCCGGAAACGATCGTAATAACTATTACGTTCTTCGTTGTGAATACTTAAACCTGTCTCTTCAAGATACTCTGTTTTATAAGCATTTTCGAGGGCTCTGCGGGTAAGTGTATCCCATTGATCGGGACTAAAACCTAGTTCGAATTTTTTAATGATCTCTTCCCGGAATCCGCGTTCCTTAAAATAACTCAGCCCGATTGTTTTTCCTTCTTCCGTATCCCAAAGAATGTCGATAAAAAACTTTTTTGCATACTCGCTAAGTACTAATAAACTTTCGCGTTTATCGTGCAGCTCTTTGTCCTCATCCGATAATGCTTCTGTATCCTCAATTTCTATATTATATTTTTTCGCGAGATAACGAAGTGCTTCGGGATAGCTGAACTTCTCATGTTCCATAATGAAGTTCACGGAGTTCCCTGCTTTGCCGCATCCGAAACATTTATAGATACCCTTAACCGGAGAAACGGTAAAGGAGGGAGTTTTCTCATTATGAAAAGGGCAATTGCCTAAAAGGTTTTGTCCGCGTTTTTTTAAATGCACAAAATCTCCCACCACCTCTTCAATTTGAACAGTGTCGAAAATGCGATCGATGGTTTCTTTTGGGATCATTAGATACCGGCCTATTTAAAATTATAATGTTTTATATCAAAGGTACAGATTTCGGGACTTTTAAACGGAATATCCCAGTTGCCATTATAGAATATTTTTGTGGGAACCAGGGTGTTTTCATCTATATAGCTTAGTTCTATCCTCATTTTTACATCAAAATCGAAGGGAATCGAAGTATAAGACATATCGATATATCTTCCCAGGATATTAAAATTTCTTCCGTCAAAAACAGTGGTTAATTCTTTAATCATTAAATCGTCGATGACGGATTTTTTAGTTCCGGCTTTTATCTTGCCGGTAAAATAATATACAGGAATCGTATCCTGATAGCGGGCATGGTAAAAGTTGAAGTCGTAATGTTCTTTGAGAGGCTCTTCAAAAATTTTTGTTTTAGAGCTGATGAGAGGAACTCCTTCTACCGGTGCCCCCGGATTAAAAATTAAGGTCTTTAATTTTTGCTTATACCCTTCTTCATCTTTTTGTTTCGAAGTAATTCCGGATTCGATATAATCACTGTTTCCTTCATTCATAAAAATATAGGAAAACATACGAACGGTGTACAGGTTATAATCACCGCTACGCTTGTAAACTTTTCCGCTGTCCCGGCTTTCGAGTACTTCTTGTTTGTATATTGATCCGGTATTGTTATGATAAATTTTGCGATAAATTTTTGCTTGCGGTTTATCCTTAGGCGTATAGGTATTGATATTATTTTCGGCAATAAAAGAAAAACGTTTTAAGTTTCGGAAAGCTTCGTAGAAGGCGGTATCGTTAATCATTACGCGTACGAAGTCGTTCATGCTTAAACCTCTTTTTGCACTCACTACCATTACCGAATCAATCTTAATATGCATTAAGGAATCAATCCTGTTTTTTTGAGCATAGGCATCCCCGGAAAACAACAGACAAAATATAATGAGGTATTTATTCATTCCCGGAAGAAAAATAATGGCATGCCCTTCATTGAACATGCCATTTATAAAACGAGTTTTATAAAGTTTTTAACTCGGCAACCAGATCCGTCAATGCTTTTTTGGCATCCCCGAAAAACATATTTGTTTTTTCGTCGTAGAACAGCAGGTTATCAATTCCGGCATAACCGGCGCTCATAGAACGTTTGTTTACAATAATATGTTTTGCACGATCAACTTCCAGAATAGGCATTCCGTAAATGGGAGAAGAAGGATCGGATTTAGCGGCAGGGTTTACAACATCGTTTGCACCTACTACCAGTACAACATCTGTTTGATCGAACTCCGGATTGATTTCTTCCATTTCTATCAGCTTGCTGTAATCCACATTTGACTCGGCTAATAATACGTTCATGTGTCCGGGCATACGTCCGGCTACCGGATGGATCGCATATTTTACTTCCACGCCGCGCTCTTCGAGCAGCATTTCCAGTTCGTGGATTACATGCTGTGCTTGCGCAACTGCTAATCCGTAACCGGGAACGATCACAACCTTTTTCGAATAATTCATTAATACGGCAAGGTCGGTAGTTTGAATATCTTTAATCGATCCCTTAACATCGGTATTGCTTGCAGCGGTACTTTCGCCGAATGCTCCGAAAATAACACTGAATAAGGAACGGTTCATTGCCTTACACATCACAATTGTCAATAAGGTACCTGCAGAACCTACAAGAATACCACCGGTAAGCATTACTTTGTTGTCGTATAAAAATCCGCCGAATGCTGCTGCCAAACCGGTGAAAGAGTTGAGCAAAGAAATAACAACAGGCATATCTGCTCCGCCAATCGGTACAACAAACATCACCCCATATATTAATGCTAATACAAATAATAAGCTTAATAAGGTGACGGATCCGCTACCGCTTGCGGTTATCCATACACCAAAACCAATAACGACTAACATCATGATGGTATTGATGATGTTGTAGTTTGGTAAACGGATCGGATTTTTCATCGTACCATTTAATTTTAAATAGGCGATGATACTACCGGAAAAGGAAACACTTCCGATAATCATTCCGGCAATGATGGTCCCGATTTTTGCAGTATCACCTACATAGTGATGAAACTCCATCAGTCCGATTAAAGCCGCGCAGGCTCCACCCATACCGTTAAACATCGATACCAACTCCGGCATCTTCGTCATCTGTACACGTTTGGCTGCAAGCCAACCGATTATTGTACCGATTAAAATCGCTGCGAATATCAGTATATAAATAACGGGGCTAACAGTATTTTCATTACAAAAGATAGTAGCGATAATGGCCAAAGTCATTCCACCCGCGGCATATAGATTTCCTTTCCGTGCCGACTTGGGATTACTCATCATTTTCAGACCGATTACAAAAGTAACGGAGGCTATGATATAGGCAATGGCTTTAATGTATAGTAGTTCCATAATTCTTTTTACTTTTTCTTTTTAAACATTTCCAACATTCGGTCGGTAACAACAAAACCACCAACAACATTTAATGTACCAAGCAGTACGGCTAAAAAGCCAAGGGCTAAAAGTCCATAATTATCTGCTTCGGTGTTGAGCATAACGATGATGGCACCAACAATAACAACACCATGAATGGCATTGGCTCCCGACATCAGCGGGGTATGTAAAACCGTTGGTACATTGCCAATCACTTCTACTCCGACAAAAATGGAAAGAATGATGAAGTAAATCATCAATTCGTTTTGTGCTAAAAAAGCTAATATATCTGTCATATTTTTCGATTGATCATTTTAAAATTAATTGTTTAAGGATGGGTGTACAACAACTCCCTGATGTACGATTAAAGAACCTTTGGTAATCTCTTCGTCCATCTCCCATTTGAATTGATCCTTATCGGATAGATGTTGCAAAAATGTTTGAATGTTTTTTGCATACAGGTCGCTGGCATTCATCGGAAGTAAGCTGGGAATATTACTTTCACCGATAATCGTTACTCCATCTTTAACAATGGTTTTATTTACTTCACTCCCCACAACGTTTCCTCCCTGTTCAACAGCCATATCCAATATCACCGATCCGAAACGCATGGATTTACGCATTTCTTCGGTAACTAATACAGGTGCTTTTTTTCCCGGGATTAACGCGGTTGTAATGACGATATCGGCTTCTTTCACGTGTTTACTTACCAGTTCCTGTTGTTTTTTCAAAAATTCTTCGGATACTCCTTTTACATAACCCCCTTCCATTTTCACACTGTCGTCACCTTTTACTTCAATAAATTTTCCGCCTAAGGACTCTACCTGTTCTTTTGTTTCAGGGCGTATATCGGTAACTTCAACAACAGCTCCCAGACGTTTTGCGGTAGCAATGGCCTGCAGTCCGGCAACACCCGCACCAAAAATGACAACTTTTGCAGGACGGATAGTGCCCGCGGCCGTAGTCATCATGGGTAATATTTTTCCGATTTCATTCGCAGCCATCAATACCGATTTATAACCCGCAAGGTTTGCCTGCGAGCTTAGCGCATCCATTTTTTGAGCTCTGGAGATACGTGGGATAGCATCCATCGAGAAGGCCGATATTCCTGCATTTACACAGGCCTGCACTAATTCTTTATTGGTTGCTGCCCACATGAAAGAGATTAATACGGAAGCTTTCTTCATCAATGCAGTTTCTTCCGGAGTAGGGGCATTTACTTTTAAGAGGACATCCGCTTCGGAATAAATTTTTTGTTTATCGCTAAGCGTTGCACCGGCTTGCTGGTATAATGCATCGTCAAAATAAGAATTTAGCCCGGCACCGGTTTCGATATGAACTTCATATCCGGCACTCACTAATTGTTTTACAACTGTAGGCGTCAGGGCTACACGATTTTCGCGTTCCCTGAGCTCTTTAGGTACACAGATTTTCAATTTAATTAAATTTTAAGGTTTGGTTATAAAGCTATAATAACTGGCTTAATTTACAAAATATAAGCACAAATTCTGTTTTAGAATTCCATCAGATAAGCTTTGATGAATTCATTTAGTTCCCCGTCCAGCACCGCCTGTGCATTTGAGGTCTCGAAATTTGTACGTAAATCTTTTACTAATTTATAAGGATGGAGTACATAATTACGAATTTGTGAACCCCATTCAATTTTTTTCTTGTTACTTTCTACAGCTTGCTTGGCTTCGTTTCGTTTCCGCAATTCCAACTCATACAATTGCGACTTCAACATTTTTAAAGCCTTCTCTTTATTTTGTAATTGCGAACGCTCCTGTTGACATTCGATAATGATTCCGGACGGGGCATGTTTCAATCGCACTGCCGTTTCAACTTTATTTACATTTTGTCCACCTTTACCCCCGGCGCGAAAAGTATCCCAGGATACATCCGCCAGATTAATTTCGATTTGAATCGAATCATCAACTAAAGGATAAACATAAACGGAAGCAAAAGAGGTATGTCTTCGGGCATTGGAGTCGAAAGGTGATATACGTACCAAGCGATGGACTCCATTCTCACCTTTTAAATAGCCATAAGCAAAAGGCCCTTCAAACTCAAGTGTACAGGATTTTATTCCGGCTCCTTCACCTGCCTGATAATCGATTTCACGAACGGTATATCCGTTTTTCTCTCCCCACATGATATACATACGCATCAGCATAGATGCCCAATCGCAGCTTTCGGTACCGCCTGCGCCGGCATTAATGGTTAATACCGCATTGAGCTGATCCTCTTCTGCACTTAACATGTTTTTGAATTCAAGCTCCTCAACGGCTGCGATAGCAGTATTCATTTGCACCTGCATCTCTGCTTCGGTAGCGACGCCCTCTTTATAAAAATCAAATAGTACCTGTGTGTCCTCGACGATGGAATTTACCTTTGCAAAGGCTTCTGTCCATACTTTTTTCGATTTGATGGAGTACAGAATTTTTTCGGCTTCCTTATTGTCGGCCCAGAATTCGGCTGCGGTGGTTTTTTCTTGTTCCTCGGAAATAGCAGTTAATTTCGCATCAATGTCAAAGATGCCTCCTCAGGGCTGCTACTCTGTCCCTTAAATCCTTTACTTGTTCTGTAGTCATGTGGCAAAAGTAACAAAATACAGATTAATTTAATAATCATTAAATCATGTGTAGAGAATGAATACGAACGAGATTTTTAGAGGATTTGGGACGGAAATATACGATCAGATCTTTTGTCAATCTCAGATAAGACGAATTGACGGCTCCTGGATAGAAACTTAAGGTGAATCTTTCAGAAAAATATATTTTCAAAATGTTTAATCTCCTTTACTTCCTTCCTTTGATAAAGGATGGAGATGATATCGAAGCGGACTTCCCCCTGGAAGTCGCCGGATTCGAGATAAGCCCGGGCTGCCTTTTTTACATTTCTTCTTTTTTCCTTTGTCACAAACAACTCGGGGTTACCAAAGGTATTATCCGATCTCGTCTTCACCTCTATAAACACAAGTTCATCCCTGTCGATGGCAATTACATCAATCTCCAAGTGTTTATACTTCCAGTTCACATCCACAATCTGATATCCTTTCCGTTCGAGATATCCTTTGGTATATTCTTCCCCAAGTTGACCTAAATCATTATGATAAGCCATTGTGTACAATTTCTTATTGAATGATTAAAGTTCGTAGCTTTGCTTTCCAAACACAACCGTATGTTTACGGGTTTATTTATCAGCATAAAAAATACTTATGGCAGATGTACTATTTCGTGATTGGGGCCTCATCGATTATCAGAAGGCATGGGACCGGCAGGAAAGTTTGTTCGGCAAGAATCTGAAAATAAAAGCAGAGAACCGTACTGCAGAAATTCAACAAACTACCCAAAATCATCTTATCTTCTGTGAACATCCGCATGTATATACATTGGGAAAGAGCGGAAAGATGGAACATCTTTTACTTGATGAACAAGGATTAAAAAATAAGCAGGCGGCTTTTTATAAAATCAACAGGGGCGGAGATATTACTTATCATGGTCCGGGGCAATTGGTGGGGTACCCGATACTCGATTTGGAATATTTTTTTACCGACATTCATAAATATCTGCGTTTACTGGAAGAAGCAATTATTCTCACGCTCAGAAAGTATTCTATTTCTGCCGGGCGTATCGATGGACTTACCGGTGTGTGGGTAGATTACACGGACATGAATAAAGCCCGAAAAATTTGTGCTATGGGTGTACGTTGCAGCCGCTGGGTAACCATGCATGGCTTTGCATTTAACATAAATGCTGATCTTGATTATTTTCAGAATATTATCCCTTGCGGGATCGATGATAAAGCCGTAACTTCCATGCAAAAAGAGTTGGGATATACCTTAGATTTTAAGGAAGTATCGGGTGTTTTGAAACAAACGATAGCCGAACTTTTTGAAATGAACCTAATCGATGTATAATATGAAGATAAAAAACATTCTGTTTAAAAGCCTTATTGTACTGCTGATTCTTTTTGTATTAGCAAATATTGCCGTATGGGTGAGCGGCCATACTTATATCTATAAAGCCCTGATCTATCAACAGGCAAACATCGATGATCTGGATATATTTGAATATTCGGAAGTAAAGAACAATAGTGCTGTGCAGGACTGGAAAATTTCTGAGCGATACAATCAACAGAAATTAACGGATACCCTCAGAAATATATTAGAAGAATATGAGTCGGTAGCATTTTTAGTAATTAAAGACGATTCGATTTGCCATGAGGAATATTGGGATGGCTATAGCGAATCGTCCTATTCCAATTCTTTTTCGGTTGCAAAAAGTGTTGTTTCCTTATTAATCGGCATTGCTATCGATGAAGGGCATATTACAAGCGTTGATGATCCTGTAGCTTATTATGTTCCTGAATTTAATTCGGGTGAGAAAGCAAACATTACCATTAAGAATGTTTTGCAGATGGCATCGGGGTTGAATTTTCAGGAATCTTACTCAACCCCTTTCAATCATACTACCGATGCGTATTATGGAACGGATCTTCGTAAGCTGATAAATTCATTAGAAGTAAATGTAGCACCGGGGACTCAATACAGTTATAAAAGTGGAGATACGCAATTGCTGGAAATGGTGCTGCGTTCGGCTACGGGGAAAAAGATGTCGCAATATGCTTCCGAAAAAGTATGGTCGAAATTGGGTGCCGTGCATCCGGCACGTTGGAGCCTCGACCGTAAAGAAGGGGATGAGAAAGCATATTGTTGCTTTTATTCCAATGCCCGTGATTTTGCAAGAATTGGGAAGTTATATCAGAATAAAGGCTATTGGGAAGGGCGTAAAGTTGTTTCTCCTGCCTGGGTAAAGGAATCTTTAGAACCCAGTATGATACCGGATGCCCGGGGCGAGCCATGCACATTTTACGGGTATCAATGGTGGCTGTATAATGAAGGAGGCGTAGAAGCATTTTATTGCAGAGGGATTTTGGGGCAATATATTATTGTAATTCCTTCAAAAAACATGATTATTGTACGTTTAGGTAAGCAAAGGCCTGAACCTAGGGGCGATACGCACCCCGGGGATATGCATATTTATATAAATGAATGTATCAGGATGTACCCATAAATAGGTATTTTGAGCTAAAATAGATGGATTCTTGCTCTAAATACAATATAGCTTATTTTTTCAGTGATATTATCTAATTATTTACATACCTTTGGCGAACTAAACTTATTATCAATTTTATTTTTATGAAAAAACAATTTTTGACAGGGTTCGTAATGCTGTCTTTAGCATTCGGATCACTATTATTTACTTCTTGTGATGAAAATGGTGCAAGTATTTCTGTACCATACACAGTAACGCAAGTATTAAAGGTAGATCCAATGAGTGAAACAGGTCCTCAAAATTTGGATACAGTTGTTCTTGATGGAAACTTAGAGCAAGTATTAAGTGCAGAAGGTGCAAGTGTAAACGATATTGAAGAGGTAAAACTTACCTCTATCAATTTCATGGCTGTAACCGACAGTACCGGTGCTACGGCATCAACTGAAAGTTTTGATGCAATTTCCGGGGTAGAAACTTTTATTTCTGCTGCAGGACTTTCTGAAATTAGCATTGCTACCAAAACAAGTATCCCTACAGGTTCAGTTGCTTTCGATCTAGATGTAAATAGCTCTGCTGACTTAGCTCCGTACCTAATGTTGCCTCAATTCATGTTGAGAGCTAATGGTACTTTAGCAAGTCCGATTACTGCAACTCGTTATGTTAAAGTAACCGTAACAGCAAGTATCAAAGCAAAAGCTAATTTATAATAATTAGTCTTACACGATTTAAAAAAGGAGCACTCTGAAAAGTTTGCTCCTTTTTTGCTATTTCTTTGTTTTGCATGGAACACAATTTTCTTTCATCCGTATAAATTTCAGGGAAACTTTTTCATACCCTATCTACCCATGAAATAGATGGAGTCCAGAAACCATCTGTCAACGGGACGTTACCGAAAAACCATACGATCAGGGTATAATTTTGGAGCCATGAAACTTACCGCATATTTACGTGAACAGGGCTACGATTTAATCGAGGGGCCCGTAAGAAACCATAAACCGCTTCAGTTATGGCTAAAAAAAGCGTTTAATGAAGCTGAATTATATTATTTACATATTAACCATGCGTTTAAAAGTATGGTTGTTTTATCGGAAACAGAAGACCGTGCATTAAGTGTCAATACAAGTAAAAGAGATGATTACAATTTTTTTATCGGAATTTCTCTTTTGGAAGAAATATTGAAATCTATCGGGGTAGGGGCTTTTGAAATTTCAGCTAAAATAAAGTCGGGTAAAAATGTTTCTATCAGCTACGATAATTCCTATACCAGAGTTATCCCAACCGGCGAGCTTACGAATTATTTTACAAAAGCTGATTTTACGCATCCCAATCCGGTATTGCTTAAAAATGCTAATCGAAATAACATTTTAGTGATTTCAGGAACAGTATTCGCAAGAAATTTAGTGGTGGAAATTGAAACCGATTTTAATCTGGAATCAAATTTCATTGCCGATTTAAATAAGGCTGCGAATGGTAAACTGGGCTTCAGTATAATTGCTCAGCAGAAGCTTAAAATGGTATCGAGTAACGAAAACTTTTTTCCTATAGCTGTAAAAGCAAACAAAATTGATTTCGATAAGGGATTGTTTAACGGACTGAAATTAGTAACGGATAGTCGAAATTTTTTCTGATAAACGTTTATATGACCGCCTTAATAAAGTCGCTGACTAAATAAGCGATGGCTTTCCCTACCTGATTGTTGCTTGTGTTTGGTGCTAATGCAGGCGCTCCTTCAGCAATATGAAAATACGGGACCTTTAATTGTTTCGCACTGACATGTATATAATGCCGGATCTGTTCTAAACTAAAGCCTGTCGGGCTTATCGCGCTACTCGGCATTTGTGCAATTCCATCCATATCTAATTCTATACCGCAGGGTTTATCCGATAGAAATGTTAAGGATTGCATTAAACTGTCTTCCACATTTTTTTCTTTACGAATAAATAATTCTTCGAAGGTGTGTATATGTATCGATGTATCGTTTAATAATCTTTGAGTGATAGTATCGGGAGAATAATTCTCATGCAATCCGAACACTACATATTTATCTAATAATCCTTCTTCTTTCGCATAACTGAATGCGTTCCCGCTATGCCTTCCTTCCAAGTTCCTGAAATCGGAATGCGGGTCGAAATTAATTACATTTATTTTTTGATTAAATGCAAGTGAAGCACTTTTTATGCAGGGATAAGCATTGTTATGTCCACCTCCGATAACAATCACTTTTTTATTGCATGAAATAACTTCAGTAATTAAACGGGTAATTGCCCGATCCATTTCTGAAACAAGTATTCGTAACTTCTCTAAATCGGCAGGGATAGAGGTCTGAAGTTTTTCCGCTTGTTTTTGTAAATCCGGGAAATTGAAATGTCCCAATACAAAAATCTCGGAACCTTGTAAATAGGTATTGCTTTGTATATTGAGCAGGGAATATAAAGCTTGTTCCCAGGCAGATTGAGCTCCCGCTCTTCCAAGGTTAGCCTTGATTCCTATATCTTCAGGAATTCCAATAATAACAAAGCTTGCATCACTTCGTATTAATTGTTTTTTAAAATCACCTTCAGGATTTTCCAGACACCGCACACACTCTCCCAGTTTTGTTTCATGATCTCTGAATGAAATAGCCTTGTTTAGAAAATTACGATCATAAAAAACAAATGGATAAGTCGGCATACTATTGTATTTTACCTTTGATGATAACGGTATCAATCACATTACTTCCGAAAGCGTAGGGAAGAAACGCATACGATGGAATTTCTTTAGTCAGGAATACATTAGCCTGCTTACCTATGGTAATACTTCCCAATATTTTATTGACTTCCATTGCATAAGCCCCGTTAATTGTTGCAGCGTTTATGGCTTCCTCCGGACTCATCTTTAATTGTGTACAAGCCAATGAAAGTACAAAGGGCATATTCCCGCTGGGTGATGATCCCGGATTATAGTCGGTAGCTAATGCGATGGGTAATCCGGCATCAATCATTTTTCTTGCCGGTTGATATTTTATTCCAAGAAAATAAGCAGCAGAAGGCAATAGCGTACCGATGGTACTTCCCTTTTTCAATACTTTTATTTCATCATCTCCGACACACTCCAAATGATCGACAGAAACAGCACCATGCTTAACACCCAATTGTACCCCGCCCGAATAATGTAATTGATTGGCGTGTATTTTCGCCTTTAATCCATAACGTTCTCCGGCTTCCAATATTTGTTCGGTCTCGGAAGTGCTGAAAAATCCAAATTCACAAAAAGCATCTATATAATCAGCTAAACCTTCATCAGCAATTTGTGGTAACATTTTTTGAATAATCAAATCGATATATGCCTGATGGTTTTCTTTGTATTGTAAAGGATATGCATGCGCGCCTAAAAATGTAGCCTTGATAGTGACCGATGAAAGTTCTTTCAGCTTTTGGATCACACGCAGCATTTTTAGTTCTCCTTCAACACTTAGTCCATAGCCGCTTTTAATTTCTATTGCTCCGGTTCCTAAATGTTTTACTTCTTCCAGGCGATTCCAGGATTGTTCCAGCAGTGCTTCAATAGGTGTATCGTTCAAACGTTTTGCGGAGTTTAAAATTCCACCCCCGTTTTCCGCAATCTCTTCATAAGATAATCCTTTAATACGATCCACAAATTCTTGTTCACGGCTTCCTGCATAAACAATATGCGAATGCGAATCGCACCAACAGGGGAAGAGTATTTTTCCCTGTGCATGGATAGTTATGGTATTTCGGATAGTACTTGTCGGTAATTCTTTTAAGAGATCTTCCTCTTGTGAGAAATCTTTCATAGCCCCCATTGACTTAATTTTTCCTGCCCCATCAATAATTATGTAGGCATTGTCGAGAGTTTCCATTTGTTGCATTTCAGCACCCTTTAATACTTTAGTATTCTTAGGTAAAATGCCTACAATTTTCTTGATATTTTTAATGATAAGCATATCATCCAAAATTAAGTTCGAGTAATATGGGACAATGATCCGAATGCTTAGCTTCGGAAAGTATTGCGGCGCGTTTTAATTTATCCGACAACTCTTTTGTCGCCAGATGATAATCGATTCTCCATCCTAAATTTTTTGCACGTGCATTGGCACGAAAACTCCACCAGGTATAGTTGTGTGGCTCGGAATTAAAATGCCGGAAGGTGTCAATAAATCCGCTCTGGATGAGTTTTTCCATCCATGCGCGTTCTTCGGGTAAGAAACCTGATGAGTTGGCATTTGATTTGGGGTTGTGAATATCGATGGGTCGGTGGCAAATATTATAATCTCCCGAAATAATAAGTTCCGGATATTTCCAACGTAATTCTGTAATATAAGGAAGAAAGAAATCCATAAATTCAAATTTTACCTGCTGGCGCTCCTCCCCACTCGATCCCGAAGGTAAGTAAACACTCATCACCGAACACTCGTCAAAGTCGGCTCGTATAACACGGCCTTCTTTATCGTATTGTTCATGCCCACAACCATAGCTTATTTGATTCGGGTTCTTCTTACTGAGGATAGCAACTCCGCTATACCCTTTCTTCTCGGCAGGATACCAAAAATGATGATAACCCATATCTTCTACCATTCGTAATTCGGCAGCTATCTGGTCGGGTTGTGCTTTGATTTCCTGTAAACACACTACATCGGGATCAGCAGCCTGTAGCCAGGCCAGCCAATTCTTATTTATCGCAGAGCGTATTCCGTTTACGTTGTAGGATATAATCTTCATTCGTACTATTCGTTATCCTGGCCTAATTCCACTTCATCTTTGGCATTAGCTTTTTTGTCGACAATCTCAGGCGTATTCTTTGAAGGGTTGTTGGCTACTATATTTTCGGACTTATATTTTTGGGGCTTATACTTTTTCAGCATTTTCATTTCTATTCGAATATCTTGTACCGGGCGTTCTGAAACCGTTTTTGTTGCAGCAATCTGATCTAAAACCGAGAACCCGTGTAATAGCTCACCGAAAACGGTATAGCCATTATCCAGATGGGGTGTTCCTCCAATTGTCTTATACATTGTACGTTGTGCATCAGTATAGGTTAAACCGCTACGTTTCTCCATTGAATTTAATTCTGCATCCGAAAAAGTACGACCTTGTACAATATAGAACTGACAATTGCTGCTTGCTTTTTGTGGGTTATTGTCGCGTGCTGCTGATAAAGCGCCTTTCTTATGGTATAAGCTCGGATTAAATTCAGCAGGGATACGAGGTACGCCCTTTACTTCTCCATTTCCTAAGGATTGGCCGGCAACTGCGTGTTTAGAATTAGGATCCCCACCCTGAATCATAAAATCTTTGATAACACGATGAAATAACAGGCTGTCATAAAAACCTTCACGTACAAGTTTTACGAAATTATCGCGATGTAAAGGTGTTTCATTGTATAATTTTAAGACCATGTCGCCATAGCTTGTCCTAATGACTACATAACTATCTTTACCTTTCTTACTTTTTTTCTCTTTCGCCTGTACGGAAAAGGCTAAAACGCTACATACTAAAATCAGGCTGACTGTCGCAACTATTTTTTTCATAACTATAATTTTATTAAATCAAATATGATGATTTTGAGGGGATATAAAAAAATGACCGAACATATTTGTTACAGTACAATACAAATAATAGGGTTTTTGGGGTTAAAATAAATGAGATTCTTTATTATTGAATAGCATTTACTATTTCCGATCCATCCGGTTTCACCTTAGAAGAAAAGTATTTTTCCAGTTCTCCCTTTTCGTTAATCAGGTACTTGTTGAAATTCCATTCGGGAGCCTGGTCATTCCAACCATTGAGATCTTTGTTTGAAAGCCATTTGTATAAATCACATGCATCATTACCAAGCACACTAACCTTTTCGAACATCTGAAAAGTTACTCCATAATTTTTTGAACAGAATTCTTTAATATCTTCATTCGTTCCCGGTTCTTGTCCTCCGAAATTATTTGCCGGAAACCCTAGTATTACAACCTTGTCTCCGTATTTTTCGTGAAGTTTTTGCAGGTCGGCATATTGTGGAGTATATCCGCATTCGGAAGCAGTATTTACTACTAAAACTTTTCTGCCTTTGTATATACTGAAATCGATCCATTCACCATCCAGCGATTTCATCTTAAAATCATGAAAAGAAGTTTTCATCTCTTTTGGAATATAATTTAAGGGTTTACTTTTTGTCTCTCCCATTCCTAAACAGGATGCCAGGGAGGCTAACAGAGTCATTGCTACTTTCATCTTGTTCGGATTCTGAATGTGTAAAATTAGGATTTATATTTGGTTCAAACTATTTCTGAGATCAAACTTTTTTCCGTTCCATTAATTTACCTGTTACGTTTGCTCTTTCGCTCTTCTCTTTTCTGGACCCTAACCTCTTTGAGTTCTTCTTTCATCCGTCTTAACTCTTCACGTTGTGATTTTGTTTCCTTCAGGGCATTAATTCTTTTCTGTATCTCCGTCTCCATTGACGTGCTTAATCCGATGGTTTCCTTAATTCCCTTGAATAGCCCTTTCCATAAGAAGGAGAAAAAGCTTTGTTCATGTTTTCTGGAAAAAATAAAGGAGGGACTATACAGATCGTTTCCATTGCGCGGGTTATCTTTTTTAACAACAATCAAATTCGCTAACATAGATATGAACCCCTGCCGCTTTAATTGTTGTTCGTTCGAATCCATTTGCAATACCACTATCCGTAAATCTTCATAAGGCATGCTCATGTTTACACGCATTGCTCTTTTATCACCGCGCATTGTAAATGTTATTTTTTTAACATCACAGTTGGCTATTTCTACTTTGGAGAAAGGAGTAACAATATGATTCAGCTTTGTTAGATCCATCGCTCCAAAACTTCCGTTACAGCTAAACTCACCGGGATTCATACCATGATAAAACTTTAAATCGACTGACATATCTCCGATATCATTAAAGTTTGCTCTGGCATTCATTTTTGTCAATGAGTTTAACTGTTTATAGTCTGGATGGTTAGTCAGGTTATAAGCCTTGAGCGTAAAATTTTGAAAAAATATATTCCATCTATGATCAATTTTCTCGTCATACTCCGAATAGTTTAAGCGCGATTTTTGGATATCTGTAATTTTAAAAACAAAAGGGATCTTGATATCCTCCAGGCTTTCCATCAGAAAACGCCTTTCTTTTCCGGGAGTGTATGGAATACGTTTATTAGTATGCACATTTGCAAGAATATTTCTTATTAGTAATTTTTCCGCTATAATTTCATGATCCGAAAATAATTTTTTAAAATCAAAACCCTTTAATCGAACCTCCTTAATATTTAAGTCGAAACGTGCTTTCCGAAAGCCATCAACCGATTGAAAATGTTCTTCATCATAACGGGGTATAATTTTTAAATTATAACATTCTACAGTAGAGTTACCGGTTGTGGCATTTGCTTCTTCGAAAGAAAGTATATATAAGCTATCGCGCATCGGTATTTGAAAATTACCAATACTGAAACGAATATCATCACTATAAAAAGGACGTGTGGAATCGGATACAGAGCCGGAGTCAATAATCAAATTCTTCAACTGTATGCCCGAGAAATTAATAAGCTGACTTTTACGGATACTGTCATAGTCGCTGATATAAGTAAGCTTAGCGTTAATAATATTAATGTGGTCGATATGTGCCGACCGGAGTGTGTTTTTAATAATATCGTAAGGATTTTTATAAATCGAATCTTTGGCTTGTTTAGGACGATTGATATAGTTAATAACTTCTATTTCGGGGTCGTGTACATTGATGCTGTACACGTCCAATGTTTTGTTGAAGTATAAGTCGAAAGGATTATAGCGGTTTACAACGATTTTTTCTAAACGTATGTTGAACAGGTACAGCGGAATTGTATTCGTTTTTTTTAAACGATGGTAAACAGCTGTATCGGGAATGATTTGCAATTGCTCCAAACGAATTTTTCCACTTAGTATATTCAGGTTTATGGATTCAAATTCGATGCGATAAAGCCCCCCTGTAGATTTTAGTATTGTATCTTTTACAATCGAACTCAGAACAGGTTCCCATTTATAGCTGATATACCAGGCCGTTGCAATGCTTACCACTACCATACACACCAAAACTGTGGCAATTCTTTTAATTCCCTTTTTACGTTTACGAAGAAAGTTCATTGAATAGTTTGAATCAGGCTTAATTAATATTTCCTGAACAAGTTAAGCATTTATATCGAAAGGTTTTTGCCTATGCTTCGATTATCGTGTTTTTGAAAGGGCTAAAAAAGATGTTTAAGCATATAAACAGAGGCTGTCGTAATTTTCGGATATGTAAATGGTTAAATAACAAGCGAATGTAAATTAATACTGACAATTTTTCATATAATTTATTAATTTGCGCCTTCTAAAGGACATTTGCAATGTTAGATACAGGAATTTCAATAAAAGAACACGATGAATCACGTCAGGGAGAGGCCCTGGTGTTGAAAAATAAGCAGGGGCAAACTGCATCCCGGAAAATGTATCTGGAGAGTTATGGTTGTGCGATGAATTTTTCGGACAGTGAAATTGTTGCATCCATAATGAGTGATATGGGTTTTGAGACTACGAACAATTTTGCGGAAGCAGATGTCATTTTTATTAATACCTGTTCGATTCGTGAGAATGCTGAACAGCGGGTTCGAAACCGATTGAAAGAATTTGGGGCAGCAAAGAGCAGGAATCCCGGAATGTTGATTGGGGTATTGGGATGTATGGCGGAGCGTTTAAAATCGAAATTTTTAGAAGAAGAGAAACTGGTGGATTTGGTTGTAGGGCCGGATGCATACCGAGATCTTCCGAATTTAATAGAAAGGGTAGATGAGGGCGATCGTGCGGTAAATGTTTTATTATCGCGTGAAGAAACCTATGCGGATATCAGTCCGATACGTATCGACAGTAATGGTATCACTGCATTTGTTTCCATCATGCGTGGATGCGATAATATGTGTTCCTTTTGTGTAGTTCCTTTTACACGTGGCCGCGAGCGGAGCCGTGACGCAGATTCTATTGTAAATGAAGTGCGTGCATTGGTGAATGCAGGGTATAAAGAAGTAACCTTGTTGGGGCAGAATGTTGATTCGTATAAATGGTCTTCTGAAGACGGGGCTGAACATGTAAACTTTGCACAGTTATTAGAGCGGGTAGCCCTGATCGATCCTCAGTTACGTGTTCGCTTTTCTACTTCACATCCCAAAGATATTACCGACGAGGTGTTATATACCATGAAGAAGTATAACAATATTTGTAAATACATTCACTTGCCTGTGCAGTCGGGGAATTCGCGAATACTCGAACTGATGAACAGAACCTATGATCGCGAATGGTATATGGAACGGGTGCAAACCATTCGTCGTATTATGCCTGAATGTGCAATATCTACAGATGTGATTACCGGTTTTTGTTCCGAAACGGAAGAAGAGCATCAGGGTACATTGAACTTAATGAAAGAAGTAAAATATCATCAGGCTTATATGTTTATTTATTCCGAGCGTCCCGGGACACCGGCAGCAAAGAAATATGAAGATGATGTTCCCGAAGAGGTAAAGTCGCGTCGCTTAACGGAGATTGTGACACTGCAACATCAACAACAATATGAAATTTTAAAAACCTATATCGGGAAAGTCGAAAAAGTATTGATTGAACGTACTTCTAAAAAATCGGATAAAGATTATAGTGGAAGAACCGACCATAATATGGTTCTTATTTTTCCTAAAGACGAACGTTATAAACCCGGAGATTATGTGGATGTATTGGTTGAGCGTTGCACTTCAGCATCACTTCAGGGACGTATTGTAAACTAATTTATTTAACAAGCGTTTATCCTTTGAATAGTTTAGCGTGTATCACATCAATATGGAACAACAGGAAATAAAAAACAGATTCGGAATCATAGGGAACTCTCCCTTATTAAACAGAGCTATTGATGTTGCCAGGCAAGTGGCGCCAACGGATATTTCTGTCTTAATAAGTGGTGAAAGCGGAAGCGGTAAAGAAGTTTTTTCTCAGATTATTCATCAGCTGAGTGCCCGTAAACACGGACCTTTTATTGCTGTAAACTGCGGTGCTATACCCGAAGGAACCATCGATTCGGAATTATTCGGACATGAGAAGGGTTCATTTACCGGAGCACACGAGGCGCGTAAGGGATATTTTGAAGTAGTGAATGGGGGAACAATATTTTTAGATGAAGTTGCCGAACTCCCCCTGGGTACTCAGGCACGTTTGTTAAGAGTATTGGAAAGCGGAGAGTATCTACGGGTAGGATCTTCCAAAGTACAAAAAACAAATGTACGTGTTATTGCTGCTACGAATGTAAATGTTTACGATGCTGTACAACGCGGAAAATTCAGAGAAGATTTATACTATCGGCTCAATACAGTTCCCCTGAAAGTTCCCGCACTACGGGAACGTAAAGAAGACGTTTATTTATTGTTCCGAAAATTCATTTCCGATTTTTCGGCTAAGTATAGAAGCCCGCATGTACAACTGACGGAAGAAGCGCAGAACATGATTGCCAATTATACCTGGCCGGGGAATGTTCGTCAGCTAAGGAATTTGGCTGAGCAAATCTCTGTTTTAGAAAAAGAAAAGGAAATTGATGCACAGGCCTTACTTAAGTATTTACCCTATGAGCAACCTGTAACAGAATTGCCGATGCGTATGTCGGGTAATATAGAAAATGAATTTTCGGAACGTGATATTCTGTATAAAGTATTATTCGACATGAAGAAAGATTTGTTGGATCTGAAAAAAATTGTGCTCGATTTATTACAGCATTCCGAAAACGGCAATGAATTTTTAGAAAACAACACGCATATTATTAATAAACTTTACAAAGAGATACATCCTTTGGAGGAAGGCGGAAATGCTTTAGCAATGCCGCAATATGTAGGTCAGCCTAATTATCAGGCAAATGCCTACAATATCGCCAATCCGGTTATTGAAGAAGTGGAAGAAACACTTTCGCTGGAAGAAAAAGAAATCGATCTGATACGTAAAGCCCTGAAGAAGCATAAAGGTAAACGAAAATATGCAGCTCAGGAACTGGGGATTTCTGAACGTACCTTGTATCGTAAAATAAAAGAATATAATTTGAATACCTAAGGAAAAAGTATGAAGAAGAAGATAAAATTAGCAGGTATTATTATCAGCACTGCTGCAGTATGTATGGTACAGGCATGTGGAATTTACTCTTTTTCAGGTGCATCAATTTCGCCGGATATCAAAACAGTTGCCGTAGGTTTTTTTGAAAATAATGCTCCTTTAGTGGTCCCGACTTTAAGTCAGAGTTTTGGGGAAATGCTGAAAGACCGTATTGTAACACAAACCGGCCTTTCCTTGATACGCACCAGCGATGCAGATATTGAGTTCGAAGGACAAATTACCGATTACAATACACGTCCTATTGCGATTCAGGGAAATGAAATTGCGGGTCAAAACCGTTTGACTATTTCGGTGAAAGTGAAATTCATTAATAATAAAGAGATTGAGAAAAGTTTCGAAAGCACATTTATACGTTATGCCGATTATCCCGGTGACCGAAACTTAACGGATGTAGAAAATGATTTAATCCGGCAAATCAGCACGCAACTGGTTGATGATATTTATAACAAGGCATTTGTAAATTGGTAAAGGTTCATGAATAAGCAGGAATTCATAAAATATATTGAAAGCCCCGAACTTCTGTCGAAGCCGGACTTATCTTCTATGGATGAATTGCTGAACCGTTTCCCTTATTGTCAGTCCTTACAACTGATGAAAGCAAAAGCTTTGCACGAAAGCAAAAGTGTTTTATTCGATCAGCAGCTTACGAAAGCTGCTGCTTATGCAGGTAACAGAAAAGTATTGTATTATCTTATTCATGACGATCAACATGAGATCAGTACACTCGTTGAAGAAGATGCCAAAGCATTTACCAAGGCGGAGGATTTTCGTAAACCGGCTTTAGAGATTGAAAATATTCTAGATGAAAGAGAGGATGAAAAGCAGGTCTTTGGACCTGATTTTTCGGAGCAAGAATTTAGTGCAGAATTGGAAGTTCCGCAAAGCAGTTTTGAAGAAGGAATTTTGCCCGAAACAGAGCCTGTCATCGAAGATATTCCGGAGCAAGAGGAGCCGATTGAAAATATACACAAAGAGGAACAGGAAATTTCAGAAGAATCTGTAGGGTCTGAAAAAGAAAAAATACCGGAACAAGAAGAAATTGTTTCAGGGATGCCGTGGAATGATGAAGATGATGATACGAAGGATCAATCCTATCCGGAAGGGCCGGCAAAGATGCAGACATTTACATTCGGAGGATGGTTAAGGAAAATTAATGGAGAGCTTGTTGAGAATGCTCTGAAAGAAAAGCCGCGTTTATTAATTCGGTTAGATACCAATGAAGAGATACAACCTTTGGTGCAGGATGAAATCGGAGAGTTGATTCTGACCAATGTATATCAGGAGGGCTACCTGTTGAAGGAGGAAATGTCTCAGGAAGTGCAATCTTCGGATTCCCCTAAAGAAAATATCATCGAGAAATTTATTAAAGCTGATATTCCCGGAATTATCAAGTTTCGTTCGGATGATCAATCTTCCAGTGCCGAAAACAAAGCGCGACAAAGCGCGAACGAGCAATCGCTTCCGATTACAGAGACGCTGGCACAAATTTATCTTCGACAAAAATTGTATCGTAAGGCTTTAGAGGCTTATGAAAAATTAAGTTTGAAATATCCAGAAAAAAAGACTTATTTTGCGAACCTTATCGAAAAAATTAAGTCGGGAAATATATAAATTAAGTTCATGTACACATTTTTAATTATTCTAACTATCATTATATCAATACTTTTGGTATTGGTAGTACTAGTGCAAAACCCTAAAGGGGGAGGCTTGGCTTCGAATTTTGCAGCCTCAAATCAAATTATGGGGGTTAAAAAGACAGGGGATTTTCTGGAGAAAGCGACCTGGACCTTAGCTATTGCTTTATTGGTCATTTGCTTAGGTGTCAACATGTTCCCGCCTTCAGGAGATGGGGGAGTGATGGAGCGCTCAGAAATAGAAGATCAAATTGAGAATGCTGCTACAGCGGCTCCTCAAATGAGTCCATCGGCAGTACCAATGGGAACTGTTACTGATTCTGCTCAGTAAGAATAATGTAATCACACCATATTAAATAATAGCCCTAAGCAAAATGTTTAGGGCTATTATACTTTATGCCAAGCTGTCATTCTTATTTTTTATTGGCATTAATACTACAGTCAGAAATGAAAAAATGGCTGAAAATTGGCTTTAAAAGCCATTTGGCACATAAAATGTTAATCAAGAGGCAAACAGTAATAAATAAATTATATATACTATGGCAATTAATATTAAACCTATTGCAGACAGAGTGGTTGTTCAACCGGCTCCTGCAGAAGAGAAAACAGCATCGGGTATCTATATTCCTGATACCGCAAAAGAAAAACCTCAGCGTGGTACAGTGGTAGCCGTTGGAAACGGTAAAAAAGATGAGCCTATCACAGTAAAAGTAGGTGATGAAGTATTGTACGGTAAATTTGCCGGTACTGAAATTACTTATGAAGGTGGAGAATACCTTATTATGCGTGAGTCTGATATCTACGCAATATTATAATTTAATTTTTAGACAGAAAAAAAGAAAAGAGATATGGCAAAAATTGTAAAATACAATCTTGAAGCGCGCGATGCTTTAAAGAGAGGTGTCGACACCTTAGCGAATGCTGTTAAAGTTACATTAGGTCCTAAAGGTCGTAATGTGATTATTGATAAAAAATTCGGAGCCCCAATGGTAACTAAAGACGGGGTGTCTGTTGCGAAAGAAGTAGACTTAAAGGACCCATTGGAAAATATGGGTGCACAAATGGTAAAAGAGGTTGCTTCTAAAACCGCAGATATTGCAGGAGATGGAACAACAACGGCAACTGTTTTAGCACAGGCAATTGTTACTGCCGGATTGAAAAACGTCGCAGCAGGTGCTAACCCTATGGATTTGAAAAGAGGAATTGATAAAGCGGTTACATTAGTTGTGGAAAATCTTTCTAAGCAAAAAAGTTTAGTTGGAGACGACAATAAAAAAATCAAACAGGTAGCATCAATCTCTGCAAACAACGATGATATAATCGGCTCGTTGATTGCGGAAGCAATGCAAAAAGTAGGTAAAGACGGAGTTATTACGGTTGAAGAAGCAAAAGGTACTGAAACAGAAGTGAAAACTGTTGAAGGTATGCAATTCGATCGTGGTTACTTATCACCATACTTCGTTACCAATGCCGATAAAATGGAAGTAGAATTAGAGAATCCATATATCTTAATCTACGATAAAAAAATCAGCAGCATGAAAGAGCTGCTCCCTGTTCTTGAAAAAGAAGTACAAACAGGCCGTCCTCTATTAATTATTTCTGAAGATTTGGATGGCGAAGCATTAGCTACCTTGGTAGTTAATAAAATTCGCGGCTCTCTGAAAGTGGCTGCTGTTAAAGCTCCCGGATTCGGCGACCGTAGAAAAGCAATGTTGGAAGATATTGCCATCTTAACCGGAGGAACAGTAATCTCTGAAGAAAGAGGATACAAATTGGAAAATGCAGACCTTACTTACCTTGGGCAAGCAGAGCGTGTATTGATTGATAAAGACAATACAACAATCATCAATGGTTCAGGAAAGAAAGAAGATATCACTGCACGTATCGGACAAATCAAAGCGCAAATCGAAACAACTACTTCCGATTACGATAAAGAAAAATTGCAGGAGCGTTTAGCGAAATTAGCAGGTGGAGTTGCGGTATTATATATCGGTGCGGCTACTGAAGTTGAGATGAAAGAGAAGAAAGATCGTGTTGATGATGCTTTACATGCTACTCGTGCAGCAGTTGAAGAAGGAATCGTTGCGGGAGGTGGTGTTGCATTTATTCGTGCAATTGAAGTTTTGGAAGGAGTGAAAGGTGAGAACGAGGACGAAACAACCGGTATAGCAATTATTAAAAGAGCAATCGAAGAACCGCTACGCCAGATCTGCGCAAATGCAGGTATTGAAGGTTCTATCGTTATACAAAAAGTGAAAGAAGGAAAAGCAGACTTCGGATATAACGCACGTACAGATAAGTATGAAAACTTAATTGCGGCAGGTGTTATCGATCCGACTAAAGTAACCCGTGTTGCTTTACAAAATGCTGCTTCTATCGCTGCGATGTTATTAACTACCGAATGTGTGTTGGCAGATGATCCGGAAGATGAAAAAGCCGGAGCAGGAATGCCTCCAATGGGCGGTGGAATGGGTGGAATGATGTAATCTATCCCGGATGTTTATAAAAAAAAGGAGGCTCGATCGAGCCTCCTTTTTTTTGCTATCCATGGCTCCGTGTATTCTCAGGCTTAAGCAAAATTATTGGGGTATAAATTTACATAGGGTTTTGCTCTGTGATTCCTTTGTGTAATTCTTCCTCTGTGAAATACAAATGTTTTGCACAGAGAAAGCATCGGGGACACTTTGCGCCCTCCGCGAACTTTACGGTTACTCTTTTTTAACCGCAACTTTACATGATACAAACCTGAACCATGCGGAGCAAAGTGCGCGGAGCTATGCGTAACATTCGCTACCCTTAATATATACAAGTAGTGACCCTTGATTTATTACCGGCCGCCAAACCGATAAACTTTTTTAGCTGTTATGCAGGCATCCAAACGTATATCGTGTGGTTCTATCGATTCAATTTCTTCAATGACATCGAACATCGATAATCCGATTTTTTGTACATCCGGTTTACAGGCACTTAAGAACTGATCATAAAAACCCATGCCGTATCCCAGTCGATATCCTCTGCGGTCGAATGCCAGCAAAGGAACCAGTATCATATCTATTTTATCCGCCGATACCTCTGTCCCCGATATAGGTTCGGTAATGCCGTATGCGTTCTTTTCTAAACGAGTCGTATCATCCAGTAAGTAATGAGTAAGTGTTCTCGTTGAAAAATCACTTTTGGGAACCAGGATCTTTATATGCGGATGTTCCGATTTTATATATGAAATGATACGTTGTGTATCTACTTCTACTCTTTCTAAAATGGGAAGAAAAGTATGTAAATACGCTACGTTGCTTAAATCAAATCCCATAAACTGTGTTAAAAGGGCTTGATTGGTATTATTAATCTGATCCTTAGAAAGTGTCCTGCGTCGATCCAAATATATTTTCCGTAATATTTTCTTGTCCAAGATGTTCGTTTTTAGATAATTGGAAATAATAGCTTAGCTTGTTCAAGGCAAATATATATATATGGAATGCAATTTTTACAAATGTTTTTTCAAGGGTAATGCAAATTACAAATAATATACAATATATTTTAAATCAGATATTTATGCTTTTTTGAATCCTGAAGAGTGATGTGGGTTATTACCTTCGCGTAGAGTATAATAATGGGGTGACATAATTTCTATACCCGCTTCTTTGAAACAATCCTGAATATTTTCATGTAAATACGAATAGATAAAAATGAAATCGATCGAATTATCTACATAAGTATTTAGTTCATATTGAACATAAAAATCATCGAAGGTATTTTGTAAAACAAAATGTTTTTTCCTTTTACTACGCCCGAAGTACGCTCCGCCGCTTTCAGCAAAGTTTCATGGACACTCTTCCAGGGAATATCGTAATTAATGGTTATCCGCGTATATAAAATTAATTTTTGTTCTTCCGAAGCTCTGGTATAATTAAGTGTATGGCTGTTTAATATCGTTGCATTCGGAACGGTTATGTCTTCATTTTTAATACTACGGATGCGGGTTACCAATAAGTTTTTTTCAGTAATATCACCAATCACATCATTTATTTTTACGCGGTCTCCAATCTTGTAAGGGCGCATATAGGTTAATGCTACTCCCGCGATAACATTCGATATAGCCGAAGATGATCCGAAGGAAATAAGTACCCCCAGAAAAACCGAAACCCCTTGAAAAATCTTCGAATCCGCTCCCGGCAGATACGGGAAAATAATGATGAACATAAAGATATACAGAAAGCCCCGTATTATTTTATAAGTAGGTTTTGCCCATTCGGAATAAAAGCTTTCTATTTTTAAAGATTCGGTCTCTATTTCATGAGCGAAAAATGCAATTACCCGTACGATAAGTTGTGTGAAAAAAAAGATGACTACAATCGTCAGAAGATTGGGGATATAATTGAGTATGGCGAGTAATATATGTTTTAAAGGATCAATCAAATAATTAATCAAACGGTCCGCAATTCCTTCGGACCATGGAAATATATTGAATAATACCGGTAAAGAAAGGTACACAACCAGCACGACCAATATTAATCGTAAGATATTGGATATGGTAAGCAGATAGCGGGTAAGAAGCTTAGTAGGAACGAAAGTATATCCTCTGATTTCTATCGATTTAAATCGGGTTCCGCTAATCGTTATTATCTTAAATCGTATCCATCGGAATACTTTATTGATAAAGTAGATGAGTGCAATAAGCATACACACGACTATGGCAACCAGTGAAATTTCTTTGATGATTCTTTTCAACGAGCTGTTTTCTTTATGTTTTTGTAAAGAAAGAGTTAATTGATCAACGATAACTTTTGCATAATGTGCATGCGATTCATAAGCTTCTGCCTGAGCATCGTCACTACTGACCTGCATTAGTAAATAAGATTTGTACCGAATACTGCTAAATAAACTATCGGAGTATATCTTCATGGAATCCGGCAGAAAGGTTTCAGATTTCATAATCTGTTCGATACGTGTGGTGATTATATCTGCACGTTCTTTGGCACTGATATGTCCATGTCCCTCATGAATGAAAAAAATTGTATCGCTTTTTAACAAAACGGGAGCAGGCTCCTTACTTTCAGATAATGAAATAAGTGGGGCAAAAATCAGAAGCAGGAAAATAAAAAGACCTTGCATATTGGAGCGTTTAGACATCACAAAATACTAAAAAAAGAATAGAATAATGCAGGATGATTTGAGAATTGGAAATTGACAGCTTGCAGACCGAAGCTATGCGCAGTCATTTTTGTGTCAGTAGTATCGTATATCCGATTTTATGAACTTATACAAGGGCTTCATTTACATTATTCTGTTTCATAATTAGCATTTTCGACTATATTTGCAGGTGTAAAATATGCCAATATGTCCATAAACAGAAATGGCGCAGCTTTTGGTAAAACAAACCAATCAATACTATAATATATGTCAAATCTATTAAGCTCTTTTATATCGACGGTTTTTGGGAGTAAGTCGCAACGTGATATAAAAGAAATTTCCCCTTTGGTTGAAAAAATTAACGAAGAGTTTGCTAAGCTAAGTGATATTAGTCACGATGAGTTACGTGCCCGCACCATAGAATTCCGCCAACGTATAAAAGATTATATAGCAGAAGTTTCTGACGAAGTACAGGCAATTCGTACACGTATCGAAAATGAACCCGATATGGAAATGTCTGAACGTGTTGCTTTATATGATAAGATTGACAAGCTCGAGAAGGAAGAAAATAACTTATTGGAAGAAATTCTGATGTTGATTCTTCCGGAGGCTTTTGCTGTTGTAAAAGAAACGGCCCGCAGGTTTTCTATCAATGAAAAAATTGTTGTTAAAGCGACTGAAATGGATCGTGATTTAGCAGCGCAAAAAAGTAATGTGATTATTGAAGGTGATAATGCCATCCACCATAATACCTGGTTAGCCGCGGGAAATCCGATGACCTGGAACATGGTGCATTACGATGTACAGCTAATAGGTGGCGTAGTATTGCATGAAGGGAAAATTGCCGAGATGGGAACAGGGGAAGGTAAAACCTTAGTTGCAACTTTGCCTGCATATTTAAATGCGATTGCCGGAAAGGGAGTACATATTGTAACGGTGAACGATTACCTGGCAATGCGTGATAGTGAATGGATGGGACCTCTTTATGAATTTCATGGAATAACCGTAGATTGTATCGATAAACATCAACCCAATTCTCCCGAACGTAGAAAAGCATATTTAGCAGATATCACTTTCGGAACGAACAATGAATTTGGCTTCGATTATTTGCGCGATAATATGGCCCGCAGTCCGGAGGACTTAGTGCAACGCAAACTGCATTATGCGATGGTCGATGAGGTTGACTCGGTATTGATTGATGATGCACGTACTCCGTTAATTATTTCGGGACCGATACCACGCGGCGATCAGCATGAGTTTTATGAATTGAAACCACGTATCGAACGTTTGGTGAATGCTCAGAAAAATTATATCAATACGACATTGCTCGATGCTAAAAAATTAATCGCTGATAAAAAAGAAGATGAGGGTGGGTTAGCTTTGTTAAGAGCTTTCCGTGGCCTTCCTAAAAATAAAGCGCTCATTAAATTCTTAAGTGAAACAGGTATTCGGCATATATTAACGAAAACCGAAAATTTCTACATGCAGGATCAGCAACGCGAGATGCATAAAGCAGACGCAGAATTATTTTTCGTGATCGACGAAAAAAATAATTCTATAGAATTGACCGAGAAAGGTATCGAACTGATTACTTCCAGCGGTGAGGATCAGAATTTCTTTATTATGCCCGATGTAGGATCAGAGGTTGCGGAAATAGAAAAAGCAGATATCTCTGATGAAGAAAAAATTAAACGCAAAGATGAGTTGATGCGTGATTATTCGATCAAATCGGAACGTATTCACTCTGTAAATCAATTATTGAAAGCCTATACCTTATTCGAACGAGATATTGAGTATATCATCGATGGAGGTAAGATTAAAATCGTCGATGAGCAAACGGGTCGGGTGATGGAAGGGCGACGTTATTCCGACGGATTGCATCAGGCGATAGAAGCAAAAGAAAATGTAAAAGTGGAGGATGCTACGCAAACCTTTGCTACCATTACACTTCAGAATTATTTCCGTATGTATCATAAGTTAGCCGGGATGACCGGTACGGCGATAACCGAAGCGGGAGAATTTTGGGAGATTTACAAATTGGATGTAGTTGAGATTCCAACCAATCGTCCTGTTCAACGAAACGATAACGAAGATAAAGTATATAAAACTACGCGTGAGAAATACAATGCAGTAGTTGAAGAAATAGTTGAATTAACAGGTCAGGGAAGACCGGTGTTAGTGGGTACCACTTCTGTAGAGATTTCGGAATTGTTAAGCCGGATGTTGAAGTTAAGAGGTATCAAACATCAGGTATTGAATGCGAAGTTACATCAACGCGAGGCGGATATTGTTGCTGAAGCCGGTAAGAAGGGAACGGTAACGATAGCTACCAACATGGCGGGTCGTGGTACGGATATTAAATTGGGGGAGGGTGTTAAAGAAGCAGGAGGTTTAGCAATTATCGGTACCGAACGTCACGATTCTCGTCGGGTTGATCGCCAGTTGAGAGGGCGTGCAGGTCGTCAGGGAGATCCGGGCTCTTCACAGTTTTTTGTTTCGCTGGAAGATGGCCTGATGCGTATGTTTGGTTCGGCAAGAATTGCCGGCTTAATGGATCGTATGGGACTGGAAGAAGGGGAGGTGATTCAGCATTCGATGATTACCCGGTCGATTGAACGTGCGCAACGTAAAGTCGAAGAAAATAATTTCGGTATTCGTAAACGTTTGTTGGAGTATGATGACGTGATGAACTCACAACGTTCAGTAATTTATTCGAAACGTCACAATGCCTTATTTGGCGAACGTTTAGAAGTAGATTTGGATAATATGATGGTGGATGTGTGTGAGGAATTGGTAAGCAATTATCAAATCGAAAAAAATTACGAGGGATTCCGATTAGAAGTTATCCGTTTATTTTCCGTAGATACCGGCATTACTGCCAAAGAATTGCTGGATGGAAATATAAATGATGTGGCACAAAAGCTATACGAATCGATCGTCGATTTCTATAAACGTAAATCGGAACGTATGGCAGAGGTTACCTATCCGGTGATTAAAGATGTGTTCGAAACGAAAGGAGCTACCATCGAAAATATCGTGGTTCCTTTTACAGATGGAATTAAACATATTCAAATTCCTGTCAATCTGAAGAAAGCATACGAAGGTAGATCTAAAGAAGTTGTAAAATCTTTCGAACGTACAATTACCTTGTCGCTGATCGATGAATCCTGGAAAGAACATTTGCGTGAGATGGATGAGTTGAAACAGTCGGTACAGAATGCGGTGTATGAGCAGAAAGATCCCCTGTTGATTTATAAATTCGAATCGTTCGAATTGTTTAAGCAAATGCTTTCGAGTGTTAATAAAGAAGTCTTAAGTTTCTTGTTTAAAGGAAATATTCCGGTACAAGCCGGTGCCTCCGAAGTGAAGGAGGCGAAACCGGCAGCACGTACCGATATGAGTAAAATGCGCGTAAGCCGCCCCGATTATGTAAGCAGCGCGAGTGGAGGAAACCGGATGCCGGATGGGCAACAGCCGAAAGCACAGCCGATACGTGTAGAAGAAAAAATTGGCCGCAATGATCCTTGCCCATGCGGAAGCGGCAAGAAGTATAAAAATTGCCACGGAGCAAATTAATTTTTTTACCTTGTATTGTCCGAAACCCGGGCAATACTTATTTTTAACTGTTATGAGAGCGTTCATTCTTTTTTTAACGATGTTTATTTCGGGAGCTTCTTTTGCGCAAGAAGACAGCACCTTGATTTATCATATCGATCCTAAGCTTGAAAAAATTATTGAACAGCGGAATGCTTTGCTGAAAGAAAATCCGGTATTAGCCGGGTACAGGGTGCAGATTTATTTCGGGTCGAACCGTATAGAGGCTCAGGAAGCACGTTCTAAATTCGCGTCTTTATATCCGGATATAGATACATATCTGATTTATCAACAACCTTATTTTAAATTACGTGCCGGAGATTTTCGAACACGCTTAGAAGCCTATAAATTATTTCAGAATATACAAAAAGAGTTTAAGTCGGTGTTTATTGTGAATGATGAAATAAATCTGCCTAAATTATAAGCTTAATTCTGCCGGAATGCTGAAAAATAAAATCCAATCTATATCGGAGAAGCTGCATCAAAAAGTTGTGGAGATGCGCAGGCATATTCATGCAAATCCTGAATTATCTTTTCGGGAATATGAAACATCTGCGTTCATAGAAAATAAGTTAAAAGAGTTGGGCATTCCGTATGAAAAGATGGCGGATACAGGTATTGTGGCTTTGCTGAAAGGTGTTAAGGAGTCGGAGGAAGTAATCGCATTACGTGCGGATATGGATGCATTACCGATTGTTGAACAAAACGATCAACCCTATCGTTCTAAAAATCAGGGTGTGATGCACGCTTGCGGACATGATGTACATACTTCTTCTTTGTTGGGTACAGCAGAAATTTTATCGGAACTAAAGTCGGAATTCGCAGGTACCGTAAAATTTATTTTTCAACCGGCGGAAGAAAAACTTCCCGGCGGTGCATCTATCATGATTAAAGAGGGGGTATTGGAAAATCCTACCCCTTCGGGAATTATCGGGCAACATGTAATGCCACATATCGAAACCGGAAAAGTTGGCTTTCGTACGGGGAAATATATGGCTTCTACGGATGAGTTATATGTAACTGTAAAAGGAAAAGGCGGACATGGTGCCATGCCGCAGATGAATATTGACCCCGTGGTGATTGCTGCGAATATTATTCTTTCCCTGCAGCAAATTATAAGTCGTGTTGCAGATCCCCGTTTACCATCCGTATTGTCCTTCGGGAAAGTGATTGCCAACGGCGCAACCAACATCATTCCGAATGAGGTGAAGCTGGAAGGTACTTTCAGGACTCTTGACGAGGCCTGGAGAAAAGATGCGCATACCCGCATGAAAAAAATGGCGAAAGGGATTGCGGAGAGTATGGGCGGTTCCTGTGATTTTGAAATTGTAAAAGGATATCCTTTTTTAGTGAATGAAGAAAAGATAACAGCTGTTGCCCGCCAGGCTGCTGAAGAATATTTGGGGAAAGAAAATGTGCTGGATTTAGATGTATGGATGGCGGCAGAAGATTTTGCTTATTATTCGCAAGTAACGGATGCTTGTTTTTACAGGCTGGGGACCCGCAACGAAGCAAAAGGAATTATCTCTTCAGTGCATACGCCAACTTTCGATATTGATGAAGAAGCATTGAAAATTGGCCCGGGTTTAATGGCCTATATTGCTTTGAAGCGATTAGGGAATAAATAATTTCAGAAAATTCAATTCCGGTTTTAGGAAAGGGTAGAAATAGATTTAGTGCAAATGAAAATATATTACAATGCGCGATGCAGCAAATGCAGGGAAGCATTAGAGATTATCCGCAGGAATGGTAAGGAACCCGAAATCATAGAATATATGAAAGACGGTTTTTCGGAAGAAGGGCTTACCGAACTTATTTCAAAACTGGGAATTATGGCAGCCGATTTAGTGCGTACTGCAGAACCTGTCTATGCGGAAAAATACAAAGCGAAAAAAATGTCTGAGAAGCAGTGGATAAAAGCGATGCTGAAATATCCCCAATTAGTTCAACGCCCGATCGTTGTTGATGGTAAGCGGGTGGTTTTAGGGCGGCCGCCTGAGAAAGTCTTAGAATTATTCTCTAAAAAGTGATAAGATTATCTCTTATCGATATCGTCCATCACCTGATATAATTCTTTTAGTTCTTCAGTCTTTTCCAGGTACCCCATTTTTTCATAAGAGTTTATCAGGTTACGTAAAATACGTTTAATGATATCAATATTGCTGCAGGGTTGGTAGAAAATAGGATCGGGAGCTAAATTCAATTGTTTTAAAAAATAATCTACATCGCGTTTCGTAAAAATGAACCCTTTGTTAAACGCATTGATGTAGAATAAGATATTTTTTTCAGAATCGTTTGTTACAACTTCATGCTCATCAATATAAGCAAGGATAAAATGTTGCGGTAAATTTACCCCGTAAATAGGGATGTCTAAGCGTTGCGCGATTACCGAATAAATGACTGCCAGAGAAATTTGGTTCCCGCGTCGCGATTCGAGTACGATATTTAAATAGGAATTTTGTGGATCCTGATAATTGGTAGTGTTTCCGGTAAACCCATGAATGTTATAAAAAACATGGTTTAATATTTTTACTTTTTCTACCGGGCTCGTATCGTAATTCAATTCAATCCATGCGTCGCGTTTAATTGCTTCAATTTGATTGATGATTTTTTGTTCATCAAGATCGGGATATTGATATTTTGAAACCAAAATAAATCCGTTCAGTAGATCGAAAGCTCCCGACATCGCCCAGCTTTTCAACTCCTCTTTAATCCCCGAAAATTGAATCTTGTGAATCAGGTTTTCAATACGCTGCTGTAAAATCATATCCAATGACTGCTCCCAACATTGTTCCAATGTTGGAATTACTTCTGTGCCGTAACTCAATAATTTCGATTCCACATGATTGAAAATCTCATTATCAGTATCGTCAAGTAATTTTACGAGCGCTTCAATTTCTTTATTATTGATCATAAGATGCTCTAATATAAGCTTTTTAATAGAATAAAATCGAATAGCTTAGCTATAAGCTTAAGTTTTATTCCTTTCTTTGTATTTCTTTCCCTTTACTTATGAGAATACTTCAAAGCCTTTATCAATATTTACGTTACTGGTTTAAATCCAATACCTTACACGGTACTCACTCGCCTTTTGTTTACCGTTTGTTAGAAGAACAGGTTTACAATAAGGATGTTTTCCCCGAATACCAAAAGGTCGAAAATCTACGTCAAAGACTAAAAAACGATTCCCGGCAGGTATTTATCAGCGATTTAGGTGCCGGTTCGCGTGTAAATGCAAACAAAAAGAGGGCCATATCGGATATTGCCCGGAATTCTTTGAAAAAGAAAAAATATTCACAATTGATTTTCAGGTTGATAAAACATTTTAAATCCGAAATAATGATTGAGCTGGGTACTTCTCTGGGAATAACTTCCACATATATTGCTTTAGCAAATCCAAACGGATATTTATATACGCTTGAGGGTTCCGAAGCATGTCTTTTAATCGCTGATGAGCAGTTCAGGGCAACTGAATTAAAGAATGTCGAGAACATACCCGGAAACTTCGATTCCACATTTCCGGAATTACTTTCCCGGCTCCCCAAAGTTGATTTTGTTTTCTTCGATGGAAATCATCAGAAAGAAGCGACACTTAATTATTTCTATCAGGCATTAGGAAAAGCACACGAGGATTCATTGTTTATTTTCGATGATATTTATTGGAGTAAAGGAATGTCTGAAGCCTGGGAAGAAATTAAAGGTAATGAACGCGTGCGGGTTACAATCGATTTGTTTTTTATCGCTTTGGTATTCTTTCGAAAAGAGCAGGTAAAAGAGAATTTTGTGATCCGGTTTTAAGTTTAACGGATACAACTCATGGCATGACTATAGTCATGCCATGAGTTGTATCCGTTTTTTTCCTTTATTCCCCAATTTTTATACCTTTGAGATTATTTAAAATACATTTATCATGACGAATCAAAAAGGTCCGGTTTCACAGTTTATTGAGAAGAATTATCTGCACTTTAACGCAGCCGCTTTAGTAGATGCAGCGAAAGGTTACGAAAGCCATTTACTAGAAGGTGGAAAGATGATGGTGACACTTGCCGGTGCAATGAGTACGGCAGAGTTGGGAATATCTTTTGCAGAAATGATTCGTCAGGGGAAGGTAGATATTATTTCTTGTACGGGAGCAAACCTGGAAGAAGATATTATGAATCTTGTGGCACATAGCCATTACAAACGTGTTCCGAATTACCGCGATTTAAGTCCGCAGGAAGAATGGGAATTATTGGAGAAAGGATATAATCGTGTTACCGATACCTGTATTCCCGAAGAAGAAGCTTTCCGTCGCATTCAGAAGCATATTTTTAAACAATGGAAAAATGCACAGGATAAGGGAGAGCGTTATTTGCCGCATGAGTATATGTACAAGATGTTATTATCCGGCGAGATGGAACAATATTATGAGATTGATCCGAAAAATTCATGGATGATTGCTGCTGCGGAACGTAATATACCTATCATTGTTCCGGGTTGGGAAGATTCTACCATGGGAAATATTTTTGCATCTTATTGTATTAAAGGAGAGTTAAACCCTTCGACCATGAAATCGGGAATTGAATACATGATTTTCCTCAGCGAATGGTACCGGGCAAACTCATCGGGAAAAGGTGTTGGATTTTTTCAGATCGGAGGAGGGATAGCCGGAGATTTTCCGATCTGTGTAGTACCTATGATGTATCAGGATTTGGAATGGCAAGATGTTCCGTTTTGGTCTTACTTCTGCCAGATTTCCGATTCAACTACTTCATACGGTTCTTATTCGGGGGCCGTACCTAATGAAAAAATAACCTGGGGGAAATTAGATATCCATACACCTAAGTTTATTATTGAATCGGATGCAACAATTGTTGCTCCATTAGTTTTTGCATGGATTCTTGGTCAGTAACAACAAGTTAAAGAAGAAGATTTGCCGGATTATTTTTTTTGGAATAAGTGTGTTAATTTAGAATCATTCAAAATAAGAATAAGTGTCACTAAATTGTCACTCAAATCAAATATTGTTCTATTTTTGCCACACCAAATAGGGTTTTTAGGCATCGTTCTAAACGTATTTTGGGAAAGTTCATAGAATAGTTTTGACAAAACATTTATAAGGTATTAATTATCACTTGATATGGGTTGGATATCCTCATTTACTACTAACAAACTCTCGTCAACAATCAGCCTTTTTGCATTCGCATTTCTGATCGGATTATCGCCGGTAGTAGCACAAGATATTGCTGCCGGGGAAACAATTTTCAAACAGGCTTGTACCGCATGCCATGCGGTAAACAGACAAGTAATCGGGCCTGCGCTGAAAGATGTGGAATCGCGTTGGCCGGACAGAGAGTTATTGAAGAAATTCATTGTAAATTCCTCGGCTGTTATTAAAAGCGGTGACAAATATTCGGTAGAATTGTTCGACAAATACAACAAGGTTGCGATGCCCGGCCACAACTTGTCGGATGAAGAGTTAGAAAATCTTTTAGCATATATTAAAGCCGAGGGTGAAGCGAAAGCTGCGCCCGCAGCGAGTGCTGAAGCCGGAGCTGCAAGTACCGGAAGCGGTTCTTCTATCAATAATTATACAATCGGAGGATTAGTCGTATTAATTCTTGTATTGATTGTAGTTCTTCTTGTATTAAACAGAGTCATCAAAGCTTTAGAGCGTTTGATCCGTCAGAAAAACGGAGAGATTATAGAAGAAGCGGTAAAAGCGATTAAAGAAAAAGTATCCGCATTCCGTTGGGTATTGATGAACAAGAAAAAAGTATTCTTCATCGGAGTATTTGTGTTCATTATCGGAAGTGTTTGGGCTTGGGATCAAATGTGGAATATTGGTATTCATCAGGGTTATAAACCTACACAACCTATCAACTTCTCGCATGAGTTACATGCAGGTATCAATCAAATCAATTGCCAGTACTGTCACTCCGGTGCCTATAAATCTAAAAATGCAAGTATCCCTTCTGCAAATGTTTGTATGAACTGCCACAGTTATGTACAAGCAACGGAAAAATACGATGGAGAAATTTCTCCGGAGATTAAGAAGATTTATGCAGCGCTGGATTATAATCCGGAAACCCGTACATATGGTACCAATCAAAAGCCGATCGAGTGGGTTCGAATTCATAACCTTCCGGATTTTGCATACTTCAATCACTCGCAGCACGTAAGTGTTGCCGGAGTTGAGTGTCAGACTTGCCATGGCCCGATTGAAACGATGGCGGAAGTTGAACAGTTCGCACCACTTACTATGAAATGGTGTATCAACTGTCACAAAGAGACTGAAGTAAATCATAAAGGCAATGCATATTACGATAAAGTCTTAGCGGCTCATGATGAGATCAAACAAGGTAAAAAAGTTACCGCGGCAGCTTTAGGTGGTTTGGAATGTGTTAAATGTCATTACTAATTAATATAAATTTATCAAACATATCGATCGAGTATTGAATCATACTATATGATGGAAAATAACGAGAAAAAATATTGGAAGGGTTTAGAGGAGTTACATGAAACTCCCGAATTTACAAGCTTAAAGCAAAGAGAGTTTGCCGAAGAACTTCCAATCGACGAATTATTATCGGATTCGAAAATTAATACGGCAACACCAAGAAGGGATTTCCTGAAAGCTCTTGGATTTGGTATGAGTGCCGTAGCGTTGGCCGCTTGTAACGAAGCTCCTGTACGTAAAGCGATTCCTTATCTGATAAAACCCGAAGAAATAACACCGGGAGTGGCTAATTACTATACTTCAAATTACAATGGTTTAGGAGTGTTGGTGAAAACCCGCGAAGGTCGTCCGATTAAAATCGAAGGTAATCCCAAAGATCCAATCGGTATGGGTGGAACCAATGCTTCAGCACAAGCATCGGTATTGGATTTATACGATGTAGGCCGTTTGAAAAACCCGGTACTGAAAAAAGCTGAATCGACCTGGGATGCCCTTGACAAATTTGTGAAATCGAATTTAACGGATATCGCTGCGAATAACGGAACCATCTATATCCTGAGCGGAACAGTGATGAGTCCTTCCACAAAATCTGTTATTAACGGCTTCATCACAAAATATCCAAGTGCTAAACATATCTCCTACGATGCAGTATCATCATCGGCAATTATCAATGCCAATAAAAACAGCTTTGATAAAGCAGTGCTTCCATCCTATCAATTCGATAAAGCGGATGTTATCGTTAGCTTTGGCGCCGATTTCTTAGGTACCTGGATTTCACCTGTTGAGTACACTAAACAGTATGTGAAAAACAGAAATAACAAAAGTTTAGAAGCGAAAAAAATGTCGCGTCATATTCAGTTCGAATCGGGATTAAGTTTAACCGGTACGAATGCCGATACACGTGTAGCTATAAAACCTTCACAAGAGGGGATCGCTATTTTAGCTTTATATAATGCGCTTGCGAAACTAAGCGGCGCTGCAACATACAATGTGCCCGCAGTTCCTTTTGCAGATAAGATTGATGCTACAGCAAAAGAATTATGGAAAGCAAAAGGTAAATCATTGGTTGTTTCCGGATCGAATGATGTTTCGGTTCAGGTTGCAATCAATGCAATCAATTCTTTGTTAGAAAACTTCGGAACAACTATTGATTTGGATAATGTTTCATACCAAAAACAAGGTAGCGATGCGGAGATGATTGAACTGGTTGCCGAAATGAATGCAGGTAAAGTAGATGCTTTATTTGTATATGGATGTAACCCGGCTTATTCGTATGCACATGCGGATGAATTTAACGAAGGATTGAAAAAAGTAAAACTAAAAGTTTCTTTTTCTGATCGTGAAGATGAAACGGCTGTTTTATGTGATGCAATTGCTCCGGATAATCATTACCTGGAGAGCTGGAACGATACCGAAGTAAAACCGGGTATTTACAGCATTGTACAACCTGTTATCGCTCAGGTTTACAATTCACGTCAGGCACAGCAATCATTAATGCTTTGGGCTGATAATACCGACGATTATTATCAGTTTATTCAGAATAATTGGGAGAAATCAATCTATCCGAAACAAAGTCAGTATGCCGGGTTCAAAAAATTATGGGAAGGAACCTTACAGACAGGTGTATTGATGTTAGCACCTGTAACTCCGAAAGCATATACTTTTAGCAAAGATTTAAACAGTGTTGCGATGACTATCGTAAACGCGAATAAAGCTGCTTCAGGTAAGATCGAATTATCGGTTTATGAGAATGTAGGAGTAGGAGATGGCACAGGATCGAACAACCCATTCTTACAAGAATTGCCGGATCCGGTAACGAAAGTAACCTGGGATAACTACGCTGCTATTAATCCGAATTTTGCAAAAGAATTAGGGATTAAAGAAAATACTTTAGTAGAAGTAAAATCAGGGTCTAAAAGCATTAAACTTCCTGTATTGATGCAACCCGGGCAGGCAATGGGAGCCATTTCTGTTGCAGTAGGGTATGGAAGAACCAATGCCGGTAAAGCGGGTAATAATGTAGGTGCGAATATTTATCCGTTTGTATCGCAGGTTAATGGAGGCTTCCAGTATTATAATGCGTCAATAGAACTAAACGCTACCGGAGATTCATACGAGCTGGCACAAACACAAACACATCATACCATTGAAGGTAGAAATATCATTCAAGAGAAAACATTTAGCGAGTACACGAATCACGATGAGCATGCTTCGCATGCAGCGCATGGTGCAGGGCATAAAGTATATGATTTATGGCCGGCATACGAAAGCAATGGCCATCATTGGGCGATGAGTATCGACCTGAATGCATGTACCGGATGTAGTGCCTGTGTTATTGCATGTAATACAGAAAACAATATTCCGGTTGTAGGACGAGATGAAGTTCGCCGCCGTCGTGAAATGCATTGGTTACGAATAGACAGATATTACACATTAGAAGGTGCTGATGGTTCTGAAATCACAAAAGAAAAACAATATAAGAATGTTGAGAACTACGAAAATGTAAAAGTAGTTCATCAACCGATGCTGTGTCAACATTGTGATCATGCACCTTGCGAAACGGTTTGTCCGGTATTAGCAACGATGCACTCTTCAGAAGGCCTTAACCAGATGGCTTATAACCGTTGTGTAGGTACACGTTACTGCGCGAACAACTGCCCGTACAAAGTACGTCGTTTCAATTGGTTTAACTATTGGAACGATAGCCGTTTCGAAAACTACTTACATAATGAGTCGGCATATTTAGCATTGAATCCGGATGTTACTACACGTTCACGCGGGGTAATGGAAAAATGCTCATTCTGTGCACAACGTATTCAGGAAAGTAAGCTTGCTGCTAAGATGGAGAAACGCGTATTAAAAGACGGAGATGTTAAAGTTGCTTGTCAGCAAGGCTGTCCGGCAAACGCAATCGTATTCGGAGATGTAAATGATCCCGAAAGCGAAGTGTCGAAATTGTTGAAGAGCGAGCGTACCTATTATGTATTGGAAGAATTAAATGTTCAGCCGGGAATAGGTTATATGAAGAAAATCAGAAATACAGTAGAAGCATAATTTTTAAAGAATCAAATTAAATCGTATGTCATCACATCACGAATCAATTATAAGAGAGCCCTTAATTACAGGTAGTAGTATTACCTATAATAAGATCACCGAAGATGTTTGTGCGCCGGTAGAGCGTATGCCAAGCAAAGCATGGTGGATAGGATTCGGTATCGCTTTAGCCGGGTTAGTACTTTGGCTGATTTCAGTAAGTTATACTTTCTGGACGGGTATCGGTGCCTGGGGGTTAAATAAAACGGTAGGTTGGGCATGGGATATCACCAACTTCGTATGGTGGGTAGGTATCGGTCACGCCGGTACTTTGATCTCGGCGATCCTGTTGTTGTTCCGTCAAAACTGGAGAAATTCCATTAATCGTTCTGCCGAAGCAATGACCATCTTCGCTGTTATTTGTGCGGCTTCATTTATCGTTGCTCACATGGGTCGTCCCTGGGTTGCTTACTGGCCTTTACCGCTTCCGAACCAATTCGGTTCTTTATGGGTAAACTTTAACTCTCCATTGGTTTGGGACGTATTCGCGATCTCTACATATTTCTCCGTATCCTTAGTATTCTGGTACACGGGATTATTGCCTGATTTTGCAACCGTTCGCGATCGTGCAAAAGGTGTACGTAAAAGAATTTATTCAATCTTATCATTCGGTTGGAACGGTTCGGTAAAAACCTGGCAACGTTTCGAAGCAGTGTCTTTAATTCTTGCCGGTATTTCTACTCCGCTTGTATTATCGGTTCATACCATCGTATCTTTCGACTTTGCTACTTCCGTGATTCCGGGATGGCATACGACCATTTTCCCTCCGTACTTCGTTGCGGGAGCAATTTTCTCAGGGTTTGCCATGGTTCAAACCTTATTGTTAATTGCAAGAAAAGTATTAAATTTTGAAAACTATATTACTATCAACCATATCGAATCGATGAATAAAATCATCATTCTTACCGGTTCGATTGTAGGGGTCGCTTATGGTACCGAATTTTTCATTGCATGGTACTCGGGTGTTGAATATGAACAATACGCATTCATTAATCGTGCAACCGGTCCGTACTGGTGGGCATACTGGTCGATGATTACCTGTAACGTAATTACTCCCCAGTTATTCTGGTTCAGGAAAATCCGTACAAGCGTTGCATGGTCATGGGCATTATCGATTTTTGTAAATATCGGTATGTGGTTCGAGCGTTTCGTAATTATCGTTACCTCTTTACATCGCGATTATTTACCGTCCAGCTGGGCGATGTTCTATCCGACCTGGGTGGATGTTGCAGTCTTCATTGGTTCATTGGGACTGTTCTTTACTTTATTCTTATTGTTCATACGGGTGTTCCCGGCTATTGCAATGGCCGAAGTAAAACTTCTGTTGAAAGGTTCGAGTGAAGATTCCAAACGTAAGTTAATAAAAGAAGGACATGCAAATATGCCTCAAGGATTCGAAAGTAATATTGTAATCGCAACTACTGCCACTATAAAGAAAGATACCAAAGATGAGTAAGGTAAAATATATATTAGGACATTTCGATGATCCGGATGTATTGATGTCAGGCATCGATAAACTTCAAAAGAGTAATATCGGTATATACGATGTATATACACCTTTCCCTATACATGGGATTGAAAAGAAGATGGGTATAAAACGCTCCCGTTTACCCATTGCAGCATTTTGTTTCGGAATTACCGGAACAATTACCGCTTTTGCAATGATTTATTACATGATGGTAATGGATTGGCCGATGAATATCGGTGGTAAACCGGCATTTGCATTTCCCGATTTCATTCCGATTATGTTTGAGTTAACAGTTTTGTTTGCCGCATTCGGAATGGTATTTACATTCTTTTATAAAAACCATTTATTCCCCGGACGCGCTCCAAGAGTTATGGATTTACGCGCTAGCGACGATCGTTTTGTAATAGCTATTGATGTACAAAAAAATGATCTGTCGAAAGTAGATAGCGTATTGAAAGAAGCAGGTGCTGTTGAAATTAAACACAATGAACGCAAATACCTGAGCTATGATGAATAATATTATGAAGACACTCGGAATTTTTTCAGGAGCGCTTATGTTAACGAGCGTACTTTCCTCTTGTTATCAAGGTGAAAAAAATACAGGATATGAATTTGCCCCGAATATGTATGAAGCAATTGCATACAACCCGGATCAGCCTAACCCTAGTTTTAAGGATGGTAAATCAGCACAAAAACCGGTTGAAGGCACAACGCCTATCGGTTGGGAGCGTTTCGATTATGAAAATTCTATGGATGGATATAATGCTGCAAGTCAGAATTTAACCAATCCTTTAGAGTCTACTCAGGAAAATTTGGAAGCAGGGAAAACCCTGTATGTGAATATGTGCTCACAATGCCATGGAGCAACAGGTAATGGAGATGGATCTATCGTAGCTTTGGGTAAATTTCCACCTCCACCCTCTTACAACACCGGTACCTCTTCCCGTGGTGGTGCGATGAAAGATTTAACGGATGGAAAAATTTACCATACCATTGTGTATGGACTGAATTTAATGGGGCCTCATGCTTCTCAACTTTCTCCCGACGAACGTTGGAAGATTGTGATGCATGTTCGCGAATTACAACAAGGACAATAATTATTTAGATAGATAAAAACTGATGGCAAATTTCGATTTAACTCAGAAATACGAATTTTCAGCAAGTGCTAAACGATGGACACTCATCATGATGGCAATTGGTGTACTTTCCATTGTATACGGTTTATTCAGCGGATATGCTGAACGTACATTTGCAAACTTATTACTCAACAGCTATTATGTAATTGGGGTTTGTTTGGCGGGAGCTTTCTTTGTAGCTGTTCAATATGTAGCAAATGCAGGATGGCCAACAGCTATTATTCGTATTCCTTCTGCATTTAGTGTAGTATTGCCTTATGCTGCAATCGTATTGGTTATTATAGTTGTGGCAGGCTTGTTTAGCCATAATTTATACCACCATTGGTCCGATCCAAGCTTAATCGACTCCAACAGCCCGAATTATGATAAATTAATTGACGGGAAATCAGGTTATTTGAATATCCCATTCTTTTTAACACGTATCATTGGATTTTTTGTAATCTGGATATTCTTTATTCGTTTGTTGCGTAAATATACTTTGAACGAAGATCAGATAGGCGGTATGCTTAACTATAATAAAAGTATTAAGGCTTCTGCAATCTTCTTAGTAATCTTTGCATTCTCTACTGCAATCTTTGCCTTCGATATTATCATGTCGCTGGAAGCACATTGGTTCTCTACCATGTTTGCCTGGTATAACTTTGCAGCGTTATGGGTTTGCGGTTTAGCAACCATCGCTTTAACATTAATCATGTTGCGCGAAAAAGGATATTTTACATGGGTAAACGATAGCCATCTGCACGATTTAGGTAAATTTATTTTTGCTTTCTCTATATTTTGGACCTACGTATGGTTTTCTCAATTCTTATTGATTTACTATGCAAATATGCCCGAAGAGACTGTCTATTTCTATAAAAGATGGCAACCGGAATACTGGTCACTCTTCTTATGGAACATTGTGATTAATTTTGTTGCACCGGTATTAATCCTGATGACCCGCGATTCCAAAAGAAACTTCAAAATCATGAAGTACTTATGTATAATTATTTTGGCTGGGCACTGGCTGGATTATTACCTGATGGTAATGCCGGGAACAGTTGGTGCTGAAAGAGGTTTCGGAATTATTGAAATAGGTACTACGGTAGGTTTTATAGGATTCTTCGCTTTCTTTATGCTGAAAGCATTATCGAAAGCGGCATTGGTTCCGAAAAATCACCCCTTTCTGGAAGAAAGTTTACATCACGATATATAGTTCGAAGCGTAGCTCGACCGGGTTTAATTATTTGATACTAAAATTGTATGAATCACTCAATATTAAAAATACTGAAAAATAAATCGACACTAATGCTTTCAGTCGTTTTCACTCTACTGTTGTCGAATACGGCTGTTGCCCAAGATACTACGGCAAAACTTGCTGAAGAAACAGGCACAAATGCAACCGTTTGGTTTTATGTCCTGCTGTTTGTTGCTTTTGTACTCATATTATCGGTAATCGGTAAAACAATTAAGGTACTGGAATTAACCTACGAGTTGAATGATAAAAAGTTAGACATCAAATGGAATCGTATCAATGCTGCATTATTCATTGTATTCCTTGTAGGGTTTATAGGCCTGTCGCTATGGGAAATGAAATACCATGGTGATATGTTGCTTCCTGAGTCAGGTTCTGAACATGGCGTTAAAATTGATAAACTTTTCAATATTACATTATGGGTTACTGGTGCCGTATTTGTAATCACACATATACTTCTGTTCTACTTCGCGTTTAAATATCAAGGGTCTAGTAAACGTAAAGCATACTTCTATCCGCATAACGATAAACTGGAACTATACTGGACAATTATTCCGGCAATTGTATTAACTGTCCTGGTTATTTCGGGATGGAAAACCTGGAACGATATTACCCAACCTGCTCCGGAAGAATCCTTAGTATTGGATGTTACTGCGAAGCAATTCGGATGGATTGTTCGTTATCCCGGTACCGACAACATGCTTGGAAGCAAGACCTTCAAGTATGTGAACGATGTGAACGAAACAGGTATCGATTTTAAAGATAAGAATGCGCTTGACGATGTGATGGCCCGCGAGATATATTTACCGGTGAACAAACCTGTTAAATTTATTTTCGGTGCAAAAGATGTTATTCACTCTGCATATATGCCACATTTCCGCGCACAGATGAACTGCGTACCGGGTATGCCTACTACTTTCTGGTTTACACCACGTATCACTACCGAAGAAATGCGTGCAAAAACCGGTGATGAGAAATTCGACTACGTGTTATTATGTGCTAAGATTTGCGGGTCGGCTCACTTTAATATGCAAGTGAAAATTGTCGTGGTAAAAGAACCGGAATATAAAAACTGGTTGAACAAACAAAAACCATATTATACGCAAGATATCGCTAAACAAATTGAAGAAGCGCAAGCTGCGCGCGAGCAAAAAGATGCGGAACGCTTAGCAATGAATAAATAATTTTTGAAGATTTAAAAGATTAATCCAGATATGTCAACTCAATCTTTACACACCGATGTGCTTAAACATGATGAGCATCATGATGAACATCATCACCAATCTTTTTGGACTAAGTATGTTTTCAGTCTCGATCATAAGATGATCGCAAAACAATACCTGATAACAGGTATTATTATGGCCTTAATCGGCATGGTGCTTTCGGTGTTATTTCGTATTCAGTTAGGATGGCCCGATCATACTTTTCCATTCCTGGAAACACTCCTTGGAAAATGGGCAGAGGGTGGTCGTATCGATCCATCTTTCTATATGTCTATGGTTACCCTTCATGGTACTATCATGGTGTTCTTCGTCCTGACAGCAGGATTAAGCGGAACATTCAGTAATCTTTTAATTCCTTTACAAATCGGAGCGAGAGATATGGCATCGCCATTTATCAATATGTTATCGTATTGGTTGTTCTTCCTCTCAAGTGTAATTATGACTTACTCTTTGTTCATCGAATCAGGTCCTGCGGGTCCGGGATGGACAATCTACCCCCCTCTTTCTGCCTTGCCTCAGGCAATGCCGGGATCGGGATTAGGGATGACCTTATGGCTTACTTCTATGGGGATCTTCATTGCATCATCTTTGATGGGTAGTATCAATTATATCAGTACAATATTAAACATGCGTACCAAAGGGATGTCGATGACCAAAATGCCATTGACTGTTTGGGCATTATTACTGACCGCAGTAGTAGGTATCTTATCTTTTCCTGTATTATTAGCCGGTGTTATCCTGTTAATTTTCGACAGAGGCTTCGGTACAAGTTTCTATTTGGCCGATATCTTTATCGGAGGTGAAGCACTGCCGAATACGGGAGGTAGTCCGGTCTTGTTCCAGCATTTATTCTGGTTCTTAGGCCACCCGGAAGTTTATATCATTATCATGCCTGCACTGGGTATCACTTCAGAAGTTATTGCAACTAATTCACGTAAACCAATCTTCGGTTATCGTGCCATGATTATATCCTTGATGGGTATCGCGTTCTTATCGTTCATTGTATGGGGGCATCACATGTTTGTTACCGGTATGAATCCGTTCCTCGGCTCGGTGTTCATGTTTACAACTTTGATCATTGCCGTACCATCCGCAGTAAAAACCTTTAACTATCTCGCTACCATGTGGAGAGGAAATATACAGTTTACTCCGGGTATGATGTTCTCTATTGGTATGGTATCCTTGTTTATTACAGGCGGGTTAACCGGTATTTTCTTGGGAAACGCTTCGTTGGATATTAACTTACACGATACTTATTTCGTAGTAGCCCATTTCCATATCGTAATGGGTAGTGCTGCGATGTTTGGAATGTTCGCCGGCGTATATCATTGGTATCCGAAAATGTTTGGTAAGATGATCAACAAACGATTGGGGTATGCGCATTTCTGGCTTACATTTATTGCCGTATATTGTGTGTTCTTCCCAATGCACTTTATCGGACTAGATGGTGTTCCCAGAAGATATTACTCTTTCACCAGCTTCGAATTTATGAACGAATGGTTAGTAGTGAATCAGTTTATCAGTGTATCGGCTATTATTGGTTCTATCGCACAACTCATATTCCTGTATAATTTCTTTGGAAGTATGTCATGGGGTAAAAAAGCTCCTCAAAATCCATGGAAATCAAACACCCTGGAATGGACAACTCCGGTTGAACACTTACATGGTAACTGGCCGGGTGAAATTCCAAGTGTTTACAGATGGCCTTATGATTATAGTAAGCCGGGACATCACGAAGATTTTATCCCTCAAACAGTTCCTTTTTCTGAAACAACATCATCGAATTTACCGATAGATTTTGGCCATCACGATGATCCTTCTTCTAAAAAGGAAGAACATATAACTGAAAAATAAAGTAACGAATGAATAGTTCCGGAAACAGATCGGGTTATTCATCAGAAGAAAAAAGATTCTTACAAATCACATACATTACGATTTGTTCTTTATTTCTTTTGATTCTCGCAGGCGGCATTGTCAGAAGTACCGGTTCGGGGATGGGCTGCCCCGATTGGCCGAAATGTTTCGACAGTTGGGTGCCCCCTACAAGCGAGAGTCAGCTTCCCGATAATTATCAGGAAAAGTATGTTACTAAACGTATTGAAAAAAACGAACGTTTTGTAAACTACCTCGGTAAATTGGGGATGACTGAGCTGGCAAGTCGTATTCACAACGATCCGGAAGTTAGAAAAAGTGAACCGTTTAATGTATCGAATACATATACCGAGTATATAAATCGTTTGTTAGGAGCTTTTACAGGATTTATGATGATTCTGACAGCTGTTGCAGCTGTCCCCTTTCGAAAATCTGATCCTAAAATTTTTGTATTAAGTATAATCTCTTTAGTACTCGTTATTTTTCAAGGATGGCTGGGATCTATTGTTGTCTCAACAAATTTGATTCCCTGGACGATTACGCTGCACATGATCTTAGCGCTGATCATTCTGGCTTTGGTTATATACATTTATGCAGTAGTACGTTATAAAAGATTAGAACCGGTAAAATTATCGGTTCGGAAATTAAGGCTTGCCTCCTTATTAATCTGGATATGTTTAGGGTTAACAACCTTACAGGTGATTTGGGGAACGGAAGTACGTGAAATGATTGATAGTATTGCTTCCGGGTTAAATTATCAATCGAGAGAGACATGGATAGATGCAGTAGGGTTTGAGTTTCAACTGCATCGCAGTTTTTCAATTGTAGTATTTTTAATTAACGTTCTTTTTACTTGGTTTATCTATACAAAACTGAGTAATGCAAAGGAACTTAAAAAGTTTACAAGCATCGCTTTTACTTTGTTGATACTGCAGATTGTTACGGGAATTGTATTGTCGTACTTTGCAATACCCCCCGTTTTCCAGACACTGCATTTGTGGATAGTAAGTTTATTGACAGGAGCTCAGGTATTGATTCTGATCCTCATCAATATGTATAAAAGAACAGTGGCCATTGAATTAATTAGTTAGTTGTGATTGCAGAAAATAAATATAAAACAGAATCGATCGAAATAAGTAAAAGTAAAGTTTCGGACTATGTGCAATTGATGAAACCGCGCTTAGCTTTATTGGTTGTTTTGTCGGCAGTTATTTCCTTGTGTTATGCGAGTAAGGGAAATATTGATTGGATTGATGTAATATTATTGGTAGTGGGTGGTTTCTTAACTACCGGAGGTGCCAACGGATTGAATCAGGTTATTGAAAGAGACACCGATAAATTAATGAAACGCACACAAAACCGTCCCTTACCATCCGGACGTTTAAGTGTACGGGAAGCATTAATTGCAAGTATCGGGATGGGTGTGTCGGGAGTGTTAATCCTGGGGCTTCAGTTCAATGCTACAGCGGCAGCATTGGGTGTATTCTCTATCTTGTCGTATGCATTTATTTATACGCCTTTAAAAAGAAAAACATCTTTCGCAGTAGTTGTAGGAGCCTTCCCGGGAGCTATTCCTCCGATGTTGGGATGGGTTGCCGCAACAAATGATTTTGGTGCCGAAGCAGGCGTATTTTTTCTTATTCAATTTATTTGGCAGTTCCCTCATTTCTGGGCAATTGCCTGGGTATTGGATGACGATTACAGAAAAGGTGGGTTTAGCTTACTTCCGTCTAAAGGGGGAAGAGATAAAAGCAGTGCGTTGCAAACCATGTTGTACACATTTATTCTTATCCCAATAAGCTTATTGCCGATACGTGTTGGCATGGGAGGAGAAACATTAGCCATCGTTTCAATTATTGTGGGTATGGTCTTCTTTTTACAGTCGGTGAAATTGTATCGTGAACTTTCGATTTCTGCTGCAAGGCAATTAATGTTTGGCTCGTTTTTGTACTTGCCAATAGTGCAAATAACTTTATTAATTGATAAAATATGAGGGGAGAAGCTATGCGTTTAGAACAAGATAAATTAAATATCAAACCAGTAAAATTTATTGTCTGGTTATTTGTGTTGAGTTCAATCATGATGTTTGCAGGATTAACCAGTGCTTACATTGTTCGTCATGCAGAAGGGAACTGGAAGATCTTTGATTTGCCCAATACCTTTTGGTACACATCTGTTGTTATTGTGTTAAGTAGCGCAAGTATGCATTACGCATTACTCTCGGCAAGACGCTTTAAAATCAGAGAACAAAAAATCGGATTGTGGATTACTTTTATTTTAGGAGTAGCATTCTTGTACGGACAGTATTACGGATGGAAGCAATTGGTAGAACAAGGAGTGTACTTTTCTTTCGGCAATCCTTCCGAATCTTTTTTATATGTAATCACGGGATTACATGCAGCACATATCATCGCCGGGCTTATTATGATCATGTTCGCATTGATTGGAGCATACTCGAAAATGAACCAGGTACGAAATGTTTTTCGTATGGAATTAAGTTCAATTTTTTGGCATTTTATTGATATTTTGTGGATATATTTGTTCGCCTTCTTATTGTTAAACCGATAAAAATAAAATTATAAATGATGACGAATGCTTCTCAATTAGACGAAATAAAATCGACCCCCTGGAATGGAGGACGATCGCCTTTCAATGTGGAGTATGGTAAGTTGATGATGTGGTTTTTCTTACTATCAGATACTTTTACCTTTTCTGCACTTTTGATAGCTTATGGTGCTATCCGTTTCAGCAGTGCAACCTGGCCCGATCCTGATGTAGTATTCCAGTCAGTCCCCTTTATCGCAGACCACGGTTATCCATTGGTCTTTGTAGGGATTATGACTTTTATCTTAATCATGAGTTCGGTAACCATGGTACTTGCCGTTGAAGCAGGCCATCGTAATTCTCGTAAAGAAGTAACCAAATGGATGATATGGACCGTTCTGGGTGGTATAGCTTTCTTAAGTTGTCAGGCTTTAGAGTGGACACACTTAATTCATGAAGGAGCAAGCATGACCGGCAACCCTTGGGGCTCGCCTCTGTTTGGAGCACTGTTCTTCGGGGTAACCGGATTCCACGGGTTCCACGTATTTAGCGGGGTTGTTGTCAATATCATTATCTTAATTAATGTATTGATAGGAACATACGAACGCCGCGGTCATTACGATATGATTGAAAAGGTTGGTTTATACTGGCACTTTGTCGATTTAGTTTGGGTATTTGTATTTACCTTCTTCTACTTAGTTTAATTATTTAAGAAACCTGTAAATTAAAAAATATGTCAGCAGATCAACATTCAACAGCTCATCATACAGAAGCCGCGATGAGCAAAAAGAAAATCTGGAATGTGTTTTGGGTATTGTTTGGAATTACTTCAATAGAGTTCTTTATTGCATTGGTGTTAATCCCTAAAGGTATCATGGGGCACGAAATCGGTAATATACTATACATTACCCTTACTTTGATGAAAGCATATTATATCGTTGCCTATTTCATGCACCTCAAGTTTGAGAAACTGGGCTTAATATATTCTATCCTTATACCAACACTCTTTATTATATTCTTTATAATATGGATGTTGTATGAAGGTAATTATTGGTTAAACATTCGACTGTAAAAATGAATTCACGAGGGATAAAAAATCTTATACTTTTATTCATCTTATTGTTTGTTCCTGTGCTTGCGTACTTGTTACTCAAAACAGGAACAAACCATTATATGCCCTTGCCTGTTTATGGTGAACGCTACGTAGAAGAAAGAATGGTGGACGGAGAGCTGCAACTGGATACCGTTTATCATACGCTTGGTAATTTTAAATTAGTAAATCAGTTTGGGGATACCATTACGCAAGACAGTTTGGAAAACACTCTTTATGTTGCCGACTTTTTCTTCGTAACCTGCCCAACCATTTGCCCTAAAATGAGTACGCAAATGGCGCGACTTCAGGAAAAATTTCAAACCACTCCCCGGGTAAAATTCCTTTCCTTTACCGTTAATCCCGAGGTCGATTCCGTTCCGGTATTAGCCGAATACGGGAAAGAGTATGGAGCTATGCGCAGTAAGTGGCATTTACTCACAGGCAACAAAGCCCATATCTACGATTTAGCACGTAGAGACTACCTTGTAAACGCTTTACAGGGCGATGGGGGTCCCGAAGATTTTATTCATACCGAATTATTCGTATTAATCGATAAAGACAAGCATATTCGCGGTTTTTACGATGGTACTTCTGCCGGAGCGGTAGATACCCTTATTGATGAGATGAAAGTACTGATGAAAGAACAACTGGCCGGGAAGAAATAATTTTAACAAGATCGAGCCCGATAATTTATTCTCGAAAGGCTCTTATACATACTATGTCAGATAAATTCATTTTTCGTTTTATTGCCGGGATTTCGATTTTCGTTTTTCTGATTGTAATTGTCTTAAACCGTAAGATACTTCCTGTAACAATCGATACTCCGGGTTTTGTTTATTTCTTACCGAAACTCAATGCAATCATTAATGCGACTTGTACAATCCTGCTTTTGATTTCATTGTATTATATCAAACAAAAAAATATTCGGATGCATAAACGTATTAATATCATAACCTTTATGCTCTCTGCGATATTTTTAGTATCCTATCTCATCTTTCATTATTTCGTAAAGGAAACCACTTTCGGTGGCGAAGGAACGATTCGTTATGTGTATTATGCTATACTAATTACACATATTATTTTAGCAGCCGGAGTACTCCCGCTGATATTACTAAGTTTTCACAGGGGTTTACAGATGCAGGTAGAGAAACATAAACGTTTGGTACGTTGGGCTTACCCCGTTTGGCTGTATGTTACCATTACCGGAGTGATCGTTTATTTAATGATCTCGCCGTATTATACCTTTTAGTAAAACAAAATCGTTACATTAACGATTATATTATATGTTATGGATATTCTTAAAATTTCTCTGATATTTCTTTTGATAATGATTGCTGTGCTGCTTATCCCTATCGATGCTTCAGCCCAATGTCCTATGTGTAAAGCGGCAGTAGAATCATCTATCAGTAACGGACAGAGTAATGCCGGCAAAGGATTGAATAACGGGATTCTGTATCTGCTTGCCGCACCTTATTTAGTGGTAGGCGCTTTAGGCTTTCTTTGGTATAAAAAATATCGTGTAAAGTCAAGAGTAGATATCGAAATCGAAGACGATAAGATAATTTTAAACTAAAAGCTATTCCCGGAATAGCATAATTTTACTTTTATGACAAATTCCTCCAAGCTGCCCTCGAAGTTCTCTTCCTTACTTAAGTGTAAGTGTCCGCGCTGTCGCCAAGGAGATATTTTTAAATCAAAATCAACGGATCTGAAAAACTTCAGACAGATGCACACACATTGTTCAAGATGCAATTTGCGCTATGAGTACGAAGTTGGGTTTTTTTGGAGTGCCATGTATATCGGTTATTCTATGAATGTGGCAACGAGTGTGATTTTGGGAGTGCTGGTATATTTCCTTCTTAATAATCCGAATGAATGGGTGTACATATCGATTATTGTTGCTGCAATTATTTTGTCGATGCCATTTACATTTAGATACGGAAGGGTAATATTGTTATATATTTTTGCCCCGGATGAAGAGCTTGAAAAGATTGATAGCCCAACATACTCGAACCCCAATCTGAATTAATATGCTTCGGAAAAGTACATTCAATTTTCTTAAAGAGGTTAAGAAGAACAATAACAGGGATTGGTTTAGCTCACACAAAGATTTGTATGAACAAGCTAAGAGCGATGCCGTACAATTTTTAGATCAGATATTAAAGAAAAGCGTACGATTCGAACCTTTGTTAAAAGGAGTAAATGCCGAAAAATGCATTATGCGTATATACAGGGATGTTCGTTTTTCAAAAAATAAAGATCCCTATAAAACGAATTTCGGTTTACCCTTTCCCGGTAAAATTGCCGGAATGGAAAAGACGGGGTACTATCTGCACATTGAACCCGGAGCTTCTTTTGTAGGTGGGGGATATTGGATGCCTACTCCCGAAGATTTGAAAAAAATTCGTCAAGAGATCGACTACAATCCGAAAGAGATTCATAAAATTTTGGAGAATAAGGAATTCAGACAATTGTTTGGGCAGCTTTCTGAGGAAGATAAATTGAAAAATGCTCCTAAGGAATATCCTAAAGATCATCCCGATATAGAACTCTTAAAGTTGAAACAATTCGTAGCGTTTACACCTCTAAGCGATAAGGAGCTTATGAATGAATCGGGTGTGGATACAGTACTTCACGCTGTAAAGACGTTAAAGCCGATGATCGATTTCTTAGCAAGAAGTATTTAAGTAATTAATTTTTCGAGTAAAAATTTGCATTGACTGCGAAAAATAATTTATGATAATTTATTGCTTCTTTACTTTTCGGTACTTTGCTGTCCCACATTTCTAAAATTTTAAATAAAATTTCCTCTTCATTTTCTTCAAGAAAATGTATCAGTTCATTTTTATTCAGCATTGATTTGTCATTTATATGTTTCTGTATAAACGACAAAATACATTGATTGTCCAGTGGCATAAAGTTTAAATTTATTTTACATATATGATTAATATTCGTAAAATAAATGTAAATAATATTCATGAAACTTGAATGCAGATTTTTAATAAAGTACTATATATGCAACTTTTTACGGGAAATATTTAGAAAGATATAGCGGGGATACTATCGGGTTGGGGAATCAGGAAAGTAATTTTTGACGAAGAAGGAATTCCAGCTGTTCATTTACACGTATTAAACTTTTCAGCAATTCCTTATTTTCTTTTCGGAGTGCAAAGATTTCATAAGCGTTGGAAATTATTACACGCATTTGTTGTTCGTCCCAGGGTTTGGTAATATATTGATAGATTTGTCCTTTGTTAATCGCATCAATAACCGCTTGTATATCGGCATACCCGGTCAGGAGCATGCGTATGGGTTCAGGGTATTCGGTGATGATGGACGAAAGAAACTCTACACCGGTCATTCCGGGCATACGTTGGTCGGTAATAATTACTTCAAAGCGATCATTTTTAAGAATATCCAATGCTTCCGGCCCCGATTGGGCTAGAGTTACATCGTATTCTCGCCTGAATGTAGCTTTGAATGAGTTGAGGTTGTTCTGCTCATCATCCACATACAGAATTTTAATTTTAGAATCAGACATGTTCAGAATAAAATTTTATTTCAGGACTAAAAGTAATATCATTACCAATTAAAATTACAAAAGTATTCTTAAAGAAGATTATTATTTTGATATTTATGTTCACTAAGCTAACATCTCAAAAGTATAATATTAGATGCAAATATTACAAAATTTAATAGATAAAACCGCTAATAATAAACATTTTTATAGCGCTATTTTCTTTAGTCTGGGTGAGGATCATGATAAAGTTGCATTTGATAAGCTTCTTTGTGAGCATCCGGAGATACAAGTGCACGATGAATTAAAGAGTCAGTTGTTTGAACTGTTTAAAATAAGAAACCCACAACGCAGGCTTAGTTTAGAAGAGAATGAAGCACTCTACGGAAAGCATTTGAATAATATTCCGCACCTGAATTACGGACTATGGGTATATTATCCCTGGAACAATCGTATGGTACATATTGTCGGAGAGCAAGAGTTTATCGAACTTCGTACCAGCAGGAATATTTATAAAATTACAGTTGAAGAAAGGAATACTTTACAAAGTAAGAAAATTGGAATCGTAGGTTTGTCGGTAGGGCAATCGATTGCGCTTACAATTGCAATGGAGCGTATATGCGGAGAATTACGGTTAGCAGATTTTGATTCCTTAGAATTAACGAATATGAATCGGATTCGTACCGGATTGCATAATATAGGTATTCCTAAAGTAGTTTTGGCGGCACGTGAAATTGCAGAAATTGATCCTTTTATTAAGGTTAAATGTTTTACTGATGGTTTACACGATGAGAATATTGATGCATTCTTTTCGGATGGAGGAAACATTGACATTTTAGTAGAGGAATGTGACGGAATCGATATTAAAGTGCTTAGTCGCTTAAAAGCTCGTTCATTGGGTATCCCTGTAATTATGGATACGAATGACAGAGGGATGTTGGATATAGAACGTTTTGATAGAGAACCGGGCCGTGCGCTCTTTCATGGTTCTATTCCCGGTTATGAAAGTACCGAAGCGGTTAAAGGTATGAGCCAGCAGGAAAAATTAGCTTTGTTGGATAAAATGGTAGGTTTTGAAAACTTGTCGCAACGCATGAAAGATTCTTTAGCAGAAATGGGGAAGACAATTACCACCTGGCCACAATTAGCATCTTCGGTAGTATTGGGAGGTGCGATGGTTACCGATACCTGTCGCCGTATTTTATTGAATCAGACTTCCGAATCGGGAAGATACAGAATAGATTTTGAAGAGATAATTAAATAAGTTCACTTAAAAGAACAGGAACAAAATGTTACGCATCAGAGCGTTTAGAGCACCGGATGATAGAGAGACGTGCGAAAAATTTATTGATGGGCATCGCCGCCTGCTGGAAATACATTTTGGTATAGCGAAAGTTACATCAAGTAGTGTGGATTGGATGGATCATGAAGGTACTTATGTTATCGTAGCCGAAAGTATGGATAAACAAAAAGTTTTTGGCGGAGCGAGAGTTCAAATAGCTGATGGTAAATTACAGTTACCCATAGAAACGGCTATTGGTAAATACGATCCCAGTGTTCATGAATTGGCAAAACCCAATACTTGCGAAATATGCGGCCTGTGGAACTCTATGGAGGTCGCAGGTTTAGGAATAGGGAGTATATTTATGGCAAGAGTTGGTGTTGTTGTGGCCATGCAATTACCCATCGACAGTATCTTTTTTTTATGCGCTCCCGTTACTGTTAGGATTGGAAAACGAATCGGCGGAATCGTTGAAACTTCCTTAGGTGATAAAGGAACATTTTTTTATCCCAAAGATGATTTCGTTGCCACATCAATGATCATAAAAGATATTCATAATTTATCCGAAGCAGAAGAAAAAGAAAGATCGCGCATTTTTGATTTATACAATAACCCCATTCAACAAGCAACAGAAGTAGGGCCGAAAGGGAGCATGGAAATCGATTATCAGCTGAAAATTAATGCGAATATTGAAAATGAAATTTACTAACTCTGCCCTTCTGTTTGTTTTTTTGTTTTTGGGGCTTGATGCGTTTGCTCAGGAAACGGTAGTTATTGATGATCTCGAAACGAAATACCCTATAGGAAATAAAGTAGGCTTAATAGAAGATAAAGAAGGGATATGGGCTTTTGATGAGGTTAAAAATAAACAGTTTGAGCTAAGTAAAAATGCCGTCCCCAATATGCAGATTACAAGCTCTGTATTTTGGGCAAAAATTGAACTTAGTAATACTACCGAACAAGATCTGTTCTACATCGATATCGAACACCCCACTATCGACGAATTGATTTTATATACCCCCGACCTGTCAAATAATTTAGCGCATACCGATACCCTGGGGGAAGAAAGAATTTTTTCGGAACGTTTGGTCGATCATCAAAATTATGTATTCATAGTAGAGATTCCTAAAGATTCTGTACGCACATTTTATTTGCGGGTTCGTGCTTCGGAACAAATGCAATTGCCTATTTATGTAGGTTACAGTAAACCCATCTTCGAAAGCTTTATGAAAGCCGATTTTATTTTCGGCATTTATATCGGAATTATTTTGGTGATGGCAATTTATAACCTGTTCATATTTTTTACTGTTCGTGATATTACCTATCTGGTATATGTGAGTTATATTGTTTTTGTCGGACTTTCCCAAGCCATGTTGCAGGGATATTCCTTTCGGTTTTTGTGGCCGGATAATATATGGCTGGCAAATGCAAGTGCAGTGCTCGTTCCCTATTTAAACGGAATTACCGCGTTGGCATTCATACGCCGTTTTTTACATGTTTCGGAATTCTCTCCACGCTATAACCGGGTAATTTTATACCTGATGATTATTTACAGCATTTGTATCGTATTCTTGTTTGCGGGGAATTATATTTTAGCACAATTATCTGTTCAAGGTGCCGCATTCATATCGGCGATATTTGTATTTATGATTGCTTTAAAAGGTGTGCGGGCAAAACAACGTTCGGCAGAATTTTTCTTGTTTGCCTGGTCTATCTTTTTATTGAGCGTTTGTATTTTCGTATTACGTAATGTAAATGTGTTGCCCTATAATAACTTTACGTTTTACGCACTTCAGGTTGGTTCTGCATTGGAAGTAACTTTGCTTTCTTTTGCCCTTGCCGATAAGATTAATATTTACCGCAAAGAAAAGGAAGCTTCCCAGGCAGATGCGCTTAGAGTATCACAAGAAAATGAACGAATTATTCGTGAGCAAAATGTAATGTTGGAAGCAAAAGTAAATGAACGTACTTATGCCCTGAATCAATCGAATATCGAGTTGGCAAAAACATTAGAAGATTTGAAAAATGCCCAGACCAAATTGGTCGATGCAGAAAAAATGGCTTCTTTAGGACAGCTTACCGCAGGTATTGCACATGAGATTAATAATCCTATCAACTTTGTAAGCTCGAATATCAATCCCCTAAAAAGAGATGTCGATGATTTGATTGATATCATACATAAATACGATGATGTGGTAGCTTCTCAAAAAATGGAAGAGGAGTTTCTTCCTGTAGAGAAATTGAAAAAGGAAGTCGATTTTGAATACCTGAAACATGAAATCGAAATCTTATTAAAAGGGATGGAAGATGGTGCCGGGCGAACAGTAGAGATAGTAAAAGGATTAAAAAGTTTTTCACGCCTTGATGAATCGGATCTGAAATTCGCCAATATCAACGATGGTATAGATTCGACCCTGATCATTCTGAACAGTACCTTTAAAGGTAAAATTGACGTAATAAAAGAATTGGGAGATATTCCCGAGATTGAGTGTTTTGCCGGTAAACTGAATCAGGTGTTTATGAATATTATTAATAATGCCGCACAAGCACTTCTATCAGGAGATAAAGCGGATGGTAAAATAATAATTCATACTGAAGAATCTGAAGGGAATATTATCATAAGAATAAAAGATAATGGACCGGGAATGCCGGAAGCTATTCAGAAAAGAATATTTGAACCTTTCTTTACTACAAAAAAAGCAGGAGATGGAACCGGCTTAGGTCTGTCGATTGTATTCAGTATTATAGAGTTACATCAAGGGGAGATTAAAGTTGAATCGGAAGAAGGTATAGGAACAGAATTTATTATATCTTTACCCATTGTACAGAGTTGAAAGTATTCAATTTTTTCTGAATAATTTAGATGAAAAAAGAAAGAGTTCGTGTCCTTTATATTGATGACGAGATAAACAATCTTAATTCGTTCAAGGCTTTGTTCAGAAAAGAATACGATGTGTTCCTGGCAGAGTCGGCAGAAGAAGGGATGAAGTTTTTATCTCAGGAAAAAGTTCATGTTATTATAGCCGATCAACGTATGCCCGGGATGACGGGTGTTGAGTTCTTCGAATCTATTTTACATACCTATCCTCATCCGATCCGAATTCTTTTAACCGGATATACGGATATTCAGGCAGTAATCGAAGCGATTAACCGTGGTCAGATTTATCGTTTTATCGATAAACCCTGGGATCAGCAGGCTATTTCGGTAGCTATTCAAAACGCCTACGAAATTTATCATACCAAATTCTTATTGAGAGAGCAAAATATCGAATTGCAAAAAGCTTATGAAGAGTTGGATAAATTTGTGTACAGCGCTTCGCATGATTTACGTGCCCCGCTCGCGTCTATATTGGGTATTGTGAAAGTAGCCAAAACAGAAGGGCCCGAATCTAAAGACGACTATTTATCCATGATCGAAAGTACAGTTCATAAAATGGATGTCTTTGTACAAAATATCATTAAATATTACCGCACCACCCGTACCGGATTCTCTCCGAATTTTATTCATATTGAAACACTGGTAAATGATATTTGGGACGACTATAAGACCCTGAAGGAAACCGAAAAAATTCATTTCGGATATTCAAATAATAAAGCCGGATCTATACGTACCGATGAAGGACGAATACGTATTATTCTAACTAATATTTTATTGAACACAATTCGTTTCCAGGATGAACAGAAAGAGATTCGTAAAGTGCACGTGAATATTAATTATACTCGCGAAGGAGTAACGCTGGAAGTGGAAGATAACGGCATCGGTATCGACCCTAAACATCAGGATGAAATATTTACCATGTTCTTTCGTGGGGCACACCGAAATGCAGGATCGGGAGTTGGATTGTATGTTGTAAAAGAAGCTATGAAAAAACTGGATGGAAAAATTTCGGTAAAATCAAAGCCCGGTGTAGGTACAACATTTATACTCGAAATTCCCAACAGGGAATAACAATAAACTATTTTTTCTTTCTCTGACGCATTGCCTCAAATACCAGTACTGCGGTTGCTGTAGAAACATTGAGCGAGTCGATCTTACCACGCATCGGAATTTTTATTTGAAGATCAGCAGCATTTAACCAGAATTCACTTAATCCATCTGCTTCTGTTCCCATTACAATTGCAGTAGCTTCAGTCAAATCAAGCTCATCGTAAAAATTACTTGCCGTTAATGCCGCAGCATACGAACGAATCTTCTTTTTCTTTAACCAGGCTAAGGCATCTTCATTACTTGTTGTGGCTATCTGATTGCTGAATACACAACCGATGCTTGATCGTATTACATTCGGGTTGTACAGATCGGTTTTAGGATCACAAATAATAAGCGCATCTACTTGTGCCGCATCGGCTGTTCGTAAAATGGCTCCCAAATTCCCCGGCTTTTCTACCGATTCCAGGATGATGATGAAGGGATGAGCATTCAATACTAAATCGTCGAGGCTTTTATTTTTCGGCTGAGCAACTGCTAATACCCCATCGGAATTTTCACGGTATGCAATCTTGTCGAATACTTCCTTACTGATTTCTATGCTTTGGCCGGCAGCGATATCCGGAACCTGCGTTTGAATAGCTTTGCAATAATAAAGTTGCTGAATATGTATTCCCGAAGCAACAGCCATCCCCAGCTCTCTTAATCCTTCAATAACAATAAGGCCTTGTGAACGTCGCTCCGAAGATTTTTCCTGAAGTTTAACGATGTTTTTTATGCGAGGGTTCTGAGTACTTGTAATCAGTTCGCTCATCACTTATGCTTTCTTTGTTTCGGATGAAGGGATTTTGCTGAAATCTACACCACATCCACCGCATCCGCTCGAACAGCTTTTTTTATTAGTAAGCGATCGGTAAACTTTACGCCCCACATAATAAAGGGCTGCCACAAAAAGTAATGCTACCAGTATTTGCTGAATCATGCACAAAAATACACAATAATTAAGCGAAGCGGAAATTTTCAAGGCAGCTTAATACTATAAAAATGACGGCATTCTGAAATTTCTCAGAAATTTACCCTACTTTTGCCCGTCAAAAAAAGAATACTTATAGATGCAGAAAATCAGGAATATAGCTATCATAGCTCACGTTGACCACGGTAAAACAACCATGGTAGATAAAATTTTACACCAAACAAGTCTTTTCAGGGATAATGAGGAAACCGGGGTATTAATTCTCGATAATAACGATTTGGAGCGGGAGCGAGGAATCACGATTGTTTCTAAAAACGTATCTGTACAGTATAAGGATTATAAAATTAATATCATCGATACTCCGGGTCACGCCGACTTTGGCGGTGAGGTTGAGCGTGTATTAAAGATGGCGGATGGGGTATTGTTATTGGTGGATGCTTTTGAGGGAGCCATGCCTCAAACACGCTTTGTAACGCAAAAGGCTTTGGCTTTAGGCCTGAAACCAATTGTGGTTATCAATAAAGTCGATAAAGAAAATTGCCGTCCCGAAGAGGTTCAGGAATCGATTTTTGAATTGTTCTTTAATTTGGAAGCTACCGAAGATCAGTTAGACTTCCCTACCTTATACGGTTCTTCGAAACAGGGTTGGATGAGTACCGACTGGAAAAATCAAACGGAAGACATTACTCCTCTATTGGATGCTATTTTAGAGCATATTCCTGCCCCCGAAATAAACGATGGTACTTTGCAGATGCAGATCACCTCACTCGATTATTCTTCTTTCGTAGGGCGTATTGCAATCGGTAGAGTAGCAAGAGGTGTGATAAGAGAGAATATGCCGGTTTCTTTGATGAAGAAAGACGGTAAAGTAGTGAAATCGCGTGTAAAAGAATTATATACTTTCGTAGGATTGGGTAAAGTACGTGTTCAGGAAGTTGTGAACGGAGATATTTGTGCAGTTGTGGGTATTGAGGGTTTTGAAATTGGAGATACCATTGCCGATTTTGAAAAGCCGGAAGCATTGGCAACTATCAAAATTGATGAGCCTACCATGAATATGCTGTTTACAATTAACAATTCCCCGTTTTTTGGTAAAGAAGGGAAGTTCGTTACATCACGTCATTTGAGAGATCGTTTGTTTAAAGAGACAGAAAAAAATCTTGCTTTACGTATCGAGGAAACCAGTTCTCCGGATGTCTTATTGGTTTACGGTCGCGGAATTCTGCACTTATCCGTTTTGATTGAAACCATGCGTCGCGAAGGTTACGAATTACAGGTCGGACAGCCGCAAGTTATTCTTAAAGAAATTGATGGTAAGAAACACGAGCCTATTGAAACTTTAATTGTGGATGTTCCTGCGGAAGTTGCGGGTAAGGTTATCGAATTGGTAACTACGCGAAAAGGAGAATTATTGGTAATGGAACCCAAAGGCGATCTGCAACATCTTGAATTCGAAATTCCTTCGAGAGGAATTATCGGATTGCGTAACAATGTACTTACAGCTACTGCCGGTGAAGCTATTATGGCACATCGTTTTAAAGCATACGAGCCCTGGAAAGGTGATATCCCACAACGTTTGAACGGAGTGTTGATTTCGATGGATAAAGGAGCCGCTACGGCATACCGTATCGATAAATTACAGGATCGCGGCCGCTTCTTCGTCGATCCGGGCCAGGAAGTATATCAGGGAATGATTGTAGGTGAAAATTCCCGTGATGGCGATATGACTATCAATATTACTGAAGGGAAACAATTAACTAACTTCCGTACAACCAGTAAAGACGATGCAACACGTATTGCGCCTGCTATTAAATTCTCACTGGAAGAAGCACTGGAATACATACAAGGCGATGAGTATGTAGAGATAACACCGCAAAATATGCGTTTGCGTAAAATATACTTGACGGAAATAGAACGTAATCAGGCGAAAAAGAAAAGTTCTTAAATTATAGTCAGGGTTTGGTAATAGAATAGGTTTCCTATCTATTCTGTTACCAAACTTTCTTATTGCCCGAATGTTATCAGGATATAAAATCAGTTTGTATCTTTACCTAATATGTTAAAATTTATATTAATTCTTGTTCTCATTATTTTGGTGCTACGCTTGCTTGCACGTTTGTTAATGCCTTTTATGTTAACACAGGTTGTAAAAAAAGCAGAGCGAAATATGTACGAACGAATGAAACAGAACCGGCCTGAACCCGAAGGGCATATAAATATCGAATACACGAATCCCGATCAAAAGAGGAAATCTGCTTATTCTAACAAGGAGGGGGAGTTCATCGATTTTGAAGAGATCAAGTAATTCTTTTTTAGATCTAAAGTACGCTGAGCGTATATCATGTTTACACTTATCTGACAAGTGTCTCTCCATGTCCTCGGCAGTTTAAAAAGAGCAACCGCAAAGTGCGCAAAGATTTTCGCAGAGGGTGCGAAGACACTTAAACAAATTTATCATACAATATTCATGTCTGACAAATACAATCTCCGCGTATTCTAAGACTTAAGCAAAATTATTTTTGATATAGGTAGTTTGCCTTTTTATGACTGCAAATGCCTTGTATTACTCTCCAAGCAAACTCCTCAACACATCAATCTCTTCATCGAAATCTTCTCCGGGTTGATGAATCAATGTATCTGCTAATACAAAATCCTTAGCGGGCCCCTTCAGTCGTACTTGTGTAAACATACCTGAAGTGTCCGATTCATTAATCTTATTGCGCTTGACCATCAGTCCGCCTATCAGATTGAAATAACTACGCAGATAGGGTTTCATATTTCCATTACCCTGAAAAGAATATTTAAACTTCTTGGGTTTAGGTACTATGCTCGCAAGAAAAATACTTTCACCGAGATTTAATTCGGAAGGTTTTTTATTGAAATAAAAACGAGACGCCTCCCCGATCCCGTAAACATCCGGAGCCCATTCAATAATGTTTAAATACACTTCATACATTCGTTGTTTATCACTTAATCGATTCTGTTCGATCAGCCAAACGATTAGAATTTCTTCAAGTTTCCGGGTGATTGTTTTCTGACGATTCAGAAAAATATTTTTCACCAACTGCATGGAAATGGTACTCCCGCCACGCTTAAACTTTCCCGATACAAAATTCGTTGCAATGGATTGGCGGAATGCTTCTGTATAAAAACCACGATGTGAAAAAAATGAGGGATCTTCGGAAGTCAGTACTGCGTTTTTCAGATAATCGGATATTTCTTCATAGGGTGTGTAATAGGGATTTCCGGGACCTACTAAAATCGTTCTGCCTGCTCTTCCATATTCATAAGGGATATGACTAAACACCCCGTTTATTTTTTGAAAGCCGGTGTTTCCCGGTTTTAATATTTTGAAATTTTCTTTACGAAGTTCTGAATTGAACTTACATTTCCAGGGTTCGCTTGCATCTAAATAAAAATCCATGAGATAGGTCAGATTGCCCTGCAGCTGAATACCATCAAAACTTTCAAACAGCCCTTTCGGAAAAGAATCGAAAAAATCCTGCGCGGGAATGGTGTTGGCCTTAAGGTTTAACTCATAAACCTGTGATTTTCCAAGCGTATATTTAATATAGGGATGGACAACAATCTCTGATAAATAGGCAGTAGAGCTGCTGTCAATAGAGATATAATTTTCACCGACAAACATGTTGCAATCGATGTGTGCATCGGGAATACTCACATCTTTGGATGAGATTTTCTCATGATTGATTACAAGATTTTTAATCGACCAATTACCGAAAATTTTCAAAATTCCCGACTCATACCGGATATCATCCATTCGTGTAGCTATCGTATCGAAATTTAATTTAAGTCCAAACTTTTTCTCGATATAAGGCAGCTCTGCTTTCTTTTCACTTGCATAGAAGCGGATATTTAATTGTTGATCGGAGGGGGCAATATGCCCTTCGGCATGCCAAACCGCTTCATTATTATTCAGTACAAAGGTAGAGTTAAGCGTTTCATTCTGAATATGTATCTTTGTTGCATTGATTTCAAATTCTTCTTCTTCATCAATCACCTTTAGTACATAATTTCGTATAAAAAGTTCTTCGGGAATTTTATACAAGAGATCATTGATCAGGTTATCGGCTATGCGCGCTAAATTAAGTTTAGAGCCGCTTTGTTTGGTACTGTCTTTTTTTTCTTTCTTCAAGAGAAAGTCGAAGTTTCGTACTCCGTTTTTTTTGCTTAATGTTAAGACGGCATTTTCAGATTCTACTTCTGCAATTTTTATACTTCCGGTTAACAGCGGTAAAAGGTGAATGCGCACTTTGATATTATCGAGATACAATAAAGAATCACGCCCTTCAGGAACCACAGTTATGCCTTGTAAGCGAACAGCGGCAAGGCCCTCGAAGCCTGCCCCCTGTATAGCAATATCAAGCTTTCTGCTTATTCTCTGGCTTTCTATAATTTGATTGATATTGCTTTTTAAAATCCGTTCGCGCATTCCAAACCCGATAAGCATTGCCGTAATAATTATAATAAGCAGTGTACTGATAACCCAAGTTGCTTTTCTCATTCAGATTTAGAAAACTTTTTTGTTCCAACAGTTTACCATTTCGATATCCTTCATAGGATTTGTATCGATTGTGTACTGAAGCAATGAGTTTATATTTTTCTGCCCCAATATTAACATTAATAATTCAGGGCGCATTCCGGCGCGTAATGAAATAGAAGCAAAGCTGAATCGGGCAGTATCAGTAGTAATTAATTCGTACTTGGGTCTTACCTGTCTGGTAATTTCTTTACCTTTGTGCACAAGTATTTCTATATTTTTATCAATACCGGCAAGTTTAGCAATTTCTTTCACATACTTGTTCATAGACACATTTTTTATCTGTGGGAAGCAATAAAAGCTCCTGCTTTCGTACCGCTTTAAAATCATATTCGCATAATTATTCAAAGGAATAAAAATTTCATTCCCGTTATAACGGTTGATGGTTTTAATACGATTATCAAAAGCTGCATCGGGTTTTAAATTGCAGATATCCGAATATTTAAGACCCGTGAAACATCCGAATAAAAAGAGATCGCGCGCTACCTGTAAATCTTTATTCATGGAAAGGTTTAAATTAAAGATGCTTGCCAGTTCCTTTTCATCTAATAATACCCGAATACTATCTGTTGTGCTGGTTTTGAACGTGCGATAGCTCGAATAATCGAGCAATTTTTTATCGGAGGCATAGTGTAAAAACACTTTCAATGTTTTTATCTTCTTGCTGACCGTATTATTTGTATTATCTAGGCGATCGATTAAATACATACTAAACCGGGTATAGAAATCGGGGGAAATTTTATCGAAATCGAGATTGTAATTCTCTTCTGTATCGAAGCGGCGAATGTCCCTCAAGACACTTTGATAAATTAATACCGTAGCTTCTTTTTTTTGTCCTTTGGATTCTTCAATAAAAGACTCGAATTCAGTATAAAAACGATTCCCCGGTTGAGCTTTTGAAGCCAGATCTTTAAACACCTCTTTAACACGGTCAATATGGTTGGGTAAAGCTTCCTGTTTGATTTTACTCAAAGCGCCTTCAATCAATTCTTTGTGTTTGTGAATAATCTGATTGGTACGATTGGCATACTCCGAATCGATTTTGACTCTTTGCGCGGACGAATCCCAATGATGTACCGGAATTTTTTGCCCGGTAAAATGTTTAAACTTTTTGCCTCTGTCCTGATAAATCAGATAAAGAGGAGCAAGCTCTTCGGTATCTTTCATTTCAGGGCGTAAATAGAAATTATAGGTTGCCATGGAATTTAGGGTTTTAATTTAAACGGTTAAGAGCTGCACTAAATTAATAAAAATTAAAATAAGGTATCATAAATTTAGTTTGGCACGTTTATAGCTGTATAAGAAGGTATGAAGAAGATTTTTTTATGCATAGCGGGCATCGGAATAATGCTCGCGGCGTGTGAGAATGAAAAGGACGAGAGCGATAAAGCATCTCCAACCATTACAATGATGCCGGCTAATCATCAAACTTATGATTTAGGAGATACAGCGTTCTTTCATATTGAAATTACAGATAATGACCAACTAAAGGAAGTTCATTTCTTGCTTGAATCAATTGAGAATGCAGAATATATAAATATTCACGAATTCCCGGGAACAAAGGCTTATTCTATTGATACATTCTTTGTAATGGATAATCCCGACTTTCAGCAGGTGAATTTTTCGGTAAAAGCTTCTGATCCTGCCGGCAACAGCAGTGAAAAATCAGGGCATATACATATTCGATAATAAATATTGATTTTAAAACACCCGGGGGGTAAAAGGCATACAAATCGTATGTCTTTTTTTGTTTTCGAACTTTCCGGTAAATTTAATTTCAAACATTTACAACTAGGTGCTGTTAAAATATTATGTAAATTTGTCTCAAAATTATTTATGTACACCCAAGACCAAATTTTAGCAGCGCTTAGTCATGTAGAAGAACCCGATCTGAAAAAAGATTTGGTAACCTTGAAAATGATTGAAGATATCCAGATAAACGGGAAAGAAATAAGTTTTTCGGTTATCTTAACAACTCCCGCCTGTCCACTGAAAGCAATGATTGAAAATGCTTGTATTAATGCGATACAACATTTTGTAGATAAAGAAGCTGTTATCAAAATTAATATGACATCGCGTGTTACTTCGCAACAAACAAATCGTTCCTATCCGAATATTAAAAATATAGTATTGGTTGCCTCCGGAAAAGGAGGTGTCGGTAAATCTACCGTAGCAGTAAATATTGCCCTTGGATTGTCGATGAACGGGGCAAAGGTAGGGTTAATAGATGCCGATATCTATGGTCCTTCTATTCCTATGATGTTTAAACTGGAAGGAGCGCGTCCTAATGCACGTAAAGACGGGGACAAGACAGTATTGTTACCGATCGAAAAATATGGAATAAAATTATTGTCGATCGGTTTTTTCACCGATCCCGGACAAGCGATTCCCTGGAGAGGGCCAATGGTTACAACGGCCTTACGTCAATTATTTAATGATGCCGATTGGGGCGAATTAGACTATTTAATTGTAGATACCCCTCCCGGAACAGGAGATGTGCATATTACTTTAGGGCAAAACTTCCCGATAACAGGGGCTGTGATTGTTACTACGCCTCAGAACATAGCTTTAGCTGATACGCGTAAAGGAATGGCTATGTTTAATATGGATGCTATTAAAGTCCCTATTTTGGGAGTTATAGAAAATATGGCATACTTTACACCTGAAGAGCTACCGGAGAATAAATACTATATTTTCGGAAAAGATGGCGGCAAAAAGATTGCTCAGCAGTTTGATGTACCATTTTTAGGGGAAATCCCCCTGGTACAAGCATTGGGCGAATCGGGAGAAAGTGGAGAACCCATTGTTTTAGATACTCAAAACATATTAAGTGAGGCGTTTGTTAATATTTCGCAAAGTGTAGCGCAACAAGTCGCTATCCTGAATGCAGAGGTAAGTGAAATGCTTCAAAATTAATTGTTTAAGAACCATATAATTATTAATACCTTTGTGTATTATTTGAAAGGAAAACATACAAATGAATACTAATCCGGAAACAATCGAAAAGATTGAAAATGCACTTGATCAGATCAGGCCTTATCTGGAAGCAGATGGTGGCAATGTGGCGTTGTTGGAGGTTACTGATGAGATGGTTGTTAAGTTGAAGCTGTTAGGCGCCTGCGGTTCGTGCCCCATGAGTATCATGACACTCAAAGCCGGCGTTGAGCAAGCGCTGAAGCGTGCTGTACCCGAAATCAATTCGGTTGAAGCGATAAACATTACCGATATGGATGACCCGAATGCCGTTCTTCCCGAACGATTGAGAGGATAATCCGATAAAAAAAATATACAGAGCGATCCTTGAGGGCCGCTCTTTTTGTTTCCTGGCTTTTCGTATCTTTATTAATCATAGTTCAACTATCCATGAAAAAAATATTATTCCTATGCGTTTTTATTCCGGCAGCTTTTATTTCCTATGCTCAAGAGCCTAAGTCCGAAAAAAAGCTGATCCAGTTTTCGGGGATTGTTATTCATTCGGATAGTTTAGAGCCTATGCCTTTTGTAAATGTGATTAATGTTTCGCGTGGTCATCGTGGGACTTACACCGATATGAAAGGATTTTTTTCGCTGGTCGTTGCTGCGGGCGATACCATAAACATTTCCTGTCTGGGTTATCAACGAATGGAATTGGTTATTCCGAAGGATTTAATTAATGATACCTTTTCGGGAATTTTTAAATTAAAGCCCGATGTATTTAATCTTCCTATGGTGTATATTTTTCCTTATGCAACCATCGAACAATTTAAACAGGCTTTCATCAAAATTAAGTTACCGGATGATGATTTAAAAATCGCTCAAAAGAATCTCGATCAAAGGATTATGATGGCGCTTAGTTCTGCGATGGCATGGGATGGTACACAAAATACCCGTTATTATTTTCAGCAACAGTCTGAAAAGCTATACTGGGCAGGGCAATCGCGCCCGAATCCCCTGTTGGATATTGTAAAACTAAATCAGTTTATGCAGTTGCTGAATGAAGGAAAGATTTCATTAAAAAATGAAAAAAGAGAAGAGGAAGAATAGGTTATAATATTTCAACCAATTGATTCAACCGGTTTATTTCATAAGTAGTTTCCACCTCATGCGCTTCTTCGTTCGGATTAAAAAATATCTGATCAATACCCGCATTCTTTGCTCCTATAATATCGGCCTCCAGGCTATCCCCGATCATGATACTCTTATCCTCCGTTGTTTTTGCAAAGCTGATGGCATGTTTGAACAAAGCCGTATCCGGCTTATAAATACCTATGCTTTCCGAAATGAAAATATGTTTGAAATACGGATCCAATCCGCTAAGCTTAATTTTTAAATCGGAAGATTCCTTGAACCCGTTGGTGATGATGTGTAAATGATAGCGTTCTTTCAGATATTCCAATACCTCAATCGTATGAGGAAACAGATTCGTTTTTGTCGGACAAATACGTACATAATCATCTTCAAAACTTGTAGGAACAACCTGTTCGGGCAACCCTAATTCGGTAAATGTCTTTTTAAAGCGAGTGCTTCGTAGTGTTTCTTTGCTGATAATTCCCAAGTGGTACTCTTTCCAAAGTTTATGATTATTTTCGGTATAGGTATCAATAAATTTTTCTGCTGAAGGCAGGTGTTCGGAAAGATTATAGGTGTCGTAAAGTTCTACAAGTGTTTCTCTTGCATTGGCATCGAAATCCCAAAGGGTATGATCCAAATCGAAGAATAGATGTTCGTATTTTTTCAATCTTAATTAATTTTTATCTCCGTAGCACAAATCACCTGCATCACCCAAGCCCGGAACGATATAAGCTTTCGTTGTCAACTCCTCATCCACAGCGCCCAACCAAAAAGTAGCTTTCGGTAAGTTGCGCTGAGCATAGGCAAGTCCTTCGGTACTGGCTATAACAGAAACAATATGTAAGTGTTTTATTTTTCCTCTCGATAAAAGTTCTTTACAACATAATACCATAGAACTCCCGGTAGCAAGCATCGGGTCGGAAATAATTACGGTTTTACCTTCTATGTCGGGAATGGATGTATATTCCATTTCAACTACGAAATTGTTATTCTTTCTTGCTTTGCGATAAGCCGAAATATAGGCAGAGTCAGCCCGGTCAAAAAAATTTAATAATCCCTGATGAAGAGGGAGTCCTGCTCTTAAAATAGTTGCAAGTACAGGCTGTTGGGTAAGCTTCGGAACATTTGCTATTCCCAGAGAAGTCGTTACTTCTTGTTCCTTCCACTCTAATTTTTTACTGATTTCGTAAGCAAAAATTTCACCCAAACGTTGCATGTTTGTACGAAAGCGGGAACGATCTTTTTGCATTTCCTGATCTCTCAGTTCGGCAATAAACTCATTAACCAGGGAATTATTTTTTGAGATTATGTGTATCATCGGAATGATCTTTGAAAAATAAAGATAGCATTTTTTCATATACCGGTGCCCAGCCTTCCCAATATTTATAACCACTTAGCGATTCGTTATGCCATAAGCTGATGAAGCTTCCTTGTACTGCTTTTACGGCAAAGATCAGTCTCTCAATCTCCTGAATTGCTTCCGAAGGGTTTTTATGCAGATAGCTTGTAAAGCTTGCGTCCATTACACAAAAAGGGTATATACGTAAATCCTGAACACATTCATTCGAAAGGTTGTAGAAATTAAAGGGCGTACAGGTGCTTGCCCGGAAACCTGTCTGTGAGGCATAGCCCATTGTATAGTCTTCCCGGATGCCTGATCTTATTATAGCTTGATAGCTCTTGGGTAGAGTCATTCGCAGGAAATGCTGGCGCGATTTTGTTATGGGCGTATTACAGATTAATTCCAGTGTTCTTCGTTCTTTCCGTATCGTCGATACATTCAGATAACTGCTGTATGAAGGATGTATCCCAATCAATGAATTTTCCGACAATCTTTGTATCATCCTTGTGAAGGCTTTATTTTCTATATGGATATTAATGTCTTTGGATGTGTATTTTTCGGCCATCAGAAAAAAATATAAGGCTTTTATTCCGTATCGATGATGCAGCGTTTCCGCTTTATCCAGCGTATCGTAAGGGTCGGGAAGCTTGCCGGCCAGTATTTTTATTTTGTTTCCGAATTCCTTCCAATCGCGCTGTATCAGGCTTCTTAAAAAAGAGTTCAGGACACGCGCAAAGCTTTTGTGTTTCAGGTAATAAGCTTGGTCAATGTCGAAAGTACTGAGGAATGTCGCCTCTTTTTCAGGAAAATTAAAGTCGGGGTAATGTTCGGTAATAACTTGCCTAAGTTGCAATGCCCATTCATCGATTAATGGCCGATGGAGAAAATTATATCGGTAAGCCATAGAGCTTTCCGCAGGGAACCGGCCGTGTTTATCCGGCCTAAATGCTATGTATTCTTCGTATCGACTTAGTAAATAAAAACTTGCAGCGAACAGGTCGAAAGATATGTCTCCCGAAGTGGCGGGAAAGAGTTCGAAGGAGTCACTCTGCACACTTATTTCAGGATGAAATTTCCGGACAGTATCTTCGTATAGAAAACCTGAATCGGAGATATGGATTCCTTTGCCTTTTTTTTCGGAGTGATAACAGATACATGGACCAACATGCGATTCCGTTTCCCCGGCGGAATGGGTTAGGGTATAGTTTATTTTGAGTATGTCAATAAAAAGAAAATCAAGAATATAACGTAAGCGCTTGCTCTCTTTTTTTGAATAGATCAGAATCATACGTATTCGGGGATTATTCTCAAACATACAAAAAACAATTGCTTGTACCGACTGAAATTCTTAAACATTAATTCTTACTTTTGGGGATACCCGTTAAAAAATATGGAAAAGACGAACTTTTTTAAACGCAATCAATTTACTTTCCTGGCAATTCTTATTTTTCTTGCCATCACTTTCGTGTATTTAAGTCCATTGTTAGAAGGCAAAAGTATTCGGCAAGGTGACGTAGAACAATTACGCGGAGGTTTTTCGGAGGTTACTAAGTACAAAGTAGAAACAGGCAGATACGCTCTTTGGACAAATGCGATGTTCAGTGGTATGCCTACTTATTTATTGTGGTTGGGTTATCCCTCTAATATAGCCGGGCATATTTCCGATTTGTATAATCGCATAATGCCGAATCCTGCCAATACTGTTTTCTTGTATTTAGTCGGATTTTTTATTTTGATGAAAGCATTGCGGATCAACAATTGGTTAAGCATTGCCGGGGCAATTGCCTTTGCTTTTTCATCGTATAATTTTATCATTATTGAAGCGGGGCATACTAATAAAGCCATTGTTATCGGCTTGTTTGCACCCACGCTTGCCGGAGTATTACTGGCTTATCGGGGAAAGATATGGGCGGGTATGGGACTTACCGCTTTAGCATTAGCTCTGCAAATAAAATCGAACCATTTCCAGATGAGTTATTACCTGGCAATAGGTATTGCTTTGTATATCATTATACATTTTATATATGTTGCCCGGGAAAAGCAATATGCGAATTTTATAAAAGCGTCATTGGCTTTAGTAGTAGCTGTAATTATTGCGGTAGGCGTAAATATGACACCTCTCTTATTAACGGAAGAATATGCCAAAGAATCGATTCGAGGAAAAACAGAATTAAGTTTAGATCCTAAAGCGAGTAAAGATGGTTTAAGTGAAGATTATGCCTTTGAGTATAGTTATGGTATCGGAGAAACCTTTACTTTATTAATTCCCAATTTCTATGGCGGTCCTTCGGGAGGTGCTTTGGATAAAAATTCGGAGACCTATAAATTTTTACAAAGCAGAGGTGTTCCTAATGCTGCTCAAATGGTTCAGCAGATGCCATTGTATTGGGGCGACCAGTTGTTTACGGCAGGCCCTGTATATTTTGGAGCTATTGTTGTGTTTTTATTTGTACTCGGATTATTTATTGTTAAAGGCGAAAAGAAATGGTGGATACTTTGTACCGTTGTGCTGACGATACTTTTGTCATGGGGAAAAAACTTCTATTTCCTTTCCGATTTATTCTTTAATTATTTCCCATTGTATAATAAGTTCCGGGCGGTATCGTCTATCCTTACGGTAAGCAGTTTGCTGTTCCCCTTATTAGCAGTACTTGCTGTAAAAGAAATTATTGAAAACAAACTGAATGAAAAAGAACTACTGAAACATTTACGAAACAGCCTAATTATTGTAGGAGGGTTACTCCTCATCTTTGTAGTAGTTCCTGATGTTGCAGGAAGTTTTACGAATGAAACGAAAGACCGCGCAACCTTCGGTGAAGCCTATGAACAATGGATTACCCCATTGGCTCAGGATCGTGCCGGCCTTTTGAGAGCGGATGCTATGCGTTCGCTGGCATTTGTGGTTTTGGCGGCAGGGCTTATTTTTATTTATGTACGTAAAAAATTAAATGTTACGAATACACTCATCCTACTTACTGTATTAATCATTGCTGATATGTGGACGATCGATAAGCGTTATTTGAATAATGATAATTTTGTACGCAAGCCAAAAAATGTAAATAACATTATTCAGCCTACGAATGCCGATTTGCAAATAATGCAGGATAAAGATTTGTTTTACCGCGTATATAACGTTACCGGAAATCCATTTACCGAGTCGCGTACGTCTCAGTTTCATAAATCAATAGGCGGATATCATGCGGCAAAGTTGAAACGTTATCAGGAATTGATTGAACATCAGATATCGAAAGGAAATATGAGTGTATTGAATATGCTAAATACAAAGTATTTTATTGGTACGGCGCAGGCCGGACAGGAGCCTATCGCACAAATGAATCCGGATGCCTGCGGTAACGCATGGGCAATTGAAGAGATCCGTTATGTGCCATCTGCAGATTCGGAAATGGTTGCATTGAGCGATTTTAATCCTTCAATAACGGTTATTATCAGTGATCGTTTTAAAGAATATACTGCCGGTGTCGATCTTACAAAAGACTCCGCAGCTTCCGTAGAGCTGAAATATTATAGCCCCGATACCTTAACCTATATATCCGCAGCTTCCAAAGAAAATTTTGTAGTGTTCTCGGATATTTATTATGATAAAGGATGGAATGTATATATCGACGGAGAGAAAGCGGATTATATTCGTGTCAATTACGTGTTAAGAGGAATGCGTATTCCGGCAGGTAATCACGAGGTAGAATTTAGATTTGAACCTGCCAGGTATTATTTAGGAGAGAAGATATCTATGGCAAGCTCGGTATTGTTAGTGATTGTTTTGGGATTAAGTATTTATTTCTCAGTAAGAAATAATGAGCAATCCATTGATAAACTTTAGTTTTACACATAAAAATTATTCATATCGCTCTTAAACTAAGTCATAATGAAGAAAATTTTGCCTTTTTTACTTTCGCTAATATCAGGTATTTCATTTGCACAAAGCCTGGATAGTAGTGTACTGATTAAATATCCATTTAGTGGAAATGCAAATGATGTTAGTGGAAATGGTATACATGGTATCGTCAATGGAGCTGTTTTAACCCAAGACAGATTTAACAATGCCAACTCGGCTTATTATTTTGATGGAATGGGTACTCATATTGAAATTCCTACTGCCCAATTAATAGGGTTAAATGAGTACACTTATTCATTTTGGTTTAAGCCCGATATGGATGGGTTGACGAGTGGAATAATTGTATCGATAGGTGGGTCACATAATTCATCGTCCGGAGACGGTTTCGATCAAGGTGCATCTTATCATACCGGACCAGGCTATGTATTCGGCGGATCATATAATAACGGGACTAATCCGATTCAAACGAAAGTATATTCCGAACCGATTGATAATTCCGTATGGACACATGTTGTTATAACCCGCAATATGGAGGAAATGAATATATATATAAATGGGGTTAAAGCAATACAAAATGGAATAGCGCATCAGGTTAATAATCAAGACGCTTTTTATGGTGGGGCGACTGAAAAAAGAGCAAGATTGGGTATAAGGTGTTTTAATACGGATCCGAATCATTACAGAGGAGCAATCGACGAGTTTACAATGTATAACAGAGTGCTTGATTCAGTATCTGTACAAACCTTATATATAAATAGCCTAACTTCAGTAGGTGATATTGAAAAAGATACCTATAGCATAAATGTGTATCCCAATCCAACTAAAGATATTGTGATTATATCTAATATGCAGGCAAATTCAAATACAGTATATAAGGTAAGAGTGCTTAATTCAATAGGCCAGAATTTATTTAATTCAGAAATAACTCAACCGGAAAATAAAATAAATATATCAGATATAGGTGGTCCGGGAATTTACTTGTTAGAAATCCTGGATAAAAGAAATAATGTAATGATAAATAAAAAGATCGTTCTACATTAGTAGAAACGGACCGAGGGGCTATTAAGAATTATAAGAAAGGGAGTAACCATTTACTAAAAGCTAAGATTCATCAATAGCCTCTTTCAAAGCTTCTAAATATCCTCTTCCGAATTTTAAGTCCGGCTCCATATAGTTCCCTTCTGCCCATTCGTTCCAGGATCGTATGAAAATAATTTGTTGTTCGGGCTTTTTATGCCTGACACTTTCGAGGATTTCTTTCACATGTTTTTTGAATACGCGCGGATTGGAGTTGATAAAAATATGTCCGCTTCTGCCCGACCGCGGAGAATGGTCCCAATTAGGGAATATACTTGGGTAACAATATTCCAATCGGTCTTCGTTGCCTGAAAAATATTTGCAGGCTTTCCCGTAGTCGATAAGCTGTCCTCGTTTTAAATACAAACGTTTAAACTTTATAAAAGCTCTTTCCAACAATGAGTATTTATGTCTGATAACATGAAAAAGCCTGACAACATTAATTGCATCAAAACCTTTTTCCCGAAGCACTCCAATATCTTCCGTTTTGTGCGTATTGGCAACAAAATGAATTCCTTTTAATCCGTTTTCCTGCGCAAGTTTTTGCCACAGCTGAATAAAATTTTCCAGGTCGGGAATGAGGAAAGGAGCATAAATAAAAAACAAAGGTTTATCATCGATCCGTATGTAACGTTTGTCGTTAAAGGCTTTCAGCACTTCGTTGAAATGAAGCGTATAATCCTGAATGCCCCCATACTTTTGTTCGATCAATAATTTATTACTTCCTTCTTTGTTAAATTGTTTGTCCTCCCAACTGTGATTCGCCCATCCCAAACAAAAAGGGAAATCAGGCTCTCCGGATCGAAGGACTTCATTAAAGGGCCGCTCTAACAAACGTTTCCCGTTACCAAACCAATAATGCCAGTAACAAAAGCCATTGACTCCATAAGCTTTGGCCAGCTCTGCTTGCGCAATACGCGATTCGGGCAAACGCAAATCGTAATATCCCAGATCGGCCGGTACTCGGGGCTGATAGTGCCCCTTAAACAAAGGTTTTGCTTTTCCTACATTCGTCCATTCGGTAAACCCCTTTCCCCACCAGGTATCGTTTTCAGATATAGGATGAAACTGTGGTAAATAAAAAGCGATAATTTTTGCCATGGCTTACTGAATTTCTTGTATTGCGCGTTTTAAACGTAATACATCTTCTTCGGAATGAAGTTCTTTGTAAAGCAGATCGATATTTGCTTTGATCCAACTCTCGGGTAGATCCTTAAGATAGATGGTTGTTAAATGTTTGATGATATCATCCGGAAAACGATATCTGATAAGCTTCGCGGGGCAGCCTCCAACAATTGCATAGGCAGGAACATCTTTTGTTACGATAGCCCCGGCAGAAATAATCGCACCTTTTCCGATACGTACACCGGAAAAAATCAGGACATTGGTTCCTATCCATACTTCATCCTCAATAATTATGGGCCCTTTATTTAGTGCATCTTGCGGAGACGGACTGAAGTATTTTGAGCGTAAGGGAAAAGTAGTAAAGGTGTTGGTCTGATGATTGACACCTAACATAAACTGTACGCCCGGGGCTATAGATACATAATTTCCAATGTGTAATTCTTCGCCTTCCTGCACAAATAAGCTCTGAATAATTAACATTCCGTAGCTCGCCTTTCCCACCTTTACATTCTCCATCGGGAAAGTGCGCGGACCAACGATGGTTTCGTTATGGGCATTTAGTTTTCGCCAGCGTTTATCGAAGGTATTTTTTTTATACTTTCTGATGAAAGTTCGGACGACCGGAATCTTATTTAGAAAGTTCAGCATAAAATTTTAATTATAACAACGAATAACTGCTTTGCTGAGGCGATGCCCCCAGAAGATATAGCCCTTTGTAAATTCAGTCTGATAGCCTGAAGAACGGAGTATATTTCCGATTACATCAGGGTCTTCTTTCTTATGGTAGATACAAACGGCTAAATGTATATTCTTTCCCGTCTTTAGGGTTTGGAAAGCGCCGGCTATTGCCGATTGTTCGGCTCCTTCTATATCCATTTTCAAAAAGAGATTATCTTTTTCCTTATCTTCCATAAAAGCATCAATGCTTATATGCGAGGAATCGTTGGCGTTGCCTACATACTTTTGGGTTATGGTAACCTTATCTTTCCAGGGTTCAAAGCTCGCCCGAAGTGCTTCAATCCACTCTTGTTCCACTTCGAACAGATAAGCGTGCTTTACATATTCGATGGTATCCAATGTAAAAATACCTTCGGCAGATCCGATATCCAACAAAGTTTTCCCTTTCAGCTCTTTATATGCATTTACATATCTGTGTGCCGAATCAATATCTTGTTCGATAATCAGGCTGCGGTATATTTCTGCCACCTTACCGGCATTGTAGATACCCGGGAAATAAAGGCGTTTCCTGGCATGCATAACATAGGGAAGTTTTTTATCCTCGTCAAATGCTACCGAAATTTTTTGTGTCCGGTATTTTAAAGAATATTCTCCCGGGTATGAACTTAAACCATATTTCCCGATGAAACGATACGCTTCTTTTTTATCGCTGTCCGGTATCAGAAATCCGAAAAAATAAACCAGCTTTGAAATAGTGTTTACTTTAAAATGGCGAACAAATAATACTACCTTGTTTAAAAACAAAGCATAAATCCAATCGCGAAACCCGGCAGGAATATGTTTACGATACAATTGTACAATCATAAAAAGTCTGATTTATTTAGTTAATGCTTTAATCTTATTTAAAATCTGATGCCACAAGATATAGATATCTTCGGAGATCTTAAATTTAAGTACCGGTATCCCGACACATAAAACTACCAAAATACTACGCATAGTAACATCAGCCAGACGATATCCGGTAAGCGGGATATTCGTTACTATAAAATACGTAGCGATACTTATCAAAAAAATATAGAGCGTATTCATAGAGAATGGCTGCATTTTAAAGGTGCGGTAGATATAGACAAAGCGTATGGTATTGAATGCGGAATAGGATATTAAGTTTGAATAAGCCGAGCCGATGATTCCGTATTTGCTGATAAGGAAATAATTGGTTGGTATGGAGAGTGAGATGAAAAATATTTGGGTATAAAAACTAAAGAGCCATTTGTTCGAAGTGGTAAGCATCTCTCCGTTAATCCCCGTACCTAGATCCAGGATACGTGCGAAACACATAATCAATACAACGTATTTTCCTTCACTGTAGCTTTCCGGAAGAAAGCTGAACAAGTCATCAATATTTAGCCATACGATTAAAAATATCGCCAACCCAAAAATTAATTGATTTAAAGATGTCTTTTCGTATAGATATTGAATATTAGCATAATCTTTATCTTTCCAGGAACGTGCTAAAATAGGTGTTGCCACACTGCTGATAGTGCGCTGAGGAACTTGCAGAACAGTAGCAATATAGCTGGCTACCGTAAATATTCCTGTACTTTTTAATCCCGCAATTCCCGCAATTAAAAAGGTATCAATATTATCGGCCACAATTGAAAACAGCCCCCCTCCGTAAATTAATCCTCCATATTTAAGCATTTTACCCTTTAAGCGCTTGGTAACATGAGAAATTTTATAATCGAAAGCCATCACCTTTAATTTCTTCAGGTAATATAGCATGGCTATTGATGCCACGAAATTATAGGATGAAAATAAGATGATGAAAATATTGAAGTCGTAAACTTTAAAAATATACAGAACTGTAATGATAACGGTGTAAACTCTCAGGCCAACTTCTTTCAGGAAGACGGGTAATACATTCTGCAAATTGTTGCGTGAGAAGGTTTCGAGATTAGTATAGGCAACTAATAAAAAACCTGCTAAATAGGTAAGATAAAAATATTCGGTGAGCAGGGGAGATTTGATGGCGAAATAGTTTGTAATCTCTTTATAAAACAATAAAGAAAGTAAGCTGATGATTATGAATCCGAAAGTGGATAATCCTATCGAGAGGATTAAGAAATCATTTTTTTTAGGCAGGTAATCTTTGTAATAGGGATAAAATTTCAGCATCACTGCCGGAATTCCCAGTAAACAAAGTTGAGCGAAAGTTACTGAAGTACCTGTCAGTACCCTCGTTAATCCTAACTCTTCTACGGTAAAGAAGTTGGGAAACAATACCAAAATGTTAAAAGCGCCCAGTGCAAAGCCTATATAGACTAAGATAGAAGTTTTGATTCCCTGACGTTTTACGATACCCATTAGAATGAATGATAATCTTTAATACGATCAATCGCTACTGCTTTCCAGGATAAATTTTTTTCGATCCAATTTGCAGAAAAGTTTCCTGATCTTTCACGACTTTCCTTTTCTTTTAAGCTTAATAACTGTTTCGATAAATCCTGTATATTATGTGTTTGGTATTTTCTGGAAATAATTTTAGGTTTTTGAATATCGGTATGATTGTCATCTTCTATAAGCCCATACGCATAAATATCATCTGATAAAACAACCGGCAAGGCACATGCGGCGGCATCCTGAATACTGGTAGTTACGGAACGCGGCCATACGGCAATATCTGAAGCCCGGTAATAATCTGCTAATTCCTGCGATGAAACAAAGCCCAGCACAGTGCTATGTTCATACTTCTTTAATTCTTCCGAAAGTTCGCCGGATCCGATAAATAATGCTTTAAAATTTTCAGAAATACTTTGAAGTATTTCAATTGCTTCGGCGAGTATATGCGGGCTTTTCTCCCGGCTTATCTTTCCGCTAAATACGCATACGATATCGTTTTCTTTAAATCCAAGCTTCTCCCGGATTTCCTTGCGTTTGGGAATATCGGCTGCTTGTACCGGATGATATACATCCGTATCTACCCCCAAAACAGAAACCTTTATCCTGCGAATATCGTAACCTAAAATTTTTGCGGCTATGAGTTTAGAATCTTTAGTGACGGCATAACATAATTTCGAAGATTTCGATACAATCTTTGTGGGGATTCTAAGAACCATCTGCAGCATTAACTTTCTTTTAAACGTTAATTTTTTCCATCCCATAATTAAACGGAATGAAATTAAAATCATATGATTCCCTGTAAAGAATTTATATTTCAGAAATCTGCGAAAGAAAGCGATCTTTACCGAGTGTATTTCATGTACATCAAAGGTTTGCACAACATCGGGCTTTAGCTCTGCAAGTTTTCTGTATAAATTCCGAATAATGATGGTATTTCTAAATCGTACAGAAGGAAGCCGGTGTATGTACACATTCCCGTCGATGCTCTTCCCCAGGGGCAGGCGTTTCGGACCTAAGTATTTTTCATAGATTTCGGCATATTGCGGATGGTTAAAGTACGACTGATAATTACTGGTCAGAATATGTACTTCATGCCCTAAATTGGCCATTGCTTTGGGTAAGCAATTATTTGCATATCCCATCTGAACGGAATGCCATTTAATAACGAAAACTATTTTTAACTTTTCTTGATTGCTCATCCGGGTATTAATCATCGGACAACATCGATTGTGTTTCAATCGTTTTATCCTCTAAAAATCTTACAAAAGTACGATAATTCTCTATATATGTATTTATAGATCCTTTCTACAGAAGCAGGGAACAAATTGTTTATCCGGCAGGTATAAAGGTTTTCCAGAAAGAATAGTTCTTATCCCAGGCATGACAGCCGAAAGGCAATTGCCTGTCATTTAACTCATAACAACGTTCGGGATCTAAATCGAACGAAAATTTTAGGGCTGTTTGTACGGATGGAATTTTATAAGGGAAGAGACGGGGAACTACATTGCTCCAGAATACATCTTCATTCTTCCACCATATAAGAGCCAGAAAATATAAGTATCGGCTTGCTTTCAGGGAACTCTTCACTTTGCGTAAAGATAGCCCTCCATTCCCCACTTTACGTATCCACTTTGAGCTGAAATTAATCCTTATGTCTTTTTTGAGCTGATGTATCCAATCCTCATTAACCCAGGGAGCGCCGATATAATCGTAACCCGATTTACACCAATACTCTAAATTGTCTTTAAAAACATAAGCATCCAGCTGATAGATCAATATATATTCCGAACCGGTAAATGCTTTGTAGAAGCGGGGTATTGTTAACAGCTTGCTGTACGTATAGGTATCCTTAAAGTATTTTTCAGGAAACCGGATAATAGACGCATCCGGCAGCTCCTTTGTATAGGCCTGCATATCCAGGCTTTCAGGTGCAACAAATTGAGCAGGGTATGCCGATAATATTTTATTGCAACGTTGTAAAGCAATGCGTTCGAATTCCGAAATAGTTTCCTTGTAAACAGGGATCACAATGGATACTAAATGCCTGGATTTAATTTTTCGAAACATATTAATCCCTGTAAGCGAAGATGTTTAACTGTAAATCCATTCCAACCATTGCAGGTCTGCTCATAAATGGTTTTTCAGAAGTATAGGCTTCTTTGATGTGATATCTTAATCCGGCGCTTGTAAGAATCTGAAGAATTTCATCCAGTTTCTGATCCTGGTTTTCGGCAGAATGATATTCTACAAACAGATACTTCACATTTTTTAATTCCTCTTTACAATCTTTCAGAACTTCATATTCGGCACCCTCAATATCGATCTTTAAAAAATCCACCGGCCGGTTCAGATAATCTTTCAAACGTTGAGCCCGTACACGTATGATGTTCGAGGCATTACTCCCGGTATCTGAGATTTTCCCTGATAAGCCTCCTTCGGAAACAAAAGATAGTTCGTCATTCGAAATCCAAATGGCCTTATTGTTCAGCTCAATATCTGTAAAGCCGAAGCGCTCAACATTTTGTTTAAGTGCATTAAAAATTTCTTTATCGGGTTCGAAAGCAATTACTTTTGCCTGAGGATAGTTTTGTTTAAACCAAATCACGCTAACTCCGATATTCGATCCGCAGTCGATAATGAAAGGGCTCGGGCTTGTATTCGGAAACCTATAAACTTCTTCCACAAAGATTTCCTGATAGCATCCCATAAATCCTGCAGAATCGGGAACGTATAAACGTTTCCCGGCAAATGGAAGGCTGAGCGGGTTGAAACGGGGAGTTAACTTAAGTTTTATCTTGTGGAATAATCCAATTTCTGATCCCCTCAGAATATAATCCAGATTTTTATAAATTCTCTTTAGCATGTATGTATAATGGGTAAAAATAAGATTATTTTTTTGAATTCAGGGGGATCGTATCTCAAAGCTGCTGTTGGCAGATGATTTATTTCGGATACAGCAAGGCTGAATTTGCCGGTGAGCAAACTTAAACCAGAAATTCAACAGATTTCTTATCTTTGAAAATGTCATTTAAACTCACTTCAGCTTATGTTCCCACCGGCGATCAGCCCGAAGCCATTCGTCAGCTTGTAGAAGGATTGGAGCATGGAGATAAACATCAGACTTTATTGGGAGTTACCGGTTCGGGTAAGACTTTCAGTGTCGCCAATGTTATTCAGCAAGTTCAGAAACCAACGCTTGTGTTAAGTCATAACAAAACTTTGGCAGCACAGTTGTATGGTGAGTTTAAACAATTCTTTCCGGAGAATGCAGTAAACTATTTTGTTTCGTATTACGACTACTATCAACCCGAAGCCTACATTGCCACGACCAATACTTATATCGAAAAGGATCTGCAGATAAATGATGAGATTGAAAAGTTACGGCTTCGTACCAGCTCGGCATTGGTGTCGGGGCGAAGAGATGTTATTGTCGTCTCTTCGGTTTCCTGTATTTACGGTATGGGGAATCCCGATGATTTTACCGAGAGCGTGTTACGTTTGCAGGTGGGCCAGCGTGTAAGTATCAAAGCGTTTTTATTTCGGCTCGTTGAGATGCTGTATTCGCGGACAACGGCAGAGTTCAGACGCGGTACTTTCCGTGTGAAAGGAGATACGGTAGATGTTCATTTGGCCTATGCCGATTACGCTTTACGCATTTCTTTTTATGGGGATGAGATTGAAGAGTTAAGTACCATTGATCCGGTGAGCGCAAGAACGATCGAGAAGCTGGATTCGGTTGCGGTTTATCCGGCAAATTTATACGTTGCCCCGAAGAACCGTATGCAGGCTGCTATCCATCAGATCCAGGATGAGATGATGATGCGTAAAGAACAATTCGAAAAGGAATCGCGGATGTTGGAAGCAAAACGTATTGAAGAACGTGTGAACTATGATCTAGAAATGATTCGTGAGTTGGGTTATTGTTCGGGCATTGAAAATTATTCACGCTTCTTCGATGGACGAAAACAAGGTGACAGGCCTTTCTGTTTGCTGGATTATTTTCCGGATGATTATTTGATGGTTGTGGATGAAAGTCATGTGACCATTCCACAAATCCGCGCTATGTACGGTGGCGACCGTTCACGGAAATTAGCTTTGGTAGATTATGGCTTCCGGTTGCCATCGGCATTGGATAATCGGCCATTGAATTTTCAGGAATTCGAACAGCTTACCAATCAAATGATTTATGTGAGTGCTACTCCCGGCGACTATGAATTACAAATGTCGGAGGGGGTGGTGGTTGAACAGATTATTAGACCTACCGGATTATTGGATCCTGTGATTGAAGTGCGCCCGGTAATCAATCAGGTGGATGATCTGTTGGACGAGATTGAAAAAGTAAGCAAGCAAGGTTTTCGCATTTTGGTGACTACGCTTACCAAGCGTATGGCGGAAGAGCTGACGAAATACCTGACTAAATTAAATATCAAATGCCGGTATATACATTCGGAAGTGAAAACGATGGAACGTGTAGAGATATTACGGGACTTACGTTTGGGCGCTTTCGATGTGCTGATAGGAATTAATTTATTGCGCGAAGGTTTGGACTTACCCGAAGTTGCTTTGGTGGCGATTCTAGATGCTGATAAAGAGGGCTTCTTACGTTCGGAACGTGCCTTAATTCAAACCATCGGTAGAGCGGCGCGGAATTCGGAAGGCAGGGTGATTATGTATGCCGATACGGTTACCGAGTCGATGCGTAAGACTATAGAAGAAACAAACCGAAGAAGAGAAAAACAAATTCTCTATAATTCCGAACATGGTATTACTCCGACAACTATTACTAAATCCAGAGCGGCAATTATCGAACAAACTTCCATTATGGATTTTAGAGATGGGGTGCAGCAGGCTTACGCCGAGAGTGATGAGATAAGTTTCGCTGCGGACCCGATCGTTCAGTATATGTCGAAAACAGAGTTGCAAAAAGCTATTGACGCGACGAAGAAGGAAATGGAGAAAGCCTCGAAAGAAATGGATTTTCTGCGCGCTGCAAAGCTACGCGACGAAATGTATGCTTTGGAGAGTGTGTTGAATACCAAAAAATAATCCTTAATTTTTGTACCAATAATTATATCCTCAAATTTTTTTACCTCAAAGAGTTTGCAAAGCTTTTTCACAGAGCCTGTATCATATTATCATATATAAAAATATCTGACGAATGCTTCTCAGCGTCCTCCGCGGTAAAAAATAAACTGCAAAGGATACAAAGGTTTTCGCTGAGGGGTAAGACACTTAAACAAAGTTATCGTACAATACAAATAGATCTCTGCTGTTAATTTTAAAATTGAAAAAGAAATAAATCGACTCAAACCTGACATTTGTCAGGTTTTGATACTTTTTTCCTGTTTAATTTCGAATATGTAGATATGGAAAAACATCATAACAAAACCCTCCTGAGTTATAGCCTTGTTGGAATTCTTTTCCTATTGGATTATGAATACTATTTCTTCATTTCAATATATCCTCTATTTATTAATTATTTAAACGATGAAAACAATTATAGAACCTTTCAAGATAAAATCTGTAGAACCTATATATTTTAATACCCGCGAAGAACGGACAGAGCATTTGAAAAATGCCTGCTACAATCCTTTTTTATTAAAAGCAAAAGATGTGCTGATCGATTTACTGACCGACAGCGGAACCAGCGCCATGAGTAGTAATCAATGGGCAGGCATTATGCGTGGAGATGAATCCTATGCCGGTAGTGATAGTTTCTTTGCTTTCGAAAAAACTATCCGCGATATTACCCGAATGCCGTACATTATCCCTACTCATCAGGGACGTGCGGCTGAAAAAATTCTCTTTGGAATTTCAGGAGCTGAAGGAAAATATTTTCTCAGCAATACGCTCTTTGATACAACCCGTGCTAACGTTGAGTTTTCGGGAGCCGAAGGGATTGACCTTATTTGTGAAGAAGGTAAGCACCCGGGTATCCCTGCCGACTTTAAAGGCAACATTGATATTTCGGCTCTTGAAAAAACAATTGCTGAAAAGGGTGCCGGAAATATTGCCATGCTGATTATTACAGTAACCAACAATTCGGGAGGAGGACAACCTGTAAGTATGCAAAATATTAAAGAAGCAAAGCAGATATGCGTTCGGGAAGGTATTCCTTTATTTATTGATGCATGCCGGTTTGCGGAAAATTGCTATTTCATTAAACAGCGCGAAAGAGGATATCAACATAAATCAATCCCCGAAATTGCTTCAGAGCTTTTTTCATACGCCGATGGTTGCACCATGAGCGCAAAAAAAGATGCTTTTGCAAATATTGGAGGGTTCCTTGCGATGCATGATGAGAAGCTTGCGCTTCAATGCAGAAATATGTTGGTTATTACCGAGGGGTTTCCTACTTACGGAGGTTTAGCAGGCCGCGACCTGGAAGCGATTGCTATCGGTTTACAGGAAGTGATGGATGAGCATTACTTGAACTATCGTATTCGTAGTATCGAATATCTGACCAATAAATTAATCGATGCAGGAGTACCTGTAATGCGACCCGCAGGAGGGCATGCAGTTTACCTGGATGCTAAAAATTTCCTGCCGCATATACCTTCTACACAGTATCCCGGGCAAGCCCTGGTTGCGGCCTTGTATGTTGAGGGGGGAATTCGAAGTGTTGAAATCGGGTCCCTGATGTTCGGGAAATACGATGCCGGCCGTCAGCTGATACCGGCACAATTGGAATTGGTACGATTGGCAATACCAAGAAGGGTATATACGCAAAGTCATATCGATTATGTTGCCGAAGTGATTATTGAAGTATTTAAAAAAAGAGAAGAAATAAAAGGGCTTACAATTATTGAAGAAGCAGAGGTGCTGCGACACTTCACCGCAAAACTTGCGCCGGTTGAATAAGTTTTAAGGGTGTACAGATATGCTTGTCTGCAACAATTTATATGCTGCGACAGGTATTCTTAATGCAAAAGTGTATTAAGATTGGATGAACGGGTGATTATTTCTACATAGCGATTCCATTTGTATTTTTTCGCTATACCCCCAATGCGTTCACTCATCTTTATACGGTCGATGCGTATTACATACAAGTCCCCCTGCACACTTATTGCCAGAGGATGCTTGTAATAATATCTGCGCTTAGCTTGTTGAAGCTCGGTTTGATGCGATGTTAAAGCTACCCCGTTAAACTGTATGCCGCAAGTATGCAGCTTGTTTAATTTGTTCGGTAGAATGGTCCCGGAAATATTCGGATTCCGTTTTAATATGGATATGTGCTGCGTGTTTTCGGATGATTTAAAATACAAGTAAATTTCATCCGCATTAAATGCATAAAAACAATTGAAACAATGAGGCATATTACTTTCATCAACAACACAAATCGTAGCGCAGCTTTGCCGGGCAATAAAATTGATAATTGCTTTGTCAATTGCTTTAGATATAGGTTCCATAGCGTGTTTTTTACCGGCTGATCCGGTATCTGAGCGTGATTATTTGTAAATATACAAATTAAAGATAAATTTGTCTTTAATTAAAAAATAATTTAAAATTATGTTTCAACGTACGAAAAAGGCATACGTATTTCTGGGATTGGTATGTGCCTACTTGGTTTATACCGGGTTTATCTATTGGTCCCTGCCTCGTAATTCCTATAAGACAGACCGTGCAATCTTGCAGGGTAAAGAGCTTTGGCAGGAATATAATTGTGTCGCTTGTCACCAGATATATGGTTTGGGCGGTTTCTTAGGCCCGGATTTAACCAATACCTATTCCGAAAAAGGGCCCGGCTATATTAAAGCTTTTTTAAAATCGGGAACTGCCGTCATGCCTAATTTTAATTTATCTGATGAAGAGATGGAAGCGATTATGGCTTACATGAAAGATATAGATGCTTCCGGTGAGGCAAATCCGAAATCATTTAAATTAAACAGCTATGGAACAATTGAACAGTAAGACAGCAAATGTCCCGAAATTATTTTTTATTGTAGGATTGATACTGTTAGTCAGTGGGATCTTTTGGGGCTTATTAGGAGCATTACAGTACATCGAATCGGGAATACTAAAATCTCTTGTTTCTTTTGAACGGCTTCGCCCTTTACACGTATCGTCAGTAGTATTTTGGATTATACTGGCAGCTGCCGGTAGTGTGTTGACGTATGTGCAGGAACATAGCGGTAAAAGAATATATTCCGGGAAACTCGTATATGTTCAGGGAGGGCTTTTCTTTCTTTCAATTTTGTTGATTTTAATTTCGTACTGTTTAGGTAAATTTGGAGGGAGAGAGTATTGGGAATTCCCGCCGTTGTTAGCTTTGCCGATTGCTGTATCCTGGATATTGTTCCTGTATAATTTTTTAAAATCGATTGATATTTTCTCAAAACAACCGGTGTATGTATGGATGTGGTTAACAGGAATTGTATTTTTCTTATTCACTTTTCTCGAATCGTATTTATGGTTGATCCCTTATTTCGGAAGCGACATCGTTAATGATATGACGATACAATGGAAATCCTATGGTTCTATGGTAGGTTCATGGAATATGTTGATTTATGGAAGCAGTATCTATTTGATGGATAAGATTAGCGGCACTAAAACATATAGTTATTCCCGGCTTGCCTTTGCTCTGTATTTCCTGGGGCTGTTCAACCTGATGTTCAACTGGGGGCATCATATTTATACCTTGCCCACTCATGCTTATATCAAACACATAGCTTATGGTGTGAGCATGACGGAGCTCATTCTGTTAGGGAGAATTATCTTCTTATGGAGAAAATCGCTCGATATAACCAAAAAATATTTTCATCTGCCGGCCTATCGTTTTTATGCGGCGGCAGATGTATGGATCTTTTTAACGCTGGCTTTGGCAATTGCCATGTCTGTTCCTGCGATCAATGTATATACCCATGGCACACATATTACAGTTGCGCATACTATGGGTGCAACCATTGGTATCAATAGCTTTTTATTACTGGCTTTTGTATTCGATTTGTTTAACGATTCGTGTAAACCGCTTAGCGGGAATGAGACATATTTTAAAAGGGGTTATTGGATTACAATGATATCCTTACCGGTTTTTTGGCTGAGCCTTATCCTTGCCGGTGTATTAAAAGCAAGATGGCAGATGAGTGATACGCCCATAGCATTCGGAACCATGATGCTGCAGTTGCGTCCGGTGTTCATCGTTTTCTTTGTATCGGGATTATCAATGTTTGCAGGTTTTGTGATGCTTGTTGCGCCGCTGTTGAAAAATCAATGGGTTTGTTATTTTAAAAAACAACCTGCAAATAAATTTGGCATATCCAAGCAGGAAAAGGTGCAACTGATAACAAAATGATCTTCATAACACTTGCTAATGCTTTATCAAAGCATTTAAAAATTAGTATATTCGTTTTTATTTAGATTATGTTTAGCAAAGCAACGGAATACGCATTAAGGGCTACCATATACATAGCGCAAAAGGGTAGGGCGGAGCATAAAATCAGTATTGAAGAGATTGCTGAAGCCATTGATGCACCCCGGTCATTTACTGCAAAAATTCTTCAAACTCTAAGAAACGACGATACGGTTATCAAATCGGTAAGTGGCCCGAATGGCGGGTTTTATATGGATGAGGCGGATACTAAGCTTCCTGTTTGTATGGTTTTAAAAGCTATGCAAGAAGAAGAAGTATTAAACAAATGTGTATTGGGCTTGTCAAAATGCTCCGAGCAAAATCCTTGTCCCATGCACTCCAAATATAAATTCATCAAAGCACAACTGATCGAATTGTTCGAATCTCAATCAATTCAGGAGTTGGCAGAAAATATGAATAATAAGGATGTGTTTATTGGAAATATGAAATAGATATTATCTGAGGAGCATAATCACTGTGTTCCCTGTGTGATTCAATTTTGTATAATGTAAGGAATTTATCTCCTCGAACTCTGCGGTTAAAAGGCTTAACCGCAAAGCACGCCAAGGTTTTTCGCAGAGTAGGCAAAGTGTGTACCCCAATTTATCCCTTAAAACACCTATCCCGCGAACACACCTCCGTGTCCTCTGCGTGGTTCATATTGAGTACAATATAACAGGTTAAGTCTCCGTGTACTCCGCGGTTAAAAAAACCGCAAAGTACGCAAAGGTTTTCGCGGAGTACGCAAAGCGTATATCACGAATTTATCTTTTAGAACACTTATCCGACGAATAAACCTCTGCGCCCTCCGCGTGGTTCATGTTTGGTACATTGTAAGGAATACCTCTCCGCGTCCTCCGCGGTTAAAAAAAAGAAAACCGCAAAGTACGCCAAGGTTTTTCGCAGAGTACGCAAAGTGCATATCCCAAATTTATCCCTTGAAACCGGTATCTGACAAATTACAATCTCAGTGTTCTTCGCGTGGTTCAATTTTACACAATGTAAAGAATGCTTCTCCACAACTTTGCGGTTAAAAAATAGGGTAATATCAAAGAATATAAAGGCTGCAAAGATTTCTTCTTATCTTTCTCTTTTATTCTTCATCCTGTCAGCAAATAAAAACTTTATCAAAAAATTATCCGATTGAAGCTTCTACAAAATCAATCAAGCTATGAATAATTTTAATATGGATTTCTTGTGCCCGGTCAGCATAACCGGAATGCGGGGCACGTATCTCCACATCGGCAATACCCGCTAATTGTCCGCCATCTTTTCCGGTTAGGCAAACAACTTTCATTCCTTTAGCTTTTGCGGCTTTTGCGGCAAGTATCACATTCTTTGAATTGCCGGAAGTGCTTATGCCCAACAACACATCACCTTCATTCCCCAGGGCCTCTACATATCTCGAGAAGATAAAATCGTATCCGTAATCATTCCCCACGCAGGAAATATGCGAAGGGTCTGAAATGGAAACCGCAGCTAAGGCTTTACGGTCGTTTCGATAGCGCCCGCTTAGTTCTTCGGCGAAGTGCATTGCATCGCACATAGACCCTCCGTTCCCACAGGAAATTATTTTTTTCCCCGATTGTAAAGCTTTTACCATCGTATTACCTGCTTGTGCGATCTTTTCGAAATTTTCTGCTTTAGCTAAGAACTGATGTAATACATCCGAGGCTTCCGTAAAATGTTTTTTAATATGTTCTGCGTTCATACTGAATTATCTGTACGTAATTTTATAAACCGAGCCTGTGCTGCTTCTCGGTGTTACTTCTAAGCTCGTTAATGCATAGAGTTCTCCCGAACGATCTTCGCCAAAACTGAGTATGCGTAAATCTTCGGGTTTGTTTGCAAATACTAATTCGCTCCGTTGCGCATTCTCTGTTTGGTGATCCAGGCTGAACAAAGGTCCGGTCCAATCCCCAAAGATATATTTTCCCTGTAAGTATGGAATATCTTTTCCGCGATAAACAAATCCTCCCGTAATACTTTTTCCTACATCGTGGCTGTATTCATGAATGGGTAAACTGAGCCCCTGCTGATTGCAATTCTGTTCGGGATTAAAGCAATGAAATCCTTCCATGATTCTCCATCCGTAGTTTTTTCCTTTTTCAATGATGTTTATTTCTTCGTATTCGTTTTGCCCGACATCGGCGCAAAGTAACTGGCCATTTGATCGGTCGAAAGAGAAACGCCAGGGATTACGTAAACCGTATGCCCATATCTCGGCTTTAGCATTTATATTTCCTGCAAAAGGATTATCGGCAGGAATTGCGTAAGGCTGTATGCTATTTACATCGATGCGTATGATTTTTCCTAACAAGGTATTCAGGTCCTGCCCGTTTCCAATACTTCCATGCTCATCGCCTGCCCCGCCGCCATCACCCAAAGCAATATAAAGATAACCGTCAGCACCGAATGCTAATTGACCTCCGTTATGATTCGGTTCGGGTTGTTCAATGCTGAGAATCAAACGCTCTTGTACGGAAGATAGATTCGGGTCGGATGATGAAGCCTCGTATTCGGCTAAAATACTTTTATGATCGCTGCCACCCAGAGAGGAGCTCGCAGAATAGTACACATAAAATTTTCGGTTTGTTTTAAAATCAGGATGAAAAGCGAAACCCAATAATCCACGCTCATCATAAAAAGCATTCAGGCTAATCATTTTGCTTTTCAGGTCAAGAAAGGGGGTAGGCAGGATCACACCCTCTGAATATATTTTTATAAGCCCACCCTGTTCGGCAATAAAGAAACGATTGCTCTCATCAGGAGCTTCGGCAAAGGCGATGGGCGAGTTCAGACCGGTGGCGATCATCTCCAAGGCCAGCCCTTTCGCTTCCTGTATTTGCGAATTTGTTTCCCGGCAGGAATTACCCAGAATCAACATTGAAGCAGACAAGAGATAAAGGTTTATTTTTTTCATGAGATTACATTATAATCAAATTTAGTATTTTAATTCGCTAAACTAAAAAGCTGTAAAACTAAATTGATGGGCACCAAGACTTTACTTCTGATTAATCCCCACTTGGGATATCGTCCCCTATAAGCGTATGGTAGAGAAGATGGAGCATGAGTTAATCGCACATAATCATCATATCAGCAAACGATACAGTGTGCATAAGGGATTTTTCAGCTCTTATTTGCCCGAAGCAGAATTACAGGACTTTCGGAATATTGTAGTATTCGGAGGAGACGGTACCATGCACGAAGTATTGAATGATGCTAAAAAAGGATAAGGATCAGTATGACCTGATGTTAGTCGGCAGGAAGCGGCAGTATTTAATCACGATATGAATTGCCTGCATATTGATACAGCTATTCAATGATTGATAGAAAAGAAAACCAAAAAATTGATCTGATGTTGATTCCCTAACCGCTGTTAGCAGCATCTGGTTTGTTGTATTGTCAGGTAGTATTTGATTTCTAGTGTAACTGATTGCGTTTAATCTTTTCTATTTGTCGTTTATGCCGAAGAATGTGGACAATAGCATGCTCTGTTAATTGTTCTATATCATATAACTGCCCCCACACCGTTTTTATTTTTTTGGAATTGTCGTATTGCTCAAGATCATGGTCTTTAAAGTCTTGAAAAACACTTTCGGTAAATGTAAAAACTTTGTCCAGGTCTTCTGAATATGCCCTGGCTGTTAAATGAAAAGCTTTGTCAGGTCGTTGAATGTTATGCCCTTTCAGGCTATGAATACTGGTTGCATAGCCATAAGCGGCACTTATAATATGCGATAAAATTGCCCGGATTGACTGGCAGTTCTCATCGGTTGTGAGCGGGTCAGTAATATGGGTCAACAGAGCATCGGGAATGTCGTCAACAACTTTTTTTAGATCCTCAATTACCTGCTCATAGATATCAAGTAACGCTCCGATAGCTCCTGTTCTGTTTATTTTCATTATTAAGCTTGTTTACTTACTTATAACAAGTTTTCTGTTTGTAATAGTTCCGTTATTTTCTATGTGTACAATATAAATCCCATTTACAAAGTTTGCTGTATTGATCACTGTTTGTTCTCTGTCGGTAATAACTGTCATGTAAAAAATTTTTCCGGTAATGTCCGTAATATGTAGTATTGAACCTTTTGGAAGGTTGACGATGTTTACCTCATCCTTAGCAGGGTTTGGGAAAATGGAGTAACTGTTTTCCACACTGCCTGGAGCTATGTTTAATAAGATTTGACTGAATGGAATTGTATCGCAGCCACAACCTGTCATACGAACCTGAAGGTCGGAAACAGGGGGTAGGGAAACAATATCAGTATTAAGTGTAAATGTTTGCAGTTCGCCATTTACATCAGGGTCTTCCCAATGTAAGCAATAACAATTACTGGCTGCAATCGTGTCAAAAGGAGCAACAATTCTAACGACTTTCATTTCGGAATACACACAACCTGTTATCCCAAGGGAACAGCTGTAGCAGGTATTTCGGATTGTTATTGACAAATCGCCTGCCGTATCTATATTTATAGCCTCGACTGTTAGATCATTGCAGTTGGGATAGGGCGATTGTCCGAACGTATTGACCGATACGAACAGTGCTAATAAAAAGGTTATTATCTTTCTCATATAAATAGTTTTAAAAGTTTCTGCTGATATGTTTTTTGTCGGGTCAATTATATGATGGTTCAATCCCGAAATTCACATTTTTCAATTTCGACAAATTCTCCGTTTAAGTATTTGAATCTGCTTTTGTATTTATGTTGAAGCCCGTTTAGTCCATTGTCGCCACCATACAGTGAGTCGTCATTGTCGGCAGCATAATGTTCAAAATAAAATTCTCTTAGCTCACTATTATATTCAAATACTTTCAGGCCATAATATCTTCCGTCATATTGGGCAACCAGTTTTATTTTTATTGAATTTGTATCAAGCTGTAAGGTCATTGCCAGAGATGCATTACAGGTGTTACAGGTGCGAACCCCGCCTATCACAAAATATTTTTGTTCCAGGCTGTCGAGCAGGAATATTTGTCCATAGGTGGATGTTGTTAATGCTTCTGAAGGGTCATTGCCAAAAAAATCTGCCTTAACCATTCCATTGTTAAGTCTGTAGTGGATTATAGTTTTACTTGTCCGATATGAGCCGCCTGTCTTTTCGTCAATTGAAAAAAAGTAGATTTTGTTATCGGCTGATTTTGAAATTATAAGTTCGTCTTCGGTAATAAGATTTTCAATCTGATGGTTTAAAATCCGTTGGTCATTTAAGACTTTCAATAGCCGGGATGTGATTTCATTACTAATAGAATCAATTAACTCAAAACGATTATCATTGTCGGAAAATGGAGAAAGTGTCTTGTAATATTTAAGCAAAGAGTTAATTTTCTCAATTTGTTGGATAAAGTCGTTCTTTTTCTTTGGATGGTTTTTATCATTGGCTTGTCCAAAAGCCTGGATGCTTAGAAGCATAATCAATATAATTATTATTCTGCTCATTGTCGTTGTATTATTGCTGCAAACGGCTGTTAGCTGTCGGCTTTTTGTATTCAAATTCTTTCTTGTCAATTTTATACCAATTGTGTTTAATCCCGTCAAGGTTAAAAGTTTCAATAAATTTTAGTCCAACTTTTTCTAATACTCTGCTTGAGTTAATATTTTCACTGTCAGCCCTTGCGAAAACTTCGTTTGTATTAAAGTTATCAAATCAAAGGCATATTTCAATGAAGCAAAAGCAGTTTCTGTCGCAAAGCCTTGTCCCCAATATTTTCTAATTAGTCTGTAACCAAGGTCATAGTAATTTTTATGATTATTTATTTGTTCGGTAACAAACTCTAACCCTGTCCAGCAATAAAACTATTTGTGTTTTTGTCAATAATTGCCCAACGTCCAGTGCCGAGGTCTATATATTGTTGTCTGACAAAATTTATAATATTTATTGTTTGTTCCTTGCTTGTTACTATTTTATTCCCTAAAAATCTATGGACTTCAGGGGCAGAGTGAAGCTCAAACATTCCATCAATGTCTGTCGGAAGTATCTCTCTTAAAATTAGTCTTTCTGTTTCCGCGAATACTTTCATCAAGTCCAAAATGTTTCTTCTTTGCGATGTTGTTTTAAGCTGACACAAAACCCTTGTTAGCGGTAGTTCTTATTCAAGAATTTCATCAGGTATCCAACCTTCATCTTTTGTTCTTAAATTTCTTGACCAAGTCCAACCATTCAAAGATTTTATTTTTTCAATGAAATCTCCTTTTAAAACATTCAATTCCCTTGCGGAATAAAATTCCAATATTGTTCCTGTCTTTTTGTCGTCAGAGATTTCAACTATTTGTATGGGAATCCAACCTTTATTGATTTTGCTTTCCGCCCAAATCCAGCCCTTCCATTTTTCTTCCTTTTCTTCTTCTCCTAAGTTTACTTTGTCTCCAACATTTAAAACAATTGGATTTTCATATTGCGTTTTGTATTCTTTAAGAATTTTATATGTTTTCATTCGGTTTCGTTTTGTAAAATTATTGCCAACGTTTTCGGGCTTTGCGTTCGGGCGGGTTTCGGAGCACAAAACTGTCAACCTGCACGAAAGCTTGATTGGAAAACGGAACTTGATTTAACCACTGAACCGCCAATTTCTTAAACCCGCTGTTATGCGTTCGTGCTTTCTTGTATATCATGAGTACTATTTAAATAATTCGTACTTTTCTATTTATCCGTTAGATGATACTCTTTTTGCAAGGTATTAATTAACTTGAGTGCATTTTCATTCATTTCTTTTAAGTCAAAATTATATTTAGTCAAGACACCACCATAAATAGCTATTCTATTGGCAAATTGAGTTAACTTTATATTTTCATTGTTCAATAGTTTAGCATCATGAGATACACTCACATCCCTTCCCAGGTTAAAATATTTAAAATTAAAAAGCTCAAATGAGGTGTTGGCAAATTCGTACTTTAGTTTATTTGCGACTTCCTGTTGACCCTTAATGTCTTTTTCGAAACCGTCATAAAAAATAATCATATCTGCCGAGGCCTTATTTCGGATTAGTCGCATTCCTCCAGAGTTATTTAACTGCAACAATGTTCTTTCTGTCGGCTTTAATGCCTCTGTAGACGATAGAAGGTGCCGGTATAATCGATAGATTTCATAATCATTGCTCTTTCCATTTTCGTAATTATAACAAGCAGTCGCAAGTGAGTCAACATAGAGTAAATTTCTTTTGTTGGCTTTTGACACTCTTTCTATATTTGAAATATCGATTTGTGCGTCTTCTATCATCGACTTAATAAATTCTTTTTCCCGGCTATGCTCAATAACATGTTCTAATCGCCATTCTGCCATAAAACCGCAGAACACAGCCAGAAACAACATTAAAAACTCCCAGAAATATGATTTCCAGTTTTTCTTATGATGAGGGGTTGCCGGGTCGTGAGCATGATGATGTACTTCCATATTTTCAGCTTCTTTATTTGAATTAATTTTCTCCGTATCTTTAGTGAGTATAATCTCATCCGAAGGATTTTCCAATGGAGTGATTGGCTGACCATCTAGAGGTTCTTCGTCTGTGTAGTCTGTCATTTATTTTTAGTTATTAGAGATTGGATTCAACGTTCTATTGCCTGACGCAAACCCGTGTTAGACACAGTTATTCTTGTTTTCCAAATAATGTTCTGATAGTTTCTTCTCTGTTTTCATATGTTGTCGAATTTAGTTTTTTCAATTCTTCTTTTGAAAGTTGCTTCCAGCCGAAATGATAATCATAAATCCAAACTTTGTCAGTCTTTGAGTTTGATTGTATATGTACGTAGGCTGGAATATTCCCTTGTTTTAAATTATAAACTTGCTTAGTGTTAAACTCTAATTTTTTTTCGCCTTTCGGATAAATGTCTTTTGCTGGGTCTTTATTAACCTTCCAATATGCGTTATAATAGTCAATTTGTAGTTGTAGGTTAATTTCTTTACCCGTCAAATATCTGTGATAACTGTCAAGTATAATACCCGACATATCGTCTGGATGATAAATGCCCTTTTCATTGAAGTATTTTGAAAGTCTCGAACCACCCCAAAGTTGCCAGTTATTTCGCATCCACATTCCAAATCCAAAATGAGCATTTGAGCTAAACTCATCTTCAGTCCATTGTCTCACCTTAATTTTAGTTGAGTCGCTCCAAAAACCGTCAATTTGTTTAAAACAGTCTTCAAGGTCTTTTGGAATATATTGTCCACGAATACTGCCTGCCGTAAATCTAACTTTGTCCTCATCATTCCATATTCTCTCTATTTTTCGAAATGGTTCAAATATTTCTTTTTCGTTTATTTGTTGACCAGATAAATGCTTTTTAAATGAAATAAGAATTACCGTCTGTTGATGTTTGTTATCAGAAATTCCATTTTCAATTAGGTATTTTTTGATTTTCGAGCCATTGTTGTCTTTTTCAGTCCAATGAAAAATTGTCTTGTAGTTTCCTTTCCAAGGATAACATAGGTCAATTAATTTGTCATCTTCTGTTTGCTTAATTAGTATTTTTAAACTATCAGAACAGTCCACTTGAAGAATGGTTATTGCTTCTTGAATATTTTTAGGTGTCTTTATTTTCTGTCCAAATGAAACTTGAACAGTCAAGAATAAAAGTGTCAGTATTGTTATTGGTAGTCTCATATAATTGTGCCAATACGATGTTGTGCGTTCGTGCTTTTTTCGTATACTTTCTTTCAAACCTATTGTGTCATCTAATTTTGTTAAGTCTACCAAGGTCCATTTTGTTTTACTTGATAAAAGTGTTTACCATCAAATCGATAGAGTCCTTGTCCGGTCCCCCACCACATACTTCCTGATTTGTCTTGATACATACTTTGAACACAACAGTTAATCCCGTCTACTTCTGTAAACACGGTAAATGCTTTTGGATTTGAAATGTTGACAGAAGGGTCGTATCTGGTAGTACTGCCTCTGGCTGTAATCCATATGATACCCGATTTTTCTATATATATACCCCAAACTTCACTTCCACCTAATCCGTCTTTGGTTGTTAAACTTGTAAAGGTTTTGCCATCATATTGGCAAATACCACCCTTCATAGTAAACCACATATTCCCAGAGTTATCTTGTGCAATACCTCCCGCATAGCTTCTCCCTAATTCTTCTTTTTCTGCAATATGGGTAATTGTTTTGCCGCCATAGCGAAAAACACCATTATTAGAGGAAGCAAACCAAATGTTGCCACCTTTGTCTTCCATAATGTCAATAACATTCATAGATGGTAGCTGTTGAAATAATGAAAAACCTTGACCTCCTTTACTATCGGCAGTGGAGTCATATAGGAAAACTCCGCCTTGTGTACCCATCCAAATACTGCCCGATTTGTCAACCAAGATACTTTCTGTTAGGCTTAGCCTGTAGTTTCTAAAAGTTTTTCCATCATATTTAGAAACGCCTTGGTCAGTTCCAAACCAAAGGTTTCCATTCTTATCTTCATTGATAGCAAAGACTGAGTTGTTAATAAAACCATCAGGGTTAGAAAAATAGGTCAACGTTTTTTCGTCATATCTCACTACGCCTTCTCCTACTGTACCAAACCAAAAATTTCCCTTTGAATCCTGAAAAATGCTTCTGATATATTGACTGACTAGTGTATTGTCAAAATCGGGAGACAAACCAACTGACTTAAAGTTTTTTACTACTTTTAGACCAGGTTTGGAAGTATCTGAGTCTTTCTGTGTTTTTGCTTTTTCTTGTCCGTTGCAGGAAGTGAATATTGTCAAAAAGCTGAAAAGTACTATTTGGGTTAATGTCATAATTAATATCTGTTATTAGTTAGCAAGGTCTTTCTTAGCATGACGCACAACGGGCCGCGTATTGGCGATGGGCGGGGAAATTAGCAACTAAAGTTTAATCGAAGAACAGAAGTTGAGTTTTGTACTTCCGTCCAATCGAAGCCGTTCAGCCCGCCTATTGCCAATACGATGTTAGCAGCAGTTTTTTTATTCTTGTAATATGCGTTCAATTATATCTGAATGCTTTGTTTTTTATAAGTGTCCAAACAACTACACCTAAAATTAATAGTGCGCAATTTACTCCGATATGTAGCAGCGATACATGTTGCGTGTCCTCGATGTATTTAAATGCATATTGTCCCCAATTGTTGAGTGATGCATGAGTTAAGCAAATAATCCATATACTTTTGGATTTCACCCACAACCAACCAATCAAGACCCCTGCTCCGATATACCCGAATAAATTCAGTATCACTATCTGATACGTTGGGACACCTTCTATGTAATGAATCCCACTGATGTCAAAAGGAATATGCCATGCTCCCCAAATAACCGCACCGATTAGTATGGTTTTTTTGATGTCAAAACTTTTCATCAGCCTTGAAAACATCCATACTCTCCAACCAATTTCTTCAAAAAATACCAAAATGGTCAATATGGACAAGCCTATTATCATATTAAGTAATACTCTAAAAGCAAGGCCAATACCTGTTAATGTACCCCAGTTTCTTTCAGGTGGTGAATGATATAACCCTTCGGCATCTGCATGCAACCATGATTGCCAGGGTATAGCACCATTGTTTAAAAAGGCATCCAATGGAATACAAATTGCGTGAATAGCAAATGGTATTAAAAATAGTGCAACAGGTAACCATTTTATCGGAAATCTATTCCAGCCAACGGCTCCGGTTTTGGCTTTGAAAAGTAATTTCATTATCAAGACAGAGATTGCCGGAATAAGCATTGAAATATATCCTATTCCAATATATTTACTGTCATGACCTCCCGTGAGCATTACAATTAGAGAAATCAATATACTCAGTCCGAAATTAAGCGAGAGAAAATAAATCAATTGTTTTCGTTCTTTCATCGTTGGCAAAGCTTTAAAATTGCTGCTAACTTATTCATATACGCTCTTCTGTCACGTATAGCCTGTCAATGAAGGCGGATATGTCAGGTTTGTTTTCGTTTAGCTTGTTAATCAAATATATTCCTTTTCCAGGAAGCTTCAAAACTACTTTTATATGAAAATGAAATAGGGTTCATCCTGCCTATCTCCGTTTATTTCTTATTATGAATTTGTTCCAAAATCTGCGAAATATCCCGGTCTTTGCCTTGTAAGATATCTTCTACGGTATAAGATACAGGGATATCAGGGATGACGCCTCGTCCCGGTTGCCCAGGTTTTGCCGGGTGCTGTACATGGTAGTAAGGTACATTTACCCTTATCCCGGTATTGGGTAGTTCTAACTGATAAAATAGTAAGGCGTTCGAACCTTCATCTCCTCCTCCGCTTTCCCTTCCCACTAATGTCGCGGAGGTATAATGATTTAAAGAGCTTGCTACGCAGCCACTCATGGAGAAAGTTCCGCCGTTCGTTAATACATATATATTATTTGTGTACCGGTTTTTCTTTTTGGGTTTGTATGGGATAGCAAAATTACTTCTTCCCGTGACTTTATCTTTTTTCCTGATGAGCGTATTAAAGAGCGTACCGGTGGCTTTATTCATAAAAGAACTTTTCAGATAGGGTTCTTGATTGGGCTTTGAGCCGTTCGAATAAAACTTGAATGAGAATTTTGCAGGAATTAAATAGCGAAGGAAATAATTTCCATTAGGGAAATAACCTCCTCCATTGTTCCGAAGATCTATAATTAAATTTTGAGTATTATTTTTTCTGATCTCCTTAAAAGTATGCTTATAGAATTTTTTGTATTTGTTATTTCCGAAAGTATTGATGTCGATTAAAGCGATGTCTTTATCTTTCGACAGGTAAAAGTATGCCCATTGGTTTTGATTTTGCAGATGGAACAGGGAAGTGTCTGTTACCGGTAATGGTATAACGTGCCTGACAGTATCTTTTTTTACCTCTATGGTATCTATCTGATCGTGCATTTTATAAATGAGGGTATAGCTCGTATCAAATCCATATAAGAACAGATAATAAGTTGTGAAAATTTCCTGAAGACCATAGTTGACAAAGCTGTGCTGGAGTCCGTCGCGTTGATGTATTTCTTTTATCTGCGTAATGATCTCTTCGGTAGAACGGTTATTTATCGATACCAGTTCTGTCCCGGCTTGAATCTTGTCATGCTCAAAATAAATATTTTTCAGCCAGAGTTTCTCGTTAAGAAAAATTACATCGAAGGGCAGCGTATGTGCATGTGCTTTGTGGTAGCTGTACCATTCTGCAGAGGGACGGGCTACGGTATGCCCGCAGGCAATTTGTTTCAGGTAGCGGCGGGCTATTAAATGAAATTCCGATTCCGTAATACTGTCGATCAATGCATCGGATTGCTTAACGGTATAATTATCGAGGCTGTCGGCTGAGATGTATTGATCGTAAGCGGGGTGGTATTTTGTAATGATGAAATTAAGAATACGAAAGTCTTCCTGTATTTCGGCCGGACTGTATTTTTTATCGGGGTGATAATTTCCCGGCTGTCCGTAATTCGTCAGAGCGCATAGTAGGCAGACTAATACAATACCTGTTCTTTTCATAAAAAATAGTTTAGTTTAAGGGTTTAGCCTATTTACTAAGCTAATCTTTTCAAAAAAGAAACACAAAAAAATCGAGCTATTGAGGCTCGATCTCTTTGTATTTTAGTTTAAGTATCATCGGTTCGGTTTCAATCCCTTCCCAAAAAGTTTGTATCGTTGCCGGAAGCCCGTATTCGTTATAGGTATATTCCCACTTCGTTCCACTGCCAATAAATTCAAGCATATTATTTTTCGAAAGATTGGCTTCGGGGCTGGCGATTGTTCCGAAGTAAGGAAGCGCTTCTACCTGGAATTGATTGCCTAAGCCGAAATCCGGTTTGGGATGATCATCATATCTGAAGTTCCGGTAAAAATCTAGGGTATCTCCGGGTTCAACGATACTGCTGTCATGAGGTCCCGGTGCCCTAATAACCGATTGGATGACATTGGAGGAATCGTTGTAAATAAATCTGTAATTCTCAGCTCCATGATCATTTAAAAAGGCTTTTAATTTCCCCTGTTCGTTATAGGCAAAGAGACGGTAGCTGATCATTCGTCCGTACTGGTAAGTCTCGTCACGAATGATCTGCCCCAGCTCATTATAATATAATATAAAATTATGATTGAAACTTGGGAAGGTATGATCGATGTACCGGATGTGTTTTAGCTTGTCTCCTTCATATTCAAATTCATAATCCGAATAACGTTTATTCGCGCCATCCATCGTGATCCGTTTAATGAGCCGGTTCTGATCATCGTAAATATATTCCGCGATCAGGCTGTCGTAATAGTTGTAGATCTTATCAATCAGAAAATGTTTTTGGGGTTCTGAATGAGGTTGAGCAACCGGATCTTTTTTACATGCTGCAAATGCCAGCGTAAAAAATAATACAAACAAAAGTAAATTCGCTTTTTTCATAAGAGGTTTTTTTGTTAAAAAAATACATTGTTGAAATTGGAGATTCCTGATTAAGAGGAGCTCTGTTTGTGTAGCGATTCAGAAAGGATATTACGAATATAAATATATTTTTACTTCCTGCAAATAAACTAATTCATTCAGATCTTCGATTGGTATCAAAAGAAAGGATTATGAATTTTTTATTGTTTGTTTATTTCGAAAGTTTTAAAATCTTAAAGGCTCCGCGAGCGACCAGGAAAAATACGATGCATCCGATAATTAAATCGGGATATCCCGAACCGCTTAGATATACAAGAGTTCCGGCGAGCATCACGCCTATGTTTATGATCACATCGTTCGAGGTGAAAATCATACTTGCCTGCATGTGCGCTTCTTTGCTTTTGCTCTTTTGTAAAAGGTACAGGCAGGCTGCATTTCCGCTGAGTGCAAGGATCGAAACCAGAATTATGATTTGAAAATCGGGAAGTGTTTCCAATCCGATGAACCGGCGTATTACTTCTGTCAATCCCAAAACAGCCAGCAGCAATTGAAAATAGCCTGCTGTCTTTGCGATATTCTTTTTGCGTTTCGCAGTACTTCCTACTGCGAAGAGTGCCAGGCTATATACAAAACTATCGGCGAGCATATCCAGACTGTCGGCAATCAGGCCTATCGAATAAGATACGATGCCTGACATCATTTCCAATGCAAACAGCGAGAAGTTAATGGCTAATACCTGGATTAAAAGTTTACGTTCTTGCTTGCCGGTGTCGCTAAAGGATATGCCTTTCACTGACACGGTTTCCAGCAGGCTGGTATCGAATTGCAGACTATGCAGTTCTTGCAGGATATCTTCGGCAGATTGTGTATGATAGACGATCAATTCGCGATTGGTCATATCAAAATCCAATGACTGAATATTATCCATATCCTGTAATCGCATCCTTGCCATTTGCGCTTCGGAGGCGCAATCCATCTTTGCGATTTTGAATCTTGTTCTCTGCATCCTCTAAGCCCGGAAAATTATTTATTGCGCTAATTGGCTTTCATCTGCATACATTACTTCCCATTGATGTCCGTCGATATCAGCGACGCTATCATAATACATCCAGCCATAATCAACCGGATCGCGATATCTGCTGCCACCGTTTTCAAGGGCAAGCTTAATCATCTTATCAACGGCATCTTTACTTTCCACTTCAATAGCGATTAATACTTGTGTGCTTTTCCTGTCGGAAACAGGCCGGTTAGTAAAGGTTTTGAAGTATTCGTGTGTGATGAGCATGGAATAGATGCTGCCTTCGTTCAGAACCATACAAATTGCTTTATCATCGCTGAATTGTTCGTTGAAAGTAAAGCCTAATGTTGCCCAGAATGCGCGGGTTTTTCCCAGATCTTCAATAGGCAGGTTTACATAAATTGATTTTACAGGCATGATTTTAGGGTTTTATGAGTATTCGTATCTGTTATTGTAAAGTACAATTTACGATATTTTTTTACCGCGGAGTACGCGGAGATATATTTGTTACATTGTACTAAATATGAATCACGCAAAGAGTGCGGAGGGATGTTCGCCGGATAAGTGTTTTTAAGAAATAAATTTGTGATATGCGTTTTGCGTACTCTGCGAAAAACCTTTGCGCGCTTTGCGGTTACTTTTTTAAACCGCGGAGTACGCGGAGAGGTATTCCCTATATTGTACTAAACATGAACCACGCAGAGGGCGCGGAGGTGTGTTTGTCGGATGAGTGTTTTTAAGAAATATATTTGTGATCTGCGTTTTGCGTACTCTGCGAAAAACCTTTGCGCGCTTTGCGGTTACTTTTTTAA
>CAYVTM010000005.1:0-5345 GCA_964454645.1 uncultured Sphingobacteriaceae bacterium | reverse complement strand
TGCGTTTTGCGTACTCTGCGAAAAACCTTTGCGCGCTTTGCGGTTACTTTTTTAAACCGCGGAGTACGCGGAGAGGTATTCCCTATATTGTACTAAACATGAACCACGCGGAGAGCGCGGAGGTGTGTTCATCGGATAAGTGTTTTTAAGAGATATATTTCATTTTACCATGGCTGACGGATGATGATGTATGGGGAAGTTCAAAGAGTTAGCAATGAAACAAAGCTCATTGGCTTTTACATGCAACGCATTTGCCTGTTCAATCATGGACGGATCGCTGAGCGTAACGACCGGATTTAATGTTACTTCGGTAAAACGTCCTCCACCATTTTCATCCTGTGTCATAATGCCTGTTGCCTGGTCGATATAGTCCACTACGATAATGCCGGCATCTGCACATAAATGTAAATACCAAAGCATGTGACAGGCTGAGATGGACGAAAGCAGCAGGTCTTCGGGATTATGCTTTTTGGGGTCGCCGCGAAAAGCAATATCGGAAGAGGCAAACAGATCGGGTTTGTTCCCGATCGAAATAGTATGGGCCCTGTCGTAGGCGCCATAATTAACAGTACCCGCGCCTTTGTTTCCTGTCCAGGTGATGGCAGCCTTGTAATGGTGTTGCTTCATGGAGTTATTTTTAAACGTTTCGATTTTTCAATGGCCTGTGTTCTGCTTTTCACATCCATTTTCACAAACAGGTTAGATACATGTGTTTTGATAGTGCTTAATGATAAGTAAAGCTGTTCTCCGATTTCCGCATTGCTGTATCCTTTCACCAGCAGCAGCAGCACTTCATACTCGCGCTTACTCAGACTGAGCTTCTTCAATTCTGCTTCATTAACCTCTTGTTCATCGGACAAGGGTATATAAATTTCTTTCTCAACAAAAACGGTTTCGATGGTAGGTTTCACCAGTTGAGTTGCTGCCCATATTCCTAAAATGGTAAAGAAAAGCGTAATCAATCCGATGTATATATCGAGGGAATTGTCAACAATAATAAACTTCCATTGAAGCCATTTTAAGAAAAATATCAGGAGGGCTAATACAAGCCCGTATAATAGGATGTGCCCTGAATGACGCAGGAATGTTTTAAAAGTATTCATGCCATAGTCTTTAATAGAAACGAATGTTTTATTGATGAATGAAATCAAATATAATAAATCCTTATACAATTATACGGATGAATAATTGTACGACTACCTCCCTTAAAACGCTTAGCAATTAAGCCAGTACATCGCGAAATTCTTCTGTTTTATCGAACATAGCTTTTGCAAAGGGACAAAGAGGTATTACTTTGATATTTTTATCCCGGGAAAACGTTACGGCTTTCCGTAGCAACTGTTTTCCGATGCCTTTCCCCGCTAATACATCGCTCACATCGGTATGGTCGATAATGATTTTTTTATCTGCCCATACATACGACATTTCGGCTAATATCTTTCCGTCCTGTTCTATATAGAACATTCCTTTTTTGCCGTCGTCTTTGTTAAGTATATCCATTTTAATACCTGATTAATTTTTGTATGGCTGTATCCAGATATGCTTTTGCGAGGAACTGATCCTCGAGCGCTTTGCTCATCGGGACAGCGGTATCTAAGCTGGCGCAACGTACTACAGGAGCGTCCAAATAGTTAAAGCAATGCTCAGCAATATGAGCAGCCAGCTCCGCTCCGAAACCGTTTGTTAAGGTATCTTCATGTAAGATAAAAGCTCTCCCGGTTTTTTGTACGCTGGCTTCAACAGCCTCCCGGTCCCAGGGTTGAAGGCTTCGTAAATCAATTAGATCGGCAGAGAGTTCGGGATGTGCTTCTAAATATTCCAATGCCCAATGTACGCCGAGGCCGTAGGTAATGATAGAGCATTGTGAGCCTTCTTTTACCAGACGGGCTTTTCCGATCTCTACGGTATAATAATCATCGTATATGGCTTCGCTGTATGCGCGGTATAAATACTTATGCTCGAAATACATCACCGGATTGGGGTCTTCGATTGCAGCAGCCATCAGGCCTTTCGCATCGGAAGGGAACGCAGGATACACAACTTTTAATCCGGGTGTTTTCGTAAACCATGCTTCATTACTTTGCGAATGGAAGGGACCCGCTCCGGTTCCGCCACCCGTAGGCATCCGCACAATAACATCTGCAGCTTGCCCCCAACGGTAATGTGTTTTCGCTAAATTATTGATGATTTGATTAAAACCTTCCGTGACGAAATCAGCGAACTGCATTTCTACGATGGCTTTATGTCCGTTGATAGCCAGACCAAGACCGGCACCTACAATCGCCGATTCGCAAAGAGGAGTGTTGCGTACACGCGCTTTGCCGAACTGCTCTGAGAAACCTTGTGTGATCTTGAATGCACCGCCATATTCAGCAATGTCCTGTCCCATTAAGATAAGATCAGGATGGCGTTCCATGCCCTGACGCATCGCATCGGAGATGGCATCGAGGTAACGTTTCTCGCTTTTGTTTTCACTTACAGGCTTGATTTCTTCGTAGCGATAAGCTGCATACATATCATTCAGCTCGGTAGCGATATCGGGAACAATATCGGCTTCTCCAAAGGCAAGCTCTACAGCTTTATCAATTTCTTTTTTAATATCTGAATGTAAGTTTTCAATAAAGATATCATCAATGATTTCCTTATCGAGCAAGTAGTTTTCGAAATTTTGTACGGGATCTTTTTTTGCCCATTCTTCCAATAATTCTTTAGGGACATATTTTGTTCCTGAAGCTTCTTCATGTCCGCGCATACGGAAGGTCATGCACTCCAATAAAATGGGGCGTGGATTCTTGCGTATGTCTTCGGCATAGCTAAGCATGGTATCATACACTTCAAGAATATTATTGCCATCGATGTGTTTGGCCTCGATACCATAGCCGATGCCGCGGTCGGCAAGCTGCTCACATTTGTATTGTTCGTTGACAGGAGTAGATAACCCGTAACCATTATTCTCGATGATAAAAATTACCGGAAGATTCCATACGGCTGCTACGTTAAGCGCTTCGTGGAAATCGCCTTCGCTGGTGCCTCCGTCGCCTGTAAATACGAGGGTGGCTTTGTTTTTTTGTTTGAGGAGATTCCCCAAGGCGATCCCGTCGGCAAGGGCCATTTGGGGACCGAGATGCGAGATCATCCCGATGATCTTATATTCCTGCGTCCCGAAATGGAAAGAGCGGTCACGTCCTTTGGTAAAGCCGCTCATCTTGCCCTGGAACTGTGCAAGCAAACGAGCCAGAGGAAGTTCGCGCGATGTGAACACTCCCAGATTGCGATGCATCGGTAAAATATATTCATCGCTTTGCATCGCGAGCGTACTGCCCGCGGAGATCGCTTCCTGGCCAATACCCGAGAACCATTTTCCAATCTTACCCTGACGAAGAAGAATCAGCATCTTCTCTTCAATCATACGTGGCTTTACTAAGTTTTTATATAAATGTATGAGGGTTTCGTCGGAATAATTTTTACGCTTATAATCCATATTGATGTAGTAATGTAAGGCAAATTTAGCGGAATAAAAGGAGAATACAACCGATTCGACGTATCCCTGATATTTTCTTTGAAAGAATGGTTATAAGTTTCTTTTGGCCCAGCGTTCTTTAAAAGATTCTGCCTGAACAACCGGTAATGCGCGTTTTTCCGACCATGATTTTCCGAAGAGTTTATGCAGGAGCCTGTTCTTCCATCTTCCGCTCAGCATATCCATCCATTTACGGCTGAGCATTCCTTTCTTCCAGAAATACCAGCCCCACATTTCGGTTTTGGATACTTTGTTTTGATTTACCGCATCCCGGCGATTATAGAGCAGCAGCTTATGTATATCGATATGTACCGGGCAAACTTCGGTGCAGTTTCCGCATAAGCTCGATGCGAAGCTTAAATGTTTAAAATCCTGCATACCTCTTAAATGCGGAGTGATAATGCTTCCGATGGGGCCGCTGTAGGTCGTATCGTAGGTATGTCCGCCAATATTTTTATAAACCGGGCAAGCATTTAGGCAGGCTCCGCATCGTATGCAATAGAGCGATTGGCGCTGGTCTTTTTGAGCAAGCAGATGACTGCGCCCGTTATCCAGTAAGATCACATACATTTCATCCGGGCCATCGCTTTCTTCAGGCTGACGAGGGCCGTTGAACAGGCTGTTGTAAACCGTGATGTTTTGTCCTGTTCCGTGCGAGCCTAAGAGTGGCCAGAACAGGTCGAGCTCATTCATCGAAGGAATCATTTTTTCGATACCTACCACAGCGATGTGAATTTTCGGGAAAGTGGTTGTAAGCCTTGCGTTCCCTTCGTTTTCGGTGATGGCAATGCTTCCGCTGTCGGCTACAATAAAATTAGCCCCGGTTATTCCTACATCGGCCAGTAAATATTTTTCACGAAGCAGCTCACGGGCTTTCAAAGTAAGCTCGGTGGGTGTAGCATCTATTGGCGTTCCGAATTTATCATGAAAGAGCTGAGCAATATCTTCTTTCGAAAGATGCATGGCAGGAGTCACAATGTGATAAGGCTTTTGTCCCAATAGCTGAACAATGTATTCTCCTAAATCCGTTTCGATTGATTCGATATGATGATGCTCCAGAAATTCATTTAATTCAAGCTCTTCGCAAGTCATCGATTTCGATTTTACAACCATTTTTGCATTCACCCGTTTCAGGATTTTCAGAATTTCTGCATTCGCCTCGTTCTTATCGTTTGCCCAGATCACCTTTCCGCCACGGCGCGTGAAATTACTTTCGAACTCAAGTAAATAGCGATCGAGATTTTCAATGACGCGCCATTTGCTCAGGTGTGCTTTCTTCCGGGCATATTCTAAATTCTGGTATTGTCCTAACCCTTTCTCTACGGCTTGTTGATAGCGGGAGATATTGAAATTAATTTTGCGGCGCAGGTCTGTGTCGAAGGCTTTTTCTTCGGCAACTTTCAGAAAGGTATCGGAGTAGCTGCTCATCGGATCAAAAATAGTAAAAAAAGGAGCAATGATTCGTTTTCTGTCCTCTTTTTATTTCCACTCTCCGCGTACTCCGCGGTAAAAAAACCGCAAAGTGCGCAAAGGTTTTCGCAGAGTTCGCCAAGCGCATATTACAAATGTATCTCTTAAAACACTTAGCCCACAAGTACAACTCCGCGCCCTCCGCGTGATCCATGCCCGGATACACTGTAAGGAATACGTCTCCGCGTACTCCGCGGTTAAAAAACCGCCAAGTGCGCAAAGGTTTTCGCAGAGCACGCAAAGCGCATATCACAAATGTATCTCTTAAAAACACTTAGCCCACAAGTACAACTCCGCGCCCTCCGCGTCCTCCGCGGTAAAAAAAACCGCAAAGTGCGCAAAGGTTTTTCGCGGA
>CAYVTM010000004.1:56964-286243 GCA_964454645.1 uncultured Sphingobacteriaceae bacterium | reverse complement strand
GATCTACGACATCCCAATCCAGGGTATAAGGTTTTCCCACACAAAAGAACGTTAAGGGAACTTTACGGAACTCCGGAGAGGAATTAAAACGATACGGAGAAGGGGAACCTCCTCCGGTATTTAATCCCGGGAATTCCATCACCATCTGAAGGTTATAAGTATTTGAGTTCCCTTCAACATTAATAATTCCGGCATTTCGAGCATTTACATACCCTACCAAATAATATCCGCTTACAGAAGACAAGGCACTCAAATCTAAGGGGGCCGATAAAAATTCGCCAAACTCAACAGGCTGTAAATTAGGAGGCGGGCAATCTTCCGGTGGGTAACTTAAAAAGGTCTGGGGGTTAGATTTAGGACAATTAATTAAACCCGAAAATGCCGGTGGAACTGCACTCCCATCATTTGCATACAACTGAAAACCAAGCGAGGCGGGCATACCAGCAGTTAACGGACTGGCATCTCTGAAAAATTTCACATAGATTTCATACTTTCCTGCGTTATCACCTAAAGATATATACCGCAAACACATGTCGTAACCGATAACGTGCGTTGCCAAGCCATTCAAACTAATCAAGAGTAAAAGCGCGAGGGTAAGAAGTAGTTTTTTGTTCATAGTTTATTTATAACAAGATGATTTTCGCAAAAACCATGCTAAAAATATATCGATTAAAAATTATTCATAAAAAACGAGACAATGCTTTATCTCAGGACAGCAACTGTTCCCTTGGTTAATAAATTTCGTTTTCCCGAACCGCTTGCATTTACAACATAAACATAGGTGCCAACCGGTACAAAGTTTCCGCTTGCATCTTTTCCATCCCATGATTTTAATGGATCATTCGAATAGAAGACTTCAATTCCCCACCGGTTATAAATACGAATCTCATACTCCTGCACATTACCTACATATACTTGCAAGGTATTACGCGATTCTGCCTGAGGAGTAAATACATCCGGCACTTTCACGACCGTTGTCTTATCATCACACACCCGTACATTTTTCGTTAAGGATACGACACAACCATGTATATTGGTAACCGATAAAGTTACCTCATACAAAGCTGTCCCATCGGGATAAACATGCGTAGGATTCACTTCTACCGATTCGAAATTATCGTCGCCCGTCCATTCATAACTATAGGGTGCAGAATTTCCGATTACTTTCGATAAGAATTTGGTAAGCTTTCCCGAACAATTCAAAGAGTCCACATCGAAAGTGATATCCGGTTGATTCAATACTTTGATAATAGTATCACGGGTTGTCCAACATCCTGTATTGGCATCGTTAACATCCAATATGATACGATAGTATCCGTCCGTTGCCGGGAAAATGAAACTCGGCGTACGTTCGTTACTGTAAATCGTATTGTTCGGAGTTAAATCCGGATACTCATTGATGGACCATCTCCATGCGGTATCGTTACCCGGCACACCGGGTACCATATCCGGGAAAAAGAGCACTTCTTCGCCTGCACAGGCAGGGATGAGGCCAACTGAAAACTGAAGCGGATATTTTACTTCAAAAGTGTCTCTGTAGAAAGTTTTACAACCGTTAATATTATCGGTTACCGTTAAGAAAATTTCCTTCGGACCGGCAGTTATATAGGTAAACAAAGGACGACGATCAGTAGAGATATCGCTTTCCGTTAATTCCCATAAATAAGAGAAATTTGCTGTATCGCTCCGGTGTGCAAAATCTAGCTCAAATTTAATGGGGTCTCCCACACAGACCGAATCGGCAGAAAATTCGAATGCCGGGCTGATCTGGAAGGATTTAACTCCCTCGCCTGAACAACCTACACTCGTTTCAATTTTTACACGTAGATCGATGTACCTTCTACCAGCTAAGACTGATACCGGTAATATATCCCCCAAATCATATACCAATTCTCCGGTGGCATCGTCGAACCATTGAACCGTTGTATACGGTTTCGGTAAGAAAAAAGGTTCGATACGTATACTATCGGTCTGGGGATTTAAACACTCGCTGTTATCGGTAAGTATATCAATATAAGGATCTCCGGTTTCTACCGTATCGTACACAGTTTTTATGCAACCGTTCAAATCGGTTAAAGTTAAGGTAATCGGAAATCTGCCTCTACCGGGACCTTCTCCGCCATCGGTAAAGAATACCCATACCGGGTTCGGCTGGTCCGAAATAAAGTTCGGGTTACCCATTCCATCGAAATCTCCTTCCCAGGCATAGGTAATAATCGGTACAGTAGAATTTATATTTACCTCAAAATTTACCGGTCGGTCGGGACAGATTGGTTGTTGAACAATTTCAAAATCGGGTAAAGGTCTTACATAGATTGAATCATTAATATCTATTCTACACCCTTTAGAATCGATTACTGTAAAAGTATAGTATTTCATACCCGGTGAAGGGAAAGTATAGACCAGTGTATCTAAATGTCCTCCCGACATACCATCGGTTCCTAGCCAACGAACGGTAGAATACGGAGAAATACCTCCTCCCAGCGTATCAATATGGAATACGGTAGGTTCACCGAAACAAACGGTATCAGAACTTACCCTTGCAAGCAATTCCGGATGGATAATGGTATCAATATTTGATATGGATACACAACCTAAATCATCTTCTTGTTCTACTTTATAAAGGGTAGTATCGCCACATAAATTGTAATTATCGATAGCAGAAGTATTGGTTAAATTCCCATCGGCATCGGTAATTTCAACCCATGTCGGTGGGTTCAATGTTGAACTTCGATAAACCCTGTAATTTCCCTGAGAAGCCAAGCCCGGAGTACGTATCGGATTCCAAAGAATTCTCGCCTGATTACTGCGATGAAATACAGCTTCCAGTTTTATCGGACTTACAGGAAATACTTCGTCGTTAAGACCGCAATTATTTACTGAGCGTACATAATAAACAGAATTATCCGTAGCACCCGGAATGGAATCGATATATGAAAAAGTGCTAATATCGAATAGGGTATCGATGGAAATGTTATCCCTGAAAATTTCGTACCATTTAAACGTTTTCGGATCTCCCGTTGATGTTGTCCAGTCAAGACTTACCCAACCGGTAGTATAATCATATGTTATACAATGAATCGGCGGGGAACGATAAAAATCTGGAGGTAAAACATTGATGGCAAAGGTACGTATGGTTTTGCCCGGCACCGAACAGAAATTATCTTGTGTAGTTACTACGAAATTATACAAACTGGAAGTAAGTCCGTTGCAATTATCCACCTTCGCCAAATTCGAACATTGGGTAGGCCAGTAAAACCAGACAGTATCATCGTAACTGGCTCCTAATTCATAGCCCAATCCAAAAACTTCCCCGGGTGTATTTTCAATGGGGATGGATTTTTCCAGGGTAGGATCAACATCATAATCAAACTTTTCTACTTTACTGATGACTGCACAAGGAGGATACGGACAGCCCACCGTAGTACTGGCATTTAATGCACCCATGGCCATACCATTTACGGTAATGTTAATATCCTGTGGACTTAAGCCTGCTCCCGCTGTGGGTAAGGAATCACGAACGATGATCGGGAATTTAATGGTATCTCCCGCCGTTACGCTCATATAATTCGAAGTATTATTATTAAAGGGCTTATACAGCGTTGGGAAACGGTTGGTACTTTGCTCAATGGTAGGGGTCAGATTAATCACTTGCAAGTCCCTGAATACTTCGCTGACAATCTGATCACATTTTTTGGAAACTACTTTAACCGCATACACATAAAAACCTGCATTGATCGGTTTGAACGTATATTCTCCGGTATTATTATCAAAATAATGCTGATCGGGAGCTAATCCAAAAGGATTATTTTTATTATACTCCGGATAATTCGCCCAAAGTTCTGCAGGGTCCTGGCGTGTAATAATATAATCCGAGTTAATAATGGGATCTTCCTGTTCATAATACAATTCATCCAAATCCATATCGATTGCATTGTTATTAAAAACAAAATCGATCCCGCTTGTATAGAATAAGGAAGCAGGAGATTCGGAAAAGTCCGGGGAATTATCGAAGCATTGATCTACCGGACGGGCTGTAGTAGAACCGTTTGGATAATAAGGATACATTTTACTCACGAATGCAACCCCGTCATTATCAAATCCATTATTAATACTACCGTTTCTACAGCAAGTTTCCCAGTAAAAAGCATAGGGGCTATTCGGATCCGTAGGTGGCTCAATACCATAAAAATCAATAGGGTCAGAATAATAGACCGATTTTTCTACTGTACCCGGGTCCTTATTCGTGCAACTTAAAGGCAAACTGCCTGCCGGGAAATCGCAAGGAGGTGCGATATCGACCAAAATACTTCTTGTCATTCTAATCGAGGTAGGATTTGAAATGCGTCCTGCGTTTCGTACCGGATCAAACACCCCATTTAAACCCAACGCATTCAGTGTCTGATTGGCTCCTTGGTCAAAGCCTTTCCAACAATCCCGATAAATAACCAGTTTGAACTGATACTTACTCACTCCGCCTTCAACCACACATTTCCAGGTCACTTCCCCTCCCACAATGTGAGAAGCTTTTGCTTTTCGTACAGGCATCAAAAATAGAACACTCAATATGCATACACATACAAAGAAAGGTGTACGTTTTAGTAGATAATTCTTCATCCGTCGGGGTATTTGAGTTAAAAACACCATATATAAACAATTTATGTGCCACGAATTTAAGAAAATTTAACACTTGGAAAAATTTGAGTGGAAATAAGAAAGGTCGAAATACAATAATTCTGAAAATTAACAATTTAGTAGAATTATCAGCTCTCATTCAAAGCAGATCCATTAAATATATTATACGGAGGATCTATAAATGTTGAAAAATAAAAAGCGAATACTGTATCAGAATTCGCTTTGCTTAAAGATTATATGTAGTCCGGATAGGATTCGAACCTATGACCCACGGTTTAGAAAACCGTTGCTCTATCCAGCTGAGCTACCGGACCAAAATTTTCAGGCTGCAAATAAACGAAAAATGAATGAATTTACAATGAAAAAAATATTTCTATTTTTATATCGGATTGTCTTGAAATAAGATTGAAAATTTCAAAACCTAAATTATAAAATTTATAAACGGAAGATAATTTCACACAGGTATGAAAATTTTAAAAAATATTCTATTAGCCACACTGAGTATAATTCTTGTATTAGCTGTACTCTCTGCTTTTATTCCTTCAGGCTTTAACGTGGAAAGAAGCATACATATTCAAGCCCCTGCAGAAAAAGTGTATGGAGAACTGGTCAACCTGCAACATTGGAAACACTGGAACCCCTGGCAAGCCATGGACCCTGATATGCAGCTGAATTACTACGGCCCGGAAGCCGGTATAGGTGCTATGCAGGAATGGAAAAGCAGGGAGATGGGTGGCGGTAAACTCAGCATCGTAGCCATCGATACGAATCGCAATGTAATCTACAGCGTGAACTTCGACGGGTTTGATCCTATGCAGGGTAGCTTCGAACTGAAAGAAGATGAAAAAGGTGTATTGGTTTATTGGACCGCTAGGGGTGATATGGGGAATAATCCGGTAAAAAAATATTTCGGTTTAATGATGGATGGTGTGATGGGGAAGGATTTTGAAAAAGGGCTGGAGAATTTGAAAGCTTGGTGTGAGGTTAATTAGCTAATGAGAGAATTTGATAATGTGATAATTGAATAATTAGCTAATTAAAAAAAACTCTACTTTGGAAGCTTTGGCACATTCGCTATCTTCCTCCGAATCGCCGATAAATACTACGTCTTCGGGATGCAGGTTGTTTTCTTTCAATAAATGTATCATACCATCGGGCGCGGGTTTGGGTTTAAATTCATTCGAAAAGTATACCTGTATATGATGCTGCAAACCATGCCATTCTACCTGCATAATTTTATTGAACTGTTGTTCAGGATTTCCGTTCGTAAGAATAAAAATTTTCTTCTCGTCTGCTATTAATTTCTTTAACAAATCTTTCATGTTTTCGAATAGGACCAGTTTTAAGGGAAGCTTTGCCGTGCGTAATAGTCGCAGGCAATTTTCCATATATTCCGGAGCTAAAGAATAACGTTCGATTAATTTATCAAAGAGGTTCTTCCTTCCGGATTTTTCAAACTCATCCACCAAAAAACGGGTGACCCTTTCGTGTTCATGTCCCTCCTGATATTCGATAAATTGTCCGATAAGATAATATACCTGATAGAGATAATCTTTCTCTGGATACAACGTATTATCGAAATCGAAAACAACAGCTTTTTTATTTTTACAGACTTCCTCAAACATGAATACCATAATTTAAATGTGATAGGTGCAATCCGATTTAAGAATAATACACTTCTGTCCAATAGCGCATAAAATGCATGCCCCATTGTATATCCAGTTCTTCCTGAGAAACGGGCATACCTACATTTTGTTTGAGTGCAATCAGCGGTAAGTTAACCCCGGCACCTAAGCCCGCAACAATCGTTCCCTGTACCCGCGGATTTATCTCCAGGATTTTATGGCTCCCATCTTCCGAAGCTTTTACCTGGATACCGATATTGCCGTGCAAGCCAATACTCTTTATAATCTCTTCTGCATAATGAATCATTTTTTCATGCTTCACAAAAGTGCCTGCAATACTAATTCCTGCAAGCATCTTCGTTCGTAAGCGAGGTACTGCAATCAGCGTCTCTCCTTTATTCGCAATACAATCGATTGAGTATTCATCACCGGGTAAATACTCACTTACAATAAGCTCGGGCAAATCATGTTCATTAAATATTTCGAGAACCTGAGCATAGGACATATAAGTACTATCAGGTTTTTCATTGAACAGGAGATGATAAGGATCTTTGCTGTCGTCGATAATCCGAAAACCTCTGGAACCGTTGGAAACAGAAGGTTTGAAGCAAACCTGCTTATTCGGATATCCTAATTCTTCAATTGCTTTTTTAAATTCGGCAAGCGTATGGACCACTTTAAAATCAGGGGTTACAATACCATTCATCTTCAGATGCTCATACAAGCGCGCTTTATTATTGGCAATTTGTAAGGCATCAGCATCACTCAACATAAGATGAATACCTTCCGAACGAAATTGATTTTTCGCAGCGGCAAATACTTCCAACTCGCGTGTTACCAGAGGCATTATCACCTGAGTATTTTTCAGCTTACAAAGCTCCAATACTTTTGATATAAAATCGGGGGCTTTTGCTTCGGGAATTTGCACAAAATCATTGTGTAAATATCGGCCGACAGCATTTGCATTAGCATCTGCAACAGTTAAGTCAACAAAATCTGCCTGTAACAGGCAATGTATAATACCTGCTGCACCGGGTGCTCCTGCTCCGGTCATCAATACATGAATTTTACGTTCGCTCAGCATTTAAAAAATCCATCTGACAACTTCAAAAACTTCGGCATAACGTGTGTTGATCTGAACACCACGTGTACGCGCCAAGCCACGGATAAATTCTTCGTTGGCATAAGGGCGGTGCTTCTGACTTTCATACTTGGAAAGTGCGTTTATTTTTGATTGAATATTTTCTTCGGATAAGGAAATAAAACTGGTCGTGTTAAAGGATATATTGTTCCAAGGCAGTTCGTACGACAAAATCGAATTGGTTTTATAGGCGCGCAATGCTTCCTGAGCAATAGTTCCATGATCCTGGTGCAAATCATTCAGACTTGGTGTAAATACTAAGTCGGGATTGATTTTATTTTTCAGGTCGATTAAATCCTGCAAGATCTGCTGACGATGATAACTAAAGGTTCTCACTTCATAATTGTAGAGAACAAGATTTTCGGGCTTTATACCCAGTTCTTTGGTAGCATGTTTCACTTCCCGGATTAAAATATCAGAAGGTAAATGCGAGGGTACAGAAATTTCACAAGCCGAAAAAGCTGCATAATACACATCATGCCCATCTTCTATAAATTTATTGATACTCCCGCCGCAACCTAATTCCCCATCGTCGGTATGTGGGGCCAAAATTAATATACGCTGTTTCCTTGCTTTAAACACCATTTTTCACGAATTAATGTCGAAAGATACCTTTTTTAGAAAAATTTTTGAACTTTTAAGCATTAATTTGATTTCCAGACTATGCCTCTGACTAAAAAAACTTTCTTCTTTCTTCTGTCTGCCTGTTTTTTAGTTATGCTTATTAACCTCAACAAAATCCCTATCGCGTGGACGGACGAGATAATGTTGTTAGACCCGGCATACAACCTTTTGAAATACGGAAAATATATCGGAAAAGTATGGCCGCATGCCGGTGCCGAGCAAATTTTTTTGGCATACCTCCCCCTCGCTTCCTGGATACATCTCATAGACCTAAGTTTGTTTCCCCACGAATTGTTTTATACCCGGCTCATTGGGTTGATTTGTTTGGCAACCAGTTGCCTTTTTTTGTATAAGTATCTCGATACCCGTTATCACTATGCTCCGCAGTTCATACTCTTTTTGGTTTTATTATTCGTACTGGATGAAGGTATTAACAATTCGTTTCGAAGCGGAAGGGTTGAGGTGTTGGAAATAGCATTGCTTACAGCTGTCTTTTACCTGAATTATAAACGCAGCTATCCATACATACAGGTTATGCTTCTTGCCTTGCTAAGCATTGCACATCCTGCTGTTTATCCGGTTATCCTTATCCTTACATTACAATTATTGATGGAGAAGAGAAACATCTATCGAAAAATTTCTTATCTCATGATGCTTGCCATTCCTATGATGATTTATCTGGCAATGGCCCGGTTCGACTTTAATGCCGTGTATCAACAACTTATTCTGCATGGAAAAGAACACGATCAAACTGCTGTACAAGGAAATATTTTCTATCTGCATTTCATCGAACGTTTCCTGCCAACCTATAAAGTTCAACCTTATTTAGTTATTTTAAATTTACTGATGCATATTCTTTGCATTTATAATATTATTGTTCGTAAAGGGTTCCGAAACCTCAGTATTGAATGGTGTTTTCTGGCAACAAGTATTTTTTGGTTCTTTGTCCTCGCTCCTTTTTACCGCTATACTCCTATTCTCAGCTTGATGATTTTTCTGTTGCTTCCCGACCTCTTGCAAAAAATAATACAGTTCTGTAAATATACGGGGATACGGCTTTCGGCAAATAAAAGAATAAACGGAATTGCAATGTTCTTGCTACTTGGATTTATTGCAATACCTTTTATCGTTCGCAATACCACAGCTTTTTTACAGGCAGAAGAAAGAAACGAATATGCTGTATATCACTGGCTCGATCAACACATTTCAATAAAAGATAAGCCTGTATTAATTGTGGATGAGGGCATCGCATTTTTTTATGCCATCAATAACGATAACGTCAGTTACACCTTACCTTATGCCGTAAAAAAATACAGGTTCGAAGATTACTCTTCTGTTTATTATTTAACCCATCGAGAAGCGCCTCAAAGACAAACACTTATCGGCACATACGGAACAGAAATAGTTTCGAAACACCTGAATTTTATTCCTCTTCCCCAAATTTTAACCTACAAAGGAATGCGTTTGTATCGTATCGAAAGTCGCGACGCATTTCAAGCTTTACAACGCGGATATCAGGATTGAAATAATCCTAGTGATTTTTCCATATTAATCCGGAGAAAACCGACTACAAATTAATTCATAAAAGGTTGATATTAATTCCCAATCGAAGAATATACTTTCCCGCATTGGGACGATTTTCCCTTATATCAATTTTAAAATCCCTCAAAACAATAGAATTTAGAACTTTTTAATTTTGGCAAAGCTTTTGCAAAAGTGTATTTGTTGTTGTTAATTTAAATTGAGCTCTCAAAGTTTATAACACCGGTCAGTTTTGACCGGTGTTATGTTTTTATACCCAAAAAGCATTTTATAATTTTGAATGGCTTTGCACAGCAATCAAAACCATTACGTATATTTTATTCAAAACATAAGATTTTTTTTATTCCTATCCATAAGCCCGATAATTATTCCGGTTTATTACAACATACACCAGGGTACGCTAACATTAAAGAGAACACGAAACAGTAACCGGAGTGAGTCCAGGAATCGGGATCCTAACGTGTACTTACTTCGAACGGTCATGCAGTAATTAAAAGAGGGTTTCGATCTGGGGTCACGACTTACCCGGTAAAAAAATCATGAGGTCAAGCTATGCATATAATACCTGTTACATTCCGGAAAAATTTAAGCAAAAAAATCCCATGATATATATTATTCAATTATTATCTGAAAATAAACGTATATTAGACTCATCAAAAATTATTAAAGAATAAACCAGGAAAATTTCAACATTTTTTATGAAAAAAATAATTCCTTTTATATCGATTTTGATTTTCTTAATGTTCCTTGGCATCAGTGTATCTCTTGCACAAGATCCCGGCCCCGATCCGGGCGGTGACCCCGATGCACCGATTGACGGTGGTATCGGATTATTGATAGCCGCAGGTGCTGCTTATGGGTATAAAAAGATCCGTGATCAAAGAAAGAAATCCGAAGAAGTATAGGATAACAATTCCTCGTGATTAATTTAAGGCTGCAAAATTCTTCGGTGCAATTTCGCAGCCTTAATATTTTTAATGCCCCGATGTTCGACTGACATGCTTATTTTTATTCGGCTTTTGCGATAATTCCACCACCCACCAAATCATTATCCTCATAGAACACAGCCGATTGTCCGGGGGCAATGGCAGAAACCTGATTATAAAAATCAACTTTAATCATGCCATCGTTTTCCACAATCGTACTCATCGCACCTTTATCTTTATATCTGATTTTTGTAAGCGTTTCCAATTCATTTTTCAGATCGGGATACTTAACCAGGTTATAATTTTTCACCCAGGCTGTTTTTCTTTGCAGTTCATCTGCTTTTCCCAACACCACACGGTTTAATTCGGGCTGAATACCCACTACATACATCGGCTCTCCCAGTGCAATCTCTAGCCCCTTACGCTGTCCTACCGTGTAAAACGGATAGCCTTTGTGTTTTCCAATGATAGTTCCATCGGTTAAAACAAACTCACCTCCATCCACACGCTCTTCCAGTCCTTCAACCTGATGTTTTAAAAATGCACGATAATCGTTATCGGGAACGAAACAAATTTCATAACTCTCGCTTTTCGCAGCTAATTCTTTTTGTCCCATATCCACAGCCATTTGTTTGATCTCCGATTTATGATATTTTCCTAAAGGAAGATGGGTTCTTGCTAAATTCTCCTGCGAAACACCCCATAAAACATAGGACTGATCTTTACTTTCATCTTTCCCTTTCGAAATAACATAACGACTGTTTTCTCCGCGGATGTTCGCATAATGCCCGGTGGCAATAAACTCGCAGTCCAAATGATTGGCACGTTTGATTAATGCCTCCCATTTGATATGGGTATTACACAATACACAAGGATTGGGAGTTCTGCCGGCAAGGTATTCGTCAATAAAATTATCGATGACAAAGTTACCGAACTCTTCACGTATATCTAAAATATAATGCGGAAAACCATAGGATACAGCCAAAGAACGGGCATCATTAATGGAATCGAGGCTACAGCAGCCGGTTTCCTTCGAACTGCTTCCGGAACTGGCATAATCCCATGTTTTCATGGTAATACCAATCACTTCATAGCCTTGTTCATGCAACATAACCGCTGCTACAGAGCTATCTACCCCGCCACTCATGGCTACTAATATTCTTCCAAGCTTACTCATACTTAACGAATCGACAAAGATACCTAATTCTTAACAGAACCGGGGACTGAATTGTGTCGAAGAAAGAAAAATAATTCTCATGGCATGACTATAGTCATGCCATGAGTTGCATTTATACGTGCCCTGGACGAGATTCGAACTCGTATGCCTTTCAGCGCCACCCCCTCAAGATGGTATGTCTACCAATTTCACCACCAGGGCAGGCTGCAAAAGTAGGAAAAGATGCGCTTTAATCTAAATCAAAATTATTTTTTTATTGAACAACCTGCGTGACCGTACTCAATCCGTATCCTCCGAAATAACCCACTGCCGGTTTACCTTTGTGGTTTTGATTGATCATATTCGTCCGCACATTCGAAGGCGGGTTCTGAAAGATTCCCATATTCGAAACCTGGGCTCCCAATTCCGACAGAAAATAAAATTCATCTTTCGTTATGGAACGCATCTCCACACGAATAGTTTCATTTTTCAGGAAAGGTTCGAAATTAATTTCAAGGTCATTGATATAATTTCCATCCACCATATCATCCGAAACATACGCTAAATGTTGCGGCTCATTCATCTGTATTCCGTCCCTGAAAAGCACCAAACGATAGTAATCCCCTTTACCGGGCAATTCCGGGCCAAAATATTTGCCGTAATATCCTTCTGCATACATGAACGACTGCTCTCTGTATTCAAATACAATTGAATCGATCGGAGGCATTTCGCGAATATTTGTTTTCGCCATATACTTTTCCGACATCGCCTCTACGATCAAGGTATAGTTAAAATGTGTCTTACCCTTTAAAGCCGGAGCCGTATAATATCCGCTTCCCGGCAATTCCTCTTTCAGTGTGTCCGCTTCCACAAAATTACCTAAAGTATCATACGCTTCCATAATTACCATGGCATTGCTTACCGCATTACTTAGTGCATTTTTAAAGTAAGGGGCCGTAGTACTTAATTTGACGAAAGGCTTTTGGGCGGGATCGTTATTGATAGCCGCTTCCACAACCAATAAGGTTTCTCCTTCATCCAGCTTCACAACAATCACATCTTCACATGAAACCCATATAAATGCCATAGAAAAAATCAGTAGTATAAAAAATAATCTATTCATCATCTTAAAAAATTAAAACTTAAAGTTATAGGTTACTGAAGGCAATACCGATCCGAATACCGACATACGTACTGCCTCAGTTACTGTTGGATTGTCCTGATTCTGACGGAAGAAAACCGTAAAAGCATTTCTTCTCGCATACACATTATAAACAGAGAATACCCATTCGCTTTCGAATCTCGGATTCCCTTTGGGTTTGTTCTTCAGGGTAGCTGCTAAATCCAGGCGATGATATGCCGGAACACGGTAATTGTTACGCGAATTTGTTGTATTGTGCGGGACGATAATTCCGTTATACTCATAACGTGCATTGGGGAAAGTGGTGGCTACACCGGTTCCGTACGTAAAATTCCCCGACAAGCTGAAACGTTTCGTCCATTCGAACATACTAACAACACTTAAGTTATGTGTCTTATCGTATTTTGCAGGATAATATTTATCGGAATTAATCCCGGGAATTTTTCGCTCACTGCGTGACAACGTATAACTGATAAATCCACGAAAACGCCCTTCATTTTTCTTTGCATACAATTCCAATCCGTATGCACGACCCTTACCATACAAGAGCTCCGCTTCTAAATTAGGATTTAACAATAACTGCGGTGCATTCACATAATCAATCTGATTATCCATCGTTTTATAAAAAACTTCCGCAGAAGTTTCAAACGTATTCTCTTTGAAATTACGGAAATAACCAATGGCTATCTGATCGGCAAGTTCGGGTTTGATATTATTGGTTGTGGGGCTCCATACATCGGTCGGAGAAGCCGCCGTAGTACCCGATATTAAATGAATGTACTGTGCCATGTGATTGTAACTCAATTTCAGAGAACTGAATTCATTCAATATATATTTCGCTGAGAAGCGCGGTTCTAAATTCGGATAGAAAGCAATCGTTTCACCTTTGGCATAATTTCTTCCATTTGCAGGAATTTTACGTTCTGTACCATTCTCCTGATAATCGTACACAAACTGGCTTCCTAAATACTGAAAAGCAGACAATCGCAACCCGTACTGAATACTGAATAAAGAAGTAATATTTTGTTCATTATCAATGTACACAGCATATTCATTTCCACGCTGCTGTGCCATTTCCATCTTATTAAAGATCGATTGTTCACTTTCCGGAGTAACGGTTCCGGGATAGAAATCATAGAAGATGGTGCTCGCCCCAAAGCTGATCGTGTTTCGGGTGTTTGCATAATAGGCAAAATCTACTTTCGGACTGTAATTAATAATATTCGATTTCCATTTAAAGGCTTGTGATCCTTCCGGCACCCCTAACGAATAATCGTAATTGCTGTATATTAAACTAAGGTTTGCAAACAACCGTTCATTAAACAGGTGATTCCAGCGTACCGTTCCTGTTCCGTTACCCCAGCTCATATTAAATAAATCTCCGAAACTGAATACATCGCGGCCAAAATATCCCGATAAAAAAATACGGTTCCGGCTATCGATGGTATAGTTTACTTTTGCGCTTAAGTCATAGAAATATGCGCCGTTATCACGCAATTCCTTATCGGGAGAAAGCTTTAAAAACAAATCTCCGTAGGATCTTCTTCCGGCAAGAATAAAGGAACTTTTATCCTTTTGAATGGGAGCCTCCAAAGTAAGGCGTGATGAAATTAATCCGAGTCCGCCGTTCATTCCAAACTGTTTGGCATTTCCATCTTTCATACGAACATCTAATAAAGAAGAAAGACGGCCGCCATACTGAGCAGGGATACCACCTTTTAAAAGTTTCACTTCTTTAACGGCATCCGGATTAAATACTGAAAAGAAACCCATCAAATGGGAGCTGTTATATACCGGGGCTTCATCCAATAAAATCAGATTCTGATCGGCAGCTCCTCCCCTGACATTAAAACCCGAAGTTCCCTCCCCTACGGTACTTACACCCGGTAAAGCCTGAATACTACGGATTACATCTACCTCTCCCAACAAAGCCGGCATACTTTTAATCTCTTTAATATCCAGCTTGTTCATACTCATCTCCATATTAGTAATTTGCTCATTACGTTTCTGAGAACGTATTTCCACCTCTCCGATCTGGTCACTTTGTCCTTCCAGTTGAATGTCGATACGAATATTGGATTGTACATTTATTTTACGCACAATATTTTTATAACCCAGAAAAGCAAAATTTAATGTGTACTCACCTTTAGGAATGGTGAGCGAATAAAAACCATAGGGATTGCTTGCAACACCATATCCCAGTTCTTGTACAAATACTGTCGCGCCGATAATTGCTTCGGCATTTTGTGCATCTTTTACATAACCGCTGATTGTTACTTTTTGCTGGGCATGTACCCCGGAGGCAGAAATACCCATTAACAAGCTGCAAACGAGCAGACCTATCCACTTGAATTTCATAAGTATATTATATTTTTTGATTGTAGTTCAGAAGGGGCAAACCTATAAAAAAGAATCATCTCTTATCCCTCTTTCGTTTTATTTTTTATGTAATGTTTTTGTTTCAACAGGTATATAATCACCTTTATATAATCACCTTTCAACACAAGAATAAATCCTGATAAAAAATTTATACCCAACATATCGGTGAAAGATTATGTTTAATCGGCAGAATAAGGAAATGATCTGCGGAATAATTTCTAATTAAACCGATAAATCCAATTGTTGTATTTCTGAAATTACCGTATCTTTAGTTCAAATATTCAACATGAAAAAGCTTATCCTTTTCCTATTTATCTTTTCGGGTGCTCAGCTTTTTGCACAGGACAAATACATTGTATTCCTGAAAGACAAAGCAAACAACCCATATACCTTATCCAATCCCGACGAATTTTTATCCCAACGTGCCATTGACCGCCGAAACACAATGGGAATCAGCCTTGACTTAAGCGATCTGCCGCATACACCCGCCTATCTTGACGGCATCCGAAATACCGGAGCCATTATCCTTAATAAATCCAAATGGCTGAACACCGTTACAATTCAGGCGAACGACGTACAAGCGCAGGCAATAGTTGCATTACCCTATATAAATACGATTCGAAAAGTATATGGAACGAATGTCTTTAAATCCGGGCATCAAAATAAATTTGAAAAAATGGGGATGAGTGATCAGTTGAATTTCGACCTTTCTCATTATGGAGAGTCATTCAACCAACTGAACATGTTAAAAGCTAATCTATTGCACGACCAAAACTATATGGGTCAGGGTATGGTTATCGCAGTTATCGATGCCGGTTTTAACACGGTCAATACACATACTGCTTTTGAATATCTGCGCAACTCCGGGCGTATTTTAGGAACTTACGACTTTGTCCGTAACGATCCGTACATATATGGCTTTCATACACATGGCACGAATGTATTATCGCTGATGGCGGCGAAAGTTGCGGATACCATGATTGGTCTGGCTCCCGAAGCAGGTTATTATTTATTACGTTCGGAAGATGCTGCTACGGAATATATTATTGAAGAATATAATTGGGCGGCAGCGGCGGAATATGCCGATAGCGTTGGAGCGGACATCATTAACACATCATTGGGTTATACTACCTTCGATGCTCCTTCACAGAGCCACACGTATGCAGATATGGACGGGAACACCACCCCCATTACTATTGCCGCAGACTTTGCAGCATCTAAAGGAATGCTGGTTGTAAACAGCGCGGGTAATTCGGGTAATGATTCCTGGTTTTACATTAGCGCTCCTGCCGACGGAGACTCGGTATTTGCTGTTGGCGCTGTACAACCCGATCGTATGATCGCGGGTTTTTCTTCAAGAGGCCCAACAAGCGACCAGCGCATCAAACCCGATGTTTCGGCTCAGGGTGCACCGGCATTTGTCGCATACGGATTAAGTGGTTTCGGCTTTGGTAGCGGAACCTCTTTTTCCAGTCCGATTATTGCCGGATTTAGCGCTTGTGTTTGGCCAATCTATCGACAAGCATATCCGAACAATACCGCTTATGATTTTATGCAATTCATCAAAGCGAACTCCGACCGTTCGGCAAACCCCGATAATGAATATGGTTACGGAATTCCCGATGCCATGCAAATACTGTTCAGCCTCAATGTACCTATCCACACTACTAAAGAAAATAACTTCCGTTTATATCCCAACCCTACTTCCGATGATCATATTCATTTAGATTATTTTGCAAAGAACGAAGAGATTGTACATTTAAGCATTTTCTCATTACAGGGAAAGCTTATTACCGAACAAGAGCAAACCCTCACACCATTGGCATTGAACCGGATTAACCTGTTTCTACCGGGTTTCATCAAACAGGGGATGTATATTGTGAAAATTGAAACTATACATCAAACTGCTTTCAGCCGGTTTATAAAATTCTGATCTTGAAAAAAACAAGCTGCCTGTTCCTTTTTTTCTTTCTGATTATTGTCCATACACTCCCGGCTCAGAGCAACCGTTATACCCTTAGCGGCTATATTAAAGATGCTGCCAGCGGTGAGAGTCTGATAGGTGCTACCGTAATCATCAAAGATTTAAATACCGGAGTACAAAGTAATGAATACGGCTTTTATTCGATAACACTTCCTTCGGGAACCTATGTAGTAACAGTAAATTTTATCGGATACAAATCACAAAGCGACACCATTCAGCTTTCGAAAAATATTCGCAAGTCGTACAATCTTGCCGACAATACAATAACCAGTAAAGAAGCCGTCATTACCGCCACTCGTCCCGAAGATAATTTTAAGAGCACACAAATGGGAACTCAGACCTTACAGATGGAAAAGGTAAAGACGCTTCCGGTAATTTTGGGGGAGGTGGATATTTTAAAAACCTTACAGCTCTTACCCGGTGTACAATCTGCCGGTGAAGGGAACAGCGGTTTTTATGTGCGTGGCGGAGGCCCCGATCAGAATCTGGTTCTGCTCGACGAAGCAACGATATATAATGCCGGTCATTTATTCGGATTCTTTTCGGTTTTCAATTCTGATGCCATCAACAATACCAGCATTATTAAAGGGGGAATACCGGCAGAATACGGAGGGCGCTTATCTTCCGTGATTAATGTAAATATGAAAGATGGGAACAACCAAAAATTTCATGCCACGGGAGGTGTCGGTTTAATATCGTCGCGTTTAACACTGGAAGGGCCGCTGCAAAAAGGCAAGAGTTCCTTTATGCTTGCAGGCAGAAGAACCTATATCGATGTATTGGTAAAACCCTTTGTAGATAAGGAATCGAATCTTGCCGGGTCGGGATATTTCTTTTATGACCTGAATACTAAATTCAATTATCAGTTCTCCGACAAAGACCGTATTTATTTCAGCGGATATTTTGGAAAAGATAAATTTACTTTTAAAGGAGATCGCTTTAATCTCGAATTTCCATGGGGAAATACGACAACCACCCTACGCTGGAATCATTTGTTCAATAATAAATTATTTATGAACACTACCGGAATTTTCAGTGATTATAAATTTCAATTGGGTGCGTCACAAAACAGCATCGACTTTAAATTATTCTCGGGTATTCGCGACTATTCCCTTAAATTAGATTTCGATTATTATCCCAATGTTCGGCATCAGATAAAATTCGGCACCTTATATACTTATCATACTTTCACTCCGTTTACCGCAACGGGAACCATAGGCGATACAACTACTATCGGACCGGAACGTATCAACCGGCAATATGCCAATGAAGCTGCTTTTTATTTCAGCGATGATTTCGATCTGACAGAAAAAATAAGACTCAATGCTGGACTTCGCTATTCGCTCTTCCAGCAAATAGGGCCATACGACCGTTACCTCGCCGATGACCTGGGAAGAATTAATGATACGATTTCTTATAGCCGCGGAGAAAATATTAAATTTTATCACGGACTTGAACCCCGTTTTTCCATACGCTATCAGTTGAATGCATCCTCATCCCTGAAAGCATCTTACACCATTACCAATCAGTATATACATCTGGCATCTATTTCAGGAAGCACATTACCAACCGATTTATGGGTACCCAGTTCGAGCCGTGTCCGCCCACAGGTATGTACCCAATATGCTATCGGGTATTTTAAAAATTTTGCAGAAAATACTTACGAAACATCGGTCGAGCTTTATTATAAAGACCTGAAAAATCAAATTGATTTTAAAGAGAACAGCGTAAGCGGAAATATCAGTCCGAATATCGAGAACGATTTCGTATTCGGAACCGGAGAAGCATACGGAGCAGAATTTTTTGTTAAAAAAGCATTAGGTAAATTTAATGGGTGGGTTGGATATACACTCTCCTATGCCAAACGGCGCTTTCCCGATCTGCAAAACGGGGAATCCTTTTATGCCCGCTACGATCGCCGGCACGATGGATCAATTGTACTGCAATATAATCTAAATGATAGATGGACCTTCGGTTCGGTATTTGTTTACGGATCAGGCTCAGCATTTAATTTACCTACTCATTTAATTTTCTTTTCGGGAGAACAGGGCTTGTATTACGAAGATAATTATCGCAACAAATACCGTTTAATACCTTATCATCGACTGGATATTTCCGCTACCTGGACACAAAAGAAAACAGCAAAAATGGAATCGGTATGGAATTTCAGTATTTATAACGTTTATAATCGCATGAATCAGTATATGCTTTATTTGGATATTGAAGGAAATGTATTAAATGACGGAATAAAAGTACAACCGAAACAGATTACGGTATTCCCTTTTATCCCTTCTGTTACCTGGAATTTTAAATTTTAACGATGCACAGATTCATACCTATACTCATCTGCTTTACCTTAATCTTCGGATTGATTTCCTGCGAAAAAAACATCGACGTGGATTTCCCTCCCGGTGAGAGTCCGTTTGTGATTGAAGGCAGTATCGAGAATGGCCAGCCGCCGCTTATCTTTATTTCAAAAGGGATTCCATTCCTCCGCGATATCAGCAACGAAAGTTTTAGAAATCTTTTTGTAGATCATGCCCATGTTTCTATTTCCATTGACGGAGGCACACCCATTACCTTAGACAAAATAAGCATCGAAGGAATTACTATATACACCAGCTTAACGATCAACGGAGAAATAGGTAAGCGTTACGATTTACAAGTCGATGTAGATGGAAAAATATTCAGGGCAAGCACGAAAATACCGGAACCTCATAAGATAGACAGTATCGTTATTCTTCCCGGACTGGATAGTTTATACGAGCGGGATTCCCTGGTAGAGCTGAAAGCTTATTTTACGGAACCCAATCCACCCGGAAACTACTATCGTTTATTAACCAAACGTAATTCCGAAATTTTCTTCGATACTCCTTTCGGTTCATTATTCGATGATCAATTGTTTAATGGAACGCAAATCGAATTCAATATCTTTAAAGGGAAACGTGAATTTCAAAACAACGACAGCGCTGACTTTACCTTGTACAGGCATTATAAGCGGGGTGATACCGTATATGTCAAGTGGGCATCCGTCGAAAAAGAGCATTTCGACTTCTGGAACACTTTCGGATCACAGGGAAACAGCTTCGGAAACCCTTTTGCCCCTACGGTTGTTATAAAAAGCAATATCGAAGGCAGAGGATCGGTAGGTATATGGGGCAGTTATGGCGCACATATCGACACCCTCATTATTCCCTGATCCCTGCTTTCTGAGAAAAAATTGCTGAAAGCAAATTCTAAATTTTAAATTTACCGTTCAATAATTTTATATGGATCAAACGAATCACGAACACGTACATTGCCTGATCATCGGATCGGGACCCGCAGGATATACCGCAGCTATTTACGCCGCAAGGGCCGACCTTAAACCCATGCTCATTACCGGTATGCAACCCGGGGGACAATTAACCACGACCACCGAAGTAGAGAATTATCCCGGTTATCCCGATGGTACACAAGGTACCGGGATGATGGAAGATTTCCGTAAACAAGCCGAACGTTTTGGAACCGACATACGCTTTGGTCATGTTTCATCGGTTGACTTCTCGGGCTCTGTCCATAAAGTTATCGTTGATGAAACAAAAACCATCACTGCCGACAGCGTAATTATTGCTACCGGTGCATCAGCGAAATGGTTAGGACTGGAATCGGAACAGAAGTATAATGGCTTTGGCGTGTCGGCATGTGCTGTATGCGATGGATTCTTTTTCAAGGGACAGGATGTAGCTATTGTCGGTGCGGGAGATACGGCTGCCGAAGAAGCAACCTACCTGGCTAAGCTTTGCCGCAAAGTATATATGATTGTTCGCCGCGATGAGTTCAGAGCTTCCAAAGCGATGGTACATCGTGTACTCAATACTCCCAACATAGAAATTATTTACAACAGTAATACTGAAGAAATTGTTGGAGATGGGAAAAGTGTGACAGCCGTTCGCATCAAAAATAATCAAACAGGTGCAGAGCGTTCTTTAGAAGTAACAGGATTTTTCGTGGCTATCGGACATACTCCGAATACTTCACTCTTCAAAGGAATATTAGATATGGATGATGCCGGGTACTTAATTACGGAACCGGGAAGCACACGTACCAATATAGAAGGAGTTTTTGCAGCCGGTGACGTTCAGGATAAAATTTACCGCCAGGCCGTTACCTCTGCCGGTTCGGGCTGTATGGCCGCCTTAGATGCCGAAAGGTATTTAGCCGCAAAAGAACATTCCATGAATTAAACACCTATTGTTTCATTTCATGAGTATAGAATAATCAGACAGGTGTTAACAAATATCATTAACGCCTGTCTGATGAAATTACTTCACAGCCGCTCCATAAAGTTCTTCACGCAAAGCCTTCACCTGCCCACTTTCTAAATACTCATCGTACGACATTACTTTATCGATAATTCCCGAAGGAGTAAACTCGATGATGCGATTGGCAACCGTTTGCACAAATTCATGGTCGTGAGAAGTAAACAATACTGTTCCTTTAAAATCTTTCAGAGAATTGTTGAAAGCGGTGATTGATTCCAGGTCCAGATGATTCGTAGGTTCGTCCAGGATCAAAACATTTCCGTTCATCATCATCATGCGCGATAACATACAACGCACTTTCTCGCCTCCCGAAAGTACATTACAATTTTTCAATGTCTCTTCGCCGGTAAATAACATCTTCCCTAAGAATCCGCGAATAAAGGTTTCATCTTTTTCTTCTGAATACTGACGCAGCCAATCAATCAGATTCAAATCAACAGTGAAATACGATTCATTGTGTAGGGGCAAATACGAAGGAGTGATCGTTACTCCCCACTTAAACTCCCCTACCGAAACCGGTTCATTTCCTATAATCGTTTCGAAGAAAGCCGATGTTGCTAAACTGTCTTTCGCCAGGAAAGCAACTTTATCACCTTTGTTCAAAGAAAAGTTCACATCGGTAAACAAGGGGATTCCTTCTTCCGAATATTTTGCCAGTTTCTCTACATTTAAAATCTGATCACCCGCTTCACGTTCCTGTTTAAAAATAATTGCCGGATACTTACGGTTCGAAACCTTTATCTCATCGACATTCAGTTTCTCCAGTAATTTTTTACGCGAAGTTGCTTGCCGGGATTTCGATGCGTTCGCACTGAATCGTTCGATAAATTCCTGTAGCTCCTTACGTTTATCTTCTGTCTTTTTATTCTGATCCGAACGTTGTTTCAAAGCTAACTGCGAACTTTCATACCAATAGGTATAATTACCGGTATAAATATTTATTTTACTGAAATCGATGTCGGCTATATGCGTACAAACAGCATCCAGGAAATGCCGGTCATGGGATACTACAATAACGGTATTTTGAAAATCGGCTAAGAAATTCTCTAGCCAGGATATGGTCTCAATATCCAGATCGTTGGTAGGCTCATCGAGTAACAGGATATCCGGATTACCGAATAAAGCCTGCGCTAAGAGTACGCGTACCTTTTCTTTACCGGAAATATCTTTCATTAATTTCTCATGCAAAGATTCTTTAATTCCTAAACCGCTCAACAGAGAAGCCGCATCACTTTCCAAATTCCATCCGTTCATCTCTGCAAACAGTCCCTCCAATTCGGAAACACGCTCTCCGTCAGCATCGTTAAAATCGGGTTTCGCATATAATGCATCTTTTTCCTGCATAATCTCCCATAACTTTTTATGTCCCATAATTACGGTTTGCAGTACACTCACTTCATCAAACTCGAAGTGATTTTGCTTCAATACCGCAATACGGTCACCCGGAGTAATCGATACATTACCGGTAGTAGATTCTATCTCTCCCGATAAGATTTTCAGAAAGGTAGATTTCCCTGCACCATTTGCTCCAATAACACCATAGCAATTGCCCGGAGTAAATTTCACATTCACATCCTCGAACAACACTCGCTTTCCGTATTTTAACGAAAGATTTGAAACAGATATCATATCTATAAATTTTGCCGCAAAGGTAGCTATTTTTTATGCAATTCATGGCATGACTATAGTCATGCCATGAATTGCATCTATGAACCACATTCCATTAAACATTTCCTGAAGCAACCTAGCCCCAAATTTGCTTTTCTAACATTTTTTTGTATATTTTTGTAAATCAAACTCTTATGCGAACCTTCATCTATACGGCTGTATGTGTTTCGCTGTATGCATACACATGCATAAACCCTGTAACAGCCCAGGAGGCCTCTAGCCGGATTTTCTACGAAGAATTGGAAGAGCATCATCAACAGTGTATCACTATGTACAAGTTGCAATCTTACGATTTAGCCTTAGATCATGGACTGAGCGCCATCAGCATGAGTAAGGAAGCCGACTTTCCTTCTAAAGACATTGTAGAATCTTTTGAATATTGCGGTATTATTTTTCGTGATCATAAAAAGGATGCGAAAGAAGCTATCAATTATTTAAACAAAGCCTTACTGATTTATCAGATGGAGAATAATTATCCGGCAAGCACCCGTATTTTATCGGATCTGGCGCTTTGTTATGAAGCACAAGGAAATTATCAGGTAGGCTTGGATTATCGAATGCGATCATTTAAGCTGGCAAACGAACATGCCATCGAGAATGAAACTATTAAAAAGAATTATCAGGCAATCATTTCCAATTATGAAATGCTGGGAAATGTTAGCGAAAGTTCAAAATATCAGAAACTATACAAGCAGTATCTAAAGGCAAAGGATCGTTAAAAGCGGAGATGCTTAACCGTTAACCCTTTATTGATTAATTGTTCTAAGGATTCGATTCCTATTTTTAAATGGATCTTAACGTACTCACTCGTTACCACTTTATCACTTTCAACCGTTTTTACGCCTTCGGGTATCATAGGTTGATCGGAAACCAATAAAAGTGCACCGGTAGGAATTTCATTCGCAAATCCCGTAATAAAAATAGTTGCAGTTTCCATATCCACAGCCATCGCGCGAATTTCTTGTAGGTATTCTTTGAATTTATTGTCATGCTCCCATACCCTACGATTGGTCGTATATACCGTACCTGTCCAATAATCGAACCCGTTATCCCGTATGGTTGTTGATATCGCTTTCTGCAGAGCAAAAGCAGGCAACGCAGGTACTTTCGAAGGAAGATAGTCATTCGATGTACCGTCTCCTCGTATTGCCGCAATCGGCAATATTAAATCACCGATATTATTTTTCTTTTTTAATCCGCCACATTTCCCTAAAAATAAAGCAGCTTGAGGTTTGACAGCAGATAGTAAATCCATTACTGTTGCTGCCATCGCACTGCCCATTCCAAAATTAATTAAGGTAATCCCATTCGCCGAAACACTTTGCATTGGTTTCCCTTCGCCCAAAATAGGTGCATTGTATTGCTCTGAAAAAAGTTCCAGATATCTGGAAAAATTTGTCAGTAAAATATATTCGGTAAACTCGTTTAGCTCACGACCTGTATAGCGCGGTAACCAATTCTCTACAATTTCCTCTTTCGTTTTCATAATCTTATCTCCTCAAAAATTGTATGAATATACATAATTCTTAAGCAACCTTTAATTTCCGAAGCTCTGATTTATTGAACTTTTCTTTGGCATAATCGATATCTACATGCAGGTGTTTGCTTTCTTTCTTCGATGGCATTTCGAACATTGCGTCCATCATAATCGCTTCTAAGATCGAGCGCAAGCCCCTTGCTCCTAATTTATAATCCATCGCCTTGTCGACTACAAATTCAAAAACATCCGGATGAAAATCAAGTTTTATCTCTTCGATTTCAAACAGTTTTTGATATTGTTTCACAAGGGAGTTCTTAGGTTCTTTCAGGATGTTTAACAAAGTCTCCCGATCAAGCGGATTCAAATGAGTGAGCACCGGCATACGTCCGATAAGCTCGGGAATGAGCCCGAAACTTTTTAAATCCTGCGGACTTATATACTTCAGTAAATTATCTTTATCGACTTCGTAATTTTCTTTATCGATGTTGAATCCGATTGCTTGAGTTTGCAATCGGCGGGCGATCTTTTTCTCGATACCATCGAATGCACCACCACAAATAAATAAAATATTTTGAGTGTTGATGGCAATCATTTTTTGTTCAGGATGTTTGCGTCCGCCCTGAGGTGGAACATTCACGATTGTTCCTTCTAAAATTTTAAGCAATGCCTGCTGAACACCCTCTCCGGAAACGTCGCGGGTAATAGAAGGGTTATCACTTTTACGGGCAATCTTATCTACCTCATCTATATACACGATTCCTCTTTCTGCAGTATTCACATCGTAATCGGCAGCCTGTAACAGACGGGTCAGGATACTTTCTACATCCTCGCCTACATAGCCTGCCTCGGTAAGTACCGTAGCATCGACGATACAGAAAGGCACATGTAAAATTTTAGCAATTGTTTTTGCCAAAAGGGTTTTACCGGTACCTGTCTCACCTACCATTACGATATTCGATTTCTCAATCTCTACCTCATCGTTCAACACTTGCTGTGCTAAACGTTTATAATGATTGTAAACAGCTACCGATAAGATCTTTTTAGCATCATCTTGTCCAACGACATATTTATCCAAATGCGCTTTAATATCAATCGGTTTTGCCAACTCGAAAGAACTGCCTAATTGTTTGGCTTTACGAAGGTTCGATTCTTCATTCAGGATATTACCAGCCTGAACGATACATTTATCACAGATATGTGCATCGATACCGGCAACAAGCATCATGCTTTCAGCTTTTCCGGCTCCACAAAAAGAGCATTTAATATCGCGCGTTTGTTTTGCCATTATTTTTCAGATTTCTTTGCGGTTACCAGCACCTCGTCGATCATACCAAATTCTTTAGCTTCACTGGCAATCATCCAGTAATCACGATCTGAGCTTTCCCAAACTTTCTCATAGGTTTGTCCGGAATGTTTCGAGATGATATCGTATAATTCTTTTTTCAATTTTCCAATTTCACGAGCGGTGATTTCGATATCCGATGCCTGTCCTTCTGCCCCTCCCATCGGTTGATGAATCATGACTCTTGAATGTGGTAAGGCTGCACGTTTTCCTTCTGCTCCGGCACATAACAATACCGCAGCCATCGATGCCGCCATACCCGTACAAATGGTTGCTACATCAGGTTGAATGTATTGGATGGTATCGTAAATGCCCAATCCTGCATATACAGAACCTCCCGGTGAGTTTAAATAAATTTGTATGTCTCTTTTCGCATCGGCAGATTGTAAAAACAATAACTGTGCTTCGATAATATTGGCGATGTTATCGTAAATAGGGTCTCCCAGAAAAATAATACGATCCATCATCAGGCGCGAGAACACGTCCATCTGCGCAACGTTTAACTGACGCTCCTCGATAATATAGGGTGTCATATTTCCCGGAATATGTTTTTGTTCTACACGGGAAATAAAATTATCTACCTGAATACTGTTGATACGATGATGCTTTACAGCATATTTACGGAATTCTTTTTTGTCGATCATTGATTTATAAGCTTATGTTTATGTTTCATTTGAAATCTCCTGGTTTAGCGTTTCTACTTAAAGCTATAAACATAAGCTTAGCATCAACGGTTTATTTCAACTCAAGAAATTTATTATAGTCAATTTCTTTCTCATCTAAAGTAACGACTGTTTTTAAATAATCAAATACTTTAGCGCTTCTTACTTCTTCGAACAGCTTATTAGCGCTGTCGCGGTCTTGTAAGAAATTAACAGCGTATTGATTTAATTGTTCTTCTGTTAACGGAGTAGGGCTATACATACGAAATTGTGCATCAATCCGGCGTTTTGCCATATCGATTAACTCTTCCGACTGGATTTCGATACTATTATCTTTCACAATTTTATTCTCAATTAATGTCCATTTCAAATTCTTAGCGAAATCTTCATATTGCTCGGCAATTTGCTGATCGCTGATGTTTCCTTCGTTCGAAGTTTTTAACCAACGTTTCAGGAATTCATTCGGCAATTCGAATTTGAATTTATCGATACCGTATTGTAACAAATCGTTTTGCAATTTACGGTCGGCATTATCTTGCATAATACCTATTAACTCGCTTTTCATTTTTTCGATGAAAGCATCTTCCGAATCCACTGCTCCTTCTCCATATACTTTATCAAAGAACTCCTGATTCATATCCGCTTCTTCAATGCGGTTTATATTTTTAACCGTTAAACGGAATTTTGATATCAACTCTTTTGCCGGCTCTTCCTCTATATTTAAAAGATGGGCTATGCGATGCGCATCCTTTTTATATGCTTTTTGTAAATCGATTTCTACTACATCATCTTTCTTAAGGCCGATTAAGGATTTTAAAATCGCTTTATCTTCGATCAGTTCTAAACGTACCGAAGTAGTATTGCTTATCCCTCCTTCAAAAACAGAACCATCCGGAGAAAGTTGTACCAATTCGCCATAAATAACGTCTCCTTCTGCCACAGTGTCGGGATTTGTCATTTTTCCATAGCTTCTGCGGATATTTTTTAAACGCGATTGCAGGGTCTCATCGTCTATACGAACCTTATAATGTGTTAATTTATCTTTGGCAGAAAAGCTACCTTTAATTTCCGGGGTCATACCCATTTCAAAAGAAAACTCAAATTCCTCTTCAAAATCCCACTTCGGCTGGAAATTATCATCTGATTTAGGCAACGGTTGCCCTAAAATTTCCAGTTTATTCTCGGTGATATAATTATTGAGGCTATCGGAAAGCATACGGTTGATTTCATCCACCAAGATACTCTTTCCGTATAATTTCTTAATATGTGCAGGAGGCACCATTCCCGGACGGAAACCCGGCATTTTCACTTTTTTACTTTGATCTTTGATAGCAGCATCTACTTTCACCTTATAATCTTCCGGTTTGATCCGGATCTTTACAATCGCATTTAATGTGTCGATATTCTCCTGTGTGATATTCATAATTATGTGTTTGCTATAAATTAAAAGTCCATTTGGGACGGTTTTATGAAAGGAATTTGAAGCCTTTCAAAATTGAGCGACAAAGGTACAAAACTTCGATCAAATAACAGAAGGTTATGATAAAATTGCAATTAATTGTAAATAAGCAGGTTGATGGATACGATTCATGGCATGACTATAGTCATGCCATGAATCGTATATATTAAAACACTATCCCCCACATCAGTGAAAGTGTATTATTTTTAACCGGAAAAACTTCATATACAGGATTGTTAGTGGGAGAATCCTGCCGGTCGTATGTGCTATACTCCATTTCTTTTAAATCCCTACGTAAACGTATTTGTGCATACATGTTCAGCTTATTTAATTGGAAATTTTTACCCAAACCGACAAGCAGGTTTGAATTAAAACCTTCGGACATACCTCCCCAATTACTTTCTACGTGTGTGCTATGTTTATCCTGAGGATTGTTCATATCATAATTAACTTCCTCTATTTCAGCAGAACTATGGAAATAACAACTAAATCCGATCCCTGAAAAGAAGTAAGAACCCGATGCTTCTTCCGGTCGGAAATTCCATTTAAAAATAAGCGGAATAGTAAGCTGATGTTGTGTAAGTGTATTTTTATAGTAGCGGATATTTTCGGGAATACCTATGCGGTTTAGAGGCGTTTGAAAACTATTTCTAAGGCTCATATATTCCAGTCCGCTTTGCACAGCAAGGTGTTTAGCAAAGTGGAGCTGATATTCTACCAAGCCCCCCACTGAATAAGCGATACCCACACGATCGTTCTTTACCCGATCGGATGCTGAACTTATCCAGGTTACATTTGGTGAAACGATAATCGATTTTTGAAAGACCTGTGAATATGTTATCTGAGCGAAAACTATCAGTATGAGTGTGAAGCCTATTTTTTTCATAATAATGAGTGTATAATCGGGTATAATTTAGGGTGTGTTTATGCATCTGTATTTATTTAACGCATATTAGTACTTAAAATTGCGATTTATAATAGACCTAAAAACCTACACGCTTCAGTTAGTCATTCCATTTTTTGTTAACCAATCAAAATTAGTTTGAGATGCTTATTTTTTTTAATTATTTAGAAAGCTATTCTTTCTACTTTATTAATATTAACTCTTTCGATATAAATATATTACTAGTTTGCAAAACACAATGATATATACCAGATGGTAAATCAATATTATTAATGCTTATAGTATATGTCCCGGCTTCATGTGAAGATCTGTTTTTCAATTTAAAAACAGGCTTGCCAAAACTATCATACAAAATAATTTCAACAAGATCAACTTTGTCTATATTGTATTTAATAGATACGTCTCCATGAGACGGGTTTGGATATATTGATAGATTTGTATTACTACTTGTATAGTATAATGGCGGTTTTATCTCTTCAAGATATTCTACTTCATAATCTATAACTGGAAGAGGGGTATTTATTATCCCCAAAGGATATTGGGTACAAGTAAAAAATGGTTCAACTATTGCATAAAATGAACTCCCTATATTGGCTGTAAAACCATCTGAAAGTATAATTTCATTTCCTGCATGGAATGTCACATTAGCACCGCTTTGTATAATATAGTCCCCAACTGGATTAGAAGGCATAACATTCTTTCCAGCTTTAATTTCATTCATTACATTATGTATCTCAGTTCCAGTAACGGTAGTATTTTGAAAATACAAATCCGCATTAAGAGAGCTTAAAACGCCAAAGTTGAATCTAACATTGGATGGGGATGTTGGCACCCAAGAAAGTGGTTGACCCAGTATTGTACTTACCACTTCATAAACCCAAGTTCTAACTGTAGCAGTTGTTGGAGTTACACTAATTACTTCCATATAATAGTTCCCATCATTTGGATTAGCAGCTGATAATCCATTAGCACTACCAACCAAGATAGGTGCTTGAGTATAAGGATATGTTACTGTCGCCTGCACCTCATGTCGTTTTACTATATATGTAGCTGCTGACAACCCTGTACAACCCCCGCTAGTTAAATACCATTGAAAATTACCAGTTGAGCCCTGATCTGTCCCATTGGTATTTATGAAAGTATTTGTTTGTAAACTATAGGCATATTGTACTGCTTTGTATGCATTAATCCTGCCATAACCCATTTCGATATTCCATGTCCCATTTGGCTTCCCTGGGCTATAGCAAACACCACTCGTCTTGTCACAGCTTAGTTCTAATATTTGTTGAACTTGAGAGGCGGTTAAGCAACGGTTTACAGATAGAATTAATGCAGCCACCCCAGCTGCGTGGGGGCATGCAGCAGAAGTACCATCAAAACTGTTTGTATAATCTGACGTAGAGTAACCTAAATATCCCGTAATATCTGTGGTATAAATATCATCATAGCCGCCAGGAGCTACAACATCTATAGCATTTCCATAATTTGAATAGGTTGTTCGATTGTCAGATTTAGAAGTAGCACCTACTGCTATTACGTTCGGAAGATAAGCAGGATAAGAGACCGTTTGGCTTGCATCATTACCTGATGCAAACAACAGAACACAACCTAATCCATCTCTGCCTTGACTAGTTGCATAATCAATTGCATTTGTAATGACAGAAGATGGAGCCCCTCCGCCCCAAGAGTTGCTAATTACATCTGCATTACCATAATTGGAATGGGCTGCCCACATAATTCCATCTGACAACCATATATTAGTTGCTGAATTATTATAACTAGCATGCACAGGTAATATTTTACATTTTGGAGCAACGCCACTAATTCCAATTCCATTATCTTTTACTGCTGCAATAATACCTGCACAAGCTGTTCCATGAAATTCCCCTGGAAGAGGAGCACCTGCGGTGCCATTTCCAGTCGCATCAAATCCAGGCAACAAGTTAGAAGATAAATCTGAGTGTGTTAAATCCACTCCATCATCAACTACAGCCACCCGTATTTCTGGTCGCCCCTCAGTTATTGTCCAAGCTTCTTCTATTTTTATATCAGCTCCTATTATCCCTCCACCTTGTCCAGTATTCTTTAATGTCCATTGATTTCCAAACAAGGGGTCATTAGATTGAGAAATCGATGTTCTAAAAAAATTCGGTTCAGCAAACTCAAAAAACCCTGTCTCATAAAAAAGATTAGCGAGTTGCAAAGAATTCAAATTGGATTTTCGAGAAATAGAAATCAAGTATTGATCCTCTACGAATTTGTTTTTATTTAAAATTAAACAACTATTGATTTTAAGTAATTCCTGAAACTTCTCAAATTGAACTCCCTTTTTAAGCTTCACAACAAATTGATCAGTTAATCCTTGTAATGACTGATCTTTATACTCTAACATGGGTAAAGCAGAAGAAACATTAATACTATTTTGAAACTTGTTCAATGTTGACGAAGAAATAGGATTTTTGTCATTTGACTGGATAATTACAAATGGACTAACATCATTGACCTTGCTAATAACTTCAAACAATGACTCATTCTGAATAGTTCTTAGGGATTCTATTTTATCTGCAACACTATTAAACTTCAGAAGTACCCTGTCATTTTTTTCTTTCAAGTAAACCTTTTCCCCCTTGTAGTAGTAAAACACATTCTGTGCTGATAATACGCTTGTCAAAAGCATAAAAAGGGTAATGAATTTTATAGTTCTCATATTTTAATTACTCTATTCTCATAATACTACATCAAACTATTGTGTACTATATTTTTAATAATATCCATGTGTCTTGATTCAAACCCCATGATTCCTTCTTACCTTCAATATGCTCTAAGACTGTATATTTATCTGAAATAATGTTTCTAAATATTTGAGGATGATGAAATGTAGTATATGTTCTGTGACCCTCTTTTACATTTCCGCGAACTACAATCGTATTATCAAATAAATTTTTCTCAACACTGCTTAATTTATCTCTAAAAATTAAGCCCTGAGTAGTTATTAATAAAATACCATTTGAATCTAAAATCCTGTGTAATTCAGATAACCATAAAATATTATTTTCTTGAGACATATGAGTTAAAATAGATACTCCATAAATAAACTGAAATTTTTTATCCTTAAAAACTATTGGAGGTGTTGTTCCATTAACTTCAAAATGTATATCACTAAAACTATTCTTACACCACTTTATCGTTTCTGAATTGTAATCAGTTCCATAGTAGTTATTGTTTGGGTATGCACTTTTTAATTGTTGTAATATTCTAGCAGGCCCGCAACCCCAGTCTAACATATTTATGGATAGATTTTGAAAATATTTCTGCTTAAATTGATATATAAAATCGGCACTCTTTTTTCCACCTACAATATATCTTTCATAAGACAACCTAAACGACTCATATAGTATATAATCAGGTGGAATTATCGCATCCGGATTATTAATTTTATATATTTCATTCTTTTTGAAATTCAACACATAACTAATCAGAAATCGAATGTAATCGAGAGAATGAATCAATCTTAAATTGCGCAACCACTTTGAGAATAGTTGTTTAACGTCCAACAAACCCATATTAATTATTAATCTTTTTTTCTAATTCTTTAATTTTTTCATCCTGTTCTAAGATGTATAATGTTAATTCTTCAATCTTCCTTAGAAGCAAGTCATCCATTTCTCCAACCTTATATCCATTTTCTTTGAATTCCTTAGCAGAAGGCACTTCGGGTAAGTGACTGTGTAATTGTATAAATTCTTTAACCTCGTTTAGGGGCTTCAGCTTATAATCTTTACTAAAAACATAGTCTGAATTAGGAACATCTAGTATTACTTTTATCTCTTCGCAAATAATTCCGCCATTCACTGCTAATCTGTACCCCATATTATGCCTCTTATTTAAATCATATGAGGTTGTAAAACCAATACCAACATTTCCATCTCCCTGAAGTACTAAAGCGCTAACACTAGGGTAGTCTGCCCTGAAATATAAGTTATCTTTGTAATCAATATATGCATGTGTCCCATTATTATGTAAAAACAGCCTGTATTCTCCAACTTGTTTTTCTCCAATAGTTATAGATGTATTCACCCCCATCTTTATTTCATTATTACCTAAGTGTAAACCCCCATCATTCTCAAATGCATAACCATTCAATGAATAAAAGCTAAGTCTATTATCCTCACTCCATTCCCCGATTTTAACATTAGCATCAGCAAATGTTAAAATATTTTGTGCCCTAGAGGTAGCATCACTTAAAGCACCTATTCTTATTCCTCCATTATAAACATGAAGCTTTGAGTTGGGAGAACTAGTTCCAATACCCACATTCCCGTTTGAACTTGAATTTAAATATATATTCGAAGCATCTATTTTGATTGCTTGTGTATACCCATTTGTATAGATATTTGATGCAGATGTCGAAAAAAATCTAAGATTAGAAGTTGAGGCCATCTCTCCATCAACATATAGTCTTGTACTTGGATTCGTTGCCCCTGTACTATTACCAATACCTATATTTCCATTATGTAAAATGGTAAGTCTTGTAATCAAATCAGATTGATTTGGGTTGTTACCAGACCCCGGTTGAGTTTGAATAAAGAGATTTTCTCCCGCACTTCCATTTCCTGCCATTTGAGAAATAATACGAGAAGCGGGAACTGTTTTATGTAACCCATTCCAAAATTCGATTCCTGTATATTGTGATGCAACCCATGAAGAGTTATATATTTTCAACCCCATTCCTGGTGACGAAAAGGTGGAAGTTGCATTTTGGTGATTTATTACAACTTTCGATGTAGGAGAAGCATTATCAATACCTGCATTACCAGTTGGTGAACTAGTGATTGCATTTACTCCGCTCGGGGTGTGAACTGTTTGCGCAATCGAGCTATTACAAAACAAAATAATGCTTATAAAGACTATCAATATCTTTTCTTTCATAATTAATATGGGGTTCTATAATTTTCTACGCAAAGAAACAATAAAAAATTCTATTATAAAAATATTCTAGCTGCTCGCCAAAGAAAATCTTTCAGGTAAAAACGCTATTTTTATTTGCGGAGATATCACAAATATTCCTTTACAGGAAAATTCATGCGATGTAGTTGTTTCGCACCATATTTTGTATCACGTTCCTGCCAAAGAACAGGAAACAGCTGTCGAAGAAATGTATCGTGTTACAAAAATGGGTTCTAAAGTAATCATTGTCTATAGTTGGTTTTATCACAGTTGGTTAATGAACCTTACACTTCTTCCCGTACAGCTTTATCGAATTGCCAGACATACTGCCGGAAAAATCTATGTTAGGTTAATTGACAGTAAGCCACGGCTATACTTCTATCCCCACAGTCGAAGATGGTTTAAAACCAAGTTTCCATTTAGCAATCAGATTAAAATATATTCCTGGAGAAGCGTGAATAAATATTTTCTGGATATCTATATTCATTCATTCCTGGGTGGAAAATCTATATTAAAATGGTTGGAAAAGTCAGAAAATAAATACCCGGAATTTTGGGGAAGTATCGGAGAGTATTCCTCTATTGTTATTGAAAAGAAATAGAGGAATCATACTATTGATAGTTAGTATACAACCCGAACAGTTTATATATCACTTAAATTTTTCAAGTAATATGTGTGAGGGGCAATCCCAAACAGTCCTAATATTAGAATCTAACCGGATGAACATCATAGACTGTTCTCCTCTATTAGAATAAATAATTAATTTATCTTTCGACATCTCAATTTTATTGACTTTATAGATATTATCAATAAAAAAAGCTCCGAATCTTGACACTTCATATCTCTTTGTAGATCCATAAGAAGTTCGCTTAACAACACCTGTTGAATCAATTCTAAAATAGCCACCGAATTCATTTGATCCAGAGATTCCACAGAATAACAGCGTAGTATCATTATATTCAATAAATGAAATAGTGAATGTACCTAATTGGAAATCATACTTTTCTTTATCAACGATATATCCATTTGTTTTATCTATACATTCAATCAAAGTCCATTTACCCTCGACAGATTTCCCGATTGATGGAAATAGTGAATAAGAGAATAAATAAGAAACTAACAAAAATATTTTCATTGTATCTCAATTATTTACTGATTTGTTTAATAACCTTTCCTACATATAATACGCAGGAAAGGTTATTTATTGTAATACTATCCGTTCTATATATTGCTTACCTTGATTATGTAACTTAACAATATATAACCCTTTACTATATTGACTAAGGTCAATGTCGTGTTTATCTGAATAATGGATTATATCGTTCGACTCATAGATAATTCTACCTTGTGCATCAATAACGGATATCTTTGTTCCAGGGGTTATCGGAAATCATGATTAAATTTTTTCATATTAAGTTAGTTTTAGTAGAAGATCGTGTAGTAGGTAGTATCGTATGGAATACATTCGGGTGTACCATAAAAGTTATCTGTCTGCCCATTTTTGGTAATAGACCAGACAGTAGGCAAAATAATATCGTAGTGATTGTCAAGAATCATGGTTGTATCCACCTGCGAGCCTGTTAAAAGATACTTATTATCAAAATAGATGACATCGGAATCATCATACGGATTCGTATTTTTGATGTGATATACCTGCCAGCTTTTAGGTTTCAGGTTATAGTCACATGAATCTCTGTTGTAATCAGCAATCGTTTTTACTGTCCGGTAATCGTAATAAGTATCTTCAATCTTTGCATAGATACCAACTAAATCAGTGACCTGCTTAGAATAATTAAAGTTGAATCTTCCGGTGTTATCAGTAAGATATTCATCCATAATTATATAGTCATCAATGATTTTGGTTCCTTGCCATCTTGCTTTACACAAATAGACCTTGGTATTGGCTAAGGGTTTCCCTGAATACTTATCGTACAGGGTGCCTTTAACATATTGTTGCACAGGAACAGGGTCGTCCTTTTTACAGCCACTCATACCTGCTATCAGTAAAAAGACAGAGAAGCCCGATAGGTATAAGAATGTTTTCATAAGAGTTTAGTTTTAAGCAATACTACAAATTTATAAGAGCATTAAAAAATAAAATACCGATAATCTTATTGTTGAAAATTAAATTTATTAAAATAATATTTTGGATCAGCCCAACTTTTGTGCCGTTTTTGTAACGGGTGGCGAGCGTTTTCCCATTCCTTATTCCGCCCCATTTCCGCTTTCAGCGAAGCAATGATTTTCCCGATATCTTCCTGTATGAAAAAACAAGTACAGCTTTGTTTATGATTCGGAAATACAAATTATATACGATTGATGTTATCGGGGATTTTTTTCAAGCATTAAATACGAATAAACTAATCTTACATGCTTCGTACCGGAAACAAAAGCCGGGTTAAAAATAATGAGCTTTCTGACTCGGAACCCTGCCCCCGGGTGAGACCGGATACTAAATCGCTAAATATTCAGTAAAACATATAGAAATAAAAAAGCCCTTGCATAGGCAAAGGCTGGTGCGCTACCGGGGACAAATTTTAGAACTTTGGAATGATATTGAGGCTGTCTTGAAATTTAACGAATAGAGCTGATCGGCTTCGTTCGATGCATTGCGTCTTAATGCGCAGAATCGAACAAAGTTCGAACTTTAATGAGGACTTAAAGAATATTCAAACGTTTGAAATAGATCATTTCTCAACCAGTACATAATTTACTTCCTTGGTTATATGTAGGGCTAAAAAGAAAGACAGCCTGATATTTTCGGGCTGTCTTCCTTTTAGAATGATACTAAATAATTTATTACTTAATCAATACAACTTTCTTGTTATATACTTGCTGTCCGATACTTAACGTACAGCTGTAAATACCATTAGGAAATCTGGAGAGGTCAATTGCGATCTCATGTTTTCCTTTTTCTTGGTGTACAGCTTCTTTTTCAAGTACCTTTTTACCATTGATATCAGAAACATAATACGTAATTGCAGTAGCATCAGGTACGGAGAATACAACGGAAATTAATCCGCTTGTCGGATTCGGATACACAAGCACATCTTCATTATTTATTGCTACATTCTCTGTAGTCTTGGAAATTCTTAAAGCAGATGGTGGTTCAGGTTCTGTAATAATCAATTCCGGGCAATCGCCCATTAAAGAATCCAATTTATCCGGTGTATATGTGCCAAGAGCAATTAAGTTTCTGTTATAGGTAAGGCATTTCCAATATTCAGCATAGGTTGTTTCGCCCTGATCTTCATTACCAAGCCCGATTGCATTATCGAACTCACTAATTGCCCCTGTAAGATCACCGATTGCTGCAAGCAATTGTGCTCTTTCCATGCGGAGACGAGGGGATAAATTTCGAATATTTTCTGGAGGATTTGAAGAAAATAGAGGAATTAGAAATCGAATAATTTAAAATAAAAAAGACAGTCCGAAAATCCCGGACTGTCTTTTTTAAGGTTTATAACGAAAACGTTTTATCTCACAATTGCGATCCGCTTCCGAACATATTCACTTCCATTATAAAGTTCCAGCATATAAACTCCCGGATTCAGGGATTCGGTTGCAATCGTTACTGTTTGCGGGATTTGTTCTTCTGCACGAAGATCGATTGTTTTGATCAAAGCACCGGACGGGCTATGGATACGAATACGTATATCCGAAGCTTTTTCCGAAGTAATATCCACATAGATATAATCGCTTGCAGGGTTAGGCCGTACCAGTACATACAGGGATGTTCCTTGCTCCAATTCTTCCGTAAAGTGTCCTTTACGACCCAGGCAGTCTTCCGGATTGGCACAGGGGCCTTCCTCCATCATGGAAGATTGATTACAAGGATCAAGGATAGTTCCTGTCAGGATCGGGTCAAAATCAATGGTTCCCACCAAGGTAAATATATAGTCCGAAGCAGTCGGCAAAGTATTGGAACAGCTAACACAAGGATACCATCTGTTCTTTTCACCTAAAATATCCTGATAGTTGGGAGAAAAGGAAGCTCCACCCGAACTGATTCCCGCGAAGTATTTATCAGATGCATTTTCCTTAATGATTGCATTTTGTCCGTTTTGCAGATAGATCATTTCTGCTCCGGATATCCCGAATACTTTTCCGCTGCCATTCGAGTGTAATTGAATGGTATTATTTCCGTAGCTTCCTCCATTTACCTTACTCATATCCATAATAGCTCCGGTTTCTAAAACTACCGGAGTTTCATATGCTTCAATACCTGAACACTTCATATTGACTCTACAGTGATTTGCATATAACCCGTTTCCCCAGGCATTGGCAATATCTACTTCGTCCAACAAAACAGAGGGGAAAGTGAAACCTGTAAGGGAGATCGCATTTGAAAGACTCTGTAAAGAACTAATATTAATGGATACCGTATTGATGGAGCTGTTTGCGGTCAGATTTTCGGCTACGATCGGACTGGTATTTTCAATAAACGTACAATTCGAAAGTGTAAACCCTTTATCATAGACATTAAATCCGGTAAGGCATCCCTCAAACGTACAATTCGTAACGGAGATAGATGTTCCGTGACCACCGTCCTGATAAGCATTGATACCATAGGTGCTTCCATAAAAATAACAGTTATTGATATATACATTGTTCTGAGCAAAGGTCATCAGGCTTCCTCCCTCAAATCGTACATTGTTTAAATGTACATTACTTCTAAGTTTCAGCACCCCTGAATTCACCACTTTAGCGTTGGTAACCTTAAAAGATTTCCGGCTAAGGTTATCAAATTCTGCCCATATTTCTCCTGCCTGCAATTCTAAAACCTTATCACTTTGTCCCGATCCGTTCAAATAAAACTCGGCATCAATCCCGATTTGAAGGCTTTCATCAGTCGCATTTTTAAAACGGACAAAACCGGTTCCGTTCCGTGTAAAAGTTGCTCCGTCTTCCAGGATAAGCTCTCCCGCTATTTCGAGTATCGCATCGGTTCCGTTCAGCTCAATGACCGCTCCCGGCTCAAAGATCAATTGAGCTCCGGATTCGATAATTAATTTCGAATGATTGTTTATACGTGTTAATGAATTGTTTTCTAATACTAGCGTAGAGCCTGATTTCAATACCATGTGAGCCGTATAATCACCCGATGGATCACCAATGATAATGCTTCCGTTTCCTCCCACAGTAAAGTCTGATTGATTGCAAACTTCATAAACACTGTTTGCATGCAAAGCCGGACGTTCCGGGTTTGTATTATTTAATTGTATTCCGGGGGGAAGATTGTTATTTATGTATAGTTTCCCCTGATTGCTTATCAGCAAATCCTGATTGAGACTGCTTGTGGATGAACTGTAAGGTGTATTGAAATTTAATGCAGCTGCATTAATATGAGCAACATTAATACGTTGATGATGATCATAATCATACCCTAGCAACCAACCTAATATTGGATCTGAAAAGGGTGACCCAACGTAGTTTTTTGATTCAACTTTATAAAGTACATCCGAATTAAAAAAGTAGTCGTTTACATTCAGTTGATCGTTGATCTCATTCCGGAAGAAACACTGCCTGATATTTTTTATCGTTTCATCACAATGAATATCCTCAGTTAAATGCTGAAAAAATACCTGGATGTCTTCTATTTTTCCATTGTTCTCGGGCAGGGAATTAACATCTCCGTTTTTTACAATGGTACATAATTCTGCAAATGATAAACTGGATGCATCCGCATCTCCCTGCCAGGAACCTGAGGCTAAATCATTATGATCACCCGAAGGTGTGCTTGGAGGAAACTTATCCGCACCATCCCATAGATCGTACAAGGTACAGGCTACAAAGAATTCCGAAGCAAAGCCATTGGTGATAGCATTGGATATTCCGGGGCCAAATGTTCTCCGTTCATAATTATTTCTCTGCTCGTCTAAGTAATGTTCTCCATCCAGGTTTCTATAATGTGCGTCACAAATCTGTGCAAATGCATGTGCCCACCCCTCTGTCCAGGCTATACGGTTATTGGAATTCCGGTTTATCGAATGTTTTGCAAACGATCCCGAAAGTAAATCAATCCAGCATTTGTTTTGTAATTGCCACATCAGAAAATGCCCGAACTCATGCCAGGTAGTAGTTTCGCTTAAAACATCTCCCGAGGATAAACGAATAGCGGGATGAGGAATGAAGAACTCTCCAACCACAGGAATACCTACACCACAAGATTGATCAGGAAGAAAAAATGAATTATTAGTACCTGTTTTAATAATCAGGTTAGTTTCTAAAGTCTGACCCGAAAATGCATTTACATACTCCCAAGCTAGTACGCTTAAATGAACAGCTTTAATGGTTTCGTGGAAAACGGTAATGGTTCCGAAATCCAAATTACGGGTATCGCCACCATCGTACTCCCAATACGTGTGATTAGTTTCGTGCTTTTCAATTTCCCAATAAGGATTCCCTTTTTTCGATGCATAGATTCTATAGTAGTTGTTTTTCCCTTTGATACGCAGAAACAATTCTACATTATCTCCTTCAAACGCCCGGCATATACTTACCCATACCGAGAAAACACCATTGGTGTCTGTTCTGGCTCTGCCTAAGATAATATTCGTCCATTCCTGGTTGCGCTCGACAATCTCTATATCGACTCCCCGAAGTGGTAATGCCTGAAATATAGTCGGGTTTTCTTCATTTAAAAACTCGGCAACGATTTGGCCGCTGATATGACCTTTGAACCGTTTACTGAGAAAGCAATTGTCTCCTAACAAGCCTTCTTCCGGAGACCCGCCCTGGTTCAGCAATTCTTCGGGAATCTCATCCGGATGAATAGCTGCCATGGGGATGGAATATGCCAGGCCCGGTATATGTATGGTTCGGAAATCAGTTTCCCAATCTTCTTCGGGAACAAAATTTTCAGGAATATCACTTTCGGGAATTATGTTCGGGTCTATTTCAATTCTTTCCGGCTCTTCTTCTGTTTTGGCGAACCACACCCGCCTTTGGTGTGTTAAGGCTTCTTCCCCTATAACTTCCGTAGTATTGTAGGGTGTAAAATAAACCATGAACAAAGCTCTTACAGGCGAGGGATCATCTTCCCAATAATGTTCGATATATAACTGGTCGGGATAGAAAGGTAAATTTTCGTAGTCGTGTCGAACAGTAAATACAACATCCAGTTCATCCTCTGCCATATATTCCCCGGAAAAGGTATGATCAACCGAAACAAACTCCCAATTATCGGGAAGTAAAATTTCGGGTTGGGAGTTCAGGGTAATTCCGCGGTTAAAATAATACCTTGCCGTTACCTCCACATCCGCCTCATGTCCGGTATGTTCAACATAGATTACCTCAATGTTGAACGCAGGTAGCCCTTTGGCAAATGCGCCCATGCAAACAGCCATGAGCAGCACAGTCAATACTGTGATTTTTTTCATAAGATTATAGTTTGTTTAGTTTAAAATTAATGTGCTAAATAGTAATGCTCCAGTTCCCATACCCTTCCGCTTGCATAAACACGCTTGACTACCCCAATGTTGCGGGCATAATACTCTACCCGGACTGTATCGTTCTGGGCTTGGGTGCTCTTGTTATACATCCTGTAAATATCTGTATATAAAACACCATTGATCCGGAGCGAATCATAATGCTCCTGAAACAGGTGATGTTCTAAATGAGACACGCTGTTATCCCGGGTGTAGAAAAAGCGAACAGCACTTTCTCCACCACTCCAACTCTGATCTAGAAAATAAATAAATTGCTTGCCGTCGTATTCCCGCGGGCGTCCTACCTGTGCTTTTGTGTTGTTCCTGTTTATCACACTTATAGCGTGAAATTCCCAATCGGTATTATCGTGATTACCTTCGTTAAAATACTGTGTAGTAGCATCGATTATAAACGTGTCCAGTTCATGATTGACCGAATCTTTATAGATCCAGTAGGAATTTTCGGGGAAGAACCAGTAGGACAAGAAAGTAGTATCGTTTGGAACCACAACATTGGGCTCATTCTTACCGCACTCAGCTTGCAGGCTTATGACGGCATACGCAACAAGAAGAAATAGAGTGTTTTTACGCATAAAGCTTTTATTATTTGTTTTTGTTGAGTGTGATTGAAGTATTTATTTTCAGTGCAATAGTACAAATTTAAAAGGGCTGTTAAAAATAAAACGTTGATTATCTTATCGTTAAGAAATTAAATATTCCATTTTTAATTTAAAAAAAATATTATTCGGAATCAGTCCAATTTTTGTGCCAATTTCCAAATAATATTTGGTGAGCATTTTTACGATTGACCTGCATTGTTACCCCAAATGCCTCTTAATAGCAGCTTCGCCTTTCCTGCGCTCCAGTTCTCCGGATACTGCCGAGGGAACACATTGCTTGTTCACCGGATTGAGGTAGGTGCCTAAGGATTTCGCCACCACCAATGCAGCCGGAATACCGATGATAGAAATGAATAGTCCCACCACCTGAAAGAGAGCAATTACCGTAAAGAACAACCCGAATGGGAAATACAGGATCATGACAATCGTGGAGTATGCTTTCCACGCTTTGTTTTGGTCGTGCTGTAACAGGTTCTTGTTTACCATGGCATTACCAAATGGCCAGAACAGGAACTTGCCAAGCTCCATTAATCCCAAGCCAATTGGAGCAGCCAGTACCATTATGGTCAGCAGGCATCCAAAGAGATAGACAATTGTTGCGGACACAAACCCGAAGAATGGGAAGTGCCAAAGAATGTTTCCTAATGTTTTCATGTGTTAAAAAGGTTTGAATATTAATACATATATAGTGTTGGAGTAACTGCAAATAAGAGTAAGAGAGCAACTATCCCTATCCCGACATACGCAACCCCCTTGTTCATTTCGTGGGCATCCCGGGCATCCCTGACTTTCTTATCCCAATATTTCTTTGCATTGTAATACCCCAATTTGGCAGCCTCGGGAAACTCATGTCCCGGCATAGCGACATTGCCTTCTAAGGCATCAAATTGGTCGTCATAGTACACCCGCCAGACTTCTTCGTGGTGCTCGTCCATAGCAGGACGAGGGACGGTAAAGACACCGGGGTGGGTAGATAATTTTGTGGTCATGCAGCTTGTGAAGCAGACAACAATTCCAAGCAACCATGCTTGTTTGAAGAGAGTGTTTACTACTGTTTTCATATTTATAAAGGTTTGGTTTAGAAACGAAATGAAAGTCCGGTATTGAATAAGGCAGTGCCAAGTCCTAACTCGGCATAGATACTGGCAGAGGGGTGGATATAGTAGCGAGCACCTACGTGGGTCATGTAGAAAGGAGAATAATGCGTTTCACCCATCTGTTCATCTCTTATCTGCTTCATACCTCCTCCGATAGCGATATACGGATCAAGTTCAGAGGGTACATTGAAATACTCATACAGATGATACTGTCCTTTTACCCCGAACAGGAGTACCTTATCGGTATATGACCTCGCTACTTTTCTGAGGTTTCTATAGTAATAGATGGACGTGATCGTTCCATAGCCAAAGAAAGCCGAGAAACTGGCATGATCTCCCACACCTTTTCCAAAAGACAGTTGATACACAGGGCTTTTCCTCGTTTCAGTCACGTAACCGTATGGGTTCTGACTAATCAGGTCTTCCCATCCCGAACGTATAAAGCTGTGTAAGCCCACTCCGGCTGTGATAGTGGTTGCCCCTTTATACATAGGGACGGATTGTTGTGCTTGTAGCACACAGGGGGTGATTCCAAGGAGGAATACAGAGAATAAAAGTGTACGCATTTGAATAGTTGTTTTTGGTTGATATGCGAATATAAATACTTAGATATATATAAGCAAGTATTGTTTCTAAAAAAGCGTATTTCGGGTATGGCGAGTACCCTTTTGACACCATTGGAACAATATGTAGTTGATCGAGTAACCACTTTGCGAAAAGAGCATGGGTATACACAAAGAGCCTTAGCGGAGTTATTGGGTGTAAGTGATGGGTTTATTGGTCAAATAGAGTCCACGAAAGAAGTTGCGAAGTATAATATTGAACATCTTAATCGGCTTGCAGTTATCTTTAAATGCTCACCCAAAGATTTCTTTCCTGAAAGACCGTTTGTATAAAAATAGGTTCCTTATCTAAAAAACCGATAGAAATATAGCAGTAAGAATATTTGTGAGTAATGGGGATGCCATATCAGGCATTTATAAGAAGAATCAAAAAGCAGACTAATGCACTTTCAGAACAATTTGATCTGCATACCATACACAGATGAAGAAAAGGTAAAAAGTTGCATATATACAGTTGAGTGAAATTATACCCATACGTATGTTTGTATATGACCGACAGAGAAAAAGCATATCTGTATATACGCAGGTATCACCGATTGAGAGCAATAGGCGAACCATCCCCACGAATGGAATTGATTCTATACAAATTAGTCTTACGAGCAATTTTGTGGCTTCGTGATTATGAGTATGAACGAAGCAAAATAAATTAATAACTACCTGCCACCTAAGTATTTTTACGTAGATAAAATACGTATAACTTGGTATTGATATGGACGTATCATCACTTTATTTTTGATATAAGCTAAACTTCATATCATGAAAATAATTTGTATAAAAAGTTGAAATTATGCATATTAGACAAGTTAGCAACAACTCTTTCACGACATTGCAACCTTAAACAGGTAAAAAACAACATGAAAAAATATTTTCTACACAATGGGACAGAGCAGCAAGGACCTTTCGACCTTGACGACTTGAAAGCAAAAAACATTAACAAAGACACTCCAATTTGGTATGACGGACTTCATGATTGGACGACAGCAGAAAAAATTGACGACTTAAAAGAGTTACTTAAAACTTCTACTCCACCACCATTTGCCTCTAAACAAACGACATCACCACCAATCAGTAAACTAAAGGCAGAACAACAAACTGTTGCATCACCGACTAAGCAAAAAAGTAAGTTCAATATTTGGAGTATTCTTCAAGTTCTTGCTGGTCTTTTCCTTTGCGGATTTGTAATTATGCTCTTGTTAATAAACAAATTCAACGGAAGTGGTAGCAGTTCGGGTGAGAGTTACGAGCAAAAAGTTATGACCGTAGAAGAAATTGAACGTTTAACACCAACTGACTTTTTAAGTGCATCTGGAACATACAAAGAAACTTTTTGGGGCGACAAGTTCAAAGTAAATTGCGTAATAACTAACAAGGCGACTGTTGCAACTTACAAGGACGCTGTAGTTAGAATAACATACTACTCAAAAACCCAAACAGCTTTAGGTAGTAAGGATTACACGGTTTACGAAATATTTCCGCCAACATCTACTAAGACAGTTGAACTCAAAATTGATAACTACAAGGATGTAGGCTCTTTGGGTTGGGATGTTATTAGTGCGATACCTAACTGACAAGATAGAAAGAAGTAGAGTGTACTGCTAACATTAAGACGACAATGAAACCAATACATAGTCGCTAACACATATAAGAAATAGCTTTCCTCTACAACACCCCCGCATCCGCAAAAGAATAGTAGCTCTCGGAACTTAAAATAAGGTGGTCAAGCACTTTTATTTCAAGCAACGCACACACTTCCTGTACCCGCTTGGTCATAGCAATATCGGCATCAGATGGTTTCAGATTTCCGCTTGGATGATTGTGAGAAAGGATAATCGAGGAAGCGTTGGAAAGTAATGCAAGCTGTATAATTTCAGGAACATTGATCACGGTGCCACTGGTAGAGCCTGTACTGATGTGTGCAACACCAAGCACTTGGCTATATCGGGAAAGCAATAGCACATAGAAAAATTCCTTGTAGTCGATTCGTTTCGGAGGGTATATCTTCCGCAATAGTATTTCTGCATCGTTACTGGAAGTAATCCGGTATGCGCCTTCAAGGATTGGACGTGAGTACGTAATTTCAACTTCATGCACCTGCTTCCATTGTTTTCTTTTTGTAATCGTTTTCATATTCGTTCTTTTTGATTTGCCCGAAGGTTTCAGAAAGAGAAAGACACAGTCATCAAGGAGGAATCTGAAAGAGCATTCCTTGTGACTGTAGGCTGAATACTTTCATATTTGCAGCATCAAAAAGAAAAAGAATGGAAAACACCTTTCGAAAACAATACCGATATGCAGAGAAAGTATTACATACGAATACAACGCATACCGCTACACAAATGCAGAAATGCGAAAGATGAAATTTTTCTAAAGAAAGTAATTCCGTAGAGGTAGAATCAATACTATACTGATTGAGTCGATACTCATTTCGCAAATCAATTCGGAACACTACGCTGATTTGCACACATCATTTTCACATGCGCCATAAGTGGCGCATTTACTTATCTATTGTTCATTATCGTTCATTGATACGTTAAGTGGTATGCACTTGGAGAAACAGAACATTAACCAACTTCGAAAGTATCGGCTACTGATGGGACTAACACAGTCCGATGTAGCCCGGGCGCTCGGATTCAAAAGCACGAACCGGATCATCCGGTGGGAGCAAGGGACAGCGTATCCGAGTGTCACCAACTTAGCGAAGCTAAGCGTATTGTATGCCACCTTGTGTGAGCAGTTGTATCAGGACTTGTTTGAGGAAGTTCGGGAGGAGGTATGCAAGTGCAAAAAAAGAACGGAGAAATCCTCGGATATCTCTGCCCGGCATCCGCCATGAATTGCTAAGGCATTACTATTTAACCAACACACTATCTATGCATGACATACAGGAACGAACAACCATATTAGGGCTGAGTTTAGGAACATCTACACTTGGGCTTGCTGTGCTGAGGGACACTAAGCTTTTAGAGTACCGCACCAAACAATTTCGGGGTACGTGGTCGAAATGGAAATTGCATATCATTATGCGGGTACTGAAATGGTATTGTTTGCGGTATTCGGTCACAGCTCTTGCCATTAAATACCCGCTTCAATATTCTCCCTATATTCATGAGCTTTCCAAAGCCATCAAACAATTTGCCAAGCAGTATGACATCACGATTTATACGCTGAGTATTCATGACCTAAAGAGCGTCGCTACTGATATGGCAAAGAATAAAGAGGATGTTATGAAGTGTGCCGTTTCACTGTACCCTGAATTACTTACCTATGCCACCAAAGCTCGCTTGTGCCGGAATCCGTACTATACAAAGCTATTTGAAGCGGTACTTGCTGCGCATGTGGTGTAGCTTATTACTACGTAACTTTTATATTCTCTATGAACTACCTTAATGTATTCTCTAAGCGAGAGTTTGCTGTTGATGGCAAGATGAAACAATCATGGAATCGGGTTGGAGTTATTCGTATTAGCAAAACAGGAAAAATGTATCTCAATTTATATTTTTTTCCTACAACTGAATTTTATCTTTTTGAACCGAATGAGCAAACACCCCACCCACAAAGTCAGACCTAAAACTTACTTATATCCCAAAGTTTCTGATAAACGTTGCCCCTCTGGTGTCCATCCAGGTATAGAAATTGCCAATAATATACTTCCGGGTTCTGAATCAATAATTCTGTGATGTATTCTTTTTGCAACAACAAGGGATTCATACTTCTCAAGTATTATTGACGACCTCTGATTTGTTTGCTGGTTAAACAAATCAAGTGTAATCGTTCCTTGCATGCAAATATATATTTCATCATGATCGCGATGATAATGACCTTTAGTGGGCAGTATAGGATCGCCTATAACAATACTGACAGGGTACGTTTTCCCATCCATTAATTCTAAGAGTTCGCCACAGGTAGCAGACTGTATTTTGTGAGGAATATTTTTTGTAGGCATAAAAATTAAAAGGGATTATATGAAGTATTATAGTCAAAAGTATCTATAGACTCAACTTTCTTTAGTTTGTTAACAACCAAATATGTTAGTGGAGTACCAATTACTTCATACCCAACTTTAAGTAAAAAGCTTGAAAATGCAATATAGAAGATATCCGACAATCCAAACACTCCATAGAATGCGATTATATAAAAAATGAGTGAATCTATGCCCTCGCCAGCGATAGTGCTTCCAATTGTGCGCACCCATAGATGCTTGCCTTGTGTACGTTTTTTGAGCAAAGACATAACAATACTGTTAAGAAATGTTCCCATAAGATATGCGACCAGTCCGGCAAAGACAATCCTTGGTACCAAGCTAAAAGATGTCGCAAATGATTGTTGATCCTGCCAAAATGGAGCAGGTGTGAGGCGAATACTGATTTCGTATGTGAGCGACATGAGTGCAAGGCAAATAAAACCTGCCCAAATCACTTTTTTTGTTCGCTTGAACCCATACACTTCGGTCATAACGTCATTGATCAGATAGCTTAAAGGGAACAGGATAATTCCTGCGGGCGCATTAAAACCCCAGAACACAATAATCTTAGTTGCAACCGTATTGCTGATGATCAAACAACTGACGAACAGCATTGAGATCAACGTGAAATACTTGAGGTCTTTATTTGTTTCCATGACTATGTATTGTTTTTCTTATTTGTTCAAAAGAAACTTCTTCCTTATCAGGATCGTAATAGAATTTAGAAAATACTACCCTCGTCCAATTTTCTATATCCTTATCGGAGAACTGATTAATACTTGACTTATCACCTAAGTATGAAAGCGAGAATAGCATCTTAAATGGTAGCCCGTTCTCGTCCGTTCCAACAAAATAAGATACAGGAATGACGCAATATATTTCGGGGACAATAATAACCTTGATGCAAGACGATGTATTTGCTTTTGTCAGTAATTGATCCGCCTTTTCCTCTGTATTTCCAGCTTCATGTATGGCATATTCTCTCAGCTTTTGCCAAAAAGCTGCGGCAACTTGTATATGCGGGAAGTAGAAATGATACATCGAGTGCTTCTGTTCACTTGTTATATTTATATGTTCAAGAAGTTCCTTAACGAGCCTCTTAGCATCTTCGTGAGATTGCCAATTCAATTCTGCCGGGTGAAATGTAAAGAGGTGGTGTTCATGGGCGGTTTCAACACATTTAATGAAACGTTTAAGCACATCCTCAGCACGCTGCACATACTCTTCAGGTTTTTTAAAATTATCAAAGGATGCTTTAAAAGCCTTCTCAAACTCCACCCATTCCACTGCGTCAAGTTTTGTTTTAGCAAGTGCAATAATAGATGCTTGAAGTTTAACCGGAATCGGTTTGGGGGACTTAGGATTCAGCACTGCACTTAGGAAAGGAACCAACGAGGTCACATTGGAATAGTGCGTCTGTAAGTTAACTATCTCTTTCGCCAACTCGGACTGATTCTTAAAAAGGCCCCCCTTACCACCGTCTATCAGACGGTATACCTTGGAGAAAAGGAGTGATTTTGGTGTTTCAAGCATTATTTTATATTTAACAACCAAAGATAACCTATATACCTTATATTTAAAAGAAAAAAGCAAATAAAAATGTTTTTTAAAATAAATTGTTCATTTATTTGGTTAATTTAAGTTAAATATTTAACTTGCGAAAGCTTTAAAAAAACATCAAAAAACTAAAACAAAAAGCAAATGGAAACTAACATGGCAGTTGCAGCTCTAGCAACTAAAACTAAAAAAGAGCCCACCCCAAGGATGAGCTCTCGTAGAGCAAAAAGGAATCAATTTAACCTAATTCCACCGGTGTTTTTCTTTCAGAAACACAGGCGGGTAAACAGTTTAACCCCTAACAATCATGAAAAACTATCTACGCTCTCTCGCGAATGGTACCACAAATGGGTGTCATTATGCAACTGATTATCAGCTTCTTAAAAGGTTTTATACCGAGAAGCAGCAAGCTGAAAGGTGTCATGATTGGATACGCCCAGAACAATCACTGCAGGATATTGTTAAAAGATGCCTAAAAATATACGATTTTTCAGCATTAAAGTCGTTTTTTGCAGACCCGCCACTCTTACTGCAAACCTCTGTTGCCTACCAAATTGTCAGGCTAAATCAATATCATGCCGAGGTCATCGGTTATGAACGAACATTTATCCTCAATTCCTTACGAAGCCGGCCATATTCCCCCAAAACATTAAAGACTAAGCTTCGTGAACGTCTTACTCGCGCCTGCACTTACATAGAGCTACATTATAACCAAACGCTTGGAGAGTGTGCTGACGAATTAAACTTTACAATTGAAACAGCTGTCTCGTATGGAAGAATGCGCACATTGCGGAGGAAAATATCAAAACTTGAATTACTATCGCATGAATCCTACGACCCTCAGTTATGTAAAGAATTGAATTCTTTCCGGAAAGAATATGAAAATGCGCGTACGGAGTACTTTATGCGCGAGGATGAATTTCTTGCATGGCGAATCGCCTTTTATGCTTTCTTAAACAGGCTCCACAGCGACAAGAAAAAACTGCAACGCCTGATCGCTCGATATTATTAACGACACCCTCTCATTTACCGATAAATCTATGAACTCCCTGCTTCTTATGCAGGGAGTTTTTATCCCGCTTTCCCTAAGAGCTTTTCTGCTTATGGAGATTTCATGAAGAGATTCCTCTTTATTCAAACTAACCACGTACTTATAAAAATACAATATGAAAACAAAATTTACCGGTGTTCGCATACAGGACAAGGTCTTGGAGCAACACATCTCAACATCGTTGGGAAAAATTTCCGCGAGGGCAAAGGGCGATATCAATATCGCATCGGCACGAATCGGCATCAATATTCAAAAAATCTTTGATGTGATGTCAGCAGATGTTGCCATACTTATTGGACAGGTAAAACAAGCACTCATGCCCCGCTTGCAAGAACTCAGCCAAGCACTTGATGCCATGCACATTCAAAATGTGCGGGAGCGTATCAATAAACGCATGGAAGAGCTTGACCCGATCAAACGCAGTGCCTTGATTGACCGCGAAAGAATGGAACCACTTTCATACGCATGGAAATGGCATTGGATACCCCTGCTTTCCTTAATTCTCATCATGACATTGGACACAATCATGAATGCAACGGCACTTCAAGCAGTTGCACCGAATTTACTTGCAAGCGTACTACTTTCGATATTTATGGTCGGAGCATTTTCAGTTCTCGCGCATACTGTCGGACAACGACTTCATTTCTGTAAAACAAAGCGTGCGAAAGTCTTTACTCTTGTCATAGGTTCGCTCGGTGCCTTCATGCTCTTTTATTTCTTGGGTGTGATTCGTGAGGAATATTATCAGCAGCTGCACAGAGAATCGGTAATGAATCAACCGTTTGTATGGGCAATATGGAATACTATCTATTTCTTGGTCGCAGTATTTATCTCGTATGCATTTTTACCTACCCAAGAACAGTGGGATGAACGCAATGAATACAAACAGCACGACAAACGATATCGCGAGGCAGTGAAAGAAAAAGCTGCACTGGAAGAAAAGCTTGCAAAAGCTGAGAAAGAGTACGCTGATATGGTGCTAACACAAGGTGCATGGACATTATACGAACGCGATCTGATTGATGGCATTCATAAGCAACAAGAAGCCATTAAAGCAGGGTGCCTGAAAGAATACCATTTTAAAACCGGCACAAACTCACCTGCACATTCTAACCATGAACACATCGAATATTAACCTTTAATTCAAAACAACTATGAGGAATTTTATTTTACTACTTGCCTGCGCAACGCTTGCAAGTGTGAGTGTCTGCACGCTCACGTCCTGTACATTCTTTCGGGAACCTGACAGCCAAATCATCAGCTACATCGGGGACAATACGGAGAAAGATTTTAAGCACCTTGATCTCGAAGCCTTACAGCAGATCAGCGTGATTCACTCGCTTGCTGATGGCAAAGACAACGGAGCATCGGAGACATTTCGAATATCAGGCATCAGTGAAATCAGTATTACGCCTGTGCAAGAGATCAATATTGAAGCGGTACACAACCGATGGTTTTCAAATGATTTAGAACGATCCGACCACATCAATCAATACTGGTCATCGATCAATACCGCTCTGAGTAATCTTAACGGTAAAAATGAAGACCGAATCGGCTCAGCAATTTTTGCAGTTATTGCACGAGAAGTAGAAACGCTGAGAACATCACCCGCACATAAAAAGGTACTGATCATCAACAGCGATTTAGTCGAGCGGTCATCGCTTGCTAATTTCTATAACCCGAAACAGCTAACTGAACTTACTAAATCGGAAAAAATGCTCAATCGCTTTAAGGACAGATATCCGCTTGGCGACATGGAAGGAATAACCGTCTTTATTATTTATCAACCCACTACGATTCAAGATGCAGAACGTTTTGAACTTATTGCTTCCTTCTATACCAAGCTCCTTTCGGGGGCACAGGTTATCGTGAGCGCATCCCTTCCTCGCACCCTTCAATAATCAACCAATGAAACAGTTTTTACGCATCAGTTGGGGCATGATCAAAATGCTCCTGCTCATTTTTCTTCACGTACTCTATGCGGCAAGTAGAGTCCTTACTATCCTCTTTACTGCACTTGCCGATATTCTCAAACATTATTTACGCAAATAATATGATTCAACTCATCGACATTCTAATCGAAATGGGACAAGCATTTTTCAAGCTCTTAGGAGAGCTGTTTGTGATGATCCGCGACAGCTCAAAACACAAACTCAATGACACCTACGATGCCTCACTTGCGCAACCCTCATCCATCCTGAAAAAGAACGCTGTAGGATTTTCGTGTGGTGGTGTGTATGGGATTCAGGGAAAAGCCAATTTCCAACACTGTTTAGTTTCAGCGCAAAGTGGTGCGGGGAAATCTGTTGCATTTTCAGTGCCCTCACTTTTTAATGTGGCAGGTCATGGAAGCGTGGTGGTTTTAGACCCATCGAAAGAATTGTATTCCGTTGTTGCTCCTCGATACAAGCAACTTGGATACAAAATAATTATTCTCAATTTTTCAGATCGCACAGGACAAGAAAGTGCCGGATGGAATCCATTTCCTGAAAAGATTGAAGACTTACCTGAATTCATTACCGCACTCGTGCAGATGGAATTAGGAAGTGATGCCAAAGATCCATTTTGGCAAAACTCCGCAATCGGTTTATTGCAACTCCTCGGCAAAACAATGTATCAACTTGAACCGAAGTATCGCAATGTTCCAACGCTCTACGATCTTGTGCTTTTGCTTACTGCAAAGCCCGAAGAATTTGATCGCTACATGAGTATGTATGCGGATGAACAAACCTTTAATGAGTACCTTAGCTTTACAGGCAATAGCGATGCGCTCAAGGCATCAATTATTTCAACTGCGAAAGCGGTGTTGCAGCACGTATTCGCTCAAGATAGCATTCGCAGGATTACCGCTCACTCAACCTTTGACATTGATGCCATCCGAAAGGAGAAGACCATCATCTTTTTACAGACCAATGCATCAGAGCTTGCACAGTATCGATTGCTCATTTCGGTATTCTTTCATCAGTTGTTCAATCGTGTACTTGCAGGCACTCCCAACACAAACTTGCTTCCGCTCTATTGCATCTTAGATGAGAAAGGAATATATCGTATCAATTCCATTTCGCTCGCCATCACGCAGGGAAGAAAATTTGGTCTTGCACTTGCGCTCATCGTACAAGAAAAGACCACCCAGCTCCAACATTTGTATGGAGATAATGTCGCGCGAACCATTATGTCAAGTTGCTATACCCAGATGTTCTATACCAATCAACCGCTTTCAACGTGCAGAGAACTTTCTACAATCTCAGGTAAACGAGAAGTGGTGGACGAAAAGACAGGTGCAAAATCAATCCGACCACTCCTTACACCAGATGAAGTGCGCTCGCTCTCCAAAGACAAAGCCCTCGTATTGCACGGACACCACCGTCTTACAGTTGTACCGATCAAACCGTACTACGAAAACTCTCGCTTCAAAAAATTCCTCGCACTTCCTCCGCACATCCCAACCCGCACACTTCCACTCGAACTGCTTCCACCATTTCCACTCCACACCATCATCAACCCACATCACACAACTAATGAATGACAACAAAGACCGGGAACGCTTGCGCAAGCGTGCGTATCGCAAAACGCACAAAGCGTACACCCTCCATTTGCCCAATGAAGATGCACGCAAACTTGAAGATCGTGCACGCAAAAAAGAAATGAATGTATCGCAATTTTTAAAGGCACTCATTCGTGCAGATGAACTCAATGTCGGCTATGTGTTGCCGAACAATACAAAGATTGTTGAACTCATTGCTACCCTTCGCAAAACGGGCGGTAACATCAATCAGCTTGTCCGTCATTGTCACACTGAATCGCACGTAACCTACAATGACATCGACAAGCTCACAGCGCAGGTGAAATCGCTTGAAGCTGAAATCACAAAAGCACTTGCACGACCTGACAGCATCGAAACAATCATCAGGCACTTTATTGCCCATTATCCTGAACGGTACGAGCAATTACTTCACTTCATTCAAATTATCAATGATTATAAAACTGATCCCCGTCAAACATTGGAAGGCGGTAAAAAATACCGTTGAATATATAGCCTTTGACAAGGGGCGTATTGCTGACTATCGAAGCGAAGGGATATTCCATAACCTGTATGCTCATTCGCTTGAGGATGTTACCAGCGAACTCAACACAAACTATGACAACTACGCAACCAAGCGAAAGAATGGCAATAGAGCCATGCATTGCATTCTCTCGATAAGCCCGCTCCATCGCGATCATATGACGCCTGAAATCATGCATGACTTAGTCGAAGAATATTTACAACGTGCATATCCGAATGCGCAAGCCTATGGAACTATCCACAAGCACGAAGCACATTATCACGCACATGTGATCGTATCAGGAAATGAACTCATGCAAGCTCGTTCAACACGGCAATCGAAAGATAAGTTAAAGGAAATGCAGTTTGGTATGAATGCATACATACGGAAAAAATATCCTGAGTTAGAACCAACCATTAACGAACACACATGGGGGCAGAAACTTTCAAATGAGCGCGAATATTATATGCGTAAACGCAACCCTGATCTTGTACTAACAAAAGATATCATTTCGCAGAAAGTACGTGATTGTTTTCTGCTTTCTTCAACAACACGATCATTCTTCAATTCACTTACGAATGCAGGATACACCGTGTATGAACGAGGTGGAAAGCCATACGGCATCATCCACAACAACATAAAATACCGCTTCGCAAAACTCGGCATTTCTGAAGAGCAGCTCCGCGCACTCGACAAACAAAACGAGCGACTCCATGCACTTGAAAAGTTACGCTCCAATATCAATACTTCCCGCAAACGTTCACGTTCGCTGGGGCTGTAGGGGCTTGCCCCTGCCAGGGTAGGCAATGGCTCCGTCCCATTGCTATCCTGCCTCGCGCAAGCGAGCAAGCCTCTCTACTCTTTTCTGATTTTTTAACTCTAAATTTTATTGACTATGAACAAAAACAAACTCAAAACACCACTCACATGGTATGGCGGAAAACAGAAGCTTGCTTCCACCATCATTAACCTCATTCCTCCGCACACCCTGTATTGCGAGCCATTCTTGGGCGGAGCAGCCATCTTTTTTGCCAAGCCACCATCTCCGGTAGAAGTGCTGAACGACACGAACAAGGAATTGATAAATTTCTATAAGGTCGTGCAGAATAAGTTTCTCGAATTAGAGAAAATGATCCGTATCACGCTCCATTCCCGCACCTGCTATGAAGATGCGCAAGTCATTTACAATTACCCACACTTATTCGATGAGATAGACCGGGCATGGGCAGTGTGGGTATTAAGCTCGCAAGGATTCAGCTCAATTCTTGATAGTTCATGGGGGTACGACAAATCGTCCAACACGACAACAAAGAAAATCGTAAACAATAAAGACAGGTTTACCGAAGAGTTAGCGATCCGGTTGCAAAATGTACAGCTCGAATGTGCTGATGCACTCTATATTGTTAAGTCAAGGGATAGCGAACAGGCTCTCTTTTATTGCGACCCGCCCTACTTCAATTCTGATTGTCGAGGGTATAAAGGCTACACGGAACAGGACTTTGAGAACCTGCTTATCTCTTTATCAAATATTAAAGGAAAATTCATCCTGTCATCGTACCCATCACCCCTCTTAGAACGCTACACAAGGGCTCACAAGTGGTACACAACCTCCATAGCGCAGAAAGTGTCGGTAGGTACTAAAGCAACTCGTACAAAGGGTAAAATTGAAGTCATTACAATCAATTTCCAAGCTGCCTAATGGGACTTGCCAAAGACGGACACGATGCTACATTCAAACTAATCAATCCGAAAAAAGAACCACTTACGATAGAGAAACTACGTACGTTCAAAGGTTTTGAAGATATGAGTGATGAAGAAGTCAATATGTATATCGATACTATAGATCGATACCTTCGGATTGTCCTTGATGTGCGTGGAAAACTTATTGAGGAATATGGAAATGGTGATGTTATCTTTGATATAATGTAATAACATTTATGAAATCCAACTCTGATTTATTTGAATTTAAACAATTTGGAAAGGCAGACCCTTCCAAAAAACAAGTAGCTGTTACCTCTGATGTGGTTGCATATATTCGAGTGTCAGGTAGACGACAAATGGATAATATGTCGATTCCGTTACAACGAAAAACCATTGACGAATATGCTCTTCGGAACAATCTACGGATTGTCGAATACTTTGGGCAAACCCATGAGAGTGCAAAAAATGATGACCGGAAAGAATTTAAGCGGATGCTTGACTTCGTAAAAAGTAAAAAGAATAAGGTCTCTCAGGTATTGGTTTATATGCTAGACCGCTTTAGCCGCACAGGTGGTTCGGCTATTAACTTAAAAAACGAACTGTATAACAAGCATGGCATTGTGCTAACATCGGTTACACAGCCAACAAATATAGCTGACCCAAGTGGCGAATTTAGCCAAGACATGCAACTGCTTGTAAGCCACTATGACAACCAATTAAGAAAAAAGCGTGCAATGGATGGCATGCGCGAGCGATTCCGACAAGGTCATTGGATGATTACCACCCCAATGGGATACGATAAAGTCATCATAAATGATGAACGTCGATTAGTCATAAATGAGGTAGGTAAAAAGTTGCGAAAGGCATTTCATTGGAAAGACAAAGGCATGAAAAACGTTGATATCATTGCTCGCCTAAATGCAATGGGCGTAAAAATGTATAAACAGCAATTGCAAAAAATATTTAAAAACCCATTTTATTGCGGCATAATCGCCCATGCCCTTTTAGACGGAGAGATAGTTGAAGGTAAATTCCATGAACCATTGATTAGCAAAGAGTTGTTTTTACGAATAAATGAAATTAGGAAGCATGCACATGGATACGGTATTAGCCACACAAAAGAAAATGAAAATCTTCCACTTAAAATTTTCATGAAATGTGGTCAATGTGGCTCTCCATACACAGGTTATATAGTTAAGAAAAAAAATCTCTGGTACTACAAATGCCGTGTTGGTAGTTGCTCATCTAACAAAAGCGCAAAATCAATGCATTCAAAGTTTGAATCGCTACTATCTCCATTTGTCGTTCAACCGAATCAACTTGAGTTATTACAATATCATTTGGAATATCTCCTTAACGACCTAGTAAAAGATAGTCTAGCGGATTTATCAGTATTGCATATAACGCGTAATGAGATTCAAAAGAAGATTGATACGATTGAGGAGAAATTTTATGCAATGGACGCAATTGATAAACAAACCTTTACTAAACTCCATTTTAAATATCTTCAAGAAAGATCTGAAATTGAGAAAGAAATTAGCAGAAATGAAGGAAACAGTTCTAACCTTGAAAATGGTATAAAGCAGGCTCTTCAAATCAGCACAAAAGCCTTACATATATGGCGTTTTGGTAACATTACGCAAAAGGACAGAATACAATCGCTCATCTTTCCAAAAGGCATAGCATATAACAAAAAAAACGATACAGTTCTAACCAATAATATAAATGGTTTATTCCTTGCAATATCCTTAATATCAATGGATTTGGTTGAAAAAAAAGAAAGCCCTTATTATGAAAACATAAAAAGGGCTATGCTAGTGCGGAAGAAGGGACTCGAACCCCCACGCCGTGAGGCGCCAGATCCTAAGTCTGGTGCGGCTACCAATTACGCCACTTCCGCAGTAGGATTTGTAAAGGACTGCAAAAATAATGAAAATCTTAAGATTCGAAAGTATTTTCCCGAAAATATTATCGTACGGCACAAATCACTTAATATCAGCAAATAAAGTCTTAAAATATGCCGGAACATAACGCAAGCGACTTCCGTACCAGGAAAAAAGCTCACCATCTACAATTTTCACCCGGGAATTCGGGCATAGTTTTTCAAAATAAGAAAGATGTTTCTCTGCAAAGGGATAAGGCTCGGATGATAAAAACACCCAATTGGGATTTAAGCTTTCAATTTCAGATGCTTCTAAAATCGGATATCGTTTCTGCCGGCATACATTTTCCAATCCCCCGCTTTGAAGTATTGCATTGATAAAGGTTTCTTTTCCTACCACCATATACGGATCCTTCCAAATGAAGTACAACACTTTTTTCTTCTCTACCGGGGCTTCGAGGGTAGCAAAAGCCGAATGTATCTCAACGCATAGATTATTTGCTGTATATTCACGGTCAAATAGCTCACCTAATTGCCAGATCATATCCAGGGCTTCGGGCAAGTCGTTTATATCACTCATCCATACCGGGTATTTTTCCTGTAAATATTCAATCTGCTCTTTTTCGTTTTCTTCCTTATTACCAATAATAATATCAGGGTTCAGCTCATCGATTATCTGCATATCAATCTTTTTGGTACCCCCTATTTTCCTTTTTTGTTTAACAAGATCTTTCGGATGTATGCAAAAATGAGTAATACCGACTATACTTTCAGACAATCCCAAATCGAAAAGAAGCTCTGTTTGAGAAGGTACTAATGAGACGATGCGTATCGGTCTCTGCTTCAAATACACTTCATTTCCCAACTGATCGATACATTTTTTCGGATACATTTTCTTTGTGTTTACAAGATTACAAAGATACCTTTTCGGAAGAAATAAAGTAAAACACCTGAATATTGCTTCCAGTCAAAGCTTAAATACTATTCAAGATTCCCTAAAAATAATACCTTTGCGCTATGGATGTAGAAAAAGCCCGTAAAGGATTGGATATTGCTACTAAATCGGTAGCTATTTTAGGATTGATCGCTATGGGATTTGCGGTTTGGTTTTCGATTCGTTTTGCCAAAAGTAAAACCAAACAAGAGATGGATAATCGTCAGATTTATTTCAATGCAATTCATGCAAATTTCAATAGAGCCTGGGCACAAAATGCGTATTGGGATTCAGTAAAAATGGAAACAAATACCTATGCTGCGAAATATATCCTCGATGAAGAACCACATCACTTCGATTATACCTTATCCATCCGAAAAGAAGATTTCAACGATCAGTACAATACTCAAACCCAAGCGTACGATCGTCCCGATATTTACGAAGTGATGAAAGTACACGCCTCCGCTTCCATCCACTCAAACGATTCCTTTTACAATTTTTTAACATCCATGTATTTCTTACGCATGAATGCATTGGTCTTACACAAGATGACGCAAAGCTCGCAAGACTGGATGGGGAATACTTTTAAACACTATTTCAATACAAAAAGCATTATCGAAATGCATTACAATTCATATTGGGACAGGGAGGGTATCGGGCATAAAATTTTCAATAAGGATTTGCTCTTTGAAGATCAACTCGTATATACCTTACGCTCTTTAGATTTTAAAGAAGGTCTAAATTTTAATGCTCAGGTACTCGAAACACAAGTACTTAATAAAGTAGGACAACTACATATCTACCCGGCTAATTTCGAAGTAAAAGATATAGGAATGTACAAGGATATCCCATGTTGGAAAGTTGAAGTGAAATTAGATTCTTTAAAAAGTAACGAATACTATTTTACAAAAGAATATCCGAATACTTTGTTGAAATTTAAGAGTTGGGATTGGCGCGAATGGGTCTTAAAACAAAACAATGATTAAACTATTTACACTACCTAGCAATTGCTCTGAAAAAGAAATATTATTCGTAATTTTCAATTAATATAGAAGTATCTTTATACAAAGTGTTCCGTATGAAACGATTCCTAAGTATTGCTTTACTAATGAGCCTTTTCAATCTTCCTGTATTTGCCGAAAATAAAACCCCGAAGTACGAAGTAAATATAGGTACAGGGAAATTCAGCACCTTTCGAATAAATGCATATTTTGAACAAAGACCTGTTCGTATATTTGATTTGGCAAGCTATTCCTATTCAAAAATAAGAACTACTAATCCGCTGTCTGTCGGGTTTGAATATAGTTTTAACAAGCATCATTCATTGGTATTAGACTACTGTTACGAAGAATTACAATACGAGGTATATAAATCTAATTTCATAGGAGTAATCTTCGGCCCAACGCCAGTTAAACAAATAAAATATAAAGGTCGTTCTTTTGACAGTATGACTTCCGACATCTATCGTTCTTCATCATTATTGTTGGGCTACAAACGAACCTATCTGAAGAAGAAATGGCTGCAATTATATAGTTCATTACAATTGGGGATTTCCTTGAAGAAACACAAACGCAACTACGACAATACACAAGCTGAATATTCTGAGATAAATAATACGTATACGCAAGCTGCTTATCATTTATGTCCTTTTGGCATACGCTTAGGTAAAAAATTAGGAGTAACGTTTGAATTACCGGGAATAGGTTATAGGGGTTTGTTAAATGTCGGACTTTCTCAAAAGTTTTAAAACTGAAAAAATATTACATGTTGATGTTGATCCAATTTTTCCTATTTACCATTATTAATGCTGCTGAAAATATATCCTGAAAATCCTTCGAAAAAGGAGATAGATACCGTTGTACAATGTTTACGAAGCGGGGGGATTATCATCTATCCTACCGATACGGTTTATGGCTTGGGTTGCGACATCACGAATCACAAAGCCATTGAACGTATCTGTGCCTTGAAAGGTATTAAACCCGACAAAGCAAATTTCTCGTTTGTTTGTTACGACCTCAGTAACCTTTCTGAATATACCAAACAGATTGATACGGTTGTGTTTCGGATTTTGAAAAAAAGTTTACCCGGTCCATACACTTTTATCTTCCCCGCCAGTCATCAGGTACCCAAACTGCTGATGAATACTCGCAAAAAAACAGTAGGGATACGTGTGCCTGACCATTCGGTTGCACGCGAAATTGTAAGGCAGTTAGGAAATCCAATTGTGAGTACATCTATACATGATGAGGATGAGATTATTGAATACTCTACTGATCCGGAATTGATTTATGAAAAATACAAAGACAAAATCGATATCGTTATCGATAGCGGATACGGAGGAAACGAAGCCAGCACCGTAATCGATTGCAGCGACACTGAACTTAAAATTCTCCGCCCGGGAAAAGGGCTTGCCTTTATCGAAGAGATGCTTTAATTTTATATTAAAATTAGCATGACAAATCCACGAATTGATACTTATATCGGAAAATCGGAAGATTTTGCTAAACCCATATTACTCCACCTTCGTAAGCTTATTCACGAAGCTTGCCCCGAAGCAGAGGAAGTCATAAAATGGGGATTCCCGAATTTCGATTACCATTCACGTCCCTTATGTAGTATGGCATCTTTCAAAAAACATTGCGCCTTCGGATTTTGGTTAGGCGGCATGATGGATGACCCTGATAAGATCCTGAATCCGGTCGGTGAAAAATCGGCCATGGGAAGTTTAGGAAAAATTACATCTCTCAAAGATCTTCCCAAAGACTCAGTCCTCAAGAGATATATTGCACAAGCAATGAAGCTGAATGAACTTGGGGTAACTATTCCTAAAAAAGTAAGCGCTCTTATTACAGAAAAAGAAATTCCTAATTATTTTAAAAAGGCTCTTGATAAAAACCCGGCTGCGAAAGCCGTCTTCAAAAATTTCAGTAACAGCCACAAAAAAGAATACATCGAATGGTTAGAGGAAGCAAAAACAGAAGCTACACGCCTGAGACGTATGGAAACTGCTATCGAATGGATTTCCGAAAGCAAGGGAAGAAACTGGAAATACATGAAGAAATAATTACTTCATTTTCGGGGCTATCAGGATGCAACAATAATATTTATATTCCGAGTCGGGATTATAAGCAATGCCGATTCCGATATGTGTATTCTGCTGATAAAATTCCGTCATACTCAACAAGTGTTTCCTATGCCCTACATTCGCAACACCTTCATCAATAATTAATTGCTGAATAAAATAGTCCGGCCCTTCAGAATTCGCTCCCAAGGATTCAATCTGATTATTTTTCTTATGATTGAGCCATTCTTCGGGCAAAGAGAATCCGGCTTTGTGTACATAATAATTCATTCCATAGCCTTGCTTATCTACATGTGCAAAATAATTTTTGCCTGCCATATCCATGGCTTTACGTTCTGCTTCCTTTGCCAACACATCGTCCCATATCAAAGCAGGTGAAGCCTTCACATTTTTCAGGTTTACTCCCAACTCTTTTGAATAGACAGCCGGATTCTTACGTACTTCATTCAAATAGGCCAAAGCTTTCCAAGCAGGATCTTTGAGTAAAGAGGTTTGCGGTTGCGGTCGGAAGGACTGTACACTCAAAGTAAGTACAGTAATCAGCAGAAAAAGGTATTTCACATTAGCGTCATTTTTCATAGATACGTATCATTCATATTGGGCATAACGTTTTAAAATTAAAAAACGCATGCGAAAGATTTACTAACCCAATAAAAAAATAAAATGGCAGGTAAATTAAATTTATACGATCGAAACTGGATTGATATCGTATTCTCTGATCGCAACCAAAACTATGGTGCTTATGTAATTCGCAAGTCGTATGAAAAACGACAAATGATAAGTTTTGCATATACGCTTCTTATACTCTTTTGTAGTTTTGCTTTACTTAGGCTTAGCAATTCATCAGCCGACAGTTCTATCTCTTCCGGCAAATTAATCAAAAACATTTCGAAAATGGATAAAACTATTTTGTATCAGGCACCTGTAACCAAGCTGCAACCCATTCCAAAACAGGTTATCCCCGAACAAACAGCAGCCACCCCGCAAATGAATCCAACAAGGCAGAGCAATAAAATCGTTGCCGATAATCGGGTTGTTGAAATTGCGCATACAGAACCCGCAAATACTTCGACAAGTGAAACAGGGAACGTGCAGGCTGCTGCCGGAGGAATTACAGAGGCAGGCAATGCGGAAAATACGGTAGGAGGAGTAGAATATAGTTCCCCTGTGTATTATGCACAACAGATGCCCGAATTTGAAGGGGGGATGGATGCCGTTCGTGTATTTATAGCAAAGAATTTAAGCTACCCGAAACATGCCGTACAAAGTGGAATTCAGGGAACAGTATATATTTCATTTATTGTAAATACGTTGGGAAAAGTGGATCAGGTTGAGGTATTAAAAGGTTTTGATAAAAGTTGTGATGCCGAAGCTGCAAGAGTAATATCGCTTATCCCCGATTTTAAACCCGGTATGCAAAACGGAATACCCGTAAGTGTCAGATACACAATACCTGTCAACTTTTCTATCAGATAGTATAAACCAATAAAGGAGATCAAAATTTCGATCTCCTTTATGAAAATTTATTTACTCTGACAGACAAAATCTGTTTTAGGAATACTTGTTTTTGCGATAGCATTATAGCCTCCGGCAACTTCCGAGAAATTATGGATACCTCGCGACTTCAGAATCGAAGCAGCAATCATACTGCGGTAGCCACCTGCACAATGCATATAAAAATGTTCTTCGGGGTTGATAGTATGAAACCATTCGTTAATTGCATCCAGAGATTTGAACTCTGCGTCTTCAATATGTCCGGCAGCAAATTCCCCCTCTTTACGAACATCTACAATTTTCTTACCCTTCGCATATTCTTTTGCAAAGGTATCGGCATCGATGCGATTTACGGTATCAATCGCTCTGCCGGAATCTTTCCAGGTTGCGAACCCTCCCGACAAATGACCCAATACATGATCGAATCCGATACGTGATAAACGAGTTAAAGCTTCTTCTTCTTTACCCGGCTCTGCAACTAAAAGAATGGCTTGTTCCACATCTACAATCAGCGCCCCTACCCAAGGAGCAAACTGTCCGTCCAAACCAATATTAATAGAACCCGGAATATGTCCCAAAGCAAACCGGGCTGCCGGACGCGTATCTAAAATTACCGGGTCTGCAAGTTCTGCAACTTGCAGAAACTCTTCAGGAGACAGAGCTTTCATTCCTTTTTTCAACACCTCTTCCAAAGGATTATATCCCGTTTTATTCATCGCCACATTCATCGGAAAATATCCCGGAGGCGGAGTTAAACCTTCGGTTACCGCAGCGATAAAATCTTCGCGCGAAGCCTGACGTAAGGCATAGTTCATTTCTTTCTGATGACCCAGCGTATCTACCGTTTCCTTCATCATATTCTTTCCGCAGGCACTACCTGCACCATGACCGGGATAAACAATCAGCTCGTTGGCAAGCGGCATAATTTTCGTCATCAGCGAATCGTATAACATTCCCGCCAGGTCTTCTTGAGTAATTTCATTCGACTTCTGGGCTAAATCCGGACGGCCTACATCACCTAAGAATAAAGTATCTCCCGTAAAGATGCAATGATCTTTACCATTTTCGTCTCTTAACAAAAAGCAAGTTGATTCGAGTGTATGGCCAGGAGTATGTAAAACCATCAGACTTAATTTACCGATCTTAAACACCTCCCCGTCTTTAGCAATGGTAGCCTGAAAGCCCGGAGTGGCGGTAGGGCCAAAAACAATAGGTGCACCGCTTAAGCGGCTGAGATCGATATGTCCCGAAACAAAATCCGCATGAAAATGCGTTTCGAAAATATATTTAATTTTTGCGCCCGCATGTTCGGCACGTTCCATATATGCCGATACTTCCCGTAGCGGATCGATAATAGCTACCTCTCCGTCTGATTCGATATAATAAGCTCCCTGAGCCAGACAACCCGTATAAATTTGTTCTATTTTCATAATCTTTCGTTTAAGAATAATCCTTGGAAATACAAGATACAAATATAAAATTATCGCTTAGATTCTATATAAAGAAGGTAAAACCTGTATTTAATGCTTGCAACAAAACTTCCCGAGAAATGTTCGCGGCATTAAGGAGCCTTTTTCAACAATCGGAGAATTTTAAGAATTTGGAACAGAGCCATCTACCGCTAATGTTTAAAAAAAATTTTGCTTGCTGATATTTTTTATATCTTTGCAAACCCAAAGAGAAGTTTTTTCCTCTATTGTTCGGGGTGTAGCGTAGCCCGGTTATCGCGTCTGGTTTGGGACCAGAAGGTCGCAAGTTCGAATCTTGCCACCCCGACTTTAATAAAAAAGAGTATCCTTTCAATAGGATGCTCTTTTTTGTTTATAATCCCATCTTTATCACATTCAGTCAAAAAAAATTTATATTGACTATCAGATAATTGGAATAAATTGCTTCAAAAATAAAATGTGGCATGAATTTTTCAGAGAGGAGAGTCAAATCTCCCGATGAAATCGGTATTATGCAAAAACTTTCCCTAAGAAGTCTATTTAGTATGAGAAAAATAATTGACGGAATCCCCTCAATAAAGATGACTAAGAATAACACTTTATTCATTTTCATCCTATTAACTAAAAAAATACAATCATGAAAACTAAATTACTCATTATCCTAATTTTTATATTTATCGGATACAATGGTTTTGCCCAAGATTACAGACAATATTTTGATGGGGAAGATACATATTATGACACGCTATACTTTCCAAGATCGATACGTATCCTAATAGATGATGACAGTACAAATCTTTGGCAAATCGGAAAACCCCAAAAACACTTTTTTAATTCAGCAGCATCTTTGCCCAATGCAATTATTACCGACACCCTAAACTATGTAGGTAAAAACAGCAAATCAAGTTTTCAATTCTCGATTAGGGCAGCCGACGCGTTTGGAGTACTGGCAATACGTTGGACACAAAAACTGGATATGGATAGCCTAACAGAAGGGGGGATTGTTGAATTTTCGGTAAACGGTGGTAATTCATGGTGGGGAACATCTTTAAACCCATATATCTATAATTTCTATGGATTTAAACAGGAAAACTATGGCTTAATTAATCATCCGGAGGTAGATAAATTTAAAGGATATGGATTTACCGGAACAGATAGTAATTGGACAGATATTTGGTTATGTTTTAGCACAAGTTGGGTATCTTTATATGATAGTCTTATTATACGTTATACTTTTTTATCCGACTCTGTAGATACTATGCAGAGAGAGGGTTGGATGATGGATAATTTTTCAATAGACGGCACTATAATTCATACTGTTGGAGAAGAGAAGCAAAAAGAATACTTAAATGTATATCCAAATCCGGTCTCTGATATATTACATATAGAGACCCAGAAACTTCAGGAGTTTCATATCATCCGACACATGACCTTACTAAATTCGGAAGGGAAAATTGTTGATGAATGGAAAAATATTCCAACAAAATTTTTCATCGATACTAAGAAATATAGTGCCGGCTCCTACTATCTAAAAATAGAAACTAACAAAAAATCAGAAACCATACCAATTATGATTAACCATAATTGATATATTTATGCGTGTTATTCTCTTAGTTTGTCTTTTTATTATACTTGCGGCTTTTACCCAAAACCCGAGCCCATACATTTTTCCAGAATTAAAATTCTTTCCGAATATGCCTAACTCCGTTAGTAACCCTGTAACAAACGAGGGAGTGACATTAGGCAGGTACTTATTTTACGACCCCACATTAAGTCTGAATTTCGATCTGTCCTGCGCAAGCTGTCATAAGCAAGAGAAAGCGTTTAGCGATGCTCCAAACACGTTTACAAAAGGACATAAAGGAATGCTATCTAATCGTAACACCATGCCTTTGTTTAATCTTGCATGGTATTCCTCTTTCTTTTGGGATGGCAGAGCATCTTCCCTGGAGGAACAAATATTTCATCCTGTAAGAGACGCGACAGAAATGAGTTTGCCATGGAAAATAGCCGTTGATCGAGTTCAATCAAATGCATTTTATACTCGAAAATTTAAAGCCGCTTTTGGAAATCAGAAAATTGATAGTATACTGATAGCTAAAGCTATTGGACAATTCCTAAGAACTCTCATTTCTAATCAATCTAAATTTGACAAAGTAATAGCCGGTGAGGAATATCTTACAAAAGAAGAATATGCCGGCTTTGTATTAATGAATGATATGACACGGGGTGATTGTTTACATTGTCATACAACGGATGCCAATGCATTGGGTACTACCGGAGGATTTAGCAACAATGGACTAGATGACATAAAAGATCCGGGTTTATACAAAGACAAAGGTTTAGGTGGATACACAAACCTACTGAAAGACAATGGCAAATTTAAAATACCCTCCTTACGAAATATTGCCGTAACAGCACCTTATATGCACGACGGACGGTTTGAAACACTCGAGGAAGTACTAGATTTTTATAGTGAGGGTGTTCAGCACAGTGCAAATTTAGATTCAAAGATGGGTCTTGCACATCAACGCACATCCCCTCTGACAGCCTTGGAGAAAAAACAAATTATTGCCTTTTTAAAAACTTTAACCGATTCAAACTTACTTAGCAATCCGGTATTCGGTAACCCCTTTATAAATATGCATTAGTGTGATAGACTAGAAAGAGGATTTCTATACACAAATATCAATCTACTCTCTCATTCACTTAATTCCTATACAATACATTAGTCCTTATTCAAAAAACTGCTCCCTTTTATATGATCTTATCATATTGATGAACTTCTCCCGGGCTTAGTCAATCTAAACATCTGAAAATAATTGTATAACAAAGTAATACTTCCTCCCAACATACCCTCGATAGTTTTTTTTTCACTTTATTATACTTATATTTATGCAAGGCATCTATTGAAGAATAACTGAATAATGCCCCTAACAGGCAGTCCTGTTTTGATTGTACTCCATAACCATTAAGGAATAATGTCATGCAGAAACAAAAATACGGACGTATCGTGAATGTAGCTTCCGTTGGCGGTATTCGCGGAGTATTGAATCGGGGTCCTTATGTTGCGAGTAAACATGCTGTTTCGGGTATGACCAAAAATGCTGCCTTAGAATATGGCCGAGACGGAATAAATACCCATGCCATAGCACCGGGCGCTATTCTTACTCCGGCAGCAGCATTTCTATTGAGTGAAGATGCTTCCTCGTTATTAAAGGACAAACCATTGCTATCGATGGAGAAGAATCGAATATATACGGCAATGTCTAACTCATCAAAGTATATCAATAAATTATAATACAATGGAAAAGAAAAAAGATTCGAAACTAACCAGAGTAACCGGAGCTCCTGTTCCGGATAATCAGAATGCGCAAACTGCCGGCCCACGCGGACCCATGCTGATGCAGGATGTATGGTTTTTAGAAAAGATGGCACACTTCGACAGGGAAGTAATTCCGGAAAGAAGAATGCATGCAAAAGGTTCCGGTGCTTTCGGAACATTTACCGTTACACACGATATTACAGCTTATACCAAAGCAAGTATTTTCAACAAAATTGGGAAGAAGACAGATATGTTTGTCCGCTTCTCTACCGTTGCCGGTGAACGGGGAGCTGCTGATGCCGAAAGAGATATCAGAGGTTTTGCCATGAAATTTTATACGGATGAAGGTATCTGGGATTTAGTAGGAAATAATACTCCGGTATTTTTCTTCCGCGACCCGATGAAATTTCCGGATCTGAACCATGCCGTAAAACGCGATCCGAAAACAAATTTACGAAGTGCCAATAATAACTGGGATTTCTGGACCTTGCTTCCGGAAGCTCTACACCAAATTACCATTACTATGAGTGATCGGGGTATTCCCAGAGGATACAGACACATGCATGGATTCGGGAGTCATACCTTTAGTTTTATTAATAAAGATAATATCAGACATTGGATAAAATTCCATTTCGTCACACAACAGGGAATCGAAAATCTTTCAGATGAAGAAGCCACCCAAATCGTAGGGAAAGACAGGGAATCTTCCCAACGCGATTTATTTGACGCAATTGAACGAAAAGATTTTCCGAAATGGAAAATGTTTATTCAAATCATGACTGAAGAGCAAGCGAAAACATATCGCTTCCATCCTTTCGACTTAACAAAAATATGGTCTAAAAAAGATTTTCCGCTTATACCTGTCGGGGAATTTGAATTGAACAGAAATCCGGAAAACTACTTTCAGGATGTGGAGCAGGCGGCATTCAACCCTACGAATATTGTTCCGGGAATCGGTTTCTCTCCGGATAAAATGTTGCAGGGAAGATTGTTCTCGTACGGAGATGCTCAACGTTACAGACTGGGTGTAAATCATTACCAGATCCCTGTTAACAAGCCTACTTGTCCCTATCATGCTTATCACCGCGATGGCGCGATGCGTGTAGATGGGAATTATGGGGATACGAAACATTATAACCCGAACAGCTATGGAGAATGGGAAGAGCAAGCTTCGGCGAAAGAACCCCCTTTGGCATTAGACGGTACTGCTTACGCTCACAATTTCAGGGATGACGATGAAGATTATTATACACAGCCCGGAGATTTATTCCGCATCATCAAAAAAGATGGTAAGGCCGATCTACTCTTTAAAAATACAGCTGCTCAAGTTGGTGGTGCAGAGAAGTTCATACAGATTCGCCATATCCTGAATTGCTTTAAAGCCGATCCGGAATATGGAGAAGGTGTAGCAAAAGCATTAGGCTTAACGATGGATGAGGTGAATAAGTTCGACATGACACCTTATGATAAATGGGCCCCTCGGCCTGATAAAGTTTAAGCTTCTTAGGAATATTTTTCAAAACCTCTCAATTAATCTTGGGAGGTTTCTGAAAATATAGGGATGTACAGGAAGATGTGTTTTTTCCCTATATTTATATACCCTATTTAACCATACATGAGCGAAGAAAAATTAACTATCAAACAGAACCCCTTAAAGATTCTTGTGTTTTCAGCATCGCTCAGAGCCGACTCGCTGAATACAAAATTAACACGCATAGCAAGGGCTGTCATTGAAAAAAACGGTGGTATTGTTGACTATGCCACTATGAGTGAATTCGATTGTCCCTCTTTCAATCAGGACTTGGAAACGGACAATTTTCATCCCGAAGGGGCATTGGAATTAAAGAAGCGTATTTTAGCGAACGATGCTTTTGTAATAGCATCCCCCGAATATAACGGTTCTATTCCCGGGCTCTTAAAGAATACGATCGATTGGGTTTCGCGTTTTCGCCCGCAACCTTTCAACGAAAGCCAGGCTTTGATTATGTCTGCTTCTACATCTATGGCAGGTGGGAATCATGGGCTTTGGACCTTGCGTGTTCCTTTGGAAAAACTGGGAGCAAATATTTTTTCCGCAATGTTTTCCCTGGCAACGGCTCACAAAGCATTGGGTGATGACGATTCCATTGTGGATGAAGTACTCGCAAAACGTTTCGGGCAAACCATTGCAGCATTCATGAGTCAGGTAGAGGCCGCTAAAAATTATCCCTGCATGAAAAAAGCCTGGATAGAATTTTTAGGTGAGAAACCGGACCCGGATACAGAACGAATTGAATAAATTACAAAAATCATAAAATTACTTTCCGACACTCATGACTGAAAAATATACGATACCTGCGCAAACCCGAATTGGACACGTCCATTTAAAAGTTTCCGACCTGAATCGTGCACTCGAATTTTATCATGAGCTATTGGGTTTTGAAATAACGATGCACTATGGAACCCAGGCAGCTTTTGTTTCCGCAGGAGGCTATCATCATCATATCGGCTTAAACACCTGGCACAGCAAAAACATGCCACCCGCATCGAAAGAGGGAGTGGGATTGTATCATACTGCCATTGTTTATCCAACCCGAAAAGATCTTGCTTTTATTTACGATCGGTTACGCAGAGCATTTTATTCACTTACCGGAGCCAGCGACCACGGGGTGTCTGAAGCATTATACCTCAACGACCCCGACGGCAATGGCGTGGAATTGTATTGGGACCGCCCCAAAGAACTTTGGCCCAAACAAGCGGATGGTAAAATAGACATGTTCACAAAAGCCCTCGACCTCGATGACTTATTGAAAGAACTTGATGGAAGTTAAATTCTTTATTGCTGAATTACCATAAACTTTCCGCTTTGCAATCCTGACTGACTAAGTAACAGAAAAGAATAAGAACCGTTTTGTAATTTCGAAACAGGAATTTGAATTTCGTTTTGCAAAGAGGTATTCACAAAGGAATAACGTTGCACTTCCTGTCCCAGCATATTTAAAATTACCAATTCAGCATTCCCTTGAACAGCATGGCTCGTACGAATATTCAGTACCGATTGTGCAGGATTCGGATAGCTCAATAAATTTGAAAGTTTAATACTTTTCTCAATGCCATTGATCCCCCCTTCAAAACTCAAATCATCTACAAATAAAACCGAACCGATAGGAACATCGATCGCATTGAAATCCAAACTATCGATGAATAATTGAATGTCAAAACGTGTAGAAGTTGAAATAGCGATAACAGCAGTATCAGCAGTTTCCTGAGAAAAGAAATTTATATTCCCGGTAAATTCGGTATAACTCGATTGATTGGATAAGAAAGCATAGCCTGCTCCAACTATCATCAGTTGATTATTTGTATCGCGTTTATAAAGTACAACTGCAATCGCAGCGGTATCAGGCTCAGTTCCCTGGGCATATTTATAGTATCCTTTAAAGCTTGTGAAATTTGAGGAAACAGGGAACCCCGCTTTTATACTTACATTCGGAATATCGAGTTCTGCCGTAACCGCAAGCCCGGGAATTCCTTTCGTAGGATCGTTTGGATTGGCATACGACTCGAGTTTAATTGCATAGGTTCCTGAATGCTTATCGGTAGATTTGAAAACGTTTGCACGCGGCAATCCTCCTGCTCCGCTGATAATCGAATAATAATTCGAGCTTACATAACCCTGAGGTTCATCAAAAAATATAATATTCGTCCAGCTTTCAAAGCCGGGATTTACAGGAGCTTGCGACCAAACAAAAAGAGTCGTTATTGAAAGTAAAAAGGCAAGTAAAGTTTTTTTCATTTTTTTTAAAGGCTTATTGTGTAGCAAATTTAATTTTCGGAAATATAAAAGGTCAGATATTTTACCCGACCTTTTTAAAGGTTATTGCATATTCTCAATGACAATTGCAGAAGCTCCGCCTCCACCATTGCAGATACCGGTCACTCCGATTTTACCGTTTCTTTGTTTTAAAACCGAAAGCAAGGTAACTACGATTCTACTGCCTGAACTTCCCAGCGGATGTCCTAATGAAACAGCGCCGCCGTTCACGTTTACCTTTTCCGGATTTAATTTTAGTTTTTGATTGTTAGCAATGGATACTACCGAAAAGGCTTCGTTAATTTCATAAGCATCTACATCCTCTGCTTTAACTCCGGCATGTTCCAAAGCGCGAGGTATTGCAAGCGAAGGAGCTGTGGTAAACCATTCGGGAGCTTGTTGAGCATCGGCATATCCTAAAATTTTTGCCATAGGTCTTATCCCTAACTCTTCGGCCTTTTCTTTACTCATCAATACCAATGCCGAAGCACCATCGTTCAGAGTAGAAGCATTCGCTGCTGTTACCGTTCCATCTCTGCGAAATACCGGTTTCAGATTCGGAATCTTATCAAATTTTACCGCTTTAAATTCTTCATCCTCGCTAATAATTATATCTCCACTCTTACCTGAAATTTCTACAGGAACGATTTCATCCTTAAACAAACCATTCGCATAGGCCGCTTGTGCACGTTTATATGATTCAATCGCAAAAGCATCCTGCTCTTCACGTGAAATATTACATTCTGCAGCACATAATTCCGCAGCATTACCCATGTGATAATCGTTGTATACATCCCATAAACCATCTTTAACCAACCCATCCGTAACTTGCTGATGTCCCAGTTTATATCCGGTTCTTGCTTTATCTAAATAAAAAGGCGTGTTACTCATGCTCTCCATCCCTCCTGCAATTACGATATCGTTGATGCCTAATTGTATAGACTGTGCCGCCAACATAATGGCTTTAGAACCTGAAGCACATACTTTATTTACAGTAGTTGTAGGCAAATCGGGCAGTCCGGCAAATTTAGCAGCCTGAGTAGCGGGAGCCTGGCCTAAATTCGCCGACAACACATTACCCATATACACTTCCTGAACCATTTCCGGCTTAATACCAGCTCTTATTACGGCTTCTTTAATAGCAATTGCTCCTAGCTTAGTTGCTGATAATGAAGCTAATGATCCTCCAAAACTCCCCATGGGTGTACGTGCCGCAGCTACGATATAAACTTCTTTCATAATATTTTTTTAATGATTACACAATGTATGCAAAGCTCAAGATATACACTACATTAAATATATAGTGTAATTGCTTTCGGCGGTGAAATTACTTATTTTTTTTTAAAGGATAAACGCTTATTTTAATTCAGCATTTTATTCTACATTTGATTAGTTAAGCATAGCCTTCAGGAAATCATATATACATTATGACCCAACATTTCTTCGACCCGAACAGGAAAACACCGTTTGAAATGCTCAAATATTTCTTAATGGTTTTGTGTGTAGGGATTATTGTTTATTCCCTTCCTAAGGGGTTGAAATTCAAATACGAATTTGAAAAAGGGAAGCCCTGGATGCACGAGCGCCTAATCGCACCTTTTGATTTTGCCATTGAAAAAACCGCGGAAGAATATAATACCGATACACAAAAAGTTATCCGTAATATTCCAAGCTATTTACGTATCGATCCGCAGGTACAGAATACGGTGAAAGCTAACTTTCAACAAGAGTTCAATGAACTTTGGGCATTGAAATACGAAGGTTTGCGAAATGAAGAAAGTAACCGTATTCAAAATATTCAGGTCGCAAGCAACATGCTCAATATACTTTATACACGGGGTGTTACAAATGCTTTCGATCACCCTCAATTCAATAGTTTTTCCGAGGATATTTATTGGGTGAATCATACAAGCCTTGTCAGGAAACCACGCAAAAATATTTTCAGCATACACTCTGCAACAAATTATTTCAGCAGGGAAATCAGAAACATAAGCAAACTCGATACCGCCCTATTATTCAATGCTTTTCAGCAAACTATTAAAGAAAATTGCTTTTACGATGAAGCTTTGAATCAAAAAGCAATACGGGAAGCTGTACGTACCGTAGCTAAAAATATGGGAATGGTAAAGCAAGGCGAAATCATTATTGAACCAAATACGGTTGTGGATCATAAACGTTATACGGTGCTTGAGTCCTTAAAAAATGAATATGATAAACGTCTGGGAGTATTGGGAAATAAATACATTGTAGGATTGGGTCAGGCGGTACTCGTTAGCTTAATGTTAACCTTATTGATGGTATTTCTTTACATGTTTCGTAAAGATATTTTCGCTGACAATCGTAAAATGTTTATCATTCTGCTCATCGTTACGATGATGCTTGTGATTTTATCATGGGCATTAAAGGCAAACTTACCCAGCCTGTATTTTATACCCTATTGTATTGTTCCTATTATCATCCGTGTCATTTTCGATACGCGCTTAGCCTTATACATTCATTCCTTAGTTGTTATCATCGCCGGATTTTTCGTACCGAATGGCTATGAGTTCATTTTCTTACAGATGACTGCCGGAATGGTAGCCATCAACAGTATCAAAAATTTATTAAACCGTTCGCAGTTCTTAATCTCCGCCGCTTTGATCTACCTCACCTACATGGTTGGTTTTATTGGCATTTCCATCGTTCACGAAGGTTCTTTTTTAAATATACAATGGGAAAATTCAATCTGGTTTTTGGTAAGTGTTACCTTAACTTTACTGGCCTATCCGCTTATCTATGCCTTCGAAAAATTATTTGGTATTACAACTGAAGTAACCCTAATGGAATATAACAACACAAACCATCCATTGCTTCGCGAACTATCATACAAAGCACCCGGAACCTTTCAGCATTCATTACAAGTTGCAAACCTTGCAGAGGCTGCTATTTTCGATATCGGGGGGAACGCCTTACTCATTCGTGTAGGCGCTTTGTATCACGATATCGGAAAAATCGAGAGCCCGCAGTACTTTATCGAAAACCAGCAAAAAGGGAATAACCCGCATGATGAGTTACCTTACGAAGAAAGTGCGAAAATAATTATACGACATGTATATGCAGGGATAGAAATGGCAACACGCTATCAATTGCCAAAAGAAATTATCGAATTTATACGCAGTCATCACGGGAATACCAAAGTTGATTATTTTTATCAATCCTTCTTAAAAAATTATCCCGACCGTTCGGTAAACGAAAATGTTTTTCGTTACCCGGGCCCTATACCTTTTTCCAAAGAAACGGCAGTACTCATGTTAGCCGATTCGGTAGAAGCCGCTTCCCGAAGCCTGAAAGAGCCTACTGCCCTATCTATTAACGATTTGGTAGAACGGGTAATCGATTATAAAATCGCCCAGGAACAATTAATCAACAGCGATATCTCGATTAAAGAGATTTACCGAATTAAGCAAATTTTCAAAGAGATGCTGATGAGTATTTATCATGTCCGGATTGATTATCAAGAATTTAATTGATTTTGAAATATTTTTTGCTTCAAGGGGGCTAAATGCTATATTTGCATCCCATCCTTAGAACTTCCTTATTTAAAGTAGGGATTCGAAAGGAAATAGAGTTTCGGTGAGATGCCTGAGTGGCCGAAAGGAACAGTTTGCTAAACTGTCGTACTGGTAACGGTACCGAGGGTTCGAATCCCTCTCTCACCGCCGAATATTTATCCGGTATATTTCTATACCGGATTTTTTTTGCGCTTTTCTTTGTATAAATGAGAGATGAGGTTTGCAACTCATGGCATGACTATAGTCATGCCATGAGTTGCAAAAATGCAGTTTACACCAAAATTCTTATTTTAGGCGTTTATAAGCATTATGAAAACTACACTCCTATTAAGTTTCTTTTTAATCCTGACGGGAATTGCTTCCGCACAGAAGCCAAGCAAACAAGCACTTCAATTCGACCCTCAATTGTATCGTATGGAAGATTCCCTGAAGAATTTATCCTACCGGATTGTAAATGATGAAGATGAACTGGTACGAAGAAATACGATTTATACTTTTATCCGTACGCTGGTATCCACTTTAAAAATTCAGCACTCCTTCGATTTTCCTTTCGATTCGGTAAAGTCTGTTTCCATACTGAAATCGCCTGATAATAAATTCCGAATATTTACCTGGCATTTACGAACCGATGACGGGGTGTATCGCTATTATGGAGCCATCCAAAAGAATAATCCGGAAAAACTCGAACTCTATGCCTTGTTCGACAATTCCTTCTTAATGCCCAATCCCGATACCGTTGTAAACAAAGACAGTTGGTACGGCGCACATTATTATGCATTGGTAGCGCCTAAAAAAGGAAAACGCAACAAACATTATATTCTATTAGGTTGGAAAGGCAATACGGCTACCACACAAAAAAAGATAATCGAAGTATTGAGTTTCGATGAGGATGGAAAGCCGGTTTTTGGGTCGCCGGTTTTTCACATGAAAGATGAAGTGAAAAATCGTATTGTTTTCGAATATACTACACAAGCTTCCATGCTTTTACGCTATCTCGGGAAAAAAAAATGGATTGTATATGATCATCTGGCACCACCGAATAATTCGGGCATAGGAAATTACGAAGTGTATGGACCGGATCTATCTTACGACGGACTTAAATTTAAACGAAACAAATGGATTCTGATGGAAATGCTTGATCTGCGGAATGAAAAATCGCCCATGGATAAACTCTTCAACGACCCTACCGAATAGTAGTGCAACCAATAATTTACTTATGCTTTTTAAATTATTTTAATACCTTGCTGTTTGTTAATTAGATTATTTTACAATAACCCTTGTAATATACTTAATGATGAAGACAAAATATACCCTGTTGCTAAACCTGGCAATTATTGTTCTTTTTGCTCCCCCGGCAATTGCTCAAAGTAAAAAAGAAATCAGCAACGAAGATATTTGGAAAAACGGAATCTTTTCTCAACGAAGTATCTACGGTTTGCGCCCTATGAAAGACGGCAAACATTACTCCTCTTTTTATACACATCCTCAAAGTAAACAACGTTATATTCTGCAGTACGCTTATGCGGATGGAAAAGTTACCGATACGATTTTACGGGAGTCGGAATTGAAACTGATGATACCGAACGATATCCAACACATAAAAATGGATGATTATTCCTTTAGTGAGGATGAAACAAAAGTTCTTATCTCTAACGAGACAGAGCCCATCTATCGTCATTCCACTAAAGCATACCATTACATCTGGAATAGAACAAGCCGTAAGCTGCAAAACCTTTCGGATGGTGGAAAGCAAATGCTGGCAAGCTTTTCCCCCGATGGAACGAAAATCGCTTTCGTACGCGACAACGATCTTTTCATTCGTACCCTTTCCAATCGTGATGAAATACAAATCACTAACGATGGAGAATGGAATCACGTCATCAATGGAGCCTGTGATTGGGTATATGAAGAAGAGTTTTCTTTCGACAAGGCATTCGCATGGTCGCCGGATGGAAACGCAATTGCCTATTATAAGTTTAACGAAAGCGCTGTTAAAGAATTTTCGATGACGATGTTCGGAGAGTTATACCCCGAAGAATATAAATTCAAATATCCGAAAGCGGGTGAAGACAATTCCATTGTTGAAATTTATTTTTATCAATTGAAAAGCGGGCAAACTATTAAGGCTGATATAGGTACTGAAAAAGATCAGTACATTCCACGTATCAAATGGACCAAAGATCCCAGTACCTTGTGTATATTGCGCATGAACCGCCATCAGAATAAACTCGAATATTTACTGGCAAATGCAAACGATGGCAGCAGCAAAATCATTCTTACCGAAAGCGACAAAGCCTATATAGATATCAATGATGATTTGACATTTTTAGATGATCAGAAGTCTTTTATTATCTCCAGTGAGAAAGACGGATACAACCATTTATACCTCTATCAACTCAATGGAAAACTTGTTCGTCAGGTCACTAAAGGAGCATGGGAAGTAACAAGTTTTTACGGAACAGACCCGTCAGGGAAAACCTTGTACTATCAGTCGGCAGAACCTTCTGCCATGCAACGCAATGTTTATGCAATCGGTATCAACGGGAAAAATAAAAAGAATTTGAGTAAGAAAAATGGAAGCAATACAGCAAGTTTCAGCAGTGATTTCTCCTATTTCATTAATTACCATTCGGATGCAAATACCCCATATTACATCACTTTACAAGATAAAACCGGAAAAGAATTGCGTGTACTCGAAGATAATAAAGCCTTGAGAGATCGTTTGACGGAATACGAATTACAGAAGAAAGAATTCCTTACCATACCAACCCTTAACGGCGTACCATTAAATGCCTGGATGATTAAACCATCGCATTTCGATGCGAATAAAAAATATCCGGTATTTATGTTTGTGTATGGTGGCCCGGGAAGCCAGCAGGTACTTGACTCCTGGGGCGGGGCCAATTTCATGTGGTATCAACTCTTAGCCGACAAAGGATATATAGTAGTATGTGTAGATAACAGAGGTACCGGTGCAAGAGGCGCAGCATTTAAAAAAGTAACTTATCTGGATTTAGGAAAAATCGAAACCATCGATCAGATAGAAGCTGCGAAATGGTTGGCACAACAATCCTATGTTGACGCTTCCCGCATCGGAATACAAGGCTGGAGCTACGGAGGATATATGTCGTCGCTATGTATTACCAAAGGTGCCGATATATTTAAAACTGCAATTGCCGTAGCCCCTGTTACCAATTGGAAATATTACGATACAATTTATACCGAACGTTATCTGCGTACTCCCAAAGAAAACAGCAAAGGATATGAAGAAAATTCTCCTATCAGTTTTGTGAATCAATTGAAAGGAAATTACTTAATTATTCATGGCACAGCCGATGATAATGTACATTTTCAAAATTCTGTAGATATGGTGGATGCACTCGTAAAAGCCAATAAAAAATTCGACTCGGCTTATTACCCAAATAGAAATCACGGGATACACGGAGGAAATACCCGTTTACATTTGTATAATTTAATGACAAACTATATTTTAGAAAAGCTTTAATCTGTAGAGACGAAGCGGATACAAATTAATTATTCAGTAAGAAAAATCCTTGGTAAATAATTGTGTCTATTGATAATTGATTTATTTTACTTTTAACAAACGATGAAGAAATCAACACACCCCAAAGGCCTTTACGTGCTTTTCTTTACCGAAATGTGGGAACGTTTCGGGTATTATTTAATGTTAGGTATTCTATTTTTATACTTAGCAGACGGTGCAAAAGGCGGAATGGGCTTGGATCGTAAAGAAGCGTCGGATATTGTAGGGACTTATTTGGGATTAGTATACCTAACTCCTTTTCTGGGTGGACTCTTAGCCGATCGTGTGTTGGGTTACCGCAGATCGATTTTAATTGGCGGGATATTAATGTCTGCGGGATATTTTGGATTAGCCATTCCGAATATGACTGCGTTTTGGATATCGGTTTTACTAATCATTGTAGGTAACGGTTTCTTCAAACCGAATATTTCTACACTTCTAGGCAACCTCTATTCTTCAAAAGAATACAAAGATCAGAAAGATGCCGGATACAACATCTTTTACATGGGGATCAATGTAGGAGCATTCATCTGTAACTTTGTAGCGGCTTACATGCGTAATGAATACGGATGGGGCTATGCATTCGCTGCTGCCGGTGTGGGTATGTTGATTGGTATCATCTGGTTTCTAAACGGAACCAAACATATAAAAGACGCTGACATCCGTAAGCCTGCACAAGAAGGTGACATATCGGTAAAGAATGTTTTGTTATATGTATTTTTACCCGCAATACTTTTCGGAGTTTTAGGATGGTTTATTCCGGGAAATATTTTCGGGTCCGATTCTACCGATGGATTTATCATCGCCTGTATTCCGGTAATTTTATTTTATGTGAATCTCTTAATCCGTTCGAGCAAAGAAGAGCGTTCACAAATTGCGGCCTTGCTTTCGATCTTTGCCGTTGTAATTGTCTTTTGGGCAGTATTCAAACAGAATGCATCCGCTTTAACTATCTTCGCCGAAACCTATACCGATCGTGAAATTCCGGAAAGCGTTGAACCGATTGTAAAACCTTTTGGAATGGTACAGGAAGTTAGTACCGAACCCGGGGAATATATTCAATACGATCCGTATTTCCGGGCTGTTAAAGATGCAGAAGGAAATACGGTAAAGGTTATCAGTCCCGACCCTTATTTCCAAAATCTTCCCAAAGAAAAATGGCCTGAAGAAGGAGAAACCACTAAACTCATTTCCACCGAAATATTTCAATCTGTCAATCCGTTTTTTATCGTATTGATAACACCTATCGTACTCGGATTATTTGCATGGCTTAGAAAACGAAACAGAGAACCATCCACACCTGCAAAAATCGGGTACGGATTATTAATCACCGGATTCTCTACATTGGTAATGGCCTTTGCCGTATTATCCACCGACATTACTGCCGATAAAGTTTCGGCTATATGGTTGATTGGCTCCTACGCAGTAGTTACCGTAGGTGAATTATTCTTATCCCCAATCGGGTTATCCCTGGTTTCCAAAGTAGCACCGCAACGATTTACTTCCTTAATGATGGGGGGATGGTTCCTAGCCACTTCGATCGGAAATAAATTATCGGGTGTACTGGCAAGCTTGTGGGACAATTACAGTCAGAAAGAATATTTCTTCTATATCAATTTTGTTGCCTGCTTAATCGCTGCCTTAATTATTTTCGCTATGTTGAAATGGTTGAGAGGAATTATCAGTAAACACTAGGGTAATTAGCTAATTAACGGAATTCCCCTATATTAGCTTTTTATAAACTATTGCTATATTATATTATGTCAGAAACAAAAACATCACACCCTAAGGGGTTGTATTCCCTTTTCTTTACCGAAATGTGGGAGCGTTTCAGTTATTATGGAATGCGGGCACTATTGGTGCTATTCTTAACCTCACAAGCGATGAATGGCGGCTTCGGCCTTGAACGAGCAAGCGCTTTAGAGATTTACGCAATATTCACGGGGCTTGTATATCTTACTCCTATCGCGGGGGGGATGTTAGCCGATCGTATTTTAGGCCAGCGTAAAAGTATTTACATCGGTGGTATCTTAATGGCTTTGGGAAATTTCACATTGGCATTGAGCGCAGGTTCCGGTTATGGAGCAGAATCGATAGCAGCGAGTATGCCCTTGCTTAATTTAGGCCTGGGATTAATTATTGTAGGTAACGGTTTCTTTAAACCTAATATCTCTACCATGGTGGGGGGATTGTACAATGAGAATGATACACGCCGCGATTCGGGATTTACCTTGTTTTACATGGGTATCAACTTAGGAGCATTCATAGCACCTTTAATTAGCGGTACTTTAGGTGAAACAGTTGGATGGAGTTATGGATTTGCCTCTGCGGGCCTAGGAATGTTGTTAGGGCTGGTCATCTTTCATTCCACTACCAAATACTTAGGAACCGTAGGCATGCCTCCGACGATGAGTGATAAAACAGCAACTAAATTCAGAACCAGAGACTGGTTCGATATACTCGGAATCATTGTTGGAACAGCTGTAGGAACATGGGCTTTAATAACCTTCTTCACTTCACTAAGCGATGCAACCTATTCTACTATTTTAAATACACTCTTTATTATCGGAGCTATCGGGGTTATCTATGTGATCTTTAAAAATACCAGCGGCGGCGATCAATGGTCGCGCGTGGGCGTTATCCTTGTTTTAGCTTTCTTTAATATTTTCTTCTGGGCAGGGTTCGAACAGGCAGGTGGAACGTTTAATCTCTTTGCCGAAGAAAAAACGAATCGGTTGTTAGGTAATTTCGAAATTCCTACGTCATGGTTCCAATCGATCAATGCTTTGGGAATATTTATCTTAGCTCCTTTGTTCGCAACACTTTGGATTGCTCTTAATCGTGCCAACAAAAATCCGAATATCCCTGTGAAATTCGGATTGGGATTAATTCTCCTGGGATTAGGCTTTGTAGTTATGTACTTTGCAAATGCAGCATCCAACGGTGGCGTTTTAATTTCTCCTTTATGGCTGGTAGGTGTTTACTTATTACATACCATCGGAGAATTATTCTTATCTCCTATCGGATTATCGATGATTACCAAGTTGTCCCCTCCAAAGATTGTTTCTTTAATGATGGGTCTTTGGTTCTCGAGCATCGCTTTAGCGAATTACATGGCAGGTATCCTCGAAAGCTTATTACATAAATTCGACCTGGATCTTTTCTCATTCCTTATTCTAACGTCTATGGTATCGGGACTTGTGCTATTAGCCATCTCTCCGATTCTGAAAAAGATGATGAAGGGAATCAGTTAATATTCTGAGAATCGTTTAAAAATTTAAGGTGCTGTTTTAGGATGGCGCCTTTTTTATTACCTTTAATTCTGATATTGCATCAAAGCCTATTCAAATTAATTTTTAAACCACCCATGCAAGAAAAACCTTCAACATTTAGACCCTTTGTGCCGGATGATGCACAAATGGCGGAATTCACCTTAAAATCTATTCTCTTAGGTTGTGTTTTCGGTATTATTTTCGGTGCCGCTACGGTATATTTAGCCTTAAAAGCCGGGCTTACCGTTTCTGCTTCCATTCCCATTGCCGTAATTGCAATTACCCTGGGGAAAAAATTTTTCAAGACTACCATTCTCGAAAACAATATCATTCAGACTACCGGATCGGCAGGGGAATCCATTGCTGCCGGAGTTGTATTTACATTACCGGGATTTTTATTCCTATCGGTAGATAATTCAGGGATAAGCAGCGGAGAAGTTTATTTCGGATATATGACGATTTTAACACTTGCTATCTTAGGAGGTATCTTAGGAACTTTAATGATGATCCCGTTGCGTCGCTCTTTAATTGTAAAAGAGCACGAAACCTTACCCTATCCCGAAGGTACAGCCTGTGCATCGGTATTAAAGGCAGGTGAAAAAGGAGGTGATTTTGCAAAGACAGCCTTCTTAGGTTTGGGCCTGGCAATGGCCTATGCGTTATTGCAAAAAGTATTTCATGTGATCGCCGAAACTCCTGCATTCATTACCAAACAAACGAATAAATTTTTTCCTTCCGCAACTGTCAGCGGTGAAATCACTCCCGAATACATGGGTGTGGGTTATATCATCGGCTTTAAAATTGCAGGGGTATTGGTCGCCGGGGGTGTAATGGCATGGTTAGGCTTAATTCCTTTATTAGCATCGGTAGTTCCCGATACAACCATCGCTATGCAATTGGTAAAGTTAGGCTACCTGAAAGACCTTGCTACAGCAGGCGGTCCGGGAGGGTGGGATCCGGTTGCTCAAACATTCACTTCGCATGCTCCCGCAATTTATACTGCCTATATTCGTCAGATTGGTGCAGGTGCTGTTGCAGCAGGCGGGTTTGTTACGCTCATTAAAACGATTCCTACTATCATCTCTTCTTTCAAAGGAAGTTTATCTTCTTTTAAAAAGAACGATATAGATGTAGCAACACAAAACAAACGTACCGAACGGGACCTCAGCATGCGTGTGGTTATTATCGGCAGTATCGTCTTAGTATTGCTGATGACCCTGCTTCCGCAAATTCCCGGTGAAACAATTTTTAATAAACTATTGATCGGAGTTTTAGTGGTTGTCTTCGGAGCTTTTTTCGTGACGGTTTCTTCCAGAATTGTCGGGCTTATCGGCTCATCCAATAATCCTATATCAGGAATGACTATTGCTACCATTATGGGAACCTGCTTAGTATTTATTGCTATCGGCTGGACAGGCAAAGTATATGAGCCAATGGCATTGGTAGTAGGCGGGATGATTTGTATCGCTGCCGCAAATGCAGGCGCTACTTCTCAGGATTTAAAATCGGGATACATCGTAGGTGCTACTCCTAAGTATCAACAACTTGCATTATTTATCGGTGCGATTGTTTCTTCACTGGCAATTGGTTTTACAGTAAAAATATTGGATACGCCCACAAGCGAAATGATCAATCAGGGAATTTTTCATGCCATCGGAACCGATAAGTATCCTGCACCGCAAGGAACTTTAATGGCAACACTTATCAAAGGAATTTTATCCTTTAACCTCGACTGGCAGTTTGTGTTGGTAGGTGTGTTCATCGCATTAACGGTTGAGCTATGCGGCGTGCAATCCCTATCCTTTGCGGTAGGTGCTTATCTTCCTTTATCCACTACCCTTCCTATTTTTGCAGGAGGCCTGGTAAAACGAATTGTAGAATGGAGAAAAGCAAAAAAACAAGAAGTAAAAGAAGATGATGAGTTGGGTAAAGGAAGCCTGTTTGCCACAGGACTGGTTGCCGGGGGAGCTTTAGCCGGAGTAATAGTCGCCATACTTTCGGTAAATGATTCTGTAATGGAATCTTTGAAAAAAATAAATGCCGAGCACGGAATTACCGCTGCTATCGGTTCGGATGGATATCAAATATTAGGAGCATTATTTTTCTTAGCGATGGGTATCATTCTTTATCGTGTAGCCATGAAAAAATAAACTTATAGACTATGAAGACTATGAATATCCCGCAACGTGTCAGCTTTATCACTATTGGCGTAAAAGATCTGAACAATATGAAAAAATTTTATAAGGAAACCTTCGGATGGAAAGAAGTTTTCGAAAACGAAGGAATTATTTTTTTTCAATTAAACGGAATCATCTTCGGCTTATTTCCACAACAGGAATTAGCCGAAGATGCCAGTGTACATTTCTTACAAATGAATGACCATAAGCCTTTCAGCCTATCCATTAATATGGGATCGGAACAAGAGGTAGATAAACTTTTCGAAAAACTCAACGCAAAAAAAGTAAAGATAGCACGTGCTCCCGAAAAAGTTTTCTGGGGTGGCTATCGCGGATATATTGAAGATCCTGAACATAACTTATGGGAGTTTGCTTATAATCCGTCTATACAATTCGACGAAAAAGGGAATATAAAATCTTACAGTTAAATCTATGGCTGAATTAAAAACAAAAGTAAACAATCAATCCGTTGTGAAATTCTTAAACGCGCTGGAAGATAAAACACGCCGGGAAGATAGCTTGCAATTGCTGAAAATGATGGAGGATTATACGAAAGCTCCTGCAAAGATGTGGGGCGATAGTATTATCGGTTTTGGCGATTATCGGTACAAATATTCTACCGGACGTGAAGGGGACTGGTTTCGGGTCGGGTTCTCACCACGCAAGCAAAACATCAGTTTATACATAATAGCAGATCATAAGCCATTCGAACATTTGCTGAATAAATTGGGCAAATACAAGACCGGTAAATCCTGTATCTACATTAATAAACTTGCAGATATCGATATGAAAGTTTTGCAGGAATTAATACAATCTTCGTTCAATAGTTTTAATAAATAATATGTCGAAGTTTTCAGAATCATTAACGAACGGCTATCATCATGAATTACAAAAACTTGTAGGGAACTGGAAAGGAATTTGCCAAACCTGGTTCGAACCCAGTGTTCTCGCTGATGAATCGCCTATGGAAGGCAGTATCAGAAGTATTTTAGGAGGACGCTTTGTGATGCACGAATACACAGGGCTTATAGAAGGCAAAGCTTTCGAAGGCATTGCAATTTATGGATACAATATTGCAGCCAATCGTTTCGAAAGTGTATGGATCGATAGCTTTCACATGAGTACGGGAATCATGTGGTCGCAAGGAGCATTTTCTCCCGGTTCTTTTAAAGTAAAGGGCAGCTATTTTGTCGGCGATGAACACCCCGATTGGTTCTGGCGGACGGATATAAAACTTATAAACTCCAATGAATTAGTAATTACTGCCTATAATATCAGCCCCGAAGGTACAGAAGACAAGGCTACTGAAACAATTTACAAACGAGATTCGTAAAAGTACTAAGAATAAAATTATAAGGAGATAAGTAATAAATTAGATGAAGATTATCAACTGACTGATATTTTCATCAATATATTTTCTCCTACAATATTTCTTATGAAAACAGTCTTATACGTAATCGGATTTATCTTATTTTGCTTAGGAGCATTTCTATTGATCGGACTCATCAATTCCAGCATTGAATACGAAAATATCGTTCAGATCAACCGTCCGGTTAAAAAATCCTGGTCGGTATTTATGAATGATGAACTGAAAAAAGAATGGCTCGATGGTTATCAGGAAATGGAATTGGTATCGGGTGAAGCACACCAACCCGGTTCGGTATATCAATTAACAGTTCAGCAGGATGGAAAGACATTTTTACTTACCGAGCGGGTATTGGAAAACAGTGCAGAGCGCCGATACAGTTTCGACCTCGAAAATGAAATATTGGCAAATAAAGTAGAGTATTTGTTTATCACCCCCGAAAAAAATGCGAGTACGGTAATTTGCAGGAATACGATACGTGCAAACTCTGTGTTTATGCGTTCCTTGTTTACTTTCATGAAAGATGATTTTCAAAGCAGAGATGCCGAAAATCTAATCAGATTGAAGGAACTTGTTGAAGCCCAACCCTGATTTTATTTTTCGGATTATAATTCCGACATTAGGATCTTATTAAACCCTATTCACTTTATGAAAAAGATATTTTTTTTGATGTGCGTTTTATGCAGTACGGTATATGCACAAGCACAGGGCATTAGTTATGGTCCTAAAGCCGGATTAACTCTTTCTTCAGTTATTGGCGTAAAAAATCTTAGTCCCGATTTTAAACAAGGCATACATGCAGGGATGTTTTTAAAAGCAGATTTCATTTTAATAGCTATTCAACCTGAGCTTTTATTTTCTCAAAAAGGATATACTGCAAGCACTAACAACACAGATGTAAATGCACGTTATAACTATTTGGATGTTCCTGTATTGCTACGTCTTAAAATGTTTCCTGGATTTTCTGCCGATATAGGTCCGCAATATTCCTACCTGATTTCACAATCAAGCGAAAGTACTCCACAAGGTGGTGCTACCGTAAAAAGCACCGATCTGGATTCATTCAACCGTTCCGAAATTGGAGGTGTTGTAGGCTTGAACATTCAAATTTTAAAAGTGGGTGTAAGTGCGCGATACACATTGGGCTTTATGGAAGTAAGCAAAGGTTCCGAAATGTATAATACTGCATTGATGTTTGCACTTTCTTATAAGTTATAATTACTCATACTTTCAATTGCACAAAGTATGCTTATATGCTTTGTGCAATTACATAACCCGATGCCCAAGCCCATTGGAAATTATAGCCTCCCAGCCATCCGGTAACATCCACGCATTCCCCTCCGAAATAAAGTCCTTTGACTTTTTTCGCTTCTAATGTTTTTGAAGAAAGCTCATCAGTAGATATTCCGCCAAGCATAACCTCTGCTTTATCATAACCCTTGTCTCCTGCCGGTGTTACTTCAAAATGATGGATATAGCTATCGATCAGTTGAAGATCGGAATTGCTTAAGGTTGCTAAGTTTTTATCAGCCGGAAGATAATCGCTCAATGCATCCACCAAACGTTTGGGCAGATAAATTCCTAAATAATTTCCGAAAATCTTTTTCCCATTGATATCCCGGTCTTTCACAATCATTTCTGGCAAATTGAATTGAGGTAAAAAATCTATCTCGAAAGATTCTCCTTGTTTCCAATACGAAGAGATTTGCAAAATCGCGGGACCACTCAGTCCCCAATGAGTAAACAAAATATTTTCATCGAAAGAAATATGATCTTTGCTGACACGACAATAAACGCTGGTACCCGAAAGCTGTTCGTACCAGGGCCTGTCGGAATGTGCAATCACCAGGGGTACCAGGGCTGCTGCTGTTCGCGTGAGTTTCAATCCGAACTGCTTGGCTAATTGCAAAGCAAAATCGGTAGCACCCATTCTGGGTATAGGCAACCCTCCGGTAGTAACTACTACGGAAGCTGTCCTGATTTTCTGAATTTTACCCTGATGCTTGTATTGTATGACATACTCCTCCCTTTCTTTGCTTACCGAACTTACTTCGGCTTCGTTCAAAATTTCCTGCTCCATCTCTCTGCATAAGTCCAAAAAAACATTCACAATATCGCGTGCATTATTACTGACAGGGAATAATTGACCTAAGGTTTTCTCATGCCCTTCAATCCCATAACGCTCAAAAAACTGTAGGGTATCCGCAACGGTCCATTGCGAAAGAGCCGATTTACAGAAATGCTCGTTCCCGGAAATAAAATTCAGCGGTTCGGTATAGAGATTGGTATAATTGCAACGTCCGCCGCCCGATATTAAAATCTTCGCCCCCGATTTCTCATTCTTCTCCAGTACCAATACCTTCTTTCCCAGAAATCCGGCTTGTACGGCACACATCAATCCGCATGCTCCCGCACCGATTATTATCGCATCATAGTTTTGCATTCTATATTTTTTCCTACCTTTGGTTATGCAGGAAGTAGCGCAAATATCTGAATTTGGAAAGATTTTCGTGTTTCTAATTTTAGGTTTCGTGTTTATTATGCTTGGATATGCTATAGCTAAGCTGATTAGCCCACATAAACCCAATCCGGAAAAGAACAGCAGTTACGAATGCGGGGAAGACCCCGCGGGGAATTCGCGCTTACAATTCAATATGCGTTTTTATGTAATTGCCCTCATTTTTATCCTTTTCGATGTAGAAATTGTCTTTCTTTTCCCCTGGTCAACAATCTTTGCTGATGAAGCCTTGTTACAAGCAATACCTCAATGGGGCATTTTCAGCCTTGTAGAGATGTTTCTTTTTGTATTAATTTTATTGATCGGTTTGGTGTATATATGGGTAAAAGGGGATTTGGAATGGGTACGTCCGGAAATAAAAATTCCGCATGTTGCTGTAAACATTCCTCGAACTGTGTACGATGCCATCAATGAGGAAAATTATTCGATTAAAGAATTTCAGCCTGAGCAAATAACAGTAACAGAAGAAAAAGCAGCGAGTACGAGTATGCGTCCGCCCTTTAAGAGCGCCATTCGAAAAACGGAATAAAACAGATGCAGGATCTTAGCAAAAAAATAGAACGCGAAGGAGTTATCATTACCAAACTAAACGATTTGTTGAGTTGGGCAAGACTGTCGTCGATGTGGCCGATGGGATTCGGGCTTGCCTGTTGTGCGATAGAATTTATGGATACTCTTTCGGGAAATTACGATGTGGATCGCTTCGGAGTATTTCCTCGTCCATCTCCGCGCCAATCGGATGTGATGATTGTTGCAGGTACTGTAACGTTTAAAATGGCCGAACGTATTAAACGTTTGTACGAGCAGATGCCCGAGCCTCGTTACGTTATTTCGATGGGTTCTTGTTCTAATTGCGGAGGTCCCTACTGGCAGTACGGCTATCATGTTGTAAAAGGAGTAGATCGTGTGGTTCCTGTAGATATTTATGTTCAGGGTTGTCCGCCACGTCCCGAAGCACTTATCGGAGGTTTGCTCGAATTGCAGAAGAAAATTAAAACTGAACCATTAATTCATACATGAAAACATTTTACGGAGATCTGAAACTGGGAATATTAGGCGGCGGACAATTGGGTCGTATGCTTATACAGTCAGCTATCAATTACAATGTGAGCATTCATATTTTAGATCCGGATAAAGATGCGCCCTGCAAAAACCTTTGTGAAAAATTCCAGGTAGGTGCTTTATCCGATTTCGATACCGTATATGCATTCGGAAAAGAGGTCGATATAATTACGATAGAAATTGAAAGGGTAAATACAGATGCGCTCGAAAAGCTGGAGCAGGAAGGAAAAAAAGTTTTCCCTCAGCCGGCAATCATTCGTATGATTCAGGATAAAGGAGTTCAAAAACAATTTCTGAAGGATAATGCGATCCCTACTACCGATTTTCAGCTCATTGCCAATAATTCCGAACTGCTTAAGCATACCTGGCCTCTCCCTTACGTACAAAAATTACGTAAGGATGGATACGACGGGAAAGGTGTTCAGATTCTTAGAAGTAAGGAAGATTTTGAGCAGGCTTTCGATGCTCCTTCTATAATTGAGCGTTTGGTAGATTTTGATAAAGAGATATCGGTTATCGTAGCGCGTAATGAATCGGGATCTATTAAAACTTTTCCGGTTGTGGAAATGGAATTTCATCCCCAGGCAAATTTAGTGGAATTTTTAATCTCACCTTCATCGCTTTCGGAATTTATACAATTGAAAGCTGAAAACCTCGCCATTGCTATTGCAGAAAAGTTAGAGCTGGTAGGATTACTTGCCATCGAAATGTTTGTTACAAAAGATGGAGCCGTATTGGTAAATGAGATGGCCCCCCGTCCGCATAACAGTGGCCATCAAACCATCGAAGGCAATATCACGTCACAATTCGAACAACATTTACGCAGTATTTTTAATCAGCCTTTAGGTAATACTTCTGTAAAATATACTTCGGTTATGATAAATTTACTGGGTGAAGAGGGACATACAGGACCGGCCCAATACCGTGGAATGGAAGAAATATTAGCTTTGGATGGAGTTTATGTACACTTGTATGGGAAAAAAATAACAAAACCTTATCGTAAGATGGGCCACATAACAGTTATTGACGAAGATAGGAATGAAGCCCTCAGAAAAGCGAAAGTGGTGAAACATGAGTTGAGGGTAACTAGCTAATTTGGTAACGGGATAATGAGATAATTTAGTAATTTGGTAATTGTCGAATTAACTAATTATCCCATTAGCTAATTAAAAAAAGTATGAAAAAAGTAGGAATAATTATGGGAAGCCAATCCGACCTGACAGTAATGGAAGAAGCGGCAAACATCCTGACAGAACTAAAGGTACCATTCGAATTAACTATTGTTTCGGCGCACCGTACTCCCGAGCGAATGTTTGAATATGCCCGTACAGCAAAAGAACGCGGACTACACGTAATCATAGCAGGAGCCGGTGGAGCTGCACATTTACCCGGCATGGTAGCTTCCGTCACAGTATTACCGGTTATTGGGGTTCCTGTAAAATCAAGTAACTCTATAGATGGCTGGGATTCAGTTCTTTCTATTTTACAAATGCCCGGCGGAATTCCGGTCGCTACTGTTGCATTAAACGGTGCAACAAATGCGGGGATACTCGCTGCACAAATTTGCGCTACTTCCGATGAAGAACTCTCGAAACGTTTGGAAAAATATAAAGAAGATCTGAAAAATAAGGTACTCGAATCGGCGGAAAAACTAAAAGGAAAGTATTAATCTTTTTTAATAACTAATTCCACATAGGGTTTTGAGGGAAATTTGCAATATGTGCGTACTTACTTCCTAAACTGCGGATGGTTTCTTTCCAGAAATCGTCGTAATCTTTATCAAATAAATTTTCTTTGGATGTACCCGATACAATCCAGGAGTTCTGTTGCAGCTCTTCATCCAGTTGACCCGGACTCCATCCCGAATAACCGATAAAGAAACGTACCTGAGATTCATTTACCTCTCCACGCTCTACCAGTTGCTTCAGCGTCTCGAAATCACCTCCCCAATAAACCCCTTCGGCAACAACCCGGGCTCCCTCCAGTTTCTCTCCTAAGGTATGTATATAATGCAGCGTATCCGTTTCTACCGGGCCACCAATATGTATACGTGCATCAAAAATAGGAAACTTCCGGATGACGTCATGAATAGCTACCTCTGTTTCCTGGTTCAGGACAAAGCCGACAGTACCCTCCTCTCCGTGCTCTACAATGAAGATTACGGAGCGGCGAAAATTCGGGTCTAACATAAAAGGTTCCGAAATCAATATCTTTCCATTTTCGGGACTCAGTTGATTAAGCATCGCTGTGGTTTTATATTTTAACAGGAATATACTAATTTATTTTAAAAATCCTATAGCTTATCATCTCTTCTTCCTGCATATAAGACTTATATCGTATAAAACCGGTATTATTGTACATAAAAGATTTATTCAAATCCTTAAAATATGCCTTCTAAAAAAAATCTGCAACATATTCCCATCGAGCAGTTAAAAAATCAGCTGAGTGTAGATTTTGAGATTCCTGAGAGTGCCTTAACAGCACCACTAAACGATTATGAACAGGTACGCAGTGAATTGGCAAATCATATCGACCATTTGTTAAAAACAAACCGAGCCCTGTTATGGGCAAGTTTATATCGCATCGATGTATCGGAAAAAGATGTTCGTAAAGCAATGTCGGACAAGCATAGTGCAATGGTACTGGCAGAACTGATCTTACAAAAATTAAATGAGAAATTATATTGGAGAAATCTCTATAAGGATAAAAGCAGATAGGAGAATTTATTGTAAATTTACTGCATGATATCAAAAGAGCAAATAGAGAATCTCAGAACCGAATACATAACTGCCGAATTAAAGGAAGCTGATCTTTCGAAAGACCCTATCATCCATTTCAGCAAATGGTTCGATGAAGCGATTAAAGCCGAAGTTTTCGAGCCTAATGCCATGACCCTTGCTACAGCTACCAAAGAGGGTATCCCCTCGGCACGTATTGTGTTGTTAAAAGGTTGCGACCAAAGAGGGTTTAGTTTTTATACAAATTACTTAAGTCGTAAAGGGAAAGAGCTTTCCAGAAACCCTTTTGCGTCTTTAGTGTTCTTTTGGCCTGAACTACAACGTCAGGTGCGCATCGAAGGGAAAATACAGAAATTAAGTAAAGAAGAATCGGAAGCATATTTTAATACTCGTCCATTCGAAAGTCGTATCGGAGCTATTACGTCTCCTCAAAGCCAGGTAATTCCCAACCGCAATATCTTAGATATTACCTTTCAAAAAAATATGGAATTATATGCCGATAAAAACATACCGAAGCCTGCTCATTGGGGAGGATTTATTTTAAGTCCGATACACATAGAATTTTGGCAAGGAAGAGCCGGACGTTTACACGACCGCATCAAATATTCCCTGATGGAAAAAGGTAAATGGAAAACCGAGCGCTTAGCTCCTTAAGAAAAGCTATGCTTACAACACAGGTAAAAGAATCCTTAATCAATAAATTTGGAGAGCGTTGTATCCTCGGAGAAGATCGTTCCGGATTACAAGCTTCTTTAACGATCAATACTGCAAGCATACGCGAGGTATGCTTTTTTCTTCGTGACCATCCCGAATTTTATTTCGATTTTCTCTCCTGCATTTCGGGAGTAGATTATGGAACCGAGCTCAATCAAATGGGAATTGTTTATCATTTAGCATCTATCCCATACAAAACACAGCAGACTTTAAAGATACACTTCGATATAGACCGGAATGCGGAAGCCTTACCTATCGTACCCTCTGTATCACAGGTATGGCGCAGCGCCGACTGGCATGAACGCGAAGTGTTTGATATGTTCGGCATACGCTTCGAAGAGCATCCCGATATGCGCCGTATTCTTTGCCCCGACGATTGGGAAGGCTATCCCTTACGAAAAGATTATCAAACAGCAGAACAATACAAAGGAATAAAAATAGACCTTTAGGATGAGCAAATTTAAACATGATATTTCTCAACTAAAATCGGAAGAGATGATTTTAAACATGGGCCCTCAGCATCCTTCGATGCATGGGGTTTTACGTTTGGAATTATTAACCGATGGTGAAATTATCAAAGATTGTGTACCACATATAGGCTATTTACATCGTTGCTTCGAAAAGCATGCCGAGCATCTTTCTTACCAACAAATAATACCATTCACCGATCGCATGGACTACGTCAGCTCGATGAATAACAGTCATGTTTTTGTGATGGGCGTTGAACGTATGATGGGTATCGACAAAGATATTCCTAAACGGGTAGAATATATCCGTGTATTGGTTTGTGAATTAAATCGCATCGCTTCACATTTGATTGCTATCGGTACCTATGGAATGGATCTGGGAGCATGGACACCTTTCTTCTGGTGCTTCCGCGATCGCGAACATATTGTCAATTTATTAGAATGGGCTTCGGGAGCCCGTTTGCTTTACAATTATATTTGGGTCGGTGGATTATTTTTCGACCTTCCCATAGGTTTTGAAGAACGATGCAAAGAGTTTATTGATTATTTCAAACCCAAATTGATTGAGCTTGATCAAATACTTACCGATAATGAAATATTTATCAGCCGTACTAAAAATATAGGCGTACTTCCTTTGGATGTCGCTATCAATTATGGCTGTTCGGGACCTATGTTACGGGGTTCGGGAATCAAATGGGATTTACGGAGGGTTGACGGATATTCGGTTTATCCCGAATTAGAATTTGATATTCCCATGGGACAAGGAGCGATGGGAACTACCGGTGATTGCTGGGATCGTTACTGGGTACGCATCAGGGAAGTCCATGAATCGGTTCGTATTGTTGAGCAATGTTTGGAACGTTTACAAAAAGAATTGAAAAGAAGTCCTGACTTTGATCCCCGTGCAAAGCAACCTCGGAAAATTACACCCCAAGCACAGGATTTTTATATCCGCGGAGAAAGTACAAAAGGAGAATTGGGGTATTATTTTATTGCGGATGGTAAGCGCGAAATCCCTTTCCGCTGCAAAGCCCGAGCAGCAAGCTTCTCAAACCTTTCCGTATTGCCCGAACTATCGAAGGGAATTATGATTGCTGATCTTATTGCAATCCTGGGTTCTATTGATATTGTTTTGGGGGAGGTAGATCGGTGATAATGGTTAATGATTAATTATTAATGGTTAGTTATTGATTTTCTTTTGCAGTGCTTGTTTCCATTTGTTAATTTTTTCTTGCAGGTCTTCGGGCTTAAAAGGTTTTGATAAATAATCACTCATTCCTGCCGTCAAATACCTATCAATATCGGTAGAGATAATGTTCGCTGTAATTGCAAAAATAAGCGGCCGGTCGGAACCATATCTTCTCACAATTTCTAAAGTCGTTTCCAGGCCATCCATTTCAGGCATATATACATCCATCAGAATAAGTGAATAGCTCTGTTGTTCCAAAGCTTGCAATACCTCTATTCCACTCTTAACCAGATCCGGTTCATAGCCCAGTTTCTTTAAGTTATGCCTGATTAAAAGTTGATTTACCGGATTGTCTTCCGCAACAAGTATTCGTAAGGGTAGTGTATCTGCCTCAGTATGTGTTGTCGATACAGAATTTGTTATCATTATTATAAATTGAGCGTGTTATTGGGGGTTCAAGATATAGCTCTTTTCAGAGCTTTACAAGATTATTTTAAATTTATGAATACGTTCAGCCTTCAATTTTAATATCATACTTACTTAGCAAACCGGCAATCCCCTGTGTCGAAAATTTCGCTTTTTTAATCCGGTTATTCTCCGGATCGATAGTATAGTTATATGCATTGCGAAAATCAGCCCCTTCCAAAATGCTTTGATCGAATATTGCTAAATGTAAATCGCAGTTATCAAAAATCGCTCCACTTAAATCACATTCCGAAAAATCAGCCTCATGTAAGCGCGAACCTTTAAAGACCGTTTCTTTAATCTTTATTTGATAAAAGGAAGAATGATCTAACAAACAATTCTCAAAATAAAAGAAAAGTCCGAAAGGGTTACAATACTCAAAATGCAAACCTAACAACTTACAATTTATAAAGCGAAGCTCTCTCAACGCTGTTTTTGCAAGCTTTGCCAGACTCAGGTTACAGTCATTAAACTCACAATTTGAAAACTGAAAACCCGACAGATCGGCTTCCGAGAAGTCGCAACGGGAGAAAATGCAGTTTTCATATTCCCCTTTAGGTAAAGCCTCCTCGCTATGATTAAGCTTTTCAAAATTTTTATCAAAAGTATAAACCGCTTCCATTTAATCGTTTAGAATCATTATTAGTTGGGTATCGCTTCATCAAAGATATAAAAGGATTTAAATTTGTTCTCTTTGTTTTAAATCCCGGTTTATTTCCATTAAATTTCATCAAACAATCACAATCCCTCTTAATAACCCTATAAAAGTTAAAGCATGATACATATACGAAAGGCTGTAATCAGCGACCTGCCCAACATAACAGCGATCTACAATGAAAGTATTCCTTCGGGCTTAGTAACTGCCGATACAGAAGCGTATGAGCCTATACTGCGGACAGAATGGTTTTATTCCTTTAATGAACAAAGGCCTTTATGGGTTGCTGTGCATAACGGGAAGCTTTGTGCCTGGATGAGCTTCAAAAGCTTCTATGGCCGTAAGGCTTATCAGGGAACGGTAGAAATTGCTATTTATATTTCTGAAGCTTACCGGCTAAAAGGAATCGGACATCTTATGCTTTTACATGCTTTCCGGGAAGCCAAACAATTAAACATTCATACCCTTCTGGCATTTATTTTTGAACAAAATGAGCCCAGCGTACGCTTCTTCCGTAAATATGGCTTTTTAGATTACGGGAAACTCCCGGGTGTCGCTGTAATAAAAGATAGCATTTGTAACCTGCTTATCCTGGGATATAAGGTTTAATTACTCAGGACTCTTTGAAACAAAGGATAAAAAGCCCGTAATAAAACTTTAGCCCTTAATTTTCAGCCCTTGCAAAAAAAGATCCCCGGCAAAAAACCGGGGATCTAACCTAACTAACCTAAATTATTGAAAAACCACTTATTGAAAAGTGTCCTTATGAAAAAGGCATAACGAATGATATGTATATAAATTGTTTTAGCCCTCTAATTGTTTTGATTTTTTCCGAAAATATTTTTGTTTGATATTTTCAACCAATAAATACATTACCGGCACCAGAATCAAGGTTAAGAAAGTAGCAAAAATAAGTCCGAAGATCATGGTCCAGGATAAAGGCCCCCAGAAAGCTACGTTATCGCCTCCGAAATAGATATGCGGATTAAATTCGTTCAGCAGTTTCGCGAAATCGATATTTAAGCCAACCGCTAGAGGAATAAGCCCTAAGGTTGTCGCTCCGGCAGTTAACAATACCGGTGTCATACGTGTCTTGCCGGCTTCCAGTACCGCTTCATAGGCTGTCATCCCCTGCTCCATCATTAAATCGGCAAATTCTACCAATAAGATACCATTCCGTACCACAATTCCGGCTAAAGCAATAATACCAACCCCCATCATAACGGTTGACATTTCCATCTTAAACAAACTGATACCGATTAATACCCCGATGATCGAGAAGAAAATCTCACTCAAGATAATTATTGGTTTCGAAATGGAATTGAATTGTGTAACCAGAATAATCAGAATCAATCCAAACGATACCATCAGGGCGATTCCCAAAAACTGCATCGTTTCTAATTGCTCTTCCTGCTCTCCTGCCATACGCACCATCACCCCATCGGGTACACGGAACTGATCAATTTCCTGCTGAATATCCGCAACCACTTCATTGGCATTGTACGCACTCAACACATTCGAGGATAAAATGATTATCCGTTTTTGTTGCTTACGTTTAATCCCTCCATAGGTATTGATATATTCAATATCAGCAAACGACGACATCGGCACCTGACGAACTTGCCCGCCCATTGCCATATCCCGGTATGTGATACGGATATTGCGTAAAGCTTCGATATTATTGCGTTGATCTTCTTTTGCCCTTAAATTGATTTCATAATCTTCGTTATCATCACGGAATTTAGAGATCTCTGCTCCGTACAATGCCGTACGTAAAGTCATTGCTATTTGTCCGCTCGATATACCTTCGCGGTTTGCACGTTCGCGGTCGATATTAAAAATAACTTCGGGTTTATTGTTTTGGAAATCCGACTTCAGTTCCTCTACACCCGGAATATCTTTATCCTCGAGATATTTCTTTAAGCGGGTAGATGTACTGATTAAAGAATCTAAATTATCGCCGGTAATTTCTATACTGATCGGTTTCGAAGTTGGCGGTCCGCCCTGTTCCTGAGCCACCGTAATTTCTGTACCCGGAATACCTTTTACCGCTTCACGTATTTTATCAAGATAAATGGAAGTGTTCACCCCATCCCGTTTCCCGTATGAAACAAATGCTACCGTAACTTTACCCCGGTTGGGATAATTTCCCTGGTCTTCATCCTGCGGATCGGTAACCCCTACCGTAACATTCGAGATGATCGATGATACAACAGGATTATCTTTTCCTACAACACCTGTTACACGGTCTTCGACCTGTTTTACCACCTCGTTGGTATAAGCCTGGTCTGTACCTACAGGCAGACTAACATACACATAGACAAAGTTCGGATCGGCCGTCGGGAAGAATTCAAACTTCGGACTACGGATGATGGTAAAAATAATGGAGAAAAAGAAAAGCCCGATTGTGATAAAGATAATTGTCCAGGGACGATGAAGCGTCCAATCGAGTTTACGGGTGTACCAATTCTGAACAGCCGGCCAAGTTTTTGTTTGAAACTTACGTACCGCTTTAGCCATAAAGAAATGATGGAACAAATACAATAAAGCAAGCAATACTACAAAATTTCCTGCACCGAAATTAATCAGGTATGCAAGTGCAGCAATTAAGCCTATCCATACTAAATTTCTCCTTACCTGTTTATCGAATGTAGGTTTATGATCGTCATCCTCTTTATGCTCCTTCATAAAATCGACGGCAAAAACAGGATTGATAATATAAGCTACTACCAGCGAAGCCAACAAAGTAATAATAAGCGTTATCGGGAGGAATTTCATAAACTCACCTATAATTCCCGGCCAGAAAATCAAAGGAACGAAGGGAGCAAGTGTGGTAAGTGTTCCGGATAATACGGGTAAAAACACTTCACCAGTTGCCACCTTTGCCGCTTTCACAATCGGCACCTTACCATTATCGAAAATTCGATGTGTATTTTCGATAACCACGATGGCATCATCCACCACAATACCCAATGCCAGCAGGAAAGAGAATAATACAATCATATTCATGGTGAAACCCATGCTCGGCATAATCATAAATGCTATAAACATCGACAAGGGTACCGACATAGCCACAAAAATTGCATTGGTAACACCCATGAAAAACATGAGGATAATCGTTACCAAAATAAAACCGATAATAATAGTATTAATTAAGTCGTGAAGTGTTACACGGGTCTGATCCGACTGATCCCCGGTAATAGTAATATCCAGGCCTTTCGGAAAATGCGTTTCCTGCATATCTGCAATGATGGTATTTATTTTATCGGAAGCCTCAATAAGGTTTTCTCCACTACGTTTTTTCACATTCAGGGTGACAACGTTTTTGCCATATAAACGCGCATAACTTTCCTGCTCTTTAAAACCATCTTTTACTTCAGCGATATCTTTCAGATAAACCGATGCACCATGAGGAGTTTTAATAATCGTATTGGCGATTTCCATCGCATTCGGGTACTCCTGTTTCACGTTCAGCGTTCTTCTTACTCCATCCATTTTTATAGTTCCGCCCGATGCAGAAATATTTTCATACCGGATAGCATTTTCAATATCCATAAAAGATATCTGAGCAGCATTCATTTTATTCAAATCGACATTAATCTGAATTTCCTGCTCCAGCGCACCCACAATATCTACTCCTGAAATTTCACGCAATGCTTCTATCTGATCTTTTAAGTCATCGGCATACTCTTTCAGTTTTTTCAAATCATAATCACCCGAAATATTTACATACATAATCGGAAGATCCGATAAGTTGATATCGATTACATTCGGGTCATCAGGTAAATTATTCGGAAGATCCTGTTTCGCTTTATCTACCGCATCTTTCACCCGCTGCTTGGCATCCTTGATATCGATATTGGTATTAAATTCGGCAGTGATAAAGGAATAATCCTGATAAGAGTTTGAAGTAATTTTTTTCAGACCCTGTGTAGATTTCAACTGCTTCTCGATCTGTTTCGTTACCAGGTTCTCCATGTTTTCGGGAGAGGTACCGGGATAAACAGTCTGAATAAAGATTTTCGGAATCGTAATCTCCGGAAAATTTTCCTTAGGTAAAGCCTGATAGGAAAAATACCCGATCACCGATAACAGCACCGTCATCACATAGATGGAGGTTTTATTATCTATCGCCCAACTCGAGGGCTTAAACTCTTTAAAAACGTCTTTCATGTATATTATTTATTTAGACATTAATTCTTTTTGATTAGCCGGTATTATAAGGATACCAGATCTCCTTCATTCAGGTCCTGAAATCCTAAGATGATGATTTTATCCCCAACACTTAACCCCGATTTCACTTCTGCCACACCACCATATACAGCACCTATTTCTACCTGCTTTTTCTTTGCAACTAATTTTCCGTTTTCAAGTTCTGCTATCATCACAAACTGTCCTTGCTGATCGTTTTGAATCGCATTGATAGGTGCGGTTAAAGCCTTCGAAGCTTTATAGTCTACAATTTTCAGAATTGCTAACATGTTCGGACGATACGATTTATCGCTGTTCAGATTTACTTCTACATCGAAAGTACGGCTCATGGGATTGATGGCTCTACTCGCAAAAGAAATTTTTGTCTTAAATTCTTTCTGAATATCAGGGAAAGTAACAATTACCTCATCGCCTGTTTCTATGGTCGATAAATAGGTCTCTGCTACCGTTGCCACTGCTTTTAAGTTATTCGGACTTACTACGCGTATCGCAGGTAACATCGTATTCACCATCTCGCCTACTTTTACATTTACTTCATCTACATTACCATCAATAGGAGATTTGATGCGAGTCAGATCTAACTGCTCGTTTAAAGTTGCCAATGAATTTTCCAAAGCTTCTTTATTGGTTTTTGCTTGCAGGTATTGAATCTCTGTACCGATATTCTGATCCCAAAGATTTTTTTGTTTTTGATAAACCGTTTCTGCCAATTGCGATTGCGTTTTCAATTCAATGATGCTTTTACGAATAATCTTATCATCTACTACTGCAAGTACCTGGCCTTTGGAAACACGATCTCCAACTTTTACATTCACTTCCATAATGGGGCCCATTGCACGTGGCATCAGATTCAGGTTTTGATCCGCATCAATCTTACCCTGAATTTCAACATAATGCTGAAAGTTTGTTTCCATTACGGTGTCGATAGCAACAAAACGTACTTTGCGATTAGCATCCGGATTTTCCGCAGCAATACTCGTTTCCAGTTCTTTAATCTTTTGTGAAATCTCTGCTTGTTGTTTTCTCAGTTTTTCCAACTCGGCTTGTTTATCATTCGAACTGGATTCACTGCATGCTGCAAATAAAATTGCAAGACTTATTAATGTGAATATCTGTTTCATACTTTTTATAATTTCGATTAATTAATTTTTCCAAATGCTTTATCCATTTCAATCTTCGCAATAATTGCATCGTATAAAGCGGCTATATAATTTGTTTCTGCTTCTTTCAAAGCCGTTTCAGCACTCGTCACTTCCAGGCTCGATCCAACTCCCTGATCGTACTTGGCTTTCGTTACACGTACCACTTCTTTCGCCAACTCCATATTATTTTTCTGATTATTCAGAGAGGCAAGGCTGTTGGTAAAATTTATCTGGGATGATTTTGCTTCGAGGTTAATCGCATTGACGATATTGTTTAAATCATTCTGCGATTTCTGCATTGCAAATTTTGCCTGTTTGGTTTGATAAGATTTCTGTCCCGAACCAATAATAGGTACTTTCAAGGATATACCAATTACCGAAGTCGGATAGAATGTTTTACCGATATCCTGAAATTTATTGGCAAATCCGTTTTCCGAAAAACTTGCAAAAGCAACTAAACTGGGGGCTCGCGTAACGATGTTACGTTTATAATCCAGTTCGTTCAATCGTAATTGTGTTTTAATCAAAGCATACTCTACACGAGCTTCCGGATTTATTGCCGTTTCCTGAACCAATACATTTTCCAGTTGAATACTCTTCAAATTATCTTTCAAACTCAGGTTCGCATCTACCGGCATTCCGATCTGAAATTTCAACAGCTTCAGCGAAAGCTCTACCAAACGCGATACGTTTTCTTTCTCTGTACTTAAATTATTGTACAATACACTAATCCGGTCCTGATCTATTTTTTCGGCAAAACCGTTTGCATAATACGCTTTAGTATCATCCAACGTTTTTTTCAAACGCTGGATATTTGCTTCCAATAATTGTAAACGTTCACGATTTACCAGTACCGAATAATAGGCCTTACTTACATTCACAGCCGTTTCAATTTTAGTTCGTTCCAGCGCCTTGATGGTAAGGTCTTTGTAAACCGAACTCGCTTGCAAGCCCAACAGGTAATTACCATCAAACAACAATTGCGAAGCTTCCAGGCCATAACTCATGCTGTATTCCGTACCGAAGCTTATAGGGGCAAGAACATCCGGAGGAGCAGTGGTATCGAAGAAATTAGCCGGTACCACCTGGGTAGGAATATCAATAAAGCGTTGAATGGATGCCGTTCCGTTTACCTGTGGCAAACCGATGGAAACCGTTTCCCTTACTTTATTTTTTGATATCTCTACATCCAATTTTGCATTTTGCATAGCCACCTGGTTGTCGTATGCAAAATTGATTGCTTCTTCTAACGTAAAGCTGTATGTATTCGATTGTGCCATCAGCACCGAACCACACAGCATAAAAAATAAAATTAATTTTATGGATTTATAGTTCATTGGGGTTTTTTATTATGTTTTTATTCTTCTTTAATATTCTTGTATGTATTAATCAATTTGTGTCCCTTTAAGGTCACAATGCCATATAAAAAATGTTCGATAAGCAGCGACATTACTTTGGTAAAGGAAAAATGTGCAGGCGGATAGACATCTCCGTTAAAACATAAGTCAATCTGTTCTAAACGTAGTATAGACAATACATCCGCATCCAGGCTTTTGCGGTATAAACCTTCTTTCACTCCTCGTTCAAAATTAGCTTTTATCATATTCATGACATTCGTATCGCGAAAGTCTCTATATAAATTCCATGCATTCGGATAATATTTTTGTAAATCGTAAATCATCACCGGATTATATATCTGCATAATTTGCGTGAGACTCTCGTTTGCATTCAACATCTCTTCAACAGCATTTGCCGAATACTGCCCGCAACATTTCTCCATTTCGCAAACATGAACCTCGAGATTGAGCTTCGTCACAGCCATTACCAATTCATCCTTATCCGGATAATATTGATAAATGGTCTTCTTTGAAACCCCCAACTGACGAGCAATATCATCCATAGTAATACTTCTTACACCGAATTTGCGATACAACTCATCACTTTTATGCAAGATCCTTTCTTCCATTGAAATACCCCTTTTATTTAACCGCCCCAAAACTATGGAAACTTTTATTAATTCAAAAGTTTCCATAGTTTTTTTATTATCTTCTTTTAAGACATGAGTATCGATACTGTTACGTAACTATTTGCCTGCTTTATGCGTACAAAAAACATACGCTCATGAAAGGCTGGTTAAATGAACTCATCGAATATGAAATTGTATCGGACAATATCGAAGATTCCCTTCCTGAAATCATATTCACAAAAGTTTCTGTTTATAGCATTTATTGGTATCCACATCCCCTTATTAGGAATTATCCTTTGGTTGCTGTACGGGCATTCGGAAATATCATCGAAAAATGAGATTTTGGTCATCACAATCGTATCTACGGCATTTGCATGTTTCTTAACCTTAATTATCATGAATGAGCTTTTAAAGCCCGTTCATTTAGCCCGAAAAACTTTAAGTAATTACTTACAGAAGAATGAACTTCCCAATCTCCCCGAAAATTTTAAAGATGAAATCGGATTCCTGCTCAAAGATTTACAATTTGCTATCACGGAACTGGATCAGTTATTAAAAGAAAAGAAAGACCTGCTGGCATTATTATCGCATGAGTTAAGAAGTCCTGCTAACTCCACTCTTTCTTCACTCGAATTATTAGAGGAGGACTTAAATCCCGAGCAAATTGATTATATCATCCAGCAGGCAAAAATATCTACCCGTAAGCAGTTAGAATTAATGGAAACGGTTTTGGAGTTGATGCGAAGCGATGAAGCTATTACCTCCGAACATTTCAAATCTGTTGAATTAAAATTGCTATTAAACAATAGTAAGGAGTTGTATCAAATGAATTTTGACAAAAAAGATATAAGGTTGGAGGTGGAAATAAGTCCTGATGTATCAGTAAAAACCGAGCCTCGAGCCTTTCAGCAAGTACTCAACAATTTGATCAATAATGCCATCAAATTCTCCTACCGGGGATCATCGATCTTAATACGTGCCTATCGGCAAGGGAATGTAAACTATATTGAAGTAATCGATAGTGGAATAGGCTTTGAACAGAATCATGCCGAAGAGATTTTCGAGCGTTTTACTTCCTATGCCCGCAAAGGCACGGAAGGCGAAGTTACCTATGGCATCGGACTGTATTTAATTCGTTCCATATTAAAAAGGCTGGGGGGGAAAATATATGCTTATAGTAATGGTTTAAACAGTGGCTCTACTTTCACCATTGAGCTAAACAATTAAATTGATAATCAAGCGCTAATCCGGCATTTAAGTATATTTTTTAAAATATGCTTGACAGAACATTCAAATTACCTATATTTGCAGTCCACAATCAAAAAAGCGAAAGTAGCTCAGTTGGTAGAGCACGACCTTGCCAAGGTCGGGGTCGCGAGTTCGAATCTCGTCTTTCGCTCAAAAAATACCTCTCTCTTCTGGAGAGGATTTTTTTTACAGGCTGCCCTGGTGGTGGAATTGGTAGACACGCAGGACTTAAAATCCTGTGACCCTTACCGGTCGTGCGGGTTCAAGTCCCGCCTGGGGTACAATAAAAAGACTTCTCTATATTTTTTTTCGTAGAGAGGTCTTTTTTTGTCATAAATCCCTATAATTAAACCCAAATTCCGCAATAGGGAATACAATGAAAATGTTTTGATTCCTAATTTTGTTCTCAACCACGAATAAGTTCGAACGCAAATAAAACCGTATTCTAGTTTTATAGCATAAATTATGCACCTAAGATAAAATCGAATGCATACGATTAACAAACTATCTGGAATTGCAACCACCCTAACGATTCTCAAATAGATTCATAACACAATAATCAATTAAACAAATAACAGAGCTTAACAGATAAGCACCTGTTGAGGATTCTGGTATTATCAAAAACAGATGACAGACCATAATCATAATCGACCGAAACTGTTGTACGGTTTTGAGGAAATCCTTTTATAGCATAAGCAATACCTGCAACTATGGAAAAATGATGATGTCGGGCAGCGTCATTATTGAAAGGGGCTTGCGTAGTATCGAAAACCGATACCTTATAGGTTTCGATCTTATTATTTGTATAAAGGGAATAACTTTTTGTCCCCGAAAGTAAATAAGAATATGAGCATCCGGCTCTTACTGCCACATTCCATTGCGGAAAATGAAATGAAAAAATGCTAGGCATTTGCAAGTAATTAAGCGAAAGGAAGGAAACCTGTTCATTCACTGGTTTTCCTTGTGTATTAAAGTAATCTAACTGATTTTTAGAACCAACAGTGCTGAATGCAGGTAATAACGTAAAATCTGCTCTTGTAGTAACAGGAATCCGCAGCGAAATTCCAACTGTATATCCAAGGGCAGGATCAAAAGTCAGCCGACTGACAGGAGCATAACTCCAAGAATAATTAATCCCACCTATTGCTCCGTACTGAACGGATTGTGCCTCACACAAGCACGGGAAACACATCAGAAGAGATAAGACAATCTTTATTTTCAGCATTTAATCGAAATCGATACAAATATATCCTTTACTGGAAAAAGTTTTAAAATAGTCTTTTGGTATATAAAACAACTGGTAGTATTCGTGACTATATTTCATCCGCAATTTGAATGACTTATAATCAAAGATTACTGTTTGGTTGGAAGCATACCAGTCGTACTCAAAAGTAGCACCATACAAACCATACAGTGTTCCACTTGCTGCAAGATATTCCAATTCTTTATTTTGATTAAAAAAACCTACATTGATATCATTCTTGTGAATATTGGCAATTTGTATTCCTTTTGGGGGATTTTTATGCATTCCACCCGAGCAATAGGCACGTATAGAATAGCGGTAATTTGAACGGCTATCAGTTTCGTATCTGTGTGCTATTTTATAACATGTGATCACTGCCTCTCCGTTTACAACAGGTCTTTGAAACCCTTGATGCTCTCCATGATCATCCAACTCGGGTGATTCTTCACCTTCTTCTTCATGAAGTGTTGCGTTAGATATAATAAAAACAGGCGCTTCAATATTGTCCGCTTCATCTTCATTAATCAGTATTTCTATATTTTGTAACGACACATCGTCGAATATCCACCCTGGTATATATTCTACTTCATCGTCAGTTTCATATCCAAACCCTAATGCAACAACGGGTCTACTAGGATGCCCTGCTCTTACATTAGGAACATATAATGTAGGAAAATAATCTACTCCGTTGTACACCATCCCCTCGGCTAAAGTTGAAAAATCGGTAGAATTATTATAGAGGTAGTTACAATAGTTTCTACTTCGGGCAGTTGAGACATCAAATAAGCAACAGAAACCTCATTCTCATCGGTTTCTGTGATCAATACCAGTTGAATTATTTCATCGACCAGTTCTTGGTCACTACATATTTCATTAAAGCATAATCCGATGAGATACATCAATCCATCTATGTTGCGATCATTAACATCGGCATTCTCCTCAATATAATCAATAATAGGAGAAGTTAGTTCAGTAAGATTGGTTCCGGCATATATTCTATTTGCAGAAATATTTTTTACGGAGTTGTGTTCAAATTCTGCTTTTTTGCACGTGGTAAATAATAATACAGAACAAACTAAGAAGGTGATATTTTTTTCATAGCATTCAAGTTTTAGGTTTGTTGTTGATTATATAAAGATAATATAACCCTTATATAATCAATAGCTGTGTTCAACCATTTCCCTCATTAGCATTTTGATGTTGTAAAGATAAAAAACTTTGAAAAGGAACTTCAAACCAAATTGGACAAAAAAGAGTTCCGATCGGAACTCTTTTTTATTTTTATTGCAATTCAGATAGATACCTTTTTCCATTTATTATTATATTATTCCGCTCCTTCCTCCCAAAGCATCGCTAAATGCACAATAGTTTGCATAGCTTTTTCCATATCCTGTACCGATACCCATTCGAGTTTGGAATGGAACGCATGCTCGCCTGCAAAGATATTCGGGCATGGCAATCCCATATACGACAAGCGCGAACCGTCCGTCCCTCCCCGTATTCCTCCCCTTACGGCTTTCAATCCTGCACGTTCGATGGCTTGCATCGCATAGTCCATAATTTGCGGATGTTGATCCACTATCTTTTTCATATTTCTATACTGTTGCTGTACCTTAAACTCAAAAGCAGCTCCGGGATATTTGTCAATAACGCTTTTACAGATTGCCCGAAGCATTTCTTCATATTCCACAAGTTTATCATCCTCAAAATCGCGGATAATAAAACTGAGGGTGCATTGTTCCATCGTACCGCTCATTCCTGTCGGATGCATAAACCCTTCACGTTTTTCAGTAGTCTCGGGCGACAAAGAATCTTTAGGCAAAGCATTTAAAATTTCCGAAGCAACTTTTATAGCATTCACCATTTTACCTTTGGCAAACCCGGGATGAGTGGAAATGCCACGAACAATAATTTGCAGCCCATCTGCCGAAAAGGTTTCATCTTCAACATGACCAAGGCTTTCCCCATCAATCGTATAAGCGAAATCGGCAGCTAACTTTTCAATATCCACTTTATCAACCCCACGCCCAATCTCTTCATCAGGAGTAAAAAGAATGCGAATAGCACCGTGTTTAATTTCAGGATGTTGCATGAAGAAATAAGCAGCATCCATAATTTCCGCTACTCCTGCTTTATTATCTGCACCCAATAACGTAGTTCCATCAGCAGTTACAATATCGTTTCCGATTTGTGCCGACAAATCAGGATGTTCGGAAAAACGAATCACCTGCGATGTATCCATCGGAAGTATGATATCCTTTCCGTCGTACTTTTTATGAACGATGGGGTTCACATGTTCTCCCGAACAATCGGGAGAGGTATCCATGTGCGAACAAAAACAAATTACCGGGACTTGTTTATCGGTATTGGAAGGAATGGTTGCATATACATAGCCATGTTCATCCAGGTGCGCATCTGAGATACCCATCGCAATAAGCTCTTCAGCTAATAGTCTTCCCAGATTTTTTTGTTTTTCGGTAGATGGACAGGTATCGGATGCCGGATCCGATTGTGTATCGATTTGCACATAACGTAAAAAGCGTTCGAGTACAGTATGCTCAAAAGAAATATTCATGCTGATAAATTTTCACCAAAGATACAAATTCAGATTCTTCTGAAATCTATTCGTGTTTAATTTCGGAGAGAGCCTGTTTCAGCAGTCCTAACATCTCATCATTAAAATCGAGATGAGTAACGAAACGCATGGTTTGTTTACCCATAGCATTAGCAAGTATATTTTTCCCCTTCAGTTGATGGATAAAGCGATCGACAGGCATATCTTCTTTCAGTTTGAAGATAACAATATTGGTTTCTACCGGAACTAATTCTTCTACATAGGATTGACTGCTCAGTACTTTTGCAATTTCTTTCGCACGCTGATGGTCTTCTTTTAACCGGCTTATATTATGTCCTAGGGCATACAACGCAGCAGCAGCAAGCACTCCGGCTTGCCGCATTCCTCCACCCAATAAGCGGCGATACCTGCGCGCAGATTTAATAAAGTCGGCACTTCCCACCAATACAGAGCCCACCGGAGCTCCCATACTTTTTGAAAAGCAGACCGATATACTATCGAAATATTCCGCATAATCGCTTGCATTTTCTCCCGTTTCAATCAATGCATTAAACACACGGGCACCATCCAAATGAAGCGCCAGTTTCTGTTGCTTACATGCTTCTGAAATTTCTTTAATCCTGTTAAGTGTATAGAATGAACCTCCGGCTTTGTTTAATGTATTTTCGATACTTACCAGTGAAGTACGCGGAAGGTTAATTGCTTCGGGTTGAATATTATCCAACACATCTTTCGCTGTTATTCTGCCTCGCTCACCATGGACCGCTCTTACCTGTACGCCCGAATTAAAAGCCATTCCTCCTCCTTCGTAATTATATACATGCGAAGTATAATCACAGATAACTTCATCCCCCGGAATAGTATGCGTTTTAATGGCAACCTGATTGGTCATCGTTCCCGAAGGACAAAACATTCCCGCCTCAAAGCCGAAATAAGCTGCTGTTCTCTTTTCTAATTCATTAACGGTAGGGTCTTCTCCATATACATCATCTCCCAGAGGTGCTTTCATCATAAAAGCTAACATCTCTGCGCTTGGGCGTGTTACGGTATCGCTTCGTAAATCTATGTGCATCCTTATTTTATAAATTATTTTTTCCGGATAAAGAATGCTACAATTGCAGTGGTCAATATTCCCATCAGCAATGCTCCGAAGAAGCCCTGCATCATGTAGCTTCGTAAATTAAATAGGCTTCCGCTTCCGCTTGATTCATCTTCCCGGATTCAACCGCATAAGCAATTACATTCGGAAAATACTCGGGTGTTATTATTGTACTTACCACAAACTGTGTAAAAGGGCTTATCAGTGCTATGATACATGAAATAATTAATCCGGAAATAAAGCCTTGCTTATACGACATCTTTCCTTCATAAAAATTCTTACGCTTATCCCTTAATGCAAAAATATAGATTGCAATTGCAGGAATAGCCACCAGATTTGTATATATGGCATGTTGATCAATATGAGTACTGTGCAAACCCGTTAACTTCTCCAGGAGCATCCAGACAAAAGACATAAGCACGAATATCAATGCCCATTTAATTTCAATAGTATATGCTTTCATGCAAAAATTCACTTAATGTGAATCGAATTTACAAAATCGAAGAGTAAAATATTCGAATACTCTGATAAATATTTTTCTAAAAGCAAAAAGGACTCGATTGAGTCCCTTTATACAATATTTTTATCCGAAAATCACTTATTCCTCTTAGTTTTTCAAGGTATCTGTAACCTTAAGGTCTATGGGCTCTTTCACTTTCGTTTTCAATAAAGCAAGATCAATCACCTCAGACATCTGCGATACATAGTTCAATTTCAAGTCTTTGATATAACGTGGATTTATTTCTTCGATATCTTTCCTGTTATTCTCACAAAGGATAATCTCTTTAATATTCGCACGTTTAGCCGCTAATATTTTTTCTTTGATACCACCTACCGGTAAAACTTTCCCGCGTAGAGTAATCTCTCCGGTCATTGCCAGATAAGGTTTTATTTTGCGTTGTGTAAATACCGAGGTAAGTGCCGTAAGCATCGTGATACCTGCCGAAGGGCCGTCTTTAGGAACGGCACCCGCAGGAACATGGACGTGTAAATCCCAACGGTCGAACAAACGCGGATCGATATTGAATTTTGCAGCATTGGCACGTAAATAGGCAAGCGCAATTACAGCCGATTCTTTCATTACATCGCCCAAATTTCCGGTGAGGGTTAATTTACCTTTGCCCGGGCTAATACTCGCTTCAATAAATAAAATATCTCCACCAACAGAAGTCCATGCCAAACCGGTAACCACACCGGCAGTTTCATTCCCCTGATACATATCCTTATCAAATTCAGGTGGACCCAAAATCGTCTCAACATCAGTTTTCGTTAACTGCGGATTGTAACTTTCTTCAAGAGCTACTTTCTTAGCAATACCACGCACAACCGTTGCAATTTTTTTCTCCAGGCCCCTGACCCCGGACTCCCGCGTATAATCTTCAGCAATTTTCTCAATCACATCAGATTTAATACTGATATCCTGAAGCTTTAATCCATGTGCTTCACGTTGCTTCGGTATCAAATAATTTTTGGCAATCTCTACTTTTTCCTCAATGGTATATCCATTCACTTCAATAATCTCCATACGGTCGCGTAATGCAGGATGGATATTACTTAATGAGTTGGCAGTAGCAATAAACATAACATTCGACAAATCGAAATCGAGTTCTACATAATGATCGTAGAAAGCATTATTTTGTTCGGGGTCGAGTACTTCCAACAAGGCAGAAGAAGGGTCTCCACGAAAATCATTGCCAACCTTATCGATCTCGTCTAATACAAACACAGGATTTGCCGATTGCGCTTTTTTCAAGGACTGAATAATACGTCCCGGCATGGCACCGATATAGGTTTTACGATGTCCGCGAATATCCGCTTCATCGCGAATACCTCCCAAAGCCATCCGTACATATTTTCTACCCACCGCTTTGGCAATGGATTTCCCCAAGGATGTTTTACCTACTCCCGGAGGACCGACCAAACAAAGGATAGGCGCCTTCATATTGTGCTTGAGTTTGAGAACAGCAATGTACTCAAGTATTCTTGCTTTTACTTTTTCCAAACCAAAATGATCGGTATCCAATATTTTCTGAGCTTTCTTTAAATCGAAATGGTCAATGGTATATTCATTCCAGGGCAGTTCCAACAAGAGCTCTACATAGTTCAATACAACGGAGTATTCCGCAGCTGCCGGATTCATGCGTTGTAACTTATCCAGCTCTTTGTTAAAAGTTTCCGCAACTTCTGCCGACCATTTTTTCTCTAATCCTTTCTCACGAAGATTCTCTATTTCCAAGTCCGGATTATCGGTACCCAACTCCTCTTGAATTTGTTTCAACTGTTGGTGTAAGAAATATTCTCTCTGCTGGCGATCGATATCGGTACGTACTTTCGATTGAATTTGATTTTTCAATTCCAACATTTGCAACTCCTTTGTGAGATGCTCGAGCAACATTTGCGCACGTTGACGCAAGTCTGAAACTTCCAGCATGCGTTGCTTTTCATTCAGATCTGCATTCATATTGGAGCTGATAAAGTTTATCAGGAAAGAAGGGCTCTCGATATTCTTAATCGCAAAAGCGGCTTCGGAAGGGATGTTTTGTGACAATTGAATAATCTGCACCGACATCTCTTTTAAAGATGCCACCAGCGCATTAAACTCCTTATCCTTAACAAGCTTTTGCTCTACAAAAGGCAAAACTCTTGCTTTGAAATAAGGCTCGGTTTGAATTAATTCATTCAGATTGAAACGTCTTTTCCCTTGAATAATGACAGTAGTATTTCCATCAGGCATTTGCAACATCTTAACGATATATGCTACCGTCCCCACTTGCTGCAGATCTTCATAGATAGGGTCTTCTATGGAAGTATCTTTCTGTGCAACCACGCCAATAATTTTACTTCCTTTATAAGCATCGCGTATCAATTTTATCGACTTATCGCGACCTACGGTAATAGGAATAACAACACCCGGAAATAAAACGGTATTTCGCAAAGGCAGTATTGACAAAACTTCAGGCATTTCCTCCGTATTCATCGCTTCTTCATCTTCCGATGTCAGTAAGGGAAAAAACTCCGTATCGTCGTTTATAAAGCTGGAATCCAGCTGATTTATTTTGAATGGATCAAAAATACTCATATATCTCTTCGTTTTTAGATAGCCATAATGGCAGAACGAACTACCTGTATAGCCTATATTTTATATATCCCTTAATAGGTTCAAGGGGTATGCCAAACATTTGAAACGCTACGATTAAAAAAGAAAAATGATTCGAAATAACATGATATAGCCAACCCCAAACTCTTAGATGAGAGTTTGGGGTTGGCTATTTTTTACTCAACACTAATTTTTTGTATGTGTTGTTTTCGATCGGAGTTTATATAAACAATATAAATTCCTTTAGAAAATAAACGGGTATCAATTTCTGTGGTTCTGCTAAAAGACTCTTCATAGATGATTGAGCCAAGCAGATTTGTAATTTTCAACTGTAAATAATCTTCATCACTTTCAATATATAAATTTCCTTGTGTGGGATTGGGATACACTTTTGCCTGCAGTGTCGATATTTGTTGAACCGAAGCAGCCGGCGAAATTACAACACTATAATCTTCCACCTGACCGCTGCGAATAAGCCCGCATGGATTATCAGGCGTATTGTTAATCGGCCTTGCCGAAGTGACACGCATACGCAAAGGTACATTTGTAACAGCTGTCAAAGGAATAGTGATATCACCGGTATGAGTTTGTATGGTATTATCTGAACTGAAAGCCAGTTCATCAGGGAAAATAAAATTTCCATCGTTGTTATAATCTATCCATACACGTGTAAATACCGGTGTAGCATGGTAAGTAGTTACCGTAATCGGATAGGTTTCCCCTGCCCCCACCAATGCCCGGTAACAATTAAAATCCATATAAGGGTTTTCATTGCCAGGACTCTCGGAAGGATTATCTAAATCGGCAAATTGTACGCGATAAATTCCGGTGGTTCCATAAGGAGCTGCGGTGGTTGTATTGCATGTACTTACAAGCGGTTTATCGGTGAATATATTTACAGCATTCAAAATATGCATGGTATCTGATCCATTATTATTCGTTGCTATTAATGTAACATCGTACGAGCCTACCTGAGTATATTGATGTAGCGGACTTTCTGCTATGGATGTAGCTCCGTCTCCGAAATCCCAATGATAACTATTGGCGCTACCGCTAACATTTATGAAACGAACAACCGAGTTAGGAGTACATTTTAATTCTTCAACATAGAAATCAGCAATAGGGATAAAGCTATAAGGTTTGCCCACACCTACGGCATACCATGCATTAGCTACGGCCTGGTGTTGTTTAGAGTCTTCTCCGTACAAATCGATAGCTGCTTGTATAGAATAAAAACGGGCATCTGCATAATCGGATGTTTGAGTTAAATAAACAGATAAGCTTCTATAGGTTATTTTTGCAGCCACACTCATACCCAACGAATCTACTGAATAAACATTCCCTAAATCGTTCGTTCCTGAACCACCATTAGCCAATAAATAAAACCAAAAATTTTGCACACCACTATTGTTGTGCACACCACACCAATCGTTTACATTGGAAGGGATACAGTTTTTAGTATCCGTCCAAAAAGCTCCACCATAGGTATCAGGATTTTGGAAATCATTCGGACTAGCCATATTTCTTAGGCTAAAATTCCTTGTTCCGATAATCCAGGAAGCAGAATTCGGTAATTGATTAAACTCAACTACGGTTCCAAAAATATCACTGAATGATTCGTTCAAGGCTCCCGATTCGCTGCGGTAAATTAATCCGGCAGTTTCCTGAGTAATACCATGAGAAATTTCATGCGATACAATATCAATAGAAGTTAAAGGAGCGTTTATTCCATCTCCGTAACGGGAATAAGAACCCGTCCATTGCGCGTTGAACCATCCGTTATCATAATGTACAAATTGCAATAATTTAGAACCCTGATCGTCATAACTATCACGCCCTAAACTATCGTAAAAATAATCGTATGTAAGCCCGGCACCAATATGACAATCGGTTGCAGCTTCGTCGAAGTTAGCATTCACATTGTTCCATACATTATCATCATCCACAAAATCTACCGCATCGCTTTCATCTCCTTTGTTACAGTCTAAGGTTTCTATCTGCATCCCTCTTCCGCTACGGTTGGTTTCTTTCAAGCGAAATACATTGGTGGAAATACTGTCAGTCATTATATCCAATACCCCATGATATTTTGTGTGTGCAGTACCTTTTACATCAATCGTACACATACGTTCTATCTTCAGTAAGATTACCCCCGCAGATGCATCAACATATACATCCCAACGGCCGTCGGGTTCATGTGCATACATATCAATCTTATACGCATAATTCAGGACAGAAGATGATTCATCAACCGGTAACAAAACCAATTCGATTGTAGGATCGTAAGAAAAGCCGGGCTTGTTTAATTTTTCTTTTAACAAAGCTTCTTCGGCTTTGCGTTCCCATTTATAGGATGCAGCTCCGATGACTTGTATCGCTTTCGCAAATGCATCTTCCTTTGTCAGGCTGACATTGTTTTGAATGTCAATATCTCTATAAAGCTTACCGTTTACCGATTGTATCTTCCCGGCATAAGTATGCGCTATAACCGTTGCCCATTCTATGGGTACAGCTCCTATGTTTTGCTGAAAACGATGGTGTGTATATCCCAGAGCATCAGCTTTTGAAACATTTTGCAACTGAAAGCGGGACGTACTTAAACCTATCTGTTCCTGCATCCACGATTCGAATACCTGCACATCCGGCTGCGCATCTTTTTTCAATTTGATAAATTCGGGAGTTTCCCGGAAGGGATTCATTTTAACTTCTTCCGCAGCCTGAACAAATTCGGAAGCTTGCACTCCTTTATAATATTGCGCAAAACTTAGCAATGGAGCTGTTGAAAGTAACAGTATACATATTTTTTTCATATAGCTTAAGGACATTAATTTATGCATCTTCTTTCCTCTAAAAAGAAAAGACAGGAAGCAAGTTATGGAATATTTGTGAATTCCCAAAGAGTAAGAAAGCAAACAGCTATCCGGACAGATAGACTCTAAATTATCAGCCTTAAAAACAAAGAAACCGGGATATGTAAGTCCCGGCTTCTTCCTATGTCGCATCAATATTACATATTTGCAAAGATGATATTCTGGCGATCATCTAATTTCATCAATATTGAAGAGTCTTTATGTACCGCACCGGATAGGATTTGCTTCGACAATTCATTTAAGACTTTTTTCTGTATTACGCGTTTTAAAGGCCTTGCCCCGAACTGCGGGTCGTAACCCAGCTGCCCTAGCCAATCGAGTACTTCTTCGGTAGCGCTTAATTCAATTCCCATTTCCATCATGCTTTTCTGAATCGCTTTGAATTGCATTTCGGTAATCGCTCTTACTTCATCACGACTTAATGGAGTAAACATGATGATTTCATCAATACGATTTAAAAATTCCGGACGAATCGTTTTCTTCAACAAATCGAAAACCTGAGCTTTGGTTTTCGCTATTACTTCATCTTTATTGTATTCATTCAGTTCGCTAAACTGGTCCTGAATTAAATGCGCTCCAATGTTGGAAGTCATAATGATGATCGTATTTTTAAAATTCACTACACGGCCTTTATTATCGGTCAGGCGTCCATCGTCCAAAACCTGTAATAAAATGTTGAATACATCGGGATGCGCTTTTTCAATTTCATCTAAAAGTATCACGGAGTAAGGCCGGCGACGAACCGATTCCGTTAATTGTCCACCCTCATCATAACCCACATATCCCGGAGGCGCACCAATTAATCGTGATACGGAATGCCGTTCCTGATATTCCGACATATCGATACGGGTCATCGCGTTTTCATCATTGAACAAAAAATCGGCAAGGGCTTTGGCAAGCTCTGTCTTTCCTACCCCCGTAGTTCCTAAGAAGATAAAAGAGCCGATGGGTCTTTTCTTATCTTGTAAACCTGCACGGCTTCGACGTACGGCATCCGATATGGCTTCAATAGCTTCAGCCTGGCCAACCACACGTTTATGCAATTCTTCTTCCAGGTGCAACAGTTTCTCGCGTTCACCCTCGATCATCTTCGTAACCGGAATACCTGTCCAACGCGATACAACTCCCGCAATATCTTCCGCAGTAACTTCTTCTTTCATGATGCGCGAACTGTTTTGCTCAAGTTGATTTTTCAACTCCTCCACATTTTTCTCGGCATCTTTAATTTTTCCATAACGCAATTCGGCCACTTTACCGTAATCGCTTGCCCGTTCAGCTTGTTCAGCTTCGAGCTTATAATTTTCAATACGGTCTAATTCTTCCTGAATCTTATTGACGATCTCTTTCTCCGCATTCCATTTTGCACGAAAAGCATTTCGTTCTTCCGAAAGATTAGCAATCGTTTCATTCAGCTCATTTAACTTTTTATTATCGCCTTCCCGCTTAATCGCTGCACGTTCGATTTCCAGCTGCATAATCCTGCGTTCGATCTCATCCAGTTCTTCGGGAACCGAGTCCATTTCCAGACGCAGTTTCGAAGCAGCTTCGTCCATCAGGTCAATTGCTTTATCGGGCAAGAAACGATCGTTGATATAACGTTGCGAAAGCTCTACCGATGCAATGATCGCTTCGTCTTTGATACGCACTTTATGATGTGTTTCGTAGCGCTCTTTCAATCCGCGTAAAATCGCAATCGCATCTTGCGTATCGGGCTCATCAACCATTACTTTCTGAAAACGACGTTCTAAAGCTTTATCTTTTTCAAAGTATTTTTGATATTCGTTCAAGGTAGTCGCTCCTATTGCACGCAATTCACCGCGAGCCAGGGCAGGCTTTAAAATATTGGCAGCGTCCATCGCACCTTCAGAAGCTCCCGCTCCTACTAATGTATGAATCTCATCGATGAACAAAATAATTTCTCCATCGCTTTGGATTACTTCTTTCACAACAGCTTTCAAACGCTCTTCGAACTCACCTTTGTATTTCGCACCGGCGATGAGCGATCCCATATCCAGGGAATAAACCGTTTTTGTTTTTAAGTTTTCGGGAACGTCTTTCTTCAGAATCCGATGGGCGATCCCTTCTGCAATGGCAGTTTTACCAACCCCCGGTTCCCCGATCAGTATCGGATTGTTTTTTGTTCTTCGTGATAAGATCTGAATCACACGACGTATCTCATCATCACGCCCGATAACGGGATCGAGTTTACCGGAAGCTGCAAGCTCATTCAGGTTCTTTGCATAACGATTCAATGAATTATAAGTAGCTTCGGCATTCGGGTCGGTAACTTTTTGCTCTCCCCGCAATGCTTTAATTGCAGCCTTCAGGTCTTTTTCATTCAACCCGGCATCCTTCAATAAACGTGCTACCTGATCCTTTCCTGCAAGAATTCCCAAGAACAAATGCTCGATAGAAACAAATTCATCTTTGAATTCTTTCAAAGATGCCAATGCTTTTTGCAAGGCAGCATTCGAATCGGAAGAAAGGTAATGTTGCTCCGCAGATACTTTCGGGTATGCTTTAAGAATTGCATCGATGCTGTCACTTACCCGTTGCAGCTGGACATTCGCCTTCTTAAATAAAAAAGGAACCACCTGTTCATCCACACTTAAAATACCCTTCAGTAAATGCGCAGGTTCAACTGCCTGATGCTCGAAACCTGTAGCAATTTCTACTGCTTTATTCACAGCTTCCTGAGATTTGATTGTATATTGATTAAAATTCATCTGTATAAAATTTAACAGATACTCATCAAATCCATTGCCACCAGAAAAAAGGGATAAAAAATCGGAATATTTGTCTATATATCTTGAAATCGGGATGACCAATTTGCAGAAATACGCCTAATTAGCAGAGTTTTATGTATTTAAAACAGCTATTAACCGCTCGGCCTGATAATCAACCAATTTTTGTAAAGGGCCTACGGCAATCATTTTAATAAAAGGATTGAGCTCGGCATTGATTGTCATTTTTGCGATGCTATGATCGCCCGCTGCTTTCACTGTCCAGAGAAGGGATAAAGGGAAGGGGGCTTCTTTTTTAGGAACGACGCGGATAAGCTCATTAGCTATACGTTCATCTACTTTCAGTTCGAGCGTAGCCATATTTTGGATGGTAAATTTACATTCATCTGCAGTAGCCGACCAATTGTAAACAGACTCAGGCATAAGCTGATGATGATTCGTAAGATCAGCCAAAAAAGCATATACTTTTTCTATGGATTGTTGAATTTGAATTTCTTTACTTTCGAGTGTTGTCATATAGCATTCAGGAAGTGGTTTGAGCGGTATGCCCCCAGTTAGCGGGATCCTCTCTCCAGGCCTTTAATATATCCACATCTTTTTCGGAAATAAAACCCGACTCCAGTGATTGATCAATTAAATCGTTGTAATTGCTTAAAGATACAAAACGGCAATTTGCTTTACGGAAATTTTCCTCGGCGATATCGAAACCATACGTAAATATCGATACCATACCCAATACGTCACACCCTGCTGCACGTAGTGCTTCTACAGCTTTTAGACTGCTTTTTCCGGTAGAGATAAGATCTTCCACAATTACTACACGCTGGCCTTCCTTAACCTCTCCCTCAATCATATTATTCATTCCATGATCTTTAGGAGCCGAACGTACATAAGCAAACGGCAAACCTAATTCCTGTGCAACCAATACCCCTTGTGGAATCCCGGCAGTTGCTACTCCTGCAATCAGGTTTACGCTGGCATATTCTTCATTAATAACTTCCGATAAGCGCTGACGTATAAATGTACGTACGGGAGGATAAGATAGGGTAATCCGATTATCACAATAAATAGGAGATTTCCATCCGGAAGCCCAGGTAAAAGGATTTTTCACCTGCAATTTAATGGCTTTGATTTGGAGCAAAAATTCTGCTACTTTTAACGCTGTTTCCTTCTTATTAACCATGCTGCAAATGTATAAAATTTATATTAACGAAAAACCGCTGATTCTTTGTAAAGAAAGTGAAAGACCGGAAAAGCCGGATGATTTTTTAGCAATCAATTCTGAATCAATTGATTTAAATTCTTTGCCAGCACCCGAAACTTTTGCACATAAAGGCTGGATTTGTATTACGCATGAACCTGAAAAAAGTTTTGAAAGGCTTAAAAATCAGGTGATTTTTATACAGGCAGCAGGTGGTTTAGTTCGAAATGAGCAAGGAGAGTACTTATTTATCTTCAGAAAGGGGAAATGGGATCTGCCCAAAGGTAAAATCGACCCGGGAGAATCGGAACACGAAGCCGCTATCCGGGAAGTGGAAGAAGAATGCGGTTTACAGGATATAATCCTGAAAGAAAAAATTCTGAATACTTATCATATTTATACAGAAAAGAAAAGTCCTATCTTAAAACAATCGGCTTGGTATAAGATGACTGCACTTAAACAAGTGCTTGTACCTCAGCTCGAAGAAGATATTACCGAAGCGCTTTGGTTAAAAAAAAATGAACTGGGACCTATAAAATTAAATACCTATCCTTCTATTCTGGATGTATTAGAAACTGTAAGATTATAAAATGAATATGACAAAATATATTGTACTTCTGAGTATTTCAATCGCATTGCTCAGCTCATGCAGGAAAGATGAATTAGTAAAAGAATATACAGAGCAGGAAGCTTTTGTAAAACATATTCATTTACCCGACAGTATCCGCCTGGGGGATAAAATAAATTTCAAAGCGATTGCTGTGATCACCAACGGATGCGGAAGAATTTCGCGATATACCTTAGAGGAAACATTCGACACAGCGCACTTAGCAGTATATACAAAATATCCCGTAGATGCTAACTGTGCGGCAATTATCTTCGACGACAGCACCTTTGTTTCGTTTACATCTAAGCGCAGAGGAATGTATTATTTTGTGTTCAATTCTATGAATGGTGTTATGAAAAACGATTCAATCAGAATCTATTAATTTATTATTGCATCAACATTTTCGCCACTTCTGCCGGAACAAATTGTGTAATATCTCCACCATTACGAAGTATGTCGCGAACAATGGTAGAGCTGATTGCCGAAAATCCCGGATTACTTAAAACAAAAATGCTCTCAATTTCGGGGTGCATGGCATGATTCATCTGCGCGATCGCTTTTTCGTACTCAAAATCGGAGGTTGAGCGAATACCACGGATCATATATTGCGCTCCTATTTTCTTACAATAATCGACTGTTAATCCCGAATAAGTAACTACTTCGATATTGGGCTCGGAAGCAAACACGCGCTTCAACATTTCTTCGCGTTGCCCGGCAGTTAAGAACGATTGCTTGGTGCTGTTCAGCCCGATACCTACTACCACTTTATCAAAAAGCGGTAAAGCTCTTTTCAGGATATCTACATGTGCCAGTGTTATCGGATCGAATGATCCCGGGAAGAGGGCTTTTTTCATGTGTTTATTATTTGTGTTTATTACAAAGCATTTGTATGGTTATTTCATAATCGTTTTGCGGTTTTGTATCAGTAGCTGTTTACTGATCGCAAAACTGTCTTCTATCACAAAACTAAAACAAAACCCAAAAACCACAAGTTATCACGTCACCCGCCATTATGCAAAGCATGTTAGTAGTTTTTAAAAAAAATTTATGAATCCTTTTAAAATCTTTCCAAAATATCCTCTTTTTGTATCGGAAAAAGAATAGTAAATATCTTTATAACCCTTCTCTAATTGACCGTTTTTAATTAAATCATCAATATCGTCAATTTTAGTACCTTTTAAATTACAGTAAAGTTTTGCGCTTTCGTAAAGAACTGCTTGACATAGCCCTTCTGCTCTACCGACTTCAAAACTTGGAGATTTCCCATTCGCTATTTCTGTCTTTGCAGCTTGTGTAGCTCCAAGAGCTTTAGCAATGTTAATATGTAATTCAACTGCTTCAAGTGCAATTAATTTTTTTATTCTTCTGTTCTGTAAATATTGCCAAACTGCAAATGATAAAGACAAAATAGAAAAGATAATTCCTATTGTATCAGTTGTCGTAAATTTTTCCATTAATTTTCTTTTAAAGATTTCGGCATGTCTACGGGTCTATTGAAAGATTACTGCTACCTAACAAACACCATTCGTCTTTTTCTAACCAAAGTTACAATCCATTTGGCTTATTAAAAAAAGAAAAAGAAGATTGTCCGTACCTTCTGCTTTCTTCAAAGCCCTCAATCGACTGTAATTGCTGCGAAGAGGCATGTTCAATAATTAAAATTCCGTTTTCGCTCAGCAAATTATTTTTAAAAACAGCATCGGGCAATTCGGGTAACCGGTCTAAATCGTAGGGAGGATCGGCAAAGATTAAATCAAAAGGTTCACGCAATAGGGGCAGGAACTTAAACACATCCGACTTATACACTTCTATTCCTTCCATGCCAAATTTACGGATTGTTTCTTTGATAAAGCGAACACATTTCTCACTCGCATCTACGGCTGTTATTGTCCTCACTCCTCTCGAATAAAATTCATAACTTATATTTCCCGTACCCGAAAATAAATCCAATACTTTTATCAAATCGAAATCTAAACGGTTAGAGAGAATATTAAACAATGACTCTTTCGCAAGATCGGTTGTTGGCCGCACCGGTAAATTTTTAGATGCCGGGATGCGTTGCCCTTTATATTTGCCGCTGATTATGCGCATAGCTCCGATGCAAATAATTGAAAATAACGATGTGCATCTGTCTCTTCAAGCTTATAAGCATATTCGAAACGCTCGTTACGAGGCATAAGTGAAACGTTGCGGAAATATTTATAAATGATTTCAAAATACTCCGAATCCCTGGTAATTGCTCCCATCAAATACACTTCAATTTGCTCAGGGTTTAATTGTAATTGTTCAGAAACAAATAAGGGAAAATATACAAAATCCTCAGGGCTTCTGTATTCAAACTGATTGTATAATTGTAATGCGCCGTTTTGTATCACTGCCAGTTCTATCTGATGTTTTCCTGCATGGATGTACATCTTTTTACCTTCTGTATTTTTATTCAGCAAGAGTAAAGATTCAATAAAAGGAACAGCAGAATGCACTAATTTAGCTTGTGAAAAGCGGGTACGCACAAAGGCAGCTTCAGTGGAAGGAATTCCATATATCAAACGGCTTTGATTTACTTTTATACTATTGGAATATACCAGATGTGCGGGAGATAGATCCTGATTAAACGCTAAATATTCCGTCTCTTTATTCGGGTCGAATAAAACTTCGGGAATGAGAGTAGAAATAGGCGAATGGCAAATGTATCGAACGGTTTCATACTCCTTCTGAAGGAAATCTGTCTTCTCGATAATCTCTTTCATAGCCATCGGAATATCATCCGATTCAAACTCGGCTTGTAAAACAAACTTATTTCGGTCGTCATTGAAGACAACTGCTCTGAAATAGTTTTGGTCAAAAGTAAAATTCAAATGAAGTGTTGCATTCTTATCAAAATAAAAGCTTTCATCCACTTTTTCAATTTTACTTACCGAAGCTAATAAAGACTGGCTCATGCTACAAAAGTATCATTTTTTAGAAAACCTGTATCTTTTCTCAGGAATTGAATAAAATACACTTAATTCGTATATGGAACCTGGCAAAGGCATAGCGGCACATTTTAAACATAAACCTACTCAGGATCAGCAAGGTCTGTTTATTGCTTTGGAACAGTTCATAACAGATTCCGAACCGATGTCGGCATTTGTTATGAAGGGATATGCCGGAACCGGAAAAACAACGGTACTAAGTGCATTGGTAAAAGCGCTACCTGCATTCGGGTATCGCTCGGTACTTTTAGCACCAACCGGTAGAGCTGCCAAAGTTTTGCAAGCCTATACCGGAAAAGCTGCTTTCACCATCCATAAGAAAATATATAAGCATAAAGGAAGCAACGAGCTTGGATTTCAACTCAGCCTGGCTAAGAATCCGCATCAAAAAACTATTTTTATTATCGACGAAGCCTCCATGATTGCAGAGGGTTCAAACGACATCGATCGCTTACAGTTCGGCAACGGAATTTTAAGTGATTTGATTCGCTTCGTATATGAATCCGGCCGTGAATGCAAATTGATTTTTATCGGAGACAATGCGCAACTCCCGCCGGTAGGTTCGGGTGAGAGTCCGGCTTTAAACAAAAACTTTCTCGAAGAACGTTTCGGCTTACAGGTACCGAATTTCGAATTGCAGGAAGTGATGCGTCAGGAAAAAAAATCGGGCATATTACACAATGCGACCTCCTTACGCAGGCTTTTATCGGATGAAAAAGAACTCACGCCAAAGCTCAGCACCAAAGGGTTTAAGGATTTTTATTCTATTACGGGCGAACGGTTGATTGATGGAATAAATTATGCCTACGATAAATACGGAATTGAAAACACCCTGATTATTTGCCGTTCCAATAAAAATGCAAACCTATACAATCAAAACATCCGCAGCCGCATTCTTTACAGGGAAGAAGCAATCTCTACCGGCGACCAGGTTATGACTGTAAAGAATAATTATTTCTGGTTACCCGAAACATCTAACATAAGTTTTATTGCTAATGGAGATACGGCAAAAGTGATACGCATACGCGGGGAACAAGAACTCTATGGATTTACTTTCGCAGAAGCAAGTTTACAGTTCATCGATTACCCCGACGAACCTGTTATTACGGCAAAGGTATTACTCGATACACTTACGAACGACGGGCCCAATTTAAGTTATGCCGAGCAAACACTTTTATACGAAAAGATCGCAGAAGATTATATGCATATTACAAACCGGAAAGAACGTTCCGAAAAAATAAAACAAGATCCCTATTTTAATGCATTGCAAATTAAATTCGCGTATGCGGTTACCTGTCATAAATCGCAGGGCGGGCAATGGAAAGCTGTATTTATTGATCAGGGGTATCTGACCGAAGAGATGATCAACAAAGAATTTATCCGCTGGCTGTACACAGCTGTTACACGAGCTCAGTCCGAGCTCTTCCTGGTCAATTTTGATCGCAGGTTTCTGGAAGTTTAAACTCAGGATTCTCTGCCGAACCTTCTGCTGCTTTTTTTATCCGATAATTTTTTCTTATCACTCAAGCGTTTCTCCCGCGAGCTTTTAGTTGGTTTTGTAGCTTTACGAGGCTTATCTTGTTTAAAACACTTATCCAATAAAACGCGTAAACGCTGATAAGCCTTTTCCTTGTTCATGAATTGCGAACGGGTTTCATCGGAGAAGACCTGCAATTCGCCGCTTGCCGATAAGCGCGAGCCTAATCGTTCCCGGATTAATTGTTTTTGATCTTCCGTTAAGTCAGCAGAATTCTCAAAAGCAAAAAGCAATAAAACTTTCGTCGATACTTTATTGACATGCTGCCCACCCTTCCCTCCGCTTCGGGAACTCTGATAGCGAATATTATTTTTATATAAATTGTCTTGCATGAAATGGATTTGTATGGAAACGAAAATACTTCCCTCATTTATTAAGATCTGAAATAATAACTATCTTCGTTTCTGCGTTATTGCAAAATAAATAAAAATATGGCTTTAAAGCTACCCGCTTATTTTTCAATTATCATACTGATGCTGACCGGCTTGAATGCTTCAGCCCAAACAGGTGGCTATGCCGGGTATAAATTTCTAACACTTGCTCCTTCTGCACGGATTACCGCATTGGGCGGAAATCTTATATCGATCTACGACGATGATTTGAACAATGCTTATCAGAATCCATCTTTATTAAATCCTAAAATGGATAATCAGTTTGCCTTGAATGTTGCTAATTATTTTTCGGATATACAATACGGATACGTTGCTACAGCACAACATTTTAAAAATGTCGGCACCTTTTCTATCGGCATTCAATATATTGATTACGGAACTTTTGAACATACCAACGACCGGGGCGATGTGCTGGGGGAATTTACTGCGGGGGAAAATGCTGTGCATATCGGTTACGGCAGAGCCTACAACAACTTCGCTTATGGTGCTGCATTGAAAACCGTTTTCTCTCATTTCGAATCGTATAATGCAAGAGCGGTTATGGCAGATTTGTCGGGAACCTATATCGATACGGTGAATGGCTTTACTGCTGCATTCGTATTAAAAAATATAGGTACACAAACACGAACTTTCTATGGTGAAAGAGAATCGCTACCCTTTGAAGCACAATTCGGGCTTTCTAAAAAACTAAAACATGCCCCTTTTCGTTTTTCACTCACCCTGCACAATCTCCAGCGTTTCGATTTAACCTATCAGGATCCGAACGGACAAAGCCAACAGATCGATCTGGCAACAGGTGAACCTATTAAAGAAGATTATACAATCGCCGACAAATTAGCACGTCATGTAATTATAGGAACCGAATTAATCCTATCCCCCAATTTCAATGTACGTGTGGGATACAACCATCAACGCAGAAAAGAATTAACCATACCGGCTCGGAATGCAACCGTAGGTTTCTCCTGGGGGCTCGGAATAAAAATCAAGAAAATTAGTTTTGCCTACGGTAGCGCCCGTTATCATCTGGCGGGGTCTACCAATATGTTCAGCCTTTCGGTAAACCCGAATGATTTTATCCGGAGGAAAATTTAATTCTTCTCTGAACGGAAAGAGTATATGCGCCAAGTAAGCATTAACCTTTCAGCTTGTAAGGCTGATACATCATAAATCTGAAAAAAATACTATTTTTGGAAGCTAAGGCAGCTCCATGACACAAACAATAAGCATCGCTATCGACGGTTATTCATCTTGCGGTAAAAGTACTTTAGCAAAGGCTTTAGCAAAAGACTTAGCCTATACCTATATCGATTCCGGAGCCATGTACCGTTGTGTTACCTATTATTTTATGGAGCATCAAATAGATACGGAAAATACAAAAGCGGTTGGAGAAGCTTTGCGAAATATTCATATCCGTTTTGAAGGCCAGAAGATTTATTTAAATGATGAAGATGTAAGCGAATCTATCCGAAGCATGTATATTTCGCAGCATGTAAGCCGTATTTCCGCCATTAAAGCCGTTCGTGTTGCCATGGTAAAACAGCAACAGGCATTGGCAAAAAATATGAATGTAGTGATGGACGGCAGAGATATCGGCACAACTGTCTTTCCCAATGCCCAATTAAAAATTTTCATGACTGCCCATCCCATGATTCGTGCCCAACGCCGGTATAAAGAACTCTTGGAGAAAGGTGATAAGCTTTCACTGGATGATGTGATGGCGAATCTGAATATGCGTGATTACGAAGATACCCACCGTAAAGAAAGCCCCTTAACAAAGGCTGATGACGCCATCATTCTTGATAATAGCTTTTTAAGTCCGGAGGAACAATTAAACTTTGTAAAAGAAAAACTCAAAGCGATTAAACAGTAAGTATTTAAGTATTGAGAAGAGCGAAACCGCATATTTTCTCCTTAAAAAAATCATTTTTCAGGGTAAATCTCCTTCGTTTACAGATTTAACCATCAGTAAATCAACCAAATATAATATTTTCATTTTAAATATTAATTCCTATCTTTGGCGTCCCACAAGGTGGGAAAAGGAGAAAAATATTTAATGGCAAAAAAACAATTTACAGAACAAGAATTAGAAGCATCGGAAGCAAATGCTGAATTCGAAAGCACAAAACGTACAGCCGAAGCTGTGATTGAATCAGAAGCTGATTCATTATCACTTGATGAAATTAAATCTCAAGCGATTATCCACAACGAAAATGATTTCGATTGGGATATAGAAAACAAAGGATTTGGTAACTACTCGGATGAGGAGCGTGCTAAATTAGAGGGTTTGTACACACAAACTTTAAGTTCTATCAGTAAAGGTGAGATTATCACCGGAACGGTAGTAAACATGAATGCGAAAGACGTTGTTCTAAACATCGGGTTCAAATCCGACGGCATGGTACCGCTTTCAGAATTCCGTGATATGCCGGAGTTAAACATCGGCGATCAGGTAGAAGTATTTGTTGAAGATCAGGAGGACAAAAACGGTCAGTTAATTCTTTCTCGTAAAAGAGCGAAAACACAACGTTCTTGGGATGATATTAACAAAGCTCTTGAGAACGACAGCATTATTACAGGTTTTGTGAAGAGCAGAACCAAAGGTGGATTGATTGTAGACATCGAAGGTGTTGAAGCATTCTTGCCGGGTTCACAAATCGACATTAAACCGATTCGCGACTACGATATTTACGTGGGTAAAACCATGGAATTCAAAGTGGTTAAAATTAACCATGAGTTCCGTAATGTTGTTGTATCGCATAAAGTACTTATCGAAGATGATTTGGAAAGCCAAAAATTCGATATCATTTCTAAATTAGAGAAAGGTCAGGTATTAGAAGGTACCGTTAAAAACATTACTGCATTCGGTGTATTCATCGATTTGGGAGGTGTCGACGGATTACTTCACATTACTGATATCTCATGGGGCCGTATTGATCATCCGGAAGAAGTACTTGCATTGGATCAAAAAATCAATGTGGTAGTACTTGATTTTGATGATGAGAAAAAACGTATCGCATTAGGATTAAAACAATTAACTCCACATCCTTGGGAATCATTAACTCAAGATATTCAGGTAGGATCGAAAGTAAAAGGTAAAATCGTTACGGTTGCCGATTACGGAGCATTCCTTGAAATCATCCCGGGTGTTGAAGGTCTTATCCACGTTTCCGAAATGTCTTGGTCACAACATTTAAGAAGTCCGCAGGAGTTTATGAAAGTAAGCGATGAAGTGGAAGCTGTTGTATTAACCTTAGACAGAGACGAGCGTAAAATGTCTTTAGGTATTAAACAACTAACACCTGATCCATGGGTTGGTGTTGCAGATCGTTATCCTGTAGGAAGCAAACAAAATGCAACGGTTAAAAACATGACCAACTTCGGGGTATTTGTTGAACTTGAAGAAGGTATCGACGGATTAATTCACATCTCTGATTTATCATGGTCTAAAAAAATCAATCACCCGCACGAGTTTACCAAAGTTGGTGATAAATTAGATGTAGTGGTATTAGAAGTGAATGCCGAAGAACGTAAACTAAGTTTAGGTCATAAACAATTGGAAGAAAATCCTTGGGATACTTTCGAAACGATCTTTACAAACGACTCTATTCACCAGGGTACCGTTGTTAAAATTACCGACAAAGGTGCTGTAGTTACTTTACCATACGGTGTTGAAGGATTTGCTCCTACCAAACATTTAATTAAAGAAGATGGTAAAATGGCTCAGGTTGAAGAGACTCTTGATTTCAAGATTATTGAATTCAATAAAGATTCTAAACGTATCTTAGTTTCTCATTCTAAAATTGCGGAAGAAGCAAAAGCGGAAGAGAAAGCAGCTGAAACTGATAAAAAGAAGAAAGATGCGAAAGCAACTTCTACTGCAGTTAAAAAGGTAAAAGAATCGGTTGAGAAAACAACATTAGGTGATTTAGGTGTTCTTTCTGCATTGAAATCTTCATTAGAAAGTGATGAAGCAGATACTAAAGCAAAGAAAGCTAAAAAATCTTCTGAAGAGCCCTCTGCTACTGAAGAATAAACTTTGATGAGCTCAATTATAGCCCCGTCTCGCTTCGGCAAGACGGGGCTTTTTCGTTCATTAACCTGTGCTATCACCCCCCATTCGAAAAAAATGAGTGACGATAATTCAAAAAAATCCTATATTTGGCAAATCATTCTCAAATGAAGCAAGGAATCATATTAGGAAACCCGAAATTCCGGATTACGATTAAACGTCTTTGCCATCAATTAATCGAAAACCATAACGATTTTTCAGACTCTGTATTAATTGGCTTACAACCCCGTGGTATCTATTTAGCAAATCGTATTCAACAAGAGCTGGAAAGTTTACTCCCGGATAACAAGCTCCAGTTCGGAAATCTGGACGTCACTTTTTTCAGAGACGATTTCCGTCACCGGGAAAATCCATTAGTACCTAACGCCACAGATATCGACTTCATCATCGAAAATAAAAAAGTAATATTGATTGATGATGTACTTTATACAGGAAGAACAATCCGGGCGGGATTGGATGCCATGCTCGCTTTTGGCCGCCCTTCGAAAGTAGAACTTCTGGTATTGATCGATCGTCGATACACCCGGCAATTACCGATAGAACCCGATTATATCGGTATGAAAGTTGACTCCATCTCTTCCGAGAAAGTTGTTGTGCGATGGAAAGAAACCGATGGAAAGGATGAAGTGATTTTAGTTGAAGAATAAATTTGTTGAACATCAACACAATAAAATAATTCGCTCATGCAGAAACTTAGTGTTCGTCACTTATTAGGGATTAAAGGCTTAAAAGAATCGGACATCCAATTAATCTTCGAAACCGCCGATAACTTCAAATCCGTTATCAACCGGCCTATTAAAAAGGTACCTTCTTTACGAGACACTACAATAGCGAATCTGTTTTTTGAAAATTCTACCCGAACCAAACTTTCATTTGAGTTAGCCGAAAAAAGATTATCTGCGGATACCATAAATTTTGCAGCCTCTTCATCATCCGTAAGCAAAGGCGAAACGCTGATTGATACGGTAAGTAATATTTTAGCGATGAAAGTAGATATGGTTGTGATGCGTCACCCTTATCCCGGAGCAGCAGTCTTCTTGGCAAAACATGTACAGGCACAAATTATCAATGCCGGAGACGGTGCTCATGAACATCCGACACAAGCCTTACTGGATGCCTATTCCATTCGTGAAAAATACGGTGATGTAAGCGGAAAGAAAGTTGTGATAGTGGGCGACATTTTACATTCGCGTGTTGCTTTATCAAACATCCTTTGCTTAAAATTATTAGGTGCAGAAGTTATGGTATGCGGTCCTACAACACTTATCCCCAAATACATTCACAGCTTGGGGGTAAGAGTAGAACACAACCTGCGGAAAGCACTCGACTGGTGTGATGTAGCCAACATGCTGCGCATACAACTGGAACGCCAGGATATTAAATACTTCCCCTCTTTAAGAGAATATACCATGATGTATGGCCTGGACAAAAACATACTCGATTCGCTCGATAAAAAAATAACCGTCATGCATCCGGGACCCATTAACCGTGGAGTCGAAATATCGAGCGATGTCGCCGACTCGAAACAATCGATTATTTTAGACCAGGTCGAAAATGGAGTAGCTGTTCGAATGGCGGTACTTTATTTATTAGCCGGTCAGAACAATTGATGTAATATCATTTTTACATGCTGCAGCCTATTCCTCTTCAATAGTATTGCAAAAAACAGACGAAATCTTCTATCTTGCATCTTTTATTTTTTAAAAAATGAAAGCAAACTATCTATCTATTCATCTCATATTATTTTTACTCTTTTCTTCAGGTATTTCATTCGCTCAAAGCACCTCATCAACAGCAGAGGTACGGGGCTTTGTTTACGAGAAAAACACAGGTGAGCCTGCAATCTTTACCAGTGTGTACATTGAAGGTACCGCAATAGGAGTGTCGACAGATGTAAACGGATTCTTTGCTTTAACTAAATTGAAACCGGGGAGATATACCGTAACAGGTACGGGTATTGGTTTCGATACGGTGCGTAATACGATAAACCTAAGTGCCGGACAGAAACTTAATTTGAATATTTATCTGTCGCAACAATCCGTAGATATTAAAACCGTAGATATATCAGGCGACAGAGCCGAGCTTACCACTGAAACAAAAGTATCGGTGGTAAAAGTTACACCGAAACAAATTTCAGCTATCCCATCTGTAGGTGGGGAACCTGATTTAGCGCAATATTTACAAGTACTTCCGGGAGTTGTTTTTACAGGAGATCAGGGTGGACAACTATACATACGGGGTGGTTCTCCCATACAAAACAAGGTATTATTGGATGGAATGGTGATTTATAACCCTTTCCATTCTATCGGGTTGTATTCTGTTTTCGAAACCGATATTATCCGAAATGCGGATGTGCATACCGGAGGTTTTGGAGCCGAATACGGTGGACGAATTTCTGCAATTATGGATATCACTACACGTGATGGAAACAAGAAAAGACTTTCGGGTAAAGTATCTACCAATCCTTTTACATCGAAAATTTTGTTAGAAGGACCCTTAAGTAAATACCAGGAAGGGAAATCAAGTACTTCCTTTATTCTCACAGGACGTACCTCCTATCTGGAACAAACCTCAAAAAGTATTTACAGTTATGTCGACACAGCGGGGCTTCCCTATAATTTTACCGACCTCTACGGTAAAATCAGTATCAATGGAGCCAATGGCAGTAAGGTAAATTTCTTCGGATTTAAGTTCAACGATAAAGTAAATTATAAATTCCCGGCAGCGATCGAGTGGAACAGCTCGGGTTTTGGGACTAATTTTGTTTTTATTCCTTCCTCTTCTTCTGCCTTGATTTCAGGCACTTTCGCTTATTCGGGTTATGATATCAGTTTAAAAGATATGGTTTCAAAACCTCGTTCAAGTGAAATTAACGGATTTAATGCCGGATTAAATTTTACTTATTTTTTAGGTGATAACGAGATACAGTATGGAATCGAAATGTTGGGATTCAAAACCGATTTTATCTTTACAAACGCTGCAAATACGGTCATCCAACAACAACAATTCACGACTGAAATAGCAGGTTTTTTAAAATATAAATTAAATTATAAGCGTTTGATTTTAGAACCGAGCGTACGGATTCATTATTATGCATCTTTACCTGAAAGTTCGCTGGAACCCCGCTTTGGAGCAAAGTATTTATTGACCGACTATATGCGGCTAAAAGCAGCCGGGGGGTATTACAGCCAAAATCTTCTTAGTGCAACCTCCGACCGAGATATCGTAAATTTATTTTATGGTTTCCTATCCGGACCGGATAATTTACCAAGCAAATTCGATGGCAAGGATGTTGAAAGCAAACTTCAAAAAGCAAGGCATTTAATTGGTGGTATTGAAATTGATTTCTTACGTTATTTTCAAATTAATTTAGAAGCTTATGTAAAACGCTTCAACCAGTTGACCAATGTAAACCGCGATAAAGTTTATTCCGATACAAACGATAATCTTGACAAGCCCGATAATCTGAAAAAAGATTATATTATTGAAACGGGAACAGCTGATGGTTTTGATGTATCCTTAAAATACGAACGCAAAAACCTGTACATATGGAGTACCTATTCCTTAGGTTTCGTCGATCGTTACGATGGTACTCGCACATATTACCCCCATTTCGACAGACGACATAATGTGAATTTGGTAACTACTTATGCTTTTGGTAAAGGGTCTAACTGGGAATTCAGTATGCGTTGGAATCTGGGGTCCGGATTTCCATTTACTCAAACTCAGGGATTCTATGAGAACATTATATTTAACGGTATTGACAAAGACTATACCTCCAGCCAGGGAGAGTTAAGTGTTATTTTAGGAGATTTAAACAAAGGCCGCTTACCTTATTACCATCGTTTAGATGTCAGCATCAAAAAGAAATGGGAGTTAAGTAAATTTACCAGCTTAGAAGCTAATATGGGTGCTACCAATGCATATAATCAGGCAAACCTGTTTTATTTCGACCGGACTACCTATGAAAAAAGATATCAATTACCATTCCTGCCCAGCGCCGGTATCAGTTTAAGTTTTTAAATGAGAAGGCCGCGTAACAACGGCCTTTCTTTTTTGTTAAACCTTAGGTATCAAACGTAGTCTAAATCCGTTTTTAATCATCGTCTATTATCGCTATAATGAAAAAAATTTCGCTTCTACTCCTAATACTTTCCTTAAACATATTGATTTTACATGCTCAGGTACCCGAAAACGCCGGCAATAGAAATCGCCCGGCTATGAAAGGCCGTTTATATGGTAAAGTTGTCGATGTGAACAATAAAGGGATTGAATTTGCTGCGGTACAATTGAGCCAGGTGATTACCGACCCGAAAACAGAAACTACAAGCGAAAAATTAATTTCCGGTCAGTTAACCGCGGGAAACGGAGATTTCACTTTGATTGATATTCCAATTACAAAAGGTAATTATATACTTCGTGTGAACGCTATCGGATTCAATACCGTTGAACAAATGATAAACTTAAATTTAAGTGCTTCGGGAGAACGTGATCTGGGAAATATCAAACTCAAGCCGAGCAGTGTGCAGATAGCCGAAGCAGTTATTGTGGGTGAGACCCCGGCATACGAAATGCGTATCGATAAAAAAGTATATGATGTTGAGAAGAACCCGGTGGGAATGGGCGGAACAGCAGAGGATGTATTAAAAAATGTCCCTTCCTTAAATGTCGATATTGATGGAAACCTCACTTTACGGAATTCATCGCCGCAACTTTTTATAGATGGCCGCCCGAGTACTTTAACCATCGACCAAATCCCTGCTGATGCCATTCAAAGTATTGAAGTTATTACAAACCCTTCGGCGAAATATGATGCCAGCGGAGGAATGGCGGGGATTGTCAATATTGTCTTAAAGAAAAACAGACGCATGGGTTACAATGGAAGTGTCCGTACGGGAATCGATACACGAGGGCGAATAAATTTAGGAGGAGATATTAACTCGCGTGAAGGAAAAATAAATGTATTTATGGGAGCAAATCTCAATCAACGTCGTTCGAACAGTACGGGCGCAACCGATCGTACAAATTTTTCTGATATACCCAACACACAACTGTCACAATCTAACAGCGGTAAGACGAACGGATACTTCGGATCGATCAGAGGAGGTGTAGATTACTTCATAGATAATAGAAATACTTTAAGCCTGAGTGGATCCTACCATCGCGGGACCTTCGATTCGAATAATGAAATACTTACACATAGCGATTCGCTATACACAACCGGTACAGAGAGAGGAATTCAGGAACGTCTTTCGGAATCGGGCCGTATGTTTGAAAATACCGGTGCGGCACTTTCTTTCAAACACTTGTACCCAAGGGAAGGAAAAGAATTAAGTGCAGACATCAATTATAATCAAAGCACCAGCAGCAACGATGGTTTTTTCAGAACTTCTTCATTCGATGAAAATGATAATCAGATCGGAAACATGGCCCAACAATTACAGGAAGGAACCGGAGCGAATAATATTTTTACCATTCAGAGTGATTATGCAGTACCTGTTTCGGATAAATCTAAAATAGAAACCGGAATACGTTTCAGTAATCGTAATTATAGTAGTACCAATAATAATTTCTTGTTTGATGAGCAGAGCAACAGCTACCAATTTATTCCGGGCCAAAGTAATGAATATGCTTTTACGGATCGTGTGATGGCAGCATACCTGACTTACAGCAGACAAATCAATAAGTTCGGATTCCAGTTGGGGCTTAGAGCCGAAAGCTCTGATTACGAAGGAGAGTTATTGAATCTTAATCAGAAATTCAACAACTCCTACCCGATCAGTTTCTTTCCGAGTATGTTCACCAGTTATAAATTAACCGAGAAAAACGATGTACAGTTTAGTTATACACGTAAGATTAACCGTCCTAATTTTTTCCAGTTAATCCCTTTTACCGATTATTCCGACTCACTGAATTTAAGTCGTGGAAATCCCGAATTATTACCCGAATTCAGCAATTCGATAGAGTTGAGTTTGCAACATGTGTTTAATAAGCAAAACAATTTATTAAGCTCAATATATCTTAAGAACACCAATAATCTGATTACACGTTATCTCTACTCGGAATACGACAGCATACTGAATAAAAATGTAATTACAAGTACTTATCAAAATGCGAATGCCGCCTATGCATACGGAGTAGAATTTACGATGCAAAACACGATCACAAAATGGTTAAGCTTAACTACCAATCTGAATATTTATAACTCCATTATTGACGGGAGTAATATTGAGCTTAATCTGGACAACGAGCAATTCAGCTGGTTTGCTAAGTCGAATGTGAGTTTCAAATTTATCAGGAACTTAACGATACAATTGAGCGGGGACTATCAATCGCGTACAGCTTTGCAACAAGGGAGCTCGGGAGGTCGTTGGGGTGGCGGTGCATCTTCTACTGCACAAGGATATACTGAAGCTTACTATGAGCTGGATGCCGCTTTAAAATATGATTTCCTGAAAGAACGGAATGCTTCTGTAAGTATCAATTTCTCCGATATTTTAAGAAGCCGTAAAGTTGAAACCTATTCTTCTTCTCAATTTTTTAAGCAATATTCGATACGTAGAAGAGACCCGCAAATAGTTCGCCTGAATTTTAGTTATCGTTTTGGGAAATTCGACACCTCCTTATTCAAACGCAGAAACAATCCGAACAACTCAGTAGAGCCTATGCCATTTATGGATATGTAATCAAAAAATATACAATACATTGATTTGCAGCCATTATAAAAATATTAGTACCTTTGCTGTACTAAACTTTTTATAATGCCCAAAGGCACCTATATTCTATCTATAAGTATCTTATTATCTGCATGTTGTCAGGTTACCAAAACGTATGAAGTCTTTTCGGAACCAGAAACAGGAGGATTGGTATATAATGAAGGAAGCATTCTTCTCTATTCCAGCTTAGAGGGCGACTCTCTTCAACTGATCACACATGACAGGTTTATAGGGAACAAGCCTTCTATTCAAGAGGACCCACTGATATGTGATGTATATTACCCTGCCTACGCTTCTATCGACCTTTCCGACCCGAAGGATAGCAGCGATTACTTTTTCCGGATTTCTATTAAAAAAGATAACCGGGAAAAGGGCTTACAAAACTATATCAGTTATGCAGGCTATGATTATTATCTGGACGATAGCGTACACGTAACATACATCGACACTCTTTTCGCAAAAGGTGGCGGGCCCTATTTCAATGTTTATGTAATTCAGACAGATTCCGTTTTAACAGATAGTACTTCCCTGCACCGCTTTTTCTATAATCTCGAAAAGGGTATTTTCCGCATGTCGTATAAAGACGGAAAACTGTTTACACTTTCCGAATAACTATTCAGGTATTTTTTTTTCAGGAAAGAAGACTGATAAATTCTTCAGGAATGGGCTTGGTAATATATCCTTCGATGCAATTGTAACGCTCGGCTATTTCACGATCCTTGGTATCGACGGAAGAGGTAACGACGAATATTTTTATGGCTTTCCGGATGTTGTGTTGAATTTTTAAATACTCATTCAGAAAATCCCAACCATCCATTACCGGCATATTAATATCCAATAAAATAGTATCGGGAATATCATCGGGGGAGTTACTTTTTTCGATCAAAAGAGCTAAGGCTTCTTCCGCTTCCAGAAAATTTTTGATAATTCCGGTATAACCCCGTTTACGAAACTTTATTTCTACAATTTTCTGATGAATAGGATCATCATCGATTACAAAGATCATCTCATTCATTTCTTAAAATTCTATTGTAAATATTGTTCCTATACCGGGTTCACTTTCCACATCAATTTTCCCTCCCATTGTTTCAATTTGATTGCGTGTAATAAACAAACCTAATCCTTTCGCATCGGGATGTTTATGAAAAGTCTTTCTAAATCCAAAGATCTTAGCACCATTACGCTTCAAATCTATTCCTAAACCATTATCCTTTACTCTTAGCTTAATCTTATTATCTTCTAAATAACTTTCTACATAAATTATCGGTTTAGTATCGGGATTCTTATATTTAATAGCATTTGTAAGCAAATTTTGCATAATACTTTCTAAGTAGATCTTAGGATACGAAATACTTGGAACAGATGAGAAATCGGCAATAATTTTCACTTCTAAATTTTCTATATCTGCACGTAACAACTCCTGTATTTTGTTTAGCGAATCTGAAAAGAAGATTAATTCTCTTACTTTATCTACTTCCTTCTTCACTTGTATCACTTCGATCAATTCATTTAATGTATTTGTTGCACTGACAATAACTTCCCGAAGCATTTGAATATAATTACTTCGTTCGATATCATCTTCCGTCTGCTCATACAAATTAATCAGAGCATTCAGGTTAGCTACCGGAGAACGCAAATTATGAGATACAATTTGAGTAAACTCTTCGAGTTGTTTATTTTGATAGGAAAGGGATTCATTAATTTCCTGTAATTGTTTATTGGCAAGATTAAGCTCTTTCTGCATTTCATACCGTACAGTAATATCTCGTATAAACACACCTGCTTCATTATTTCCAATAGGATTAATTATAAACTCGTAACGTCCTTCTAAGAAGGGTAAACTATCCTCGAACGATTGTGGTTCATTAGTCTCGAGCACTTCATCAAATTTGCGTTCAACTTCCGATCCATATATTTCAGGAAAAATATCGTAAATGGGCTTACCGATAAAATCTATTCCTTCAAACACTTCTTCTACACGTTTATTCACAAAATTGCATACCTTCTTTTTATCGAATGCCATATATCCCATATCAGTCGAATCGAAAAGAACATGCATCAGATCGGTATTTTTCGATAGCTCTTTACGTATGGTATATAATTCGGTCATATCCTGAATAACTCCGTGTACCCGAAACACTTTACCCGATTTACTTTCTGCATTCCCCATTACCCGCGTCATAATATTTTTTCCTTTATAACTGCGCATTGGTAACTCGAAATCGAAAGGTTCTCTATCAGTTATACATTGCTTCAGGGCTTCATTCAGCATTTCCGAATATTGATCGGGAAATAAACGTAATACATTCTCAATACTAACTTCATGCCTCGAATCAATCTCGGTAATTGAATATAATTCATCCGAACAATTCAGCTCATACGGATCCTTATCCACCATAATTTCCCAACCGGCAATTTTAGCCAATGCACCCGTTTCTGTTAGTAAGGCAGTACTTTTTTCCAATTCAATTTTAGCTAACTCCTGCTCCGTGATATCTTCGTACAAACCATAAATAAATTTTACATGATTGGTATCATCCAGAACCGGGAAGAATGTTAAGTCGACATAAATAACCTGTTTTTCGATTTGCCACTCATTATCATCTTCAATTGTAATGATCTGCTCCATCGTATGTACCGGCTCCCTGGTTTCCATACATTTTTTGTATGCAATAGTAAAATTACTGTCACTGTATTTCTCCTGCTGATAAATATTAAAATTACCAACAGCACGGTTATAGTCTTTTATCCCGAATACTTTTCCAACCGCTTTATTATTGCGCAGACAATTACCCTCTTTATCAAAAATACTTACTCCAATGGGTAGATTCTCCAAAAACTGATTGAGTAGGGTTTCATTATCTTTGATAATCCTTTCCTGTAATTTTTGTCTGCTGATATCTGTATGCGTCCCAACGATACGCTTAGGACTCCCATCGGTATTACGTTCTACAATTTTTCCCCTATCAAGCACCCATATATATGAGCCATCTTTACAACGTAAACGGTATTCATTTAAATAATAGTCGGAAACTCCAAGCAGATGTTTTTTTATAGCCTGATCCGAAAATTCTTTATCATCGGGATGTACTAATTCTGACCAAAGATCTAATCTGTTTTCAAGTTCATGATCATCGTAACCCAATAACTTTTTCCATTGCGGGGTATAATATATTTTCTGATTATTGCAGTCCCAATCCCATACCCCATCCTGGTTACCCGTCAGGGCGTAGCTCCAACGTTGTTCCGCTTCTACAAGCTGTTCCAGAGCTGCTTTTTTTTCTGTAATATCATATCGGATAGAGATATATTTAACAATATTTCCGAATTCATCCAGAATCGGCTTTACCGTAGTATCGGTCCAAAACACGCAACCGCTTTTGGCAATCATCTTCATTTCTTTTTGCCAAATATGTTTTTCTGCGACTGTCCTCCTCATCTCCTCCAAATCCTCAAGCATATCTTCAAGAGCATACAACAGTTCGTGCGACTGGCCTATCAATTCATCTTTCGAATATTCACTTTTCTTGCCAAACAATTCATTTACGGATAGAATTTTCCCTGACAAATCGGTGATCGAAACCATGGCACTCGAATCCAAAGCACGTAAAACATTCTCAAGATACAGATTACGTTCGTTCAGTTTCTCTTCAAGGTCGCGGGAATCATAGACAGGTGTTAATACAAGTACGACTCCCTCTCTCTCCGCCTTATTATTTATACTCGGACAATATTTAATCCTGAACTGAATGCGGCGACCCCCGTTCAGAATTTCCGGCTCCTTTATTTCAAATACTTCACCCTGTAAAGCCCGCTCGAAATACTCCTGAAAAGTATGATTGTATTCGGGATAAATTTGCGTAATTGCATTGATGCTGTCTCCCTCTTGAACCTCACTCCCCAAATACTCTGCAATAAAATCGGCATAAGCCTTGTTGAAGTATGTACAACGCTGTTCTTTATCAATAATTAGAATTAAATCATTGCTCAAATCACAGATATTCCGGAATGTATTCTGATCCATTATGTGGATGGGTGTTTTTTATAGATACACCTCTAAAATAAGTGATTATTAATCAGATTCAAATAAAATATTTCTTTATCTCCGATAAATGCATAAAATTCAGATTTATCGTAAACAGTACCGGGTTTTAATATGTATTAAAAAATGAATGCTCAAACAAAAACAAATTTAACATCGGGCAAGCTGTACCGGTAGAATTAAAAATAATGATGGATAAAACTATTGATGCTAAGAATGATATAACTAAAATCCGAATATTCATAATTCGGGATTATTCTCATAAATTTTCTTATATTTATAATCCGTTTAGAACGGGTTATTCTTAAAATAAAACAAGTATTATGCATGCCTATTCAACCTTAGTAGAAGCACTTAATGATCTTCGTAAACGCGGATATACCACCGATTTTAACATTAACAAGGATTGTATTTATTGTGGTGCCACACAAACTTCTTTAGATCCTGATGAGTTCGAGATAACAGAGATACATCGTTTCGAAGGGATGAATGACCCATCGGATAATACGATTCTGTACGCCATCGAATCGCATCATGGCATAAAGGGAGTATTAGTGAATGCTTATGGTATTTACAGCGATGAAATGGGGCACCGTTTGATTAAAAAACTTAGCAGACAAAATGATTAATCATTAGGCTTGTAAAACCAAATCTTCCTATTATCGTTTATATAAGATGTATGCAAGGCCAATCTTTCTTTCCGGTATTATGCTACTGATGTTTGCTTGTAAAGACGGGAATGCAGACCGGCAGGAGATACCCTCAAAATTACAAAGTATGAATGATTCAACTATTCAAACAGCCACATTCGGAGCCGGTTGTTTTTGGTGCGTGGAAGCCATCTTCCAGCAATTGGAAGGCGTAAAAGAAGCGCGCTCGGGCTATATGGGTGGCTCTGTTAAAAACCCGACCTATAAAGAAGTATGCAGCGGATTAACGGGACATGCGGAAGTTTGTCAGATAGATTTCGATCCGCAGGTAATATCGTATAAGGAATTACTGGAAGCTTTTTGGATGAGTCATGACCCTACAACCTTAAACCAACAAGGCGCCGACCGTGGAACACAATATCGTTCCGCTGTTTTTTATCATAATGAATCTCAGAAAGAACTGGCAACATTCTATAAGAATGAACTGGAAGCTAACAAAGTTTTTCACGGCCCGATTGTAACCGAGATAAGTCAGGCAAGCGTTTTTTACCTTGCAGAAGACTATCATCAAGACTACTTTGACCTGAACGGCGATCAACCTTATTGCCAATTCGTTATTGCCCCTAAATTAGAGAAGTTTAGAACAGTTTTTGCAGATAAATTGGTTAAATAACTCCTGAGGAATTAACTTCCCGAAATATATTTATGTAAATTGTTGATTGTATTTTCCTGATCGGCAATAATACTTTTCACCAAATCTCCGATAGAAAGAATACCCATCAATTTCCCATGCTCAACAACCAACAAATATCGAATCGATTTATCTGCCATCAAATTCATGCAACATTCGATCGTTTCATCGGGAGTAACAACATTGGGGTTCTCCGTCATAATCTCACCTACCGATATATCTTTCGAACTCTTCCCTTTCAACACTACTTTACGGGCATAATCACGTTCAGTAAAAATTCCTAAAATTTTATCCGATTGCTTAACTACTAAAGCCCCAATATTCTTTTCAACCAATAATTCCAGAGCTTTGAATACAGCAGTATCCGGTTCGAGGAAATAAACCACTTCGGGTTTATGTTTTAAAATGTCTCTGACTTTACGCATAATTTTTAAAGTTTGGGTTAACGAATTTAGTATCAAGGAAATGCACACCCTAATTTAATCAAATTTTGCTTGAATCGAAATATCCCATTGATTATTTCTATAATTGTCAATTCTAAGTTTGATATTTCCTTGTAAAGCCTTTACTTTGCAAGCCTATTTATATATAACCTAATTTGTAAAAAAAGAATACGACATGGAGTTTCTACAAAACAATTTAATTTATCTAATACCCCTATTTGGTATAGTGGGTTTGATTTTCACGTTCATCAAATCGGCATGGGTCTCTAAACAAGATGCCGGCGATGCTAATATGCAGGAGTTAGCGGGCTATATTGCTAAAGGAGCAATGGCATTCTTAAAAGCAGAATGGAAAATTTTATCTTATTTCGTAGTTATCGCATCTATCTTATTAGCCTGGTCAGGAACAATGAAAGGGACTCCCGAAGCTCCTATTCATTCAAGTCCGTTAATTGCAGTAGCCTTTATAATCGGGGCTATATTTTCTGCAGTAGCGGGATATATCGGTATGCGTATCGCAACTAAAGCGAATGTTCGTACCACACAAGCAGCACGTACCAGTTTAGCCAAAGCGCTTAAAGTTTCGTTTACCGGAGGATCTGTAATGGGTCTGGGTGTTGCGGGCTTAGCGGTTTTAGGCTTAGGTTCCTTGTTCATCGTGTTTTATCAAATGTACGTAAGCGGAACAGGCGGATCCGTAAATGGTGCAAATATGATTAAAGCGTTGGAAGTATTGGCAGGATTCTCCTTAGGAGCCGAGTCTATCGCTTTATTCGCCCGTGTAGGGGGTGGTATTTACACCAAAGCAGCCGACGTAGGTGCCGACTTGGTAGGTAAAGTGGAAGCAGGTATCCCGGAGGATGATGTACGCAACCCGGCTACCATTGCCGATAACGTAGGGGATAACGTAGGTGACGTTGCAGGTATGGGAGCTGATTTATTCGGTTCTTATGTAGCGACGATTTTGGCAACGATGGTATTGGGTAGAGAGGTAGTATCGGACGGAGATAACTTCGGGGGAATCGCGCCTATTTTATTACCGATGTTGATTGCCGGTCTGGGATTAATCTTCTCGATTGTAGGAACCTGGTTTGTGAAAATTAAAAATGAAAACTCCAGTGTTCAAAATGCCTTAAACATGGGGAACTGGTCCTCAATTATTCTAACAGCTATTGCTTCATTCTGTGCAGTAAAATGGCTATTGCCTGCTACTATGGAGATCCGTGGTTTTGCATTTACTTCAACCGATGTATTCCTATCCATTATGGTAGGGCTCATCGTTGGCGCATTAATGAGTATCATTACCGAATATTATACAGCTATGGGTAAACGCCCGGTGCTTTCCATTATTAAACAATCCTCAACCGGACATGCAACAAATATCATCGGTGGTTTATCGGTGGGTATGGAATCGACAGTATTGCCAACCATTGTTTTAGCAGCCGGAATTTATGGTTCTTATCATTTTGCCGGATTATATGGGGTTGCAATTGCAGCCGCAGGAATGATGGCGACAACCGCTATGCAGTTAGCAATTGATGCATTCGGACCGATCGCCGATAATGCAGGTGGTATTGCCGAAATGAGTCAGTTACCTGAAGAAGTACGTAACCGTACCGATAACTTAGATGCTGTAGGAAATACTACCGCAGCAACCGGTAAAGGTTTTGCAATTGCTTCAGCGGCTTTAACTTCATTAGCGTTATTCGCCGCATTCGTAGGTATTGCAGGTATCGACCAAATTGATATTTACAAAGCCGATGTATTAGCCGGCCTCTTTATCGGAGGGATGATTCCTTTCATCTTCTCGGCATTATGTATCTCTGCAGTAGGTCGGGCAGCAATGGATATGGTGCAGGAAGTACGTCGCCAGTTCCGTGAAATACCGGGCATTATGGAATACAAAGCAAAACCCGAATATGAGAAATGCGTTGCTATTTCTACCAAAGCTTCCTTACGTGAAATGATGCTACCGGGCGCTATTGCTCTGATTGTTCCTTTATTGGTAGGGTTCACTTTCGGACCGGAAGTGTTGGGAGGTTTATTAGCCGGAGTTACTGTTTCGGGTGTATTGATGGGAATGTTCCAATCGAATGCCGGCGGTGCTTGGGATAATGCAAAAAAATCTTTCGAGAAAGGTGTTGAGATAAACGGAGAGATGTTCTATAAAAAATCAGAGCCTCATAAAGCATCTGTAACCGGCGATACCGTTGGAGATCCATTCAAAGATACCTCAGGTCCTTCTATGAACATCTTAATTAAATTAATGTCGATAGTCTCCTTAATTATTGCACCACATATTTCTGAAGGTGTTCATATTGATGAACCGAAAATGGAGATCAAACAAGAAGTGCATATTCAACAACATACTATGGAAGATGGCACTACATTAACAGATACCATCTTTGCTGAAACAGATACGGTAATGCAATAAGCATCCGGAAGTATTATAAAAAAGGGAAATTCTAAACAGAATTTCCCTTTTTTATTTTCCATAAATTTATTTAGGTTTGGAAATACAAGCAATTTTAAATCAAACTAAATTCAAACGCATTATGAAATTTGTCAAATCCCTGGACGTGCTGATGAAAGAATCTTCAGAAACAGGTGCAGGAACACTAAAACGTACACTGGGAAGTTGGAACCTTGTAGCTTTAGGAATCGGGGCCATTATTGGTGCCGGATTATTTTCGCTTACCGGGATTGCTGCTGCTGAGAACGCCGGACCCGCTGTAACCATTTCATTTGTATTGGCAGCTGTAGCCTGCGGATTTGCAGGATTATGCTATGCCGAATTCGCATCAATGATACCGGTAGCCGGTAGCGCTTATACCTACTCTTATGCAACTATGGGAGAATTTATGGCATGGATTATCGGATGGGACCTGGTATTGGAATATGCATTGGGTGCCGCTACGGTTTCTGTAAGCTGGTCGCGTTATTTACTCGAGATTTTACATAAATATAATATTCATTTGCCTCATCAACTGATTGTATCTCCCTGGGAAACATTAAAATTGGGAGATGGTACCATTATAGACGGAGGGATCATCAATCTTCCCGCAATCATTATTGTACTTCTGCTATCTACCCTATTAATCAGAGGTACCAAAGAATCGGCTACCATGAATAATATCCTTGTGATTTTAAAAGTTTCTGTCGTGCTTCTGTTCATCACTTTGGGATGGGGTTTTATTAATCCTGAAAATTATGTTCCTTATATTCCTGAAAATACCGGGGCTTATGAAAACTTCGGTTGGACAGGTATCGCAACAGGAGCCGCAGTCGTATTCTTTGCCTTCATTGGTTTTGATGCAGTTTCAACTGCTGCGCAGGAAGCGAAGAATCCGAAGAAAGGCATGCCTATCGGAATCTTAGGTTCTTTAGTTGTATGTACCCTTTTATATGTGCTCTTTGCACATGTCATGACCGGGCTTGTTCCTTATCATGAATTTGCAAATGATGCGAAACCCGCTGCTACCGCATTCGCTGTTACCGGATATACATTTTTGCAAGATGCTTTAATACTTGCAATACTTTTCGGTTACACTTCGGTAATTCTGGTAATGCTGATGGGTCAGTCGCGTGTATTTTATTCTATGTCGAAAGATGGCTTACTACCTAAATTTTTCAGTGATATCCATTCAAAATATTCTACTCCCTGGAAAACCAATATTTTCTTCATGGGTTTTGTAAGTTTGTTTGCAGGCTTCGTACCGGTTTCCGACCTGGGTCACATGGTGAGTATAGGAACCTTGTTCGCATTTGTATTGGTATGTATCGGAATTTTAGTGATGCGTAAAACACGTCCCGAGTTACATCGTCCTTTCCGTACACCACTGGTACCTTTTGTACCTGTTATGGGTGTTTTAGTATGTTTGTATCTGATGTATTCCTTACCTACCGAAAGCTGGGTGCGTTTATTGATATGGATGGGAATAGGTATTGCGATATACTTCGGGTATAGTAAAAAACACAGTATCGTCCGAAAAAATCATAAATCTTAATTCTCCTGATAAAATAAAAAAGGTTTCATAAGAAACCTTTTTTATTTTTGTAGCGCTTCAAGCCGTATATCTTATAACCCAAAAGATTTATTATATTTATTCTTATGACAGGATTTTTCAATCTTCAGGAAATAATTTCAGTAACGATGGTTTTATTTGCCATCATTGATATTTTAGGTGCCATACCCGTAGTCGTTCAGTTACGTACCAAAGCAGGGCATATCCAATCGGAAAAAGCAACGATCGTTTCCCTAATCTTAATGATCTTATTTCTGTTTGTGGGAGAGAAACTCTTAAACCTGCTCGGGTTAGATATTTCATCCTTCGCTATTGCGGGCTCTTTCGTGATTTTTATTATCGCTATAGAAATGATATTAGGCATTAACCTTTTCAAAGAAGAAATTCCCGAGTCGGTATCGATCATTCCTCTGGCATTCCCGATTATTGCAGGTGCGGGCACCATGACTACCCTGCTCTCCTTAAAAAGTGAATATCAAACCCAAAATATCGTCATTGGTATTTGCCTGAATATGCTCTTCGTTTATATTGTACTTAAAAACACATTGCATATCGAACGTCTCTTAGGTAAGGTAGGGCTCAACATTTTACGGAAAGCATTCGGAATTATTCTGTTAGCGATTGCAGTAAAATTATTCAGACACAATACCGGATTGTAATTATTCACAGCTTAAACGGTATAACGAGTTGCATCTGGCAGATAAATCGATAATTATTATATTTGCGATCTAATCAATACATTCACGAATCATGGGCAGAGCATTTGAGTTTCGAAAAGAACGTAAATTAAAACGATGGGGAAAGATGGCTAAAACCTTTACCCGTATAGGGAAAGATTTAGTAATGGCCGTGAAATCCGGGGGGCCAAATCCCGAGACAAATGCTAAACTTCGCGTTATCATACAAAATGCCAAGGGAGCGAATATGCCTAAAGATCGTATCGAAGCCGCTATCAAGCGCGCTTCCAGCAAGGACGAGAAAGATTATGAAGAAATTGTGTACGAAGGATATGCGCCTTATGGGGTTGCGATACTCGCAGAAACATCCACCGACAATATTAATCGTACGGTAAGTAATGTACGCAGCTATTTTACAAAATACAACGGTAGCCTGGGAACTTCCGGATCACTCAATTTTATTTTCGAGCGGAAAGCAGTATTCCATATCAACGGAGAAGATCTGAATGCCGAAGAATTGGAGCTGGAATTAATTGATTCCGGAGCCGAGGAAATTGAAGTAGATGAAAACGAAATTATTGTTTATACCGCTTTCGAAGATTTCGGAAAAATGCAAAAAGCATTGGAAGATAAAGGACTTAACATTATCAGTTCGGAACTCCAGCGCTTTCCATTAAGTACCGTAGAGGTTACGGAGGAACAACGTGTAGAGATAGAGAAACTCATCGATCGTTTGGAAGAAGATGACGATGTGAATGAAGTATATCATAATATGGCATAAACGACACAAAATCTGCATCTGAAATTAAATTGTCAGTATTTAATCATCGATAGCTTTTAAATGCGCTAATACCATTCGGATTTCAGCATAACTCGTATCTTCCCCCAATAACCCTTTCAGCGCTGATATTTTTTTTCCGTTATTGGCATCAATACATTCCGATATTTTTTCAATAGCATCTTCCGACATCAGCTTTTTAATATTGATTTGCTTATTGCCAATCAGTTTTGCGAAATGTGTTTCAATGGTTCCCACAGCCATCGATCGTTGTTTAGCAATCTCCTCTATGCTCATCCCATTTTCATACAAACCATAGGTAATCTGATAGGTTTCTCCCGCATCTTTCCTTACAGGCTTACCGCGCTTAGGAGACGATGCCGGCTTTCCGGGCCTTTCCCAGGCATTATCTGTCATTCGCTCCGAGCGCCATTGAAATTGATTTTCATTACTGAATGACTCTCCCGAAAAGCTATAATGGTTCCGATAGGCAGTACACATGCTTTTGGCTTTATATATGCTTTGCATCCTGGCGAATACTGCCGACTCCAAATCCGCTAGTTCCAAAAGATACGACTTTACCCTTTTCTTTAACTGCACCTCTTTCCGATGATCGAATATATGGATTGAAATAGTTTTTAAATGCTCCTTAAAGTAAAACCATGCATCGTTTACTCGCTGTTCTAAGCGAAGCATATCCCGCTGTTCTAATATTCCATACAATTGGGTCGTAAATTTAGCTGCTGCTTCAGAGAGCTGTTGTATCAATTCCCTTTGTCCTTGTGCCCATTCTAAATGTTTTTGTTTTTCGGAATGAAGCTCTTCTTTATTGTACGATTGTACGTGAGCTGTCCATTCCTGCAATAGCTCTTTAAAATCAAATACTTTCAAACAATAGTTCCGGATGTATTCATCCGTTCCCTGCTGAAACAATTCGTCGGTATTCTCTCTGCTCTTTTTATACTCTTCATATTGAATAACCGATTCGTTGTTCTTTATCCCTTCTTTTGAAAAGGGCCCGGACAGCACCAGCCCTTCCAAACTTCGCAATCTCGACATCGCCACATAGGCTTGCCCCGAAGCAAACACATTGCGCACATCTACAATTGCTTTTTCGAAAGTAAGGCCCTGGCTTTTATGAATCGTAATTGCCCAAGCCAAACGAAGCGGATATTGCTTAAAAGTTCCCAGAATCTCTTCCATTATTTCATTCGTTTTTTCATCTACCTTATACCGAATATTTTTCCATTCCTGACGGCTTAACGCAATGAGTTCTCCTTCTTCCGTTTTAACTTCAATGGAATCATCAGTCAATGCACTCACGATGGCAAGCTTACCATTATAGTATTCGTTCCTGCCACTTACATCGTTTTTAATGAACATTACCTGCGATCCTTTTTTCAATACTAATTCTTTCTCGCAGGGATACATATTTTCAGGGAACTCATCCTCTACTTCTGCGGTATATCGACAGGCACTGCCATTCAACTGCCCCAACTCTTTAAGATTAATGTTATCTGCAATACGATTATGTGTAGTAAGCGTAACAAAGCCTGATCCTGTTTCGGGAGAATAGCCGGGCTTATGATAAAGGTTCAGTACTTTTATATCTTCATCGTTAACGCGGTTGTATCGAATATTATTAAGGATCTCTGTGAAGCGAGTATCCTCCTGACGGTAGATTTTATCCAACTCGATATACACCGGCTGGTTATTTTGTAAAGCAAGGCCATCAAAGAAAAAAGGGCTCCGGTAAAATTCGCGTAATACCTCCCACTCTTCATCACGTACTACAGGAGGTAATTGCAAAAGATCCCCGATAAAAAGCAGCTGCAACCCTCCGAACGACTGATTGTTTTTACGGATATGTTTCAGTACATAATCAATCGCATCCAATAAATCGGCACGCAGCATACTTACCTCATCTATAATTAACAACTCGGCGGTTTGGATCGATCTGCGCTTCACATCACTCATGCGCATGTGTCGTAAGATACTGCTTTGTGTTTCGAATTTTATTTGTTCATTCGAAAAAAAACTACGCCTCTCGGGGATGAATCCGCCGAATGGCAATTGAAACTGCGAATGTAAAGTAACCCCTCCTGCATTTAAGGCGGCAATACCGGTAGGAGCTGTAACCAGATAGGGTTTATGAGTATGTTCGGTAATATATTTCAAAAACGTAGTTTTCCCTGTACCTGCCTTACCGGTAAGAAAAACATGTTTGTTTGTATAATTAATAAAACGTTCCGCGAGCTTTACTTTGTCATTATCTTCCATATAGCATTCAAATTCCACACATCAACAAAAATAAGCAATGCCTATATATACACAACTGTATATATACAAAGATTGATAAAATAAAAATTATTTGCGTATCAAACGGGCAACGAACATCGTATCGGCTTTGGCAGTATAGCCTTTTATCAATTCCACACTTTCCAACACCATGCCTTTTTCCGATACAAGATAATCAATCACATCTTCGTTCTCTTCTTTAAATACCGAGCAGGTAATATAGATAAGCGCTTTCCCGGGTTTCAGAAACTGAATGGCATTATCGGCAATATCCTTTTGAAGTTTCGAAAAATAAGTAATCATCGATTCATTAAAGCGGGGAATCATCTCCGGAGTACGAGCCCATGTTCCGGAGCCACTACAGGGTGCATCCAGAATAATTCCATCAAAGGATGCTTTTTGCAAGGATTCAATCTCTCCGGTAAGATCAATTATTCTCCGGGTATATTTTCGTATTCCTGCCCGGTCAAAACGAATATCCAGATTCTTCAGAATGCTTTCACGCATATCTGAAACCAATAATTTCAGATCGGGTTCTTTATCCAGGAGTGATAAACTTTTTCCTCCGCTTCCTGCACAGCAGTCCCACCAATACTCTCCGGCACAGGCCTGAAAATAATTGCTTACCTGTTGCGATGAACGATCCTGCACTTCATACAAATACAAATCCGATTGAAGCGGTGTTGCGTTGGCTAAACGAAAACAAGACCCCTCCCTTACATAAGGTATGCGTAAGCTTTGCAGATGCGCTTCCAACATTTTTTCTTTTCCTCTTACCGCACGCAAAAACAAATCGGGTTGAACAAGCTGTGCCGATATAAATGCTTTAGCATCTATACCTTCGGATAAATGTGTATGAAAAGGGAATATATCCTGATGGTTAAATTCGGGGCACTGTTCTTTTAAGAAAAGAAATTTATCATCCAAGTTCAGCGTGATTGTATCTGCAAGTGTTTTGTTGAAGTAGGTCAGGAAAGCCTGTTCGGTAGTGTTACATAAATATAAAGACACATTCAGTCGTTCGGAAACTTCTAAATTTTGCAAGACATTTCCGATGCGGAAATATTGATAAACAAATCTACTGAGGTTCTTACGATCGCGTGAACCCATCTGCTTATTTTGTTTAAAATATTCCGGAAAATATTTTGCCAGCGGACGATCGTTCGGGAGATTATTAATGAAGTCGATAAAAATTCTCCGTTGATTATCAAAAATCATGGTTGTACGGCTAATTGATAATCCTGAAATTTTACTACAAACAATTCCTGATTCTTATATCCGCTATCTCCGAAAGAACGAAAATTAAAACGACTGGCAATGCCTTGTTCCGGCTTCATTTTACTCAGATTCAATTTAGGATCCTTCAGTAATTTCGATAAAAAATAATAGCTCTGATCGAATCCACGAAATGCATTATCGCTGGGATCCACACCATATAATTCGCGATAGCGTTTTACAAATTGTATTACTCGTTCATTGTTATAATCTACATAGAGTGATGTAGTAATATGCACTTTAAATTTCTGCATTAAACCTAAGTCGATACTGGAGAATTCCGACCATACCGGATGACCTAATAATGTAATCGGGTATTCTTTTTCAAGCAGATTAAAATATTTCAATAAAGCAATTACATAAGCCTGATCGGCAGAAGGAATTAAGATATAATTTTCTTCCAGAGCATTCAGGCTTTTTCCTATCAGATCATTTTCTTCCTGAGCAGTGTTGATTACTTCAATAAGAAAATTCTTGTCTAAACTATCCAACCTTTTTGTAAAGGCATTCATGTAACGCTCCTCCCAATTGGTGCCGCCATGTACAATCAACACCTTTCTTTTGCTCGTATTTCGATTCATGAAATCTGCCATCTGAAAAGCATGTGATTCAAGTGTATTGTTTGCAGAAATGAAATAGGGGTTTTTGTAAGTATCCAATGCCGCAGGAGATATAGGAGATACTACGGGGATTTTACTCCGACGACTATAACCTGCCATGATCGATAATTCATCGGGATAAACCGGACCGAAGATTACCGAGGACATTGCCAGCTCAGGCTTCCAGGTAATTTTACGCACCTGATTGGAGTCGTTTTGCGAATCGAAAATATGTACTGTAATTTTTTCTTTGCAGCTTTTATGTATCGAGTCGATGGCAATTTTCGCTCCGTTTAAATAATCGATTGCCAAAGCCGATTGGTCATAAACCTTGCTATCAGGAATTTCATTTGCAGGATAATTCGCAGTCTGAAAAGGCAACAGGTAGGAAACAATGATTTCTTGCTTCTTCTTGGGGGCAGCATTCTCTTCTTTCAAGAGTTTTGCCTGCACTGATTGCTGTTCTAAAGACTTAGTCTCTGCAACATATCCAATACTATCGGCAGGTATTCCTTTCGATGTTGAACAAGCTAATAAAACAGGGAAGACAAATAAGTAAGCAAACAGCTTTTTAAGTTTATTCCCACTCAATGGTAGCCGGAGGTTTGGAACTGATATCATAAACAACACGATTTACACCTTTAACCTGATTAATAATCTCATTCGATATTTTAGCTAATAGTTCATAAGGCAAATGGCTCCAATCGGCTGTCATTCCATCGATTGATTCTACAGCACGAATACATATCACATGTTCATACGTACGCTCATCGCCCATTACACCCACCGATTGTACCGGCAGAAAGATTGCACCTGCCTGCCATACCTTATCGTACCAACCCGAATTTTTTAAATTCTGAATAAATATCGCGTCGGCCTGTTGTAAGATAGCAATTTTTTCCCGGGTTATTTCGCCAAGAATCCGAATCGCTAAACCCGGTCCGGGGAAAGGATGCCTGTTTAATATTTTCGGGTCAATACCTAAAGCATGTCCTACTCTGCGCACTTCATCCTTAAATAAAGTATTCAAAGGTTCTACCACTTTTAATTTCATATAATCGGGCAAACCACCTACATTATGATGCGATTTTATGGTAGCTGAAGGTCCTTTTACCGAAACCGATTCAATAACATCGGGATAAATTGTTCCCTGACCCAACCATTTCACATTTTCTATAAGATGAGACTCTTCATCGAAAACATCCACAAATACTTTACCGATAGCTTTTCGTTTTTGCTCGGGATCGCTTAAACTTTTTAACGCTGAGTAGAATTTCTCCTTAGCATCAACTCCTTTAACATTCAGGCCCATGTGTTTATATGACTCCAGCACTTCTTCAAACTCATCTTTACGTAACAATCCATTATCCACAAAAATGCAAAACAGATTCGCTCCTATTGCTTTGTGTAGAAGTATAGCTGCTACCGATGAATCTACCCCTCCCGACAAACCCAATACTACCCGGTCATTACCCAATTGTGACTGTAATTTTTCGATTGTGCTTTCGATAAACGAATCGGGTGTCCAATCCTGAGTACATCCGCAGATGCCAACCAGGAAGTTATGCAGTAAATGTTTTCCTTCAACCGAATGCGTTACTTCCGGATGGAATTGTATCCCATAGGTTTTAGTACCTTTTACATGATAGGCTGCAACTTTTACCGAATCGGTACTTGCAATAATTTCAAAATTCTCCGGAATTTCGGCAATGGTGTCGCCATGCGACATCCATACTTGCGAATTGGAAGAAACAGCAGTCATCAAATCATCCGATCCGGATATAAAAGATAAGTTCGCGCGTCCATATTCTCTTATTTTAGAAGGAAGAACATTTCCTCCCGATTTCTGTGCAATTAATTGGGCCCCGTAACACACACCTAATAAGGGATACTTTTCCTGAATAGATTTAAAATCGATATTAGGCGCGTCTTCTTCGCGAACCGAATGCGGACTTCCCGAAAGTATTACTCCTTTTACAGTTGTATCGAGTGTCGGAACTTTATTATAGGGATGAATTTCGCAATAAACATTGAGTTCCCTCACCCTGCGGGCTATGAGTTGTGTGTACTGGGAACCAAAATCGAGGATGATGATTTTTTCAGGCATGTGCAAAGATAGGGTTATTTTGTTAATGTGATAATTATGTAATGTGATAATTAGCTGATTTGACAATTTAATAATGGGGGTGCTTGGAAGGGACTATAGAGCTATTAACTAATTCGATAATTAATGAGTCACTGAGGGGACGACAACTGTCAAAAGAGACAACAGAGTTTAATCATCACATTGAAGAATTGGCTAATTATCACATTAACAATTAACTAATTAACAAACATGCTTCCACCCCAAATTTATTCAGAAAATCAACCCCTTCATCATTGGACAAACCTTTATAAGCAGCATACGAATCTCTATAGTACACCCTTTTAATACCCGAAGAGAAAATCAAACGGGCGCAAGAAATACAGGGCGATAAAGTCATATAAAGCGTTGATCCTTCCAAAGAAGCCCCGTTTTTTACTGCATATAATATTGCGTTTTCTTCCGCATGTAAGGCCAGGGAACAGGAATTTTTGGAGTCACGGGGGCAACCCTCGTCCGGCCATTCTTCATCGCAGTTGTGTGTACCCGAAGGCGGGCCATTATACCCGATCGAAATAATACGGGTATCCTTTACCAATACAGCCCCTACCTGCGCCTTCACACAATGCGAGCGTCCGGCTAAATCCGAAGCCAGGTTCATGAAAATCGTATCAAAACTTAAGCGTTCTCTCTTCATTTAAAATTTTTAATCTTATAACCGTATGCAGCGTAATAGGCAATAAACAAATAACAAGGAATCAGTAAATAATAAGCTCGTTGCGGATCAAACTCATCTGCCAATCTCCCGTAAACTAAAGGCAGTACCGCTCCTCCGGCAATCGCCATAATTAAATACGAAGATCCGATTTTGGTAAACCTTCCCAAACCCTTTATTGCCAATGGCCATATTGCGGGCCATACTAAAGCATTCGATAAACCCAATAACGCTATACACATTACCGAAACATAGCCTTCGGTAAACACCGCAAAGATAGAAAAAAGTATTCCCGACACTGCCGAAAACAACAAAGCCTTTTCTTGTTTTATATATTTAGGAATGGTAATTATCCCGATGATATAACCAATAACCATTGCCAATAAAGTATAGGAGGTGAAAAGCTTGGCGCGCGATAATCCAATTCCTTGCGAATGTCCGTAACTGATAATGGTATCTCCTGCTATCACTTCAACACCTACATATAAAAACAAGGCAATTACTCCCAATACTAAATTCGGGAATTGAAAAACAGAGATTTTTGTATGATTTGCCAATTGCGTTTCTTCATCTTCCCGGTCAGTATCTATTTCAGGCAGATGCGCGAAATGTATCAATAATGCCAGTGCTACCAACACAAGGCTGATGATGCAATATGGAATAATCACTTTTGATGCCAGCATGTCTAATTCTACAGCACGCTGGATCGTATCCATATTTTGCAATTTTATTACCAAGGCATCAGCATCTTTTAAAACCACTGCTCCTAAAATTATTGGGCTTAGTGTTCCGGCAACCTTATTACATATACCCATGATACTGATCCTTCTTGCAGCGCTTTCTACCGGGCCAATAACCGTAACATAGGGATTCGATGCGGTCTGAAGAATTGCCAGTCCGGTACCCATTACAAAAAGCCCGGTTAAAAAAAGCAAATACATACGGCTCATTGCTGCGGGGATAAACAACAAAGCCCCGACAGCCATACAGTACAGCCCTGCTTTCATTCCATTTTTAAAACCGGTACGTTTCAAAATTGCTGCGGAAGGAATTGCCATTACAAAATAAGAAATGTAAAAGGCGAAAGTTACGAGATACGACTCAAAATTATTCAGTTCACAAGCTATTTTCAGGTATGGAATTAAAACACCATTGAGCCAGGTAACGAATCCGAAAATAAAAAATAGTGCAGCAACAATGGCGAATGCAAAGGGGTTGCTGTGTTGATTGGAATGATTCTTCATGTACGGGTGGTTAATTTTATAAATCTATAAAATAGTGTTTAAATAGCAATTGCAATTTACATTAAGATTGATTTCTTAGGCGATAGCTTTCAATTTTATAGAAATTATTGCATTTTTACGGAAATATGGTTAATTAATCTCGATGATAAAAATCATTATTGGTGGTATGGGGGCCGGATTAATTCTTTCGCTCTTAACCGGGCCAGCTTTTTTTTCCCTGGTTCGTACGAGTATCGAAAAAGGATTTAAGTCGGGAGCTGCTTTTGCATTAGGAGTATTCTTTTCGGATGCCTTTTATATTTCTCTGACATTTTTAGGCTCCAGAGTTATCGGCATAGCTGAAGAATATAAATTATACATTGCGGGAGTGGGAGGAATATTTCTGATTGCCATCGGATTGCGCTACCTGCTTAAGAAAACAACAATCCAATTAGATGCCGGCACAGAAGTAAAAAAGATGAAACAAACGGGTTATTTCATTAAGGGTTTCCTGATGAATTTTTTAAACCCCGGAATGTTTTTTTATTGGCTGGGGGTGGCGACGGTATTAAGCGGAAATACGGATACGTCCTCTCAGGATATTGCGGTATTTTTAGGAAGCACTTTATTTACAGTACTCTCGCTCGATCTTACCAAAGCTTATATCTCCAGCAGATTGCGGCACATGTTCAGCGAAAAAGTTATCCGATGGATGAACCGCATTGTAGGTTCGGCATTAATTATCTTTGCATTCGCTATGATAGCACGCATTATAGCTTCCTGACATTAATAAGATTAATAAGCTCTTTCGTTTTTCCCTTCGATATAATTTATAAATGCTTTATTCACCACTTTCATTCCACCGGGAGTGGGAAAGTCGCCCGAGAAATACCAATCACCGGTATTATCGGGACAAGCTTCATGTAAATGTTCAATGGTCTGATAAATCACTTTTACATCTGCACGAATATCTTTCGGCTTAACAATCTCTGCTATTTGATCGGAAATTTCAAGTGCTGTAAAAGGTCGATAGATGTCTTTTACAAAGTTCTGAATCTGATCGGTAGGAAGGCTCTCTTGTGCTTTACATTTTTCATAAACTTCCGCAATAAGCCCTTGCATATTTCGCTCTTCGAGCAAAGCTATTGCTGCCTGAAAAGCAACAAATTCACCCATCCGCGACATATCAATTCCATAGCAATCGGGATAACGAATTTGCGGAGCCGAAGAAACAATAATAATCTTTTTAGGGCCTAACCGGTCTAGAATGCGTAAGATACTTTGCTTTAAGGTAGTCCCGCGTACTATAGAGTCGTCTAATACTACCAAATTATCAACACCGTCTTTCACTACACCATAGGTTGTATCGTACACATGCGCCACCATATCACTACGATCGGCATCCTGGGTGATAAAGGTTCTCAGCTTAGCATCTTTCAGTGTGATCTTTTCAACACGGGGGTACAAGTTCAGCAAATTCTCCAACTCATCATTTGTCAGATTCTTCTGCTTATTCAGAATATGTTGTTTCTGATAGTTCTTAATATATTTATGTACGCCTTCAACCATTCCATAGAACGCTACCTCCGCAGTATTCGGAATGTAGGAGAACACGGTATTTTCTAAATCGTAATCAACTTCTTTCAGAATATCATCTACCAACAAACGACCCAATAGTTTTCTTTCACGATAAATAGATGCATCATTTCCACGTGAGAAATAAATGCGTTCAAAAGAACATGCCTTTTGTTCCTCCTCTTCTCTAAATCTGCTCTCCAGAATCTCTCCGTTTTTACGCACGATTAAGGCATGGCCCGGCTGCACTTCACGAATAGAGCCAATGGGAACATTGAAAGCAGTTTGTATAGCAGGACGTTCAGAAGTAGCAACTACAACCTCATCGTCTGTATAATAATATGCAGGACGAATCCCGGAAGGATCGCGAATGATGAATGCATCTCCATGCCCTATCATTCCGCATATAGTATAACCTCCGTCCCAGTTTTTAGCCGAACGGGTAAGTATGCCATTCACATCCAGGTTTTCGGCAATTAATTTAGATATCTCGACATTGCTATGCCCTAATGATTTATAATAATCGAATAATTTCTGATTTTCATCATCCAGGAAATGCCCGATTTTTTCAAGTACTGTAACGGTATCCGCTTTCTCTTTCGGATGCTGTCCTAATTCGTATAATTGATTTAGCAACTCATCTACATTCGTCATGTTAAAATTCCCGGCAACGATAAGGTTACGGGTAATCCAGTTGTTCTGACGTAAGAAAGGGTGACAATTTTCAATACTGTTGCCACCAAAAGTGCCATAACGCAAATGCCCGAGGAGCAATTCCCCTGTATATGGCGCATTCGCTTTCAACCATTCTGCATCCTGAAAATTAATGGGCTCTTTCGCTTCCACTTCTATCATTCGATGATGAATATGATCGAAGATATCGGCTACGGCATTTTTAGAAGGAGAACGATGACGGCTGATATAGCGTTCGCCGGGAGGCATATTTAATTTGATGGTGGCGACCCCGGCTCCATCCTGCCCTCGATTTTGCTGCTTCGACATCAGGAGGTACAGCTTATGCAGCCCGTAATGGGGTGTACCGTATTTTTCCTGATAAAATGATAAAGGTTTTAATAATCGAATAAATGCTATTCCGCATTCATGTTTGATCTGATCGCTCATGTAGATTTCTAAAGCACAAAGGTAAAGAAATTTACACCGCTAAAAAAGAAAAAAGTTGGATAATCGAACAGTTGTCAGTCGATCAATGATCAATAAATACTCTGCTCAACTGACGACTGTCTGGCTGACGACTATTTAAAATAAGTCTCCCCGGGTACAAACAAATAGCCATTAAGCCACTCAATCAGCTCCGAAGGCCATATTCCTAAAACAATTACCAGAATTCCCAATACTATAATAATTCCGGGCAGATACGACTTCCCCGAAGATTTGTTTTCGAAATCTCCCTTACGGAAATACATATTTTTGGCCATTTTAAAATAGAATACCAAGGCAATCACAGTATTAAGCACTCCGGATATTAACAAAGCCATGAGCAAGGGTTCTCCCGAGATGGAATAGGTGTCTAATACCGCCGAGAATACCAGGAATTTTCCCATAAAGCCTCCAGTGGGCGGCAACCCGATTAAAGAGGCTAAAAGTATGATAAAGAAAAAGCTGAGCTTAGGCTTCTCTGCCGCGAAACCTTTTAAATCGGACATTCGCTGTATGCCATAGTGTTTATCGGCATATTGCAGAAACATAAAAACAGCCATATTCATGCATAGATAAATACAGAAATAATAAAGCAGGGCTGTAGATCCTGTTCCCGAAAAATTCAATAATGCCATCAGTAAAAATCCCGTATGCCCTATAGAGGAATATGCCATCAGGCGTTTAAGATTTTGTTGCGCCAATGCCGACAGGTGCCCCACAAACAGAGTTGCAATAGCTATAATCGATAAAAACTTCTCCCAATTAAAATTCGGCCATACCAATTGATATCCATCGAAATCGTGGACAAATACTGCAATAAAATTACTTAGCATCACGAAGCCCGCAGCTTTGGGAGCAATGCTTAAAAAAGTAATCACCGGATACGGTGCCCCTTCATACACATCGGGTGTATAGAAATGAAAGGGTACGGCAGATATCTTAAAAAGAAATCCGGTCATTACCAAAATAATGGCAAATCCCGAAGCCATTGCCGGGACTTTCGAAAGTTCTGCCAGGAAAGTGTTATCAATTAAATTTAAAGTTCCGGTGAAGCCATATAAATAAGAAAGCCCGAACAGCATAACCGCCGACGACATAGCTCCAAACAAGATATATTTGATAGCTGATTCGTTGGCTTTACGCGATGAATGATCATAGGCTACCCATGCATAAGATGCTAAGGACACCATTTCCAAAGCAAGGTACATCATCAGTAAATTTGAAGCCATGCTCATGAGGTTTAAACCTAATAAAAACACCGGCATCAGGACATAAAATTCGGAAGAACCTTTTCTATGCTGATAAATATCCGGCTCTTCGGGAATGATTAGAAGAATAAGAACTGCAGCACTTGCAAAAAGTATTTTGAAAAATATGGAGAGATTGCTAAGCCTTAAGAAATCGTTGAATAAACTTATCGAAACACTTTTATCCATCAATTGAAAAATACTGAAACCCAATGCCATAAATACTCCCAGGGCAACAAGCAATTGTGTTATTTTTTTCTTCCGGATAAATAATGAAGTAAAGATACTGAGCAAAAAAGCAGATGCCAGTATCAACTCAGGAAGAAAATCACCTAAGCTTAAATAAATCGATTCTAATTGCGATGCGATCATACCTTAATTAAGTTTTATCATTCCGGCATACTTGCAAATCCGTTCTGAATGATATAAACAATCCATTCGTTAACGGTATGATTACTATTTCCGAACAATAGATTCGGAAAGATCCCGATCCCTATTGTAATTGCACAGGCAATAAACATCAAACTATTTTCTGTCCGGCTAAGCGGTGTTAAAGCCTGTTCCCAATGCTCGCCTCTGAAATATTTTTCACCTAAGAACATACGTTGCAAAGTCCGGAGAAAATAAATTGCCCCTGCCAGAATTCCTGTTGCAGAAACAATACCTATCCAATGCGGAAGTAAACCGTTTAAACTTTGCGATTTCAAAGCGCCCATCACTGTAAATGCTTCTCCGATAAATCCCGACATTCCCGGCAAGCCTAAGGATGCAAAAAAAGCAATCAGCACATAAGCTGTGTAACGAGGCATGTGCTGTGCCAGGCCGCTGAAATGACTAATCTGTCTATCGTGTACCCGATGATAAATAACTCCTACGGCAAAGAACAATAGTGCAGATAATATACCATGGCTGAACATTTGATACAGTGCACCATTCAATCCTTCGGAAGTAAGTGAAGCAATACCGATCATCACAAATCCCATGTGCGAAACGGATGAATAAGCAACCAAACGCTTCAGATCCATAGCAGCCAGGGCATTGAAGGCTCCATACAAGATTGATATCATTCCGGCAAGTCCGATATAAAAACTGAAATGCAGACCGGCTTCCGGAAAAATACCATAACAAATACGAATGATTCCATAAGCGCCGACTTTTAAAAGTACACCCGCAAGGATCATTGAGATGGGTGTTGGCGCTTCTACGTGTGCATCGGGAAGCCAGGTATGAAAAGGCACGATAGGCACCTTTATAGCAAAAGCAATAAACATAACTATAAAGCCGATGTATCGTACCGAATAAGCTCCCCATTGAATCAGTGAAGAGTCTAAAGCAAAAATACTATGCGGTTTAAAATTTTCAGTGTCCATCATGTGGAGAATGTTAAAGGTATGATCTCCGGTTTGGGGATCTTGTACCGACAGATACAACCCTAACATCACCAATAACATAAATACTGATCCGAATAAAGTATACAGGAAAAATTTCAGAGAAGCATATTCGCGATTCGGTCCGCCCCACATACCGATTAAGAAATACAGCGGCAATAACATCAACTCATAAAAAACATAAAACAAGAAAAAGTCGAGCGCACAAAACACACCCATCACCGCCATACTGAGAATATTAAACAAAATAAAATAGCCTCTTTTGTTGTGTTCGATATGTGAACTTGCAAAAGCCGCGCCCAACATTACCAAAGAGGTCATTAACAGAAGTGCTATGGAAATACCATCCACAGCCAGAAAGTAATCGATATTGAGATTTCCCAGAGAACCTAATTGCAGATAAATCCAATCATACTTTTCAGTAAACTGAAAACCCTGCTCCGAATTACGGTATCCAAAAAATAAACAAAGGCTGATACCTAATTGTACAAAGGCTGTAGCCAGGGTAAGCAACTTATACCAATGCTCCTTCCCTTTCGGCAAGAGCATACAAATGATTGCTGTTAAAAGGGGTAAAAAAATAAGTATGGATAAATAATTCATTTTATCTCTTTAATATTTTCCGATCAATAAATAATATATCTAACAAGTACTAAGATTAATATTGCCAAAAGGCTAAATGTAAAGTATGCCTGTATTCTTCCTGTTTGCGGCATACGTACAAGAACACCCAGATACTTGGTAAAAGTAGCTGTTCCGTTTACAAAGCCATCCACCCATTTCGTATCGATCCAATGGAATACCTTTGTTAAAAATAACCATAAGCTTGCTAAGCTATGTATCAGTCCATCGATTATTTTTTTATCAAACACACTGACAAACCGGGCTATATACACAACCGGATTTACGAATAAATAATTATAAGCTTTATCAATATACCATTGATTATCCAGAAAGCGATAGACAAAAGTATCGTCGGCAATTTTCCGAAACGATTGCTTATAGTAAAACAAATAGGCTAAATAAATCCCACATGCACTCAATAATACGGCGGCAACAGAAACCTTCAGGCTATGTGCGGGCAAACTTCCGGTAACTGTTTGCATCCACGAAGCATCTGCAGAAAAAGGATTCGCCGAAAAGATCAGAAAGAAAGAAGCCAATGCCAATAAGAACATTGGAATTTTTGCATAGATAGATTCGTTCAGTTTTTCTTTTCCAACGTTCGGTTTTACTTCGCCGAAAAACACTAAAAAGTATTGGCGGGCAATATAAAAAGCTGTTATAAAAACTGTACTGAATGCAAGTATCGGGACAAGGCTGAACACCGGATTTGATTGCCGTTGCGACCAATCATAGGCTTGCGTAAGAATGGCATCCTTCGATAAGAAGCCACTGAAAAAGGGCTGTCCGGTTAAAGCCAAAGCAGCAATGGTATAAGCAATAAAAGTAAAGGGTAAATATTTTCGAAGCCCACCCATATTTCGCATATCCTGCGGATCGGAAGTATGGTTTTGTTTTTCGAACTGATGTTTGAGTGCATGAATAATTACTCCTGCACAGATGAACAATAAACACTTAAAAAAAGCATGGGTAAGTATATGAAAGAATGCTGCCGAAGTGCTGCCAACACCCACTGCCATTACCATAAAGCCCAATTGAGAAATGGTGGAGAATGCTAATACTTTTTTGATATCATATTGTGTAAGCGCAAATGTTGCTGCCATAAAAGCTGTAAAGGCTCCTGTAAAAGCAATATAAATCAGCACATCCTCGGATAATAAAAAGGAAATACGAAACAAGAGATACACGCCTGCTACGACCATTGTTGCAGCATGTATTAATGCCGATACGGGCGTGGGGCCTTCCATAGCATCAGGCAACCAAACATGCAATGGAAATTGTGCCGATTTTGCCAAAACTCCAATGAACAAACAAAAACCTGCCCATCCCAGCGTCGCTTCCTTGGCTGATGCATGCATTAAGGAAAGATCGAAGGTATTAAACTGCGCATAAAGCAATGCTATACCGATTATGAATCCCACATCACCAATACGATTAACAATAAATGCTTTTTTGTTTGCTTGTATCGCCGAAGGTTTATGATGCCAAAAGCCTATCAGAAGGTAAGAACAGAAACCTATCAATTCCCAAAAGACATAGAGTACGAAAATATTCCGCACACAAAGCATCGCCATCATGGCAAAAGTAAATAAGGAGAGCTGTGCATAATAACGTGCATAGCCTTTATCTCCCTTCATATAATCAAGCGAAAAGAGTTGGACCATTAAGCTGATAAAAGAGACCAATGCCAGCATGGACACTGCCGGCAAGTCGATCCAAAAATTAAATGCTACTGCCTTTGATCCGATTGAGAACCAAATCGGATTATAATTCAACTGCCAGTTGTTTGTGTGCAAAATACCGGCAAGTACAGCTCCTGCTATAAATGAAAGCGTTTGACAAGTAATGGAAAAACCATGTATAAATTTCGTTTGCTTAAGCTTAAATAAATTAATAAACAAGAAACATAGCAAGGGTAATACAATAGCGATACCTGCAAGCAGTAATAATAATGGGTGATATGTATGGCTGTAGTTTTCCATTAATTCTTCATCTCCTTCGGTACATTGGGATCGATACTTTGAAAATGTTTATATACTTTGATGACGATAGCCAAAGCCAGCGTAATGGATGCCGCTGCCAAAACAATTGCAAACAAGGCGAAGCTTGTACCATCGGCATCCGCCTGATCGTATCTTCCGAAGCTTGCCAGGTTAATCAATGCGGCATTAATCATCAATTCAATACCGATTAAAACAATTATTAAATTGCGGGCGGTAAGGGCTGCATACAAACCTATACAAAACAGTATAGCCGAAAGGTATAAGAAATGTTCGAGCGGTATTTCCATATCTATTTTTTTTCGGGATCTTTTCTTGCAACAAATGCCGCAGCAATTAAAACCATTAATAATACCAATGAAATTATTTCGAAAGGGAGCAGATAAGTAGTCATTAAGTTAATTCCTGTTTGACGAACATTGCTTTGACTAACTATCTCCCCTTGCGTCCAAGCAAGTGTCGAAAACACATCCGATTTTATTCCTGCAAAGAAGATCAGCAATAGACAAAACGAAATTCCTATCGCAACAACTTTACCGGCATGAAGTGTAGGCTTTTCTTCTGCATCATTCTTAATTAAATCCAGAACGTTTTTATTCGAAAGCATGATTCCAAAAAGAATAATAACTAATACGCCGCCAACATAAACTACAATTTGGGTGATTGCCAGAAAATCGGCATGAGCAAAAACAAAAATTCCGGAAACACTGAAGAAGCTTAAGAACAAAGCAAATACAGCACGTATAATATTTCTTGTCGTAACTGCATAGAGTGCTGAAGCGATCAACATCAAAGCGAAAAAATAAAAAATAAGATTAATGACCGGCATTGTCTCCCTCCTTTTTTTCTTGTGCTGCTTTTAAGGCTGCTTCTTTTGCTGCTTTCTTTTCAGCTTCAGCTTTAGCAAGCTTTTCACGCTTTTCATTTGCTTCCTGTTCGGGCATATCGGCAAAAAGGTATTTCAGATTTTCAGGCTCCTGAAAACTACGATCATATTCATCCGTCATGATAATACATTCGGTCGGGCAGACCACCGTGCATAATCCGCAGAACATACATTGCCCCATGTCGATCCCGAACTTCGCGGCATGCAAACGTTTGGTAGTACCGTCGGATGTTTTACCGATATCTTCTACCGATTTAATGGCAACGATATCGATGCAATCGACCGGACAGATTTTCGCGCATAAATCGCATACAATACAATCATCCATCTCTACATGCAATTGATAGCGACCCACTTCGGGTACGGAAATTTTTTCCCGAGGATAACGTACCGTAGCGGTGCCTTCACGTTGTTCAAAATAACCCGGATCTTTAATACCCTTATTAATATATCTCTTCGGATTTACAAAATGGCGGAAAGTAATGAAGAGCCCCTTCATTAATCCTTTCGATATTTTCCACCAGTTTCGTTTTACCGTTTTCATCTTTAATTACATGACAAATAATTTCCAAATCCCTGAAATAAACATACAGATAAAAGCCAGGGGCATAAGTATCTTCCAGCAAAAATTCATAAGCTGATCCATGCGTAAACGCGGGAAAACCCAACGTATCCATATTTGAAGGAGAACTAATCCCAAGGATTTCAGAAGTAGCCAAAAGATTCCCCATACGGTTCCGCTTGTCCAGCCGGCAAGATACAGGGTTCCTATATTGGGCAAAGGACTGTTCCAGGCACCGAGAAATAATACTGCGGCAATCATAGATACTAATAACATCATTGCATATTCGGCAAGAAAAAGAGCGGCAAACTTGAAACCGCTATATTCTACATGAAATCCGGCTACCAATTCCGAATCGGCTTCGGGAATATCGAATGGAGTTCGGTTACATTCGGCTAAAGAAGCAATGAAATAAATGAGGAAAGCAATGATTAAATGAGGGGCCTGAAAAATATTCCATGCAAAGAAACCTCCGACAGAAGAAACATCCCAATATCCCAGGAAATAGGTGATTTTTTCGGATTGCAAGCCCTGTAAGGCAGCAATCTCCTGCATATTCAATGTTCCTGCTATCATCACGACCGAAATGACAGCAATACCGGCAGGTATTTCGTATGAAATTATCTGAGCTACGGAACGTACCGAACCCAGTAATGCATATTTATTGTTTGAACTCCATCCCGCCATTAACAATCCTACTACTTCAATCGAAGAGATTGCCAGAATATAAAAGACACCTACATTGGCATTAGAACTGATGTAACCGGGTGCTAAGGGCAATGCCGCAAATCCCATAAATACCGAAGTAAAAACAAGTATAGGGGCTAAAATAAATAAGGTTTTATCCGCATTTGCGGGGATGATACTTTCTTTCTGAAGAAGTTTCAGAATATCTGCTGTTGTTTGCAGGATACCGAACCTGCCGGTTTCATTAGGTCCAACACGATCCTGAATATATGCCGAAACTTTACGTTCTGCCCATATAGCCATTAAGGCATAGAGTGCAAGTGAGGCTAACAAAAGTGCAGAGATTGAATAAAACGTCATGTTTTCGTATCAAATCCAAAGCTACAAAAAATTACACAGGCTGAAATAGCTATAAACAAAAAGAGAGCCTTGTTTAAGGCTCTCTTATAAGAAATATCATCGGAAAATTATTTATTAGGAGTATTAACAGGAGCAGTTCCTGAAGTAGTAACACCTAATTTTTTCTTTACTAAATCCATAATATCGTCAGATTCTTGTGCATAGATAAAAGCTCCTGAACTGGTATCGAACACATAGGTATAGCCTTTTTCTTTTGCCAGGACAACGATAGCATCTTCAGCTTTTTTTAGAATCGGAGAATATAATTCTTCTTTCTTCCTTGATACGGATTCCTGTGCAGTTTGTTGAAAATCCTGAATACGTGATTCCAAATCTGTAATCTCTTTGATTCTGGATTGTTTAATAGGATCAGCCATAGATGCCTCCTGAGCCTGGAATGCCTGTACTTTGGTTTGATACTCATTGGTCATCATTTTTAATTGGTTTTCCAAACTCAAGCCAAATTCTTGCAATTTTTTATCTGCTTCTTTAATCTCGGGCATTTGAGCCAATAACTCTGCCGAATTAATATGCCCAAACTTATTCGTTTGTGCTAGAACCGCTGTACTTACAAGAATAGAGAATACAGCAACTAAGGTGATTTTTAAAACTTTGTTCATTCTTCAATTAACTAATTTTTGCCGAAGATAGTATTTATTTTTTCTTTGGTGGTGTAGTTGTTGATTTTTGTGGTGTTTTTTCCGGAGTTTGTTCCGGCCCTGCTTCTCCTACGATATCTCCGGGGCGAAAACCTAATTTCTCGATAATATCATTGCTTTTATCCAGTCTCGGACTCGCATACAGCATGGTTATCTCTCCCGACTTATCGAAAATAACTCCATAGCTGTATTGTTCAGCATATTTTTGTATGGTTTTGAATATTTTATCCTGAATCGGTTTGATCAACTCCTCACGACGTTTAAACAAATCGCCCTGAAAACCGAATTTTTGTTGTTGATAAGCCTTTACAGCTTTCTCTTTATCAATAATTTCCTGTTCTCTTTTTGCACGCATATCATCCGATAGTAATACCTGCTCAGCCTGATAAGCTTTATACAGCTTTTCAATTTCAGTATACCTGTCATCCACGTCTTTCTGCCATTGTGCAGCTAAATCATCTAATTGTGTTTGCGCCGATTTATATTCGGGAATATGTTTCAGTATATATTCTGAATCTACAAAACAATACTTGGTTTGTGCCGATGCAGCAAAACCCGTACAAGCGATTAGAATTGCTAAAAATAACTTTTTCATAAGTTCTTAATTTAATGGTTTATTTTATCTCCGGTTAAAATTGCTGTCCGATAGAGAAATGAAATTGCCCTTTATTTACCCCGGGATTTCCCGGAATTTCGTCCAAACCATATCCATAATCCAACCCCAATAATCCAAAAATCGGCAGAAACACTCTGACTCCTACTCCCACCGAACGTTTAAATGCAAAAGGAGAAAAATCCCTGAATTGAGCATACGTATTTCCTCCTTCGGCAAACACCAATCCATAAATAGTTGCACTTTGGTTCATGGTTACCGGGTGACGCAGTTCGATGGTAAATTTATTATAGATAGGGCTACCAATATTCAGGAAGTTGGCATTCGGAACAATGGAATTATTTGCATAACCACGCAATGCTATCACTTCAGAACCCGCTAAGAAATCATAGCCGGTTAATCCGTCCCCACCCAATTTAAAGCGTTCAAAGGGAGAAATTCCGATATCGTTATTATAATACCCTAAGAATCCGAATTGCGCCTTGGTATTCAACACTAAATCTCCAACGATGCGATTAAAGAATGATGCATCGAATTTCCATTTATGATATTCGATATATTTATATTTTTCTTCGTTTATCAACTTACTGTAATCACGTCCGTTTAATAATGAAATAGGAGGTGTTAGCTGAATGGTTAATGCAATATTCGATCCCGAACGCGGGTAGATAGGCTGATCGACTGAGTTACGGGAGAACACATTGGTATAACTGATGTTATACGACTTACCTTTATCGAATACATATCCTCCGTAATTATTCAGGTCGTACTGTTGATAGCTGACACTATGGTTCATTAAAAAATAATCATCGGGCCATTTTAATCGTTTACCCAAACTTACCGATATACCATTAATTGAAATAGATCTGCGAAGCGCCTCTCCTTTTTTATATCCGTTGGATTGGGTTGAGCGATATAAACTCACACTAAAGAAATTCGGTTTCTTTCCGCCTAACCAGGGCTCAGAAAAGGAAAAACTATAGGACTGATAATACAAGCCATTGGTTTGCGCCCGTAAAGAAAGTTTTTGTCCATCTCCACTGGGAAGCGGTTCAAATTTCCCCTTCATTAAATTTCGCATGGAAAGATTATTCAGGGTAAGCCCCAGAGTACCCACTACCAAGCCTCCTCCAAAACCACCCGAAAGCTCCACCTGATCGGAAGGCCGTTCCACAACCGTGTATTCAATATCAACCGTTCCGTTCGCAGGATTCGGTTTCGGATTTACACCCAGCTTTTCCGGATCGAAATATCCTAATTGAGAAAGCTCTCTCTGAGTACGAATAATTTCCGAACGTGAAAATTTCTGTCCGGGTTTCGTACGTATCTCACGCAAAATCACTTTATCATTCGTTTTTTCATTTCCACGAATAATAACTTTATCAATAATCGCTTGCGGTCCTTCACGCAATACTAAATCCAAATCGATGGTATCGTTATACACTTGTTTTTCGATTTGTGAAATATTAAAGAAGAGATATCCATCATCCAAATATAAAGATGCTACATCCCGTCCGGAAGGGTTCATTTCCAAGCGTGTTGACAATACTTTTTTATCGTAGATATCTCCTTTTTTAATTCCTAAAATCTGATGAAGGGTTTCGGAACTGTATTTTGTATTTCCGATGAAATTAATATTTCCGAAATAATACTTAGGGCCTTCATGAACATATAGTTCCACATTCACCGTTTTATCACTCACACGGTAGACTGTATCTTTAAAAATCCGGGCATCACGATATCCGAGTTCATTATACTTATCGATTATAGCCAGTTGATCCTCCTTAAAAGTTTTATCCTGGTATTTGGAAGAGCTAAAGATTCTGTAAAAACCTTTTTTCTTCGTTTCCTTCAGCAATCGTCTTATCTTTTTGGCAGGCAGCGCTTCATTTCCATGAATAATAACATCATTGATTTTAACACGTTTGTTTTTATCAATATTGATCTTTAACATAACACTATTCACCAAAATAGAATCGGGAGATTCAACGATATTTACTTCTGCATTCAGAAATCCTTTTTCATGATAATATTTCAGGATGGTATTGGTAGTATTGGTAATAAGGTTTTCGTTTACAACTTTCCCTGTAACGAGTTTTATTTTCTCACGAATCTCGTCTGCTTCCGATTTTTTTATTCCCGAAAATGAGAAGCGTGATAAGCGAGCCCGTTCTTTCAATACAATATCCAGAAAAATCATATTTCCTTCGATGCGTGAAATATTAATAGCGATATCGTCGAACAAACCCTGCTTCCATAATTTCTGAATTGCTCCGGATATTTTATCTCCGGGGACCTGGATCTTATCACCGACTGATAATCCCGTAAGATTAATCAGGGCATTATTATCCAGGAATTTCACACCCGAAACCGTAATTCCGGCAATCTCATATTCTTTGGGTGAGAGGTAGTTCAAATCGTTCGAACTCACATCTCCCCGCATACGGATTTGAGCTTGAAGAGAATTTAATAAACAAACACTTGTAAAAATAAACAGTATGATTTTTTTCATGAAAGGCTCTGGCTTATGCGGTAATTTGTTCACTTGTTTTTCCGAAACGGCGTTCTCTCGATTGATAATCTACAATCGCTTCGTATAAATCTTCTCTTCGGAAATCGGGCCATAATTTTTCAGTAAAATATAATTCCGAATAGGCAATCTGCCATAAGAGGAAATTACTGATACGGTATTCTCCGCTGGTACGGACTAATAATTCGGGATCGGGAATATTGGCGGTGGTAAGAGATTCGGAGAATAACTGATCATTGATAGTGTCCACATCTATTTCTCCGGATTTTGCTTTATCAACAATTTTTTTAACGGCATTCACAATTTCCCACCGCGCACTGTAACTCAACGCCAGGTGCAAAGTAAGCCGGCTGTTATTTTCTGTTTTACGGATTGCTTCCGTCAGTTCATTGCGACAACGCCCGGGCAAAGATTGAATATCACCGATTGCATGGAGGCGAATATTATTATCCATCAACGTTTTAGTTTCTTTATGTATGGTTGATACCAGCAATTCCATCAGAGCATTCACTTCAAACTTCGGTCTGTTCCAGTTCTCCGTTGAGAATGCATACAAAGTAAGGTGTTGAAGGCCTATTTCCGCTGCAGCTTCTACAGTATCCCGCACGGCTTTTACTCCATTCTGGTGGCCAAAAACACGCAATTTACCTTGTCCTTTTGCCCATCGGCCATTACCATCCATAATAATTGCAATGTGTTTGGGTAATTTTGATAAATCTATCTGCTCTTTGAAGCTCATCTCATTTCTTTAAAATCAGGACACTTAATCGGGGTAATGGTGTAAGAAAAAGTGATTCCCGTAAACATATAAAAATCTCTGCGGCTCGGATCTCCGCGCATGGTATTTGTTTCACCCATGTAAATACCGTTCATTACTTCAGCCGAACGGTCTGATAAATCAGACGCCAATTGCCCGTTTGTAGTTGCAAGCACTGTCCTATCTACATAGGTTTTACTCACATCGTCTAAATAATCGGTAAAGGTATTCCGGTAGCCGAGCTCTAAACCGATATTAAAATTATCGGCAAAGTTATATTTTATTCCCAAACCAAAGGGAATTGCCAAAGCAATATTACTATAGGTGCTTTTCGCGCCCAAAACAGTCCCTTGCCCTTCGGTACCCAATACCCTGAGTTTTACAGTACTCCCCTGGTATTCAGCAGTAGGTTCAAATATAAAAGCAGCAATACCCGTGAATACGTACGGCGTAAACTTATAACGTCCGCTTCCCGGCGAGTAATTGAAAAAATAAAATTCGTACAATAAGGCAAGCTCCGTAACCGGGGTTTTAAAACTAAGGTTTCGCGCACGATGATGCCCGTGTTTCGAATCCGCATCATCGGCTCTTATGGTTCCATAAGCCATAGAAAACTTTAATGCACTATAAGGGCTATATCCGTAACGAACATTCAGGCCTATAGCAGGGTCGGTAAATTTTGCAGGATTATCGGGATTCAAATCTCCCACATATCCCGAAGCGCCTATCCATCCTCCCATCTCCCATTCCTGGGCATATCCGGCATGTAAAGTTGTGATAATCAGTATTAAAAAAATGCGTATTGGCTTCAGCATGAAATTCCTTTTCCCTTATTAAAACATCGGGCTCTAAAATACACAAAATGATTAATTTCTTGTATCTAAGCCCCACATTAACTTGTTCCTTAACGTACCCAAATAATTTTCATTGCTTAAGCGAATTAAATTTAGTCCGAAACTTTCTTTACGTACAGCTAACTGCACACTCGATTCGATGGTTTCTGTACGAGAATCGATTGTTGCTAAAAAGAAAGAGCTACGCCCTTCAATTTCTAAGGTTATTACCTGGCTATCGGAAATAACCAGGGGGCGCACATTTAAATTATGCGGAGAGATTGGGGTAATGACAAAGTTTTCGGAATTCGGGAAGATGATAGGGCCGCCACAACTCAGGGAATAACCTGTAGAACCGGTTGGGGTTGCCAGAATCAATCCATCTGCCCAATACGAATTTAAGAAATCCCCATTCAGATAAGTATGAATAATAATCATCGAGGAGGTATCTTTTTTATGGATTGTTACTTCATTTAAACCATAATTAACACCATCAAACAATATTTTATCAGAATCAAGGCGAATAAGTGAACGTTTGTCGAGGGTAAAATGACTTTTCACTAAGCTATCGACTGCATTTTTGATTTCTTCTTGTGCAATATTCGCCAGGAATCCCAGACGTCCCATATTAATTCCCATTACCGGAATTTCGCTGTCGCGGACAAAAGTGACCGTATCGAGTAAGGTACCATCCCCTCCTAAACTCAGGAGGTAATCAACTTTTCCTATTAATTCATCGTGTTTTTGGAAAGTGCTGAATTTGGCTTTATTCTTCACACGGGGTTGAAGAAAAGCCGTAAAAGGCTCGTATATAATTAGTTCTAAACCATAATCAGCCAGACAGTCTAGTAATTCTTGTACATAAGGTATGGCCAAATCGTTAAACTTTCGGCCATAGATTGCAATTTTCATTCGGAATTTTATTTCTTAAATATTCAAATAATTCATGAATGAATCAAATCTATCCATAGTATCATCGGATCCGGAACGTTGATGAAAGCTTGATTTGATAGTATAATTAAAACGAATAAAAGAAGCTATAACCGCTGACAATTCCGATTTATCAAGCTTTAAAGTAATTTCCACCTTTGTTGAATCTGCTCTCGAAGTGATATAAGAACTTAAAATATGCATATCGTTCGATTCCACAATACGTGCGATTTCGGATAAGGAATAGTCGCGTTGACCGACTTCGAGAACAATAACCCCCCCGGGACTAGCCAATGAGGTTATCTCTGCAAAATAATTCAACAAGGAATTAATGGAAATCAGTCCTAAGTAATTTTGTTTCTCATCCAATACCGGCACAACCGTTAATTTCTGTTCTGCCATCACGCGCATCACATCATAAATATGCTGCCAGTTATAAACGTATGGATTGATTAACGAGAGTGTATGATTGCCAATAGGTTGATCGCTTTCATTCAACTCATAAATATCCTCTTCGGTTATCAAGCCCAAAAATTCGGTATTATTTACGATAGGAAGATGCCCCACTTTAAAATCATTCATCAACAACAAAGCCTTATCGGCACTATCCGATGTTTTTAAAGGAGGAATAAGATCACTGATCAGATCAATTGCAAGCATATATTCAATTATCCGATGCCGGATAAATTTAGTTGACGTGTTTCTTCAGGAAAACTTCCAGAATGTCATTAAAAATTTCGGGGCGTTCCATCATCGCTGCATGACCACACTTATCTATAAAAGTAAGTTCCGAACTGGGTAATAGTTGATGAAACTCTTCTCCAACTTCAGCCGGGGTGATATTATCTTCTCTCCCCCAAATGAGCGATACCGGTATTTTTATTTTAGGAATGTCTTTACGTAAATTATGTCGCATAGCGGATTTCGCCACCGACAAAATACGGATAACTTTATTACGGTTATTTACAATCTCATACACTTCATCTACTAATTCCTTACTTGCTGTTTGGGGATCGTAAAAAGTATACTCAACTTTTTCGCGTATATAGTTGTAGTCTTCACGTTTCGGGAAAGTACCACCCATACCCTCTTCGTATAAACCCGAACTACCGGTAAGCATCATAGCGTGTACCCGTTCGGGATGATTTAAAGTATAAACTAATGCAACATGACCTCCCAGTGAATTTCCCAATAAAGTTACCGATTCGTATTTTTTGTATTCCACAAATTTATGAACAAACTTCGCGAGTGCATCAACCGTGGCATTTAACAGGGGTAATTCGTATATAGGCAGTAAAGGAATTACAACTTTATAATCCTTCGAAAAGCGCTCTAATACAAATTCCCAATTACTCAACGCACCAAATAATCCATGCAACAGGAGTAACACCTTTCCCTCCCCTCTCTCAACAAAACTAAACCCGTTTTCTGTTTTTATCTCTAATGACATTCCCTTAATTATTTTTTGTTTCCTTAATCTTGATATGTAGCCGGGTAATTAGCCAGAAACAATTATTATTCCTTGTAAAAATAGTTTTTATTTCAACTAAACAAATATTTTATTGAAAAAAATCAGGGTTTAGAGTTCCTAACCCTATCTAACCAATTGTTTATCAATACCAATCCAAACTCTGTCAAAATCGATTCGGGATGGAATTGCATTCCCCAGATTCTTAAACGCGAATGTGTCATTGCCATCAGTTCTCCCCTTTCATCTACTGCTGTAGCTTCCAGCATATCCGGAATATTTTTCAGTACTAAAGAATGGTAACGCATAACAAGAAACTCTTCCGGAATTCCTGTGAACATAGCATGATCAGTATGTTTTATCAAAGAAGTTTTGCCGTGCATAGGCAATATTGCCTTTTGCAATTCCGCGCCGAAAAATTCTCCGATAGCCTGGTGCCCCAAACAAATTCCAAGAATGGGTACTTGCCGATAAACCGCTTCGATAAGCTCCATCATATTCCCCGAATCTTTCGGACGACCCGGGCCCGGAGACAATACCAACCCCTCGAAATTTAATTTCAATAAACCTTCTACATCCGACTCATCATTACGAACAACTTCACACTCTACACCCGACTGCTTGATGTAATCATACAGATTATATGTAAACGAATCGTAGTTATCGTAAAGCAGAATCACCTAGTAAGCAATTGTTTAACCATTTCCGAAATAGATTTCCCATCCGACTTGCCGGCGAGTTGTTTATTGGCAGCACCAATAACTTTCCCCATCTCTTTTGGATCCTGAATTCCTAAATCATTAATAATTTGTTGAATCACAGCCTTTAATTCTTCGGCAGAAAGCTGTTTCGGAAGGAATGCTTCCATCACAGCTACTTCATCTAACTCTATTTTAGCAAGGTCCTCGCGGTTTTGTGATTTATAAATCTCCGCCGATTCTTTGCGTTGTTTAATCTGTTTTTGTAAAGCCTTTGTTTCGGCTTCTTCGCTCAATTCTTCCGAAGCGCCTTTCTCGGTCTTTGCCAATAACAATGCGGCTTTAATGGCTCTTAGCCCACGTAAGCGTACCTCATCTTTTGCAAGCATTGCTGCTTTGATCTCTGAATCGATCGTTTGAAAAATAGCCATGATAAAATGTATTTAGTTTATAAATATTATATAATTAAGTAATCGAATAACTTGTTTTTATTTTTTTCGAATAATGCCCGCATTGGCTTGTGCTTCAGGCATAATCACCATATCGTTAATATTTACATGCGCCGGGCGGCTTGCCATAAAATAAACAGCTTCGGCGATATCATCCGGATTTAAAGCTTCAAAACCTTCGTACACTTTCTTCGCACGTTGTTCATCTCCTTTAAAACGTACAACAGAGAATTCGGTCTCTACGGCTCCGGGATGTATGGCAGAAACTTTAATTCCATGATTCAACAAATCAATACGCATGGCTTTGCTTAAAGAGTCAACAGCATGCTTGGTAGCACAATAAACATTACCATTCGCATAAGTTTCTTTTCCGGCAATAGATCCTATATTTATGATATGTCCCTTCTTCCGTTCTATCATAAAGGGCATAATTGTTTTCGAAACATATAACAATCCCTTCACATTGGTATCTATCATCCGTTCCCAATCTCCTACTTCTCCGCGATCAATCGGATCCAAGCCTAAAGACAATCCGGCATTGTTTACCAATATATCAATCACTTGTAAATGTTTGGGCAAAGTAAGGATAGTCTGCTCAACCTCATTCCGTTTTTGCACATCAAAAGAAAGGCAATGCACTAAAACCTTATACTTTTCTTCTAATTCTTTTTTCAATTCATTCAGCCGCTCAGTTCTTCTTGCCGCTAAAATTAAATCGTAGTTATTTTGTGCAAATACATGTGCCGTGGAACGACCAATCCCTGAACTTGCTCCCGAAATAAAAACCAGTTTACGCATCCTATAGAAATTTAAAACACAAATCTATTACTCGAAATAGAAAGTAACATTCAACACTCTTGAAAACAATTGGTCGATCGGTTTTGAATAAGGATGATCTTCCTTTTTAATCATATTATTCATCCCGTATGCAAACTTTATTTCCGGTGTAAATTTAAAATACTGATAGTAAAGATCCCATCCAAAGCCCCATTCGTAAGAAAGATCCGAGTTCTGTAATTTCACTTTACGGGTAGCGGTATCGAAAGGATCTTCTCCTTTAGTCACTTTCTTTTGAGAGATCATATCGTAGGAATATTTCAGTCCACCAATTACAAAAAAGCCTACATTTCTGTGGCGTATCGAACGGACTTTAATACTTAAAGGAAATTCAACATAGGTTGATTCTACCTGACGTACGGTATTGTTTGCTGAATTGGTAAATGTATAGCTTAAGCTGCGATCGGTAAAAGCCAAATTGGGAGTGAAACGTAAATCGACATAACGAAAGAGCAAGACATTGCTTACAACACCAACATTAAAACCCGGGCCGGCATTCGGAGTAATCGTCAATACCGAGTCGGGGATATAATAACCGGGGTTATTAACCATGCGCAAATTACTCGAGTTAAAACCGATAGAGAAACCGAAACGTAATTTCTGGCGATCATAACTCGGTAGGTTATCCTGCGCATAACCTACAGTCGTAACCAGAATTAACAAACAAATGATTCCTGTTTTTCTCATCATTTGATACCGGTATATATGGCGCAGATACCCAGTCCCAGCGACTTCCATCTCGATTCCTTAAAGCCTGCATCCTGCATTATTTTCAGAAAATCTTTTCCATCGGGAAACGCTTTAACCGATTCGGGTAAATAGGTGTAAGCACGGTTATCTTTCGAAAAAATCTTTCCGAAAAAAGGCAGGATATAAAATGAATAAAAATGATACAACTGTTTCATCGGAAATGCTTTAGGATTAGAAAATTCCAGAATAACCAACTTTGCTCCCGGTTTAAGCACACGAGCAATCTCACTTATCCCTCCCGACAGGTTTTCAAAATTTCTTACCCCAAAACTAACGGTAGCAGCATCAAAGGTATTGTCTTCGAAAATTAATTTCTCCGAATCTCCCAGCTGAACCTCTATTTTATCGCCCAGATTTCGTTTCGCTATTTTTTTACGGGCAATGTCCAACATCCCCTGCGAAATATCCACTCCAATAATTTTATCGGGATTTAAGGAAAGTGCTTCAATAGCAAAATCTCCCGTTCCCGTTGCAATGTCCAGAATTATTTCAGGTTGATCTTTTTTCAATTCGGCAATGGCCTTCCTCCTCCAGATAATATCGATGCCAAAAGATAAAAAATGATTTAAAAAATCGTAGGTACCGGCAATATTATTAAACATTACTGCCACTTGTTCCTTCTTTGGCTCTTCTTTATTATACGGTTTTACAGCTGTTCCCATTTTAGCTGCGAATATACGATAATTTCGAAAAACTGATCGAAGAATGAGACTTCTAAGCCTATCCTATTCATTTCTATTTTTGTAACTTCGCCCCATGATTATTAAAAGCGCCCTGTTTGTAGCCAGTAATACCGAACTCAGTAAACTTCCCGAAGCCAAACTTGCGGAGTTTGCATTTATTGGTCGTTCCAATGTGGGTAAATCCTCTCTGATCAATATGTTATGCAATCAAAAAAAGCTGGCAAAAATTTCTCAGACACCCGGTAAAACCCGGCTAATCAATCATTTTATTATAAACGATTCCTGGTATCTGGTCGATCTGCCCGGGTATGGATATGCCAAAGCATCCAAAAAGGATAAACAAAGCTGGGACAAATTTATTCGCGATTACCTCGAAAATCGCAGGAATTTACAATGTATATTTGTACTGATTGATTCGCGCCTCGATCCACAGAAAATTGATCTTGAATTTATAGATTGGCTAGGTTCGAAAGGCATTCCTTTTGTACTGATATTCACCAAAGCCGATAAGCAATCCAAACAAAAAACATTGCAATCCGTTGAGAAATTTAAAACAGAATTGCTGAAAAACTGGGAAGCAGTCCCCAATGTATTTATCAGCTCATCAGAGAGCTTAGAAGGAAAAGAAGAAATTTTACATTTCATCGATACCGTCAATCAACAGTATTCCCTAACTTCTTCCGATTAATACATTAACAAATTAATTGCTTTTAATTAAAGCTGTCTCTATGAAAAATTATTTATCCCTTATAAAATTCAGTCATACGATTTTTGCAATGCCCTTTGCCATTATTGGTTTCTTCTTAGCTATTAAACTCAATAATGTCGGCTTCGATCTTGTAAAATTTATTTATATGTTAGCCTGTATGGTATTTGCACGCAGCGCCGCGATGGCATTCAACCGTTATATCGACCGCAAGTACGATGCACAAAATGCACGTACGAAACAACGCGAAATCCCCTCAGGGCTTATTAGCCCAAAGGCTGCTTTAACTTTTGTCATTATCAACTCTTTTCTTTTTATACTTACCACCTATTTTATCAATTCCATTTGTTTTTATTTATCGCCCATAGCTCTGCTGGTAGTTTTGGGATACAGCTATACCAAACGCTTTACGGCACTTTGCCATTTTGTATTAGGCTTAGGATTGTCGCTTGCACCTATAGGCGCTTATTTGGTAGTTACCGGCCGTTTTGACTGGGAACCCGTTTTCTATTCATTGGCAGTATTTGCCTGGGTTGGGGGCTTCGATATTATTTATGCATTGCAGGATGAGGAATTTGACCAATCTTTACATTTACATTCCATGCCGAGTTATATGGGAAAAGCAAAAGCATTGCAGCTTTCGAGTTATGTGCATGTATTCGCAGCTATCTTTATCATCATTCCCGGAATATGGATACAGGCAGGATGGCTGTATTGGACAGGTGCAATTATATATATCGCATTGTTAATCTATCAGCATCTGCTTGTGAAACCCAATGATTTAAGTAAGGTAAATTTAGCTTTTATGACTACCAACGGATTGGCGAGCGTAACATTTGCTTCATTCTTCCTGCTCGATCTGTATCTCTTATAAAAAAATTAAAACATGTTCACTTTTCATTATACCAAAAACAAACGCAAATTTTTACCCGAATCATTTTCCGTCAACAAGGAAAATATACAAGGCTATTATGAAGAGCTGCTGCATCGGGAAATATATTCTCTGGCAGAGCTTGAAACCTGGATGTTGAACCGCAGTGAGCTTGAAAGTGTGCTTGAAGAAGATTTTGCATGGAGATATATTCGCACAACGATCAACACGGCTGATGAGCAGGCAAAAAAAGATTTTGAATATTTCGCAACAGAAATTGAACCGAAGATTGCCGAGTATAGCGATCTGCTCAACCGGAAATTTATAGACTCCCCTTATACGGATCAGCTTGGTGCCGAAAAATATAAAGTCTATATTCGCTCTATCAAAAACCAACTTGAATTATTCCGTGCAGAAAATATTCCATTGCTCACCGAATTGCAAGTGCTGCAACAGAAATTCGGAGCCATTGCAGGCGCTATGAGTATAGATCATGAAGGGAAAACTTTTACGCTCGAACAGGCATCTGTTTTTTTGCAAGATCAGAACCGCGACTTACGCAGAAACATTTACGAAAAAATTCAGGCAAGAAGAATATCAGATAAAGTACAGTTGGATGAATTGTTCGGTCAATTACTTAAACTTCGACATCAGGTAGCGCTAAATGCCGGTTTTGAAAACTACCGCGATTACATGTTCCGTGCAATGGGACGTTTTGATTATAGCGTTCAGGATTGTCTCGATTTTCATGATGCGATTGAGCAGGAAGTTGTTCCTGTATTAAAGTTGCGTTCGGAAAATCGCTGTTCCAAAATGCAATTAGACTCATTACAACCTTACGATACGGAAGTAGATATTAGCGGTAAACCGGCTTTGAAACCTTTTGAAAATGGGGAAGAGTTGATTAACAAAACGATTGCCTGCTTTGAACGCTTACATCCCTACACCGGAGCATGCTTACGATGGATGAAGGATCATGAGATGCTCGACCTGGAATCGCGTATAGGCAAAGCTCCCGGAGGCTATAATTATCCGCTTGCGGAAACCGGCGCTCCCTTTATTTTTATGAACTCCGCCGGAACATTGCGCGATTTAACAACGATGGTACACGAAGGCGGCCATGCCGTACATACATTTATCTCAAACGATTTACCTCTAAACGATTTCAAGCATGTACCTTCTGAAGTAGCTGAGCTTGCTTCCATGAGTATGGAATTATTATCGATGGATTACTGGGATGAATTTTTCCATTCAGAAGATGATCTGAAACGCGCTAAAGAAGAACAAATCAGAGATGTTTTGAAGACCCTTCCCTGGGTTGCTTGCATCGATGCTTTTCAACATTGGATCTATACCCATCCCCAACATACAGCAACTGAACGTGAGCAAGAATGGGAAAAAATATTCGACCGTTTCGGTGCTAATTTTGTAGATTGGAATATATATCCCGAATACAAGAAAAATATTTGGCAGAAACAATTACACCTGTTCGAAGTTCCTTTTTATTATATCGAATATGCCATTGCACAATTAGGGGCTATTGCGATATATAAAAATTACAAAGATAATCCCGAAAAAGGGCTGGAAAATTACTTACAAGCTTTAAAAATGGGATATTCAAAGCCAATACCCGATCTTTATAAGACTGCCGGAATTAAATTTAATTTCTCGAGCGAATATATTCGTGAATTAATTAGTTTTGTCAATGGTTTACAGGTTTAACCTTTTTTCGACAATACGCATCCGTTATGTATAACAATAAGAAAGTAATAGTTGTATTGCCGGCATACAATGCCTCTCAAACTTTAGAGATTACCTATAATGAAATCCCTATGGATATTGTAGATGATGTGGTATTGGTTGATGATGCCAGTAAAGATGGCACTTCCGAAGTAGCCCGCCGCATTGGAATTAAACACATTATCCGGCATGAGAAAAATAAAGGATACGGAGGTAACCAAAAGTCATGCTACGACAAAGCGATGGAATTAGGTGCCGATATAGTGATCATGCTTCACCCCGATTACCAGTATACTCCAAAATTAATTATTGCGATGACCAGCATTATCGGGAATGGGTTGTATCCCGTAGTTTTCGGCTCGAGAATTTTAGGAAAGGGAGCATTAAAAGGTGGAATGCCCATGTATAAATATATTGCGAATAGAGGTTTAACACTGATTCAAAATATCCTGATGGGGCAAAAACTTTCAGAATACCATACCGGGTATCGTTCATTTTCGAAAGAAGTTATCCAAAGTGTAAATTATCATGCCAACTCCGACGACTTCGTTTTCGATAATCAGATGATTGCACAAATTTGTTATGCAGGATTTGAAATCGGAGAAGTAACCTGTCCTACGAAATACTTCGAAGAGGCTTCTTCCATTAACTTTAAACGGAGTACCATATACGGGCTTGGTGTTCTGTCGGTATCTTTCGGCTATTTCTTCGAAAAAATCGGAATCGGTAAACGTAAAATTTACAAGAAAGTATAATTTGATACTATTACTATTAGCATCCGAGAGCCTGCATTCTAATTTACTCTCTTCGTTCACTTCGGATTACGTTTGTAAAATACAAAACCATTTTCTTCCCCGATTTTTTCGATATCCGGATATTTTTCAATTTCCTGTGATTTATTGAGTTTAACCACAATATATACCGGCTTATCGATATCTCCGGAACGTAACCATTCATGATCGTACGCTTTTTCGTTCGCAGGCTTTTTCTTTTCTCCATAAAATAAATGTGCATAACTTTTAAAATGCATCGGTTGAATGTACGCATCTTCGCCTTTCACACTTTCGTAAAAACGAATCGCTGCACCCTGAGAAAACATTTCTATTTTAGGAACGATACGAACTGTTGTAATAAACACAGTCAGCGAAATACTGACAAATAATATATAGACTGCTTCTCTGCGCTTGTTTTTAGCTAAAAATATGGCTACTGTCATCAAACCGAAAAACAAAAGCAAGCCGCCAATGGAATCCCCTGCCGACCAGGGAATAACAGCCTCCAGGTTTGCGACGGCAAAAGAATCTTTAATCAGAGATAGCCATTTATCTTTTTGCATCATGGCAAAGGGAAACATAGTAAGCATAAAGCTTAGTACTGTTCCCATAATTAATATCGAGCGTGTGATCCACTTACTCCACACAACGACAACACGGTCGTTCAATAGTTCGTAAAGCGCATAGCTCGCTAAAAATGTTAAAGGGAAATAACATAAGGATGAGTAATGAACAATTTTAGTTTTAACAATTGAGAATAATATCAGTACCACCCAAAACAAGATCGCCATCCATTTATAAAAATTTTTATGATGTGCTAAGGTACTTCCGCGCATAAAGAATGCTTTAACCGCAAAAAGTGATGCAGGGAAACATCCAATCAGTAATACTACCCAATGGTAAAAGAATGGCCCGCCATGTCCCGCGTCTTCGGTTTGAAATAAACGAATCTGATACACGACAAACTCCTGTAAAAACCAGGGACCGTTTTGCATTAACTCTACCCCAAACCAAGCAAAACAAACCACAGCCGTTGTAGCTGCTATGATTAACATTTCTTTAATGCTTGCAACTTTGCGGAAGCCTGTGCTGATATAGTAAACGATTAAACATAAACAGACAATTAATATCGCAGCCGGCCCTTTGGTAAGCACCGCTAAGCCTAAAAACAAGCCGCTTAAAAACGTTACACGCAAACGCTTTTCGAATCCTGCTTGTGTGAGGTATGAAAAATAATATACACTCAGAAAAATAAACAGATTAAACCAGGGGTCGATGATACCGGATTTAAAATACAGGAAGGTAAGGAAAGTACCTGCATAAATAATTGTCCAAAGTAATCCGAACTGTACAGAAAATAATCGCTTACCTATTCGAAACAAACAAAGCAGCGTAACAATTCCCGCGATGGCATTGGGGAAACGTGCAGCAAATTCATTGATACCGAAAATTTTCATAGAAAGTACCTGCATCCAAATAAAGAGTGGTGGTTTTTCCCAAAACTGTTTATAATCGATTTGTACTTTAAAATAATCGCCGGTAATAATCATCTCGCGTGCAGCCTCCGCAAAATTTATTTCATCCCAATCGAAAAGATGAACATTCCCTAAAAACGGGATAAACAAAAGAGCGGCAAGTATTGCAATGACAAATTCGTATTTGTAATTTTTAATCATCCTTTAAGATTTAATAAGCTTTTATTCATCCATTTCTTCTTAGCCAATGAAGAGCGATCTGTCAGCACCCAGATTATTGTCCCGATTACCACTCCTACCAAAGAACCCACCCATACATCCGCAAAAAAATGTTGAGCAACATACAGGCGTGAATAAGCAGCCAGGAAAGCTAATAGCAGGAAAACATAACTCCAGTTTTTATTTTTCACGATTAATGATAAGAACAAAGCAATTGCAAAAGCCGTTGTTGAATGTCCGGATGGGAAGCTCATCATATTATGTACTTGAACGCCATCGACAAAATGAATATCTGCAATTCCTTCAAAATATTTTTTGGGACGCATCTCATCTTTAAACACAACACGCTTAAAAAATTGGGTTACCTGGGAAGTCGTGAGATACATCAATAGGGCATATACACTGTATCTGAATTTAATAAAGAGACCGCACAAAATGATTGCTACGAAGAAAAGGCCATCTCCGAAATGGGTGAAATATCGAAAGAAAATATCTCCCGCATTGGAATAATTTCCATTTACCGCAAAAAACAGCTGCTCTTTTGAATAACACAAGAAGAGGATCGCCGCCGTACAAAAAGCAATAAAATAGCCGAGGAAAAAGGGTTTATTCGCTTGAATGAGTTTTAACATACGCCTGCTTTTCAACAAAGATAAAATCTTAACCCAAATTTTTATTTTTTTTGTTTTGCGGGAAAATATTACTTTCAAGCACTAAACTGAAAAAGATAAATGTTCAAAAACTTATTTCGTAAAAAAACAGTCAGCCAGATTTTAAATGACATTGCAAGAGGATCGGTGGGTGATGGTCACACCGGCGGATTAAAAAAAACTTTAGGAGTTCGCGACTTAACTTCTTTTGGTATTGCAGCTATTGTCGGTGCGGGAATTTTCAGCACCATTGGCAAAGCCAGCGCCGACGGAGGCCCTGCGGTGATATACCTTTTCATGTTTACAGCATTGGCTTGCAGTTTCGCGGCATTTGCCTATGCAGAGTTTGCTTCGATGGTTCCTGTATCGGGCAGCGCTTATACTTATTCCTATGTTGCCTTCGGAGAATTAATTGCCTGGATTATCGGATGGTCATTGATTATGGAATATGGAATCGGGAACATTACAGTCGCTATATCCTGGTCGGATTATTTTACAGGCTTTCTGGGAAGCATGGGCATACATCTTCCTGATTGGATGACCATGGACTACCTTTCGGCTTACAATGGTTTCCACAACGGTGAGAAATTAATACAAAGCGGAAAACTATTCGAAAACCTCGAAACTTCTATGCAAAGCGCTTACAATGCATGGATTACGGCACCTCAACTATTCAATTTCCACATAGTATTAGATATACCTGCCTTATTCATCATCATTTTAATTACAGCATTAGTATATCGCGGGATGAAAGAATCACGCAATGCCGGTAATACGATGGTGATTATCAAAATCAGCATCATTTTATTAGTGATTGCTGTAGGGGTTTTTTATGTTGATACCGACAATTGGGATCCTTTTGCACCCAACGGAATTTCGGGAATATTAAAAGGTGTATCGGCTGTATTCTTTGCCTACATTGGTTTTGATGCTATCTCAACTACTGCCGAAGAGTGTAAGGACCCGCAACGCGATCTGCCCCGAAGTATGATGTGGGCAATTATCATCTGTACGATTTTATATATCGCCATCGCATTGGTACTTACCGGCATGGTAAAATACGATACCCTTGCCGTGGGCGATCCGCTTGCTTTTGTATTTGATCAGCTCAACCTGAAATGGTTATCGGGAATTATCGCTGTAAGCGCTATCGTTGCTATGGCGAGTGTACTTTTGGTTTTTCAAATGGGACAGCCGCGTATCTGGATGAGTATGAGCCGTGACGGATTAATGCCTAAAGCTTTCTCGCGTATTCACCCTCGCTATCAGACACCTTCTTTTGCAACGATCGTCACCGGATTTGTCGTTGCCGTACCTTCTTTGTTTATGAACCTCACAGTGGTTACGGACTTATGCAGCATCGGGACTTTGTTTGCTTTTGTACTGGTATGCGCCGGAGTGCTGCATTTACAGAACCAACCGAATGTGCAACGCGGTAAATTCCGCACTCCCTACATTAACGCAAAGTATATTTTCCCTACAGCAGTTGTATTATTCATTATTTACTTCTGTACGATAGAGAAAGATACTGCACGCAACTTTGTGATGAATACCCCTCGGATATATTCTGCCGAAGATTTTGTAACCTCACTGAATGAGCATGAGCGTACGCTTGTGATAGCAAATATCAATCCCGAAGGTCTTGCCGCGCATAACCTGGATTTAACGGCCTATCTGGAAAGCCTTGATGCAGAGCAATATCAGAAGACCTTAGCTGCCCTGCCTTTGAGCTACGGCCGTATTTATGAATCGGGATGGAAATTATTTCAACATAAAATTCCGATGTGGATATTTTATATGGTATGTGTCTTCCTGTGTATATGGACTTATCGAAAAAACTTATCCTTAATACCTTTACTCGGTCTCGTTTCCTGTTTATACATGATGTCGGAATTGGGGGTATCCAACTGGATAGGGTTTACAGTTTGGCTTTTGGTTGGATTGGTAATTTATTGTGCATACGGTTACCGCAAAAGCAAATTGAGACTCATGGCATGACTATAGTCATGCCATGAGTCTAATATATACGCCTTAATTCATACGACTTCGTCTGCGACAGCACCAAAGGCACTCGCTCTATCGTTACAAAACTCTGATCTAACCCAAAACCTCTTTCCTCTGACAATGAAAGTTTTTTCAGAATAAAATAATATTGCATGATCAGTTTTTCATATAGCGAAAGCACATTATCCGTAGATAGTTTTTTCTCCAGCACGACGAAACGAAAATCACCGATAATTTTATATTTATTCAGAGATTCGTAACGTGAGGTAATATCTACTTCTCCGTTCTTTACCAATTCTTCTACCACTTTCCGGAAAAGTACATTTACTTTTTGTTCGATACGAAATCCCAATTTAAACTCAATACGAATTACATGTCCCTGTACCAAATGGATAACTTTGTATTCCATACGATAAGGTTCATCTTCAACGTCTACGTGTACAAACCAGTAAATATCGGCACGTTTGGGTTGTTTCTGAAAAATCGAATACATGATTTTCGATTCAATTTCGGAAGTAAAATTCGACCCTGTTAAATACACCAGTTGAGATGCGTATTTCGGCACCGTCTGGTCTAAACTCAATTCCTTTAGCACCGGCAAATAATCATCTACTTCCGCATATTTTACGTAACGATTCTTAATACGGCGGGCACGAACCCATGACCACATGACAGAGAAAAGAATAAAACTGATAAGGATCGAGAACCAGCCACCGTGTGAAAATTTACTAAGATTCGCAATCAGGAAAGAGCCTTCAATAATTGCATACACCACAATTAATAAACCCACCCAGATTCGCGATACACCCCGGCTTAGCAGATATACCGACAATAATACAGTTGACATCATCATGGTTAACGTAATGGCTAAACCATAAGCAGCTTCCATATTTTTCGATTCTTTAAAATACAATACCGCAATACAACATCCTGCCCATAAAATCCAGTTGATACTTGGCACGTACAGCTGACCTTTCGTTTCACTGGGATAATTAATTTTCACTTTGGGCCACATGTTCATCCTTACAGCTTCGGAAATCAGAGTGAACGAACCACTGATCATTGCCTGACTGGCAATAACGGTTGCGATAGTTGCCAGCCCGATTCCGTAAATGATAAACCAGGAAGGCATAATAGTATAAAATGGATTGCCTGCCAGGATGGTATTTTCCTGAGTAATGAGCCATGCTCCTTGTCCGAAATAATTTAAGAGCAGGCACAGCTTAACGAATACCCAGCTTACACGGATATTCTTTCTTCCGCAGTGTCCCAGATCTGAGTAAAGTGCCTCGGCACCGGTAGTACATAGAAATACTGCTCCCAAAATCCAGAACCCTTGGGGGTTATCCATCAATAGATAATATCCATATACCGGATTTATCGCTTTCAGCACTTCAATATGAAGAATAATCTGAGAGAGCCCCAATACCCCCAAAACACTGAACCATAAAAACATAATCGGCCCGAAAAATCTGCCTACTATATTCGTTCCGAATTGCTGAAGAATAAAAAGTATAGATATGATGACTAAAACAATGGGCACGATACTTATCCCGGGATACAAAATTTGCAAACCCTCTATAGCTGATGTAACCGAAATAGGCGGAGTGATAATACTATCAGCCAATAAGGCGCTTCCCCCAATCATTGCAGGAATAATCAGCCATTTGGCTTTACGGCGTACCAAAGCGAAAAGTGATAAGATTCCCCCCTCCCCTTTGTTGTCGGCACGAAGAGTAATGATGACATACTTAACAGTGGTTTGCAGGGTAAGTGTCCAAAAAATACATGAGATCGCTCCATATACGATATCCCTGTCTATTACATTATTTTCACCAATAATCGCTTTCATTACATACAGCGGGGAGGTTCCGATATCGCCGTAGATAATTCCTAAACTGATAAGAAGACCGGCCAGACTAAGCTTATTTAGCTTGTTATGTTCCACATTATAGAAATATAGGCAAATGTATGATTTGCCCTGTAATTGAACAAACAAATCTTAATTGCCCGTTTTGGCACAGATTTTAAGGCTTTAATTTACACAGGTGTAAAAATTGTTACATATCAGGGAGATATAAATAAAAAATATATTTACCTTTGGTTTAAACATACGCAATGAGAAAATTATACTTACCTGTTTTATTTTTATTGATTCTGACTCCGGCAATTCTACCGGCACAGAATACGATTGAAATTCGTGTAGGTCAGGGTGGTAATTTTTACAGTCCTAAAAATGCCGTTGCCAATGTTGGAGATACCGTAAAATTTATTTGGGTTACAGGAGATCATCCTACTCGTTCCGATGATAATGTAATGATGCCCCTTTTCCCGATGAATTTTTCCAATACTACAAAAACATTCGTGTTTACATCTCCGGGCTTAATTCCATACTACTGTACGGCACATGGTGCTGCGGGTGGTGTTGGTATGTCGGGAACAATTACCGTAAATGCAATAACAACATCGCTGGCAAACAAAACACTGGCAAATACGCTAACGGTTTACCCGAATCCGGCAAGCGAAAAGATAAATGTAAATTTCAGCGTACGAAAAGATAATCAGGTATCGGTAAAATTGATTGATGTGTTAGGAAATGAAGTAGCAACTATCTTTAACGACCGTCTGAATGCAGGAGATTACAAACAAAATTTATCAATCCCGACACGGGTAACCAAAGGTTTATACTTCGTAAAGGTAAGTGTGGGCCCGGATGTGGCGATGCGACGTATATCCATTCAATAAAATACTTTTAAACATATTTGAAAGCTTTCCACATTGGAAGGCTTTTTTTGTGTTATATTAATATATTAGCCAGATAAATTAGTGCTCTATGAAAATTATTGCGGTAGGAAGAAACTATATCGATCATGCAAAGGAACTGAGTAATCCTGTACCTTCCGAACCTGTTGTTTTTTTAAAACCCGACACAGCCCTGCTCCGGGAAAACAAAGCTTTTTATATTCCTCCTTTCTCACAAAACATTCATCACGAAATTGAATTAATTATTAAAATTTGTAAAGAAGGAAAACATATTCAGGAAAAGTTTGCACATAATTATTTCGAAGAGATAAGTGCAGGTATAGATTTTACCGCACGCGACCTTCAGGAGCAATGCAAAGCCCGGTCATTACCCTGGGAGATTGCCAAGGCATTCGATCATTCAGCACCCATTGGGACATTTAAATCGGTCAGTCAATATGCGGATTTGGCAAATTTATCGTTCCATCTGAAAAAGAATGATCGCATAGTACAGGAAGGCAATAGTTCGGATATGATTTTCTCATTTGCAAAAATAATCGCTTATGTCTCCAAATTCTTCACACTGAAAAAAGGAGACCTTATTTTTACCGGAACTCCTGCAGGTGTTGGCCCGGTTGCTATCGGCGATCATTTAGAAGCCTATTTGGAAGGTGAAAAAGTACTTAATCTTGAGGTTAAATAACATGTATAAAATTAATACCATCCTAAAAAAAATAATACTTAGAAGTTTTTTACCGGTTAGCGTCGTTATCCTTATGCTTACCAATTTCGGGTTTAATTATTCCTATCCGGAATTAGAAAGCACACCCGTCATACAGATCCATCCAAAAGACTATTTCCGTTCCCCGCTTGATATACCATTATATTTATCCGGAACATTCGGGGAACTACGTCCGAATCATTTTCATTCAGGCATCGATATTAAGACGAATGCTCAGGAAGGCTATTCTGTTTATGCTATCGCCGACGGCTATGTATCGCGAGTACGAATACAGGCGGGTGGTTTCGGGCATGCTTTGTACATTACCCATCCCAATGGTTATGTAAGTGTATATGCACATCTGAAAAAGTTCAATCCTGTCCTGCAGAAATTCGCCCGCTCTATACAATACGATCAATCCAAATTTGAACTTGACACTTTTTTAAGCGCGGATACACACCCTGTAAAAAAGGGAGAGCTAATTGCCTATAGCGGAAATACCGGATCATCAGGCGGGCCACATCTACATTTCGAAATACGTGATGCAAGAACCGAAGCTCCTATCAACCCCTTATTGTTTGGGTTTGATATTGCCGACGATATTCCTCCTATAATCTCCGCGATACATGTTTATCCCCTCGATGAAAATTCATCCGTCAATAATCTGAAAGTAAAACAACGTCTGCTTGCCACCGGCACACGCCCCAATTATTTCATCAATAACGGGACTATCATTAATGCCTGGGGAAATATCGGGATTGGTATAGAATGCATCGATCATCAAAATGGATCGGGAAATAAAAATGGTGTTTATTCTATCGAACTGAAAAAAAACGGAGAACGTATCTATTACTCCGAAATGGAACGCTTCTACTTTCATCATACCCGGGCTATTAACTCGCATTGCGATTTTAAGGAACATAGTACCAGCGGACGATGGGTGCAAAAAAGTTTTGTTGATGCCGGCAACCCCTTAACTGTTTATAAAGATATTCTCAACAAAGGACGTATAGAATTGGAAGCAGGCGACATATACAATATGGAATACATTGTAAAAGATGTTGCAGGCAATACTTCTACTGCCAGGTTTGTAATCAACAGTCTCGATGAAAATCCATATTCGTATAGCTTTTCAAACTATCGCAATTCTCCTGATTTCTGGGGATATCAAACTACGAACAGGTTAATAAAAGAAAATCTGAAAGCCACATTTCCACCTAATATTTTTTACGATAGTGTAATGATAAGCTATTCCAAAGGCGACGCAGGTGTTAGCGCTTATTCATCCTTACACAGCATAGGCAGTTCGATGATTCCTCTACACGACTTCTTTCATATCGAAATAACATCCGAAAAACCGATGAGTACCTACCAACAAAGCAAAGCTATCATTGTTAATAAAGGAAAAGGATCGATCGGAGGAGTATATGCCAAGGGAGTTGTAAAAGCCAAAAGCAGGTCTTTGGGAGATTTTTACATTGCTATTGATTCCATTCCCCCTACAATTAAACCCATCAATATTTCGAACGGAAGGAACATGTCGAACTATGCATCCATACGTTTACGCGTCAGCGACAATTCATCCGGGATAAAAAGTTATAATGCCTATATCGACAATCGATGGGTATTGATGGAATATGATCAAAAATATAGTTTGTTAAGTTATACTTTTGATGAAAGATGCCCTCCCGGCAAGCATACATTCAGTATTAAAGTAGTAGATAATAAAAATAATGAGGCCCAGTATCGGGCAAGTTTTATCCGGTAAATCATGACAAAATTATCAGCGGGCGATAAAGCCCCCGATTTCAAAGGGTTCAATGAAAATGGAGCAACTATCTCTTTAAAGGATTTTAAAGGAAAAAAACTGATCCTTTTCTTTTATCCCAAAGACAATACCCCGACCTGTACAACCGAAGCTTGTAATTTACGCGATAATTACGACCTGCTTGTTCAAAAAGGATACGCTCTCATAGGAGTTAGTCCGGATACCGAAAAATCGCATCAGAAATACATCAAAAAACATTCACTCCCTTTCCCGCTTCTTGCCGACACTGATAAGAAAATTATCATGGATTATGGTCTATGGGTTGAAAAAAGCATGTATGGGCGCCGGTTTATGGGGGTAGCCCGTACGACTTTTATCATTAACGAGAAAGGGATTATTGAAACAATCTTTGAAAAGGTAGAGTCGAAACGGCATGCCGAACAGATATTAGCTTATATTGATATTGAACGCAATAAAGCTTCTCAAAAGCTCTAAAACAAAAAACTCCGCAGTTTGCGGAGCCTTTTGCCTAACTAAACTAAATATCGATTTGGATACTTTTACGCGAATGTGATTAAAAGGTTACGGCGATTTTATACTTTTTGTTATTTAAGCAGAATATTAGATTGCAGCCTCAATAAAAATCAATAAATTTGACCCATACTAACATCTATAATAATATGCCAGGTATTTCGGAACTTGAAAAAATAGCTACACAGGTCAGAAGAGACATTGTGAGAATGGTACATGCCTGCCAATCGGGACATCCCGGAGGCTCTTTAGGCTGCACCGACTTTTTAACAGCTCTGTATTTCAAAATAATGAATCATAAACCGGCATTTCAGATGGATGGAGTTCATGAAGATTTATTTTTCCTTTCCAACGGTCATATCTCTCCGGTTTGGTATTCAGTATTAGCGCGTTCGGGCTATTTCGAAGTTTCCGAGTTAGCAACTTTCCGTAAAATAGATACCCGTTTACAAGGACACCCGACAACTGCCGAACATCTTCCGGGTGTACGTATAGCTTCCGGCTCCTTAGGCCAGGGGCTTTCTGTAGCTCTGGGTGCTGCTCAGGCAAAAAAATTGAATAAGGATTCTTCTATCGTTTACTCATTGCATGGTGACGGGGAATTACAAGAAGGACAAGTATGGGAAGCAGCTATGTATGCCGCACATCATAAAATTGATAATATTATCTCTACCATCGATCTAAACGGACAACAAATTGATGGTTCCACCGATCAGGTGATGTCTTTAGGTGACATACATGCCAAATGGGTAGCTTTTGGCTGGACTGTCTTGGAAATGGACGGCAATAATATGCAAGAAGTTGTGAATACTCTCGAATTAGCAAAAACCTTTTGCGGCAAATCTAAACCGGTAATGATATTGATGAAAACAGAAATGGGTGCAGGAGTTGATTTTATGATGGGTTCGCATAAATGGCATGGCATCCCTCCGAATGACGAGCAATTAGCTTCTGCACTAAGTCAGCTGGAAGAAACGTTAAAAGATTATTAATTCATTCGGTTTGAAGGGTTCTACACCGCAACATATACATTTTTTCATTAAGCCTTTTACGCTTCCAGGGATGCTCATCCTTTTGGCTGCTTGTTTCTTTCTGAATTTCAGGCCGGCATCCGCTCAATCACGCATCATTTCCCAAAACAATACACGTGTCTTGTTTATCCTTGACGCTTCGGGAAGTATGGAAGGAAAATGGAACAATACCAATAAAATGTCGGCAGCCAAATCGGTGCTTGCCCGAATGACGGATAGTTTACGTCGTGAAAACATTGATTTTGCTGTTCGGGTTTTCGGACATCAGAGTCCGCGCGACAAAACCGACTGCAACGATACCCGATTAGAACTTCCCTTTGGTAAAACTTCACAACAACAGGTACAAGTATTCATCGGAAATATTCAACCGAAAGGGCATTCCCCTATTGCGTTATCTTTGGAACAAGCAATAAGCGATTTCCCTTTATCAAAGACAGAAAGTAAAAATGTAATTATTCTGATTACCGATGGTTTTGAGAATTGTTCGGGCAATGCTTGCGAAGCGTCTCTGAAACTTCAATCGGCAGGAATCTATCTTCGCCCTTATATTATCGGGCTGGGGCTATCTGAAGATCAGAAAAAATTATTCGATTGCGTAGGAATCGTGTATGACATGAAAGAAGAGGCAAGTACAACTATTATCTCACATGTAATCATCACTAATATTTTAAATCCTACTACTTTACAAATAAATTTACTGAACGAAGCCGAACGCCCGACAGAAACTAATGTAAATATGACCTTTAAAGATATTGCGAACGGGCAGATCAGGTATAATATTTTCCATACCATTAATGCTGCCGGTAATCCCGACACTTTATATGTTGACCCTTCAAGTACGTATCAGGTAAAAGTTCATACACTTCCATCCGTAACTCTTAAAAATGTACAACTGGTGCAAGGCAAGCATGTAACCAAAGCTATTGAAGCAGCTCAGGGCTCGATGCGAATACAGATGACGGGAGCAATGAAGTATAAGAGTTTGAAGTGTATCGTTCGTAAAGACAATAAGATTATCAATGTACAGGATATAAACAGCACTCAAAATTATTTAACCGACAGCTACGATCTTGAAGTATTAACACTTCCCCGCATGTATTTTTCGGATGTAATGATTAGTCAATCCAAACAAAAAGTAATTACGATTGCATCTCCCGGCACTTTAAACCTGCGCAAAACCGTTCCGGGATATTTAACGATTTTTAAGAAAGAAGATCAGGAATTAATTTATGTATATACCGTTTCTGTCAACAATGCATCGGAAAGCGTACAGTTGCAACCCGGATCCTATGAATTACTGTTTCGTGCAAAAAATGCACAAAGCACTAAATCGAGTATCACTAAAAAAGTAAACATTACATCGAGCATAGCCACCACTATTAGTTTTTAATATGAACATAAAAAAGCATATCTGTTTGCTTAAGCTTATACTGACAAGTGTATTGCTCGGCACTTTTATGAACAGTTCGTATGCACAAACAAAAAGTCCCGAAAAAGTAAAGACCCGTATTCTTTTTGTTTTGGATGCTTCGGGAAGTATGATGAATAACTGGGGCAGTTCGAATCGCTTTCGTATATCCCGTACCATATTATCAAATATGGTTGATTCTTTACAACGTATCCCCGATGTTGAAATGGGGTTACGTGTATTCGGAAGTTTATCACCCTTGTCTGCAAACGATTGCAGAGACACACGTTTAGAGGCACCTATTCGTCCGTTGAATGCAAACATGATCAAATCAAAACTCAACAGTTTAAGTTGTCGCGGGATTACACCCATTGCTTACGCATTGGATCAATGTGCCAACGACTTTACTTATACTACCGAAAAAACAAGAAACATCATTGTATTAATTACAGATGGTATTGAATCCTGCGATGGCAATGCCTGTGAAATTTCAAAAAAATTACAACGCAAAGGAGTCATCCTTCAACCCTTTATTATTGGTTTGGGATTAAGCCCCGAAGCTGCACGTACTTTTGATTGTATCGGCCGTTATGATGATGCATCCGATGAAATCGGATTCAAGCGTTCACTACAAAGTGTGATGAATACGATTCTGAATAATACAACAACACAAATAAATTTATTGGATGAAAATGGGAAAGCTACAGAAACCAATATACCTGTAACTTTTTACGACCGCAACTCCGGAATCGTTCGCTATAATTTTGTGCATACCCTTAATTCCAGAGGAAATCCGGATACATTACAAATTGATCCGGTAAACGATTATTCATTAACAATACATACCATTCCTCCCGTACAGATTGATAATGTAAGCATTACCGCCAATACGCACAATATAATTAAAGCACGTACGGCACAAGGAGATATAAGTATTCAGATTGACGGATTAAGCTCTTATAAAGAATTAGCATCCTTAGTAAAACAACAAGGCAGCAACGAAATAATTGATGTATTAAATCTCGGGCAAAGGAAAAGCTATTTGACAGGGACCTACGACCTCGATATATTAACTTTACCCCGGCTAACGGTACAAAATGTCCGGGTACGACAAAGTGAAACGACTTTTGTAAAAATTCCGGCTCCAGGAATTATCACCTTGTTAAATACCAATAATGTTCCGGTATATGGGAATATTTATATTGAGCGCGGACAGGATTTGGAATGGGTATGCGACATCAACGGGAATACAGTTACAGAAACGATTACTTTACAACCCGGAAACTATCGCATCGTTTATAAAAACAAAGGATCCAAAAAAGCAATGACTACCCGGGAAGAAAAATTTAAAGTATCTTCGGGCAGTTCAGCAACCATAAAATTTTAGCTATATTAAGATTATGAAACAGTTTACATACACCGAAAAAAAAGATACCCGTTCGGGATTTGGAGCAGGACTTCTTGAATTAGGAAAAAATAACCCACAGGTCGTTGCGCTTTGTGCCGACCTGACAGGCTCCTTAAAAATGGATGCTTTTGCCAAAGAATTTCCGGATCGTTTTTTTCAGGTGGGTATAGCTGAAGCAAACATGATTGGTTTAGCTGCCGGAATGACAATCGGAGGGAAAATTCCTTTTACAGGGACTTTTGCAAATTTTTCTACAGGAAGAGTTTATGATCAGATCCGTCAGTCGGTAGCTTACTCACAGAAAAATGTTAAAATATGTGCTTCTCATGCCGGGCTTACTTTAGGCGAAGATGGCGCAACGCATCAAATATTAGAAGATATAGGCTTAATGAAAATGTTGCCGAACATGGTTGTAATTAATCCCTGCGATTATAACCAAACCAAAGCAGCTACCATTGCCATAGCAAATTACGCCGGTCCGGTATATTTACGTTTCGGCCGCCCGGCAGTCCCTAACTTTACTCCGGACAATCAAAACTTCCAGATCGGGAAAGCGCTGATATTAAATGAAGGAAAAGATGTGAGCATTTTCGCTACGGGCCATTTGGTATGGAAAGCCATCGAAGCAGGTATGCAATTAGCCGAAATGGGAATTAATGCCGATATCATTAATATACATACCATTAAACCGCTCGATATTGAAGCAGTGATCAATTCTGTACGCAAAACCAAATGTGTGGTAACCGCTGAAGAACATCAAAAAAACGGTGGATTAGGAGACAGCATCGCTCAGCTTCTTGCCGAAAAATTTCCATGCCCAATCGAAATGGTTGCCGTAAATGATTCTTTCGGAGAAAGTGGTACTCCCGATCAATTGATGAAAAAATACGGGCTCGACACACCCAATATCGTTAAGGCTGTGCATGCCGTTATGAAACGTCGCTAAAAACAATTGTAAGCTACATTCATTTGAAAGAAGAATCAGACGACAAACAATTGCTAGCACTCTTTCGCGATCCGCAAACGAAAGAGCAGGCTTTTAATCTTATTCTCAAAAAATACCAACAACGCGTATATTGGCATATTCGCCGTATGGTTGTTGACCACGACGATACCGATGATTTGGTACAGGATGTATTTATAAAAGCCTGGAAAGGATTGGAGAATTTTCGCGAAGACTCCCAGCTTTTCACATGGCTCTATCGCATTGCCAGCAACGAATGCATTAGCTTCCTCAATAAAAAGAACCGTACAATCCGCGTTTCCTGGGACGATGTAGCTCCTGTGATGGAAGCGAAAAATATGGGTTTAGATAGCATAGATGGGGATGAACTGGTCAGAAAACTCGAACAGGCCATCCAAAGTTTACCCGAAAAGCAGCGCCTGGTATTTAATATGCGCTATTACGATGAGATTAAATACGAGGAGATGTCGAAGATGCTGGGAACCAGCGAAGGGGCTTTAAAAGCCTCCTATCATATCGCCGTAAAAAAAATTGAAGAATATATCCGGTCCCATTAAACCTTTTCCGGAAATTGTGTCTTATGCTCTGTTATGAATAAAAAGCTACAAAATACCGACCCTGATCTACCTCAGTTTCTTCAGGAAATGAAAAACGAAAACAGTATGCTGCAAGTACCGGAAGGCTATTTCGATAGCCTTTCCGCACGCATACAAGAACGGATACGTTTGGAAGAACAAACTAAAGTCATTCCTTTATACCGAAGGCCGATCTTCAGATATGCAGCTGCCGCCGCATTTATTATCCTTTCTTTTAGCTTGTATCTCTCAAATTTTGCTACACAAGAAAGCCCCGAACAAACACTCAGCTTAGGAGAATATTATATGCCTGAACTGGATGAAGCTACCCTAATCGAAATGGCTTTGGAATCAGATTTACAAACTGATTTCTTTTCCGAAGACCCGATCAGTTCGGCAGTTATTATTCAATTAATCGATGAAGAAACCCTTTTTGAACAATTATAATATCATGAAAAAGCTAATCGTATTTGCATTTATTCTTTTACCCTGGACGTTTGCTATGGCACAAAGCCAGCAAAGTAAAAGAGAAAAAATAGAATCGTTCCGTATAGCATACTATACACAACAGCTCAATCTCAGTACTGAAGAAGCTCAAAAATTTTGGCCGGTTTATAATGCGATGCAGGATGAGTTACGTGAGTTACGTAAACAAACCCGGCTAAAAATAAACTTCGATAAAGAACAAATCAATAAATTAAGTGACGCCGAAGCAGAAGCCCTGGTTGACGGAGAAATAAAATATCGTCAGGCTAAGCTGAATATCGAGAGTAAGTACCACGAAAAATTCAAATCGGTATTACCCGTTAAAAAGGTGGCTCAGTTTTATCATACTCAGGAAGATTTCAAACGCGAATTATTGAAATTATTGAGAGCGAAGCAAAATTGAGTTTACTAATCAGCAGGGGCAATTGCACAACCTCAGCTGTCTCAAGCATAAAATTAATTTACGTTCTGAATATAAAAAGGGGTGCTTGCAAATCAAACACCCCTTTCATTTTAATATTCCTTGCCTTAAAGCTTAGTCCACATTATCGTGTAAGAATGAATTGTTCGAGCGTATTTCGGCCTGACCATCTTCATTCGATACGGTATATCGCGACAACTGCGATTCGGACGAATGAGGCGCCTGATCTAAATTTTGATTTTTACGTTTATATGCCGGCTCATTTTCCAAATCATTAAGTCCTGTTGGTGTACGCAATTTCATACTCAATTCTTTTAAGCGTGCAATACGGTCTTTATTTTTACGCAACTGCTCATCCAACTCCTCTTCACGATCTGTTTCCTCTTTTGTTTTAGTAATGATCTTAAACTCCATCTCATCTGTCTGCAAAAGACGGAAGGGTTCTTCTTCTTTTGGAGCGGGAGCAGGAGGTTCTTCTTTCGGAATAAAATCAAACAGATTTACCTGCTTTACTTGTTTTTTTGCAGGAGCAGCTTTTGATGCAGACCCTTGTTGCAAAGTATTTCCTGTATTTGTCTTCAATACCATTGCAGGAGCTTTCCTAAGCACTTCGGATTCAACAGGTGGTACAATTTCCAATGGCGGAGCTTCCGGAGCTTTTGTTTCCAACTCTACTATTTTTTTATCGGCATTCAACTGTATGCGATTAAAACGTTCTTCTTTGGTTTGGAACCCGGTTGCGATTAAAGTGACACAGATTTTATCCCCTAAGGTTTCATCGTAACAATTTCCCCATATAATATCGGCAGTAAGTCCGGCCTGATTCTGAATGTAATCAGTAATTTCCGATACCTCATCCATCAATACTTCCTGATTACCTGAAGTAATATTTAATAAGATATAACGGGCGCCTTCAATTTCATTATCGTTCAACAAGGGAGAGTTCAGCGCTTCCTGAACCGCTTTATAGGCACGGCCTTCGCCTTCTGCAGAAGCAGATCCCATGATGGCAACACCGCTGCTTTGCATAACTGTTTTCACATCTTCAAAATCGACGTTAATATAGCCCGGAACCGTAATAATTTCAGCAATACCTTTTGCCGCTGTCGTTAAAATATTATCAGCTTCGGCAAATGCATTCGATAAAGTTAAATTTCCATACATTTCACGAAGCTTATCATTCGAGATCACTAACAATGTATCTACATGTTGCTTCAACTCTTCCAACCCATCATCAGCTTGTTGCTTACGACGTTTACCTTCAAAAGCAAAAGGAGTTGTAACAATCCCTACCGTTAGCACTCCCATTTCTTTAGCAGCCTGAGCAATAATCGGGCTTGCCCCCGTACCCGTACCTCCACCCATTCCGGCAGTAATAAATACCATGCGGGTTTGTGGCCCTAATAAATCTTTTACATCGTCGATCGATTCTATCGCCGAATTCTTACCTACTTCAGGGATAGAGCCTGCACCGCGGCCTTCGGTAAGGCTTGCACCTAACTGGACTTTATTGGGAATAGGACTTAACTCCAGAGCTTGTGCATCGGTGTTGCAGATGATGAAATCAACACCTACGATACCTTGCTTATACATGTGGTTTACAGCATTACCACCGCCACCACCGATACCAATAACCTTGATGATCGATGATTTGTCTTTAAGCATTTCGAATCTCATATTCTTCTGTTTTAGGTTTCTTATTTAATAAATTTTTTATCGTCCTCGTCTTCTATCCCTTCAGTCAAAAAATCGTGGCCCTTTTTAATCAATCGCGAGAAAAATCCTTCGCGCTGACTCTGCTCCCGTTCCATACGTGTTTCTTTTTCAGGAGCTGCCGTACGTTCGCCTTTAGCGCGTTTAATCTCTACATCCTGTAATCCTTTTATCACTAAACCAATACTGGTCGAATACATCGGACTTTTTATTTCTTCTTCATTTGTTTTTGCCAAATGCTCATTCGGATATCCGATACGTGCATCAATTCCGGTTACGTATTCTACCAATTGTGTAATGTGTTTCAATTGTGCGCCACCACCGGTAACTACAATACCTGCTCCGGCACGTATTTTCTTTTCAAATCCCGAAGCCTGGATTTCATATTTCACCTGCTCCAGAATTTCTTCCATTCTCGCCTGAATAATATAGGCTAAGTTTTTAACAGAAACCTCTTTCGGCTCACGACCTTTCAGCCCTTGTATCGAAATAATTTCTTCTTCTTTGTTTTCATCGGCCAATGCAGAGCCAAAACGTATTTTCAATGCTTCTGCAGTATTTTTCATTACTGCACAACCCTCACGTATATCTTCGGTAACACTGTTACCGCCAAAAGGTATAACAGCCGTATGACGGATGATACCTTCGTAAAAAATTGCGATGTCCGTGGTTCCACCGCCAATATCAACCAAGACCACGCCCGCTTCTTTTTCTTCTTCACTCAATACGGCTTCGGAAGATGCCAACGGTTCTAACACTAAATCTACCGTTTGAAGATCTGCTTTTGTAATACACTTATAAATATTGTTAGCAGCAGTAATTTGTCCGGAGATGACATGGAAGTTTGCTTCCAAACGTACACCCGACATACCTATCGGATCTAATATTCCCTGTTCGTTATCTACCGTAAATTCCTGTGGCAGTACATGTATAATTTGTTCTCCGGGAGGCATCATCAAACGATACATATCCTCTATCAAACGATCTACATCTTTACGGGAAATCTCATCTTCGGTACTGTTGCGAACAATAATGCCCCGGTGTTGTAAACTTTTTATATGCTGACCGGCAATTCCGACAATGACTTCATTAATATCTACGTTCGACTTTGCGCTGGCTTCTTCCACCGCTGCACGTATTCCTATGATTGTCTTCTCGATATTTGTTACTACCCCACGCGTAACTCCCGAAGATTCTGCTTTCCCCATACCCAATACTTCAATCTTACCGTGCTCGGTACGTCTTCCTACAATTGCACAAATCTTAGTTGTCCCAATGTCCAGTCCTACTACAATTTCGTTAGTTTCCATATTCAAATTCATTAAATAATTTTATCGATATTCATTTTAGTTTCTGTTGAATCTTTCAAAGTATTTTTCGGAACAAATACAGGAGCTGTAACTCCTCTACGCACAGCTACAATCTGTCCCTTATACTTTAAATTTATTTCCGAATATGTATTCCATCCTACCTTCGGTAAAGCCTGTTTATAAAAAATCATCAGGTTATCAAATTTCAATTCCATATCACTGATTGTACCAAAGACAATTTTATGATTGCCTACCCTCGGTATCAATACCAAATCTTTATTTGCTTTTACATAGATCTGTTCGATCTGCGCATTCCAAAAATCATCCTTACTTATATACATACATAATTCATACAAGTCTTTCACCAATTGTGTTTTTACGGAATCATAGATCCCCCCATAGGGTTCATCGATATTTCCGTTAGCAACCAATACATCTGCCGAATAATTCCGCGACAAAGGCATTTTAGCTCCTTTCGTATCAATGTAAAAACTTCTGTTGTTATGGGCAAACACACGCATCACGGGTTTACGTTGTGTTACTTCTACCTGTACATTACCTTTGATATCGGCATATATACTTGCTTTCTCCACATACTTATTTTCCGTAACCAGGAATTCCAATTCTTTCACATTAATCATTTTCGTTGGAGAACCTACCAAAGAATCTCCTTTACGGAATAATATTGAGCGTATATCGTCCTTATTAATAAAGTAATTCTGATCATCTTTATTGATTCGGATATGCAGCTCTTCACAGACCATATCCTTTTGTACCGATTCGACAAAAGCCAAACTGGCAATAAGTCCGCTCAGACAAATTGCCCATAAAGTATATGTAAGGATATTTTTCCAGTTAATCCTTTTCATTGCTCAATAATTCTTTAATCGGTTGAACCATGGTATCAATATCGCCTGCCCCAACTGTAAGTACTATATCTAATGTATGCTTACTTAATTCCTGTATTAAATTTTCTTTCGAACAAACAACTTTATGTTCCAGATTAATTTTTTTCAAAAGCATCTCCGAGCTGACACCTTGTATCGGTAGTTCCCGTGCCGGATAAATATCCAGCAGTATTAAATCATCTACCGTTCCCAACACTTCGGCAAAGCCTTGTGCGAAGTCGCGTGTACGTGAATATAAATGCGGCTGAAAGATCGCTGTCAGCTTACGCGAAGGGTACAATTGCTTCACCGAATTGATACATGCCCGTAATTCTTCCGGATGATGGGCATAGTCGTCGATGTACACATATCGGTCGTTCTTAAGGATAGACTCGAATCTGCGTTTCACTCCTTTGAACGATGCCAAAGCCGCACGTATTTTTTCTTCATCAATTCCCAACAACAAAGCAACGGCAACAGCGGCAGTAGCATTCTCAACATTATGCAATCCGGGCAATCCCAATTGTAAATGTTTAATATTTTTTTTGCCGACACGAAAATCGAAATAGTAGTTTCCGTTTTCGATGCGGATGTTATGCGCAATAAAATCGGAGCTGCTGGTATTTAGCCCATAGCTCAATCCTTCTTTACGTATGGGCAAATTATATTTATAGATAAGCTTTCCCGCACGTTTCACCTGTGAAGCAAATAAGCGGAAGGATTCTTCCAAATGATTTTTATCTCCGTAGATATCCAGATGATCGGCATCCATAGAAGTAACAATTGCAATATCGGGATGCAGGGCTAAGAAAGAACGGTCAAACTCATCTGCTTCTACAACCAATACATTATTATCTCCAAACAATACATTCGAATTGTAATTCACGGCAATACCACCCAGAAATGCAGAACAATCGTATCCGGTATGTTTAAGTATATGTGCAATGATACAGGAAGTTGTTGTCTTACCATGCGTACCGGCAACAGCGATGGTATAAGATCCTTCACTAATAATTCCCAGTATCTGCGAACGTTTACGCAATACGAAATCGTTTGAGGAAAAGAAGTTAAACATCCTGCTATCCGATGGAACTGCAGGAGTATAGATCACGATTGTTCCGGGATCATGAACAAGAAAGTCGGAATGAATTTGAGAGATATCGTCATCGTAAACAATATCAATGCCCTCATCGGCCAATGATTTTGTCAAGGCTGTTTCTGTACGATCGTATCCTGCAACGATGCATCCCCGCTTCTTAAAATAACGTGCAAGCCCGCTCATACCGATACCCCCGATACCTATCAAATACACTTTATCAATATGTTCTAACTTTATGTTATTCATCGAGCGGTTTTAAATTTATTTTTTATTTGCCAGTTTTAACACTTCATCCGCTATGCGGCCGGCTGCATCCGCAATTCCCAGCTTTGTAATATTTTCGGAAAGCTTTTCCAGCTTCTCTTCATTTCCCAGGAGCATCAAAGCTGTGTCAATCAATACCTCTCTTGCTTCTGCATCTTTTACCAATATTGCTGCTGCCTGTGTTGTTAATGCCAATGCGTTTTTTGTTTGATGGTCTTCGGCAACATTTGGCGACGGTACTAAAATCACCGGTTTTTTTATTAAGCATAATTCGGAAATGGTACCTGCTCCTGCACGGGAAATAATCAGGTCGGCAGCGGCATACACCATGTCCATGCTACTTATAAATTCAAATATCCTTACTCCTTTCGGCTCTTCAGGGCTCACATTTTCAACAATTGTGGAATAGTACGCTTTCCCACATTGCCATATCAATTGTACATCGGCAGCTATGAGTTTGTGTAAATCCTTCAAAACACTTTCATTCAGGGTGCGCGCACCTAAGCTTCCGCCAATCACTAAGATTGTTTTCTTATTCGCTTCGAGCCCTAATTCTACAAGCGCTTCAGCTTTACTGACGGTATTGGACCCTATGCTCTCGCGCAAAGGATTTCCTGTAAATAAAATTTTATCTGCAGGGAAAAACTTATCCATTCCCTCAAATGCCACACATATTTTTTCAGCTTTTTTTCCCAGCATTTTGTTGGTAATACCGGCATAGGAATTTTGCTCCTGAATAATATACGGAATCTTCTTCAGCGAAGCCATATATAGCATCGGTCCCGAAGCATAGCCCCCTACTCCTACGGCAACATCGGGTTTAAAATTTTTAATGATTCGCAAGGCCTTCATCAAACTGCCTATCAACCGAAACGGGAATTTTAAATTTTCTGCCGAAAGATTTCTTTGCAATCCGCGAATATTCAGTCCGACAATTTCGTAACCTGCGGCAGGCACTTTCTCCATTTCAATTTTTCCCTCAGCACCTACGAACAGTATTTTGCTTTGAGGATTTTTCTTCCGTATCGCATTGGCAATAGCAATTGCCGGAAACACATGCCCTCCGGTACCTCCGCCGCTGATAATAATTTTAGGCTGTTTCACCCTGCGCTCCTTTCTCCGCCTCTTCAATATCGCGGCTTACGCTTAAGATAATTCCAAAAGCGATACTTGTAAATAAAATCGAGGTACCACCCATACTTACCAGCGGTAAAGGCACTCCCGTAACGGGGAGTAAGTTCACCGCAACCGCCATGTTGGCGAATGCCTGGATCACTAAACTGAAACTGAGCCCACAGGCTAGCAATGCCCCAAACGCTTTTGGAGCCTTAGTGACTATCTTTATCGACCGGTACAGAAAGACCAGGTATAATATAATGATGAACACCCCTCCAATAATTCCATATTCTTCGATGATGATGGAATAGATAAAATCAGAATAAGGATGTGGTAAATAATTACGCTGTGTACTGTTCCCCGGACCTTTGCCAAGCAGCCCTCCCGAAGCAATGGCAATTTTCGATTGATCGGATTGAAAACTTTTATCGGGGTCGGCCTTTTCCTGATGAATAAAAGCTTCCACGCGGGAACGATAGGTATCGCGACGCGGACCAAAGAATACAACCAAACTTAATACAACCGCTCCCACCAAACAGGTTAAAGCAATTTGTTTAAAACTAATTCTACCGATCAGCATAATCAAGCAACAGGTTGCAAAGAGCATCAAAGCTGTTGAAAAATTTGCCGGAGCGATCAGTCCGATTACTACAACAACAGAGAATATTATCGGCAAAAAAGATTTCTTAAAATCTTTAATATTCTCCTGGCGTTTGGAAAGCTCTCTTGCTAGGAACATAATAAGGGCAAGCTTTGCAAGGTCGGAGGTTTGAAACGACTGACCGATTATAGGGATGGTAATCCACCGGCTTGCCTGATTAATTTCACTGCCGAACAAGAGTGTATATAACAACAAGGGAATCGACAGAAAGATTAATATCTGTGCGATCTTGGAATAATATCTGTAATTAACTAAATGCGCATAATACATAAGTATCAAACCGGCAACCATTAAAGTAAGATGCTTGATTAAATAATATTCGGTATTACCCGATTGGTATTTAAAAGCAAGCGTACCTGTAGAGCTATATACCGCAAGCAGGGAAAAGATCGATAGAAAGAATACTACGATCCATATATAAATATCTCCTCTTGTTTTATTTAACAGCCAGTTCATTTTTTATTGTATTATAATTCTTTTACTGCCGCTTTAAACTGATCGCCGCGATCCTGATAATTTTTAAACAGGTCGAAGCTTGCACATGCCGGCGAAAGTAATACGGTATCTCCCTTTTTAGCCAGGTGATAAGCAACCTGAGTTGCCTCGGAAGCGGAAAGTGTATTCACGATTATATCCACATCATCTTCAAAAGCTTCGTGAATTTTACTGTTATCTTTTCCCAGGCAAACAATCGCCTTCACTTTTTCGCGCACTAAATTTTTAAGCATCGAATAATCGTTTCCTTTATCAACACCGCCAACAATCCATACGACAGGATTGGTCATACTTTCTAAAGCATACCAGGTTGAATTAACATTGGTAGCCTTACTGTCGTTGATAAAATCGATGCCCTGAATTTTCGCGACATGTTCTAAACGATGTTCAACATTTTTAAAATCTGCCAGGCTCTCTTTCAGTGATTCGCTGCGAATCTCTAAAATTCTCGCTGCAATTCCCGATGCCATGGAATTATACAGATTGTGTTTCCCTTGTAATGCCAGCTCTTGGATAGTCATAGTAAATTGTTCTTTGTTTAATTGTATAATTAAATTTTCAGCTTTCATATAAGCCCCTTCTTCAAATGTTTTATGAATTGAAAAAGGAATTGTTTTCATCGTAAATGTGTGCTTCTTAAACTCCTTCATTGTTTCATCATCATCGGCACAATAAATAAAATAATCTTCCGGCCCCTGGTTTTGCGTAATGCGGAATTTCGATTCCACATACTTTTGCATACTATAATCGTAACGATCCAGATGATCGGGAGTAATGTTCAGGAGGATTGCGATATCGGCTTTAAAGCGATACATGCCATCCAGCTGAAAACTGCTTAACTCCAAGACATAGATGTCAAAATTCTCCTCAGCCACCTGCTTCGCAAAACTCTTTCCTATATTCCCGCCTAACCCTACATTCAATCCTGCCTGTTTCAGGATGTGATAGATTAACAGGCTTGTGGTCGTTTTCCCGTTACTTCCTGTTATACATACCATCTTCGCATTTGTATATTCCGCAGCAAATTCAATCTCCGAAACAACCGGAATGTCTTGTTCCTTAATTTTTTTTACCATTGCTGCAGAGTCAGGTATTCCCGGACTTTTGACCACAACATCTGCATTCAAAATCAGTGATTCGGTATGTTTCGTTTCTTCGTAGGGAACTGCTCTTACATCCAGCTCTTTTTTATACTCCTCCGCTAATTTCCCCATATCCGAAAGAAACACTTCATGTCCTTGTTTCAATGCAAGTACCGCTGTACCTACACCACTCTCTCCTCCCCCCAATATCACTACACGTTTCTTCATAGTTTATCTTAACTTCAAGGTTACGATCGTTACTACTGCCAGCATGATTCCGGCAATCCAAAAGCGTGTTACAATTTTCGGTTCACTATATCCCATCTTTTGGTAATGGTGATGTAAAGGCGACATTTTAAAAATCCTTCTTCCTTCACCATATCTTTTCTTCGTGTATTTGAAATATCCAACCTGTAAGATCACCGACATATTTTCTATCAGAAAAATTCCGCAAAGAATAGGTATCAATAATTCTTTACGAATAACAATCGCATACGATGCAATGATACCTCCTATGGCAAGACTCCCTGTATCGCCCATAAATACTTGTGCCGGATAGGCATTGTACCATAAAAATCCGATACAGGCTCCCAAAAAAGCACCGGCAAAAATCACCAGCTCCCCGGAATTGGGGATATACATAATGTTGAGGTAATCGGCAAAGACCATATTACCCGATACATAAGCCAGTACCGCTAAAGTAGCTCCGATAATAGCCGAAGTACCCGTTGCTAATCCGTCTATACCATCTGTAATATTTGCCCCATTCGATACCGCGGCAATGATGAGAATGACGATGGGAATAAAAATCCAGAATGCATATTTCTCAAAACCATCACCCAGGAAGCTTAATAATTTCGCATAATCAAACTCATTATTCTTGTAGAACGGAACATTCGTCTTTGTAGATTTCACCTCTTCGGTAATGTAGTAGGCTTCCTTTTTACTGTCCGATTCTGCAAAGCTCTGGTACTGGCTTAATCCTTTTTGTTCTGCGGGGATTTTTTCACGTACAACAATATCATCATGAAAGAACATGGTATACCCGATAATTAAACCCAAACCAACCTGACCTACAATTTTAAATCTGCCGGCTAAGCCTTCTTTATTTTTCTTAAATACTTTGATGTAATCATCAATAAAACCAATCGTTCCCATCCATACTGTCGTCACTAACATTAAGATAATGTATATATTATTCAGTTTCGCAAACAATAAGGTTGGAATAATAATGGCAGCAAGAATAATTAAACCACCCATAGTCGGGGTTCCTTGTTTTTCTTTCTGTCCTTCTAAACCTAAATCACGAATAGTTTCTCCTACTTGTTTTCTGTGCAGATACGCAATCAAACGTTTTCCCATCAGCAAAGAAATACACAATGACAGAATTACCGCCATAGTTGTGCGGAAAGTAATGTATTGGAACACTCCCGCTCCGGGGATGTCGAACTGTTGGTCGAGGTATGTGAAAAGGTAATATAACATTTGCTATGGTGTTAAGTTTAATTCCTCAATGTGTTAAATGCTTCCAACAATACTTCTTTATCATCGAAAGGATATTTTACTCCTTGTATTTCCTGATACTTCTCATGTCCCTTTCCTGCCAATAGAATAATATCTCCGGGCTGTGCCAGATGGCATGCTGTACGTATAGCCTCCTTGCGTTCCTGTATGCTTAATGTTTTTCTTTTATTGCTAATGCTTATTCCTGCTTCCATCTCGCGAATAATTTCCGCAGGGTCTTCGGTGCGCGGATTATCGGAAGTAAGTATCACTTTATCACTTAACTTACTTGCCACTTCTGCCATCACCGGGCGTTTTGCTTTATCTCTGTCGCCTCCGCAACCGATCACTGTAATTACTTTTTCGTTTCCCTCGCGGATATTATTAATCGTTTGCAACACATTTTTCACGGCATCGGGAGTATGAGCATAATCAATAATTCCCACAACACCATTCTCCGATACAAAATAATCGAAGCGCCCTTCGGCACCGTTCAAACCGCTTAATAAAGTAAGTACCTGCAAACGATCTTGTTCCAATAATAAAGCCGTAGCATACACAGCCAGAAGATTATAAGCATTAAAACTTCCGATTAGTTTAAACCAAACTTCATCATGGTCAATACGTAATAATAGTCCAGAGAAACGATTTTCGATAAGCTTTGCTTTGAAGTCGGCCATTGCCTGTAATGCATAACTTTTCTTATAAGCTTGCGTATTTTGAAGCAATACCGGAGAACGTTTATCATCGTTGTTCACCAATGCAAAAGCATTTGCCGGAAGTTGATCGAAGAATTGTTTTTTGGCCTTGATATATGCATCAAAGGTTTTGTGAAAGTCGAGATGATCGTGCGATAAATTTGTAAAGACTCCACCTGTATAATGCAGTCCTGCTATCCGCTCCTGTACAACGGCATGCGAGCTTACTTCCATAAAGCAATATTCGCAGCCCTGCTCAATCATTTTCAACAGCAACTCGTTCAGTTGCAAGGTATCGGGCGTAGTATGAGAGGAAGGAAAGATCCGGTCGTTGATCTTATTTTCAACCGTAGAAATTAATCCAACTTTATATCCTAGCAAACGAAATAATTTATAAGCTAAAGTCGCAACCGTTGTTTTCCCGTTGGTACCTGTAATTCCTAACAGCTTTATTTTTTCGGAAGGGTGATCGTAAAAATTTGCAGCCATCCATCCCATTGCCTTCGTTGTATTTTCAACCTGTATATAGCTGCATGTATCCGATAAATCTGCGGGTAATTCTTCGCAGACAATCACACTTGCTCCTTTAGTAATTGCAGACCCGATAAACTGATGGCCATCAGCTACTAGCCCGCGAACAGCAAAAAATGCCGATTGTTTCTCTACTTTTCTCGAGTCGAAACAAAGGGATGTAACCAACTGTCCGGTCTTACCCTTTACAGCAATTACGTCAACATTTTTTAGAAGTTCGTTTAAGGTTTTCAATTTATTCTAATTCTATTATGATATTTGAACCACGTATAATTCCTGAGCCGGCTTGTATCGATTGCCTGATTACTTTACCGCTTCCATTAACAATCGCTTGCAATCCGGCATTCTCTGCCACATAGATCGCATCCTGAATCCCCATTCCTCTCAGATCGGGCACAAGACCTGAGATAGATTTTCTTTCATTCAATTGTACCGCATTATCTTTTTGAACTGCAGTTACGAATTCTGCTTCAGTTTGTGCTGTTGCAGAGATGCCTATTTTATTATACACTTTTACAGCTTTATCTTTATCTCCTGCTTTTGCCAGGGGAATATCTTTCACCGGATAAGTAATTTCTTCTTCAATACTTTTATGCATATTGAAACTTCCTGCGTAAACCTTATCAGCAATTTCTTTAAAGATGGGTCCTGCTACAACGTTTCCGTAATAGCCGGATGAAGACGGGTCAATCACGACAACGATCATGGAATACTTAGGGCTTTCGGCAGGGAAGTATCCGCAGAAAGAAGCCTGATACGAACGTTTACCGTTTTTATATCCTTGTATCCCCTGTGCAATTTGTGCGGTTCCTGTTTTTCCTGCAATGGTATATACAGTGGTACTCAAATTTTTTGCAGTCCCTCGCGACACAACTCCTTCCATCATTTTTCTGACTTTCTGAATGGTTTCTTTAGAGCATATCTGATTCTTCAGAATTTTCGGCTGAAAGACTTCTACCGGCTCTCCTAATTTTTGTATTTCTTTTACAAAACGCGGAGCAACCATCTTTCCATCATTTGCAATAGCATTGTAGAAAGCAAGTGTTTGCAGAGGAGTTAATTTTATTTCGTATCCCACCGACATCTGCGGAAGTGATAAACCACTCCAATCGCGTGAATCGGGTCCTTTAATACGCGGCTGGCCTTCACCCGGAATCTGTAATCCCAGAGGTTTATGCAAACGCATCTGATGCAGACGTTCGATAAATTTTCCCGGTTCATCTTTGTAACCCAGATAAATCATTTTAGCGATCGCCACATTCGAAGAAACTTCAAAAGCTCTTTCCATCGTGATACGGCCATACCCCCCTTCGTGTGAATCACGAAGTGTATGATTATAGAATTTGATCTTTCCGCCTTCGGTATCTACCGAATCTTCCAGCCTGAATTTTTTATCTTCCAGGCCGGCAATAAAAGAAGCCAGCTTAAAAGTCGATCCCGGTTCGGTAGCTTCACCCACCGCATAATTATATTTCTCAGCATACACACCCGGTTCGATACGGGTAAGGTTTGCAATAGCTTTGATTTCACCCGTAGCTACTTCCATCAATACCACACAACCATGATCGGCATTGTGTTTGGCAAGCTGTTCTCGTAAAGCACTTTGTGCAACATCCTGGATATTCATGTCGATGGTTGTGATAATATCGTAACCATCTTTCGGAGCTATTTCATCTTCATCGTTCAAAGGCATCCACACACCCCCGGCAATACGTTGCATCAGGCGTTTTCCCGATTGTCCGCCCAACTGCTCATCATACGCACCTTCCAAACCTACCGGCTGTACCCCGTCAATTTTATATCCGATAGTTCGGGTAGCTAAATGTTGAAAAGGTTGAATACGTTTGTTTTTCTGAATTACCAGCAAACCACCTTTGTATCTTCCCATATTAAAAATGGGAAAGGTTTTCACTTTTTTTAATTCGGGATAAAGTACCGAGCGTTTTATCAGAAAGTATCGATCACCTTTTTTTCTGGCTTTGATAAGCATGCGCTCATATTCATTCGCCGATTTATCTTTAAACAAATCCGCTAAAGCTGCTGCCAATGAATCTACTTTATCATTAAAAAATGCGTCTGTCAGAAAATCTGTTTTCAAATCCATACGTAATTCGTACTCAGGTAAAGAAGTCGCGAGGAGGCTTCCATCCGAAGAATAAATATTTCCACGAACCGCTTCCACATTCACAAAATCAGTACTTAAGCTATCCGATAATTGTCTCCATTTATCTCCCTGTACCGTTTGAACACGAACCGCCTGAAAAACAATCGCCACAGCCAATGTAAACAAAGCTGCGAATGCCAGATATACACGTACCAATATGTCTTTACGGATACTCATTATTCTTTTACAATTATTTTTTTAGGGGGAACCGTCGATTCCTTTAATCCGAATAATCCGGCTTGTTTAGCTACTTCGGTTTGTTTACTTCTATACATCAACTGCGCTTTGGTAGTCATGTACTCCCAACGCAGCTCTTTCAGTTCTTTATTTAATTTTTCGATCTCCCGGACATTCCGCTCTGCATAATGACGGTTGCCGATATAGAACATTGCCAGGAACGTAAGAAATAAAACGAAGGGAAGCGCATTCGCTGCAGAGTCTTTATTGATCCATTCGCTCCATAACAACAGCGAAAAGAAATTCCTCCCCGAAGATTTCTCTTTCGTTGTTTCTTTGATAGAAATAACTTCCTGTTCGGTTTCAATATGTTCACGAATTTTATTCATGCAACCTTTTCAGCTATTCGTAGTTTAGCACTTCTTGCCCTGCTGTTTTCTTTTATTTCTTTTTCACTTGCCGTTATTGCTTTTCGCGATACAGCATGGAGCGGCTTTAGTTCATTCCCGAAAAAATCTTTCTCTACCTCTCCCGAAAATTTTCCTTTCTGTATAAAATTTTTCACCAGCCTGTCTTCCAGAGAATGGTACGACATTACGACCAACCGGCCTCCCGGGTTCAGCAGCTCTGCGCTCTGCTCCAAAAATTCTTTCAAAGCCTCCAGCTCTCCGTTCACTTCGATGCGCAAAGCCTGGAACACTTGCGCATAGTATTGATTTTCTTTTCCCCATTTCACCAGGGGTTTTATCAGGTCTTTAAACTGATTCACTTTTGTTATTTCCCGGATCGCTCTTGCCTGCACAATTGTATATGCTAATGTTTTCGCGTTCTGTACTTCTCCATACATTCCGAATATCCTATGCAGGTCTTCTGCAGAATAGGTATTCAGGATTTTTATGGCATCCAGTTCTCCCGATTGATCCATGCGCATATCCAGGTTAGCATCAAAGCGTATCGAGAAACCGCGTTCCGCACTGTCGAACTGATGCGAGGAGACACCTAAGTCGGCAAGGATTCCATCTACGTTTTTAAAATCATGAAAACGTAAATTATTTTTGAGAAACCGGAAATTCTGATCTACAAAAACAAAACGCTCATCCTCAATTTTATTTTTCGCTGCGTCGGGATCCTGATCAAACGCTATCAATCTTCCCTCCACTCCCAGCTTTTCAAGTATTGCCCGCGAATGCCCACCACCACCAAAAGTTACATCGACATATATTCCGTTCGGTTTAATCGCTAAACCTTCGATGCATTCTGCAAGCATCACCGGATTATGATACTTAGTCGCCTTCATCCGTTTTCGTTTTCCCCATTACTTCTTCGGCGAGTGAAGAAAAATCTTCAGGTTCGTCGCTCAATAAATTATCATAGTTCGGTTTCGACCAGACCTCTACGCGATTCGAATAAGCAAACAAGATGAGTTCTTTTTCGATCGCTGCATATTCCAATAATTGTTTCGGTAATAAAATACGATTAGTACCATCGAGCGCTAACTCTGTAGCACCGCGAAAGAAGTAGCGCGCAAAATCACGATTCTTTTTATTATAAAGATTCAGCTTGTTTACCTCATCGCTGATCTGATTCCACTCGTTGAGCGGATAGAGCACCAGGCATTTTTCAAAACCACGGTTTATCACAAAGCGATCCTGGGCCTCTGCGGGAAGCTGCTTCTTTAATCCGGCAGGAATCATTATCCTTCCCTTGGGGTCCATTTTGCATTCAAATTCTCCAATAAAGCGATTCATTTTGTGATTTAGCTCTGATTTACAGGTAAAATTAAGAAACTCCACCACTTTTTACCACTTCTTACCACAAAAAGTTTTCAACATGCCTGCCAAACGCATTTATTTGCATTTTTATGCTTTAAAACCGTTTTGGACATAAAAAAAGGCGATCCGAAGATCGCCTTTCAGGGAGAGCGTAATCCCTATGATATTTAGTTTAGGTTAGTCTAAAACAACAAGCGTTTTGGAAGTGTTTAATTCCTCCGACTCAAACTTGACGATATAAATACCTTTTTTAAGTCCTTCGATTTCCCAATGGTACCATCCTGCGTGGAGGAACACATCTTTCACAACTTCTTTTACTTCCATGCCTAATAGATTATACACTTTTAATGATACTGTAGCTGCCCGTTCCGTTTTTACCTCCACACAGGAAAGCCCGCTGAAGGTTGGGTTGGGATAAAGGATCATTTGCCTGGTATGAACACTGATCATGATTTGCTTATTGATTACTCAAAGATCGTCATGAAAAATATGCCTGTCAATCCGTAGAATCCTGTATTTTTTCTACGTAGAAATACGTAGGAGATTCCATTGTGCTTTGTTCAGATCTTACAGATTCGCTTTTCAGTATTAGGGAAATTCATTCTATTTATACGCATACTAACGAACTACAAGTCTCTGAGATTAATGCCATAGCTTGCAAAGCTACAATAACCTCCATCTTTTTACTTACTTGATATTATTAAAAATATTCTATAGAATACCCAAACAAACAGGGTCGGAAATTCGAAGCCCTGTTACAAAAAACCTGACATACGTTTTACAGCACCACCAATCGAAGCGATTCGCTGAATGAATCGCTTTTCCATTTAATAAAATAAGTTCCCGGGCTTAGTTCGGGTAACTGATAACGATGCAATCCTTTTTCCAATCGATCGGTCCGCATAACCGAATGCACTTTTTTACCTAATATATCCAGCACTTCCAGTTGAACGTTCGGATAATCTGTATTGATATTTATTTCGACAATGGCAGAGCCTGTTTTCAATGGATTGGGATATACTTTGAAGCTGTAATCGCTGTATGAAAAATCGAGTCCCACATAAATTGCATGAAAGGGTGCAGATATGTTTTTACATCCATTTATATTTTCTACTTCTACCCGATAAATTCCGGATCGTGTAATCTCATAGCTTTGAGCATTTGCTCCGGCCAGGAGGGTATCATTCAGATACCACTGACAGGCGCCCGCAACCAATGTACTTAAGGTATTAGCGTTTTGAAAAATTACCGGCTCTAATGGCAAGCTATGCACAATAATATTTTGCGGATCGGAAAGTGCAGCACATCCATTTCCGGAGTTTGTTTGTACCTGATAGTTTCCCGTTTCTTTAACAATCAATGTATCCTTGTTTGCATCTGCTACCGGCTGTCCGTCTTTGATCCATTGTATATCGGCACTTATATCTGAAACAAGTATGGCAGAATCTCCTGCACAAAATGCGCCCGCTCCGATAAGCAGAACTGCTGCTTTGGCAGGTGATGGAATACTTGTCAATACAATCGAGTCGGATAGAACCGCGCAATAACCATTGTTGGAAACTTCTACATAATATGTTCCTGCTTCGTTAGCATAATAAGCAGCATCCGTTGCTCCAACGATTAATGCATGATCCTTATACCATTGATTATTAACAGTAGCGCTGGATTGTAAAAATAAACCTGCTCCTTCACAGAAAGTATTTGAATCTGCCGTGATTGTTGGTGTGACCGGATAAAGGTGCATGACGACTGTAATGACATCAGAGGTATTCACGCATCCTGAAACATGGCTTACCTGTACTGTATAGGAACCTCCGGCTTTGGCAACATACATTGGAGAGGTCGCTCCGGATATTGCTGCTCCATTCAGAAACCACTGGTTATCGGCAGGGGCATCGGAAGTAAGTATGACACTATCTCCAACACATATATTCAGGAATCCGTTTATTGAAACATTCGGTTTCGGCGCTTGTGCTTTTTGAGTAAGTGTAATGACATTGGATATTGCCGGGCATCCGTTTGATGTAATCTCAACGGTATAATCCCCGGATGTTTGTACAGCATAAGTGGAATTGTTAGCAGAAGGAATGTTTGTATTATTCCGCTTCCACTGATAGCTTGCTCCCGAAACCGTCATTGCTGATAATTGAACAGTTTCACCAGGGCAAAAATCTACGGGATCTGATGCGGAGATAGAAGCAATGGTTGTAATGCTTTGCATTTTATGAATTCCGCCTACCGCAGCACTGGTATTAAAGCCTCCGGAGAACCCTAGTGCAGCATCATAAAATCCTATTGCGGTATGCTGTATGTTATCGATTGCTGTCCAGCTTGTACCATCGTCTATACTATATGCAGAACCTGTATTACCTGCTGTGGCTCCGGTCATATAATAGGTTCCGGCAGTTCCGGGCACATAAGCCAAGCCACTTCGCAAACCAATGCCTGCAGTTTGCCCTGCATGAATTAATATCCAGGTATTACCTCCATCCGTTGTCCGTAATAATCCGGCATTCGTATTGCCGGATACATAAACAGCTGCTGCAAGTCCGTTATTCTGATCTTTAAAACTTATCTCCGGAATGTAAACTCCCGTCCCAAGGGGTGTTGAAGCAACTGTCCAGTTCAATCCTTTATCGATACTTTTATAAATTCTTCCTTTCGTAGTGCTGAACCAAATTGTATTTCCAACAGCATCGTAATAGCCGATGGTACCATATTCATCCGCAGCTATCGGAGCAGGAATATTAGGAGATGGAACTCTTGTCCAGGTATTACCCGCATTTGAAGTCACATAGATTTCGAAGTATCCCGATTCCGGATCTCCCATCGTAACTCCGTCGGTAGCATTAAAGAAATGTACCAGGTTGAGGAAAGATAAATTTCCATAAGCCGTTGTATTTATTTCTGTCCAGGAGGCACCACCATTGGTAGTTTTAAAAACCCCCTGTGAAGTTCCTGTACTTGGGTACAAAGCAGCATAAGCGGTATCGGCATCGATAGCAGAGAGGCTGGCAATCTCCATAGAAGAAAGAATACCTGCCCCTGTAACGGTTCCTTGTGCCCAGGTTTCTCCTCCATCGGTTGTTTTTGTGTACTGACGGATATTCGCTCCTCCTCCGGAACCATCGTAAGCCAGAGCCCACGCCACATTCGGACTTAGACACTGAATGCTATTAATTCCACGTGAAGGTATTGTAAAACCACTCGCTTTCGTAAGCCATTTCGGACAATTACTTATTCCGGCATCCATTACCCGGATGGTATTTTGTTTGAATACGGAATCGGAACCGTTGGCATTCGAAACGATTAGTTTCACATTGTATATTCCGGGAGTATGATAAGTAACCGTTACCTGTTGTGCATTTGAAGTTGCCGGAGTACCGCCATCAAATTCCCATGACCATGTATTGGGAAGATGTAAGGACAGATCGTCGTATTGTACGGATTGCCCTTTCGTAATCATTGTATCGGAACTGATAAAATTGGCAACAGGAGCAAGAGTATTTGCATTAACGGTAATGTATCCGTTCTTTGTTTCTGTATCATTCCCGGCAGCGTTTGTAACTGTTAGGATAACATCGTAAACACCGGGTACCGTATATAAAATGTTCGTTGGGTTAGGCATCGTTGAAGAAGAAGGTGTTGCTCCGGGAAAGGACCATGACCATGCAGTAGGTATATTCATCGATTGATCGGTAAAGCTAATCGCAGAACTTTCAGTGATACTTGTTGCACTTGCAGTAAAATCAGCAACAGGAGCTACGACTGCAACATATAAATCCGATTCCCAAATTCCACGGCCATAGGTTGCCGCACGAATTTTAGATGTAGGATAATGTATCTCCAGCTCGTTTACAATTACATTCGGCAAACCGCTTGCAAACATTGTCCAAGCCTGACTATTATCTTTATAATATACACCCACATCAGTACCTGCATATAGAGCATCTGCCGATCCGTCTTCATATACAATACAGTTTACCGGAAGATTGGGTAGTCCGGATGAAACATTTGTCCAGGAGCTGCCTCCGTTTGCTGAATAAAACACTTTGTTTGCAGCATTGTATCCTGAGAAAGTCACCCATACTTTATTCGCATCTGTGGCCGATATGGCTATGTATGTGATAGAGGTAGATGAAACCGGTAAACCGGAAGTAACATCGGTCCAGTTTGTTCCGGCATTGGTTGTCTTATACAATTTATTATAAGTACCTGCATATACAACATCCGGGTTACTTTTTGAGATCGCCATTGACTCAAATTTTGTTGAGCCATTAGGATTCGAGTACACCATCGTCCAGCCTGAACCGCTGTTAGTAGTTTTATAGATATCGTTATAGCCGGCATACAAAGTAGTATTCGATATGGGGTGAATCACATAGGGAGTAACCCAAGCGCCATCACCCGCACCGGCAGGAACAATTGAAGAGAAAGATGCACCGCCGTTCGTGGATCTTGCTAAATTCCCGTATTGATAAGTCGCATACATGATATTGGCATTGGTATAATCGATAATACATTCCATACCATCTCCTCCATATACTACGGCCCAGCTTCCATTGTTCATGCGATGTGTTCCATTATCTTGTGCGCCGGCTGCAATAATATTTGCATTGGTATGCGAATTACTCAAACGATAGAATTGCATAATCTGTAATCCGTTACTCAGGTCGTTCCATAATCCTCCTGCATTTGTCGATTTACGAATACCTCCATCATTACCTGAAAAAATTGTGGAAGTTCCGGGTTGAAATTCGAGTGCATGTTGATCGGCATGGATGAAGGGAATATTCCCGGCACCGCCCGCATACCAATGTCCCGTAATCGTAAAAGTGCTTCCACCATTGGTCGATTTCCATACATTCACTCCTCCTACGTATACTGTATTTGCATCCAGAGGTGATGCAGCTATTGCTAAATCGTACCAGGCCTGGCCGCCGCTGCCTGTACCGTCTTCTTCATGTGTCAAAATATTCGGACTGCTGTGCACCAAGGTAAAACTGGTTCCGCTATTGGTCGATTTATATAAACCTTTGTATCCGTAATCGGTAGCATTCCCGGCAAGTGCATAAACCACATTCGGGTTTTGTTCCGATACCGCCAAGGCAATACGTATCACATCCGAAACTGGTAATCCGTTTGTTATACGTGCCCAGGTTGAACCGTTATTTACGGAGCGATAAACCGATCCGGTAGTGCCTCCATTCAGATATGTGGATGCATATACGGTTTGATTATCGCCGGGCTTAAATTCCAGATCATAAAAATTTCCCGATTGTACATTCGACCAGGAGGTACCTGCATTGGCAGTCCGGTAAATTCCGGAATTTGTCGCGGCAATTAATATATCCGGATTAACAGGATCTATTAAAATTCTTGCGATACGAACACCATTATTGACGGCGAAAGATAAACCTGTTGCCGAAAAAGTTTGTCCGGCATCGGTCGATTTTAAAACCCCATAACTATAGGTATCTCCTGCATCTGCATCACCTGTGGCGATATACATTATCTGAGAGTTTGCAGGATGTATGGCAATATCGCTTATGCCTAAATTTGTAAACTGATCGGTATTGCTTGTCCAACTTGTTCCACCGTTGCCGGACTTCCATAACCCGCCACCGGGTGTTCCCACCCAGATAATATTAGGATTCTGTGGATCGAAGCGGATACAGTTCACACGGCCAATTCCTGCTGCGGGGTACGACAAACCGTTATTAGGCACAAGCGTTGGACCTAAGGGTACCCAATTACCCGAAGCCATTCCTTTCTGCTGATTTTTTTTCATCGCCTGCACATTTTCTAACTCGGCCGCAATGATATCTAAAGGCAAAAAGCCTTCAGCATTCACACGTCTGCTCATGAAATATTCCCAGCGACGAAACTGTTTATACCCCTTACCTTTTTTCACTTCTTTTCCTTCCCAAAAATTTTCGAACGCTTGTTTAATATCGTGAAAACTTGCGTTGGGATCCCTCATCATGGCCGCATAATTATTATCCTGTGCTAAGGCAGGTATAGCAAAAAACAGGAATACAAAGAGTATGTATCTTTTCATGTGTTTATAGTTTTCGTTTAAGGTCACACGGAATGACCCAATAATCATTTATCGTTTGTACAAAGTATTTTCATGGTCATTTCATAAAAAATTAATTAGGTATATTCTTTTCCAGACGTTTCAGATGTTCGATCCGAATGGATTGCATTTTTTTTCTTCCCTGAGAACGATAGAAGATAATCAGATCATCTTTATGAGAATGTTGATGAGCGGAGTCGGGCACCAACATATTACTTGTAAATATAAGATATAAATCAGTATTCTCCTGATAAAAAAACAAGGGCTTATGAAGCGAATCTTTAAACGTATAATTCATTCCTTCCAACCATACCTGTTCAGGATTGAGAACTCCTGTATTTCTCTTCGGTTTTAACAAAACCTTATACTCGTCGAAGACCTGTCCTTGTCTTGTTCCCGGTAAGCGTTTCTCTTTGCTTGCAGCAATTACCTTATACTCCGTTCCGGAACAAAAGGAAAGAAGCAAGGACCCTAAACAGAGAAGCATCAGCTGCAATTTCATCTGTATAAATATCCTCATAAAAGGTCACAAAAAAAAGGTATAATTATAATAATACCTATTTATCTGTATGCTCCTGCTCGTCCGGATCGTTGGATTGCTCTTCCTGTTCAGATGGCTCGCTCTGGAGCTCTTCAGGTTCGGCAATAGCCGGGAAGGTAAAAGAATTAATTTTGATACCGACAATGCCCGGTAATTGACCTAAGGGTAAATTTGTGCTCATATATTTTAATTCAGTATAAGTTTCGAACAAAATTCCTAAACATATACGAAGCGGTCAATCGGGTGAAATACGGAATTTATCTACGTATTTTTACGTAGAAGAACTGAAAAAAATAAGCCGCTCCAATACTGAAGCGGCCCCTTAATTTAACACATTATGATGATTGTTAGGGTACTTGTATATAGCGACGTAAGATATTGCCGCCTTTAATCATACTTAAGAAATACAATCCGGGTTTAAAGATCGATACATCTACTTTGATGGTTGTATTTGTATTATTAAATACACCTTTTTGCGTGTACACACACTGCCCGAACGAATTCAGCAGGGAAAGATACACATGCTCTTCTACATCTCCTTTGATTTCAATTTCCAATACCTTACCGTTTGTGCTATTCAGTATCTGTGTTTCGAATCGGGATTCGTTTGGGTCTAAAATTTCGGTTGTACGCATGACATTAATTTTTAGGTAAACGAGAGCTGAATCTTATCTTTTCAATTCATTACCCAAATGTCGTTAGCTAAAGTTATACTGTCAATACCACTTTCTACGTATTTTATCTAAGTAAAAATACGTAGAAGATTACACTAACTTGTTTTGATACGCATACTTAATTAATTCGGCAACTTTATTAACACCTGCTTTACGCATGAGGTTAGTGCGATGTGTTTCGATAGTCCGGATACTGACGTTTAATAACTCGGCGATTTTATTATTCGAAAGTCCCTGTACAATAAGTACGAGTACTTCCAACTCCCGTGGAGTAAGCTTTTCACGCGTAGTAACAATTAATGAATGATTGGAATTTTTAGTAAGTGTTAATGTCATTTCAGAGCTGAAATGCTGTGCACCATCCATCACTTTATCTATTGCTAAAAGTAATTCTTCTTTACGGACAGATTTTAAGAGATAACCCCGTACTCCGGCTTGCAACATTTTATTCAGATGAGCCATATCATCGTACATGGTAAGTGCAATGATTTTAATTCCGGGATATGATTTTTTTAATGCCAGAGCGGTTTCGTAACCACTCATTTCAGGCATATTGATATCCAACAAAATGAGATCGACTTTATGCTTAGCGACAAGTGCCATTACTTCATTCCCATCCTTAGCGAACCCCACCAACTCTACTTCCGGCACATCCGAAAGCGTACTTTTCAAACCATCGATAATCAGGGTATGATCATCGGCAATAAGCAGTTTAACAGGATTCATAATTTAAACGAGTAGAAATGTTCTTATAAAAATACACTTTCTTTCCATGAAACAATCCCTCATCAAGAATAATCAAAACAGAAAGTTCTCCAAACCATTTATTCCAGGATTGCTTTCACACCCGGAAGTACTTTCCCCTCCATGTATTCCAGCAATGCTCCTCCTCCGGTTGAGACATAAGATACCTGGTCGCTTAAATTAAACTTAGCAACAGCAGCAGCTGAGTCCCCCCCCCCGATTAAAGAGAATGCTCCGGCTTGTGTAGCTTTTACCACAGCCAGAGCAATAGATTTTGTTCCCTTCTCGAACTTGTTCATTTCAAATACACCCATCGGACCGTTCCACAAAATGGTTTTAGATTCCACAATAATTGCTTCGAAATTTGCAATCGATTTTGGGCCGATATCCAATCCCATCCACCCCTCTTTAATAGCATCGTTCATAGCCATATCTGTATTCGCATCTTTATCGAAAGCATCCGCTATAATGGAATCTATCGGCAAAGCCAAATTTATATCCTGATTAATTGCTTTTTGGATAAGCGATTTTGCTAATTCCAATTTATCTTCTTCTACTAATGAAGAACCTACAGAACCGCCCATTGCCTTAGCAAAAGTATAAGCCATTCCGCCTCCGATAATCAGATGATCGACTTTATCCAATAAATTTTCGATCAATAAAATTTTATCGGAAACTTTTGCACCACCCATAATTGCGGTAAAAGGACGTTCTGCATTTGTTAAAATTTTATCGGCATTTTTAATTTCATTTGCCATCACATATCCAAAGCATTTTGCTTTCGGGAAGAATTGTGCTACGATAGTTGTTGAAGCATGTGCACGATGTGCTGTTCCAAAAGCATCATTCACATAAATATTTCCATGCCTCGCTAATTTTTCGGCGAATGCTACATCGCCTTTTTCTTCTTCTTTATAAAAACGTAAATTTTCTAATAAAAGGATTTCACCTGCTGTTAGTTTAGCAGATTTTGTATAAGCATCTTCCGAAATACAGTCATCGGAAAATTGTACTTGTGTATTACATAATTCTGAAAGATGCGCTACTAAATGTTTTAAAGAATATTTTTCAGCAGGACCTTCTTTCGGACGGCCCAGATGCGACATTAATACAAGCGAACCTCCATCGTTTAATATTTTTCGGATGGTTGGCAATGCAGCCTGAATACGGGTATCGTCGGTGATCTGAAAGGATGAATTTAAAGGAACATTAAAATCAACACGAATCAACGCGCGTTTTCGCTGAAAATTAATAGAATCAACTGTCTTCATGAGTATATAACTTAGAAGCGGTAAAATTAAAAGAATATTCCAATATATATAAACCCTTCAATTTGATTCGAAGATTAAAATATAGTATTCTGATAATCAATAAATAGCCGGTATTTTAATAGAAATAAAAGGAATACATCTCTGTGAACTTTGTGGTTTATAAAAGAGGAACCGCAGAGGGCTCAAAGCGCATATCAAAAATTTTATGCTATATTTTCTATTCTATCTAAAATGCTTGGAAATTAATTACAAGGTTATGATAGATTGCTTATCTTGCATAAATTTATGCAATCGAAAAGCGTTTATAAATCTTATAAGCTGTTGTGTGCTATGCTATTAGGCATGGTGTACTTATCCTGTAATAAGCCTTATCAAAAGCACCAACATCCTGAGTACTTCGACAAGGTAATTTCAGATGCCCAGAAATTATTCGATTCGGGAAATTTCTCCGGGGCTCTATCCTATTTAGATTCTTCATACGCAGCATTCGATAATGTCGGCGCTTACGATTTATATCGTAAGTATGAAATGAAATGCGATCTGTTTTCAGAGCGGGAAAAAATTTACGATGCTGCATTGATATATGCCGATAGTATGCTCCTGGTCTTACGTGATATCTCCATGCAGTATCCTCAGGATTATATTGACGCATTTTCGGCGAAAGGGTTCGTTTTATTTTCGCAAGGCCGTTATGATGAAGCTATACAAACCTATTACGACGGTTGGAAGTTTGGAATACAATATTCAGATCCTTGTTCGATTGCCGAGTTAACCGGAAATCTTGCCTCTATATTTTATGCTCAGGGAAAATACAAAGAAGCGCTTGTCCATTATCGACAGGCATTGTCGGATATAAGTAATTGTTCGGATGCTGACTATTTCCGGACATTCCGATTGGCCTGGGGATACCTGGATAATATTGGTATTGTGTACGAACGTCTCGGGAAAATGGATAGTGCTGTACATTCTTATCATAAAACCTTAAAGTTTTTAGATAAGAACCAACATCGTGTAGCGGAACAACACCGGTATAAGCAAGTTGTCCGGGCGATTGTGTATGGAAACCTGGGAGGCGTATTAATGCAAACCGGAGAGTACCGGACTGCGGAAGATTTTTTGTCGAAAAGTATTCAGATTAACTATCGTAAAGGTTATGAAATTGGAGACGCTCAATTAACAATGGTTAAGCTTGCCGAACTGTACCTGCAAACTAACCGGATACATGAGGCAGAAATAATGATTGACAGTATTCGTCATTCGATAGATAGCATACCTCACCCTGAAGCCGAGTTGAGATTATTAAGATTAAAGTGGAAATACCATGAAACCTTGGGAAATACAAACAAAGCATACAATAGTTTCCGGGATTATACGCTTTTAAAAGATTCTTTCGAGAAATCCAAATCGGAATTGTCGGGAGTGAATTTTTATCAGATGTTTGATAATATTACCAAAGCCTATCAAATTGATCTTCTTACCAAAAAAAATACTTTAACCAAAGCCTATCTGATAATTGCTCTTGTGCTTGCCGTATTAGGTTCGGTAATTATTTATCTGATCTGGAGAAATTACAAACTATCGAAAAAGAATCTGACAGAATTACAGGAACTGAATACAAGAATTACAGAACTGAACGTTTTTAAAGATAAAATATTAGCTATTATAGCACACGATATACGCGGACCTATTGCGGCGTTAAGCGGTTTCATGTCGATCGATGAGCAGGAACTAACGGAAGAAGAGCGCGACTTTGCAAAAGCTGATTTAATTAAACAACTGAATGTAGTAAATGAACTGCTCGACACCTTGCTCCGCTGGGCTTCAGGGGCCTTCCATAAAGGGAAACAACCCCTGGTAAAAATATGTGACCTTTCCGATATGATTCGTTCAACTTTAGTGGTATTAAACAGCCATCTGGAAGAGAAACAGGTTAAAATCTGCAATCGTTTACCGGAAGCTCTTTGGGCAAATGTAAATCAGGAACAAATTACTATCGTCTTTAGGAATATTCTCGCAAATGCTATTAAATTTACAAGAGAGAATGGATATATCGAAATAAGTACCATGGAAAATGATACGCATGTAGAAATAAGTATTCGTGATAGTGGAGTGGGAATGAAGCCCGAACAAATGGCAAAGGTTTTTACAAATAATTATCACAGCACTTTCGGTACCAGGGGAGAAAAAGGAATCGGTCTGGGATTATTGTTATGCAAAGAATATGTAGAAGCAAACAAGGGGAATATTTCCATAGAGAGTGAATTTGAAAAAGGCACTTGTGTGAAAGTAGTTCTGCCTAAATAAGGCTTCTTAATGCAATCGATTTTAATATGAATTGTTATGAACAGCCACTGGCCAGAAAAAGTTGCTCCTTTACTGAAAAAGTATAAAGGCAGGAAACACCCGCTCCATGCCGAAAATATATATCAATTACTGGTGATGGTCATTCTTTCTGCACAGGATTCGGATAAGAATATCAATCAAATAGCTCCGGCACTATTCAAAGCTCTCCCGGATATGCCTGCTTTAGCTAAAGCCGATGCGGAGGCTTTATTTCCCTACCTTTCCAAGGTCCGAAATTTCGGCAATAAGATTAACTGGCTATTGCAATTAGCAAAAGAAATAAAAACCGATGCAAATATCCCCTTAACGATGGAAGGATTAACAGCACTTCCGGGCATCGGAAGAAAATCGGCAAATGTAATTATGCATGAAGCCGGTAAAAAGGCCGAAGGTATTATTGTAGATTTGCATGTGCTGCGCGTAGCACCCCGACTGGGTATTGCTTGGGGGACAGACCCGAAGAAGATCGAGAAGCAATTAATGGAAGTTATTCCCGGAAAAGACTGGGGAGAGATAGGGATGGCCTTTTCTTTTTTAGGAAGAGAAACCTGCCGGCCGAGCCAACCCAAATGTTTCGAATGTGTAATGCAAAGCGCCTGTGAATATTTTCAGCAAAATACCTGAACACATTCACAACGCTAATCCGTTTATATTTTTAGAAATTTTTTTTCAGTACATTTTTTTCGATTGCTAGCCTTTTGCCGATTGCAGTTTCAGAATATACAAACCTTGGCGGTTCTCTTTTTTAACCGCAAAGTGTGCGAAGACTCATTCCTTATACTTATACCTAACATGAACCACGCAGATGTATTCGTCAGATAAATTCTGTTAAATAATAGATTTGTGGTGTATGCTTTGCGTACTCCGCGAAAACCTTTGCGACCTCCGCGGTAAAAAACGTAGAGTTTTCGGTTTTGCAGAGAATCCTTCATCTCTTAATGTTCTTCATAATCTAAAACATTATTAAAAAATAAACATAAAGGGGTATGAAGAACATTAAGAGATGTTTAGAACCCAAAAACAAGATCTACGCGTTAAAAAATGCAGAACTCCTTTCCCTAAATGAAGTCTCAGGTTATACAAATCTTCGGAACGCCTTCCTGCTTCCAATAATTTCTCCCATAATCACAAAAAATCTCCTCTCTAACATGAATAGTCCGGGTTGCCAGCAAACAGGGTTGATCATTTGCATCGAGGGTAATAGTTGCATTGTTTTTAAATTTTGAAGGAGTGATACCACATGCATCGTTTGCATATTTAGCAAAGCATTCGCTGTACATCGAATCCAAAACACGGCCGCTGGGTAAATCGATGAAGTATGCATCGGCTTTGGCGGCACGACGCTTCTTTTGCTCGGCAATGGATATCCGTTCGCCTTCGAACACTGCAATAATTTCATTTTTAAAAATTCTAATAGCGGTAAACAATCCGAACCCTGCCCCCGGAATTTGAGATACGTCGGTATAGAGGTAATCCGATTCGGGAGCATCAATGGTATAGGTTTCGAGATTGTTGTACATAGATATACTTTTGGAATAAGGAAGATATGTATTTATTTTTCATCATTTTTAGTATTAAAATAATTTTCAGAGAAATATTTTTTATTGAATAGAAAAAACCATCTCATTACTTCAAAGAAAGTTTGATAAACCCCTATTTATTCACGTTTAAATCATTACATTAGCATTAGATTAAAAGCATAATGTGACATATTTAAGGGCGCTCTTCTTTTGTACCATTACATTGCTCTGCTTTCAGACAGGGAGGGCATCTGCACTCATTAACCCCGGTGGTACGGCGACGGCGAATGATACCATTGTTTGTTACAATAATAATACGCTGATTCAACTAACTGGATATACCGGCACTATCATCTGGCAAACTTCTCCCGATGGGGTAACCTGGACAGATTCAACAATAACTACTGCTTCTTTTTTAACAAAATTCCTGACTACACCTCGTTATTACAGGGCCAAAGTTACAGACGGAGTTATCGTATCGTTTTCGAACCCGGTTCGTATTAATGTTTACCCCCAGGGAACTATTATTAACGGAGGAACCATTTCGGGGACAAACCCATTATGCCAGGGAACATTGCTGACTTTAAGCGGGTATGTTGGTGTTGTTGTCAGATGGGAATCTTGTGCTGCCAGTAATTTTACTCCGGGGACTGTTACACAGATTGCAAACACTACCGATACATTTACGGCACCTGATTTGGCCATACCCATGTATTATCGGGCAAGAGTAAAATTAGGTAACTGCGACTCTACATTTAGCGAGATTATTACAATAGATCCTGCAACCTCTACAAGTGTGGGAGGAACCGTTTCGGGAGGAGGTAGTTTTTGCATTTCTGCACTTGCTGCCTCATTAGTTTTAACAGGGAATACCGGCAATGTCATCAGATGGGAGTCCTCGCCTCTTCAGGATTTTTCTTCGAATGTGCAGATTATAAGCCACACACTGTTATCGTATGGCGCTTCTCTGGCAAGTCCGGGCACACTTTATTATCGTGCTCTCGTAAAAAACGGATCATGCGATTCTGCATATAGTTCTGTTGATTCCGTTATAATTCTACCGGCATCAGTCGGCGGAACAGTGTCGGGCACAAGCCCCTTCTCCCCTAACATTGTTGTTTGTGCCGGAACCAATAGCAGCGATTTAATTTTATCCGGTTATACAGGAACAATCATCAAATGGCAATCTTCATTAACCTCGGACTTTTCGGGAACAATAACGGATATTGCAAATACTTCGGATGCTTATACTGCGACGAATCTTACGGCCACTACTTATTACCGGGTAGTGGTTCAGAACGAATTATGTGCTTCGGCATTTTCTTCGGTAAAAGCAATTACGGTTATTCCCTTATCGGTTGGTGGAATAATTTCGGGGGATACAACCGTGTGTACCGGAACTAACAGTACTACTTTAATATTGTCGGGGAATGTCGGAAGCGTTCTCAAATGGCAATCTTCATTCACTTCGGATTTTTCAGGTACAGTAACTGATATTGCAAATACTTCGGACACTCTTACAGTCATCGATTTAACAGCCACCACCTATTACCGGACAGTAGTTCAGAACGATTCATGTGCTTCGGCATTTTCTTCGGTAAAAGTAATTACAGTTAACCCTTTATCGGTTAGCGGAAAAATTTCGGGAGATACGACTGTCTGTACCGGAACTAACAGTACTACTTTAATATTGTCGGGGAATGTCGGAAGTATTCTCAAATGGCAATCTTCACTGACATCAGATTTCTCAGGAACGATTACAGATATTTCAAATACAACAACTATACTTAATGCAGGTAATTTAACTGCAACAACTTTTTATCGCACAATAATCCAAAGTGGTGTATGCTCCGCTGATACAACTGATGTAGCTGCCATAACCGTTGAACCCCTTTCTGTTGGCGGAACAGTTTTGGGAAATGACACCGTGTGTTCCGGCACAAATTCTACCACATTAACGCTAAGCGGCCATATTGGCTCCATTATCAAATGGCAGTCGGCAGTGTTCCCTAATTTTGCAGGAATAGTTACCGATATTGCTGATACCACAACTTCGCTTAGCGTAACCGATTTAACTGAAACTACTTATTTCAGAGCTGTAGTGCAAAGTGGAAATTGTGTTGCAACAAACAGTACAACCGCAACAGTTACAGTTATCAGTCCAACAATAGGAGGTATGATAACAGGCGGAGCTAACACCGTTTGTTACGGAAATAATTCAACAACACTTACACTCATCAATTATACCGGTACCATACTCCGATGGGAATCTTCTACTATAAATACTTTTGATCCGGGTACAATTACGATTATTCCAGATACAACAAGCAGTCTTACTGTTACCGATATTACCTCTGCAACTTTTTACAGAGCAATTGTACAGCATGAAGATTGTGCGCCTGCTTCATCAACTGTTACGCATATTCAAATCTATTTTTTATTCCCGATTCCCGGAACAATTTCAGGTCCGGCGAGTGTTTGTATAAATTCCAATAATGCTACATTAACCTTATCGGGGCATGATGGTGCTATTGTTCGATGGGAATCGTCGGAAACAGCTGATTTTTCAGGAACCATAACCAATATTGCAAATACTGCCACCACTTTAAATATCACCAATTTAGCTGTAACAACTTATTATCGTGTATTGGTAACAAAAGGACCTCTTAACTGCGAATTGTATTCAGATACTTTAGAAGTCTCCGTAACACCAAATGTAGTTGGCGGAACAATTACCGGGAGTACTACTGTTTGTTCAGGTTTCAATTCCACCCAATTAACATTAAGCGGATATACAGGTAACATTGTTAAATGGCAATCTTCCACAACATCTGATTTTTCGGGAATAGTAACGGATATTACAAACACTACCGATACTTATACAGCAACAAACCTAACTGCAACAACTTATTACAGGGTAGTGATCACACTTGGGACATGTTTATCGCACTCTTCAACCACAAACATTTCGATAGACCCCTTGTCAACTGTTGCCGGTTCAATCTCCGGCGGACAAACGGTTTGTGCCGGAATAAATAATACCACTTTAACTTTATCCGGAAATGTCGGTACAATTATTAAATGGCAATCCTCAATCAATCCGGATTTTTCCTCCTCAACAGATATTGGAAATACAACATCAACATTAGTTATAAACAATTTAACTGAAAAAACCTATTACCGTGTAATTGTTCAAAGCGGAGTTTGCCCGGCTGATACTACTAGTATTGACAGCATCATTGCCGGTTCTGTCTATGAAATCAATAACCCCCAAACTATTTGTCAAGGTGAGGTATATACTTTTAACGGAAATAATTATTCGATAGAGGGAACTTATCGGGATACCTTGCTTACACAGTTAAATTGTGATAGTATTATCATAACCGAACTAACGATAAATCCGGTTTACCAATTCAATAACCCCCAAACCATTTGTCAAGGTGGGGTATATGCTTTTAACGGAAATAATTATTCGATAGAGGGAACGTATCGGGATACCTTGCTTACACAGTTAAATTGTGATAGTATTATCATAACCGAAC
>CAYVTM010000004.1:0-56864 GCA_964454645.1 uncultured Sphingobacteriaceae bacterium | reverse complement strand
TAACGATAAATCCGGTTTACCAATTCAATAACCCCCAAACCATTTGTCAAGGTGAGGTATATACATTTAACGGACATAATTATTCGGTTGCGGGAACGTACCGGGATACCTTGCTTACACAGTTAAATTGTGATAGTATTATTGTAACCCTGTTAACGCTTGATTCCATAGCAAGAGCAGGAGTATTATCAGGGGCAGATACTTTTTGTACTTACAATAATAATGCTCTGCTTATATTAAGCGGAAGTGTTGGTGAAATTATCAAATGGCAATCCTCAACGAGTCCGGATTTTAGTGCTAATGTAATTGATACCCTTACCAACGCTTCCTCATTAAGTTTTAGCAACATTAACATCAGCACTTATTACCGGGTGATCGTCCAAAATGGGGTATGTGATCCGGATACTTCAAACACCATACTTATTCATATTGTATCAGCGATAAATTCCAATAACATCCTTCAGCCGGTACCCGTTAGTTTTTATGATAGCATAGATCCCGACACGATTTACGGATCTTACCCCTTGGGAGGGACAGGTATCTATCAATACATCTGGCAAAGTTCTACACTTGGGTCCGATACTGTTTTTATTGATATTCCTGCATCGAATGTGCAGAACTTAGATCCTTCAGCTATTAATCAGACTACCTGGTATCGACGTATTGTAATTTCCTCTCCCTGCAAAAGAGATACATCCAATGTGGTTTTTTTACAAAAGGTCGAAGTACCTTCTCATATGAATATACGTATAGGCTCAGCCTTGCGTGTGAATGAACCGGTAGCAACAGCACCGGGAACTTACGAGCTTAAATACACCATACGCCTGGTAAATATGAGTAATGTGCCCCTGAATAAAATACAGGTAAAAGAAAATCTGGCACAGGTATTTCCCCCGCCTGCAAACTTCAGCCTCACCGGGGTAAGTGGCGGACTTCCAATGAACCCTTCTTTCGACGGGATAAACGATGTTAATTTACTCGATCCGGAATTAAGTAATTTGTCGGTGGGCGAAAATGTGGAGTTACAGCTGCGGATATCAGTCACCCCGAATCTGCCGAATGTAACCTATTACAATAAGATACAAGCTCTGGCTTATGCACAGATGCCCGATACAAACATTCATGATTTTTCCGTGGATGGAAATGATCCGGATCCGAACGGAGATGGTACTCCCGATGAAGAATCCTATACCGAAGTGAGTCTTGCAATTTTTATCCCCTCCGGCTATTCCCCTAATAACGATGGGAAAAACGATGCTTTTGTCATTAAAGGCATTGAACAATTTCCCAACAACCGGTTGGAAATTTACAACCGATGGGGAAATAAAGTGTATCAGAAAGCGCCTTATGATAATTCCTGGAAAGGTAATACAGAGAATACCGGGGGGCTTATCATTGGCGACGGACTTTTACCGAGCGGCACGTATTTTTATTTACTCGACTTTGGAATTGAGGGTGTAAACCCGATGACAGGCTATATTGTAATCAGAAAATGAAATTAAGAAAGATAAAATATAGCTGTGTATTCTTAACGCTGTTATTGCTTTTGGTAATACAGAAAGGAAAATTGTATGCACAAAGCGAACCTATGTTTACACAATATTCATTCAATGAAATTTTTATTAATCCGGCATATACCGGTTCTCATGAAATGCTTTCGCTTTCCTCGCTTTATCGCAAGCAATGGGTAAATATTAATGGCGCTCCTACTACCCTTACCTTTACAGCACATTCACCCGTTTTTGAAAGTAAAATCGGATTGGGTTTAACAGCTTACAGGGATGTAGTGGGGGTAACAGCCCAAACAGGTTTATTTGCCAACTATGCCTACCGTATAAAAACAAATAAGGGGACGCTCGCCTTTGGTTTATTAGGAGGTTTCAACGGATATAGTGACCGTCTTTCGGAAATTCAGACCAATGATGCAGGTGACGAAGAATTTACGGGAAATTCTCCTGTTCTTTTTGCACCTAACTTCGGTTTCGGGACCTATTATCATACGGAAAGATTTTACTTCGGGCTTTCCGTTCCCCGCTTAATTCATAACCAATTAAAAATAGGAGCAAGCAATACCATTGAAGCCGTAGAAGGAAGTTTCGTAAAAGAGGAATTACATGTTTTTCTCGCAAGCGGTTTTATATTCAATGTGAATCCGGCATTAAAACTCCGTCCTTCTGCCATGGTTAAAATGGTAATGAATGCCCCGGTGGAATACGATCTGAATCTTGCCGGGCTTATCTATCAATCGGTATGGATAGGCGGAGGGTATCGTTCGGGAGATGCATGGAACCTGATGGCTGCGATACAGGCAAACCCTCAGTTTAGAATAGGTTATTCCTACGATTATACATTCACCCGACTTAGAACTTTGTCGGGCGGAACACATGAGGTTTCACTGAACTATCTTTTCAATTATAAGAAAAGTAAAATCACATCTCCAAGATACTTTTAAATGAAATATATACGCCTGTACCTGCTGATCTTTTTGTGCATGAGCGCTTATACCGCTGAAGCGCAGCTGCTCCTGAAGTACGCCGACTATAAGTACCGAATCCTTAATTATCCCGATGCTATTCCCTATTACGAGTATTATTTATCGAAAAAAGACAGCAACAACATTATTGCTGTCCGTAATCTCGCAAACTGCTACCGCCTTACCAATCAAAGCCATCTTTCAGAGAAGTATTATAAAAAACTTATTCTGACAGATACACTTGAAGAAGATAAAATAAGATATATAGAAGACCTGCTAAGAAACGGGAAATACATTCTGGCCGAAAATACGATTAGAAACTCCCCGTTTATTCATAAGCAAGATGAAAGAATCCGGCAAATCCTGCACTCTATAGAATTTGGGAATCAATTATATTTTGGCGACACAGCTAATATTAAAACCGAAAAGCTTTCTTTCAATACGGAAGAATCGGACTATGCTCCTTTCATTATCAATGCTGATATTATTTTTGCCTCTTCACGCAGACCGAATCTCTTCATAAGCCGAAAACATACCTGGACAGAGAACAATTATGTTTCGCTTTTCCGGGCTTCAGCATCCGATGGGTATATATGGGTTCAACCTTTTGCAGAAGAACTCAGGAGAAAATATAATTTCGGTCCGGGAAGCTATAGCGAAAAAGATCATACACTCTATTATACCATCAACAGCCGACGTAAGAAAACCAATATGGGGTATAAGAACCTGCGTATTGAAAGTGCTGTTATGGAAACTCATCAATGGAAAGAGATATACCGCTTTACCTTTAATGAGCCTGATTATGCATTCGCTCATCCTTCCGTTAATAAAGAAGGAACTGAACTTTATTTCAGTTCCAATATGCCCGGGGGTTATGGAGGTATGGATATTTACCGCTGCGCGCTTCGTGAAGATTCCACATGGTCACACCCTGTAAACCTGGGACTGTTTATCAATTCAAAAGGCGATGAACTATTTCCATATATAAGCGCTGAAGGAAATTTATATTTTGCATCGAATGGAAAAGGGGGGTTAGGCGGATTAGATATTTTTTACTCTGCTATCCATTCAGACAATAAGCAAGCACTGAATCTTGGAGCTCCTTTTAACTCTTCTTCCGATGATTTCGGAATTGCCCTGAGCGATGATGAAACAAAAGGTTTTTTCAGTTCCAACAGAGGGAATAATGGGATTGATGACGATATCTATTCCTTTGAAAGAATTCGAAAAAATATTCAGCTCAATGTAATCGACAGCCTGAGTGGGGAAACAGTCAGTAATGTTTCCCTGCAAATTTCTTATCGCTTTACACATACTGATCATTTCCTGAAGGAAGGAAAAGGGAATTTCACAATCGCTGAAAACGGCAGGTATCTCTTTCTTGCAGAAGCACCCTTGTATAGCAGTAAACACCTGCAATTCGCATTGAATTTTAAGGATTCTATCGTTCACATTCCTCTCAGCAGGTTACAGGCAAGTTGTAATGTAAGCGGAACTGTTTATAAAAAAGGAACAGAGGAAACAATAGACAGTGTATCTATTCAGATCCGTAGTTTAAATACCGGAGAGCAGGTATATGCAGGTTATACTGAAAAAGGAAAATACAGGCACCCCGGATTAAAAAGCAATACTAAGTATTTAATAAGGGCAGGCAAAGAACATTACTTCAGCCGGGAGGTTGTATTTTCTACCAACGATTATGATTGTTTAGGAAGCAGGGGAAAAGATTTTGACTATATCAAAGACATCACACTCGAAGAAATCGTTATCGGCAAAGCCATACAGATCGAAAATATTTATTTTGACCTTAACAAATGGAATATTCGTGCCGATGCTGCCAAAGAATTGGATAAGATCGTAAAGATGATGAACGACAATCCGGGTATTATTATCGAGCTGAGCTCACATACGGATTCAAGAGGAAGTGCCTCATCAAACGAGTTGCTTTCGGATCGCAGAGCAAAATCATCCGCAGCCTATATAGTGAGCAAGGGGATAGACAGCAGCCGAATAACAGGCAAAGGATATGGAGAATACCGCCTGGTGAACTCTTGCGCCGATGGTATAAAATGCAGTGAGAAAGCACATCAGGAGAATCGAAGAACCGAGTTTACGGTGATAGGGCTTAAACAGTAAGCTTCTGTAACGGAAACCATAAGACCCGGCGCTGTAAAACGTAAGATAATAATTATATTCTGTCCTTTGAATTAACCATTATTGAAGCCGGTCCCGGTCGGAACCGGAAGAAGGCATCGGAAAAATGTTGTAGTAGTGAGCACTTTTCCTGTACTAAAGGCTTTACCAAATTAAGAACTCAAGTCCAAGAAAAAAATCATTTAAGTATGGGGGTAGGTTTTTTGTGATCGTCTATCGCCACAAAGGTAAATTCTCCGCTTACTGCTTTTTCTCTTCCTTCAGAATACATTTGCTCGATATAAATTTCTACCCGCACCTTTAAGCTGGTGCTTCCGAGATAAGATACTTTACCAACAAGTTCGATAATGGTTCCGGCTGGAATCGGCTTCTTAAAATCAATACGGTCACTGCTTACGGTAACCATCCTCTGTCGACTGAAGCGTGTGGCAGTAATAAATGCCACTTCATCCATTGCATGCATTGCTGTACCTCCGAACAATGTATCGTAGTGATTGGTCGTATTCGGAAATACCGCCTTAAAGATATGGGTCTGCGATTGTTTAATTCTTTCTTCTGTTGTCACGTGTTTATTTTTTATTAAATAATGGAACCATGTGTGTATGTTTAACTCTCAATTCGGGGAATCGCCGTTGTGCTAACGCAAATGAACCGAACAGAACAATGCAGTAAAAAAGATCTCCTGATAATGTGCCCTTAAGGTATGGCAGTCCTGCCGCATAACAGGCCATTAAGCCATTTATGTCTTGCGTATAATAGGAATTGCCCGGCCAGCATCCGAAATTTGATATCAGGAAAAAGATTACGGTTGATGTCAATGCACCTGTAAGGACACGAAATACCGTTACTTTTTTGAAGATCAACAGGCCTGTGCATGTGATTAACAGGTAGCTGCCGTATTGCCAATAGAAGCCACTGTAAAACCAGGTAAACCCCGGATAATACTGTGCATAAATTACATTATTGATAAACAGATCGCTGATCCATACTGCAAGGATAGGTATTAGTAATGCTTGCCATTTCTTAGCAAAGTGAGCAGCACTAAATAATCCAACGGCACCCAATGGCGAAAAGTTCGGCACGTGCGGAATGATCCGACTAAAAGCCGCGATAAAGATAAACACTGCTAATACAGTAAAGTGAATATTGATTTTTTTCTGTGTCATAAAGCTTTTATTTAAAATTATGAACCGCAACTGATACAACCATCCTCCATACTACAACTTGCACCATCTGCCTGAGTTGGCTCTATATCACGCTGTGTCGAATTCTGGTTAATATTCTCTGCTGTTGGAATAACAGGTTCTATTTCTTTGCTTGCCTGTTTTTCTACGGTGAACTGGATTGCTTGTGTAGCAGCCTGGGTACGTAAGTAGTACATACCCGTTTTCAGCCCCTTTTTCCAGGCATGAAAGTGCATGGAAGTAAGCTTGGCGGTTGTAGGGTTATCTACAAACAGATTCAGCGATTGGGATTGACAGATATACGCACCACGATCAGCAGCCATATCAATAATATTCCTCTGCTTGATCTCCCAGACTGTTTTATACAATTCTTTGATCTCAGCAGGTATTTCTTCAATATGTTGAATAGAACCGTTTGCAGCAATAATCTGATTTTTCATGGAATTATTCCACAAGCCAAGATTAACCAGGTCTTTTAATAAGTGTTTATTCACAATGATAAATTCCCCGCTTAGTACCCGCCTTGTATAAATGTTGGAAGTGTAGGGCTCGAAGCATTCATTATTACCAAATATCTGGGAAGTTGAAGCAGTAGGCATCGGAGCAAGAAGTAATGAATTTCGAACACCGTAAGTTTTTACTTCTTCTTTTAATGCAGCCCAGTCCCAGCGGTCGGTTGGAGTTACTCCCCACATATCAAACTGGAAGATGCCCTTTGATACCGGAGAATCCGGATAGGTTTCGTAATGCCCCAGTTCTTTTGCAAGGTCTTTACTGGCGGTCATGGCCGCAAAATAAATGGTTTCGAAAATATTTTTATTGAGCATTTTCGCGAGATCGCTTTCAAAAGGTAATCTCAGCAGAATGAATACATCGGCAAGCCCTTGTACACCTATTCCTATCGGACGATGTTTCATGTTCGAATTTCTCGCTTCTTCAACAGGATAATAATTATGATCAATGATTTTGTTCAGGTTCTTTGTCACCTGGTAAGTCACTTCATATAATTTCTCATGATCGAATTTTCCGTCAATGATAAATCTTGGCAATGCTAATGATGCGAGATTACATACAGCTACTTCATCCGGGCTTGTATATTCCATGATCTCTGTACAAAGATTACTGCTCTTTATGGTACCCAGATTTTGCTGATTACTTTTTCTGTTGGCTGCATCCTTATATAACATATAAGGAGTACCTGTCTCGATCTGTGACTCCAAAACAGCAAACCATAGTTCCTGTGCCTGTATTATTTTTCTTGCTCTTCCTTCAGATTCATATTGGGTGTATAGCTTTTCAAATTCGGCCCCCCAACATTCGCTTAAACCCGGTGCCTCATTCGGGCAGAACAGGCTCCATGTTCCATTTTCTTCCACACGTTTCATAAACAGATCGGAAATCCAGAGTGCATAAAAAAGATCTCTTGCTCTCATCTCTTCCTTGCCGTGATTCTTGCGCAGATCCAGGAATTCAAAAATGTCTGCATGCCACGGTTCCAAATATACAGCAAACGCTCCTTTTCTTTTCCCGCCTCCCTGATCCACATATCTCGCAGTATCATTAAAAACACGCAACATCGGAATGATGCCATTACTGGTTCCGTTGGTTCCGCCGATGTAGCTGCCGGTTGCTCTTACATTATGGATTGCAAGGCCAATGCCTCCCGCACTTTGAGAGATCTTTGCAGTTTGCTTCAGTGTGTCATAGATCCCGTCAATGCTGTCTTCCTTCATAGCCAGTAAAAAGCAGGAGCTCATCTGAGGCTTTGGTGTTCCGGCATTGAACAAGGTAGGCGTTGCATGGGTGAACCAGCGTTCACTCATTAAGTGATATGTTTTAATTACGTTTTCAATGTCTTCTTTGTGAATTCCGATCGCTACACGCATGTACATGTGTTGCGGGCGTTCAGCAATTTTATTATCAATTTTTAAGAGGTAAGATTTCTCCAGCGTTTTGAAGCCGAAGTAATCAAAACCAAAGTCGCGATCGTAAATGATCGTACTATCCAGTAGTTCCGCATTATCCTCGATGATCTTCATGACATCATCTGCTATTAATGGTAATGTTTTTCCGGTAGATTTATCCACATACCGATGGAGGTTTCTCATGGTTTCAGAAAAACTTTTGATCGTATTCTTGTGAAGATTACTCACTGCGATCCTGGAAGCAAGTATTGCATAATCCGGGTGGGTAATGGTAAGCGATGCGGCTGTTTCTGCCGCAAGATTATCAAGCTCAGTAGTAGGCACTCCATCGTAAATACCTTCGATCGTCTTTTTGGCAACGTCTATTACGTTGATCATCGGACTTAAGCTATAGCTCAGCTTCCCGATACGTGCGGTTACTTTGTCGAATTTTACGGACTCCCTTTTGCCGTTTCTTTTTATTACGTAGCTCATATAAATATTTTTGTATATCGTTTTTAAAAGTCTTCTTCTGTTGAAAATTGCTGTGATTCTTTTGTTGACATCACACCTGCTTTCTGGTAATCACCTACTCTTTTTTCAAAGAAATTAGTCTTGCCCTGAAGTGAGATCATCTCCATAAAATCAAATGGATTGGCAGCATTGTATATTTTTGAGTAACCTAGTTCTGAAAGCCATCTGTCAGCGACAAATTCTATGTATTGTTGCATAAGCTTTGCATTCATCCCGATCAGATCAACCGGTAACGCTTCTGTGATAAATTCTTTTTCAATCGCAACTGCGTCGCTGATGATATCTTTTACCTGTTCCTCCCCGAGCTTGTGCTGAAGCATGCTGTAAAGCAGGCAGGCGAATTCACAATGCAAGCCTTCATCACGGCTGATGAGCTCATTGCTGAATGTTAATCCCGGCATTAGTCCACGTTTCTTCAACCAAAAAATGGAGCAGAAACTTCCGCTGAAAAATATTCCTTCCACTGCTGCAAACGCAACCAAGCGTTCAGCAAAGCTTCCATTCTCAATCCAACGCAAAGCCCACTCCGCTTTTTTCTTTACCGCAGGTATAGTATCTATGGCATGAAAGAGCTTGTGCTTTTCTTCAGGATTCCGGACATACGTATCAATGAGCAAGGCGTATGTTTCGCTATGAATATTTTCCATCATGATCTGAAATCCATAAAAACACCTGGCTTCAGGTAACTGAACTTCACTCATGAAATTGACCGCGAGATTTTCATTCACAATTCCGTCGCTTGCCGCAAAAAATGCAAGTACATGCGAAATGAAATGACGTTCACCATCATTCAGATTTTCCCAGTCTTTCATGTCGCTGCCCAGATCAATTTCTTCGGCAGTCCAGAAACCGGCTTCATGACGTTTATAATGCTCCCATATCTTCGGATAGTTAATGGGAAGGATAACAAAGCGATCCTTGTTTTCTCTTAATAATAATTCTGTTGTACTCATGTATCGTTGATTGATCGTTTACATTTTGCAAAAAAGTAAACTGGACAACGATAATCTACCCTGATCAGGGTTGGAATATTGAAGTGCATCTACCTTTATTGCGAAGGCCCGGCACAAAATTGTTTTGAAAGGTAGTCTGACTTATCCGATCTTAACCGGACTTACAGTTGCGCAACAGTCCATGATTTACACATGGTTCCCCTTTGGCTTCAATAGTTAATTGAAATACAAAACATTCTTGCAAAGAACTGATACGAATGTACAATGGAGGAATCAGATTACACGCTTAAAGTTTTTCACATGCTGTGCAAAACTACCTTGCCCCTTTTCCGGCGAATCATAATAAATATAATGATCGTAATATTACTGTATGGATAACGCAATAATAAACAAAGCCATAAGTATTTGACCTATAGCTTTTTTATTATTTAATTTTGTAGCTCGTAGAATTTATTTAAAAAAATTGCATTGATTATCAATTAGTTATGTTTTTTCTTTTTAGAGATCTTGATTAATTAAAATATAAAATCGTAATATTGCGATACAATTTCAAGATACATGGGACTAGCAAAAACAGAAGAATTTTCAGTAAAGGATAATAAGATATCCAAATACGCTAAAGCGCTGGCACATCCTGCCCGTGTAGCTATTTTGCAGTTACTGCTAAAGAAGCAGGCATGTATTTGCGGAGACATTGTTGATGAACTCCCTTTATCTCAATCCACAGTATCACAGCATTTGAAGGAGCTTAAAAAATCAGGGCTTATCAAAGGGGATATTGAAGGAGCTAAGGTGTGCTATTGTATCGATCAGAAGGAGTGGGGGCTTGCTCAGGCATACCTGCACAAGCTTTTTGAATCATATAAAAAGGGAGTAAGTTGTTGTTAAAAAAATTTATATTGATTAATCGTAATATTTCGATAACCTAAATAGCAGTAATTATGCAAACAGATGAACAATTAAAAGCAATAGTAAAGCAAAGATATTCTGAGATCGCTTTACAAGACAAAGGAATCAATCAGGCATCATGTTGTGGGTCATGCGGATGCTCTGATGAAGTTTATAACATCATGACCGATGATTATTCTGAACTTAAAGGCTACAATGCAGATGCTGATTTAGGATTGGGCTGTGGCCTGCCTACTGAATTTGCAAAGATCAAAACAGGTGATGTAGTAATAGACCTGGGTTCGGGTGCCGGCAACGATTGTTTTGTCGCACGTGCAGAGACCGGAGCCGAGGGGAAAGTGATCGGAATTGATTTCACTCCTGCAATGATTGATAAGGCGAGGGCAAATGCTGAGAAGCTGGGTTTCAATAATGTTGAGTTCAGACAGGGGGATATTGAAGCAATGCCAGTCACTTCAAAAACTGCAGACGTGGTAGTGAGCAATTGCGTATTGAATCTTGTACCTAATAAAAATAATGTATTCAAGGAAATTCACAGAGTGCTTAAGCCTAACGGACATTTTAGCATTTCGGATATTGTACTGGTCGGAGATCTTCCTGACCCCCTTCGTGAAGCAGCTGAAATGTATGCAGGATGCGTATCCGGTGCGCTACAGAAAGAAGTGTATTTAGAGCTTATTCAAAATAATGGGTTCAGAAACATCACAATTCAAAAAGAGAAGCCTATTATTATTCCTGATGATATTCTTAGCAGGTATTTAAGTGAAGCTCAGATTGCTGAGTTTAAATCAAGCTCTACGGGGATTTTCAGCATTACCGTTTTTGCAAGAAAGGATGAGTGCTGTGTTCCCGGATCTGGCTGTTGTTAAGCATATACAAGTATGAAATTAAAAACCGTTCTGACCAAGTACAGAAAACCGATCGTGATTACAGCCTCCGTAATTATCCTGACTATCACGTTTGGTTTTGATCCGAAATTTGTAATCATAAATATTATCTGGTTATTCGTATAGCAATGAAAAATATATTAGTGCTCTGTACAGGAAACAGCTGTCGCAGTCAGATGGCAGAAGGATATCTCCGGTATTTCGCAAAAGATCGGGCAACCATATACAGTGCAGGCGTGGAAACACATGGTGTAAACCCGAATGCAATCCGAGTCATGCAGGAAGACGGAATTAATATATCTCATCACACTTCAAACAATATTGGTGAATATCTTAATGTTAACTTCGATTTCATAATTACTGTCTGCGATAATGCTAAAGAACAGTGTCCGTACTTTCCAAGCCATGCACAAAAGTTTCATCACAACTTTCCTGATCCGGCTAAAGCGGATGGAACAGAAGAAGAAGTAATGAATGAGTTTAGAAAAGTGCGGGATATGATCAGGGAGTATTCAAGAAAGTTTGTAAAGGAGTATATGCAGATCAAGTAAGGCAGTCGGTTTTTATCATGCACTAAAGAACGGTTGTATGTTCAAGATACAGCTCATAATAAGCTTGTTTTCAATAGCCAAATCCTCTATGCTCCTCTTCCGTTTCAAACAGATTTGAATAAGGATAATTAAGGTTGGCTATAGGGGCTACCCGGTTGTATAGAACACCCGTAGTGATTTCCTCTTTGTCTAAGTGTTGCGTATAATAATCAAAGTTATAGACTTGCCAAACGGTATCTTCCGGGGCACTCTGAGGTTGTGCGAAGACAGTCATCGGAAAACTCAAACAAATGCATAGCAGTTTTTTGAGTTGCTTGATCTTAATTTTGTTCATAGTATTATTTGTTTAGTTTAAAATTGTATGGTTACATCTACAGTGTCCAATGACTTCAGGGTAATGGGAACACTTCGTACTTCAAAAGTATCATGACCTATCTTTGCCAACCGGTATCGTAAAGTGTAGTAGTCCTCATATATCAATAATCCCTTACAAGTACTGTCTAACTCTGCGGATGAATTAAAGTCAATTGAATAACTACCACCTGTCTTTGTATTCATAGCAAATATGAGTATGCGGTTCCAAAACTTATCCGTTTTAATGACCCTCACATTGACATACATCTTAGGGTGTAATTCGATCGTGCCGATATTGCTGAAAGGATAGTTGTCGAGTTTCAGTTCATAATTGGTTTCGTACGAATCGTGATACCCGTCCTTGAAAAAGCGCAGGTACGAACCCGGTTTACGTTCCGGAAACTGGAATACGCCATCGGCATCTGTCAGGGTATCTCCGTAAATATGCACAACCGGAATATGCTGGGAATAATCATAGGTATAGATATATACAGTCGCACCCCCAATAGGTTCTTTGTTAAAGGCATCGACCAATTTTCCGCTTGTATCAAGCGGTTTGGTGGGGATCGCATCTTTTTTACAGCCACTCATACCTGCTATCAGTAAAAAGACAGAAAAGCTCAATAGGTATAAGAATATTTTCATAAGAGTTTAGTTATAAGCAATACTACGAATTTATAAGAGCATTAAAAAGTAAAATACCGATAATCTTATTGTTGAATAATTAGATTTTTTAAAATAATATTTTGGATTAGCCCAATTTTTGTGCCAATTTTCAATAACGGGTGGTAGAAAACATCCCACCCACTATCTAATAGCTACCCCAAATGCCTCTTAATAGCAGCTTCGTCTTTCCTGCGCTTCAGTTCAGTTCATTGTCAAGTACATGTAGTTATAAGCTGGAATTAACGGATGCATTCGGGATAACTGTTTATTCGGAAAAAACAAGTACAAGCAGCCTTGAAAAAATGAAAGCAGGCATCGTCAGGTATCAGTCTTATGAAGTCGCAAAACAATTAATAGAGCTTGAAAAACGATTTACTAGTAATGAATTCATTATGTACGAATTGATCAGAGGTCGCTGGTATCATCAGGATGAAAATACAATCGTATATGTCAACAGTGGTATAAGGTTTATTGATGCGATGGTTGGGAACTTGGCGGAGAAGAGTAGCGAGCTTAATGTTGATTGAGTGCGGAAATAGTAATATTCATATAATCTATATATACTTATACGGCTTGGACACATCCAAGCCTTTTTTATTGATCTAATGGCTAAACTGAAATTAACCAAACCTCCGGAAATAAAGATTTTGTATAGCTATAAAAGGAATATTAAGTCTTATCCAAAAGTAATGACACCCGAAGATGTGTATGAAGTGTTAAGGAGTATTTGGAATAATGATACTATCTGCCATCATGAAGAGATGATCGTTTTAATGCTGAATCATTCCTGTAGAGTATTAGGATATCATACAGTGGGTGTAGGTGGTTTGACTTATGTTACCGGTGATCCTAGAATTGTTTTTCAAGCAGCCTTGAAAGCAAATGCTACGGCTATTGTTGTTGCACATAATCATCCTGCAGGAGTGCTCGAGCCAAGCAAGCAGGATTTAAATCATTCAAGAAAACTAAGGGAAATTGGAGATATCCTTGGAATCGAAGTGTTGGACAATGTTATAATCACTCAGGAAGGATTCAAGAACTTTAAATAATAAAATTCCTCAAGGTTCTCGATTTTTACGAGTCAAATATTTCCAAAGCATTTATTGATAGGGTGGAAAATGCGTGGACGATTTTAGTTCTAAACGTGTATTTAGAAAATTTAACTCCATTAAAATTTGCTAACACAGTTAATGCCCAATCTTCAAGCTCCCCATTTTTAATTTCAAACTGGAATTCGTGTGCCAATTTGTTTCTTAGTTTGTTTATATTTTTTAAGAACTTGATGATCTCAGTTTTCTTTTCTTCATTACTTACTTTTATATTTTCCAGAATAAAGACTTTTCTATGGAATGAAAAATCTCCATATCCCTTTTCATTACTTCTTTCAAGTATCACATCCATAACATTCTCAATTAATAGATGTCCTATTAGGAGAACAGTCTCTAAGTCTAGTCTTGAGTCAAGATGTGCCCAGACAGCCCATTCCATTAAAAAATCCACTTCATTTTTCATTGATCCGTATGGTTGTAAGCATTAAGCAATAATAAATGATTATGGCTGATATAGATTTTTGTCTCTATAAGCAAAAGATAAAAGAAATATTTTATACAATTGCATTATAGTACAGCATAAAATAATCTTTAAATTAAATATTAAAAAATGAAAATACCTATGGATATTGATCTTTATCATATTTCTCCTCAACAAGCTACTTATTTTTTAAGCAAACCAGAATCGGGTATGGGTTATCAAATTTTAATAAATCCTCAGCAAAACGAAGAATTATTAATAACAAATAGTGAATTTATTTCTGATTTTGATCAACCTCATGATGAGCCTGTTATTGTAGACTTTAGTGTTTCTAAAGTTCAACTCAAATCTTTCAAAAACGAAGATTTATCACAACTGGATAATTATCAAGTGAAGGTAAATTCAAGGTATAAAGATAAGGAGGTTTTAACACCAATTATTTCTCGCCCTTTTATTTATATCACTCGTCAGGGCGATGAATTTCGTCGTTTATCTGCATTTAGAAATGATCGACGGATTCTTCAGAATGGTAGTATTCTTCCTGGAACTTATGGAACTTCATTATCTGATTTAAGGGTAGTTCCTAGTGGTATAGCTGCTGTGGGTAGATATGCTTTACCTAATAGAATTGCTGCTTGTTATATTTATCAAATTATTCCGAATCCAGGAACAATTTTATGTTTTGGAACAGTCACTCCCAATTACGGACTTTGCGGAGGTGGAGTGGAGGTGTATTTTCCTAATGGCTGTAGTGAGGGATCGGCTCGATTAATAGGTACTCTTTCTGAAATCTAACTAGTTATAAGCAGTTATATAATTAGAGAAATAATGGAATTATTTTGCTTCTTCTACAAATAAAGATGGACAATACAGTTTTAACTGAATCTCGGTCAGCACTTCAGCAAATTGCGATAAGTCTTTGATTTCGAATTCTGATAACGCAGTTAGGTTTGTTCCAACTGACCTAGCATTTTGACGTCTGCTTGAATCTGGTGCTTGTTTATTAATGTTGATAAAATCAATATGTGTATTAAGATATTCAGTTAGTTCTTGCACGTTTATTGGATTCATGTGTTCTTTAGGTAATTTAAGAATTTCAATTGTCGATTGTAGAATATTACCCTTTACAAGATTATCAATAAAGCCTTTCACACTGTTTTCGGTATCCCATCCTAAAGAAATATAAACAATCTCCTTCTGATGTGCTTTTCTATTTAAGTATAAATGCTGCATCATCTGAAAATTTTTAATGCGATTCATAAAAAGGTCAAATGTTCTTACTAAAAGAGCAAATGTATTTTTATAAGTAACGATGTCAGGAAAAAGATTACCAGCATCACTTGCAATAACAATATCGCATTCATAATTTCCTTGCGGATGGGTTAATTTATGAATCCCTTGATTATCATAAACACCTCCATCTATCAATATTGGCATTGTATTTCCATCCTGTTTTTTATAGTAATAAGCATCTGGAATTGTTACAGGTGTAAATGCAAAAGGAACGCAACTAGATGCCATTACTGCTTTAGCAATAGGAAATTTGCTATGGTTAAAAGGACTTTCTTTTTTACTTCCATAATCATCAGTGTATTTTGAATCTCCCATACCATTTTTTGTAAAAAAGAATTGTCTTCCGGTTTGAAGATTTGTAGAATTGACTATTAATAATGGGTTATTGGGTAAATCTTTTAGTTGTTTTTTATTATAGAATATACTATCATAAACTTCTTCTATAATTTTGTTTATTGGAAAAAGTCTAAATTGGTATTTTAACAACAAATAAATTCCAATTAGCAATAATAGTAAACTTATTATTGCTAAAGATATAAGATAAGTATATATAATTGCGCCAATGAAAATGATTGAAGCAAATGAACTCAATAGGAATTTTTTAGAAGTAACAGTATTTTTAATTACGCTTGATTGTAATTTTTTTGAGAACCCTATTTCAAAATTTTCAAATTCAGAATTGGGGTTTTCTGCTTTCCATAACATATAAGCTGCACCGACAATCGACCCACCTGAAACTGTTGAGATATAATTTAGTTTATTGATTATTCCCAACTGTTCCAATTTTCTGAGTGTGCCTAAATGAAATGCTGCAGCTCTGTATCCTCCACCTGATAGCGATAATCCAATTTTTTTATTTTCGTTTTTCATTTATGAATAACCATTAATCCATCGTTTCGATGTATATCATATATTTGTTTTTTTCGCCCACAATAAGTGAAAGAGGTGGTAACCCTTCATTCTTTAAAATGGATCTAATCCATTCAAAGTGAATTCTATCATCATCGCTTGGTGATACCGAACATTCGTCCGGATGAGAATGCCATTCTCCAACGTATCTTAGATTTCCTAAAGTACGTAAATGTATATCAGTAAATTGTTCGTCAAGGCCTTTAATACCTCTACGATAAGCGTAAGGATATTCTTCGCTGTCTGATGGTGATGGTATAATGTCAACTAAATATACCTTTCTTCTCTGTATGTCGTAGCTTCCAATAATTATTCCACCGGTTTCATTAGGTAGCTTTTCACTTCTATGTAACCTTAATTTCGATAGAAATTTTTCATCGTAATAAATACTCCACCCATGTTTGTTAATATAATTGACTTTGGAAATTTCGACATCGAGACGTTCTACAGCATACGAAGACGGATCTAATGTATAGATACTGATTGCCGCTTCCTTTCTTTCAAATAATTCCTTTAATCTTCCTGCTGCTATACCCGAATGAATAGACAAATATTCCTGTGGAATTTGGAAGGTAATATCCCGACACGAGCGAGCGTAATATTTTTTTTCAGCAGTCAGTTTCAAATGACTCTTTAATTTTTGATTTCGAATGAGTTCCCGGTAATAAATCATCTCTAAATAATCCAATCGATGATTCCTCTTCTTATCCTCTGAAATAATGACAAGGTCAGTTCCATTAGGGTTTAAAAAGGATGAGATAACTTTCGAATGCCCATTTGACTCAGCTAAAGATCTTGCTGCAGCTACTGATGCTGAAAGATCAAGAATTATATCTGCTTCTTGAAGCAGATTTTTCACTTTAGTAGTGCTTGTTTGCTTCAATATGTTTATCGATTCAGACTTGGTTGAACCGTTGAGGATATCATTTCCAAATTCAGTCAGCGAATACGCTTTTGTCCGTCCAACACTCGATGAAGTTAAAATATGTCTTGCAATATTATGCGGAAACAAATTGTCGTCGTCAACCAATGTCCAATGATCATATCCTTGTCTTATAATATTATTGAATACTTGTGATCCTAGTGCTCCACATCCAATTGATAGAATTTTCGGAATAGATTTACTAAGATTAATTTTATTTGAAAACTTTGCAATATTCTTATCGAATGAAAAATGGGGCAATAGGGTTTTCACATTTAATGGCATTAATGCTTCTACGGAAACACTTTCACACTTAAAGTCTAATATATATCCAATCTCATTGTTGATCTTTCCCCATAGCCCTATACTTATACCAATTTCTTCTGCAGTATTTTCACAAAGAAAGCAGTAGTTATCCCACTCTTCAACTTTAGCAGAGTTACTTTCTCTCTTTGGTAAAGAGACCCAAAATATTGGTTTTACGTTGATAAAATTGTTTGTCCGTAACACTTTGAGGCAGTTTACGAGTTCTTCAATAAAATTAATTTTTGCCTTTACCAAGAAATTTTTCAAACTCAAAAGTTCACCTGGCTTATAATCAAATATTCCATGAATTTGGGGTTGACCTTTAGATAAAGGTAAAAGTGCGTATTCTTTACCTGATAATTCAACGATATTGGCCTTGTAAACATGTCTATGATCCCCAATTACACCAATTACTTCGACATCTACAACACTTGTCAACCGTTCTGAGGGCAGAATAATTACACCATCATTATCATTAATAAAAGGTTCCAAGAATTGGCTGTCCTTATGTAAATTACCAAGAGCGGCATCTCTAAGCCAAGTTCTAATCCGCTCAATGAGGATTTCCGGAGTGAGTGTTAACTTAACTTCATCATGAGGAATGTCAAATAAGCACAATGATTTTGGATGGCCATCCTTCTTCAAATTTGTATGTGGTAAGTCTGATGGAAAATCATCTCTCAGAATCATCACTTCCGGCGAGATTTCATCCAGAGGATCAAATCCAACAGCGACTATTTCTGTATGTTTAATGTCGCATATTATTCCGGATTGAGGCAATTGTATCCTTGTCTGAAAAACTACAAACTCCCATCCGTCTGAACGATTGTAAACGTCAATAAATTTCACATGGTTAAATGATTTAACTGTGTGATACATTGCTTTCGCATTCTGCAATATTAATTCAGTCTCACAGATTTTTAATGACTCTGGAATTTCAATTCTGTTACCCATTTCTCGGCGAGCTATTTTCTTTAATATACACAGTGGCAGGAGGGTTGGTCCTTACTATTTCGGCACCGTTATCTCCAATAATTATCTCTATTGGTTCCGGTTTATTTATGTTCGGAAACTCCATAATTACTTCCACAGTGCCATTTTTAGGATCAGCAACATCTTCTACATAATAATTATACGCTTGTCTATGCACAGGCTCTCCATTATTATTTTCATATGAGTCGGGAATAGGATCACTTGGTATCACGATAATACACCGTTCCTTTGACTGGACTTCGTATAACCACTTGGTCTCATCAATTGGGTTAGTTTTTTTGTCACCTTTTTCTTCTTTATTGATAGATTTATAACTACAATGGTGAGATGTATGAAGCACATCCCAGATTAGACGATTTACATTGACTCCATGGTACTTTGTAACCCAGACAATATCTCTCCACCCATTAGCAGAAATGTCCGATCCTAAGAGAACTCGTGTCTCAGTATTATTATTAAAGAGAGCTTGAACTACGATGGCTGCACAGTTTCGGTCTATTACATTTAAATCGTCAACGTGTCCTTTAAATGGTGAATGGACAAAAAACTCTACTCCATCTCTATCTTTCTCCCACCCTGGAACACATATACCGGCATCAACAATTAAATGAGATACGGTTTCGAATGATACACCTTCTCCTTCAATCCAACTTCTAAGCTCTTCAGGTTTTGAAAAAACTTTTATTCCCCTTTTTTGAGTAAGAAAACGAAACCTAGCTTCAGCCTTCAAAGTTGCGGCATCCTCACATAAATCATTTCTACTTTCCAAAAGAAGTGCAGCAGGCACCCATAAGTCATTAATTTTCATCCTGCCATTACTTTGATATTTTGTTGTATGTTCAAGATAAAAGTAGTCCTTCATACCCTTTACATGATCATTATCTGCATGTGTAAAGCATACGACATCATAATAATCTTTATTAACCCTCTTTGCTAATTCATTCGGCAAATCACAGTGCTTGTCTCCGCACATATTTGCGTAGTCCCATAAGATATTTTTACCACTATTTAATTGGATTAAAGAGGTGTCAGCATTTCCGATTGGAAAAAAAGTAATTTTGTGTTTCATAATTAATAGTTTTTGTTCTTTTTATCAATACTAAGACCAATTGCTTTTTTAGCATAAAAATACGGATTAGTAGCATGACAATGTGGCAAAACTGTCAAAATATGAAATTTTGTCCAGTTTTATTACGCATAGATCGCATAAATTAACTATAATTAATATTATTTGAAACAAAAATGCTTTTTGTGCTGTATAACCGTTATATTTTTATCTTCGCACAGATTTTTTATAATGTTAATCCAATTTAAAGTTAAAAACTTCCTTTCTTTTAAAGACGAGGTCATCTTTTCCTTAGAAGCTCAATCCCTTAAGGATAGAGCAGCAACCAATACTTTCGATATTCCTGTTTCAAATCAAAGTTTACTTAAAACTGCTGCTATATACGGTCCCAACGGTAGTGGAAAATCTAATCTTATTAAAGCTCTTGAATTTGTGGTAGGTTTTATTCGTAATAGTGCCAAAGAAATGCAAGCAGAAGAAGAGATTCCAGTCACACGTTTTAAACTAAGCACCTTAACTGAATATGAACCCTCTTGTTTCCAGATAGAAATATTAGTTGGCGATGTAAAGTATAGATATGGTTTTGAGGTTACATCTGAAGAGGTAAAATCGGAATGGCTATATCTTACGAAAAAGTTTAAAGAGTATCAATTATTTAAACGTGATGGTAAGGATTTCGACATTGATTCCAAATATTCTGAGGGCGAAGGAATAGATATCAAAACCAGAGAGAATGCTTTATTTCTTTCCGCAGTTGCGCAGTGGAATGGTCCCATTTCAATTTCTATTATTGAATCTTTAAAAAAGATTAGATTCTTTAATGATGTTTTGGATTTCAGAGACTTTAGACATACCGCTAGGTTAATGGAAGATTCGGCATATAGAAATCGAATCCTTGAGTTTTTAAAATCTGCAGATTTAGGTATTGAAGATATTAAAACTGAGTCTGTTGATTTAGATCCGAATTTTGTCAAGATGTTTAATCCTTCTGTTCGGAAGAAAATGTTTGGCCACGATCTGCTTAAAACAATAAAAACCAAACATCTGGTATATGATAAGGATAACGTACCTATTTCAGACGTGTATCTGGATTTGGTAACCGAGGAATCTTTAGGCACACAAAAAATATTTGCTTTAGCTGGCCCTATCATTGAAGCGTTAAGCAAAGGCAATGTTCTGGTAATGGATGAGTTCACGGCAAGGCTACACCCTATGCTAAGTAGATTCATTGTAAAAAAATTTAATTCACTTCACAATACTGCAGCACAGTTGATTTTTGCTTCTCATAATTTTGGATTAATGGAAAGAGAATTATTTAGGAGAGATCAGATATTTCTCGCAAGGAAAGGGCCTGATGGCGCAACGAGTATTTCAAGTTTTTATGATGTTCATATAAGACATGATGCCTCTTTCAGAGGTAAGTACTTTAGTGGAGAATTTGGAGGGGTTCCTAAAATTAAGCCAGATGATGGAAAAGGGCAACAAGACTTGTTTGACATGTAGTTTCTTTACTAATTCTTTACTAAAGCGATTTTAGAGGATATCGAAAATTTGTTCCTGATATTTTCTTGCACATATGAGAATAGCCTCAGTTGGGCTCGAACCTTATGAGCTATTTAGGTCTCGTTTCAAGCCTTCTCAAAAGGTAATGAGCAAAAACAATTGACATGTGATATCTGAATGTCGAATCTTCTTCATCGGATAACCCTGGGTGAGAACCTTCAGGATGCAACCTTTTCCATAAACCAATTACAAAGGGCTGTTTTAGATTAGAGTGTTCTACTTCATTTAATTCTGAACTTAGAAAAACAGGAGAAGCTGTTTCACTTAACAATTTTATTGCAGAGGATGCATCTTTACATGGATTTTTAGGTAAAATGTGATTAGCTATTTCAATCAATAAAGATTCAATAAAAGGTCTGAATTGCGAGTTGGCAGCGGCCCAATTACCTGAGGTATGATTAGTAATAGCTTGCTCTAAATGACCTTTTGCATTTATAAATCCAAATTTGTTTAATAATCGGAATAATTCTGATTCTGTCTTCGCTTCATCAATTTCTTCTGGTAATAATTTCTTAATTGTTGTACCCTTTATAACATAGCCATCTCTTTTTAATGCATTAGCCAAGGGTTCATAGTAATATGAAAACAGATCATCATATTGTATTCCTTTAATGCCAGTTCTTACTGGCTCATTTTTGCTCTTTCCTCGATAATATGCATCTATTAGATACTGTATTAAATCTTTGCGGAAAGACTCTGAAAAGGGCCCTCTAAAATTATCTACTTTTAAGTACGGGATTAGTAAATTGGTTTTATCATTAACATTATGTTGGTGCCCAAACTTTCGTAGTTCAGTGTCCAATCCAAATACGTGAAAGATTTCTTCGATTTCGGAATGTCTATATTTTTTCAGTATGTGAATTATTTCTAAAGTTGTTTTAAATGATATCATTTGAGCTGGGTATATTCAAAGTATATAAATATACACAACTCATTAAATCAATCACTTAATCAAGATATTCTTTCACCACCTTTTCCTTTACTAACCTTTTACTAAGGTGGCACAACCTAAAACAAAAATGCCCTTCCTGATATCAGGAAGGGCATTTTTAAGATGTATGTAGTAGCCCGTAGGGGAATCGAACCCCTGTTTGAAGAATGAAAATCTCCTGTCCTAACCCCTAGACGAACGGGCCATTTTGTTTAATGGTCTGCAAAAATAGGGCTTAGTTTGATATATGCAAAATATTTTTCTGTAATTTTTGTATCGCCTTGATTATAGGCACATTGCTTTCGTTTTTATCCCGAAAACAAATATACCTATAGCAGTTCAGGGGATGTTTCATCCCGGATCAGCACTCTCCTGTAACCTCTTTCCATCGTTGAACGGTTCGAACGTATACATTCCTTCCTTCTGTCAGGGCTTCGGTATAGATACGATGTACCCAAGCACCGGATGACTTATATCCCCGGATGCATTCGTATAACTTTGGCCGGTATTGCCGGAGATACGCGGATACAGATGCATGCTTTCATTTTCTGTATCTTCTAAATCAAAACTTACTTTGATTTGTTGTACAGAAGAGTCGGGTGTTAAATCGGGGTTCTGAATTTTGGAGATCAGGTTCTGTGCAATAATCCACAGGGGTGCAATACAGAAAGAATGAAAATATCAAACCTCATAATCAACAACTTATATTAATTAAATTAAAAGTAAATAAATTTGCTATTAATTTGAAATAAGAAATCTCATTTTCAGATCTTAATACATATACGATGAATAAAATTAGGGTAGCTATTAATGGTTTCGGCCGCATCGGGCGTATAGTCTTTCGCGTGATGCATACAAATGCAAACATAGAAGTGGTGGGTATAAATGATCTTACCGATCCGCATACGCTGGCGCATTTGTTAAAATATGATTCGGTACATCGTGCTTTTCCGGGCAAAATCGGGAATGATGAGAAGGGGATCATCGTAAACGAAAAACACATCCCCTGTTATGCCTTCAAAGATCCTTCAGAATTACCCTGGAAAGCGTTGAACGTAGATGTGGTGATTGAATCGACCGGGAAATTCAATTCCTATGAAAAGGCTGAAGCACATCTGAAAGCCGGAGCGAAACAGGTGGTTTTATCGGCTCCTGCAAGCGATAAAACCACCACAACGGTAGTCCTCGGAGTGAACGACGAAATTTTAAAAGGCGATGAGAAAATTGTTTCGAATGCATCCTGCACTACGAATAATGTTGCTCCTATGGTGAAAATATTGGATGAACTGGGTGTGGTCGAAGATGGATATATTACCACGGTACATTCTTATACGGGCGATCAGTCTTTACACGATGCACCTCATCGCGATCTGCGTCGTGCACGTGCAGCAGCAGTATCGATGATCCCGACTACTACAGGAGCTGCCAAAGCTATCACACGTATCTTTCCTCATCTTACGGGAAAGCTGGGCGGAGCGGGTGTCCGTGTTCCGGTACCTAACGGTTCCCTCACGGATTTTACCTGTGTGTTGAAGAAGGCGGTGACTGTCGAGGAAATTAATGCGGCATTTAAAAGAGCTTCGGAAAATGAGATGAAAAATATTTTGGAATATACCGAGGATCCTATTGTCTCCATTGACATTGTAGGGAATCCGCATTCCTGTATTTTCGATTCACAACTTACATCGGTTGTGGGAAACTTAGTAAAAGTAGTGGGATGGTATGATAATGAATACGGATATTCAAATCGTTTGGCAGAGTTGGTAGTAAGGATAGCTAAGTAAATTTATATCAAAACAAGTTCGATTAAGTCTTAGAATACACAGAGATTATGCTCGCCAGATATTCTGTTAAGCAATAGATTTGTGATAGATGCTTTGTGTACTCCGCAAAAACCTTTGCGAACTCCGCGGTTAAAAATAAACCAAAAAGGGCACAGAGATGCATTCCTTACATTGTGCTGATATGGACTACGCAGAGGAAGCGAAGATTATGCTCGTCAGATATTTTGTTAAGCAATATTTGTGATAGATGCTTTGTGTACTCCGCGAAAACCTTTGCGAACTCCGCGGTTAAAAATAAACCAAAAAGGGCACAGAGATACATTCCTTACATTGTGCAAAATTGTATCACGCAAAGAGCACAGAGATTATGCTCGTCAGATATGCTAGTTAAGCAATAGATTCGTGGTATATGCTTTGTGAACTCCGCGAAAGCCTTTGTACACTCTGTGGCAGGAAAGAGTAACCACAGAGGTTGTATCTTCCAAAATGGATTTCAAGTATTGATTTTCAGTCTATATACTATGAATAAACGAACTTCTCCCACTATCCCTCAATCTAAATTTTTGCTGATCTGTTCAACAATAATTTATCCGCCAATACCAAAGCTGTCATAGCTTCAACAATCGGCACGGCACGGGGCAATACACAGGGATCGTGTCTTCCCCGGTTTTCTATCTGCACATCTTCTCCTGATGTATTAATCGTTTCTTGCTGTTGCATAATAGTAGCAACGGGTTTAAATGCTACGTTAAAATAAATATCATCGCCATTACTGATACCACCCAAAATCCCTCCCGCATGATTGCTCTTAAATTTTTTTAATCCCGATTGCATCGTATCATTATTTTCGGAACCCGTTTTAGCGGCTCCTTCAAAACCCGATCCATATTCAAAACCATGCGCTGCATTTATGCTCATCATTGCTTTTGCCAGGTCGGCATGTAATTTACCGAATACCGGATCTCCTAACCCCGGCGGACAGTTTCGCACCACACATTGAATGACACCACCCAAAGTATCCCCTGTTTTTCTGCATGATTCAATACTTTCAATCATTTGATCAGCCATTGCTTCATCGGGGCAACGCACGATATTCGTATCGATCTTTTTCAGGTCCAATTCGGAATAGTGTTTTTCCAAACATAGTTTTCCTACCTGTTTTACGAAAGCAAGAATTTCAATTCCCCATTGACTTATTAATTTTTTCGCAATAGCTCCGGCAGCTACGCGTGCTGCTGTTTCCCTCGCAGAAGCTCTTCCCCCTCCCCGATAATCCCGTATCCCATACTTCTGCTCATAGGTATAATCAGCATGCGACGGGCGATAAGCATCTTTTACATATTCATAATCTTTCGGGCGCGCATCTTCATTTCGAATAAGAATACATATCGGAGCGCCTGTACTTTTCCCTTCAAAAACTCCCGAAAGAATTTCAGCCGGATCCGATTCCTTACGTTGGGATGTAAGGGAAGACTGGCCCGGCTTGCGGCGATCCAGGTCTTTTTGTATTTCTTCGATATCAATTGACAGTCCCGCCGGGCAGCCATCGATGAGCACACCGATAGCTTTTCCGTGTGATTCCCCGAAAGTGCTTATCCTAAATAAATGTCCGAATGAATTGCCTGCCATATTTTTTCCTGATCGAAAATTACATATTATTCATCCGATATTACTATATCGAAACCTATTTTCTTAAGTTCTTCCCAAAATTTCGGGTATGATTTCCGCACGACATCCGGGTTTTCCAATTGTATGGTTCCGTATTTAAGCGCTAAAGCTGCCAGACTCATAGCCATACGATGATCTTCATACGTATTAAAAAAAAGTATATCGTTACTTATTCCCGAAGTCGGAATTAACTGAAACACTGCTCCTTTTTCAATGAGCTCTGTATTTATTTTTTTCAACTCCTGCTGCATTGCTGCTATCCGGTCAGTTTCTTTAATCCTCAGTGTTTGCAGTCCTGTAAAGCTTGCCTGATGATCTAAAGCTGCACAGCAGACCATTAAGGTTTGCGCTAAATCGGGGCAATCCTGCATATCGAAAATTTTGCGCTGCAAAACTTTCGGACTTTTATAAATGTGTACTCCTTCCTCTAAAAATTCCGAGCTGATACCAAAATTCGCCATCAGCTCCGACACACGACTATCACCCTGTAAGCTATAGCCTTTCAAGCCTTTCAATAAAATATCGGCATTTTCGGCAAGCGCTGCAAAGGCATACCAATACGATGCTGCCGACCAATCGGATTCGATATGAATGTCCTTAGCCCTATATGCTCCGGGCAAAACAAAAATTTGATCTTCTTTGCGCTGATACGAAATTCCGAAATGCTTCATCAACTCCAATGTCATCTCGATATAGGGTTCTGATACTATTTTCGTATCTATATCGAGGCGCAATCCGTCTGTTAAAATGGGTGCAATTAATAGCAATGCAGAAATAAACTGGCTGCTGATATCGGAGCGTACGTGAAGCGGATGTGCCTGTTTTAATTTTCTACCGTAAATTTTCAGAGGAGGGTACCCTTCCTTTTCGGCATATTCTATCACAGCGCCTAAACTTATCAAAGCATCTACCAGAGGAGCAATCGGTCGTTCTTTCATCCGGGTCGACCCCGTCAGTAAAATTTCTTTTCCTTCGCAGCATGCAAAATAAGCTGTAAGAAAACGGAAAGTAGTTCCGGCATGTCCGCAATTCAAAACCTGTATTTGTGTATCCTTTAGTAATTCCTGAAGAATACACGTATCTTCTGATTCGGAGAGATTATGAATCTTAAATTTTCCCTTACACAATGCTTGTATAATCAATACCCGGTTGCTTTCACTCTTCGAGCCCGGAAGTTCGACACTTCCTTTCCAAATATTTCCGGGTGAAGTTATTGTACAATACACATCCATTCCTGTTAAATTTCACGAAGCTATAAAAAATCCGGCTCGTCTTCAGGTAAGTTTGTTATTTCGATTTACTAAATATCCAAAAATACCGGCGGTGAAAAACATAATCAGGCTATACACGGCAGGAGGAATACTCATCGTGCTGTTACCGATCACACTTAAAGCAATATATATCGCCAGGGTACCGTTATGTATTCCGATCTCCATACCAATTGCAATCGCTTGTTTTTTTCCGATACGTAAGAGCATAGGCAAATAATATCCCACAACCATACTCAATACATTAAAGCTAAGGGCAGCTAAGCCGACTTGTTGAAAGTAGGAAACAAACTGATCTTTTTCTTTCAGGATAGCCCCTACGATAATCAGTATCAGGAAAATTGCCGAAAGGATTTTAACCGGTTTATTTAATCGGCTTGAAAAATCAGGAGCTTTTGCTTTGATCAGCATTCCCAGGCTCACGGGAATTAAAACAATGGCAAACACTTCGATAATTTTTGCGAATTGCATCGGAATCACTTGTCCGCTCTCCATAAAATAAGCAATGGAAAAATTCACGATAAGCGGTAATGTAAAAAGAGTAAGGACACTATTTACTGCTGTCAAAGAAATATTCAATGCTACATCTCCCTTGGCAAGATGGCTGTATAAATTCGCTGTTGCACCACCCGGAGAAGCGGCTAAAAGCATTAACCCTACCGCCAATCCCGGTGATAAATTAAAGAATATCACAATTCCGAAACAGAGAACAGGCAATACAATCATTTGGCATAATAATCCAATAAAGATTGCTTTGGGATAGATTACTACACGTTTAAAGTCATCGGGACTCAGCGTTAAACCCAGTCCCAGCATAATAATTCCCAATGCTAAGGGTAATAAAATACTTGTCAGAACACTTGATTCCATAATTTTTTTCAATAAATGGTTAACAATTTAGTTTATTTTCACGTATACATGAGGTAATGCATTTTTCAATGCTATATAAAATTATCATAAATCAGCATAAAAATGATTTATTTCTATATTTTTAACAATTAACAATAAAAATAAATTTAATTAATATGAACACACTTAGAAAAATTTTACCCGTACTAACACTCGGATTAGTTATTATATTAACAACCGCATGTGAAAAGACTGAAGATGAAAATCCGGCAGCAGCAAACGGAACAGCCTTTATCATGGGCAAAGTTGAAGCAAATCTCGATTTACGCAACGACACACTTCCCAATGGAAATCCGGGTCCCGCGGTTTTAGAACGCGTACCTGCAGGTACAAAAATCTTTGCCCGTTTTAACACTATAGATTTGGTATTGAATCCTGTTCCGGGAGCAAATTATGCTATCCAGACTTTAACAACTTCCGTAGATGCAAATGGTGATTATCGTTTCGAGATTCCTGCAAATTCCAAAAATGTAAACGTAACTGTTGTTCCGGAAGATTTTATTCATACCATCATTTTAACCGACAGTACTACATTGGACAATCAAAAATTCCAAAGTGGCGGGAATGCGGTTACTGTATTTAATGGCATTACAGAATATTCGAATATTGTTTATATCCCATAAACGATATTAAAAAAATTGATTGTTTTAATGTATTAAATCAGAAAAGATGAAAAAAATTATCATAGGAACACTGTTGACGATAATATGCGCAACAGCGTTTGCACAGGAGAAAAACAGCTCCTTCGTGTCTAAAAAGGGAATCTATATTTTCCCTGAGCAAGGAGAGTTTTCCTTAGGATTTGGAACTTCCACCCTATTCAATTATTTAGGCGGATTTTTCTCGAATGCCGGAGGCGGAACACCATTTACACAGTACGGATCGAATCCTTTAAACCAAAATGCGATATACGGAAAATATATGTTAAGTGATCAAACAGCGCTTCGCGTACGTTTGCAAGCCGGCTTCCAGCACACGACCAATATTTTTGTTGTGAATCAAAGCACTGCAAACCCCGACCCGAACAATCCGGCTTTTGTAGAAGATGAAATGATTATGAAAGGCCGGAATGTTTTAGTCGGTTTCGGGATCGAAAAACGCAGAGGGAAAAGTCGTTTCCAGGGTGTGTATGGCGGAGAAGTACTTTTCAGCAGCATCAACACGAATATCGAATATAGTTATGGCAATGATTTCAGCGCCGACTTCCATCAACCCGAGATATTTAATGCGGGAAATTACGATGGTTTAGGCAGAAGAATAATCTCCGACAAAACCGGAAGTTCTTTAGGAATTGGGGCACGTGCCTTTGCAGGTGTTGAATATTTCTTCTCCCCTAAAGTATCCGTTGGAGGAGAATTCGGATATTCATTTATGGTTAACACACGTTCGAATCGTGAAATCACACGCGAGTATTACAATACACAAACCTTAGGTGTATCGGAAGTGACTCAAAAAGCGAACAGTGGCGCGGGAGGTTTGCGCAACTTCACTACCGGGGTTGATAATGTGAATGGAAGCATCAATTTGTTTATCTATTTTTAGATAAATACCTCTTTCATAAAAAACGCGAAGCATAATAAAATGTCTTCGCGTTTTTATTTTTTCTCCTGGTTCCCACGCTTTTTTGAGTGAAGAACAAGCAATCGAAAATGATTTTTTTGTGTGAATGGCTTTATAAATATTAGTGTTAAATGATGAAGCCTGAGAAGAGTAACCGCAGAGAGCGCAAAGATTTTCGCAGAGTTCGCTGAGCGCATATCATAAATTATCATATAAAAATATCTGACGAGTACAATCTTTGCGCTCTCTGCGGGTTCATATCAGCGCAATGTAAAAAATGCATCTCTGCGCTCTTTGCGGTTAAAAGAAGCATAAAATGTCTTTACGTTTTTTTATTGCCAACCTACAACACTTTTACACTATCAAAATTGTGTATATCAATCAATGTGTATTAAATTCGATTGCTGTCGAGAGTTATAAGTATAGTACAAGTATCTATCTTTAATATCCTCCATTTTAACGAACAGGCGATTCTTGAAAAATTTACCGAGGACGAAACGAAGGACAACGCCAGAAAATACGGTTGTTGAATGAAACATGTATAGCTTATTGAGCTGAACTAAACGGGGCCCAATAAATACTAAATATGCTCAATGAATTGTCTGAAGAAGAAGTTATATCCTGATACATCAAAAAATAATATACCCCCAAAAAGACCGTTTAAATATGCTGATACCCATTATTTCAAAATTTATAACCGATATACACTTTTGTTTCAGGCAATTAATTAGGATATGCCATAAATTAAACACATCTTTGTAAACTGTTTATAAGAATTTGTTTCAATCCTTTCCGGGTTTCCTACCCTTAAGTAAGTTTGTTCCGGTTTTTAGTAACATATCAAATTCAGTTTCGATTCTAGTTAAAGAGAACGTTTCATAATTTGTACGTAGGACAGTCAAAAATGATTTTTTTAATAATTATACATAACAATGCAAGGAAAAGTTAAATTTTTTAATTACTCAAAAGGTTTTGGGTTTATTACACCATCAGATTCAAGTGCTGATATCTTCGTTCACAATTCAGGATTAATTGATGAGATTCGTGAAAACGATGAAGTAACATTTGAAGTAGAACAAGGTAAAAAAGGAGTGAATGCAGTAAAAGTTGAAGTAGTACGTTAATCGTACGGCGAACACATACTGTTGTCAGATAGTTCTAAGATAAGCCCCCATAAGGGGCTTTTTTAGTTTATACTAATCCGATTAATTTCATTTCCAATGCCGCCAGCTCCCGCTGCATCTTCTCTCTGTAAGCTTGTGTTTGGTTTTGTAACTGCGGAATCAATTGTTTGTAATAAGCAATCCCTTGCTTCAACTGATCTGAATACTTTTGAAAATATTTTTGTTTCTTATCATTTAAATCTTTCAGATGACGATTCATATCTTCTTTCAGATAGTCGATGTATAAATTCAGCTCATTCAAAAACATATTCGGGCGTTCTACATTCGCGAGCAGATTTAATTTACCGTAAATATGCCCGATCATATCATCTAAAGAAAAACGCCCGGAGAAAAATGCGAGATTCGGCCCGGGACAAATAGCTACCGCTTTATTTTCCCGGGGTTTAAGCATATCGTTTTTAATATATACCGATGAAGCAAGTCCAACACATAAACAAGCTTTCTCAGTAACCTTATCAAACTCCTCTTGGTACAATTCTTCAGGTAATCCTTTGGCCTGTAATTCTTTTATTTTCAGATTCTGATATTCGCGGGAAGCGGTACAAATCGGCTGCTCGGTAAATTCTGTGTTGGAGGATAAATATTTTTTAGGACACGGGCTTCCCGGACGACCTCTTGCAATACGTTCCAACCTTTGCCGCTCGGCAGAACTTTTTCGGAAATTATTAAAAGGAACTCCCAAAGGTGAAGAACCACTGATATAAAAATCGTCCGGATTAGCATGGATTAAATCCTGCAAAGTTTCATCATCCACATTGGTCGCTTCGGGGACTAAAAGAAAAGGGCTTCCCCAGCCGGTTGCATCCAATTGATAATAGTTCAGCAGGAAATCATGTTCTTCTGAAGTTCCTATACCACCCTGAACGCTGATACGTGTTTCGGGCGTAATAAACTGTGTATATCCTTTTGCCAACAAAGCTTGCGTATACAACCCCGACAATTCTTCTATCATCGATTCGCGTTTGTTTTTGAATTCTTCGAGTATAGGCCCCAGCAAGTATCCTTCCGTTGCAAACGCATGTCCGCCGCAATTCAAGCCCGACTCAATACGAAATTCAGAAACCCATAATCCTTTTTTGGCAAGGAACTTTGCCTGGATAAATGCCGACCGGTAATCGCTCACTTTCAGGATAATTTTTTTCTTTATCTGAAAATTTCCGTCCGGAAAAAAATCGCGATATTGTTCCAATGCCGAATACAAACGAGGATTCATACCGGCAGATAAAATTAAGGAAGAAGACAATTCGCTTTCGGCATATCCGCGTAAAGCAGTTAATGCATCGCTGTATCCATCCCCCATCGTTTGCCCATCTTCTGTCAATTGCAAGCGATCTACTTTCGACATGATGTTTACATCGATTGCTCCTTTCTTCATCTTACTTCGTAAATATTCCTGCTCGAATATCTTTTCGATGGGATCTTCGATCGATAACATTCGAAGGTATTGTTGTTTAAGCCCGGAAGCTTCAGGCAGGAGTTCGAAGTAACGGGTTAAATCCGTTCCCTGTGCAAAGTCCTGCCCTCTTAAGTTTTCGAACTGTTCATACAACAAAATATGCAGCATGTTCAGATAAGCTTTGACCCGTTTCCATCGATGGTTGGGATCTCTTTCATCGATGGGATAAAAAGTAAGATCGTTTTTCTCGGTATAATATTTCCGCATACGTTCCAGTAATTGGTCATCGACAATAGAAACTACAGATGAAATTCCATAACGGGCAACTTTTAAAGGTGTATCGATTGAAAATGCCAGTCCTAAAACGGGAATGTGAAACGTGTGACTCATTGAAATAATATTAGTATGAATGGGTAAAGTTCTTTGTTATTTAGCATACAAAACATGATGAATGTCATATATCTGCCCTTCTTATGTAAGATCTACGAACACTGCGGGCATATTCGGTTATTTATTCTTGTATAATTTTTTCTTAGCATCTTTTCTTGTAGATTTAGGGTACTAATTTCGATGATAATACCTTCCTATATGAAAGAAATTAATAAAGAACTTATTGGGCAATACATACAAAAACGGGCAAGAAACTCAGAGAAACGCGATTTCGGTCATGCGCTTTTAATCGGCGGGAGTTACGGAATGATGGGAGCCATACAGCTTTCGGCATTAGCGAGCTTACGTAGTGGTGCCGGATTGGTAAGTGTATTAGCACCCTTATGCGGTTATGAAATTCTTCAAAGTACGGTTCCCGAGGCGATGATTGTACCTTCCTCCGACAGGGAATATCTGGAACGCATTCCCGATCTGAAAAATTTTCGGCATATCGGAGTTGGCCCGGGGATAGGGCTGAACCGGGGCACACGCGATTTCATAGATATTTTATTGAGACATGACCGTCCGTTGGTAATAGATGCCGATGCCTTGAACATCATCGCTGAAAACCAATGGCAGCAACGTATTCCGGAGGGCAGCCTGATCACTCCGAACCTGCGTGAATTCAATCGTTTATTTAATCCGGAAAATGCAGAAGCGGATACCGAACATATCCAGCTAAAAAATGCAGAAGCATTAAAGATTTCTATTTTATTAAAGGGGCCTGCAACCCGGATAGTTTTTGCGGACGGAAGTATCTATCGGAACACAAGCGGAAATCCGGGGATGGCTAAAGGAGGAAGCGGCGATGTTCTTACAGGCATTATAACAGGATTATGGACAAGGCTGAATAACCTTGAGCAGGCAAGCCTTGCAGGCGTTTACCTGCATGGTTTGGCAGGAGATATTGCTGCAAAAAAACAACATGAAGAAAGCATGCTTGCACGCGATATTATTGAGTGCTTATCCGGTGCGTTTAAAAGTATTCAGGAATAAATTAATGTAAGTCGGCTAATTGAATGATGGCATTATTCAATTGTTCGTTCACACGAATCTGACAGGACAGCCGGCTGTTTTCTTCCGCATCAGGCAAAGAGTCAAGCATCTCGAGTTCATTCATAGCCGGTTCGGGCAATGCAGCATCGGTCTGTAATACTTTTATATGGCAGGTAGCGCAAAGTGCCATGCCACCACATATTGCAGGGATTTCATATTCGGAAGCTTTTAAAACTTCCATCAAACTTAAACTAATACCCTCCGGGATTTCCAGCGGCTTGCTAGTCCCATTCCGGTCGATAACGGTAAATGTAATCATTCTTTAAAAAGCATTGACACCGTAAACGGTCGTATATTTAAAACTCAGCTTTTCATCGGGGTACACATACCTGAAAGCGCTTTGTGCCATTAAAGCTGCCTCGTGAAACCCGCACAATATAAGTTTTAATTTCCCGGGATAGGTATTAATATCCCCGATTGCATAAATCCGTTCTATATTGGTAGAATAATCGAAAGTGTTCACTTCTACTGCCGATTTATCAACGTTTAAGCCCCAGTCTGCGATAGGGCCTAATTTAGGTGAAAGCCCAAACAGAGGAATGAAATAATCGGTTTCGATACAATGCATTTGTTCGTCGCGGTCACGATAGATAACTCCGTTCAGATGATCTGTTCCTTGTAATCCGGAAACATTCGCTTTCAGTATTAAATTAATTTTTCCTTGTTTGGAAAGTTCGAATACTTTTTCTGCCGAATCGGGTGCTCCTCTAAAGGTATCGCCTCTATGAATGAGTGTAACTTCCGAAGCAATATCACTCAGGTAAATTGTCCAATCCAATGCAGAGTCGCCCCCACCGGCAAGCACGATTTTTTTATCGCGATATATCCCGGTATTTTTCACCATATAATTTACACCCTTCCCTTCAAAATCCTGCAAATTATCAACAGCTGGTTTTCTGGGTTCAAAACTTCCTAACCCACCTGCAATAACAATCACTTTACAATGTACTTCTGTACCCTCATTAGTTTTCACGATGTAAGATCCGTCCTCTTGTTTGTGGAGTTCTTCGACCCTTTCGCCTAAGGTAAACTCCGGTTTAAAGGGAGCGATTTGTTCCATTAAATTATCGACTAATTCCTGCGCATTTATCGAAGGATAACCGGGAATATCATATATCGGTTTTTGAGGATACACTTCCGAAAGCTGTCCGCCAACCTGCGGCAAAGCATCGATTAAATGGCAATGCATTTTAAGCAATCCTGCCTCAAATACTGCAAAGAGTCCGACCGGACCGGCACCAATGATACATAAATCTGTCTGAATCATTCTGATTGTTCAATATAATTTTTTATACGTAAGATGTAAACGTATGTAATACATCGCAATAAAAACAGCGAGGTTGGGTATTTGTTTGTGCCGGAAGCATAAAAATTACGAAGAGGAAGCGTTGAAAGATGTTTGAAAATTTCTATTTTGCGACAATAAAAAAGATGCTATGGCTATTACTTATACCACTGCCCGGGAAGCAGTAAGATTAGTAGAAAACGGGAACCGGGTTTTTATTCACGGAAGCGCTGCAACACCGGTAGTGCTGGTAAATGCTTTATTAGCCCGTGCTTCAGAATTAACAGATATAGAGCTTACAGCCATCAGTACTTTCGGGGATATACAATGGAATACACCCGAAATACGTAAAAATTTTCGTTTGAACTCTTTGTTTGTATCTGCCAATATACGGGAGTGGGCTAACTCGGAAAGCGGTGATTATATTCCGGTATTCCTAAGCGAGATCCCGGGTTTATTCCGTAACGGGTACCTGCCTGTTGATGTAGCAATGATTCAGGTATCAACACCCGACAAGCATGGCTATTGCACCTTAGGTACTTCTATTGACGCAGCAGTAAGCGCTACACATGTTGCAAAAAAAATTATTGCACATGTAAATCCCTTAATGCCGCGTACCCATGGCGATGGACAAATTCATTGGTCAAGATTCGATGCTGCCATTTGGGAAGAGACTCCACTGCATGAAGTTAATTACGGCGCTAAAACAGATGCAAATGCTCAACAAATCGCCGATTATGCAGCTGAACTGATTGAGGATTATTCGACATTGCAAATGGGAATAGGATCGATACCCGATGCGGTATTAAAAAATCTTTCAAACCATAAAGGCTTGGGAATACATACCGAAATGTTCTCGGATGGTGTAGTACCGTTGGTAGAAAAAGGAGTGATTACCAATGCCCATAAAAAAAATCATCCGGGAAAAATTGTTACCAGCTTTATTGCCGGAACGCGTAAGGTATATGATTTCGTAGATGATAATCCGAATGTAATTTTTATGGATGTGGCTTATGTAAACGACACCCATACCATTCGTCAGAACCCAAAAGTTATTGCGATTAACAGCGCCATCGAAATTGATCTGAGCGGGCAAATTTGTTCGGATTCTATCGGCACTTATCAATTTTCGGGGATTGGAGGGCAGATGGATTTTATGCGTGGTGCGGCATTATCTCCCGGAGGGAAACCGATTATTGCATTGCCATCCGTTACTCATAAAGGCATTTCCCGCATCGTACCCACTTTAAAAAACGGAGCAGGAGTTGTTACTACTCGCGGACATGTCCACTATGTAGTAACCGAACATGGTCTCGTAAATTTATACGGAAAAAATCTGGAACAACGTGCGCGATTATTAATCGGCATTGCACATCCCGACCATCGGCCCGAGCTTGAAAAAGCTTATTACGAACGATTTAAAAGGTTGTATTAAAATTATCCGGTTTTAGTATCATTATCACAATGAAATACTAAAATTTTTAGCATATTTGTCTGCTCAAACAAAGAAATGATGTATGCTATTGTCGATATTGAAACTACCGGATCGTATGCTTCGGGGAACGGAATTACGGAAATTGCGATCCGGGTTCATGATGGAAATAAAATTATTCAATCCTACAATCAACTGACCAATCCGGGAATCGACATTCCGGACTATATTACGGCATTCACCGGAATCAGTAATGAAATGGTACGCAATGCTCCCCGTTTCGACGATATCGCTGAAGAAATTTATTCGATTTTAGCAGATAAAATTTTTATAGCCCATAGTGTCAATTTCGATTATTCCTATATCTATCATCAGCTCAAACGTTCGGGATACACTTTACAGGTAAAGAAATTATGTACCGTTCGTTTAAGCAGGAAAATATTTCCGGGATTAGCTTCTTACAGCTTAGGTAAACTATGTCATGCATTAGAAATCCCTTTAGAGGATCGCCATCGTGCGGGTGGGGATGTGGACGCTACCACAATCTTATTTGAAATGCTTCTCGAAAATGATAAAGAAAACCTTATTGAAAAATCTTTAAACAAAATATCGAAGGAACAAGTGCTTCCCTTGCATTTGTCGAGAGAACAATTGGATGCCTTGCCACAAAACCCAGGGGTATACTATTTCGAGGATCAAAAGGGTAAAGTAATTTATGTGGGAAAAGCTAAGAATCTTTATAAGCGTGTCTGCTCTCATTTCAGCGGAAATAATCCGGGACGTCAGCGCCAGGAATTCCTAACTAAAATAGCGAACATCCGTTTTGAAGTTTGCGCAACCGAATTGATGGCATTTATTCTGGAAGCTACGGAAATAAAAAGATTGTGGCCGGATAATAACCGAGCGCTAAAACGCTTTGAACAAAAATTTGCTTTGTATGAATTTGAAGACCAAAACGGGTATTTACGTTTGAGTATTGATACCTATAAAAAATTCAGCAAACCCGTTTATCATTTCAATACCTTAACGAACGGGCATAATTTATTAAACCGTTTAATCAAAGAATTTAATCTTTGCCCTAAGCTTTGCTTCATTCAGAGAAATACTGCTACCTGCACGGGTATGGCAGATGAAAGTTGTAAAGGCGCCTGTGAACAAAAAGAAAGTCCAAAAAAGTACAACAAGCGCGTAAGCAAAGCGATTAATCATTTACGAGAAACACTCCCTTCGTTTATTCTGGTGGATGAGGGAAGAACACTGTCGGAACAAAGTTACCTGCTTATCGAACAGGGAAAATTTTATGGTATGGGATATCTCGATAATCTCTCGCAGGAAGTCAGTCATACAGAACTAAAAAATCTGCTTACACCTTATCCGTCGAACGAGTATATCATTAACTTAATACTCAGCCACGCCGAACAAAACCCGCATAAAATAATTTCATTATAATATACTCGGTTTCTATAAAAAATCCCCCGCTACTTTTCAGCATCGGGGGATATAAAACCAAAATTAATCATACTATTCTATAATAACCTTGGCAGATTCTCCAAGGTTATTTTTAATCAAGTACATTCCACTGCTCAAAGCAGATGTAGAAATTTTGTCTACATTGTTTGCCTGCATCACACATTGCCCTCTGACATCCATCACCTCAACAGATACACGTTTGTTGAAATACAAAGTACCTGCATTATTAGGATTCGGATATACATTGAACAATACATTGTTATTGTATTTCAAATCCGTTCCCTCAACTACGGGAACATTTAACAATTCGAAAATTGACACTGTACCGCTAATCTCATTCGAGACTACGATATAGCTTTTTCCATTCGGACTATTATCTCCTGAGATAAAGATGACCCCTTCCGGTGCCTGATCTCCCGAGTACTCTAAGATGCTTCTTGTGTTTTTATAATCAACGAAAGTTACATTCGAAGGATCGGTGATATTATAAACCATTACACCACCCACACGTTCTAAGGTTATAAATGCATATACTTTATCAGCGATATGCGCGATCGTAATTCCTTCCGGCTCCGGTCCTTTTGCTCTGCTCCTTCCTTTTAATACATTATCTTCATTATCCGCATTAAAGATTGGAGATACGCTTGGATCTGCAGAAGTAATTCTTTCAAAATCATCTCCGCTATCATAAACGATTGCTTTTGAATCGGCATTGAAAATCGAGAATGAACGTGAACCCACTACATACAATTGATTGTAGATACCGCTTGAATCTCTGCCGTTCAGGTTTGTAATTCTCAGGCGGCCCAGGTTATGATCTTTCTTCAAAACAGAAGCATGAGGATAAATTGCAGGATCCAATACTACTCCTGAAGCACCTACCGTTGTACGCTCTTCGAAGTTATCATACTCTTTTTCATCACCTTCGTTTGCCATAACGATATAATTCGTTCCACCTACAGAATAGCTAGCAACTGCATCCGGAATAAAGAATGCTTTTACCGGCCAGTTAGCAATTAAAGGAATATTACTTTTATCGGAAGCATCAAAACCATTACCCATCGCATTATAATCTTTTGTTCCCAAAGCCCATACCGATGCAATCGAAGTGTTTTCTAAATTAATTTCTGCAATTGCATTATTTTCCTGTAAAGTAACCCAGGCCTTCTTAGAATCTTCAGAGACAGTAATAAATTCGGGCTCGAAATCCTGAGAAAGTGTGCTGGTTAATTTTAGCTTACGAACTCCTGACGAAATCAACGCCTCTTCCTGTGCATTGAATGAATCGAAAAGAAGTGTAGTGACATTTGCCTGGGTCAGATTGTTTATTCCTCCGGAGATATCAATCACACTCACCGATCCTTCAGGATCAACTGTATAAGCTAAGTTCGGCTGACCCTCGTTCGCTGTTAATACTTTATTTCCATCCGGGCTGAATACAACCATATCCGGTAAAGCTCCTACTGTAACCTGCTTCAGGAAGTTTCCGCTCACATCGAAGAATACGACAGATCCATTTAATTGTTCGTTTGCATCCGGAGAAGCAACTGCAACGATTCCATTCTTTACGTCAACGCTGGTAACGCCGCCATACGTACTCATATCAACCGATTTTATTAAAGTTACGGCTGATGGATTGGAAAAATCTGCAATATCGAAACGGCCTTCTATAGCGCTGGTCATAAATAAACGTTGTGAAACCGGATCATGAACCACAATCTCGCAAGAGCTTCCTGCTGTGCCCGGTTTAAAGCTTTGAATATGTGAAAGCTCTATTTCCTGTGTTGCTAAAGGAGCAATGCGATCGTTATCGGTAATATAGATTGTGATAAATTGATCTCCTGTTAAGGTGCAACCGGCTAAATTTTCTAAGCTCAATACTATATATTCGTCTTGCTCGTCCTCGTTATCGTTTACTATTGGAATTGTGATAGTTTGCGTATTCGCACTGGTTCCGGTGAAGGATAACGTTTGTGTAGTGTAAGTAATATCGGCTGATGAAGCTGTACTGTAAGGAGCTGATTTAAATACTAAGTCTGCACTTGCAATTGAAGGACTTACCAAGTTTATTCTCACTTCAATAGCGGCATCACTTTCAGATACTACCATAAATTGTTTTTCAAAACCGATACTCATGTTGTAGGAGAAATTAAAAGTAAACACGCCGAACATTGTACGCATCTCGGTATCTTTCACTCCTGAAACCACCAAGCTGTATGAGCCTCCTGAAATAAACGGATTCAGGAAACTTACAACAACTGTATCTGCCAAGATCCCGTTATTTGTTTTTGTAATTGAGCTGATACCCTGAATACCTGTATAGTTTAAAGAATCCAATGCGCTTGCATTATCCAGATCGCGGCTGAAAACTATTTGTACTGAATTATGGCTAAATACACTTGCAGATACTACTGAAGGAGGGCCGGGGAAAGCCCAGGCAGGCCATACCTGCGGAGCCGTTCCTCCGTCTACACCTATCCAGTTTGCAGGATTAAAAATTGTTGTTTTTAAATCTGCAATAGTTCCATCCTGAATGCCATTATAGTATGCGTTCACTGTATTCCCGTTAACATTACCCGGGGCAGCGTTTAAGTTAATTGCATTTACCCCATCGGCCAATGTTGCAGGTATCATTGAATTGCTTCCACTGCAAGAAGTATTTGCTGCTAACCAGTTATTTGAACTTAATGCAGTAATATGCATTGCCGTTGTTGGATTTCCTGTATACACCATTACCTGATCACCACCTGAACTCAAACCGAAACCCGAGCCTGTTAATGATCCGATATTAGCAACTGAAGCGTCGTTCTGAATAGCAATAACCGTTCCCGCAGCAACCCCGGATGCAGGTGCAGTCCAGGTTAATCCACCGGGGCATTGTGCATTTGCATTCGTTGTATATTTTGCATCGGTAATCTGAATCATTGTTCCCGGGAGGATATCAACAAACGTTAACAGAGCGATTTCATCTTCCGTAGATGCAGCATTCATACGATAAGCAACTACTGCTAAGTCTCCTGCTTGAAATTGTGTTTGCCGTGCAATCGTTGTAAACAGAATCGATTGAACTTCATCGATGGCATTGTCGTTTAAATCTTCAACAACATTTGCTTTCAATGCTAAATAATAAGTTTGATTATTTGCTAAAGGATTGGTAGGAACAATTGTAATTACTCTGCCTGCAAATGATGCATCGAAGGGTACTAATGCCCCCGCTGAATTATTCAAACGTAGTTCTGCCAAAGCACCTGCATTAGTATTATTGATAGCATCATTATTTAATAAACGAATATCTTCATTGAAAGTAAGAATAGCTTGTATAGAAACTGCCTGATTAACGGCATTGTTTAATGGAGTAAATACGACAGAAGGGGATGTTGTATCTGTCCCCCCTGCCATTTGAGTCCCTTCACAGGTGAAATTGTCGAAACGATTGTTTCCACCTGTTCCACCACCCATAGCTGAGAAACCAATACGAATTTTAAAATCCGGATTATTATCTGCCGCTACAACGGAAGAAAAATCAATAGTTTGCAAAGTAGGATCATCATCAACAGGAGCTATAGTATCGAAAGGAACAAATGTTGTTCCATCAGTAGAATATTCAATAAATTGAGAACCTGCACCTTGTCCCGAACGACGTGTTGCATATTTAACAACAGGGTCTGTATATCCGGTAGTAGGAATCGAGAAAAGTAACATCCCGCCAATAGGATCATTAAAACGTAAATGCGTTAAAGCCAAGTCTCCGTTTCTTGCATTCGGGTTAGTAACATCAAAACCTTGTCCTGTATTACTGGTAGTCTGAATAGCACTTATACCACCTGCAATGTGCTGGATAGAAGCTCCGCCAACTACTGAGGCAGATGGTATTAGCAAATCGTTCATTGTTGTGGAATTGTTAAAATTCCAATAATGCATAAGCGTTTGGCTCCATGCATCCGTTAAATTAAGCGCTAAAAATAACGCAAAAAGAAATAGTAGTTTTTTTTTCATACGATACCTGATTGATATATTTAATTTCAATCAAAAGTATCGGGACTATATTAACGACTTGTTACAGCTACATAAATAAATGCACAATAGAATGTAAATAAATTGCCATTGATACGATATCTCTTATTTGTTTTGAAGATATTACCGTAACTCCTCATTAATTGCTGCGAGAACATCCGTGCCGGGACAAAGTTCTTTTTCCGTCAATGTATTTAAAGGAATATTTGCAGTGTTTAAAATCTCGTGCAATCCTTTGGTATCGTTATCGATAAAAATAAGCCCGGTTAAGATTTCATCTTTTTCTCTTGCATTTTGAATAGCCTGCATCGCTGATCTGCGATCTTCGGGATTCCAGTCTTTAGAAAGTTTATGCAATTGCAGATGAGAGCCATCGTGCAATTCAATAATCTCGTTGGTTCCTACTTCGTAGTTGGCGACAATTTCTTCATGCAAAGGAACAAAATCGATACTGCCTGTAACCTCCATATGTTCGCGTACATAATCGTAGGATTTTGTAGAACCCGGATTATTATTAAAGGTAACGCAGGGAGAGATCACATTGATTAATGCGAAACCCGGATGTTTAATAGCTGCTTTGATAAGCGGAATTAACTGTCCTTTATCACCCGAAAAACTTTGCGCCACAAAAGAAGCTCCCAACTCCAGCGCCAATCCTGCCAAATCTATCGCATTGAATAAATTTACCGATCCCGATTTACTTTTCGAACCTTCATCAGCTGTTGCCGAATCCTGCCCTTTTGTTAAACCATAACATCCATTATTCATTACGATGTAAACCATATTCAGATTACGTCGTACTACATGCACAAACTGCCCCATACCAATGGATGCGGAATCACCATCGCCCGAAACTCCAAAATAAATTAAATCACGGTTCGCTAAGTTGGCACCGGTGGCTACCGAAGGCATACGGCCATGCACCGAATTAAATCCGTGCGACTGGCTTAAAAAATAAGCGGGTGTTTTAGAAGAACAGCCGATTCCGGAGAGCTTCGCCAAACGATGCGGCTCAACAGCCAGTTCATAGCAAGCCTGCACCACGGCAGCACTGATAGAGTCGTGCCCACAACCTGCGCAAAGGGTGGACAAAGATCCTTCATAATCGGTTTTGGTATAACCCAATTCGTTTTTACTTAATGAAGGGTGACGAAATTTCGGACGTATATAAGTCATGTTGCAGCTCTTAAATTTTAGACATTCCTTTTGCAGAAACTTTCTCTTTTATTTTGCTAATGATATGATCGGCAGTAACCGGCATACCATCGAAATTAGTTACGGAAATTAATTTCTTCGGTTCACATTCCAATTCATTGATTAATAAAGTACGCATTTGCGCATCACGGTTTTGTTCGATCACAATAACCTGATTGTGTTCCGCTATAAATTGATCAACTTCCTTTGTAAACGGAAAAGCTTTTACACGAATTGCATCAAAATGCATATTCTCATTTTTCAATATATCGATTGCTTCTTCCGCAGCATACATAGATGTTCCGAAAAACAAAATTCCGACAGGTCGTTCATTTTTCTCCTGATATAGGTAAGGAGCAGGAACCAGCGTTTTTGCAGTCTCCCATTTTTTAATCAAGCGCTCCATATTTTTTACATAATGAGAACTGTCTTCGGTATATACCGCATACTCATCGCGCGAAGTTCCTCTTGTAAAATAAGAGCCTTTGGCAGGATGTGTTCCGGGGTAAGTACGATAGGGGATACCATCTCCATCCACATCTTTATAGCGGCCGAATCGTTCGATGGAGTCCAGCTGTTTTGCATTCAGCACTTTCCCCCTGTTATAGGTATGATCTTTTTTCCATTCTAACGGAGCCGACACATGATCGTTCATCCCTAAATCCAAATCCGTCATCACCATTACCGGTGTTTGCAGGTACTCCGTAAGTTCAAATGCCTGAGCCGTCAGTTCGAAACAATCCTTAGGAGTTGCCGGAAATAACAATACATGTTTAGTATCGCCATGAGACGCATAGGCTGCAATTAATAAATCGGATTGTTGAGTACGGGTAGGCATTCCCGTAGAAGGACCACTGCGTTGAACATCGATAAGTACAACCGGGATTTCCGCGAAGTAAGCAAGGCCTAAAAATTCCTGCATCAGCGAAACACCCGGACCACTGGTTGCCGTAAATGCTCTTGCCCCATTCCAGTTTGCACCGATGGCCATTCCCAATGCAGCCAACTCATCCTCTGCCTGAACAATAGCAAATAAATTTTTTCCGCTTTCTTTATCGACCCTGTATTTTTTTGCATAATCTGCAAAAGCTTCAACCACAGAAGTGGAAGGAGTAATGGGATACCAGGCAGCAACGGTAGCTCCGGCATAAATGGCACCCAGTCCACAAGCAGAGTTTCCATCAATCATAATAGAATCCTTTACAACATCGCGTCTTTCCAGGCGGATATCCAGCGGACATTGATAATGTTCGTTCACATAATCTATCCCCAGGCGCAATGCTTTTACATTGGGAACAATTAATTTTTCCTTACCTTTAAACTGCTCTGCCAGCAATTGTTCCAACACCGGGAACTCAATATTCATCAGTACCGACAATGCTCCTACATAAATAATATTTTTAAATAATTGTCGCTGACGCGGATCGGCAAATTCACGAATACACATTTCCATCAAAGGCACACCGATATAATGAATATCCTCCCGCACATAATCCGGATGTATATCTTTTGTACTATCGTATAAGAAATATCCTCCGGGTTTTACACTTGCTACATCCCCTTTCATGCTTTGAGGATTTACACATACCATCATATCCACACCTTCCCGTCTTCCTAAGTATCCTTTTTCACTTACACGCACATCGTACCAGGTAGGCAAACCCTGAATGTTGGAAGGAAAAATATTTTTGGGTGTGACAAAAATTCCCATTCTGAAAATCGCTTTCGCAAAAAGTAAATTTGCAGAAGCCGACCCCGTACCGTTTACATTCGCAAAGCGAACAACAAAATTATTTATTTTACTGCTATCTGACATTGATTCCCTGCTTTTGTAACACTATAAAAGAATTTTTGCATATCCCATGCTGAAGTCGGGCAACGTTCTGCACATAAACCACAGTGCAGGCATACGTCTTCATCTTTCACCATCACACGTGTCGTTGCTAATGCCTCCGAAACCATTATATCCTGAGAAGTATTTAATGCAGGTACGGTAAGAACCTTACGCAAAACATCCTCTTCATGATTTTCGATAATAGTTAAACAGGATGTCGGACAAATATCCACACAGGCATCGCACTCTATACATTTATTCGCGGAAAATACCGTTTGCACGTCGCAATTCAAGCAACGTTGTGCTTCTTTATAACCATGCGGCTCATCGAAACCTAATTCCACTTCCACTTTACGATCTTTCAAGGCTTTCTCTTTCTCAACCAGGGGAACAGCATAACGGTTATCTGTTTCAACCTGGCTATCGTAACTCCATTCATGAATACCCATTTTCTGGCTCACTAAATTCACATAAGGGCTGGGTCGGTCGGTTAGTTCTTTTCCCGAGCAAAACAAGTCGATGGAAACAGCAGCCTGATGGCCTTGCGCTACCGCAGTAATCACATTCTTAGGACCGAAGGAAGCGTCACCTCCGAAGAAAACATTTTTTAAGGTAGATTGAAAAGTAAGCGGATCAACAACAGGCATTTTAGAATCGTCGAAATCTAAGCCCAGGTCTTTTTCAATCCAGGTAAAGCTGGTCGATTGGCCGATAGCTATTAATACATCATCGGCTTCAATAAACACATGCGGCTCACCGGCAGGTATCAATTTGCGTTTGCCCGATGCATCTGTTTCAGCTTTTACTTTTTCAAACATCATCCCTTTCAGTTTATTGTTTTCGACAACAAAACTTATAGGAACATGACAATCGATAATGGGAATATCTTCGTGTAAAGCATCTTCAATTTCCCATGGAGATGCACGCATTTCGGAGAAGGGGCTTCGCACTACAACTTTAACCTCCTGTCCACCCAAACGACGGGAAGTACGGCAGCAATCCATCGCAGTATTTCCTCCTCCCAGTACAATTACTTTTTTACCGATTGCATGCGTATGTTCAAAGGCCACACTTGCCAGCCATTCTATCCCCACATGAATATTTGCATCTCCTTCGGTTCTTCCGGGCAGGTCTTTTAAATCGCGGCCACGCGGAGCGCCCGTCCCTACAAATACCGCATCGTATTTTTTATCCAATATTTCTTTTAGAGAGGAAACATAGGTTTTAAAATGTGTATGGATACCCATATCCAACACATAACCCACTTCTTCATCTATCACCGTTTCGGGTAAGCGGAAAGAAGGAATCTGGCTGCGCATCATTCCTCCTGCCTTCAATTGCTCATCGTACAAATGAATCTCATATCCCAAAGGAGCTAAGTCGCGTGCAACTGTGAGCGATGCAGGGCCCGCACCGATTAATGCTATTTTTTTTCCATTGGAAGGAAAAGGAGCTCTGGGAATACGGGATAGTATATCATCGCCTTTATAATCGGCGGCGACACGCTTGAGGCGACAGATCGCTACAGGTTCTTCTTCTACTCTGCCTCTGCGGCATGCCGGTTCGCAGGGGCGGTCGCAGGTTCTTCCCAATATTCCGGGAAAAACATTCGACTCCCAATTAACCATATACGCATCCGAATAACGCTTCGCAGCAATCAGCCGGATGTACTCGGGTACCGGAGTATGCGCCGGACAAGCATACTGACAATCGACTACTTTATGAAAGTATTCGGGGTCTTTGTATTTACTGGGTTCCAATTCGATTTGTTTATTAATTTAAATTAAATCATCAAGGCAATGTTAACTCAACCTCCTAAAAATCAAAAATATTGTTTTTTATGATAATTAAAAGAGCAAACATTAATTTACGACAAGATTTTGAATAAACCGAATAAGAATTATATTTAGGACTGATTTCCGCACATGGCGACCTATATCCGATTTCATTTTATCAAATTTTGGCTTAGATATACTTTCCATTTATATTATGCATGTTGCCAAACATAATTTCGGAACATCCGTATTCGTTATATTTAATAATAAAATATCATGGATGGATATCATTTTAAAATATGATGAATATCATTTTTAATACGGGAAATTTAATGGAAATTTGTACAACAAAATGATAGAAAACATATATTAACCATTATATACAGAAGATCATGAACACGTTTAAATTAAAAAAGATTCTTGTCCCAACCGACTTTTCGGAATTATCTTTAAATGCCATTGACTATGCTATTATTTTAGCAAAAAAAGAGCAAGCAGAAATAAACCTGGTACATATCTCGGAAGAGATGTTAATCTACCCTATCAGCGGCGAAGCTTATATGCTTAGCGGAAACATGATGTTGTATGAGGACGAACTAAAAAAAGTAAAGAAAGAGCAACTTGATAAAATAGCTGCACAATATGTAAGCAGTGGCGTTAAATTCAACACCATCCTACGTTCGGGCAGAAGCCATCCGGAGATTGTTAAGATTGTTAAGGAAGAGGATATCGATATGATTGTGATGAGCACTCATGGGGTTTCAGGGGTTCGGGAGTTTATTATCGGAAGTAATGCCGTACGTGTTATAAGTGAGGCACCCTGCCCGGTTCTTTCTGTCCAGAAAAAATTAAACACCATTGATAATAATATTTTCAAACGTATTCTTTTACAATTCAGAGACCAACCGCATTCACGAGAGAAAGTGGACTACGGGATTAAGCTTGCGCAATGGTTCGATTCAACATTGATAGTGCTGGGAATCGATGATACGAATACAGATGAAGGCAGACGCAGATTAACAGCACATGCCGAACAGATTAAAACAATTGCAACTGATTTAGGTGTAAAAGTACAAACAGAAGTACGTGGTTCCGGCTCGGTATCTAAACTTATCCTGGATTATGCAGAAGAATGCGAAGCCGATTTGATTATGGTAATGTCGGATATGGATAAAAGCAATATATCGGAATACGTTATGGGGCCGGTGGCACAACGTTTAGTGAACCGTTCAAAAATCCCGGTAATAAGCATTCGCCCTACATTTAATCCGAATACAATCAATCTACATCCTTACGGTTGGTAAGAGAAATTAAAACGATTAAGAATGATTATTTTTAAACAGTTTACATTCGATTCGGCTCATTTTCTGCCGAATGTGCCTGATGGGCATAAGTGCAAACAAATGCATGGACACACTTACAAACTGACGGTATATCTTAAAGGCGAGCCCGACCCTTCATTGGGTTGGGTACTCGACTTTGGCATTGTGAAAAAGGTAATCAGCCCTATTATCGACCGCCTTGATCATCATACTTTAAACGATATACCCGGATTGGAAAACCCGACTTCCGAACTCCTTGCTAAATGGTTATGGAATGAAATAAAGCCCGAATTAGCAGGTTTATACCGTATTGAATTGCATGAAACCCCTAGTTCGGGGGTTATTTATGAGGGAGATTAACTTATTCTTGACCTTTAATTCCCTGTATTTAATATATCAAAGTTTATTATTAGGTTTGCACATTCTTGTATGACCTATAATAATACCCTTAAAGACGAACAACTTTTTAAGCTGATGAAAGACAATGATTCGAAAGCATTCGAGTCTTTGTTTCGTCGCCACTATAACCCTTTGTGCCGCAAGATTATACGTATTACTGAAGATGAAGAAGCGGCGGAAGATGTTGTTCAACAGTTATTTATTAAAATCTGGGAATCACGCAGTATGATGGAAGTACCCGATTCGGTTGCAGCTTACCTTACGGTATCGGCAAGAAACCGGGCATTAAATCATTTAAAATCGGCTCAGCGTAAACGTATTAACGAAGAACGTTTGCAAAATATACGCAGTGAAGAAGATAATTCCTCTCAACATCAATTGGAAGCAAAAGAATTAAACAAACTAATTCAGGAAGCTATACAATCCTTACCTGAAAAACGACGTGAAATTTTTGTACTCAGCCGTTTCGAGGGTATGAGTTACCGCGAAATCGCCGAACAGCTCGGTATTTCCATCAAAACGGTAGAGGCACAAATGGGAAAGGCCTTACAAACTTTGCGTGAATTTATTAAAGAATACCAGGCTAATCCGATGCTGCTATTATTCTTCAGTATTTTCCGATTCTTATAGGTAAGGGTGTTCCATCAATAATTTGTCATTAGGTATAATGCGCTACATAATACCACCCTTAAAAAAAATACTTTGTTCGTCAGCAATCCTTTGTATTGTCTTGTTATGCATTTCAATGGTTTCAACAGCTCAATCGGTATTAAAACAAAAAGTTAGTATCACAGTCGCTTCGGGAAGCATTTTCGATGCCTTACAACAACTGGAAAAAAATTACCAAATACGGTTCTCATACAGTACCGATAAAATAAATATAGATCAGAAGATTAGTATCTATCAGAAAAACCAGGAGCTTAAAGCTGTTTTAAATGATTTATTTCAGGGGAAGGAAATAAGTTTTGCCGAAATGGACGGGGTAATTATTTTGGGTCCGGTACAAAAACGATATACCATCAGCGGATACATCCGGGAAGAAGGAAGTAAAGAACTTCTACCCGGAGTAAGTATTTATAAACCCGGTTATTATTTGGGCTCTAGCAGTAATAATTACGGCTTCTATTCACTTACCCTAAATTCTGATACCCACTTGTTGGCTTTTAGTTATATAGGCTATGAACCTGTTTACAAAAAAATTATTTTAACAAAAGATACAGAACTAAATATACTTCTCAAATCATCGAATACCTTTAGTCCGGTAGAAATCCAGGGTATTAAAAAAGAGGAAGATCTTTTAATGAGTTCTTTGAATCTAGATTTTAATGAGATGACTAAATTTCCCCAGTTACTGGGCGAAAAAGATGTTCTGAAAAGTACACATTATTTACCCGGAGTAAGTCGAGAACATGATATCAGCAATGGATATAACATTCGCGGAGGTACTCCCGATCAGAACCTGATTATTTTGGATGATGCTTCTATCTATAATCCTTTCCACATGTTCGGGCTCTTCTCTGTTTTTAACGGAGATGCCTTAAAGAATTTGCAGATCATTAAAGGAGGATTTCCTGCAAGATATGGCGGGCGGCTTTCTTCTGTTGTGGAGATGAGCACACGCGAGGGAAATAAAGAAAATTTTCATGCCGAAGCAGCTGTCGGGCTTTTAACTACCCGTCTTAATGTTGAAGGGCCTGTTATTAAAGACAAAACATCATTTTTTATTTCTGCCCGCAGAACTCATCTCAATGAACTGCTGAACCGGACCAATGCCACGGAGAATGTACGTATCAAATATAATTTTTATGATATCAATACAAAATTCAATCATGAATTTAGTAAGAATGATAAAATTTATCTGAGCTTTTATAAAAGCGGAGATAAGTTTAATGTTAAAAACGATGATGTCAGTAATGGATTAAGCATGGATTTTTTAACCTGGGGTAATGTTTCGGGTTCTTTTCGTTGGAATCACTTATACAACAGTAAAGTATTCGCTAATACCACATTCATATACAGCAATTTCGATTTAATAAGCCTTCAGAACGATCAATACTTTAATGAAAGAATCTCATTAGAATTTGGATCGGGAATACGTGATGTTTCATTCAAGCATGATGTGGATTATTACCCGAATATTAAGCATCATATAAAAACAGGGATTCATTTAATCGATCATCGCATTGCCCCATCCAATAGTTTCAGACATACGAATGATACTTTGGAGACCTACGAATCACATAAACAAAATTTTTACGGTTTCGAAAGCGCATGGTACGCAGAGGATGAGTATCAGGTCAGCAATCGTGTTCAGTTAAATATGGGTGTACGTTTGAGTCACTTCCAATATAAACAGAAAGCGTATTTTAATCCCGAACCCCGCTTATCCGCCGCATGGCAATTCGATAAAAAACGTTCCCTGAAAATTTCGTATGCCCGTATGATGCAGTATATGCATTTTATCGGAAACCAGTTTGGAGTCGGATTACCCAACGATTTGTGGTTACCGGCAACGGAGCGGCTTAAACCACAAACATCCTATCAATACGGGTTAGGATTTATACAGAAAGCAAATTCGTCTTTTAAACTTTCTTTAGAGACTTATTATAAAAAAAACAAGCGTATCAGCACCTTCAGGCCCGGTTACAATTTCCTGAATTTCTTCTTCAATCCGAATGAATCGCAAACAAATGATTGGGAAGACCGGCTGATTATGGGGCAAGGGGAATCGTATGGTACTGAAATTCAATTAGAAAAAAAAGAAGGCTGGCTTAGTGGATGGGTATCCTATTCGTTGTCATATACCAAATGGCAGTTTGATGAATTAAATAATGGAAAGGCGTTTTGGGCAAGTTTCGATCGCAGGCACAGTATTTCGGTTTATACAAACATAATTTTAAACAAACACTGGAGTTTACAATCCGCATGGATTTTTGCAACAGGGAATGCAATAACTTTACCTAGTAGCAATTATGCCGTATTGGGACATGAACCCGGGGATCTGAATCCTTATCCCGGTTTCGACCAGAATAGTGTTTTTTATTTTTTTACCGAATATGGGGAACGTAACAGTTATCGCGCTGCTCCCTATCATAAATTGGATGTAAATATGAAGTATCAAACAACTATCAAAAAATCGATTTTAAAAATTGACATAGGTGCCTTGAACGTTTATAACCGTAAAAACCCTTTATTTTATACAATTGTAAGCGAGTCCAACGGAGTAAACAAATTAAAGAAAATGGCGTTCTTTGGTATCAGTCCATCTTTGTCATTCACATTAAGCTTTTAAAAATGAAACGTCTTGTTTATCTTTTCATTCTCTCTTCATTTGTTCTCGGTTCTTGCGAAGAACTGGATGCAGACATCCCTACACCCAAAGGAGAAAAAAAGGTTATTGTTTCATCTTTTATAAGTCCGGATGATGGCCTGATAAAAGCATACGTTTTATATTCCAGTCCGGTATTCAGTACTCCTAACGACGATCTGATTGTCGAAGACGCAATCGTTACCATCAGTGATGGAACATATAGCGATACACTCGAATATGCTCCTGATTATTATTTATATTTTTTAAGTACAAGTATTTATCCGATTGAAGGAGGAAAGAGCTATACACTTAATGTGCAAACCCCTTCGGGTTATTCTGCTCATGCGGTTTGCAAGGTACCGGAATCCGAACTTGTTGACTTTACATATACCACGGACTCAATCATCATAAATAACCAAATTCAATTTATTTACGAGATGAACTGGAATTATAGCGGTACATCCGAAAAATTTTATCGTACCGATGCCGAAATGATCTATTTTTATAACGATACGATTAACGGCGGGTTTCATTCGGAAATGCTGGAGTTAACACCCGACTCGGACACAGAATTTTTTTATTCAAACGGTTCTCCAACGGTTTTGAAAATGAAATACCGTGCGAAACCTATTCCTACACATGCACTAAAATCTGTTAAATTATTATTATACAATACCGACAAACCTTATTATTTATTTCATACGAAATCGAATCCATCTTTATTCATGGAAATAGATGATGCTACCAATAAACCTTACAGCAATATAAACGGTGGATTAGGAATATTTGCTTCCTATAATAATACAGTTATGAAAGATATTTTTTAATTTACGCACATGAACACAGATCAGATTATAGAATTAATATCCTCGGTACTTAGCGGCAATGCAAGTCCGGGCGAAAAACAATTCTTGGAACAATGGATAAAAGAATCGGAAGAGAACAAAGCTTTTTACACGGAGATAAAAATGCTTTGGGATCAGTCGGCCGGAAGCACGGTTACATTCGAAGCCAATACTGGTAAGGCCTGGGACAAAGTTGCCAAAGCTACAGGTATAGCCGGCGAAACAAAAATGCGAAGTATCCGGACTTCTTCTAAAAATCTATTTCTGCGTGCAGCAGCTGTATTCGTTGTACTCGTAGGCCTAGGCTTGGTTATTTATAATCTGAATTCAACACCATCCATCATACAATATAGCAGCAATGCTACTGAGATCATTGAAATACAATTACCCGATGGAAGTACCGTTTGGCTAAATAAAAACTCTCAATTAAGTTATGCTAAAAATTTCGAAGGGCAAACACGCGAATTAAATTTGAGCGGTGAAGCCTATTTCGAAGTTACAAAAGATGCAAATAAACCTTTCATTATTCATACCGGCAGCCTATACACTAAAGTGTTGGGGACCTCATTCAATGTACAAGCTTACGATTCTTCATTACCGGTGGAAGTCTCTGTAAATTCCGGGACAGTAGAATTAGGCATGACTGACAAAAACAAACATGTTATTTTAGAAAAGGGTTCTAAAGGTATTGCATCTCCCGAGGGGGAATTCCTGAAAACAAGTATCGAGAATGAAAACTTCATTGCCTGGAAAACAAAATCTATTGTTTTCTCGGATGTAACCCTGGCTATCGTATTTGAAACTATCGAACATTATTTCAATATAGAAGTACAAGCCGATGGAGCCATTATGAACTGCCATTTTACAGGATCTTTCAGCGATCCCGATTTGCATAGTCTGATGAATGTGATTGCTTTATCGACGGGGATAACGTATTCTTTCGAAAATAATATTCTGAGTATTTCGGGGCAACCTTGTATGGGACAAGACTAAGTAGAATCTTGTTTTTAATTGCGTTTGACAATCAGCTTCCCTTCGGAAATAAAACGATAGATGGTTGACTTACCGATATCTAATTTTCCGGCAGCCTGCAATACATTTCCATTGTATTTATCCAGAAAATGTTGCATGATTGAGAGGCTGTATTGCTCCATCGTTTGTTCCTGATTCAACAAATCATTGATCGAACTCATGCGGGTAAATGTAATATCTTCGGGCTTGATGAAATCATCATCCGAAATTACCACAGCTAATTCTATCAGAGCTTTTAGCTCCCTGACATTTCCGGGGTAATGATAAGCGAGTAATTTCTCTCTTGCTTCCGGGCTTATTTGTTTTTGCCTGATCTTATTTTCTTTACAGAACTCTTTAATAAAATGTTTAGCAATGACGAGAATATCACCTCCACGCTCTCTTAAAGGTGGCAATACAATCGGCAATCCATACAAGCGATAATATAGATCTTCCCGAAAATTCCCTTTGTTTACTTCTTCCAATAAATTTTTATGTGTTGCCGTAATGATACGGACATCTACCGGAATCACTTCATTTCCACCCACACGGGTAATTTCGCGCTCTTGCAATACACGTAGGAGTTTGCTCTGTAAACTCAAGCTGAAATCGCCAATCTCGTCCAGAAATAAAGTTCCGCCGCTTGCTTCTTCGAACTTCCCGATTCTTCGTGCATGTGAACCCGTAAAGGAGCCTTTCTCGTGTCCAAATAATTCACTTTCGATCAGATCTTTCGGAATAGCAGAAACATTCACCGCTACAAAAGTTTGTTTCTTACGAGAAGAATTATAATGAATAGATTTTGCGACTAACTCTTTTCCTGTACCTGTTTCGCCGGAAACAGAGACAGTGATTTGCGTTTTACTCGCTTTCTCAATCAGTCCAAATATTTTTTTGATTGAATCGCTGGTGCCTATAATTGAGGTTTCAAAATCGTATTTATGTACAATTTCTTCTTTAAGATGAGTAATCTCTTCTTTAAGTCCGATGTTTGCTTTAATGTTATTGATCAAATTCCAGATACGCTCTTTCGTATCATCGTTTTTCATCAAATAATCATAAGCACCCATGCGTAACAACCCGATAGCTGTTTGAATATCTTCCTGTCCGGATATAATAATAACCTCCGTTTCGGAAGATATACTTTTAATCTTCTTTAATAAATCTGCCCCGTTCATATCGGGTAAGGTATAATCCAGCGTGATAATGTCAGGTTCTTGATCAAGAGCAGCAATACAATCCTTGGCACTGTGAAAAACCGAAACGATATAGTCGGGGTTCATTGCTATCTGATGATTCAGGAATTTGCTATACCAAAGATCATCCTCAACAATAAAAATTTTAAGCGGGTTATTCGACATAGTTGAATTTCGTTCTTCCGAAGATATAAATGATTTTTGAAACGTTACATGTATAGAAAGGTTTTCATTTTAAAAACAAAAACAGCTTCATCAACCGGTTTGATAATGTAATCACTCATTCCTTTTTGTATAAAGTCATCTGCCGATTCGAATGGGTTTGCTGAAATTCCGATGATAGGAACTTGTGCTTTAACAGGATTCTGCATACTTCGTATCCTGCGTGTTGCTTCAATGCCCGAAATTATCGGCATCTCTATATCCATGATAATCAAATCGAAATGAACGTTTTCAAGGAGTTCCAACGCACTTACTCCATTATCGATAATTGTCAGCTCATAACCTTGATCTTCAATCATTTTCTTTAACAAAAACTGACTGATATCATCGTCCTCTACTAATAGAATTTTTTTTACAGCTGAGTTTCTATCCATGATTTACGAGTAAAAAACCTATACAAAAATTGCATAAGAATTACATCTTTATCAAATATCTAAATGATTTGCTAAAAACAAAAATTATTCGAGGAATAATCTAAGGAATGTAAAATTAAATTAGGACGCATTAATAGCATTCCACAACATATCCTTTAATTCGGGAATTCCTTTTTGTATGACTGAGGAAATAAAAACAACAGGTATTTCCGGAAGATCTTTTTTAATTTCCTCCACCAATTCCTCATCAAGCAAATCGGATTTGGTAATGGCCAATAGTCGTGGTTTTAACAATAATTCGGAATTATATTCTTTTAATTCATTTAAAAGGACTTTATATTCATTATGAATATCTTTACTATCCGCAGGAATCATAAATAACAGGACGGCATTTCGCTCGATATGGCGTAAGAAACGAAATCCTAATCCTTTGCCTTTAGAGGCTCCTTCGATAATTCCCGGGATATCCGCCATCACAAAAGATTTATTATCGCGATAAGCTACAATTCCTAAATTAGGCACTATGGTTGTAAAGGGATAATCGGCAATTTCAGGTTTAGCAGCTGAAACAACTGAAAGCAGGGTTGACTTCCCGGCATTGGGAAATCCAACCAATCCTACATCAGCCAATAATTTTAACTCAAGAATTTTCCACTCTTCTTTACCGGGTTCGCCGGGTTGAGCAAAACGTGGTGTTTGATTTGTTGAAGACCGAAAGTGCCAGTTACCTAAACCGCCTCTTCCGCCGGAAGTTAATATCTCCGTTTGCCCGTCTTCTGTAATTTCAAAATGAATCTTACCACTTTCTGCATCTTTAGCAATGGTCCCCAGAGGGACTTCCAAGATCTCATCCTTACCGGTTTTACCGGTTTTCAGGGCAGAAGCACCTGATTGCCCGTTCTCGGCAATAATGTGTTTACGATACTTTAAATGGAGTAAGGTCCAGTACTGGCTGTTTCCACGAATGATGATATGACCGCCGCGACCGCCGTCGCCACCATCGGGACCACCTTTGGCCGTTTTTTTATCGCGATGCAGATGGGCAGAACCTGCTCCTCCCGCACCCGAACGGCAACAAATCTTCACATAATCAACAAAATTGGAGCCGGACATACTATTTTAAATGATTTGAACTTATTTCTCTATCACCCGACAGGTTTTTTCAAAAATCTCATCGATAGAACCGATGCCGTACACTGCGGCATACTTGTTTTGTTTTTTATAATAATCTGCAACGGGTGCAGTTTTTGATAGATATTCTTCGATACGTTTCTGAATAATTTCAGGATTAGCATCATCGGGGCGGCCTGAATCTTTCCCTCTCAACAATAAACGCCTTTTCAACTCTTCCTGCTCCACTTCCAAAGCAATCATCGTTTTTATAGATGTATCTTTTGATGCGAGTAAGGTATCTAATGCTTCAGCTTGAGCCACCGTACGCGGAAAACCATCAAATATAAAGCCTTTAGCTTCTTTATTTGCATCGAGCTTGTTGCTTATCATTCCGATAACTACAGCATCGGGGACTAATATTCCCTGATCCATTAATTTTTTTGCTTCCAAACCAAGTGCGGTACCATTTGCAATTTCCGCTCTTAAAATATCGCCGGTTGATAAGTGTACCAGTTCATATTTTGCAATCATTTTCTCAGATTGTGTGCCTTTGCCGGCACCCGGAGGGCCAAAGAGTACGATGTTTAGCATATGTTTAAATTTTAACTGATTGGTAAAGAAGCCGAAAAAATTTAAAAAAACACCCGCCTGACCTAAACGTCGGCGGGCGCTGTGCACTCGTAGGGATTCGAACCCCAAACCTTCTGATCCGTAGTCAGATGCTCTATCCAA